>JAUNLF010000004.1:0-235826 GCA_030532405.1 Actinomycetaceae bacterium | reverse complement strand
TGCTGCGACGCTTGCGATTGCTGCGGCTTGTTCTCCCACTGGCGTTGCTGCGACGCTTGCGATTGCTGCGGCTTGTTCTCCCACTGGCGTTGCTGCGACGGTTGGGCTTGCTGGGGTTGGCTTGTGGGCCCGCCTTGTGGCTGGTTGTTTCCTTGCGGGGATGTGCCGACGATTGCGACGGGTTCCTTTTGCACGCCGGTGACCATTTGGATGGCCTGAGCGGCTGGCCCATAGTGGCGGCTCATAAATATATTGACAAAGTTTTGGTTTGCGAATCCAAACGTCACCGTGGTGGCGTCTTCAGATACCAGGGTTGCGTGGTCGCCGATCAGGTATGCCGATGATGGCGTGATGGAACGGACTGCTTCTACAAACTCGTCCCACTTTCCGTGCAGGTTAGAGGTGACATTTTCTGACTCTTGCTGCGCGGGTTCAGCTTGTTTGCTTGGCTGCTCCGGTTCCGGCTCGGGGTTCTGTGCCGACTGGTCCGGCGCTACTGATTCCTCCGCGGGGCGCCACTCAGGTTCCCTTGCGGGTCGCTGCTCCGGCGCCGACGCGGGCCTTTGCTCGGATTGTGCCTGCGGTTGCGGCTCGGCCTTTTCTTCTGGTCGTGCCTGGGGTGCACTCGCACCAGTAGTGGAGTCCGCGTCCCCAAGGGCTTCCTTCGCGTGGACTGCATCCATGCCGCCCGCGTTCTCGTGTGTTACTTCCGCGTGGGCTGCATTCTCGTGGTTTGCATTCTCGTGGGCTGCATCCGCTTGTTTCGCTCGCGAGCGGCGTAGCTGTTCGCGCGCAAGTGCGGCTCCCGTCAGAGGTTTGCCGTCGGGCCCCATAATTTGCGGCTCGTCAGCTTCCGGCATTGAAGGCGCTCCGGAGTCATATACTCCAAATTGTTGCCCCCGCATTTGCGCTACATTTGGGGTGCCGTGCGCATCATTTGCACCAGTTTGCACCTGATTTGCAGCACTTTGTAATTGTGCGTTTTTGGATGTGTATCCTCCAGCGCCCATCGCGCCGGCAGCAGAACCAGAAACGCCAGCCGCGGGACCGGAGCCACCCGCAACGGAACCAGATCCACCAGCCACAACACCAGAACCGCCGGCAAAGGAAGATCCGGAAAGCGCGACGAGGATTCGGCCGACCAGGAGTTCTAGTTGGAGTCTGGGGGATGTGGCTCCTACCATCGCCCTCAATGCTTCATCGGTTAGGTCTGCAGCGGTAGAGAGGGCGGGCGCGCCCCATAGTTTTGCCTGTTCGAACATGCGGTCGCGTTGTTCGGAGGGGATTTCGCCTAGGATGTCGCGCGCGTCCTCGCCGGCAACGGTGATGATTAGTAGGTCGCGTAGGCGTTGCAGGAAGTCTTCCACGAAGCGGCGCGGGTCGTGGCCGGATTCGACCATGCGTTCAATGCTCGCGAAAATGGCGGCACCGTCGCGGTGGCCGAGCGCGTCCACGGCCTCGTCCAGCAGGTTCGCGTCCGTATACCCCAGGAGGGCGACGGCACGGTCGTACGGGATCGCCGAGTCAATGCTTCCAGCCATTAGCTGGTCCAGCACGGACAGTGAGTCACGCACCGATCCGCCACCTGCGCGGACGACCAGGGGTAGTACGCCCTCCCCCACTTCGACGGATTCTTGCTTGCATAATTGCGCCAAAAACGGTGTGAGGACGTCCGCGGGCACCAGTCGGAACGGGTAGTGGTGCGTGCGTGAGCGGATGGTGCCGATCACGCGTTCGGGTTCGGTGGTGGCGAAGATGAATTTGACGTGCTCGGGGGGTTCTTCGACGAGTTTTAGGAGGGCGTTGAAGCCTTGCGGTGTGACCATGTGCGCTTCGTCGAGGATGAACACTTTGTACCTGTCGCGTACGGGCGCGAAGGTGGCGCGTTCGCGTAGTTCACGTGCGTCGTCAACACCGTTGTGTGAGGCGGCGTCGATTTCGACTACGTCGAGCGAGCCCGGCCCGCCGGTGGCGAGTTCGCGGCAGGATTCGCAGACTCCGCAGGGAGTGTCGGTTGGCCCTTCCGCACAGTTAAGGCACCGCGCCAGAATGCGCGCGGAGGTTGTTTTTCCGCACCCGCGCGGGCCTGAGAACAGGTACGCGTGGGTGACACGATTAGACCGAAGTGCTGCTTTTAGCGGTTCGGTCACGTGGTCTTGCCCGATGACTTCGTCGAAGGTTTCGGGCCGGTAGCGGCGGTATAGAGCTGTGGTCACCCTTGAACTCTATCGCCTACCGGGGACACTCGTTAGTTGTGCGGCTAAGCCCGCCCTCGAAAATCGGTTTTCTATACTTCCCACGCGAGCACATCTGTCACGATTGCGCCTGAAACTTCTAGGAAATCGGTGACTTTCATGCGGAGGGAGAAGCCGCGCCTGCCTCCGGAGACGATCACGTTGTCAAGGTTGAGGCAGCTTTCGTCGATGATGAGGGGGCGGGGTTTTTCTGGCCGAATGGGCTGATTCCGCCGACGATGTAGCCGGTCCGGTTTTGCGCTTTGTTCGCGGGCATCATTTCTGCTTTTTTCGCGTGGAGCGCTTTCGCGACCTTTTTTAGTGACATCCGATGATCGACGGGTACGAGGACGCAGCTGGGTTCTGTATCGGCTTCAACCATGAGGGTTTTGAAGACTTCTGCCGGGGCGATGCCGAGCTTTTGGCTGGCTTCCGCCCCGAAACCGCCCGTGAAGTCGTCGGTGTGTTCGTATTCGAGCTGGTCGAAGGGAACGCCGCGTTCGATCAGGAAGGCAACGGCTGGGGTTGAGGCGGTTTGCTCCACGGGGCCTCCTACTTGCGGTGACTTTGTGTGGCGTTCGTTTGGTTTGGTGATTGGATTTAGCTACTCGAACTGGCCTGTGCGGGGTGCGAGTGGCCGGGTTTGGACTGAAATGTAGTCTATCTGACAGGCTGGCGCGCATAGCTGACTCGACTTACACCCGCCCATTTGGGTAGACTAACTTAGCGTTGCCGGTAGGCATTGCGGTGAAGCCGCGAAACTACTGGTTAACCCACTGGAGGATTCGCATAGTGGCCTAGTGCGCTCGCTTGGAAAGCGGGTTGGGTGCAAGCCCTCGGGGGTTCGAATCCCCCATCCTCCGCGGATGGCCTCGACATTTCAACGGAATGTCGAGGTTTTCTTTTCTTTTCAGTTCCGAGGACGGGGCTCACCTGGCGCGTCCAAGGAATACAAGGGCGTATAGGTTAGAGTTCGAAAAGGGGCCAGGGTCGCATCGAAGCGGCACCACAGGTGACATAGCCAAAGAGGGCCTTAACCGTGAGGAGGGTGATTGTCTTGTATGGCAATGTTAGTGATTACATGTATCACTTCAAAGAAAAGCTAAGCGAAGAACTGGTTAGAGAGATCCTTCCTGACATGGTCTTCGATGTTGATCCCTCTATCTACCCAGAATATGTAGACCAGATCTACGTGTTTGGTTATCACAATATTGACGATACTTTAGAGAAGCTACGTGCGGCGGGGCTAGACCCCGTGCCCGAGAGAGTAGCTGATGAGCCCTGGTCGCATGATCCGGAGAAAGAAACCTATGAGGAGTATCGCGTGAGGATCGGTATCGCGAAGTAAGCCCTCCAACTATTCCCAGCCCACACCCAATAGCGGGTGTGGGTTTTTTGTACCCCAAAACAGTGGCCGACGGGCCTTAAGCGGAAAGGAAACCCACGTGGATACCACGGAAAATAAAAGCGCTTTTGAAGCGATCACAACGCAAGAAGCCCCGGACAAGATTGTTGAGAACAGGCTTGCCAGGGAGCGCGCTAAATACACGGACTACCAAGAGCTCAAAGCGAAAGCCGGCAAGCTCGATCAGACCGTGGCTGAACTCGACACCACCAAGGCCAGCCTCGAGCAGGCACAAGGGCGGGTCGAGGAGTTGACCAAACAACGCGACCTTACGGCGCTCAAGACGCAGGTGGCTAAGGAGGCGGGCGTGCCGGCGGACATGCTCCACGGAGACAGTGAAGAAGCGTTGCGCGAATTGGTCAGATTGGAAGCTGACACCGCGCTTATTGACCGTTTCAAGCGTGTCGCCGCTGGGCAACACCACGAACTTCGTGTATGCACAAGAGTGCTCCCCACTAGTAGATAACTGATTTCTCAGTCCAACTAGTGGGGAGCAGTTCAGTTCAATGCGGCTGGTTGGGGTGCTTTTTTCATGCCCAAAACTGAACTATCCGGAAAAACCGGATAGTTCACGCTTTTGGTGCGCTCCTCCAGTTTCCGCGCCCGGGCCGGTTGGCCTGCCACTGGTCGATAGTTTCAGGAAGCCAACCGTAAGCCTGGGAGTCGCTGGACTTAACTATGGCATCAGGGTCTGGTAGCAAACCTTTGGCGCGGTAACTGTTGATAGTTCCTCTTGTGAGGCCAACGCGCTCGGCCACGCCAAGGGTAGACAGGTATTCCACGGGCTGTTTAGATGTCATCTTATGATCCTTGGTTGAGCGCGCCCACCGCTCTAACATTGCGGTGGGCGCGCTTAGTTTGGTTATTCTTTCCCTGTTTTGAGTGCCCATGCCGCTACTGCGATGTCCGCGGCGAGCACGAGCGCGCCCACCCAAGTAGGCGGGCGTAGCATGCCTATGCCGGCGCTGAGTACGCCCGCAATGATTAGCACGTTGATTCGGTTGTCTTCGCTCATGGTGTTTTCTGAACTAGTATGGGGATTGGCTGGGACTCGAGATAGTATGGTTATTTCGAGTCCCAGCTCTTACTCACCGGTCACGATCAGTTTTTCTGATCATTTCGACGACCTCCACTATAGCTAAAGTTATCGTTCCAAGACCGGTGGGTAGGTTTCCCCCATCCTCCGCGGATGGCCTCGACATTTCAACGGAATGTCGAGGTTTTTCTTTTATTTTCAGTTCCGAGGACGGGGCTCACCTGGCACGTCCAAGGAATACAGAGGCTTATAGGTTAGAGTCCAAAAGACGCCAGGGCCGCATCGAAGCGGCACCACAGGTGACATAGCCAAAGAGGGCCTTAACCGAGAGGAGGGCGATTGCCTTGTATGGCAACCATAAGGACTACTATTACCACTTCAAGTATGAGGTGAGTGAGGAGAAGGTTCGTGAGCTCTTCCCTGATTTGGACTTGCTTGTAGAGCCTTCTTATCTGCCTGATCATGTGAGCCAGGTGTTTGTGTTTGACTCGCACAACATTGATGAGACACTCGAGAAGCTTCGCGCGGCGGGCCTTGACCCGGTTCCAGAGCACGTTGCCGGCGAGCCTTGGGCATTTCATCCTGAGAAAGAAACCTATGAGGAGTATCGCGTGAGGATCGGTATCGCGAAGTAACTCTCCAACTATTCCCAGCCCACACCCATTTGGAGGTGTGGGTTTGGTACCTCATTCCCTTACCCTCCGCCATTGTGAACCAGCGTGATTACGCGGGTTTAGCTTTTTCTTTAGCTAGGTCCTCTACAATCGCTCTACAAAAGCGAGCACTCTTGTGGGTGAACAAAATGAGTCGTGAAGAGGAATCTGATCGCCTGGTAGCGGGCTTGATCGAGCTTGCCGACAAGTATCACGTTAAGGGGGAACCCGATGCGGCGGAGCTAACAGACCTAGCCATCGTGGACGGCTCAGCAGCTGCGCAAGGTGCCGTAGCTATCCTCATTAACCATGATGTGAAGCTTCCGGACGACTTGTATGAGCTTTTCAAGAAGTTCGGTGGTCCTCTGGACTATTTGGAGGAAGAGTTCCTCGAGTTGCAGGAGATTTACCTGCGCAAGTAGGCAACCGCCCAGTTCTAGCCTGCACCCGTTAAAGCTGAGGATGCTCGCTTACTACCCCGAGTCAAAAGTGCCGGTCATGCATCAAGGAAGCAGAAACACTTTGGGGCCGAGCGAAAGCTCGGCCCCAAAGTGCATCCCATCAACACAGTGAAAGTTTCCAGAACCCTCTGAAACAGAGGGACAGATCAATATCAGCAGTTTTCCCTAGCATCTTCTCTAAGCAGTGAAGATACCTCTACGTTAAACACAGGTTCTTTAAATACACTGGAACGAACCTTAGAAAACTATGGGAAAAATTCTCCAACCCCTAACAACGCGTCCGCATCTGCCTAAGAGGCCCCATTCCCACGCGTTCCAAAGCCCAGTAGTTCCGAAAATGGCACTGTGCGCCCTGGTTATGTAGACTTGTGGGCGATCCCTCGCGTGACGGTATCACCCGAACCTCCCCAGGGCCGGAAGGCAGCAAGGATACGGTAGCTCTGCCGGGTACGCGGGGGATCCTTGCATTCCCAGGGCAACGAAGCCCGCCCTCATTAATCGACTACAACACTGCCCCGCACCACAGGACACGACATGCAGCGCGGGCCGCCACGACCACGACCCAACTCGCCACCCGGAACAGTCAGAACCTGCACACCCTCAGACATCAAATACTCATTCGCACGCTCGTTGCGGTCATACGCCACAACAACACCAGGACGCAACGCAAGCAGGTTACACGAATCATTCCACTGGCCACGCTCCGCATTCGGCCCACTCTCCGGAGTCGTCAAAAACCGCAGGTCACCAACCCCCATCGCATTCGCAATCACGCGATGCATGTCCTCGCGATCCTTCACGCGCACCGACAAGCCACCGGACGGGCCCCGCTCGATAACAACCGTCTCCAGCATTCCTAAGTGCTGATACTTCATGAACGTGCGCTCATCAACCATCGTCATGACCGTATCCAAATGCATTTGCGCGCGCTCCTGCCCCATCATGATCCCCACAACCGTGCGCACATGCGGATCCCTAAACAAAGACTGCGCTAAACGTTCAACACCCGCCGGAGTGGTCCTCTGCGACAACCCCACCAACACCACGCCGTTACCGGGCACCAAAATGTCGCCGCCCTCCACGGTCGAATACCCCGCGTTCGCGCCCCGCGACCAAAAATCGAAATCCTCACCCTTAAACCGCGGATGCCACCTGTAGACCGTGTTATAAACAAACGCCTCACGCCGACGCGCCCTCATCTGCATCGCATTAACAGACACGCCCCCGTAAATCCACGCCGACGGGTCACGCGTGAAATACAAGTTCGGCAGGCACGGCGTCACCAAATCGTCGCCCTGAAACCTATGAAAATACGTAGACGGAACGTGGCCAACAAACTCGTCAAGCTCCCGTTTCGTCATTCCATCAATCAAAAAATCCCCGAGGGCGGAGCCCGTCAACGACTTCGCATACTCCTGCAAAGCGGCGGCAGCAGTGACACCGTAATACTCATCAGCAAAAGAAACCTCAACAACGTAGCTGCGTGCCTGCTCATCCTGCAAGGCTTCTTTCAACAAGTCATTCAAACACAGGACCTTCACACCCTGATCGGAAAGGGTTTTGGTGAACACATCATGATCACGCCGAGCCTGAGACAACCACAGCACGTCATCAAAAAGTAAGTCATCCTTATTCGACGGAGTCAGCCGATCCATCTCGCGGCCAGGCCGGTAAACAATGACTTCCTCTAACGGTCCTACTTCCGAGTGAACACCAACAGGCATGCGAGTCTTTCTCCTTAGAACATAAATCCATACTGGAGGAAAGGCTCGCGTTTGTCATACGGATCAACACACTGACCCGCATGACAAACCCGACCACACGTTTCAAACCAGCCCAGCAGCTAGGCCGGTTCGACTACTCCTCGATAGGGCCCAAAAGCATGGTTGCCCAACCGGCGTACAACGACTCCGCGTCAGACGGCTGGAACAAGCCCGCCACAACGTCACGGTACAGGCGCGACAGTTCCTTAGAGTTGTAATACGACGACCCACCCGACGCGCGCACCGCCTGCTGCACCGAGAACAGTGAAGCCTCCGCGCTACGGTGCTTCACAGCCGACAGCTGCGGTAGCCACTTGAAACCACGGTCCTCAAGCGCGTCAAACGCGTTCGCAATGTGCTCAATGTGAGCCTGCACGCCATCCATCTCTACCGCTGCCGTCGCGATAATACGGCGTATATCCGGATCGTTCGAATACGTCGTGCCCTTCGCAACCGACTTGCGCTTCTTAACAGTCTCAACAGCAACCTCAACCGCGCGTTCACCAATACCCGCGTAGGTCGCAGCAAGCAGGATCTCGAAGTTTCCGTAAATCCCCAACACAACCGGGTCAATCGACGCACCCGGATCAATACGCGTCAAAACAGCCGACTCGTCCGCGTGCGCACCATCAAGAACCGTCGAGTTCGACTGCGTCGCACGCATACCCATCGTGTCCCAGTCATCCAAAATCTCAAACCCGCCAGCCTCGCGATCCAAAATCGCAAACACAGACTTCGGCGCGTCCTCACTGGTGCTGTCCTCACCAAAAGTCATCAGCTTCGTCCACGCCGGCGACAGCGAAGTAAATACCTTCCTGCCGTGGAACGAGTAGCCACCCTTACCGTCCGGGCGTGCATCCGTGAGCGACCCAAACAAAACCTTGTCGTTTGCCGGTTCAGAGATACCAAAGCCGTACAGCTCGCCCTCCGCCGCCCCACGAAGGATCTGCTCACCCTGCTTGTTACCACGCGCAACCATATGGCGACCCAGGCCAACAATAATCTGATGCATGTTGATACCCAGTGCGGTTCCCGGTGCGGCCTTCGCCAAACGCGTCTGCTCGTTCGCGATCTGCGCAAGAGTCAAACCGTGCCCACCGAACTCCTGCGGGACAAAGGCCTTGTAATAGCCGGCTTCCTTCAACTCCGCATAATCATCAAACGGGAACGTATTTTCACGATCGTGCTTCTCTGCACGAGAGTGAATCCGATCTAACAGTTCAGAATCCAAAAATGTCATTTGCAGCTCCTATTCCCATAAGGCCAACTCGATCGGCCTCAGTTTGTTCAGTCTCAAACTACATGATGAAACAGGCGCTCGCCCGGCAGGATTGTGCACTTTATCGCGGATTTCGTTTAGATTAGTGCTGTGAGTGAAAACCCCCGTACCGAACCCGGCCAGTCGCAAATCAGCCCGCGCATGCAGTTTCGCGAGAACCGTCAACGCCGCCAAAACATGGTGTTCTCGGTGACCGTCTCCATTATGGCCGCGGTGTCGCTAGCCGCCCTCCTCGTCCTCTCCGGAATCCTGCCAGTCCCGTTCTTTGGCGACTTTTCAAAAGCCGATGAGGTCGTCGAGGCCGACCAGGTCCCCTGCTTCCCAGAAGGCTCCGCCCCTGCAAACCCGGAGGGAATTCACGTCACAATCATGAACGCCACGGGACGCCCCGGCCTCGCCGGCACAGTCGCCAGCAGCCTGGAAGCGCAGGGCGTTGTCATCGACGGAACCGGCAACTACGACGGCCAGTACTACGGCACCGTGAAACTCACCGCCGGCAAATCCCAAGTCATCAACGCCTACAGTCTGGCCCGCGTCTTTGACGAATCAACCGTGCGTTACGCGCCCTCCGACCCGGCAACAGTTTCAATCATCCTGGGCGAACGCTTCGTCGACCTTCCCAGCACCGAAGAAGTCGCACACCTGCTGTCCGGCGAAGTCCCCCTCAAGCAGGACTCAAAGTGCAAGCCGATACCCGAAAGCGAAGTAGCCGAGTAACATCCCGGCCAACTCGCAGTCGAATATCGGCTTAGCGTTCGTTTATTTTTGCCCCGAGGGCGCCGCCGCAGTCCGCCCTTAAAACCGTACGAAACGCGCGGCCTGCAACGCGGGCGGACTGGGCGGAACCTACTACTTATCCGCGGGTTTGCGGTGGCGTTTAGCGTAACCCTCCCACTCAAGGTCAGCACCGGCGGGAGCCGACGCGGGGGAAGCGGCCTCTAGGTTCGTGCCGCGCAGCTTCGAAATCCAACGCATCAAGTGGTAAACGCCGATCGCGGCGGCCGAGCCGAGCGCGATACCACCAAACTCCATGCCGAACGGCACCCACGTGTAGTTCGCAATCGCAACAATCATCGCAACCGCAGCCGTGTTCAAGTTGACCGGGTCGGCAAAGTCCACGCGGTTTTGCACCCAAATGCGAACACCCAGCATGCCGATCATGCCGTACAGGACCGTTGCCGCACCGCCCAGAACACCGGCGGGAATCGTGGAAATAATCGCACCGAACTTCGGCAGCATCGACAGCGCGAGCGCCACAAAAGCCGCCACAACGTACGCCGCAGTCGAGTACACGCGCGTCGCCGCCATAACACCAATGTTCTCCGCGTAAGTGGTAGTACCCGAACCGCCACCGGAACCAGCGATCATTGTGGAAATACCATCCGCGAACAGTGCGCGGCCCGTCACGTCATCCAAGTTCTGGCCGGTCATTGCAGAAACCGACTTCACGTGTCCAACGTTCTCAGCCACGAGGACGAAAACTACCGGCAAGAACAGGCCCAGGGTAGACCAGGCAAACGACGGGGCCTGGAACTCCGGCAAACCAACCCAAGCGGCCTGACTGATCGCGGAGTAGTCAACCTCGCCCTGAATCGCGGCCGCAATGTAGCCAACAATCACGCCCACCAGAATCGACAAGCGGCCAATAATGCCCTTAAACAAAACCGTGGTCAGCAAGATCGCGGCAATAGTGACAACCGCGGTAATGGGGCCTTCCTTAACCCAGTTCCACGCGGCCGGAGCCAAGTTAAAACCAATCAGTGCAACAATCGCGCCGGTCACGATCGGCGGCATCACCTTGTCAATCCAACCCGAACCAGCAAAGTGAACAATCACGCCCACCAACGCCAGCGTCGCACCGGTCGCCATGATGCCACCTAGCGCGTAGCTGGGTCCCAGCGAACTCGAAACCGCCAAAATCGGCACGATCAACGCGAACGAAGAACCCAAGTAAGAAGGTAGGCGTCCCGCGGTGATCAGCAAGAACAACAGGGTGCCAATCGCCGTGAAGAACAGGGTCGTGTTCGGTGGGAAACCAGTTAGAAGAGGAACGAGAAACGTCGCCCCGAACATTGCGACCACGTGCTGCGCGCCAATACCAATCGTGCGCGGCCACGTCAGACGCTCATAGGGCATCACAACTTCGCCCGGAGAAATAGATTTGCCGTCGCCGTGAAGCTTCCAGCTAAAGAATTTACGAAGCGAGGACCTTGACTGTCCCGTGCTATTCGTGCTCATGGGATTCCGATCTGTGTAATACACGGTGGCTTTTAGCCCGATCGGAATTCCACGGTATCGCCTTGTCCGCTAAACCTCCAAGACCGGTATCGAAAACTGAGCCTTCCCCACCTTTAGCCCCGCCCTCTAAAATCGACACTACGGCCTTGAAATGCCCAAAATTCGCGATTTCTTGCGGTCTACAATGAGCCTTGGAGGGTGATTGTCAGTGACTTATTACACGAACTTGTCCGAGGACGAAAAGGCGAAGGTTGATGAACTCGCGGACCTGATGCGCGGCAAGGTGACCACGATCGTTGCCGGGGCGGGCATGTCCACGGATGCGGGGATTCCGGATTATCGCGGGTCGGGCTCGTCGGGAAATCCGACGGTCGACTTTGACCTGTTCATGTCGCACCCCAAATGGCAACGCTGGGTGTGGCAGCGCAATCAGGAAACTTGGCGCACCGTTGCCGGCCTCACCCCCACCGCGGGGCACCTGGCCGTCGCCGCACTGCAACGCGCCGGCCTGGTAAACGGGATCGCCACCCAAAACGTTGACGGCCTAGACGAGCGGGCAGGCATCCAAAGGCCCGCCCTCCTACACGGAACATTCGACCTTGTGGACTGCACGACCTGCGGGGCGCAATACTCGCGTGAAGAAGTCGACGGGTGGATGCGCCGCCTCAACCCCGATCTGAAAGACGATCCGGACCCGAAAAATGTTGCCATCTTGGCACAAGTGGACGAGGACGGAGCGAACTCATCCACGTTCGAACCGGCCCCCTGTCCGAGGTGCGGCGGAGTGCTGAAACCAAACGTCGTGTTCTTTGGCGAACAACTACCCATGCAAGAGATGGACCTCGCGTTCGCCTACGCGGACGCCGCAGACGTGATCCTGGTGGTCGGGTCGTCACTCATGGTTGCAACCGGCCTTTGGGTTGTGCACCAGGGCCTGCAACACGGGGCGAAACTCGCCGTCATCAACCGCGGGCCAACGCAAGTGGATTACAACGCTGACGTGCGGATTGAGGGCGGGTCGTCCGAAATTCTGATGGCCCTGGCGGAGCGGCTAGGCGTCGACTACTCCGAGTACCAGGGGTAAGACTCCTCCTCGATCGGACCACGACTGCTTGACGTCCAGCCCTGGCGTGAAACCGCGAAGCCCTGGCCGGTCACCTGGTTCCAACACGAGATGCCGTTGTAGTGCGACGCGCACGCGAAGTTTTCGGACTGCGCGAACTCACCGTACTCCGCGACCGCCCGGCCGCTGGTGCCAACCTTCGCGCCGCACTGCAAGCCCACACTGTCAGCAGTCGCCTGCAGCGTCACTGACCCGTCGTCACACTTGCGCGACCCCAAGTAGTCATCGTTAGTTTCCAAAACCGTGCAAGTAACAGCGTCATCGCTCAGTTCACAAACAATATTTCCAGAGGGCGCCGCAATCCCGGTACGCTCCGGCGAGCCATTTGGCGCCGGGTACAACTTTTCCGCTTCGGTGGTCGGCTCTTCGGTTGTGGGCTCTTCGGTGGTTGCTTCAGTTTCGGGAGCTTCTGTAGCCTCCGTCTGCATAGGCTCAGTTTGTGTCTCGATTTGAGCGGTGTCCGAAGGTGAGCGCGTCGCAAAGAAAATCGCGAATCCCGCCAAAACAACAGCAACAATAGCCAGCACGATCACCAGGGGAACCAAAGCGCTACGCTTTTGCGGCTCCTGCTGCCCCTGTGCGCCAGCGTAAGCTCCGCCCGCACCCTGGGCCACGTTGTAAGCCCCGTAACCGGCAGCTCCCGCAGCCCCCGCGGCCGCGCCGTAGCCGGCCGCATCAAAATTACTGCGCGACTGCTCCGCCGACCCCGCCGGCTGATACGTCGGCGGAACTGCCGAAATCACCTCGGTCGGCTCACTAGCCGCGTTAGCGTCCTGACCGTACGGAACACCCTCGCCCTCACCGGCCGCAACATCACCGGCATCAGATTCAGCCCCACCCTCACCAGCTGAGGCCGCGAGCACCGCACCCTCGGGGGTCGCCTCGTCAGCCGCGGGCTCACCCTCGCCCTCACCGGCCGCATCCACGGAACCCGCGTCACCGTCAACCCCGGCCGAAGCAGGCACGCCCTCGCGCGCATCAAAAGAGGGATAAACCGGGCCCGACTGCTGACGCTGCAAGAGAGCCGCATTCACGCCCTCATCCCCCAACGTGCCAAGCCACTGCAAAAGCCCTTCATACGCGGACGGGTTCAGCGCGACAACGGGGCGCAGATGAGGATACTCGTAGGCGAGCGTTCGCAAGACTTCAAGATCCGTATTCGGATTCGCAGCGATCGCCTGCAAGTCCGGTTGCGGACGCGACGCAGAGGGATCCGTATTCATGATGTTCCTTTTCACCGCTGATGAGAGTAGTCAAGAGGTAGTATCCCACTGTTGACGCGTCGTTACACGCTGTTTTACCTAAATTTCCGCATAAAACCAGATTGAAAACGCCCCGGCTTTCGCACTGCGAAAAACCGGGGCGCACTGATTTTACCTACGCGCGGCGGACAATCAGCTCTTCAAATCCGAGCGCTTCAACGTCGGACACGAGGGCGTCGAACTGGTCGTTCCAGCCGACCGCTTGGGCTTCAAACCCTTCGGGAGCGCCCTCCTGGCGGGCCTGTTGCAACGCGAACGTGCGCACGCCGGCGGCCTTGCAGGCACGCGCGACCTCCAACTCGTCGCCGGGCGAATTGGGGAAAACGGTAAGGCGGATTTCGTAGTCAAAATCGGGGTGCGAAACCGCGTAATCCAGCAGAATCCGCAGCGACTCCCACGCTTTTTGCCCCGAGTTCGCCCGCCCCGTGATCTGCGAATAGTTCCGCTCCGTCGCCTTCACGTCCATGCCCACCCAGTCAACCACGCCGGAGTCGAGCAGTTGCGAAAGCGCCCTCGGATACGGGCCCGCGGTGTGCAGGCCAACTTCGAATCCTAAGTCTTTGACTTCTTTTGCGGCGTCTAGGAGGGCGTGCTGGCGGGTCGCTTCACCTCCGGAAAACACAATTCCGTCCAGCAGGCCCCGGCGGCGCTTCATGAGAGCCATGACGTCTTCCCACGGAACTTCACCGGGGGTTAGGCAGTCGATGATCGCGTGGTTGTGGCAGTACCCGCACGCCCACGGGCATCCTTGCGCGAACACGGTGGCGACCAGTTTTCCCGGCCAGTCCACCGACGACATCGGCTGGATGCCCGCGAGCTGCAAAGTAGTTGTGGTTTGCACTTACGCGTTCGCCTCTACTTTTCCAAGCGCGCGCGACACTAGTGGACCGTGATCCGCGGCGGCCGCCTCGGTGAACATGGTGCGCTCGGCGTATTCGGACTGCTTGCCGCGGTTAAACGACTTGACGGGGCGGAAGTAGCCCATCACGCGCGTCCACACCTCGCACTCTTGCGCCCGGCCACGCTCCGCGCACTTGGGGCATTCGAAGTGTTCGCCAACCAGGTAGCCGTGGGTCGGACAGATCGAGAAGGTCGGCGTGATCGTAATGTACGGGAGCTTAAATGCCTTCAAAGACCTGTGAACCAACTGCTTGCAGGCCTCCGCGGACGATACGCGCTCCCCCATGTACAGGTGCAGCACGGTGCCGCCGGTGTACTTGCCCTGCAGTTCTTCCTGCATTTCCAGGGCCTCGAACGGGTCTTCCGTGTAGCCCACCGGAATCTGGGAGGAGTTCGTGTAGTAGGGCGCGTCCGGCGTTCCCGCCTGGATGATGGTCGGGAAACGCTTTTGGTCTTCGCGGGCGAACCGGTAGGTCGTACCCTCGGCGGGCGTGGCCTCCAGGTTGTACAGGTTGCCGGTGGCTTCCTGCAGTTCCACCATGCGTTCGTTGATGTGGTCCAGGATGCGCACGGACATGCTGTGGCCGAACTCGTCGGTAATGTCGTGCTCGTCGATGGTGAAGTTTCGAACCATCTCGTTCATGCCGTTCACACCGATGGTGGTGAAGTGGTTCTCCAGGGTTCCCAGGTAACGCTTCGTGTAGGGGAACAGCCCGTTGTCCATGTAGTACTGCACGACCTTGCGGCGCTTTTCCAAAGTGTCCGAAGCAATGTCAATCAGCTCATCCAAACGAGCCATCAGCCCGTCCTCATCGGACGCATACAAGTAACCCAGGCGTGCCATATTGACCGTGACAACACCGATGGATCCGGTCTGTTCGGCGGATCCGAAGAGGCCGTTGCCGCGCTTCAAAAGCTCGCGCAGGTCTAGCTGCAGGCGGCAGCACATCGAGCGGATCATGCCCGGATCCAGGTCCGAGTTCAGGAAGTTCTGGAAGTAAGGGAGGCCGTATTTAGCGGTCATTTCGAATAGGCGGTCAACGTTTTCGGTGTCCCAATCAAAGTCGGGCGTGATGTTGTACGTCGGGATCGGGAAGGTGAAGACGCGGCCGTCAGCATCACCTTCGGTCATGACCTCCATGAACGCGCGGTTGATCATGTCCATCTCGGCCTGAAGTTCACCGTACGTGAAGTCGCAAACCTCGTCGCCGATCAGCGGGTATTCGTCGCGCAGGTCTTCTGGGCAAGTCCAGTCAAACGTCAAGTTCGTGAACGGGCACTGCGAACCCCACCGCGAAGGCACGTTCAGGTTGTAGATCAGCTCCTGCATGTTCTGCAGGACGTCCTCGTACTCCATGTTGTCTAGGCGGATGAAGGGCGCCATGTACGTGTCGAAACTGGAGAATGCTTGCGCGCCCGCCCACTCGTTTTGCAGCGTGCCAAGGAAGTTGACGATCTGGCCGCACGCGGACGAGAAGTGTTTCGGCGGTGCGGATGCGATTGCGCCGGGGACGCCGTTGAAGCCCTCTTGGAGTAGTTGCTTTAGCGACCAGCCCGCGCAGTATCCCGAAAGCATGTCGAGGTCGTGGATGTGGATGTCACCTTCGCGGTGTGCCTGTCCGGCCTCGGGCGAAAAAACGCTTGTTAGCCAGTAGTTGGCGACCATCTTTCCGGCTGTGTTCAAGATGAGGCCGCCGACCGAGTAATCCTGGTTGGCGTTTGCGTTTACGCGCCAGTCGGACTGGTCGAGGTATTCCTCGATTGTCGAGATGGCGTCAACGTAATATTCGCGCTTTGAATCTGGGGCAGACTGATTCATTGAAACTCCTGTGGGGTTTAGTGTTTATTGACGTTTGCTTGGCACGTTTTTGTAGTCGGAGATTTTTAGCGCCGATAGCTACTTTAGGACGAAACCACTACATGTTGTGGAATTACACTATTGCAACTACTAAATACAGGGTCAATTCATATACGTTCAGCGTTTCGCGGGACTTAATACCCAGTTCAAATTTTCTTCTTTATTTTTGAGGGCGTGTCTGCCGATGCTTTCAAAATGTCGTGGTATAGCGGACTACAATGGTGGTGCTGACCACAAGAAACGAACAGTTTGCGCGAGGTGCGCGGCGGGCGTGGTTAAGGGAAAATTGGCCTGAGAGCCGCGCGAACGAATGAGTTTGCGCACCCGCATCGGCGCGGGGATTCACTGCGCGCCGCGTATCGCGACAGAGAGGACGCCATGGAGATTCGCTCCTATGGAATGGATTTGTACAAGCCGGCCGAGGACCGCTACGACAAGATGGTTTACCGGCGCCTAGCAAAGACGGGCCTGCAGTTGCCAGCCGTGTCGCTGGGCCTGTGGCACAACTTTGGCGACGATAAGCCGTTGCAAACGCAGCGTGACATTATCCGCCGCGCATTTGACCTGGGTGTGAACCACTTCGACCTCGCAAATAATTACGGGCCGCCGTACGGCAGTGCGGAGCGTAACTTTGGACGCATCCTGCACGAAGACCTAATGCCGTTCCGCGATGAACTGATCATCTCCTCCAAGGCGGGGTGGGACATGTGGCCCGGCCCGTACGGGTTTGGCGGGGCGCGCAAGTATTTGCTGGCGTCGCTCGACCAGTCTTTGGAGCGCATGGGCCTGGACTACGTGGACATCTTCTACTCGCACCGCCCCGACGCGGACACGGACCTGGAAGAAACCATGATGGCCCTGCACCACGCGGTGAAGTCCGGCAAGGCCCTGTACGTGGGTATTTCGTCGTATTCCGCGGAGGACACCGCGAAGGCGCAGGCAATCATGCGCGACTTGGGCACGCCGCTGTCGATCCACCAGCCATCGTATTCCATGTTGAATCGTTGGATTGAAGAGGGCGAGCCGAACCTCATTCAAGCTTGCGCGGATAACGGGATGGGAATGATCGTGTTCTCGCCGCTCGCGCAGGGCTTGCTGACCGACAGGTACATGAACGGGATCCCAGAAGGTTCGCGTGCCGCTTCGAACAAGTCGCTGTCGAAGGACATGCTGTCGGAGGAAAACCTGGGGCACGTGCGCAAACTCAGCGAAATCGCGAAGGACCGCGGCCAGACGATGGCGCAGATGGCGATCTCGTGGGTGCTGCGCGAGCAAAACGGCCACCGCGTTGACTCCGCGCTGATCGGCGCGTCTTCGGTTAAGCAGTTGGAAGACAACCTGGGTGCGATCCAAAACCTTGAGTTCTCCGAGGACGAAATCAAACTCATCGACCAGTACGCCGTCGAAGCCGGCATCAATATTTGGGGAGCCGCAACCGCCTCCACCAAGAAAAACAACTAGCCCGTAACGGGGATTGAGGGCGGAGGGCCGCGATTCTTGTCGCGGCCCTCTTTCATGCCCGGGTGTGCCTGCGCGGGCCCGCGGTGCGGGTGCGTGCGGGTGCGAAGGGTTCGAATCCCTTACCCTCCGCAAACGGCCTCCCGGCCCTCTTGCGCTTCTTAGCCTCGGTTGCGGCCGGTTTGCAGGTACACCACAAGGTGGATTGAAAGCATCGTGAGGGCGACGAGGCCCAGGCAGACTCCGGAGGTGAAAGCCACCGAAAGTGCGGCATGATTCGCCATAACAGTTTCTGTGGGGGCGCCCTGGCCGACCTCGTTAATCATGATTTGAAGGCGATCCCAACCGAGAATTCCCGCAACTACCAGGCCGATGATCGTCACGACTGAAGCAACTATTGAGCCGGTGTTGAGCGGGTCGCGCGCGGGCGACGGGTCCTCCTGCGGAGCCAGCGCCATTGCCCACATGAACGACACGAGGATCGCGCCAATCACATCCGAAGGGCGATGCCAGCCCGACATTATGATCACCACGATCGCGGCACCAACCGCGACCGACGCGATTGCGGCAACAATTGTGCGCGCGCCGCGCGGAACCACAACCACCAACGCGAGGGCCAAGGAAAGCAGGACCGTGGCATGACCGGACGGGAACGAGTTCGGCAGGTCAAAACCGATCCCCAAGTAGGGGCGGCGGATCAAGAACTCCTTCAAAGCCTGCGTCATCAAGTTCGCACCCACCACCATGACACCGGCGCGGGCGGCGAGCGCGAATCGCCCTCGTATAGCGGCAATCAGCATCGTCAAAATCGCAGACGCCGCAACCGTCATCAGCGTGACCGACCTGGTCAGCGCGTGCGTCAACCACCCAACCGACGACCGGCCGCGCATCGCCACATCCAAGACCAGCTGGTCCGCAGCCTGACCCGGCTGCGTAAACAAGCCCGCAATCGCGACCACCAAAAACAACAGGAGCGCAAAAAAGGTAAGGAAAACGCGCGTGGTGCGGCGCCAATTAGCTGTGAGTAAGGGCTCGTGAGCGGGTGTACTCAACAGGCTCTCCTCCTTCCTTCCATGCAGTTGTTTATCATCTCATCGACCTATCCGACGCGCAGTCTCGACGCGCGACTTGGATAGAGCTCACCTAACCTAGTGTCGTTAGTAAAACTTTTGGTAAGCATTGAGTAACAAGGAGTCAGCGTGACTGAGTTTGAAGAACCAAGCCCGGTGACCAAAGAACGGGTGCGTCGGTTCCTTTGTGAACTCGACAAGTCTGAAGCTGGTTTCGAGTTCCACGAGCACGGCGAACACGAATACATGTTCCCCCTGCAGTCTGCTGTTATTTTCGTCGGCTTCCAAAACCCGTCGATCCTGCAGATTCGCGGCCAGTGGCGCGGCACGACAAACAATGATGAGGACTTCGGCGCTCTCGCCCAGCAGGTCCACATGTGCAACGTCCAGCGCTCCGGCCCGAAGGCGTACCTGTTGCCCCTGTCGGACGGCCGCCGATTCGGCCTCGGCGCAGAAGCAAACATGGTTATTTCACAGGGCGCGACGAGCGATCAGCTTACCCACTTTTACGAAGTCGCTTTGACAATGATCATCGGATACTTCCAGGACGTCGCGAAAGCTTTGCCGCAGTTGGTGGATTGGGAGGAAGCCTAATGACTAGCCACCTTTACACCGTGCCAGATTCCCCCACCGTGCCCACGCCGGTGTCGTTTGAACGCATCGGCCAGGCAATCGAGTCGATGGGCACGAAACTGGAGATGATCGAGGAAGGCCAGGTCGGCGTCGCTGACTTTTCAGGCTTCCCGTTCCTATTCACGTTCACGTCGGGCGGTAAGTTCCTGTCGATCCGCATCGTGTGGCGCTCTGAACTAAAAATGTCGGTGCCTGCAATGTCGTCGATGTTCACCGCGTCGGACCAGTGGAACCGCGAGCGCTACTTCCCCACGATTTACGCCCTCGTCCAAGAAGGTTTCATTCAAGTTGTCGCGGACTTTATTTGCGGCGTCGAGGGCGGGCTTAGTGACACGCAGTTGGTGGACAATATTTCTGCTGGCGTTGCCGCCGGTATGGACGCGATGAACTTTATGCAAAGCGTCGCGGAGACCGTGAAGATGCGGATGCCGGGTGCCGCTGGAGGCGCCGGCGAGCCGGGCGAGGATTAAAGCGCGCGCTGGGAGCCGCGTGTTGCGAGCCAGCGTGTACGGCCAGGGGGCCGCTGGAAGCCGGCGTGTTGCGAGCCGGCGCGTGTACGGCCAGGGGCCGCTGGTGATTTGGCTTAGTTTCGGTTGATTGTCGCAGCCTCGTCCTATTCTTGTAGGTGGAGGTGCGAAATGGCGGTTGCGAAATCGGAATCTATGGCGAGTCGGCTGCTGCAAATACTGCGTAGCATTGCTGGTTCCAGTGATCGCCTGGTGACGACTGTGCACGTGCCCGGTCGAGAAGAGAAGCTTGCCGACTGGCCCGATTGGGTGAACTCCCGCGTGGTGGAGCACTACCGGGCAACCGGGATTGAGCGGCCTTGGACGCACCAGGTTGAGGCGGCCAGCGCGGCCCGCGACGGGTGGCACACCGTGATTTCCACCGGCACGGGTTCGGGAAAATCGCTGGCTGCTTGGCTTCCTATTCTTTCCGCGATTGAGGACGATACGGGAACTCGCCTGTCCGAGATTCGCCGCCGCCCCACAGCCCTGTATCTTGCGCCCACGAAGGCGCTTGCCGCTGACCAAATGTATGGGCTCCAGCAACTGATTAATGCTGGGGCGGAGCCCCTGTCCGCGCGGCTCGGCACGGCTGACGGGGACACTGCGCGCGAGGCTAAGGATTGGGCGCGCGGCTACGCCGACATTATTTTGACCAACCCGGACTACTTGCATCACGTGATGTTGCCGGGCCACGAGCGTTGGAGCCGCGTCTTGTCGGGGCTTCGCTACATAGTTATCGACGAGATGCATTACTGGCGCGGGGTCACCGGTGCCCACATCGCCCTCGTACTTCGAAGACTGCTGCGAATCGCTAGGTCCCTTGGCGCGGATCCGACGGTGATCATGTTGTCGGCGACGATTTCTGAGCCGGAAAAGTCGGCGGCCAGGTTGATTGGCGTGCAGGATGTGGACGTCGTTTCGATTACGGAGGACGCTTCGCCCGCGGGTGCGAAAGAGTTGGTGCTGTGGCAGCCGGCTTTCATGGCTCCCGCGGAAGTGCCTATCGAGGAGTTTTTAGCGGCGATTGAGGCTGAGGGCGAGGAGACCCGCGTGTTGCTGGCGCAAATGCAACGGCGGGCGGCGACTTCGGAGGCGGCCACTTTGGTTGCTGAGATGGTGGAGCGTGGCGCGCGCCTGCTTGCTTTTGTGCGTTCGCGCGCGTCGTCGGAATCGGTGGCGGCGCACGCGCGGGATTTACTTTCGATGCGCGCCCCGCAGCTGATGTCGGCGGTGGCGGCGTATCGCGGGGGCTATTTGCCGGAGGAACGCCGCGCCTTGGAGACGTCTTTGCGTACCGGCACTATTCGCGCGCTTGCAACCACGAATGCTCTGGAGCTGGGTGTTGACGTGTCTGGGTTGGACGCGACGATTACGGCGGGGTGGCCGGGAACGCGCGCGTCGCTTTGGCAGCAAGTTGGGAGGGCGGGCCGGGCTGGCGCGGAAGGCGTGTCGGTGCTGATCGCGTCGGATAATCCGTTGGATTCTTACTTGGTGCACAACCCGGACTACCTGTTGGGAGAGGTGGAGGCCACCACTTTTGATCCGGCGAATCCGTATGTGATCATGCCTCACTTGTGTGCGGCCGCGGCGGAGAAGGCTTTGACCGAGCAGGACGTTTCTCTATTTGGCTTGGAGTCGACCGCGCTGTTTGATGCGCTGGCCGAAGAGGGGTATTTGCGGAAGCGTTCTAGCGGTTGGTATTGGAATGTTGCCCTGCCGATGCGGGCCCAGGATTTGACGAGTTTGCGCGGGTCTTCGGGTGACGTGCAGGTGGTTGAGGAGTCTACGGGCACGGTGATTGGCACGGTCGCGTCGGATCAGGCGAACGCGCAGGTGCATCCGGGTGCGATTTACGTGCATCAGGGCCGCACGTTCCAGGTGACGGAGTTGACGCAGGATCCGCGCATTGCCGGCGGGGTTGTAACTCGGATTGGGACGGGCGGAGCTCGCGTCGCCCTCGTACGCCCTGTTGTGACGGACCTGCGGACGCGGCCGACTGTGCAGTCTTCCGTGCAGATTTTAAACGAGGTGGATACGTGGACTTCTGACGACGGGGTTGTTCGTTGGAGTTTTGGGGAGGTCGAGGTCGAGTCGCAGGTTACGGACTTTGACACTCTGCGACTGCCGGGCATGCAGTTCGTGTCGAACACGAAGTTGGATATGCCTATCGAGAAGCTACCGACGATGAGTGTTTGGTGGCAGATCGATGAGGCTACTGCGAATCGGCTCGGCGTTCCGGCCGCTGATTTGCCGGGCGCGTTGCACGCGGCGGAGCACGCTTCGATCGGGATTTTGCCGCTACTTGCATCGTGTGACCGGTGGGATTTGGGTGGGCTTTCCACCGCGGATCACGGGCAGACTATGAAGCCGACTGTTTTTGTTCACGACGCGTATCCCGGCGGTGCTGGCTTTGCTGAACACGCTTGGAATCACGCTGCTAACTGGGTGCAGGCCACCTTGAAAGTCATCGAGGATTGCCCGTGCGAGGGCGGCTGCCCCTCCTGCATTCAGTCACCTAAATGCGGTAACCGCAACGAGCCTCTGTCCAAGTCCGGCGCACTGAAACTACTCAAGCTACTGGTCACCCACTGCCCGCCCCCAAAGTGAGGCGCTCGGCAGGTCGGCGCACTTCTTCGAGGGGCGTGGTGGTCGCAGAACTTCAGTAACGGGTGGGCTGGGGCGCTTCTTCGCGGAGCTTGACGGGCAGCGCACTTCAGTGGGCAACGATTGCGAAGCTACTGTTTTCGTCGGCTCCCGCGCGGGATTTCACGGTGAAGTTCACGGCGAAGGGGCCGGCGCGGGTGGCAATGTTTGAGGTCGTGAGAATATCCAGGCCGGCAACTGTGCAAGTGGAGAGACTCAGCCCGTTGCGCGCGGCAACGTCGGCCGCGACTTGGCAGGGAGAGTCCGGCGCGCTGGAACCATAGGAGTCAATCAAGGTTTGCGCCCCGGCTAATGCCGCCATGTCTAGGCCGGTTTGCGCGGACTGTACTTGGCGGTGCACCTGCGCGATTGCGATGAAACTAAGCCCAAATATTACGGCGACCACGATGACCGCGAGCGCACGAACAGTTGCGTTTCCAGTTTCACCATCAAGCCGGCCTGGTTTTTGAACGCTGCCCATTGGCCCCCCTATCGGTATGAGTCTTCTTTTCGGACAATCACGGAGCATTTGACGGGCAGTCGCAGAATTCCCGGCCCGGTCGCGCTGACTGTCACGGTTGCTAAGTCGGCGGAGTGCGCTACCGACACCCCCACCGGCGTGCCGGCCACGCGCTGGGCCAAACTGGTGGCGTGCGCGTCGCCCTCCCCTATCGAAACTGATCTGGCGGCAACTCGGGCGCCGTGGCACGCCTGGTTTTGCACTGACATTGTTGCCAGGCCGCCAATCACGAGCGCCGCAACCGCAACGATGACGGGGATGGTCAGTGCGGTTTCCGCGGTGACCATCCCCGCTTCGCCCTCGCAAGCGTTGCTAGACACTGAGCGCCGACTGAACAATCTGCGTTAGTGCCGTGCGAATCGCACCCGACTTCACAACCGCGAGCAGTACGCCCGCGAACGCGACAGCCGCAATGATGCCGACCGCGTACTCTGCGGTTACGAATCCTCCCTCGTCATCAGAATTTCGATTTTCGAGGGCGGTGCTGGGTAGCAGTGTTGCGCTAATCGGCGGATCGTACGGCGTGCTCGGATTGAACACCGCGAGAATCTTGTTTGTTGCTGTTTTAAGTGTGGACATGTTTCCTCCTTCGTTTGGTTCATGTCGATGCCCATCTTTCGCGGCCGCCCGGCAGCTTGCGATAGGCCGATCGAAAGGTTGTGGAAACCGGCGTGCCCGCAGCCCCTGTGTGTGGAAACCGGGTGGCGGCTTACATGCCGGGCAGCGAAATGGTCGCGATGATCGGCACGACGCCGATCGCGACGAACGCGGGTAGCAGGCACAGGCCAAGGGGGATGACCAGGCGGACCGCGAGACGTTCGGCCTCTTCTTGCGCGCGAGTTCCCCTGGCAGCCCTGATCCGCTTGCCTAATAGGCCCAGCAGTGGCGTTGGTGAAGCGCCGAAAGTCCAGGCCGGGCGTAGAGCTCGAATGAGGTTTAGGTGGACGGGGTCGTCGATCTCGCCCTCCAACGCGTTAAAGGGCGCGCCGACGCGAAGCAGGGTTGCGCAGCGTTCAAACTGGGGCTCGCGGCAAGCCTTACCGAGGGCGGCCAGCGAATGCGGGATCGACGCGCCCGAACGCAGGGACGCGACCAGTAGGTCCATCATGACGACCGGGTCGACGCTCGCGTTTATATCTTCGGTGGCTTGTCGGATCATGCGCCGCGACCACTCGTGGCCGACGATCCATAAGATCACGCCGAAGATTGCCGACACCGTAACGGGGCCGCCTTGCATCCAAAGCCCGATGACGTCGATTCCGAGGGCAATCGAGGCAACGACTCCGACCAGGGGTAGCACCGTTAGCAGGCGGGCTGTCATTTGCGGCCCCGCCCTCGCAACCACGCGGGCGCGATCGGCCGCGTCAACTTCGTCGATCGTGTCCAGCACTGATTCCAAGATTTCCGCGAGCGGCGCACCAATTTGATGCGTCAGCCTGCACGCGGCCGCGATTGAGGAGGACGAGGAGCGCAGCCTGGGGTCTGACAGTGCGCTGGGCACGCCCTCGTGGTCGATTACGGGCCCGTCCCACGGGATTTCAGCGTTTTCGAGTGATTCTCGCCAGGCGGATTCGACGGAGGCACCCGCCCCTAGGCGCGCGATCACTTCGGCGATGACGAGTGATGCGGAAACTTCGGGAGGCTCTCGGGAGTGCTTCACTTCGTCGCCGAGCCAGTCCCTCCACGCGTCCCGTTTTCGCTTTCGCCGCGACGCCGCGTACCACACGCCGGCAACGATCAGCAGTGTCCACAGGCCGGCAACCAGTGCCGTCAACGCTGAATCCTTGGCTGTAGGCGCGCGTAGCCGGGGCCTGCGCCCTCGCGCGTGAGGGCGGTGGTGACTCGCATGGGGACGCCGGGTTCGAAAACTCCGATTTCGCTTACCTGCCGGTGTCCGCCGGGCAGGCGCACCACGTGGATGATCGCGTCGATTGCGGCAACGGTTTGCGCGTGAACGGTGGTGTCACTCATGCCGGCAAGCGCGCCGAGGGCCACCAACCTTGCGGGAACGTCTGCCGCGGAGTTCGCGTGGATTGTCGCCCAGCCGCCCTCGTGGCCGGTATTGAATGCTGTGAGGACGTCGCGCACTTCGGGGCCGCGGCACTCACCTAGCACGATCCGGTCGGGTCGCATGCGCATTGCCGCGCGGACAAGGTCGGTCAGGCTTACGGCGCCTTCGCCTTGCACATTGGCTTCGCGCTGGCACAGTGTGACGACGTGCGGGTGGGCGGGGGTGAGTTCGGGGACTTCCTCGATGCACATGATCCGCTGGCCGGCGTCGACTTCGGACAAGATTGCGGACAGCAGGGTGGTTTTGCCGGTTCCGGTCGCGCCCGATAGCAGCACGGTTGCGCGCGCGATTATGAGGCCGCGGATCGCGTCGCGGATCTGGGGCGTGAGCGTCCCACTTTGTTCTAGCTGGTCTAGCGTGAACGTCACTTTTCGCTTTGTTCGAAGGGAAATCAGGGGGCCACCTACCGCTGGTGGGGAGAGCACGGCGTGCAGGCGCGTCCCGTTCGCGAGGGTTCCATCTGCGATCGGCATTGCCTCATCAAGGCGCGTGCCCGCGGCGGCCGCCATCCTAACCGCGAGTTCTCGAACGGCGCCCTCGCCCCCTAACTCGATGGGCACGCGAGTCATTGACCCGCCGCGGTCGGCCCACACTGTTGTTCCATTTACGAGGACGTCGCTGACGCTCGGGTCTTCCAGCAGGGTCATGAGCTCCGCACCGGGCCCGACTATCGTGGCGTCAACTGTGCGCAGCGTGTCGATAAGGCGGCCCGCCCCGCTAAGTGGCGATGAGTTTTGCGCCACCGCCCACGCGGGCGCCGACCCCGCCGCAATGTCTTTTCGGATCGAGGGCCACAAGTTGGTACGCATGTTCTCACGCATTGGCTAGCTCCCGCAGTTGTTTGCGCGCCCGCCGGTTTGGCCGCGAAGTTTTACTGGATTCAAGCCACGTTGTTTGATTTTCGAGGGCGTATCCCTCCACACGCTGGGCCGCAACACTACCAATGCCGGCGGCAGACTCCTTGGTCTTGTTCCGGCTAGCTTGCTTGGGTGCGCGCGCTTGGCGGCTGGTCTGGCTTCCGCGGGCTTGACGGCCAGCCCCGCGCCCGCTGGTCCTCCCACCGGCACGACGCGCGCGGCCTCGACTGCCAACGAGGATGAGGTGTGCATCAACGGTTTTGGCGAGTTCAAACGCGTCCACGTTCAAGCGTCCCGCGTCTATGACGACGGGCCCCACTTTGGATAGCGTGCGAACCATGGGGGCGACCGCGCCGGCGGGCGGGGGCATGCAGGTTTTGGCGGGTAGTACGGCCAGAACTCCGGGAGGGATTCGCGCCGTTACAATGTCGTCTTCCACGGTTGCTTCATCCCACGCCAAGATGGTGGGCTGTTTGGATTTTTGGGTCGTGAAGTCCGGGTCGGTTGCAAGCGCGAACCTGATGGTCACATCGTCAACGAGGTCCAGCACAAAAGCGTTCGCATAATCTGCCCTTACAAGTTCTTTTAGCATCCACAGGGCCGCGGAGGTCGTACCCACTCCTCCAGCTACTCCCGTAAAAACGTACACGCCGTGGCTTGACCTTCGCAGGGCGGATTCAACGATTCGCAGCAGGAGCTGTTCCTCCCCCGGAATGCGAACATCAACCCCGAGCCGCACCAAACGCGTACCCAGCGCCTGCAGGCGAGCCAACTCCTCAGCCGCGCCCGCCTCGCCCTCATCCACAATCAACACGTCCGGAACCAGACCGCCCAACGTTGACGCCTCCGCCACCAACGCATCCGCCGCCGACGCGTCACGCGTTGCCCCTTCACCCACCAACGCATTCGGAACCAAAGCCGCCCCAGTTAATACGTCACGCGTTGATCCATCACCCGTATGTCCAATATGTGAGGGCGATGAGGCGCAGGTTTCGTCGGTCAGAACCTCGACGGTGCCAGCTCGGTCAGTACTCGAAGAGGGCGCGATGAGGGTGAGGATGTCGCTCACTTGTGCTCGCAGGCCGGGGTCGCAGATTCGAAGGACGATACGCATGCCTAGATCAAACCGTGAGCCACGTCGGCCCGGCGGCCAAAAGACCGGGTGCTGTGGACAGGACGCCCTCAAAAATCTTGGGGAAAACGCGCCCGCCCAAGCGCCGCACCCGCGATATTTTGCTAGCGTTTTACCGGGAGGCGATATGGATTCCACGCAGCAGAACCGAGCCGCGATTTTTGATTTGGACAAGACGATTTTGGCGACGTCATCGGCGCTCGCCATGCGAAAACCGTTGCGAAAAGCGGGATTCATAACGCTGTCCGAAGCGATAGTTGCAACGATTTCGCAGGTTCCGTTCCTGCTGTTTGGCGAGGCCGACAAGCGCAACGACCGCATCCGTAACCAGCTGAGCCGGCTCGCAACCGGCTGGCACCTGGAAAGCCTGAATGCGATAGTGCGCGACGCCTCCGCGTCCGCGATGCACCCGCAGTGTTACGCGCAGGCGCTCGACCTGATCCAAACGCACAAGGCCGGCGGCTACAAGATCGTCATCGCGACCGCGTCACCGCTACCGCTCGTCGCGCCACTCGCGGAGCTCATCGGCGCCGACCACACGCTCGCCACCGAAGTCACCATCCAAAACGGCCTGTTAACCGGCGAGATCGCCGACTTCAACCACGGCGCCCTCAAAGCCCGCGCCGTGAAACGCCTCGCCGACCGGGAGGGCTGGGACCTCAGCGAATGCTGGGCGTACTCCGACTCAATCTCAGACATTGACCTTTTCAACCTGGTCGGCAACCCCGTCGCCGTCAACCCCGACCGCCACCTGCGCCAAGTCGCGCGCGAAAACGACTGGCCCATCTACCGCTTCAACCGCACCGTCGAACTCCACCCCAGCCGCTACATCGCCACCGGCATCGCCGTCGGAGCCATTACGGCCGCAGCGCTCGCGGGCGCGTATTTTGCCTTTAATTCTCGAGGGCGAGCCTAGTTCCCCTCTTGCCAGCCCGCCCAAACTCTGAGCCCGCCGGTGCCCCGAGCTGGCCAGCGCTCCAGCCCGCCCAAACTCTGAGCCGGCCGGTGCCCCAGCCTACCGGCGCCCCAGCCGCTCTATTGCGGTAGGCGGCCGGCTTGGACGTGGCGGATCATTTCCAGGGTCGGCCCGGTGGCTGCGCGCATGGCGTCGATGTAGGCGCTCAGCCACGGCCGCGGATCGGGGTTTGAAAAGGCCGCGAGCGCGTCGTTGCTACGCGCCACTTCGAGGCTTGCCAGCAGGGTTCCGGTGGGTTCGTAGCCGCTCATCACCAGGTGGTGGCGTGCAAAAGTGCGTGCAACTTGCACCGAATGTGACGCAAATGCCGGCCTTTGTCCTGCAAACCAAATGAGTAGCCCCGCCCGCACAGGTGCCGGCAACTGCGCGTTCAGGATCTGATTCACACCCTGCAGCGCCTGCGGGTCCGACGGGATTGCCACATCGCCCTCACGAATTAAATGTTCGGACGCTAAACGTCCGGTGAGGATCTTGTGGATCCCACTCAGCACGCGCGGCAGCGGCTGTTCGACTACGCGGACGGGACCGCGCGAGTTCAGCGGCGGCCACGTGCGTTCAACGAACCTGTGTGCCTTCCAATAGTCCAGCGCGTGCAGTACCGACGGGTCCGCAACACCAGTCGCACCCGTTCCGTCCTGCGCGTTTGTCCCACCGGTTTCCGCGCCCGGTTGGTTTTCCGTTTTTTCCATCCATGAGGGCGTGCTGGCGGCGAGCCCGGTGTTTGACCCGGTGGTGCCGGCGCTCAGGGTTGCGACGCGAAGCTCGGCGAGGTCGGTGCGGGCGCCGTCGATTGTGGACTCAAAGTGGGCGAGCTCCACGCTGGCTTCGGCGCGCGCAGCCGCCCAGTTTCGACGCAGGCCCTCGGTGAAGCGAAGTTCAACGATAGCGCGGTCCAGATCAGCAAGCCGAGACTTCACGTCGGCACTGTTTACGAACTCTTGCAGGCGGTCACCACTTTGGGAATCATTCACGCCCCAAGCCTACCGGCACCGCGCCCAGCCTTCCCGACGCCGCCTACAGCCATAGGCCCGCACCGCCTACGCCCGCAGGCCCCACATCACCCGGCACGGCGGCCGTAGGCCCCAGACCACTTCCCCACGGACACCGTTGTAGAGTGTAGGCATGACCACAGCCCCTAATCGGCAGACAACTCCGGGAGCTCCGCCTGTCCGCGATGTTTATTTTGGACGCGGAACGATCGGCGTGATGTCGCTGATTGTGTCGCCGTTGGCGCTTGGATTGTTGTACACGTCCACGGCGTTGCTGCAGGAAGTGGCTGTGACGGGAACGCCTCTCGGCTCGCCGGGTGGACAGTTGGGCATGTTGGTTTCTGCAATTTTGATTGGCGCGATCGCACATTCGGCGCGCTGGTCGACTATCGGTATTTCAATCCTCACCGGATGGTCGGCCGTGTTCGCGGCCGTGGTCGCGTACCACTCGCAGTACCCTCCGCTGAAGGTGAGCGGCCTGGAAGCCCTGCTGTTGTGGTCGCAACTGCCCCTCGCAACTTTCATAATTTTGCTTGCCGCAACTTTGGCAACGCGCCTGATTCGCACACGCAAAGAGTCGAACAATATGCGGAATCGTCCTAATCCTGTTGAGATGACTACTTACGGTGTTGTGGCCCTGCTGTTTGGATTATCCGCGACCTTCCTGGTGTATTCCCTTGCTCCGCAAACAGCGCAGGCTGTCATTTTGGAACGCCCCGATTTGAGCCCCACCCCGACTACGCGTCAGTGGATCGTTATCCTGATCCTGCTGATCGTCCTGTTTTTGCTCACCTGGTTGGCAACGCGCGCGTTGTTCAGCGTCCAACTAGTCGGGTGGTTCGTCCTCCTAATCCCCGGAATGTTCATCGTGCCGCTACTGTCCACACTGACAAGTACCGTCGCCACACCCGAACACGCGGACCTGCTAAGCCTGGCTTACTGCACGCCCGTTATTGGCGTTATTGGGCTACTTATTGTCACGTCGACGCACTCGATCAGTTTGATGCATCGCCTTTCGTGACACGCCGAGCCGCGCACTTTTCAGCACTGTTTGCCGTGTAATCATTGTAATGATTGCCGCTTTGTGTGCATTAATGCGCGTCGGGGCGGCCTTATAGAGGAGGACTTCATGGCAGATCGCAATCTGAACGACCCGAACGATCCGCAGCTGCAGGCGGATGATGAACGCCCTACGTGGGACGTTAGCGATCAGACCGAGCCTGACGAGCAGCCGGACCTGATCGATCCCACGCCGCAGGAGTCGGATGCGCGCCCTGACGAATCCGAACCAACTTTCCCTGAAGCGACTGACGACCCGACGCTTTCCGAGGCCCCCGCGGAGGACTTGACGATTGAGCCAACCGTTGAGGAATCCACCATCGACCCGCACGCCTATCCTTCCGACGGTTTGCCGGTTGACGAGGGCGCCTCTGTGTTGCGCGACGACCGCGAAATCCCCCGCGACGTTTTGGAACGCCGCCAACTACCCGATGATGGGTATGAGCGTCGCCGTGAAGTTCCGGTCTCTACAATGCAGTCTTCAGAACCGGTCGAATCCGACGTAGCACCCGAAGATTCCGACCACATTGAGATTGATTATTCCAAGTGGCAAGAGGACGATGCTCCCGCACAGGAGCCGCCCATTAGCGATGACGCCCCGGCAACCGACGACAGCCTGGGTACAACAGACGCCGCAGTAGGTGCGGGCGCCCTCGGGGCCGGAGCCGCAGGAGCAGCCGGCGCAGCCGCAACCATGGACGACGACCTGGAGACCACAAAGGTTCGCAGGCAATCGTTGCTGAACCCTGAAGAACAGCCACCCACGGACGGCGAGGCCACGTCCTCATGGCATCCACGCGAAGCGGCACAATCGCAAGATGACGCGGAAATCTCACTGTTTGACGACGCGACTGTTGTGCCTGAAGTACCGTCGCGCGTCGGGGCTCGCGTGTGGTCATTCTTCCTGACCTTGATCGGGCTTCCGGCCGCCTGGTACCTGATTACGGATGCGGCGGCGCGCCTGACGCTCGCGGATGGCAACCCGGTTGCAACGGGCATGATTAATCCGGCGGCGCTCCTGGAGCTGGGCGGCGGCGCTGTTGTCGCGATTATCCTCATTCTGCTGACTATCAGGTCTTCGCTGGGCGCACTGATCTTCGGGTTCCTAGCGGCCGTAGCCGGCGGGTTCTTCCTGGCCGTGCCGCAAAGGACCGCTGACTTCATGGAGCCCGCCTACAACTGGCTGACCGCGTTCAACGATTTTGGCGGCAACGTCGCCCACCACATCCAGTGGACGGGCTACACGGGCGCAATGCTGATTGCGGGCCTCATGTTCTTCGTGTTCGGCCTGGCCGCGATCTTCGCGCGCCGTGACGGCCGCCGCGAACAAGACATTCGCGCACAAATCGAGCGCATGGCACCCGGAACCCTTAAGAAGGGCCGTCGTAAGAAGGCGTAATGGCATTCAACTTCACCGGCCGGCCATCCACGTCGAATCGTGATGGCCGGTCCCTATTACTTCCCGAGGGCGACTGGGAGCACGTAACCCAGAACGCTGGCGGAGCGAACTTTCACCTGGCCCAGGCGGGGCCGGGTGACGGCGAGCCCGTCATTTTGCTACACGGTTTCCCACGCACTTGGTACTCGATGCGCCACGCCCTGACTGCGCTAGGCCAGGCTGGGTACCGCGCGTTTGCAATGGACCAGCGCGGATTCGGCACGTCCGACTTGCAGCCTCACGGGCAAGATCCACTGCGCATGTCAGCTGACGTTGCCGCGGTTATCCAAAGCCTTGGCTTCGAGCACGCCCACATCATTGGCGCGGGAATGGGCGGCCAGCTCGGTTGGATCCTAGCGGCCACAAACCCCGACGTCGTCTCGTCACTAATGACAATCGCGGCGCCGCACCCGCTCACTCTAGACAGCAACCTGCCGTCCCCACTTACGCCCGCCGGACGCACGGTAGCGCGCATCCGCATGCCCTGGGCCAACGTGAGGGCTTTGCGTAGCGGCGCCCTCTTAGATCAAACGACCGAAACGTGGAGTGGCCCGCATTCGAAATCGAAAATTGTCGAGGACGCGGCTGCGTATCGGTACGCGTTCTCGCGCCCGTTTGCCGCGGAAACTGCGTTGGAGGCTGTGATTCGCGCTAACGCACTCACGAAGCGCACGCGAAAACGGATCGACACGGTTGTGGATAAGCCAATCTCGGCGGCTATGTGCACGCAGGACCCGTTGCGGCCCGTGAAACTGTTCGCGCGCGACCAGCAGTGGGCACGCCAGCCGATTACGACCTACGAGATTGAAAACTCCGGGCACTTCCCCACCGAAGAAGCCCCCGAACGACTAAACGAAGTCATCCTCGACCACATGCGCCGCGTGTCCTAACCCGCCGGTTGGAGCCACCCCAGCGCGCGCGTGAAACAAAGCCGCTCAGCGCGGTTGTAAGGGCGACTTGCGCGGCAGCCTCCCGCGTTAGATTTGCGCGGCGGCCTCGCGCGTTAGATTTGCGCGGAGGGGCACAGGTCCGCGAGCGCGCAGTTCGCGCAGTCTGGTTTGCGCGAGTGGCACACTTGCCTGCCGTGCCAAATCAGGCGGTGGCTGAGGATGGTCCAGTCCTCACCGGGCAGGGCTTTCGCAATGTCTTTTTCGATGGCGAGCGGCGTGGTGGCACTCGTCCACCCGAGCCTCTTCGCGAGTCTGCCGACGTGCGTGTCCACTGTGATTGCGGGGATGCCGAACGCGTTGCCCATGATTACGTGCGCGGTTTTGCGTCCTACGCCGGGCAAGGATTCCAGGTCCGCCCTCCCGGACGGCACTTTCGAGTCAAAATCTTCCACGAGCGACTTCGCCATTTTTTGCAACTGTTGCGATCTGCGGTTGTGGAAGCCAAGCGGCCGCACGATCTGTGCAACCTCTTCCACATCCGCGCCCGCCATGTCCCGCGGAGTTGGATACTTCGCAAACAGTTGCGGCGTGACCGTGTTGACCCGCTCGTCAGTTGTTTGCGCTGACAGGATCGTAGCCACAAGCAGTTCGTATGGATTTTCGTGTACGAGGGCGCAGCCCGCGTCGGGGTACATGCGCGCCAACTCGGCGGCCACGGCGTGCGGCTGGTCCATGCCATCCTGATTCAACGTCATACTTAGACCCTACCGCGCGCCTGCTAAGCCCGCCCTCGACTATGAAATGTAGGGTTCGTACAAGAAAATCGACACTCTGGCTGGTGTTTTCCGCATACCAGGCGCGAAAACCGTTAAGCTGGAGCAAAGAGACATGCGTTACACGCGGCGCTCCGACGCTCGGGGCGTTCACGTGGTGTCTACAAAGAGCGGGCATCCGCTTTTCAGATGCTTCCGAGACCGCGAAAACGCGGAGAATGAAGGTGACCGTGGAAGGCAACTACATCAGCCAAGTCCCGCTGTTTGAGGGGCTGGATGAGGAACAGCAGCGCTCCCTGCGCGCAAAGATGGGACAGACCACTTTGCGTCGCGGCGAAGTCCTTTTCGAAGAGGGCGAGCAGGGTAACCGCCTATACATAATTACCGAGGGCAAGGTGAAGCTCGGCCATACGTCTTTGGATGGTCGCGAGAACCTGCTGGCAGTGCTGGGCCCCGGCGAGATTATTGGTGAGCTCACGCTTTTCGATCCGGGCCCACGCTCGACGACCGCTACCGCGGTGTCGCCCGTGACGCTGTTGCACCTGGACCACGCTGACCTGATTGGCATTCTCGATACGAACCCGACGATGGGCAAGCACATGCTTCGCGCTTTGGCTCGCCGTCTGCGTCGGACTAATGAGAGCCTTGCAGACCTCGTGTTCTCTGACGTTCCCGGCCGCGTCGCGAAGGCGCTGTTGGATCTTGCGGACCGCTTCGGCACTCCGACCGATGAGGGCGTGCACGTACCGCACGACTTGACTCAAGAGGAGCTCGCCCAGTTGGTTGGCGCATCTCGCGAAACTGTTAACAAGTCGCTTGCTGATTTCGTTTCCCGCGGCTGGATCCAGCTGGAGGGACGCGCAGTCACGCTGCTTGACCTTGACCGTCTTGCACGCCGCGCACGCTAGCCCGCGCGGGCTCAGGCGATAACTGGATACGACAAAGGGCGGAAGAACTTCGGTTCTTCCGCCCTAACTTTTTATTTATTCGATTGGCCGCTTCATGTAGGCGACTAGGTTTTCAGAGTTGCCCGGGGCGGGCACTACTTGGACGAGTTCCCATCCGTCTTGACCCCACTGGTCGAGGATGGCTTTCGTTGCGTGAACTAGCAACGGTACTGTGGCGTATTCCCATTTCTGCATGGTTTTATCCTAAGCTCGGCCGGCTTGGGCCGCGACTTTAGCGGCGAACGCGGGCGAGTACGCGCGGGATTTTCGGGGAGCGAAGTTCTTGTGCGAGGGGGTCTTCTGATTCCATGATCCACTCGCGCCAGTCTTCAACATTGGTGTAGTAACGCAGCATTGCGCGACGCTCGCGTTCCGTGAGGCCACCCCAAACTCCGAAGTTTGCTTCGGACTGGAGGGCGTCAGCTAAACATTCCAACCTGACGGGGCAGGCGAGGCAGCGAGACCTGACTTGCCGCTGCGCTGCTCCTTGGACAAATAAGGCATCGGGAGACTCCGACGCACACATGGCTTTTGCTGCCCAACTCTGATCCTTATCAGCATGTCCGTAGGTCATTTTCACCCCATTGCTCATGTGTGTTTTTCACACAACGCTCATTGTGACCATACACACAATTACCTTCTTTTTACAACTTCTATCCATTGCCGAGGTACGGTGCGCGGGTGTTTCAGATTGCCCACATCTGCGGGCTCATCGTTACAAAACCAAGATTTCAGCATAGGCTTGGTGTATGTCGAAATCTCGCTCCCGCTATGTTGGTAAGGGTCAGTTTGCGACCCTTTTGACCACCTTCCTAGTGGCTTCTGTGCTGTCGGGAATCCTGCTTGCAGGCATTGTTGTTCCCGCTGCTGGGGCCGCTGGAATTATGGTGAAGTCCGGTCCGAAAGTTTTTGATTCACTACCCGCAGAGTTCGAGATCCTACCCCCGTCTGAGCAGTCAACTTTGCTTGCCGCGGACGGCAGTGTGCTGGCTCGTTTTTACTCTGAAAACCGCATTATCGTTCCACTAGATGAGATTTCGCCGCATCTGCAGGAAGCGATCGTCGCGATTGAGGACCGTCGATTTTACGAACATGAGGGTATCGACCCTGACGGTATGGTCCGCGCCGCGGTTAACAACCTTTCTTCCGACAGCACGCAGGGCGCTTCGACGATCACCCAGCAGTACGTGAAGAACACGCTACTTGAAGCGGGACTTCAGCGCGGCGACCAAGACCTGATCGACGCGGCAACCGAGCAGACGGTTGCGCGAAAGCTTAGGGAGGCCAGGTACGCCCTCGCCCTCGAAAATAAAATGTCGAAAGACGAAATCCTAACCGGATACTTGAATATTGCGCCGTTTGGGACGAATGTTTACGGGGCGGAATCCTCATCGCGACTGTATTTTTCGAAGTCCGCAAAGGATTTGACGGTTCCGGAGGCCGCGTTGATGGCGGGAATCGTGAAGTCGCCGACTCAGTACGATCCGCTTTACCACCCGGAGGCCGCGAAGAACAGGCGAGACACGGTGCTCGCGGCAATGCTGGCGCAAGAGATGATCACTCAGGAGGAATTCGATCAGGCGACTGCGCTTGAAATTGAGGACATGTTGAAGCCGGACTACACGCCGCAAGGGTGTGCGGGCGCGGGGAATGCGGCTCACTTCTGTGAGTACACGCGCCAGTACCTGCTGGCTTCCGACAAGTTCGGCAAGGACGAGTCCGAGCGTAAGCAAAAACTGTTGCGCGGCGGTATCACGATTAAAACGACGCTGAACCCGGCGATGCAAAAGGCCGCGTTTGAGGAAGCTACGAACGCTATTCCGGTGAACGACCCGTCGGGTGCGAACACGGCGCTCGTGACGCGTGAAGTGAAGACCGGCAAGATTCTGGCGATGGCGCAGAACACGAACTTCGGTATTCCAACGGAGGCGGACCCGTCGGCCACGCAGACGAACTTTAACGTGAGCAAGGCGATGGGCGGTGGCGACGGCTTCTCGGCTGGTTCAACGCTTAAGCCGTTCACAATGTTGCAGTGGTTCCGCGAGGGGCACACGGTTTGGGAGCGCGTCGGCGGTCACCCCAGGCAGTTCCTAGCGCACGAGTGGAACATCCCCTGCGCGCCGGAGCACGCGGCTGACTGGCCGGTTGGTGACGTCGGCGGCAAAGCGGGCACGTTCAACGTTATTGACGCGACCGCGCAGTCGGTGAACCGCGCGTACGCGGAGATGGCAACGCATCTGAACATGTGTGAGATCTTCGACGGCATGGCCGCGCTTGGTATTGGTAAGCCGGACGGCACGCCGTACGATCCGAAGCCGGCGGAGATTATTGGCGCTCCGGCAACACCGTTGGCGCTTGCGGGCGCGTATTCGGCGCTTGCGAACCAGGGCGTGCTTTGCGAGCCGATGCCTGTGACTGAGGTTTTGGATCGCAACGACAAGCCCATCGTTACGTACGAGCCCGTGTGTAACCAGGCGGTTCCCGCGAAGGAAGCAAACCAGGTGGCAGCCGTGTTGCAAAGGGTTGCGTCGGGACCGTTCTATTCGGGCACTAACATTGGTCGTCCGCATATTGCGAAGACGGGTACGGCGTCGCAGAACTCGAACCTGTGGGTTGCGGGTGCGACTCCGCAGGTTGCGACTGTGGGTTGGGCTGGTTACGCCCGGGCTTCGTCGAAGTCTTTGAACGGTATTTACGCAAACGGCGTGCAGTACGGCTACGTTTACGGTGGTACGCTGACCGGTCCGATGTGGCGCTCCTACATGGCGCGCATTACGGAGGGCATGGAGTACGCCGGGTTCGCGCCTGCCGACTTGGGTACGCCTCCGCCGCCGCCGGCACCGGCGCAGACGGAGGACGGTGACGGCCAGGGTAATCAGGGCAATGGTCAGGGTAATGGCCGAGGCGGCGAAGAGGAAGACGACTAGGGGCTACGCGTGAATCGTTGGAGAGCACTGGGAGCCGCGGCTGGCGCGGGGATTAGTGCCGCTGCCGCGGGGTTGGTGTGGACGCAGGTGGAGCGCAGGTCGCCCACGTTGCGCCGCTACACCGTTGAGGTGGATTTGCCCTCCGACGTGCGTCCCCTGCGGATCTTGCAGATTGCTGACCCGCACTTTTACGCGGGGCAAGAATTCCTGGTCGATTATGTTAGGGATTTAGCGTCACTCGACTTCGACCTCGTCATATCAACTGGCGACAATTTGGGGTCTGTTGACGGTTTGGACCTTCTTGCCGACGCTTTCGAACCGCTGTTGCGGCGGCCGGGGGTTTTTGTGCTCGGGTCGAATGACTACTATTCTCCGCGTCGTAAGAATTGGGCGTCCTACCTGCGAAAGGGCGCTAAGAAGGAGCCTAAACGCACCGACAAGGACCTACCCTGGTTCGAAATGACGAAAATGTTTACGGACGCGGGTTGGATCGATTTGACGAACCAGTCCGAAATTATTGAATTGCCATTATTCGACGAGGGCGTGCCCTGTTCCGGTTCGGAGGGCGTGCCCGCGTCTCGCACGGTGGGCTCGTGGGGATCTGCTCGTTCGGGCGATGGGTCGCAGGCTCCCCTTCCCTCTTCGGGTGAGGTGAAGATTCGACGGGCGCAGCGCGTTGGGTTTGTTGGGGTTGATGATCCGCATATTGGGCGTGACCATATTCCGCAGGTGCCGGATAACTGGGATGATTCGCGAATGTATCGTTTGGGGGTTACGCACGCGCCGTATCAGCGGATTTTGAATGAGTACGTGTCGCTTGGGGTGCACGCGATTTTTGCGGGGCATACTCACGGTGGGCAGTTGTGTGTGCCGGGTTATGGGGCGTTGGTGACGAATTCGGATTTGCCGCGCGCTTACGCGTCGGGGATGCACACGTGGGGTTTTGGTGGGGATTCTGCGGCGTTGCACGTGTCTGCGGGGTTGGGGAATTCGCCGTTTGCGCCGGTTAGGTTTGCGTGTAGGCCGGAGGCTTCGTTGGTCACGTTGAAGCCTCGTTCGTGAGGGCGTGTTGGTTGCGCTTTGTGTGGGTGGCGTGTGATTGTGGTCAAAGTGGCATGGGTTTGATTTGGGTAGAGCCTGAAGGCTGGCTATACTGATCAGGTCGCAAAGACACGGGGTGTGGCGCAGCTTGGTAGCGCGCTTCGTTCGGGACGAAGAGGTCGTGGGTTCAAATCCCGCCACCCCGACTCGCTGTTAACCGCAGAATCTCGCTGAAAAGTGAGGGTCTGCGGTTTTTTGCTTCGCGGTCCGCCTTTTTGAATGTGTGGCTTGTATAGAAGTTTGGGAACTGCTGTGGTTTGCTAACGTGTGAAGACGTTTTCGATGGGGAGGAGCGGTTCATGTACGCGTTTGATAGGCCTTTGGTTTTGGCTCCGATGGCGGGTGGGCCGTCGACGCCGGAGTTGTGTGCCGCTGTGTGTAATGCGGGTGGTCTTGGTTTTTTAGCGGCTGGCTATTTGCGGCCTGAGCAGTTGCGTGCGCATGTGGATGGTGTGGAAGCTCTGACGGAGCGGGCGTATGGGATTAATCTTTTCTATCCGTCGAAGCCGAATGTGGACTTGGTGGACGCGTTTGAGGAGTATCGCCAGGTCCTGACGGATGGTTGCGCGGGTGAGTATGATTTCCCTTCTGAACCGCAGTGGTCTGACGATTTTTTTGATGAGAAGTTGGATATTGCGTTGGGGTCGAGGGCGAGGTTTGTTTCGATCACGTTTGGTTATCCTGACGCGGCGACGGTTGCGCGGATCCGTGAGGCGGGGAAGTTGTTGGTGTTGAATGCGACGACGCCTCGCGAGGTTGATCATGTGATTGGTTTGGATTGTGATGCGCTTGGTTTGCAGGGTAAGGCGGCCGGTGGGCATCGTGGTTCAGTGTTGGATGAGGGCGAAGAGGGGTACGCGTACGATGCCCGGGAGTTGGTGGAGTACGCTGCCGCGCGTACGGATAGGTTGATTCTGGCTGGTGGCGGTGTGGGTACTGCTGGGGATGTGCGGGAGCTTTTGGATGCGGGCGCGTCTGCGGTGATTGTGGGGACGAGGTTTTTGACGGCGCAGGAGGCTGGGACGAAGGGGACGCATAGGTTCGCCCTCGTGAATATGAAGGATCGGGGAACGGTTGTTACGCACGCGTTTTCTGGGAAGCCGGCGCGGACGATTTCGAATACGTTTGCGCAGAGGTTCACGCCGTTTGCGCCGCTGATGTACCCGGAGGTGCATTACTTGACGGCGGGGATGCGCGCGGAGGCGGACAGTGCGCGGGACGCGGAGTACCTGAACCTGTGGGCCGGGGAGGGTTTTCACCATTGCCGTGAAGCGAGGGCGAAAGACATCATGGAAGAGTTGCTGGAACTGTCTTGAGGCTGCGCGCCTTAGATACGCGCGCGGCCCGCGGATACCACCCCGCGGGCCTGGCCCTCAAGGGACAAAACACACACCTTGAGAGCGTGAGGACACCATATCACGGGCAGGGCTCATCCCCGCATGCGCGGGGCAGACAAGGGGCGCAGGGCAAACAAGCGGTCACATTACCGAGAGCGTGAACCATATGGTGTAGTGTTCCATGGCGGTCAGTCATCACCACTGTCTTTGCCTGCATGAGCGTAGTTGTAGGCGGCAAAACCCATGCCTATCACCCATACACTCCGCATCAGGACCGCCTTCCACGTGGGTGTAGCGTCAGTGGTAACCAATAAATTCACTCCACCCACTGCGAGCATCGTGAGCAAACCAGCATACTTGTTGATCATGACGTTGTTGATATAAGGGAGACAAATAGGGCAAAAAACCAATTGCACAAGATGTATTCAGAACACTCGGCAACCTAGGTCTTACTCATCGTTACAGAGCCACTTGCTGATAAGAGCTGTAGTAATAACTTCTGCCGCTGAGGCGATGTTGCGGTTTCTAGCCTGACGTCTTCTTCTATCGTTCCTCCTTGCTTTCTCCCATTACTTTTTCTAATAGTCGAATAAAGCTCAATGTTATCCAATCTACGGTCAAGCGTCAGACAGAGGAGGTCCGTAGTCCAAATGTGCATCAATCTGCGTCTGCACCAAGCCCTTGACCAGCTCCCTAGACTCGTGCGTGGAGCTCGATAGTTCACCGATCGAGCTTGCAGTCCCAGGATTTTCAATCAACGTCACGATGATCTCGTTGCCCCTTGACGAATCATGGTCTTTCTTTGGTGACACAGTGACATTGTCGGTGAAACTCCTTCTCAATCAGAGCTTCATACACAAACACCCTGGCACTCTCAGCCGGGGAGGGTTTTCACCATTGCCGTGAAGCGAGGGCGCAAGACATCGTGGAAGAGCTACTGGAACTGTCTTGAGGCTGCACGCCGATCGGTGCGCATATTACGGCGGTTGCATGGCGGTGAGTGGCAGTCGACCTAATGTCCATGCTTCCTATTAACATTGCGGTAGGTATATAAGGAGGCAATGTGGCTACTGCACTATCCCTGGACGAGATCCGTAAACGTTGTGCACGAGTGGTGGCGGACTGGATCGACGAACCCGGCGAAGAAAGGCAACAAGCACAATCATTCGTCAGGGATCTGTTATGGGCATTTGGCATCACAAGATCTAAAGCCGCTCTATACGAGAAGCGAGCGAAACGAATCTCTACAGGTAACCAGGGCTACATTGACGCGCTTATCCCCGGCCTCGCACTCTTCGAGATGAAGTCTGCTGGTAAGGATTTAGATCGCGCAGAAGCGCAAGCTTTGGACTACATGGACGACCTCCACGAAGTTGAGCGCCCGAGTCGAGTCATAACCTCCGACTTCAAGATCATTAGGATTCTTGACATGCAGGGTGAACATGGTAATGACACCATAGTGTTCCCTCTCGAAAAGCTACCGCTTCACGCAGAAGATCTCGCTTTCTTGGCTGGCTACCAGACCCGCAAATTCGGTTCGAAAGTCCAAGAAAAGGCATCCGTTAAGGCAGCTCGAATCATGGGCGAGCTGTACGAAGAGATTGAGAAAACGGGGTATTCGGAGCACGAGTCTTCCATTTTCTTAGTGCGCCTTCTTTTTGCCCTTTACGGAGATGACTCTGGGATGTGGGAGCGAGACTTGTTCCTTGAGTTCCTCGAGGAACGAACGAGAGAAGACGGGACCGATCTTGGTGCGCAACTCGTTATGTTGTTCCAAGTAATGAACCAGCCTGAGAACGTGAGACCAACAGACATGGACTCACTTTTGGCACGATTCCCTTACGTGAATGGTGGAATTTTTGGAGAGAGCACATCAATTCCGTACCTTAACTCGGACGTACGAGACCGTCTGATTAAAGCTTGTAGTTTCAACTGGTCTGAGATCAGTCCCGCTATCTTTGGCTCCCTGTTCCAATCCGTTAAGGACTCAAAAGCCCGTCGAAAACTAGGCGAACACTACACAACGGAAACAAATATCTTAAAGACGATTGAGCCTCTGTTTCTTGATGAGCTCCACGAAAAATTTAAGACCTACTATCACGATGTGAAACGTCTGGAAAAGCTCCGTACGGAAATTGGGCAGCTCAAAATAATGGACCCTGCGTGCGGTTGCGGCAACTTCCTCGTTGTCGCATACCGTGAATTGCGCCAGCTAGATCTGGATATTTTGAAGCGACTCGAAGAACTCGATCCGAGTGCAGGCGGAACGCTGTTCTTCCAGAGGGAAAACCTGAATGTCAGGCTTGAAAACTTCGCGGGCATAGAGATCGAAGAATGGCCCGCACGGATCGCACAAACAGCTCTGTATTTGGTCGATCACCAAGCGAATCAAAGACTTGCACTGTCTCTCGGCGAGCCGCCAAAGACGCTACCGCTAGACAAGGTCGAATGTATTCACGTGGCTAATGCTCTGCGCATTGATTGGGAGGAGGTCTTTACGCCTTCTGAGAATGTGAGGGTTGTGGGAAATCCGCCATTTGTTGGTCAATCTCTACAAACTAATGAGCAGACCGCAGATCTTCAGCTGGTATGGGGTGGACAATATGACGGTTACCTGGACTACGTAACTGGCTGGTACAGGAAGGCTAGCGACTACTTCCGGTTTATTAACAACGGTCAGTTCGCATTCGTGTCGACAAACTCTATTGCCCAAGGGCAACCTGTACCAGCACTGTTCGGACCCCTGTTTAGTGACGACTGGCGTATCAAGTTTGCACACCAAACATTCTCATGGACTTCCGAGGCACCCGAGGCAGCCGCTGTCCACTGCGTTGTTATCGGCATGGAAAAACACCGAAAAGGCGGAGGAACCCTTTACACCTATAAAGATATAAAGGGCGAGCCCGTAGCCGTGCCGGCAAAGAACATCAACGCCTACCTAGTGGATGCGCCCAACATCTTTGTCACAAAGCGATCGACACCACTTTCCGCTTGGGTACCACGGGTGACGAAAGGTTCCCAGCCAACTGACAACGGTAACCTCATAGTGGAAGCCGAAGATTATCCAACGGTACATAGTGACCCATTTGCACAAAAATATCTACGTAAATTCGTTGGAGCTCGGGAACTACTTCACGCAAAAGATCGTTGGTGTATTTGGTTGGAAGACTTAGATCCATCTGATACTCAGCGCTCGCCACTCCTCAAAGAACGAATCGAGAGGGTTAGAGAATTCCGATCCCGTAGCAAGAAACTGGCTACACAAAAATTGGCAGATACACCTCATTTGTTTGCCGAACGACGCCAGCCAAGTGTTCCATACCTGTGTATCCCCTCGCATGTGTCCGAGGATCGTCATTTCTTCTTAAGCGCGCGCTTCGGCCCCGAAGTCATTTCCAGTAATGCCAACTTCACTGCGGTCGACCCTGACGGGTATCTCTTCGGAATAATTTCGTCCTCAATGTTCATTACGTGGCAGCGAGCCGTAGGCGGTCGCATTAAGTCTGACCTGCGCTTCTCAAACACCGTCACATGGAACAACTTCCCCCTACCGGAAGTCTCAGACAAATTGCGAGAAGACATTATTGCCGCGGGTCAAGGAATTCTTGCTGCACGCGATTTACATCCCGATCGGTCTCTAGCTGATCATTACAACTCGCTTGCGATGGCAGCGGAGCTCCTGGCCGCCCATCGCAAACTCGATCGAGCCGTTGACAAAGCCTTCCGGACGAAGCCGTTCAACACCAATGAAGAACGCCTTCAAGCGCTGTTCAACTCCTACCTCAAGATGACCGAGTCTGACGCCCTCATAAAAACTAAGCGACGCCGCTAGTCACGTTTGGTTGGCCGTTGCGCGCTTGGAACGCCGCGGCCAGCCACCGGCGTTGCATTCAAAATCAGCACACAAACTCCCTTAAAGACAAGATGTCACATCCCACCGGTATTTTTCCAAGGTTTGTGTGTTTAACTGTTTTTACGCCTAACTCCGGAACGAGGCCCAACCAAATATGCAAGCCCAAACCATGACCCAAACCCAAGCAAGAACGAAAGCGCAACCAAAAACAGAAACGCAGCCAGTAGCGAAAGCGCAGGCAAACGCGCAGCCAAAGCCGCAGCCGGCAGTGAAAGCACGGCCGAAGCGCAAACGCCGCTCCCCCGCCATCATGAACGGTTGGATCCCCGACCAGCACGGCGCGTGGGCCATGGGCTTCATGCCCCTACTCGCGGGCATCATCCTGGCTGACAAAACCTGGACCCTGACGTTGCTTGCACTCGCGTGGGTCGGCGGCTTCCTCCTATTCGGCGTGTTCGAAAAATACCTCAAATCCCGCTTCCGCGTCCGCTACCGCCCCGCAGTCATCACCTACGGCGCAGTAACCGCAGCATTTGGGCTCCCCCTACTAGTCTTGGCGCCACACCTACTTTGGTGGGCACTCATCTACGTTCCGCTCGTCGGCTACTGGGCATACAACGCGTGGTCACGCCACGAGCGCGCCCTATCATCGCGCATCTCCACAATCATCTCGTCCGTACTAATCGCACCGCTCGCAACCAACGTGCCAAACCCCGAACCCTGGTTCTCCGGAGCCACCAAACCCCTCGCATGGCTATTTGCCGCCCTACTCGGCGTCTACTTCGCACTAACCGTGCCCTACGTCAAAACCCTAATCCGCGAGCGCGGTCAGCAATCCTGGCTCATCGGCTCCATCACCGCTCACGCCATCGCGGTTATTGCGGCGTGCGTGCTGGCGTTCAACGGGTGGGTGTCTTGGCTCCACGCGATCGTCTGGTTTGGCCTGCTAGTCCGCGCAATCGCGATGCCTCTTGGCGCGCAGCGTCGCGGCAAGCCGTGGCGTCCAGGCGTGATCGGCCCCCTCGAGATCGCGATCTCCTTCGCGGTTCTCCTCACCCTCCCGTGGAGCCTCACCCTGTAGCCCCACGTCGTAGGCCCAAGTTCACGCCTCAAACAAGCCTTGGAAGATCTCAATCACGCGATCATTTTCCTCCGGCAACCCAACACTAATGCGCGTGCCTTCAGGGAAACTACGAATCAAAACCTTACCGACCCCGCACGCATCCAACACGACCGCAGGGTCCAAAACCTCAGCCGGCACCCAAATAAAGTTCGACTGTGAAGGCACCGGATCCGCACCCATATCGTGAAGCGCCTGCCAAACCCGCCCTCGTTCGCGAACAAGCTTCGCAACCGCTTCGCGAACCCACTCATGATTTTCGAGGGCGGAAATCGCTAACTTTTGGGCGACGTGCGACACTCCAAACGGGGTGGCGACTTTAGAAATTGCGCCGATGAGGGCGGGCTCGCCAATCATGTAGCCAACGCGGGCTCCCGCGAGTCCAAACGCCTTCGAGAAGGTCCGGGCGATGACGATGTTAGGGAACTCCTCGATGAGCGGCAGGGCTGTCTGAACGCCGGGTTCCGTTGCAAAATCAATGTACGCCTCATCGATGATGACGAGGACGCGCGAAGGCACCTGCTGTAGGAAAGAACGGATCTCGTCAAGAGTGTGCGCAGCCCCCGTCGGATTGTTCGGGTTGCACACAATCACGGCGGAAGTGTCTGCATCAACCGCGCGCGCCATGGCGGGCAAGTCGTGGCGGCCACGCTCCGCGAGCGGCACGGGCACAGCCACCGAACCGGCCGTAACCGTCGCGATCGGGTACGACTCGAACGACCTCCACGCGTACACGACCTTCGAACCGGGCCTCCCCACCGTCGTCATCGCGTGAACAAGCAGCGCCGACGACCCCGTACCAAGCACAACCTGGTCCGTGGAAACCCCGTGATACTGCGCAATTTTGGCCGTCAAGTCGCGCGCCGCCATGTCCGGATAGCGGTTCACCACTTCCATGGCCTCCCGGCCCGCGGCGCGAACAACCTCGGGCGGCAGGTACGGGTTCTCGTTAGAAGACAACTTCGCCACGTCCGGCGCATCCGGCAGAGCACCCGGAATGTAACGCGGCAACCCCGCCACGTCCTCACGAATATCAACAATCGGCGACTTTTCAACCATCATGGGCGACCTTTCAACCATGAAGCCCAGCCTAGCGCCGGCACGGATCGCGGCCGTGGTGTTTTCACAAACTGGGCAAACCTGCGACACTGAAGACATGCGTTTTCTATTCAAACTCATTGGAAACATGGTCGGCCTGTGGCTTGCCAGCGTACTCGTCAACGGTATTGACCTTCCCGTTTCGGACGGCATACCGCAGACCCTGCTCACGCTCTTGGTCATTGGCCTGGTCTTCACTTTGCTGAACATGATCGTCCGGCCGCTACTGAAGTTCTTGACGTTCCCGATTTACGTGCTGACGCTCGGCATCTTCGCGCTCGTCGTGAACGCGCTGATCTTCATGCTTACCGGGTGGATGACCCAGCAGATCGGGTTCGGCCTGGAGGTCTCCGGATTCTGGGCGGCCCTCTTCGGCGCACTGGTAACCGCGATCGTCTCCGCAATCATCGGCGGAATCCTGGACCAAACCGCCAACTAACCCGAGCGACCCAGCGGCTACTGATCAACTCGCGTGATCGTGTAGCGCTGCTGGGTCGTTTTCGTATCCTGGCCAAACCCCATCGCGCGCGTGCGATTGTCATTCCACGCCCGCAGGTCCGCATTCCCCAACGCGTCCGCCGCCTGCGCATCATCAACGTAGCCGCCCAAGTCGTGTGCGAAAACGTCACCTCCGGATGAATAAATCGTGATTTGATTCGACGAGGGCGTGCTCGGTTGCGCATCCAAACCAGCCACGAAATCACCGGTGTGCTCAAATGCGAGCACGGGCAAATCCGGTGCAATGTCCATACCCTGTATGGGCGCTCCCGCGGTGACTATTCCGGCAACGTTATACCTCGAAGTGAACACATTGTTTGACGCCATCGCGCCCGCAACGAGGCCGCCCTGGGAATGTCCAACCAACTCGACGGTGTCGCCCGATTGAGCTCCCGCAACTTCCATAGCCGCTAAAATCGCTGACTGCTCATCACTTGTAACCGTGCCAACCAGCGCAAGATTCGACTGCATGTCCTTCGGGTTATGCGTGGTTGGGAGCCACTCTTGCGTACCGCGAATAATCACCGACCACGACGGCCGATCCTCCCCCGGTGTCTCATGACGCTGAATCTCAAACTCCCCGTGCGTAGATGGACCATCATCACCCTTAACACCAACGCCCGAAGGATTATCACGCAACTCCTTAACCCTGGCTACCAAGTCAGATGCCTTCCTCGGCGTCTCCACTTCCGTCTCGGATGCACGAACCTGACTCGCTAAATCTCCGCCAGCTTGGCTGCCACCGATGGTCACCGGAAGTGCGATCGCCCTCGAAATACGCCGCGAACGCCCAATCGAATCCAAAAGCGTCCGCGCCTCCGGACGCGAAAGACCCTCTGCAACGGACCGCGGAATCAAACCTCCAACAGCTAGCAGCGGAGCCATCGCCGCGCGAGCCACCCCCTGCGTTACAGGCGAAAGCCCCGGGATCAGGAGCCCACCCAAATCGCGTAGCCCAAGCCCGCCCGAAGCCTCCAAACGTGCGCCGCGCTCGTCCGACCCCAACTCATACAGGTCGCCAACGCGCCCCTCCTCGAGGAGTTGTTCCACGGTTGGCGCCAACGTGGCGTCCTCACGCAGGTTGAAGCCCTCCAGACCGTAGCGATACTCAGACCGCGACCATTCCAACCCGTGCCGCGCCCCCACTGACGCCTGCATGACCAAACCCGCGTGATACTGGCCGACCGCTTTCTCCAGCCGCGGATACACCTGCGATAGCAAGGCCGCGGATTCTTCAACAGGGTGGTCCGCATTCCTTGTCAGCAGAAGTCGATCGACCACGAGGGCGAACAGGGCGCGCTCAAACACGCTTTGATCGCCGAGCAAAAAGGCGGGCCCGCCCCACAGGTACGCCGCGCCCACACGCTTCGCCCAGTCCAACGCTGAAATGACCGGCGAGACGTTGTCACCCATCCAGCCCATCACGCTCTCAGCCTTCCAACCCGCCGGCATGGAGTTATCTAACAGGACGCCCAGAGACTTTTCCTCCGCGCGATCATACACATTTGCCGCCAAGCTCAAGGATCCACCCACCCGTTGTATCTGGGTTGCAACGTCATCTAAGAAGGCCGCCGACCTAGCCGCGCCATCCACGGCCTGCGCGAAAGCGGCCGCGTTCAGCCCTGCGGATCCAAACCCGATCGGCACGACCGCGGAAAATGTGGATGCCACCCCGCCCGCGATCTGCCGAACCATTGCCTCAATATTTGCCGTAAACACAGCGGTTTGGAGGCGCGCGGACACGTCCTCCAACATGTCAACAGAACTTTGACACACGGACGACGCCTCTAAAAGGCTCGCCGTGTCAACCCTCGTAGGCCCCGAATCTATAAAAATTGAGCGGCTCATCCGACCCCCAAAAGTGCCCTCTTTACCTGTTCCACAAACTGCGCGCGAGCCGCAACCAACTCGTCTCGCGCCTGCGACAACTGCGCCTGAGCAACATAAACCTGCCCCGCAAGCTGCCTAATCTGCAGCCGCGCCGAACTCGCGGCCGCCCCTTCCCAATCCAGCGAAATCGCCGTCAACTGGCGCATCGCCAAATCCAACCTGGCAACGCCAGCATCAAGTTCATAAACCAAATCCATGCCCCAAACGCTATTTCGCAAATCCGCATTCATTTCATCCACGAGGGCGGGGCTGTGAATCCCGGCCACTTCCAGCCCCTGTGGATTACGTAGACCCGGTGGGATTCGGTGGACCAGGGTGGGACGTGATGGTCCAAGGCGGAACGCGATGGACCAAAATAGGACGCGACGGACCAACGCGGCCCCCACGCGGACCAAGGTGGCCCCCACGCCGACCAGGGCGGAACATGACGGACCAAGGCGGCCCCCACGCCGACCAAGGTGGCCCCCGGTGGGATAGAGGAGGTCGGGCGGTCCGAGCTGGGCGGCGCAAAAGTCGAGTGGTGGAACTGCGCGACTTGGTGGGCGTTGATGTGTAACGATTGGGCTATGGCTCAAACTTTTGCAGAAACTGAAATGGTGGATATGGCTCAGATTGAGCCGACGATTGCTCTAGGCGCATTGGATGGCCGCTACCGCGGCGTAGTCGCGCCACTTACAAACTACTTTTCCGAAGCCGGACTGAACCGTGCGCGCGTGTTTGTTGAGGTCGAGTGGCTGATCTACTTGCTCGACAATGAGGTACTGCCGGGCGCTCCGAAGCTGTCCGACGCGGAACGCGAATACCTGCGCGACCTGGTCAAAAACTTTGACGCTGACGCTATCGCGGAACTAGCCGAAACTGAGGCCGTCACCCGCCACGACGTTAAAGCCGTCGAATACTACATTAAGGCCCGCCTTGACGCCGCCCCGGAGCACCTGGGCGACACCGTGCTACCGCAGTTGCACGAAGTCGTACACATTTTCTGCACATCCGAAGACATCAACAACCTGTCCTACGCGCTCGTAATCCAAGCGGGAATCCAAAACATTTGGCTACCCTCCGCCCGCGAACTACGCGCCGACCTTTTGAAGATGGCCGAAGAGAACGCGGACGTACCGATGCTTTCGAGGACGCACGGGCAACCCGCTACGCCCTCGACAATCGGAAAAGAACTAGCCGTCTTTGTGTACCGCCTTGGACGCCAAATCGAACGCATCGAAGCGACCACGTACCTGGGCAAACTAAACGGTGCGACCGGAACGCTCGGCGCACACGTGGTTGCCGTGCCCGGCGCGGATTGGCTCGCCATTTCGAAAGGCTTCGTAGAGCACCTTGGGCTCACGTGGAATCCGGTGACCACCCAGATTGAGAGCCACGACTGGCAGGCCGAACTCTACAGCGACGTGGCGCGGTTCAACCGTATCGCCCACAACCTTGCGACCGACGCGTGGACCTACATTTCGCTGGACTACTTCCACCAGAACCTGGCGGCGCAAGGCTCCACCGGGTCCTCCACAATGCCGCACAAGGTGAACCCGATCCGCTTTGAAAACGCGGAGGCAAACCTAGAAATCTCGTGCGCACTGCTGGATACCCTCGCGGCAACGCTCGTCACTTCGCGCATGCAACGCGACCTCACCGACTCAACTACGCAGCGAAATATTGGCACGGGACTCGGCCACTCGCTGCTAGCCCTGGATAACTTGAAGCGCGGCCTTGCCGGCATCGACATTAACGCAGGCAAGATGGCTGCCGACCTCGACCAAAACTGGGAAGTCCTCGGCGAAGCCGTCCAGCAAGCCATGCGCGCCGCCTCCATCGCGGGCGCAACCGGCATGGAAGACCCCTACGAGCGCCTAAAGGACCTCACCCGCGGACACCGCGTCACCGGCGACGAAATGCGCGACTTCATCCGCGGCCTCAACCTGCCTGGCGACGTCGAACAGCGCCTACTGGAACTCACGCCCGCGACCTACGTGGGTCTCGCCTCGCAAATCATCGACTTCGCGAAATAACGCCCGACACCGGGTTCCGTGTTACTGCCGCGCATCGTCCCGCCCTCCCGCTACAAAACGGGAGCGCGCGGGACGCAAGCCGGCACAACAAACGCGTCGCAGCTAAGTAGCGCTCGCTACGGTTTCCAACCGGGGTCAGACGCGGGTGCGCCGAAGCGTTCGTAAAGTTCGTGAGGGCGTGCGACTTCGTCTTCGAAGTCAAGATCCGCTAGGGTCCACTGCTCTCCGGGACTGGTTACGGTGACGGACACGGCAACGGGAGTTTTGGGCGCGTTGTCCCAAACGTAGTGGCACGCGCGCTCCAGCAAGTCGGTGGGCGAAACGGGCATTTCGTTCAACACCACGCCCACGCGCACAAGTAGCGGTTTGCCGAACCCCTGCTTCGTGTCCACACCGACTTGCGCGAGGCCGGGAACGCGCCCGAGTTTCTCCAGTAGCATCTGCTGAAGCTGAGCGTCCTGCCGCGAAGTGCCCATCGGCCGCAGGTACTTAACCGCGGCCCCCGCACCCAGTGCCGCAACCCCCAGCCCGCCAACAATCAGCGGGTTTTCAATGCTCGGCATTTTGCGTCCCGACCGCCGCTGGCCGGGAAACTTATTCACAGGCAGGTTCTCCCGCATACTTTTCCACACTGTGCGCCACGGGTTCGCGCCCTGCCCGGGCGAGGGGTAGTGTGCGTTACTCATGGTTTCTCCTTCTGTGATTTTTGGACCCGCTCGATCCACTCGCCTAACGCCGACCCCGCCTTGGGTGCGGCCTCGAACCCGCGGATTGGCGGAGGAAAGGCGCCCTCGGGAACGTCCCCAAAAACGCTAATCGTGTCTCGCATTGTCGGATTTTTACCGGAAAGTAGTTCCTGCACAATTTCGTAAACAAAAACGCTCGTGTCTTCACCGTCTTGCGGCAGGTAGGGCTGCATGCGGGCGACGACGCGGCCGATTTTAGACTCGGGCGAAACTTGCGCTCGCCGCTGCGTGAGCTGCATCGTCTCGGTGTACGTTGCCGACGAATGCGCGTACCAAAGCGGCCCCGTCCGCGGGCGGTTCAGTCGCCTGCCGACTACTACCCTGTCGTTTGTTTGCCTACGAGGGCGCCCATCCATGGACGGCACGATGTCCTGGTCGTGCTCGAGCGCGAGGACGGCAACATCGCGCGGCACCCTCATCCGCCGCCCCGGCGTGCCCATGGTGACGACGCCGCGAACGTTGACCTCGCGCGGGTGACGGTCCAACAAAGAAAGGGCGATCATGCCGCCTTGAGAGTGCCCCATTATTACCACCGGTTCGCGAGTCATATCGCGCGGGCTCACGCCCTCGGATGCCATCGCGTGTCGAAGCGCGTTCACCACGCCCACGTAAACCGCGGAACGAAGGCCCAAAACCTCGCGAACATTCGTCTCCGAATCCGCCGGGTTTGGCGTCGAATGCGGATCCACGTGATCCGTTCCCGGCAAAGAAATCAACCACCTGCGGCGCTGGCCCTGCCCCACTCGCGTAATCTTCACAACCTGGCCCGTGGTCTCGGCCCAATACATGTCGTCAATGTCGGCAGCCATATCAACCAAAGTTCGCGGAGCGTCCAACCTGCGCACGTGCGGCGTGGGGTGACCTTCGGGGAGCTCAAACTTTTTGCCGTCTCGATACCACAGGTGAACGCCGACGGTGCCGCCGCGAAACCATCCGATCGCCGTGCCAATCGCCAGGTAGCTCGCCATCAGCGACTCGTAGTCGCGGCGCGGAATGCGCGGCAAAGTCTTCGCCGCCACCCCACTTGGGTCAAGGCCCAGCACGATTCGCCCTCGTAAATAAACACGCCCCAACGCGACGGGAAGCTTCCACCACCTGGTAACCGCCTGAATCACCAACGTGTCCAGGCCGGGATTGTCAAAGAAACGGCGCTGCGCCTCTTCTAAAATCTCATCGCCCTGCGCGTGCGCAAACGCGCGAATCCGAGCGGACAACTGGGGCGGCAACGGCGCCCGCTCGCCAACCAATGCAACCAGCGAGTTCACTCCCACCGCGGCCACCAGTGGCGCGAGGACGTCCACAGCGTCTCCCAGCCACATTGTTTCGGGAATCCTTCGCGCCGGATAATACCCCGGCAGTGGCCTGCGCTGACGCACCGTCACATCCGCGTCCGCTGCCGGTGCCCTCTTCGCCGCGCGAGATTCAAAGTCAACACTTTCACCCTCGACGCCCGCATCCGCACCGGAGTCAGAAGCATCCGCGCCGAAAGCGTCGGGCGTGTCCGCGCCAACTTTTAGGTCGGCGTCCTCGCCGCGCGCGGGAATTTCACCGGGCCGCGAGGCGTGTATGCGCCCTCGGCGCGTAAGGAGGCGCGAAAACGCTTGCTTGATGCGTTTCATGGGGCCTCCCAACTGTTTTCGAGGGCATTCTCAGTGTAGTCCAGCGTTGTTTATCTCTCGACAGACACACCCCCGGGGGGTATATTGAGGGCCGTGGCGGAAAGCCCCATTATCGGTGAGGAGGCACATTGGCACACGGCTACACACCCCGAAAAGAGGATTACCTTGTGCGCCTGCGCCGCATCGAAGGCCAGGTTCGCGGACTGCAACGCCTAATTGAGGATGACACATATTGCATTGACGTGCTCACCCAAATTAGTGCCGTCAGGTCCGCGCTGAACTCGGTCGCGATCGGCCTTGCCGAAGACCACATCGGCCACTGCGTCATCGACGCGGCCAAACAGTCCGACGAGGCCGGAGGCGAAAAAGTCGCCGAAGTCACCGCCACCATTGCCCGGCTGGTCAAATCCTAATTTCCCCGAGGGCGGCTTTGCCCCCGTCCGGGTTTGACCGTGCAGTCGCAATCTAGGAAGGAACACAAATGTCCACGATTAATCTTGAAGTTAAAGGCATGACCTGCGGTCACTGCGTCATGTCGGTTGAAGAAGAGCTGTCCGAGATCAACGGTGTTGAATCCGTTGCGGTTGAACTTGCAAGTGGCGACCAGGAGCCTTCCCGCGTCACCGTCACAACCTCCGCTGACGTGACCGACGACGCCCTGGGCGACGCTATCGCAGAGGCCGGTTTCGAACTGGTAAGCGTAAGCAGGTAATGGCTGTCAAGGAATCAAAAGTACCTCAAGTCGGAGAAGCTACCCGCGAGCGCGCGGAGGAGCTTAAGAAACGTCTTATTGTTGCCGTGATTTTCGCGGTGCCGGTCATGGTGTTGTCCATGATTGCGCCACTGCAGTTTGCGGGCTGGCAGTGGGTGGTTGCCGCGCTCGCGATGCCGGTGGTTGTGTGGGCGGCGTGGCCGTTCCACGTGGCTGCGTTTAGGGCGGCTCGTCACGGTTCGTCCACGATGGACACCCTGGTTTCGATGGGTGTTATTGCCTCGACCCTGTGGTCGCTGTGGGCGTTGTTCTTTGGAGGTGCGGGCGAGATTGGCATGACGATGAACATGTCGTTTATGCCTAAGCACGCGTCAACGGAGCATGCTGAGATTTATTTCGAAGCGGCCACGATGGTTACCACGTTCTTGTTGGCGGGGCGTTACGCGGAGGCGCGTACTCGTTACCGGGCTGGCGATGCTTTGCGTTCGCTGTTGGAGCTTGGCGCGAAGTCTGCGAATCGTGTCAAACCTGAAGGTGGTATTGAGGTCGTCGCTGTTGATGCTTTGCAGGTCGATGACCGTGTCGTCGTGAAGCCGGGTGAGAAGATCCCGGTTGATGCTGTTGTTGAGTCTGGGCATGCGGCGTTGGATACGTCTTTGCTGACCGGCGAGTCGGTGCCCGTCCATGTTGGCCCCGGCGATGAGGTTACCGGTGCGACTATTAATACCGATGGCCAGTTGACTGTTCGGGTTACTCGCGTTGGTGAAGACACCACGCTGGCTCGCATCGGCAAGATGGTCACGCAAGCTCAGGCTGGAAAGGCTCCGGTGCAGCGCCTCGCGGACCAGATTTCCGCGGTGTTTGTGCCCGCGGTTATCGCGGTTGCGGCACTGACACTGATCGGCTGGCTGATCTGGGGGCCGGGCGTCCAGCCCGCGTTCACCGCGGCCGTTGCCGTGCTGGTTATTGCGTGTCCGTGTGCGCTCGGTTTGGCCACGCCTACTGCTTTGCTGGTTGGTTCTGGCCGCGCCGCGCAGCTCGGCATCGTGATTAAGGGCCCGGAGATCCTCGAATCCACCCGCCGCATCGACACGATCGTGCTTGACAAGACGGGTACGGTCACGAAGGCGCAAATGCACGTCGTTGATTCCTTTGGCGACGAGGACGCGCTTCGCGATGCCGCGGTCGTGGAGGCCGGATCCTCCCACCCGGTGGCCGAAGCCATTGTGGAGGCGTTCGCGCCCAGCACGCCCTCGAAAATCGAAGGAACTGACTTTGTAAACCACGCGGGATCAGGCGTTTCCGCGACGGTTGGCGAAAATCGCGTGTTTGTGGGAAGTCCCGCGTGGATTTCGCAGATTGGGTTCTCGCTGGACTCCGTGCAGGCCCAGATTGACGACAGTTTGACGCGCGGGGCGACCGTGTCGGTGGTGGCGCGCGCTGCGCTGTCTGATATTCAGATTCCCGAGGACGATTCGGCTACGGATGCAGCTGCCAGCGCACAGCCCGAAGTTGAAATCTTGGAGGCCGAGGACGGCAAGTGGACGGTTGACGTAATGGTTGGCGGCATGACGTGCGCGTCGTGCGTGAACCGCGTCGAGCGTAAACTGCGCAAGCTTCCCGGCGTCACCGCGCAGGTGAACCTGGCGACCGAGGCCGCCCACATCACCTTGGAGGACGACTCGATTTCGAATGAGCAACTCATCGAAACCATCGAGAAGGCCGGCTACACAGCTACCTTGCAGGGCCGCCAGCAGGTGCAGAGTAAACGCGTGGACGCGCCGGTTCAGCTAACGCTGGAGCAGTGGCGCAACCCGAAGGTGGAGGGCCTGCCGGCCGCCGCGGTCATCGCGGTTTCCGACGAGGTCAAGGAGACCTCCGCGGACGCGATCGCGCAGCTTCGCGACCTCGAGATCGAGCCTATCTTGCTGACCGGTGACAACGAACGCGCCGCCGCGCACGTCGCCACCCAAGTTGGTATCGACAAGGTTTACGCGGACGTCCTTCCCGACCAAAAACGCAGCGTCGTTGCGGATCTTCAAGAACGAGGACGAGTCGTCGCGATGGTCGGTGACGGCGTGAACGACGCGGCCGCACTCGCGCAAGCGGGCACGCAGGGCCTGGGTATGGCAATGGGTTCTGGAACTGAAGTTGCCATCGAAGCCGCCGACATCACCCTGGTTGGCTCAGACCTTCGAAGCGCCGCGCAAGCCATTCGGATCTCGCGCAAAACCCTGCGAGTTATCAAGCAGAACCTGTTCTGGGCATTCGCCTACAACGTTGCCGCCATTCCGCTGGCAATCGCAGGCCTGCTAAACCCCATGATCGCGGGCGCCGCCATGGCAATGTCCTCGATCCTGGTAGTCACCAACTCGCTTCGCCTTCGAAACGCAGAGAAGTAACGAGACAGCCAAGTGGCCCCAGTCGGTTATCCGGCTGGGGCCACTCGCGTCTCAAGACTCCACCGCGCGCCGAAGCGGGGTGGGCGCATCCCGCCGAAGCGGGCTACTCGCCGGGAGTGCAGGCGGTGATTTCGTACAGGACGCCGGAGTCCGCCCTCACGACCTCTTTAAATCCAACGGACGTGTCAACACCGTAGAATCCAGGCTTGGTTTCAGAGCGCAAAACCTTGTAATACGGCGTATCGGCATCCTGGTAGAAGTGCGTGATGCCAAGCTCGTTGACCAGTTGGCAAACCGCGGGGTCGTCGTGGATCGAGCTGAACGAACGCGTCAGCTCGTTAATCGCGCTGTTGCGGTCCGCAATCGACAGTTGGGGGAATACCACCCGTCGCCCGCCCAGAGCCTGGAAGTAAACCGTTCCTGCGGAAGGATCCCCGATTATGAGGGCGTCTTCTGGCAGTATTTGGCCCGCGGATCTAAACAGGTCTAGCTCGGCCTGGCTGGCCATGCCGGCCGGCCCTAAGTTTTCCGGATCGTACACGCGCTGCACGGCAACGGAGCGTGCATCCACCGCCCCAACACCCGACAGGGCAACCACGAGTAGCACGGGCAGCGCGGAGTGCATCGACCACTTTTGACGCGCCCAACCCTTTAGCCACACGACCCCCAGGGTGAACACCAAAACCATGGTCACCTGCATGGCGCCCATGATTCTGCGCGGATCTGAATACCACGGCCCCGTCAAGAACTGCAGGCCGAAGTTCGGCGCGTACGACAAGAACACGAGCACCGCAAACAGCGCCCAGGCGCCAACCAGCCACCGTGAACGCGGCGTCTTCCACGCCTTTCGCAGCCCCAAGACCAGCAACACAGCGAAAGTGGCGATCGCAAGGACTAGCCCCACCGTCAGTGGGAACGGCGGGATCGGCATGAACGGGCGCACCACCGCGTCCAGCCAGGATCGTCCGCGCTCAAACGCCGCTGTCGCCTGCATGCGCGGATGCAACACGATCACGGAGACAACCCCGACTACGCCCGCGTAGAACAGGGCAAACAAAACCTGGTGAAGCGTGCGTCCACTGCGCCGCGCCCCTTGGAATAAGCGCCAAACGGCCGCGCTTAGCGGAACCACGACGACGGCCAGCGCGTTAAAGAACGAAATCGGGTGCACGCCCACAGCCCCGACCCCGGCAACCACAAAAACCAGGGTCCACAGCGCCGTCTTGCCCCACTGTCCGGAAGAAAACAGGCTGCGCACCCACGCGTTACCCACAATCCACGCGAGCAACAGCAGGCCGGGTAGCAGCGCCATCGACGTCGCGTTCGGCCACTGGGCGTACATGGAAACAAAGTCGGCGGGGAAGCTCAGCGTAAGCGAGCCCAGCACCGCGGCGATCAGCGTGCGCGCGCGGTCATTCCACAGGTAGTTCGCAAATCCCGCGATCCCTACGATCCACCAAATGATTACCGCCAGCGAGGACGTGTTTACCGTCTGTACAACCGTGCCAGGCGTCGCGAATAGCGCGGTGAAGCCGTGCCACGCGGCCGGGTAGTACACGGAATAGCCGCCCTCAACTGTAAGGAGCGGGGAGAGCGCGGACAGCGGATTGGCGTTACCCGTGTGCACGATCGTCCACACCCCGTTGTTGTGGAACGACGGATCCCACTGCTGAAGCGGGTTTGCCGGGTTTGCAAATACAAGCAGCGGCAGGGACGCCAAAACTACGGAGCCGGTTAGGACCCCAAGCAGGGTCCAATCCCAACGCCAGGGTGCCCTGGAATAGCGGATCCCGCGGCGCCCTCGTCGAATAAAGAAATCGACTATAAACCCTGCAACCGCAAGGAAAAGTAGCGACGTGATAACCAGGCTAGGTGACCAGCGCATACCTCGGGCCGGCGTGAAAACCACCGACATCACAGTTACCAGCGCGAAAGTAATGAGCGGCGCGATCGCAATGTGGGTCAGCGTATTTACGCGAGTGTCGGCGAACCGGTGGCTAGCTACGCGAAGCCAAGCCCAGCCCGGTGCCCACGCGACGATCAGCATGGCGACCAGGATCGGCAGTTGCAAAATCCAGTTCATTCAGGCTCGCTTTGTTACGGATTACTTCGTTTCACTATCTTCGGAAGTGACCGCGTCCGCGATGGATTCGGCTACTTCGAACTCTTTGGGGCCACGAACTTTGTGTAGCACAAACTCGACGATCATGGGGATTATCGAAACGAAGATGATCACCAAGATGATGACCGTGAGGTTGTCGTGGATGAATGCGACGTCGCCGAGGGCGGAGCCCAGCAGTGTGAGTCCGGTTCCCCAAAGTACGGCGCCCAGCAGGTTCCACAGCGTGAAGCGCGAATGCTTGTATTCCGCGATGCCCGCGGCAATCGGTACGAATGTGCGCACGAACGGCACGAAACGTCCGATTACAAGCGAGCGGCCACCGTAGCGGGCAAAGAAGTTCTCGGCTTGAACCAGGTACTCGGTCTTTAGGAACTTCGCGTCGTCCTTGAACAGGCGCCGACCCCAGCGGTGGCCAATCCAGTAGCCGACCTGCGAGCCCGCGACTGCGCACAGCGTGATCGTAATGACCAGCACCGGTAGGCTAAGCCCCAACTGGGTGTGCAGTAGTCCCGCGGAGAATACCAGCGAGTCGCCGGGGAGCACGGGGAACAGCACGCCCGACTCGATGAAAACGATCAGCGCGACGCCGACTAGTACCCACGGTCCGAGGGCGAGTAGCAAGCTCTCCGGGTCTTTGAACCACCCGATGATCGTCTCGAGTATCGAGGCGGACTCCGTCGGAGCCATCGGGACGGTTGCGATACTTGAAAAACTGTCAGCCAGGCTTAGCGCAAGGTTCACAGTGCTTTCCTCCTGAAGTGATAGTGGATTCCAGCCTAATCGCACTACCTTAAAACTCCACAGTGAACACCGCTAAGTGTAGCTAGACTCACCCGCTGGGCCCCTCAAACCCAGGCCCGTCCACCGCGTAAGCTGGAGTCATGACTGCTGCGGATACGGCCTCGACAGAGCCGGCACTGACTTCCCGTTTGGGACATCCCGTGCTGGTTGCCGACCGTGTCGCGCAGCGCATTCACCGCACGCAGGATTTGTTTGACCTATTCCTATCGATGACCGCGGTCGCCCTCGTCCTCCTACTTGGCGCATACGCGCAGGGGACGACCACCGCCGTGACGGAGGACGTTCGCACCGCGTTCGGCGGAGTTCTGCGCCAGATTCTGCTGCTCCCCCTCACCTTGTTTGAGTCCCTGTTCGTCCTCGCCGCCCCTCTTGCCGTCATTGCGATGCTCGCGACCAGGCGCCGGCTACGCCAGATTATTGAATCGATTGGCGCGGGCGTTGTGACCAGTTTGCTAATGACCGCTCTGATCGCAGTGGCGCCTTACATGCCCGAGGGCGTGACGTCGTCGCTAACGATTACCACGCGCGTGGGGACGTTCATCGCGTTGGATGTGCTAATCGGAGTGCTCGCATCATTCCTCACGGTTGCGGGTGAGGCCAGCCAGTCGAGGACGATCCGATACTCGTGGGCGTTTTTGATTGGGCTGTCCTTTATATACGTGTTGCGCGGCTCACTGACGCTAACGTCCGCACTCGTGTCCGTGCTGATCGGACGCATGATCGGGTCGCTGGCGCGCTACCTGTTCGGGTTCGACGACAACCGCGGCGGGGCCGTCGACCTGGTGGACGGGCTACTCCTGATTGGCATCGTGCCCACCAAGATCGTGCGGGTCGACCTCGATACGACCATTGAACCGCTGGAAACCACGTGCGTTGTGGAAGGAACGGGCTCGGCGTCCGCATCCTGGTCAAAACCGTACTATCCGCTTGTGGAAGACCCCGAAGCCGCCGCCGACCTGGACACCGGGGACGTCGAGTTCTCCACTTTGCCGACGTCTTCCGCGGATTCTGACCGCCACTACGTGTGCTGGGACACCGCGGGCAACCAGTACGACCTGATCGTGCTCGACCCCGACACGGAACTAAAGTCACTAGCCCACGACGTGTGGAGCAACATTCGCCTCAAAAACCTTGGGCGTTGGATCGCCCCATCCCTGCAGGCCACCGCGGAGCGCGCCGCCCTCGTCAAAATTTCCGCCCATGAGGCCGGAGTTATGACCCCTAAAACTGTTGGTGTAACAGCGGCCGGCGACTCCGTGTTCACCGTGCAACATCCCGTGCAAGAAGCTCTGCTGCTGGCCGATGTCCCCCGCGAGCGGCTAACCGACGAGGTTTTGGACCGGTTTTACAAAGAGCTGAAGGCCGCGCACCGGCGCGGGATTTCGCACCGCGCCCTCGACGAGTCGGCACTGGCGCTCGATTCGGGGGATCGCGCGTGGATTTTGAACTGGGATGAGGGCCAGGTTGCAACTTCGAACCTGAACCGCCGGATCGACTTGGCGCAGCTCATCACCGTTCTAGCGCTTGCAGTGGGGCAAGAGCGCGCGCTGGCTTCCGCGCTACGCGTATTCGACAGGCGCACTCTGCAGCTGGCCACACCGGTGATGCAAAAGGCTGTGTTGCCGTCCAAGACGCGCAAGCAGCTGCGCCGCGAAGACAACATTTTGCCACAGCTTCGCCAAAGCATGGTTGGCGAGATCCCCCAGCAACACGTGCCCGAACTACCCGTCACGCGCTTTTCGCTAAAGACCCTGATTGTCGCGCTGATCGGCGTGGTCGCACTGTGGGCGGTGCTGGGCACACTGAACTTCGAGTCGATCATGGAGGCGGTAAGAAACGCGAACCCGTGGTGGATTCTCGCCTCGTTCACCCTCGGCCTGGTCACGTACTTTGGCGCGGCAATGCCACTTTCGTACTTCGTGCCCGAAAGGCTCAGCCTGCGCGAAACCACGATGGTTCAAGTTGGTGCGTCCGTCGTTTCGCTAGTCGCCCCGGCCGGGCTTGGGCCCGCGGCGCTTAACCTGCGCTACCTGAACAAGCGTGGCGTCGCCACCCCTCTGGCCGTTGCAACAGTCGCGCTCGTACAGTTCACCCAGTTCGTAACAACAGTGGCCACCCTGCTACTCGTAGTGCTAATCACCGGACGCTCCACAGTCTTGGAGCTACCCTCCACCACGGTGATCTACACCCTCGGCGCGATCGCCCTCATCATCGTAATCGTATTGGCCATTCCAAAGATTCGCGGTGAGATTTGGAAACGCTTCGAACCCACCTGGAACCAGATCTGGCAGCGCCTAGTGTGGGTGGCCGGACAGCCCGGCCGCCTCGCCATGGGCATCCTAGGCAACCTGATCATGACCGTGTCATACGTGGCGGCGTTTGGCGCATCCCTCGCCGCGTTCGGCTACACGCTGGACCCGACGACCCTTGCGATCACGTTCCTCGCGTCAACATCACTGGGATCCGTAGTGCCCTCCCCCGGCGGCATCGGCCCTGTTGAAGCTGCACTCACCGCGGGCCTGACCGTAGCTGGCATCCCGTCGGGCATCGCGATCAGTACCGCCCTCGTATACCGCCTGGTCACCTTCTACGCGAGAGCCCCCCTCGGTTGGATCGCCCTTCGCGTCATGCAAAAGAAAGACCTCGTCTAAATCCAGCCCGCACCCGACACACCCGGGCAAACGCACCCGCGCTCGACAGAACGCACCACCGCCGGTCTGCACCCGACGCGTCCAAGGCGGGGGAAGCCCCGAGGTGTGAGCGGTTCCGCTCTCACAAACATGGTTAAGAGTCGAAAAACTTCCTGTTTTATGTGATTCTGCATTGTATGGCTACGAGTAAATCTTCATCAGCAGCACTTAAGAACGTGCTAATCGTCATCGCCGTGATCCTCGCGATGGGTATCGCGTTCTTCATGGGACGGGCAACTGCACCGCAAATTGCAGCCCCCGAAACTGACGGAACTAACCAGGCGGGTCAGCAGGACTCCGCGGAGGATACGGCTCCCAATCCTGAAGCCCCTGAGGAGCGGCCCCAGTTCGCCGAGTCTCAAACCGACCCGGAACTCATCAAACGTTTGCAGGAGCAGATTAAGCGCGAAGAGGGCGATCCGCGCGCTATCGGTAGCGTGGACGCACCGGTCGTAATGGTTAGCTACGAGGATTTCTCGTGCCCCATGTGTACCGTGTTCTTCGAGCAGACTTTCCCTGAACTGCAGGATCTGATTGATAGCGGTGACCTTCGCATCGAGTTCCGCGACCTCGTAATCTTCCCGAACTATGGTTCCGACCACGCGGCCCGCGCCTCTCGCGCAGCTGCGAACCAGGGATTGTTCTGGGAGTTCGTAACCACCGCGTACGGCCAGGCGGGTGCGGGTAACCACCCGACGTACAGTAAGGAAACCGTCCTCGAAATCGCTAAGACAGTTGGTGTGCCCGACATGGCTAAGTTTGAGGCCGACTACGAGTCCGACGAGGTCAAAGAGGCCGTTAACGCTGAAACCCAACACGGCATGTACAACCTGGGGATTACGGGCACGCCCTTCTTTATCGTGAATAACGCGGTAGTAACCGGCGCGCAGCCGACTCCTTACTTCTTGAAGACGATCGAAAAGCAACTTGAGGAAGCCAAGTAACCCGTGGAGATCTCCTACCTAGCAGCCTTCATTGGCGGCCTGCTGATGCTTTTCGCACCGTGCGCCGCCATGCTACTGCCAGCGTTCTTCGCCTACGCGTTCACGTCCCGCACGACCCTGCTTGCGCGCACCGGCGTGTTTGCCCTGGGCGTGCTGTTGGTACTCGTGCCGCTGGGCGCGTTTGCCGGCACGCTGGGCGCGTTCATCCGCGAGAACGCACAAACCGTGACCCTGGTAGCCGGGATCATCGTGATTGTGCTGGGTATTTTGCAGGTTTTCGCGATCTCGTTCCCGATCCCGCAGTGGGCGTCCAGACTCATGACGCCAAAGGATAATGAGGGCGATGAGGCCGGCGCTCCGTCGAACATCGCAACTTTTGCTCTGGGTATTGGCTACGCGATTGCGGGCGTCGGGTGTTCCGGCCCGATCCTAGGGGCCGTACTCTCGTTCGCCACCCTGGGTGGTAGCGTCTGGTCGGGCGCCCTGCTGATGGCCACCTTCGCGATTGGAATGGTTGTTCCAGTTGGCCTGCTCGCCCTCCTATGGGAAGTATTCAACCTGTCTGAAAAGTCGTGGCTACGCCCCAAGCCGGTCAAGATTTTTGGCCGTTGGACCACCGTGATGAACGTGGTTTCAGGCATTATATTCGTGGTGCTGGGAATCATTTTGGTGTTCTTTGGCGGCTACGCGGGCCTGCCCAGCGTGTTCACGGCAAGCCAGCAGGTTGAAGTTGAATCTAAGATAATCGACGCCGTCAGTGGCGTCCCGGGATGGTTGTTCTTTGCCTTTGCGGCCGTGATAATCGCTATTATCGCTGTATCCGTAAAGGAAAGGCGAAGTGGTGACAAGTAAGCAGCGCTGGGGATTGATCCGCCTGTTCGGTGAGTTTTTCACCGTGCTCGCAATCATGATTGCGCTGAGTTTTGGCGGCAGTGCCATTTTGGAAACACGCGGCTACGAGCCTGTTCCCGCCCTGTTAAAGCTTCGAGAACCTATCACGTCGATTGTTGAAATCGTCATCCCAAGTTTGGTTGGCGCTTTTCTGACGCGGTTTATCGTGCACCGGCGCAAACTGTCGCACGTCGTGTGGCGCGAACCGGAATACGTACCTCCCGAGAAGGGCGGTAAGGCCCCCACTTACGCGCCTCCCCTGGATATGAATGACGACATCCTAATGGGGTCCGCACTGTCTTCGGAGCCGGAACCGTACTACGACCTGCACGTGCAGCCGCGCATCTCTAGGCTCTGGTGGCTGACGGGGTCACTAACCGCGCTGGGTGCAATCCTGGTTATCATCTACGGGTTTGACCGCACTAACGTCTCCCTCGGTGGTGCAATCACAGGAATACTGGGAGCATTCAGCTGGGCATTCGTCCAAGAGTATCTGCTACGCGGCCTCGTCATCGCTGAAATGCGCCGCCTCACGCGCGCCGCCCGCTGGCCAATCATCATGTCCATGCTGCTATCCATCCCGTGGATGGTGCCACTCACCCTCACCGCGTCGACACCCACCCGCATGCTGGTGCTACTACTCTACGGACCGCTACTCACCATTCCCGCGTTCGCCCTGAGACGCATGTTCACAACCCTATGGGCGCCAATCGTAGCGCAAGGCCTGTTCATATCCGTCTTCTTAGTGATGGTCTAATCGCGCTACCGCTTCGCAACCTTTACAGGATCTGCGATATTTGAGGGCGCCTCGGTGAGTTCCTGTGCATCCCCCATGACCGACTTCAGGTCGTCGTAGAACACCTGCGCGTCCGCGTCCGTCAAGTACGATCCGGGGTGGTCTGCCTGGCTATAGCTTGAGGCCACAAACACCTGGTTAGTGTTGGTATCGAGCAGCACGCCCGTGTATTTAGCCGCGTCAACATGCGCACTACCCTGCGGTGGCACCGTGATAGTAGCGTGCGCAATGTAACCATTCTGGGTGCCAAACCCCATTCCCGGGTGCATGTTAGAGACCAAGTTTCCCGTTCCAAAGAACGCCCACATGCCCTTGCCGTCCACGCCGCCATCAAACTTTTGAATCGGCTGCGGCACGTGCACGTGGTGGCCAAGATACAAGTCGATTACCCCGGAGGACGCAAACGCCTGCGCCCACTCAAGCTGCTGTTCGGAGGGCTCCGCCTGATACTCAACACCCCCGTGCGACGACACAATCACTACGTCCGCGCCCTCCTCGCGCGCCTGCTTGGATAACTCGATCATGCGTTCCGGGTTGTTTCGGTTCACGAGCCACGGGTTCTCATCAACCTGCGGAACAACCTCAAAGTTCAAGCCGTACGTAAAAGACAAGTGCGCAACCGTGATCTCCCGCCCATCCTTCGTAACCGTGTAGTACTGGATGGGATCCTGCTCGGCCGACTTCGCAGTGCCGGTGCTTCCAAGCCCCTGTTCTTCCAGCACGTCCAAAGTCTCAACCAAACCGTCCCATCCGCGATCCCAAGAATGGTTCGAGGCCGTCGAACACCCGTCGTAGCCAAGCTCTTTCGTCGAACGCGCCCACCCGGCCGGCGCCGCGAACACGGGGTAGCCACTAGCACTAGCCTCATCGCGAGTAAGCGGAACCTCCTGGTGGCACAAAGCCAGGTCCGCGCCCTCAATATACGGCTTAATATCCGCAACCAGCGGCGCATAATCGTAGGATCCATCAGCCTGAATCGAGTTCTCAACCACCGGCATATGCGACAGCACATCACCCGTACCGACAACAGTGAACGTCACCTCGGGCACGGGCGGCTCAGTTGGTTCGGCCTCAGTGGGAGCCTGTTCGGAGACCTCACCCGAGGTTGGCACCTCTATGTTTAAAGGTTCACCAAAGGCGCCCTCGTCGGCGGAAGAAGAACACGCGGTCAACGGGAGGGCACCGGCAAGAATTAGGGGGAATAATTTTTTAAAAGACTTCATAACTGTGTGCTCGTTAGCAATGGAACACACAACACAATACCGCGCCACAGCGCAGAAAAGCGACAATGGCAGGCTCAGTATTATTCGTAAAGTTCGATCTCAATCTCGCGAACAATCCGGTCAATCACCTGCTGATCTACCCACGAACCGTCCGCAGACTTATAAGCATTTCCCGGAACAGTTGGGCCCCGCAAGCCGAGCACATCCATCCAAATTGGGATCAGTTCACGGTGGTACGTGTGACCGTGCCCGTCGGCGGCAAGACCCGCGATAGGCAGGTCGGCGCTCACCTGAATGAAAGTCGCGCCCCTGGTCCACTGCATATCCGGATTCAAATCAGCCTGGGCCGGTTCTTGCAACCAGTCCGGCTGCTGCGAAATCAGAGAAGGCTCCCACCAAACCACCGGATCCGTCGCGTGCTGCAAGTAAGCGACCCGCGGGAACTGCCAAGTCGGCAGAGCCCGCCCGTAAATGTCAGTCTGCAAATCCTCCGGCTTCGTAGCAAACCGCACGTTATGGCCACTGTTCACAACCGGGGCGATCTCAGGGCTACCCGCGTGCCGCCCAGCCGTCAGCTTCTTCCAAAGCGGAGTCGTATTCGGAGTTCCCGCCCACACCGCACCATCAACACCTTCAAGCAGCTGAGTCTCGTCCTCAAACATGGCCTGCGACCCGAACGCACCAAGCGACACGCCGTGCAGGTAAACGGCGGGCCGATCGTCCTCGGGACGCTTTTCAAGTTCAGCCATGACGGCGTCGTACAGAACCTTGCCGGCCTGGGCGGGCTTATCGAACTCGCGCAGGAACGCGACCGCAGAAGGCACGTACGAATACTGCATCGTGACCGTAGCGCAATCCCCGCGCGTTAAATATTCGACGGGCTGCACGCCCCATTCCTCAATCCAACCCGTGCCGGTCGCAGTTGTGAGGACGAGGACGGAACGCTCAAACGCTCCGGTACGCCGAATCTCGTCAACCACGACCTCGGCGACATCCTCAAGTGTGCGCCCCTCGGTCAGGCCCGCGTAAATGCGGATGGGTTCCTTAGCGGGCTTGCCGGTAACCTCGCTGATTTTTTCGGCCCGCGGGCCAGAGGCGAGGAATTGCTTTCCCTGCACGCCAATGTTTTCCCACTGTTCAAAAGAGATGGTCGAACCGGACCTCTCGACCTCCTTGGGTTGCTCCACGCCGGGAACTTCAGCGCGATCTTGTTCGGCAAACTTCCCGTAGGCAAACTCCATGCCTTTTTCAAACAGGACGTCAGAAGTTACGAAGACAACGGTGACGAGGACGACGACGGTTGCGGCAAGCCCCGCAATCCAGTCGGGCATCACTTTACGGGCGTGTCGTCTAACAATGCGCCACAGGCCGCGGATCGCTACCGCTATGCCGGTTATCGCCGTTGCTATCACGAGTGCCGTAACCGTGGCCAGCAGGTAGTCGAACACTGTCATGCGTTGCATTCCCATGACTTCCGCCGCGCGATTATTAGACGCGTAGGAGCGCACCAAGAACCACACAACCCAAATGAATGCGGCGGCGTAAAGCGCGCGGGTACTCCACTTGACCCACGTGTGGTTCGCGGAGACTTTCAGCTCCGCAGCATTCCATATCGAGGACGCCAACCACCCCACCAGCGAGCCAACACCGTAAGCCAGAGCAATCAATATGCCCGTTGCAACCCCTTGCCACCACCACGTTCTTGGCAGCAGCGAGGGTGACATGGAGACCACGTACATGATTGCCGCCGCCACGATACCGGTCGTGGATGCGGGTGTGCGCCGTGAAAGAAACCCGCCGAGTGCAAGCTCGCGCGCAGTCTTATCCGACTGGTCATCTACCCCGTCATGCGGCGTAATCTTCTGGGGCTCTTTCACGTCCTCATACTATCCGAAGCCACACCAAGCGACCCTTTGAGACCTCGGACCGAACTTTGCAGAGCTGTCGGGCCGGACTTTGCAGGCCTTACAACCCGGAGATTGCAGACCTTCTAGGCCGGACTTTGCAGAGTTCACGCCCCGAGGGCGGCCAGCGGGAATGTGACCATGCCGTCCCCAAGGTCCGCGGTGATGCCCGTGCCCGTGATTACGGCCAAGAACTTGGGTTCCCCCGCGTCAATTGAAGCAGCCGCATCCCGCAGTGACTTAGCGCCGGACGCAATTTGCGATGCTCCCAGTTTGATCTCGACGCCCGCCCATCCACCGTCCGGGAAGGTCAGGATCGCGTCTATTTCTTGCCCGTACGAATTCCGGTAATGCCACACCTCGGCCCCCAGGGCCTGCGCGTAAACAAGCAGGTCGTGGATAACGGCGGATTCGAACAAGAATCCAGCAGTGAGCGGGTCCTTCGCCAGATCCTCCGACGTCGCCCTCAATGCCGCCGCCGCGAACGCCGGATCCATTAAGTGGAATTTTGGTGACCTTCGAAGTCTCGCTTTGGAGCGTAGTCTCGCAGAAAATGCGGGAACTCGTTCCACGACGAATAGGCGTTCAAGTAGTGCAACGATCTTGGAAACCGTTTCGGCGCTCAACGTCGGTGCCAGGACGCGCGCGTCTTTGGCCAAGGTTTCATACGTGACTTCCGACGCCGTGTTCCTAGCCAGAGACCTAATCAAGTGTTCGATCACGCGCGGCTCGGTGTTTAGCTGCTCCAGGCGGAAAACATCGGTGTGCGTGATCTCCGTCAGATACGCGTCCAACAGGCGCCGCGCCGCCTTGGGTTCAAACCCAATTTGTGCGGGAAAGCCCGACGTCAAAAGGGCGTTCACCACTTGCGGGTATTCCATTTTGATTTGCGAGGGCGCCACCGGTTCTCCCTCACTTAGAGCCCGCAGCGAAACACCTGGATGACCCACACCGCGTTCCTGCCAAGTCATCGTCCTCATACGCAAACGCACAAACCGGCCCGCCCCCGTATGGCGAGTAGCGTCATCCGAAGGCACCGAAGACCCGGTGAGGATGAACCGCCCGGGCGCGCCTGAAACATCAACGGAACGGCGGACCTCGTTCCACAGCGGCGGGTCTAACTGCCATTCGTCGAGCAGGATCGGCGGTTCGCCCTCCAAAAGCATGCCCGGAGACAGCTCCGCGAGCGCGCGAGTTTCTCTTGCGTCCAAGAAATGAGCAGTATTCGCGTGCTCCAACGCGGTACTCGTCTTGCCGCATGCACGCGGACCTTCAAGCACTACCGCCCCAGAAATCTGTAGCAGTTCTTGAACCGAAGAATCAATAACTCGAGGGCGATACTCCCGGCTGCGCGAATTGTCTGATTTCATAAGGCAATTCTAGCACCAACCGGGAGATTGCAGAGGTTTCAGGCCGGACTTTGCAGACCTTACAACCCGGAGATTGCAGACCTTCTAGGCCTGGCTTTGCAGGCCTAGCGTGCGATCCAGTCGGCCAGTTCCATGCGCTGGCCGGTGTAGAACGGCGTGTCCACCCTCGTGTAAACGCGCGCTTCAACTTCGCGCTGTTTGCGCAGCACGCCCATGACGCGGTCAAGAGTGTCGGCCTCAAGGGCGAGCATCCACTCGTAGTCCCCCAGGGCGAAGCCGGCAAGCGTGGACACCTTCACGTCCAGGTAGTCCGAACCATTCATGCCGTGCTCACGCAGCATCGCGCGGCGGCGGTTCGGATTCAAGTAGTACCAGTCCAAGGAACGCACGAACGGGTAGACCGCAATCCACTCGCGCGGAGCCGCCCCCGCAATACACGCCGGCAGGTGGCGGGCATCGAACTCGGCCGGAATATGCGCGGCCATCGAGTTCCAGTGCGGCTCCAAAAACTCGCCCAACTTCGAGCGACGCAACGCGCGGTACGCGGCCTGCACCTTGTCGGCACGGTCACCGTAGAACCAGACCATCAAGTCCGCGTCCTTCTTGAACCCCTCCGTGTTGTAGAACCCGCGAACCTCCACGCCGGTGGCCGCGATAGCTTCCTGCACCTCTTCGGCAAGCTGCTGCGCATCACCCGCGTTATAACCGCCCAAATCCTTGAACACGGCGAAAAGGAAGTAGTGGTCGTGAGAGTTAACCTCATCGGGATCCACCTTGTGGTCGCGCGGGTCCGCCGGCCCTTCCTGATGCCCCGTCGGATGCGCGTGCCCGCCGGGGTGTCCACCCGGATGCCCGCCGGGGTGACCTCCGGGGTGCCCGCCCGGGTGTGCGCCGTGAGTGTGTGCAGGTGTCATGTTACTTCCTTCTATCGTCTTTGATTGCGAAATAGCCATTGGAACGGCCGCGCCGGGCCGTTGAATGCAGCAGTGATCCGGGTCCGCGTCGTGCCAGTCCAAACCCGTAAGCCGCGGGTCGAGCCCGGACCGTGCGGCGTCCGCCCTCGTCAATAAAATGTCACGCAAGGACTGGACAAACTGCGGATCAATACCCGCCGTGTCCGCGCGAACAAAATCAACCCCAACTGCCGCCGCAGTTTCGCCGGCTTCCGTGTCGAGGTCGTGGACGACCTCCATGTGGTCTTGAATGAACCCAATCGGGCTGACCAGCACCGATTTGACGCCGCGCGCGGCCTGCGCCTCGATAGCGTCGTTAATGTCGGGCTCAAGCCACTTCGCCATGGGCGGGCCGGAGCGCGAACAGTACGTGAGCTCCCACTGCGAGCCCCGAATGCGATCCGGCAACGCGTTCATCACCGCGTCGATCGCGTCCTCATGCTGGCGGATGTAATCGTTACCCGGCAGGCCCGACGCCTCGTACATACCCACCGGAATCGAGTGGGTGACGAACAGGATCTTCGGCGGCTCAGCGCCACGCTGGGCAAGCTCATCCCACGCGCGCTCAATCGCATCCGCGTTCGCCGCGATAAACCCCGGATCCGTGTAGTAAAGCGGCGCGCGTTCAATCTGCACCTGATCCGCGCCCGCCACGCCCTCGTCAATTAATTCCTGCCTGGCATTCCACACGTCTTCGCGATACTGGCGGCATCCCGAATACGACGCGTACGCCGCGGTCGGCATCATCAGGATGCGGCGGTGGCCGGCGTGAATCATGCGGCGGAGCGTGTCCTTAAAGTACGGGTGCCAGTTGCGGCACGCCAAATAGACTTCAGTGGCAGACCCCGCGGCGCGAAGCGAGTCTTGCAGGGCGTTTACCAGCTCATTGTTGCGCGCAATGATGGGCGATACGCCGCCGTAACGCTCGTAGTGCGTACCCACTTCGGCAAGGCGTTCGTCAGGAATGTTCTTACCCTTCGTGGCGTTGCGCATGAACGGGACCACGGCCTGCGGGCCGTCAGGGCCCCCGTACGTGGCCAGCAAAATCGCGTCAAACGGCGCCATTGGGTCGGGGGCGGTGTTCAATCCTGCTCCTGTTCTTCGTTGAAAGTCATGCCGGTTACAAGTTCGAGGGCGGCTTTGAACTCGTCTGCGTTTCCGCGAGCGCCCTCGGCGTGTGCGGCGATTGTCGGGTGGTGTAAAAGCTTGTTGGCAAGCCGGTGGAGGGCGCGCTCTACGTCCTCGCGTCCCAGTTCGCGCTGGGGCAGGTGCGCCATTTCTTGGTCGATGTAGTTATTTAAATGCGTGCGCATTTGGATGATGACCGGGTCGAGGGCGCGGGCGGCGGTTCGCTTTTCGAAGGCGTCCACTTCGCTGCCGACGATCTGCCGGGCACGGGCGGTTTTCGCCGGTTCTAGTTTTGGAACCAGGCTCCTGATGGTGTCCAGGTCGATCAACGTGACGCCGGGAATGTTCGCGACTTCGGGTTCGACGTCGCGCACGATCGCCAGGTCCAGTACGACCAGCGGGCGGCCCGGCTCACGCGCGTCCACACCCGCTTTAACGTGTTTGGTTGTGACCGTTGGCGATCCGGTTCCGCGCGCCGAGACGATCATGTCGGTTTGCGCCAGCACTTCGGCTAAGTCTTCGGTTTTCACGACGCGCAGGCCGCGCCCTCTCGCGAACGCTTCGGCGCGTCCGGACGCGGAGTGCACCGCGATATTCCTGCAACCGCGCTCCTTGAGCTGCGTGACCGTTGCGCCCGCGTACGAGCCCGTCCCGAACAGCGTGACGTTTGCATCCGCATAGTCGCCCACAAACTGGGCGGCGTGGTCCAGTGCAACCGCCGCTACCGAGCGTCCCATTCCCGAAAGCCCGGTCTCGCGCTCCACTTTGCGCGCGGTCTTAAACGCGGCGTCCAAAGCCTCCGAGATTGCCGGCGACAGCGTGTCACGCCTGCGCGCCCGATGCTGCGCGTGCCGAAGCTGACCGGTAATCTCACGCTCACCAACCACCATCGACTCCAACCCGGACGCCAAGTAACTCAGGTGCCGCACGGCCTCAATATCGTTAAATTCGCGTGGATTCACGAGGGCGAGCTGGGATGCTCCGCCAAGGCCCGCATGCGCGCCAACCTCCGACGCGGCAGGCGGCGCGGCGTCACTTGAAAGCCGCACTCCATCCGGCTCGCTGGCCGAACTGTCGGCCTCACCGGGGGCTATCTCACCGGGCGCGATCTCACCGGGAGTTACGTCCGCGGGGGAAGCTAAACCGTCGAAGAGGCCTTCGATGGCGCGATCCGCAGACGCGTCCTCGTCGACATCAAGAAGAATTTCAATACGGTTGCACGTGGAAAGGACGACGGAGCCGCGAACGCCGTGGGCGGCGCGAAGGTCGCGCTCAAGGTCGTCGTGGATGCGCGGGGTCAGCTGTTCGACCGCTCGCAGGTTGTGATCGCGGTGATTGACACTAAAAAGCTTGAGGCCCACTCGACCTATCCAAGCAAATTTGTCTGAATGTTTTGGCCCCTCTTTTGTGACAGTTGGTCATATCGATACTGACGGCTCGTCATTAAACCCGCCGGCCGAAACCGCGATTGCCGGCGGGGCGGATCGCCTTAGAATGGGCGCCAGTGGCCCGATATTCACGGCCGCGTGTTCCACGCGTTTACTCGATAGGCGATGATGAAGTCAACGATCCTGCAAGCCCTCGCCCGCCGGCGCCCCGAGCGCCTACCCGTCTGGTTCATGCGGCAGGCGGGCCGATCTCTGCCCGAGTATCGCGAGTTGCGCGCCGGCACGTCGATGCTCGACTCGTGCCTTAACCCTGAAATGGCCGCGGAGATCACGATGCAACCCGTGCGCCGTCACGATGTGGATGCCGCGATTTTCTTCTCTGACATCATGATTCCGCTGCGCCTGGCCGGAGTTGGCGTTGAAATCCAGCCCGGCGTCGGCCCCGTCCTCGACGACCCGATTAGAACGCGCGACGACGTCGCGAAGCTGCCGGCCCCTGATTTTGCCGATGCATCCATGATCACGAGGGCGATTGAGCTGATCCGCGCGGAACTGCCCGACCACAAGGCCCTGCTGGGGTTTGCGGGCGCGCCGTTCACTCTGGCGGCCTACATGGTGGAGGGCCGCCCGTCCAAGGACCACCTGCGCGCGCGTGCGCTCATGCATTCGGACCCGCTGGTGTGGGACCAACTGATGACTTGGGCGGCGACGGTGTCGAACCTGTTCTTGAAAGTGCAGGTCGCCGCGGGTGCGGACGCCGTACAGCTATTTGACTCGTGGGCCGGCAGTGTTTCACGTGAAACATACGCCAAGCACGTCCTCCCGTATTCAAAATTGACGTTGGAGGGCGTTACCGGTCCGCGAATTCACTTTGGCACCAACACGGCGCCGTTCTTGGACTTGATGGCGCAGGTTGGTGTAGACGCGATTGGGGTGGACTATCGCACGCCGCTGGATGAGGCCGCGAAAATGGTTCCAGGCGTTACTTTGCAAGGAAACATCGACCCTGCGATGCTGTTCGCAGGCCAGGCGGCCCTGCACGAGCACGCGTTGGACGTGGTGCGACGCGGCACCAGCGCGCCCGCTCACATCGTGAACCTCGGCCACGGCGTCCCCAAAGACACGGACCCGGGAGTTTTGACCGAACTAGTCGCATTTATCCACAGTTTGACGCCCGGCCAGCTCGATGCCGAGCATGAAGGAGACAACTAATGAAAGCCGACATCGTCATCGTCGGAGGCGGCCTGGCCGGCATGACCGCCGCGTATGAAGCCACCAAACAGGGACTGCGACCCGTCGTCATCGAGACACGAGGGCGCCCCGGCGGCCTGATCGCATCGGCAAAACTGGGCGGCGTCCCCTTCGACATTGGCGCGGAATCCTGGGCAACACGCAACCCGGTTGTAGGCGACCTGGTGGATGAGCTCGGCCTGGAAGTCACCGAACCCACGGGGCGGTCTTGGATTTGGAACGAGAACCTCGGCAAGGCCTACCCCATCCCCGAAGGCACCCTGGGGCTACCCGCCGACATCGACGCCCCCGAAGTTAGGGAAGCCATTGGGGACGAGGGCGTTGCGCGCGCGAAGGAAGACCTCACGATGGACCCCGCGCTCGGAGCGGACGCCAAGGACCTGGCCACCTTCATTGAAACCCGCGTAGGTTCAGCGGTATTGGACCACTTAGTGCGGCCCGTGGCCGGCGGAATCCACACGTCCGACCCGTCGGTCCTGGCCGTTGACACCGTCACGCCGGGCCTGCGCGCCGCGATGAAAGAGACGGGCTCGCTGCTAAAGGGTGCGGCCCTGCTGGCGCAGCGCAACCCGGGCGCAAAGGTCGCGCAAACTCGCGGCGGAATGTTCCGCCTGATCGAAGCCCTAGAAACCGAGGTTGTAGCTAAGGGCGGCAAGATGGCGACCCGCCACGCCGTCGTCGACTTCAAACGCACCGACAACGGTTGGAGCGTCGACATTCAGCCGACCGTTCGAGGCGCGGACCCGGCCGCCGACCCGGTTCCCGAAGGCCCGGTGCAAACACTAGAAACCAAAAGGCTCGTAATCGCCCTCCCGGGCCCAAACGCGATGCCAATGCTAGATAAGCGCCTGGATATTCCCGCGTGGGAGCTGCCCCTCGGCGCGCCTATCGCCCACCAGGTACTCATGATCGACAGTCACGCCCTCGACGACGGGCCACGCGGATCCGGCCTACTGGTATCCATCCCCGAAGGGGAGCCAAAAGTGCGGGCCAAAGCCCTGTCGCACCTGTCGTACAAGTGGGGTTGGATGAGCGAAGTGCTCTCTCCCGGACGCCACATCCTGCGCGTTTCCTACGGCCGTCCCGGCGAGCCGTACCCCGAACCGACGCTTGCCAGCGCCCTGCAGGACGTAAATACGCTACTTGGAACACAGCTGGTCGAAGACGACGTTGTCGCGCACATGCTGGTGCGCTGGGACGGACAGTTGGCGCCGCAAACGCCGAAGCACCGCGAGAATGTTGCGAAGCTCCTGCAGGCACTTGAGCGCTACGAGGGTTTGAAGGTTACGGGCGCTTGGATTGCCGGGTCCGGTTTCGCGGCCGTCGTGCCGCACGCGCGCCAAGCCGTGCGGGACCTGGCCTAACGGGCGCTTTGAGGGAGTCGAATTGAAGCGGATTTTGAAGCTCGGCACGAGGTCGTCACAGCTTGCACTCACGCAGAGCAACACGGTTGCGGATTCACTGCGCGAACTTGGTTTTGATGTTGAGGTCGTGCCTATCCACACTCAGGGTGACGTGGTGCAGGCGTCGCTGAAGTCGCTCGGTGGGGTCGGCGTTTTTGCGGCCGCGCTCCGGCTCGCGTTGCTGACCGGCGACTGTGACATTGCGGTGCACAGCTTCAAGGACCTGCCGACCGCGCCGGTTCCGGGCCTGATGATTGGCGCGGTTCCGCGCCGCGCCGACTTTTCTGACGTGCTGGTTTGCCGCGACGGGCTGAACCTGGAATCGCTACCCGCCGGTTCGCGTGTTGGCACCGGGTCTCCCCGTCGGGCCGCGTCGGTGCTCGCGTTGCGGCCGGACCTGCAGATCGTTGATATTCGGGGCAATGTTGGCACGCGTTTGGGACGCGTCGCGGGCATTGATGCACAAGGGGCGGGAGACTTGGACGCCGTGGTTCTGGCACGAGCGGGCCTGCAACGCCTGGGTTCAAAGCACGCGGATGCACAAGTTCTGCCCGGCCTGCCCGCCCCCGCGCAGGGCGCCCTGGCCGTGGAAGTTCGCAGCGACGATGCGGAAGTTATCGCCGCCGTGAGCGCCCTTGACGATATGGAAACGAGGGCGTGCGCATTCGCTGAACGCGCAGTCTTGGCAGGGCTTCAAGCCGGGTGCGCTGCGCCGGTCGGAGCCTACGCTTCCCTATCTGACGGCACGCTGGCCCTGTCGGCCACTGTCCTGTCCACCGACGGGCAGCGCCGCGTTGACCTCACGACCGCCACTGAATTTCCCGAGCCCACGCCCGGAGAACGCCCGCGCCCGGCCGATACCGCGGGCGCGGCTGACGCGTCCATGCCCGTCGAAGGTGCGGGCCAGCAAAGCGCGACACCGCCGGCTTCCGACCGGCCCGCGCGCGACCGCGCGGCTACCCGGTTGGGCCTCGACCTGGCCGCCGAGCTACTTCGCCTGGGGGCCGGCGAGGTCACCGACCTCGCGGCGACCAAACCCACGCGCGCCTCGCACGAAGCTCCTAAACCCGCACAGTCTGCGGCGGGGACCCCCGATACCCGCTCCGGCGAAACCCAGAACCCAGACACAGGAACGCTAAAAACTCGAACCACTGAAACGGGTGCACACGCGTCGAGCGAACACGAAGCCAACGCGTCCCGGTGGGGGTCGAAGGATTTGCCGCTCGGGCAAACTCAGCGCGAGCGTCCGTTGACGGGCCGAACCGTCCTGATGCCCCGCCCCGCGGGCGACCACTTGGTTAAAGCCGTCGAAAACGCGGGTGCGCGCGTGATAGCGCAGCCCTTCACGCGCACGATCCTAACTCCCTCATTTGACGTGAAACCCGCACTGAAAGCCCTCGCGGATGGCAGTTACACGTGGGTCGTGATCACCTCCCCGCGCACACTAACCGCGCTGGCGTGCCACGTGCAGGGCGTTCGAAATTTCGATGAGGACGTGCCCACCGGCGCGCTTTCCGACCTCCTAAAATCTGCGAAACAGGCCGGAACAAACTTTGCGGCGCTAGGTGAAGCAACCACGCGGGCCTTGCGCGACATCGGCATCGAACCTGACCTTAGCACTGGGGCAAAGGCGTCCCAGGAGGAACTCTCGAAGGCCTTCTCGACTGGCCCGTCATGCCAGTACTATTCGCGCGCGTGGTTCCCCGCTTCTTCATTAGCGAGGTCGTACCTGGCCGACGAGTGGGCCCTGCGCGGCTGGGAGGTCGACCGCACGTCCGTGTACACAACCGCCGCCAGCAGCGAAATCGGTGAGCAAGCGCGCACGGGCTGGACGCACGCCCTCATTGACGCTGTCGTGTTCACGGCGGGATCAAACGCGCGGGCGGCAGTGGAACTCTTAGGACCGCCCGCCCCGTCGATTAAGGTCGTGGCCTTTGGTGACCCGTCCGCGAAGGTAATAAGCGAGCTCGGCATGAAAGTCGGAGCCATCGCGCCTACCCAAAACGCACAAGGCATCATCACCGCACTTCAGGAAGTTTTCGAGGCCGAGTGAAGGCGCGCCTCGTACAAACCCACTTAATCCAAACCCACTTGGTGCAAACCCAACTAGTCACACATTTGTTTCACACACAGCTAAGGAGCAAACATGCTTAACCGTCGCGAACCGTGGACGCCGACCGACCGGCCGCGCCGCCTGCGCACAACCCCCGCAATGCGCGAGTTAGTGCAGGAAACCCGGGTACATCCGCGCCAGCTGGTTTTGCCGGCTTTCATTCGCGACGGGATCGACTCGCCGGTCGAGATTCCGTCTATGCCCGGCCAGTTTCAACACACGGAGCAGTCTTTGCGCGAGCTCGCTCGCCGCTGCGTGGATGCGGGCATTGGAGGCATCGACCTGTTTGGCGTGCCGAAGGAAGAGGATAAGGACGCCGAAGGCTCGGTGGCGTGGGCCAAGGATGGCATTTTGAACCGCGGCCTGGAGGTCATCCGGGATGAGGTGGGCGACGCCCTCGTAATCATTGCCGATACGTGCCTGGACGAATTCACAAGCCACGGTCACTGCGGAGTCGTGAACGACCGCGGCGCTGTCGACAACGATGCGACCCTTGAGCTTTACGCGAAAGAGGCCGTTTCGCAGGCCCGCGCGGGCGCTCACATCGTGTCGCCGTCGGGCATGATGGACGGCCAGGTTCGCGTGATCCGCGAAGCCCTGGACGATGAGGGTTTTGAGGACGTGGCGATCCTGGCTTACTCCGCGAAGTACGCGTCCGCTTTCTTTGGGCCGTTCCGCGACGCGGTGGGCTCCGGCTTGCAGGGGGACCGCAAGACTTACCAGCAGGATCCGGCCAACCGGCGCGAGGGCATGCGCGAAACGATGCTCGACCTTGCCGAAGGGGCGGACATGGTTATGGTGAAGCCGGCCGGCTACTACCTGGACGTGCTGGCCGACGTGGCCGCCGTGTCCGAAGTGCCCGTCGCCGCGTACCAGGTTTCCGGCGAATACGCGATGATTCAGGCGGCCGCCGCAAACGGTTGGCTTGACCGCGACCGCGTCGTGCGCGAATCTATCACGGGAATCGTGCGCGCGGGGGCCGACATTGTGCTCACCTATTTTGCGCTAGACGAGGGCGTGCTTAGCTGACCTAACGGCGCGCAGCCCAGCCCGCACATGAACCGAAGGCGCGCAGAAGCGGCAGGTAAGCGCGCGCAACTGCACGCTGACGGTTCGGACCAGCAGGGGCGGCATGGCACAACGTATGTTGTGGGTAAAAAGGAGCAGACTCTTTTTAGCCTTTACCCCGATTTGTGCAAAGTTTGCGCTATGATTTGACCAATTATCTCGACGACACTTTGACCGAGGGTAAAATTGAGACGCGCAGTAATACTTCTGGACATAGTCCTCGGTATAGCGATAGTAATCACCGCGATATGGATATTCGCCAATTGGGGAAACGCTAAGGAACCCCGGGTGTTACTACAACCAAACGTGTGGGTTGCAAACTCCGATTCGGTAGACCAGGAGCCTGCGGGGCAGGAAGGAGGTCCTGCCGGATACGTTGATCTAATTGCGGCCGATGAAAACACAGTCACTATCGCGCCTGAGGGCGAGATTGGTGTTGGGGCGATAATATCTGCGGGGATTGACAACGCTACCCCCTACGGACTGTTACGGAGGGTTGTGTCGGTTGATAGGTCTAACAACAATCTGATACTAACAACGGTCCCCGCAGCCCTCGATGAGGCAATTAAGGAATGCGATGAGCACTTTTCCTATTTCGTCACTCAGGACGGCGATCTGATTCCCGCCACGTCAGAGCTCGGCTGGTCAGGTGCCGATCTGTTTGCAACCCGAGCCTACGCGGAAGACAGCGTAGATAATCTTTTGGACCTCACAAACGAAACCAAAGAGGTTTCGCTATCAGCTGGGCTTCGGCTCGACGTCGACCTTAAAATCAGCAACGGGGTCACCAATTTTCGAACGGTTCTTCACACCCAAGGATTGCTATCAGTCAAGCCTGTGAACTTCGAAGCGGACGTTACGCTATTTGAAAAGCAAGTTCCCGGCACAGCTTTGGTTGGTCCGATTCCAGTGGTTTGGAACAACGTGATAAACATCGACCTCGACGCTACTTCTACGGTTGATGGATCATTAGAACCGCTAAAGATAAATATTGATAGACAATACGGTTTTGAATACAAATCAGGTAAGGGCCTTACAGAAGTTAACGAGGATAACTCCGAAACGAAGATTTTCGAGCTAGACAAGGAACGGGTTGCGATCCAAGCCGACGGGGGCCTCGGAATCTCGTATGCCTTTTTGCTCTATGATGTGGCGGGCCCCAAAATCGATGCAAGCGTAGAGTGTGAGATCGCTGCGGGATTCCAAAAGCCCAAGCCCAGCACTAAGTCTTTACTGTTCAATATCGGATCCACAACATATCAAGGCCACGTGAAGGCAAAAATCACGCTACCTATAACAGGTCAGTTTGTTCTTGAAATTCCTGGATTCAATCCGTTTACAAAGTCCGATTCGATCGAGCTTCTAAAAGCGACACTCTTCGATACGGACGACTTGATTACGCTGTTTGAACTAGAAGAACCTAAGGTTTCACCCGACTTCATTAAGGAGGCGGTTGACTTAAATGATTTGCGGTTGCCTTATGACATCAGGGCGAACTCCCCTACTTTTGGCATAGATAAGTCGAGTTGCGAGTGGGCAGGCCAGAGCATAACGGACGTTTCGCCTCTTGCTTTCCCGATGCCAAATGATGCGAACGAATGCTGGCAGTCAGTAAAGTACGGGGAATCCGAAGGCACTTACACGACCGAATACACTTCCGGAAAGTACATTAAGCTCCGTCCTGAAGATCCAAAGTATGCAGACTTTAACGGCGATGGTTATACCGATGTGCTGATATCTAGTACCGTGACCTGGCCATATGTATCCGACATGTTCTATGTGGATATATTGTTCGCGAACCCTGAAGCGCCAGAAAACCCCTACGTATTGCCCGTATTCATGTATACGCAAGACACGTGTCGCGAGTACGAGTTTTACGAAGGTGGTGTTTTCACTAAGTTTTCCGGTAGTTGTAGCCTTCCTGGCGAAAGGGACGAAGAGTTTTTCCAGTTCATACAGACAGAGGAAAGTATTGCCATAGAAAGCACACCTTCGCGTGGTGAGAATCTAATTATGAGAGTAGACCGCTGACCTAACGGCGCGCGGGGCCCAGCCGCGCGTAAACCAAGGGTGTGCAAACGCGGGGGGCGTGACAAAACTGCCACGCCCCCCGCGTTTAAGCGTTTTAGGCTGCCGCTTCGGCGCCCTCAATTTCGGTGGCGCGACGCTTCCAAATGTCGTCGCCTTGAACGGTGTCGAGGATGAGGCCGATGACGAAGCCGACCAGTGCGGGCACAACCCACGGCATGTTCACGGACCCCAGCGGGAGCATGTCCAGCCAGTCACGCAGCATCGCGAACTGGGGCAGCTTGGTGGACCAGAGTGCTTCGAATAGGCCGAAGAAGGCTCCCAGCCACGCGGATAGGCGGTAGGTCCAGTACAGCTGGCCGGGTACGAAAATGTCGAACAGTGCGATGAATACGACGCAGATAACGACGGGGTAGATCAGCTGGTTGACGGGTGCGACCACGTCGAGGATGACCTCCAGGCCAAGGTTTGCCAGTGCCAGCGAAACCAGGGCGTGGATTGCCACCATTTTTGGACGCGAGATACGCGGGAACAGGGTGCGGAAGTATTCCGAAGATGCGCCCGTCAAACCCACGGCGGTGGTCAAACATGCCAGCAGGGCGATCAGGCCGAACAGTGCCTGCCCGCCGGTGCCAAACAGTTCGGTTGCCGCGCGCGCCAGCGCTTCCGCGCCGTTGGTTACGCCAAATACCCCCACGCGCGTGCCGATTAGCGTCAGTCCAATGTATATGAGGGCGAGCGCTACACCCGCGATCAGGCCGGCAATAGCGGTTCCTGTGAATACTTGGCTCTTGGTGTTGAAGCCGCGGTGGCGAAGCGAAGAAATGATGACGATGCCGAACACCAGTGAAGCGATCGCGTCCATGGTGAAGTAGCCCTGCAGCAGGCCGGTTGCGAACGGGGTTTGCGTGTACTCTTTGGCGGGTTCGCCGAGCGCGGCCGGCATGCGAACCACCGCGGCGGTGATCAAAACGATCAGCAGAAGTAGTAGCGCCGGAGTCAGCCAGCCACCAATGCGGTCCAAGAACCCCTTTGGGTTAAGCGCGAGCAGGAACGTAACCGCAAAGAACACGACCGTGTACAAGAACAGTGGCCACCCGTTCGGATTCCCCGAATCCAAAAGCGGCACGACGGCCATTTCGTAACTCACCGTCGCCACACGCGGAATCGCGTACAGCATGCCTGTGGACAGGAAGATCACGATGGTGAACACGAGGCCCGGATATTTACCGATTCGCGAGGCAATCCCCGTCACGCCCTCCTGCGCGGTGGCGGCCGCAATAATGGCCAGAATCGGGAGCAAAACGCCTGTGCCAAGGAATCCGAGGATCGCGGGTGTTATCGAAGTTCCCGCGTTCACTCCGATCATGACCGGGAAAATCAGGTTGCCCGCGCCGAAAAACATGGCGAACAGGGCGAGGCCGGTTATTAATAGCACGTAAGTGCGGCTTTTGCGCATTTTGATCCAGGTATTTCACTTAAGTCATTGTTGATGTACTAAACGCTATCAAATGGGCTACAAACCTTTAAAAATGTGAACAAATCTGTGGTAATGGCCGTCACAGTGGGCGAGTTATCCACACGAGCGTGTAGTACGGGATTTCCACATCGTCGTCTTCGCCGTATCCGAGGTGGTCGTGGAGGTACCACCGCAGGTTTTCCTGCATTTTCGCGCGATTCGCCGCGGTTGACTTCAAATAAGAGGATCGTGTGCGCGCTAGTCCCATGACTTGCGCGGGCTTTAACGTCGACGTGAAGTCCGTTTTAAACAGGACCGGTTTTGTCCATGCCCGTCCAGTATCTGGAATCCGCGAGGGCGTGTGAATATCACCGGAGCGCATTATCCGCGTCAACCTGTGCACCCACGGCACGGACACGTCCATTTGGTTGAAAACGATTGCCACGTGACCGCCGGGTCGCAAAATGCGCCGCGCCTCCGACAGCGCCGCCTGCCCGTCCAGCCAGTGCCAGCTTTGCGCGTAGGTCACCACGTCCGCGCTGTGGTTTTCCAGACCCGTGGCTTCCGCGGTTCCATCCACAACTTCGCACCGCGGGTTTGCCGCCAGGTCAGCGAGTTGTTCTCGCATTGCCGCCGCGGGTTCCACCGCCACCACGGAGGTTCCAAATTCCAAAAGTTTTGCGGTGAACTTTCCAGTTCCGGCACCAATATCAACGACCTCGAGGGCGCGCCTGGCACTCCCACCCGGCCGCGCGTGGTTTCGCTGACCGTGGCCACCTGTTTGTTCAACGACCTCGAGGGCGAGCCTGGGCGTGTCTTGTGGTGAGTCGAGCTGCAGGGCCGCCCTCACGGATGAATCTGGAAACGAAGGACGAAAGTCGCTGTACTCCCTGGTGGCCCTTTCAAAGGCATTGCGCGGAGCGGACGGATCCCACGGGTCTGGCGAAGCGCCGCGCGGAGCGGACGTGCCGGACGGGACGGGTGAAGCGTTGCCGTGATCGGTCAAGGTCCCTCCTTTGCAGCGCGGTGTGTACGCAACAATCATGCTTGACCCGATGCGGACCGGGCAAACAAGGGTGTCAATAAACCCGTTAGGATGGACCCATGGATTTTGAGCGTGATCAGCATTCATATTCTGACCGTCCGGTGAACTTTGACGACCTCGACGCGGAGTTTAACGAAGAGATGCTCAGCCCCGACGGGGCGATGAGCGGAGGACTTGCCAGACCTTGGCAAGACCAGCTCGCGGAGCAGCGCCAGCCGCAGCAAAAGACTACGAACACGCAAATGTTTAACCGCGCCCAGCAGGTGATCCCCGGCGGTGTGGACTCGCCGGTTCGCGCATACGGCTCGGTGGGAGGAACGCCCCCGTTCATTGAGTCCGCTTTCGAGTCCATCATTCGTGACATTGAAGGACGCCACTACATTGACCTGGTCGGGTCGTGGGGGCCCGCCCTGATTGGGCATTCTCACCCGCAGGTAGTTGAGGCCGTCCAGCGCGCCGCCGAAGCCGGCCTGTCGTTTGGCGCTCCCACCGTTGGCGAAGTCGAACTCGCTGAAGAAGTGATCCGCCGCGTCAAGGGCATCCAAAAAGTTCGGTTCGTGTCCACCGGTACTGAAGCCACCATGACCGCGATCCGCCTGGCCCGCGGGGCAACCGGGCGCGACGTCCTCGTAAAGTTTGCGGGCTGCTACCACGGGCACTCCGACTCGCTCCTCGCCGAAGCCGGCTCCGGTGTTGCAACCGCGGGAATGCCCGGATCCGCGGGCGTAACCGAAGGTACTTCTAAAGACACAATCGTCGTCCCGTACGGTGACCTCGAAGCGCTCGAAGAAGTATTCAACACTCGCGGCGACGAAATCGCGGCAATCATAACCGAGGCCGCCCCCGCCAACATGGGCATCATCACGCCACCCAAGGGGTTCAACCAGGCCCTGCATGAACTCGCCCACCGACACGGCGCCCTCGTCATATTCGACGAAGTCCTAACCGGCTTCCGCGTATCAGCCGCGGGCTTTTGGGGCTACGACGCCCTGCCCGGCGTGAACGGGTCGCTGAACTACGGAAACACGCGCCAAGTGCCCAGCTACGTGCCTGACATCTTCACCTTCGGAAAAGTAATCGGCGGTGGCATGCCGCTCGCCGCGCTCGGCGGCCGCGCGGACGTCATGGATCTACTCGCGCCCCTCGGCCCCGTCTACCAGGCCGGCACACTGTCGGGTAACCCACTCGCCACCGCCGCGGGCCTAGCCACCCTAAAGCTCGCGACACCGCTGGTATACGAGCGGATCGACTCCGTGTCAGAAGTGATCCGAGGCGGCGTTCGCGACGCCCTCGACGCGGACGGCGTCCCCTACGCAATGAACAACGCCGGCAACCTATTCTCCGTATTCTTCGGCGAAAAGCCCGCCGAAACCGGCGTCCACAACTACGAGCAAGCCAAATCGCAAAACAAGGAAGCCTACACGGCGTTCTTCCATTCGATGCTAGAGGCCGGCATATACCTGCCCCCCTCACCCTTCGAAGCGTGGTTTGTATCGAGCGCACACACAGATGAGGACATTTCAAACATCCTCGACGCGCTTCCCGCAGCAGTTCGCGCTGCCGCGATTGAGATGGACTAATGCGAAATCTCTCGCAATCGAGATACTTCGCGATATTCTCATCTCAGGGTGTTAACACCCACGTTAGCCTCTGGCGGAATAAACCCCGACAGAGGGTGAGCCCCCGAGTAAATAGATAGGCAAAGGAGCTGTCCGTGCGCATAGGCGTGCCAAGAGAGCGGGAGTCGCAGCCATTAGTGGCCGCCACTCCCGACACAGTTAAAAAGCTAATCAGCCTAGGTTACGACGTCACCATCGAGTCCGGCGCCGGCGACCAGGCCAACTATCCTGATTTCCAATTTGAAGAGGCCGGCGCACAGATCGCGTCAGCTCACACCGTCTGGGGTGCCGACATCGTCCTCGCCCTCGACGATCCAACGCCGGACCAACTCGGTTCAATGAAAGAGGGCGCCACACTAATCTCGCGCCTAGCACCCGCGCGAAACCCCGAGCTGATCGAAGCGATGTCCAACCAGAGGATCACCGCCCTCGCGATGGACACTGTTCCGCGAATCTCACGCGCACAGTCAATGGACGTCCTGTCGTCCATGGCGAACGTTGCCGGCTACCGCGCGGTAATCGAGGCCGCCTCCGAGTTCGGTCGCCTCTTCACCGGTCAGGTAACCGCGGCGGGCAAAATGCCTCCCGCGCGGATTTACGTGATCGGCGCGGGCGTTGCCGGCCTCGCAGCAATCGGTACGGCTAACTCGATGGGTGCTGAAGTTTACGCAACCGACGTGCGCCCCGAGGTAGGCGAACAGGTCGAGTCGATGGGCGCGAACTTCATCGCAATCCCCACCGCGCAGGAAGTCTCCACTGACGGCTACGCCAAGGAGATGACCGAAGACCAGCGCAACGCCGCAATCAACCTGTACACCGAGCAGGCCGCGAAGTCCGACATCGTGATCACCACGGCGAACGTGCCCGGCCGCAAGTCTCCGATGCTTATTACCGCGGAGGCCGTCGCGGGCATGAAGCCGGGCTCCGTCATCGTTGACATGGCTGCCGCGAACGGTGGCAACTGTGAACTCACCGTCGCGGGCGAACGCATCGTCACCGACAACGGTGTGATCATCATCGGCATCACCGACCTTGCCGGCCGCCTACCCGCCCAGTCCTCACAGCTTTACGGCCAAAACATTGTGAACCTGCTGAAGCTGATGACGCCGGAAAAGGACGGCGAACTCGTCCTCGACATGGAAGACGAAATCGTCCGCGGCATCACCGTCACCCAGGTTGGGGAGGTGAAGTGGCCGCCACCGCCGGTTAAGGTCTCCGCTGCTCCCGCAGCGCCCGCGGCACCCAAGCCCGATCCTGCCGAAGAAGCCGCCCGCGCGGCCGAAGAGTCGCGCGCCGAGGCTCGCAAGAAGCGCAACCGCGCCCTGTGGACAGCCATCGCGGTAGCGCTCGGAGCCGCCCTCGTCCTCGTATCACCTTCAATGGTGATTGGACACTACATGGTTTTGGCCCTCGCGATTGTGGTGGGCTTCTACGTGATTACGGCAGTGACGCACTCGCTACACACCCCGCTCATGTCTGTAACGAACGCGATTTCCGGCATTATCCTGGTCGGCGCGCTACTGCAGGTCGGGTCGGGGAACCTACTCGTTTCAACACTGTCGTTCATTGCGATTGTCGTGGCGTCCATCAACATCTTTGGTGGCTTCACTGTCACGCACCGCATGCTCGCGATGTTTAAGAAGGACTGATGCTAAATGTTGACTTCTCTGACTAACGCGAACGTATCTTTTGAACCGACAGTCGCGTCCATCGCCGACGCGGGCTGGGTCGACAAGGGCGTGGCACTGGCGTACATCGTCGCCGCGATCCTGTTCATCCGTGCGCTAGCTGGCCTGTCCAAGCACGAAACCGCACAAAAGGGCAACAATGCCGGCATTGTCGGCATGACGATCGCCCTGGTAGCAACCATCACCCTGGCGCTCACGTCGGGCCCCGACCGCGGTGTCCTAACCACCGCCCTGCTGATCGCAGTCGCAATGCTGATTGGCGCCGTGATTGGTATTTGGAAGGCACGCAACGTCGAAATGACGGGAATGCCCGAACTGATCGCACTGTTGCACTCCTTCGTGGGTCTGGCGGCCGTCCTGGTTGGTTTCAACTCCTACCTGGCCCCCGACGCGGAAGCTGAACTACTCGGCGGCTTCCACCTCGGCGAGGTCTACCTGGGCGTCTTCATCGGCGCCGTCACCTTCACCGGTTCGATTGTTGCCTACCTGAAGTTGTCGGCCAAGATCAAGGGCGCGCCCCTCATGCTTCCGGGTCGCCACTGGCTGAACCTAATCGCCCTCATCGTCACGATCGTTCTTATGGTGTTCTTCATTAATGAGGGCGGAGTTTCGCCGCTGAACACCACACTGCTGATCGTCATGACAGTGATCGCACTGGTCTTCGGCGTCCACCTGGTTGCCGCGATCGGTGGTGGCGACATGCCGGTGGTCGTGTCAATGCTGAACTCCTACTCCGGCTGGGCTGCCGCCGCGGCGGGCTTCATGCTGAACAACGACCTGCTGATCATCACGGGTGCGCTGGTCGGCTCCTCCGGTGCCTACCTGTCTTACATCATGTCCAAGGCGATGAACCGCTCGTTCATCTCGGTTATCCTCGGCGGCTTCGGCTCCGACGGTGCCGTCACCGCGGGTGATGAAGAGCAGGGCACCCACCAGGAAATCCAGGCCGGCGAAGTTGCCGAAATGTTGAAGGACGCGAAGCGCGTCATGATCACGCCCGGCTACGGCATGGCTGTTGCGCAAGCACAATACCCGGTAGCGGACCTGACCAGGCGCCTGCGTGAGGCCGGCGTAGAAGTCGAGTTCGGCATCCACCCCGTTGCCGGACGCCTACCCGGACACATGAACGTCCTCCTGGCCGAAGCGAAGGTCCCCTACGACATTGTGAAGGAACTCGACGAGGTTAACGACGACTTCCCCGAAGTAGACGTGGTCTTGGTTATCGGCGCGAACGACACGGTGAACCCGGCGGCCGAAGAGCCCGGCTCGCCGATCGCGGGAATGCCCGTTTTGAAGGTGTGGAACGCGAAAGACGTCATCGTCTTCAAACGCTCCATGGCAACCGGTTACGCGGGCGTACAAAACCCGCTGTTCTTCAAGGAGAACACGCACATGCTGTTCGGTGACGCGAAGGCGTCAGTCGACAACATCCTGGGCGCCCTATAGCCACTTTCAAACCCTAAGATTTGGGGCGGTTGGAACTGTTAAAGGTTTCAACCGCCCCAAATTGTCATATATGAAGTAACATATGATGATGTCGCCTCAGCTTCATAGTGTGGTCGCCTACACATGACCAGGCTGATAAACTGAGGCACAAGACTGCGGCTGAAACATCGATGTATCGACCGTAGTTCCACAAGTAATTTTCTCAAACATCGACGATTGGATACACAGTGGCTCAAATTGTCGTTCTTGGCGCAGGTATCGCTGGTCACACGGCGACGATGATCCTTGCCAGGGAACTAAAAGACACGGAACACCAGGTTGTGGTCGTATCGCCGAAGCCCACGTGGAACTGGGTCCCCTCAAACATTTGGGTGGGCACCGGAAGCATGCCGCGTGAAAAGGTGATTTTCGAACTACGTCCTCTGTACGAGAAGTACGGGATCGATTTCCGCCAGGCTGCGGCTCACAACATTTACCCCGAGGGCACCGCGGATAACCCGCGCCCGCAGGTGGAGTTCGAATACACCGATCCGGCGCGCAAGGGCATGACCGATCGTGTTGAGTTCGACTACCTGATTAACGCGACTGGCCCGAAGCTGAACTTTGCGGCCACGCCGGGTCTTGGACCTGACGAGGGCTACACTCAGTCTGTTTGCACCGACGCACACGCTGAGGTTTGTGGCCAGGAGTTCATGAACGCTGTTAACCGCATGAAGAACGGTGAGCGCATGCGCTTCGTGATTGGCATGGGTGCGGGCAACTGTACCTGTCAGGGCGCTGCTTTCGAGTTCACTTTCAACACTGACTTCGAGCTCCGCCAGCACGGCGTTCGCGACATGGCTGAAATCGTGTACGTCACCAACGAGCCTAAGCTGGGCGACCTTGGCATGGACGGCATGATGTTCAAGCAGGATGGCTACATGACTACGTCGCAGTTGTGGACCGAGTCCATTTACCGCGAGCGTGGCGTCAAGTCGATTGCGGGTGTGGCTGTTAAGAATATTGAGCCGGATAAGCTTACGTACGAAGATTCTGATGGCGAGATGCACGATCTCGACTACGACTTCGCGATGCTTCTGCCTCCGTTCACGGGTATTCCGATGAAGGCGTTTGACCGCGAGGGTAACGACATTTCCGATGTTATCTTCAACCCGGCTGGCTTCATGAAGGTGGATGCGGACTACACGCCGAAGGGCTACGACGAGTGGCGTTCCAAGGACTGGCCGCGCACCTACCAGAACCAGACTTACGGCAACATGTTTGCTGTTGGTATTGCGTTCGCTCCGCCGCACGGCATTTCGAAGCCGCACAAGACGCCGAATGGCACTGTGATTGCTCCGGCTCCGCCGCGCACCGGCCAGCCGTCGGGCACGATGGCTGCGGTTGTTGCCGAGTCCGTCCTCGATCGCTTGAAGGATCCGAACGCTCCGTTGCGTGAGGCTCCCCTCGGTGGCCTTGGCGCTGTCTGTGACGCGTCCACGGGTCGTAGCATGCTGAACGGCTCCGCTGCCGCGATGATCATGTACCCGGTTGTACCGGACAAGACGGTTTACCCCGAGACGGGTCGTCACCCCGACCTGACTAAGGGCGAGCTCGGCCTGTTCGGCCACTGGGTAAAGAACCTCTACCACTACCTATTCATTTACAAGGCTAAGGCCCTGCCGGGCTGGAGCCTGCTGCCGGAGTGATCTAAAAATGAGTGAACAGACAGCAACGAAGAAAACAGTTGAGGAACTGGATCCGGTAACCGCGGAGCGCATTGCACGTGCACCGCTTCCGACCCGCTTCACCAACTTCAAGCGCAGCTTTGTGCCCTACCAGCTAGTCCGCTTTATGGCGTTCAACCTTCGCACGCTTGACATCGTGCGTCGTGGCTAACTGAAACTAAAGGTTTTGGGGGAGTACCGAAAGGTGCTCCCCCAAAGTCATGTTCAGCCAAGATTCAAGGCAGCGCGTAAGCAAACGGGGCGGCAGGATCGCCCTCGAAAACTATTCTGATAACGGTTTGGAATCGGAAGGTTCGGTGGCGGTTAAACGCACGGAGCACACGCCGGGAAGGACTTGCGCTTTTAGTTCGACGCCGACATGGCCGTGAGCGGTGGTTTGAAGGACGCCTTCGAGTAGGCCCCTGTGCATTGCGCACGCGAGCGGATACTTGTCGCCCGCTTTCTGGCCACGCTCAATCGCGCCTAGTAGCGGGCAGTGGCGAAGTTCGAAGGCGTGCGGGTCGCTGGTTTGAGCAGCTCCGTACCCCATGGACGACAGGAATAGGCGCACCTTGGAGGTGTGCACGTCGAGGCGTTTGGCTTCTTCCGCGTGGTCGATGTTGGCGTGGTCGGGCACGCCGGTGTTTAGCATGACCTCTTCGCCCCACATGCGGCCAAGTTTCACAGCTTCTTTGACGGGGTCATCCGTGTTTTCGCGCAGGTAGTCGGTAAGCGCACTGATCATGGAGGTTAGTTGGCGCGCAAAACTCTCCAGCGACGCGGGTGCGATGGCCTCGTAAACCCACGACGGGCGGCCGCGCCCTTCGGGAGCCTTACGGTTTCGCGCAACTAGGCCCCGCTTGACCAGCGCATCCAACGTTTCACGAACCGAGTTGTGGTGCAGGCCGAGTTCACTGGCCAGTTCCGCAACCGTCATTGGCGTGACGGATTTCGAAAGCGCTGTGAGCGTCGTGTTTTGCGCATGAGTCAGAGCCGCAACGTTGCCGATCATGGTCGGAACGTCGACGGTGCCTGGCGTCTTCGGTTCTGCTTCGCTCACTTTTCACTCTTTAGCACGGCGTTCACTGGCGTAATATCTACGTTTCGTATGCGTGGCCAGTCTCTAAGGTTCTTTAACTATATCCGTTTTGAAGGCTCTCAGGTACACCGTCCATATACGGTGCAATAGCTGTGCTTTGCGTGGTTTTTATAAATATTTGGAGGGCGTGGCGGCCTCTAGTCGCTTCAGGTCTTCCCACGTGTCGACGTCGATTTCTACGTGCGGATCAACTTCCACTTCGACGAAGTTAAGGCCGGCGACGAGCTTTTTGACTGCGCGGTTGTGGGTCCGCTGGGCTTTTTGCGCGGCCTCCAGCAGGCCTTGCACGCGGTAGACGGCAAGGAGTTGCTGCACTACCCCGCTGCGGTCGCGCACGGCCGCCGCATCGGCGCCCGTGGCTGTCACGGCATCCACCAGTACTCGGCGAGCTGACGCGGAAAACGGCGCGTCGCACGTTGTGACGAGCACGAGGTCGTCGGCCCCGCTAGACACGTCCTCGTACCCCAAAAACTTGAGTCCGGCGAAAATGCCGGCGCCCGGTCCGCCGCGCGGCGGGTCTTCGAATGTGAGGGCGATGCCTTCGGGAACTCGCAGCGAATCGGGTCCGACAACGACGATGCGACTGTCGGGGATGCCGTCCTCGCGCAGGGTGCGCACGATTTGGTCCAGGAAACGCTCGCCACCGATCGTGAGGTCGGATTTTGAAACTCCCCCCAACCGCTGGCCGCTACCGCCGGCAAGAATGATTGCGCTCTGCGCGGGGGTGGCGGGAGCGTCCTGCCCTGCCCCCGCGATGCTCCGCCCAAGCTCGCGGGCGGCTTGTCGCATGTTGTGTTCCGCGGCTTCGATTGCGTCCTCCAATGATTGTCCGGGGGGATTTATGCCGACGAGGGCGGGGCCGTCCGGCGCGGTGACTGTGAAGGATTCGTCTATGACTCCACCGAAGATGACTAGGGGTACGCCGTGTTTTTGACACAGGTTCCAGATTCCTGCGGGGGCTTTGCCGGACAGGGTTTGGGAGTCGACTTTGCCTTCGCCGGTTATCACGAGGTCCGACCCGGCAACGAGGGCGTCTAGGCGCGCGGCGGCCGCGATGATGTCGAAACCGGGGGTGATGGTTGCTTGAAGGAATCGCATGAGTGCCCAGCCGAGCCCGCCCGCGGCTCCCGCTCCTTGCGCGTCGCGAAAACGCGGCGTGTCCGGGTCTGTGACGGCGGCAAGGTTTCGCAGACCTTCATCTAGAGCGGCCACGTCCTCGGTGGTGGCTCCCTTTTGCGGGCCGAACACCGCGGCGGCTCCGTTGCTTCCGGTGAGCGGGTTTTGCACGTCGGCCGCCGCGATGACGCGCAGGCCGCTGACGTCAAAGTCCGAGGTGTCAACGCGCGCAATGCTTTTGAGTTCCGCCGGGATTGGGGCAACCGGCGCACCGTCCTCGTCCAGGAAACGAACACCCAGTGCGGACAGCATGCCGATTCCGCCGTCGGTGGTAGCGGATCCGCCCAGGCCGACGATGAGTTCGCGCGCCCCGCGAGCGCGCGCGTCGGCGATCATTTGCCCGACGCCCGACGTGTTTGCCCGCCACACGTCGTGAGTTTCCCAGTCGACGTATTCGATGCCGACGGCTTCGGCGACTTCAAGTATGGCGCGCTCGCCCTCCAAAAAGTATTTTGCAACGCGCGGATTGCCCGCACAGTCCGCTACTTCCACTTCGATAATCTGGCCGGCGCCCCGCGCGGTGGCGTACGCGGTTACGAATCCTTCCCCTCCGTCAGACAGTGGGATGGTGACGATTTCCAGATCACCGCCGGCGTTGGCGTCCGTGAGGGTATTGGCGGTCGTGGGAGCGTTGACGTCCGCGAGGGTATTGGCGTCCGCGAGGGCGTCTTGCAGGCCGGCGCGTATTGCCGCTGCCGCTTGCTGTGACGATAGCGATCCCTTGAACGAATCGGGAGCCACGAGAATCCGCATTCGAACCCCATTCACTCGGTGCGAAAGTTTGTCTTGGGCGATCTGGCCTTTGATCGAAACGCCGCCTCCAGCTTACGTGAACAAACCGAGACCAAAAAGTTACCTAACGACATAGACATAAGATGTCTGACATGTTAGCTTTATGTTCTGTAACACAGTTTACAAACTACGGTTTTGCACCTTAACGACGACGTTAGCCAGCGAAGGAGCCGGCAATGGGAAGCACCCTTAACCGCGAGAACTTCACTCAAGAAGCCTCCGCGACCTCGCATGCCCCGCTCTTGCACGCCCAAAACCGCTACGCCGTTGTTGACCTGGGCGGCACCAAGATCGCATCCGCCCTCGCGACCGTAAACACTTCCGCGCCCGACGCCCTTCCGGACCTAACCGAAATCCACGAAATCCCCACACCCGCCCAGGATGGCGCCGACGCCGTCATCGAGGCCGTATTCACCGCGATCCGCCACGCCCTCAAAAATAATAATGACGAGGACGGGGCTGTAAACGCGATTGGAATCGCATCCGCCGGCGTGGTTGACACGACTGCCGGGACGATCATTTCGGCCACCGACCTAATCAAAGGCTGGACGGGAACCGACGTGGCTGGCCGCGTGGAGGCCGAGTTCGGACTGCCCGTAGCGGTCCTAAACGATGTGCACGCGCACGCGCTTGGCGAATCCAGGTTCGGCGCGGCCCGCAACTTTGATTCAGTGCTAGCGGTGGCGGTCGGAACCGGTATCGGCGGCGCGCTAGTGCTCGGCAACGAGATCCACATGGGCGCCCACTTCGCCGCCGGTCACGTCGGCCACGTGCCCCACCCGCTAGCTTCCGGAATGCCGTGCTCGTGCGGCGCGACCGGACACATCGAGTCCGTAGCTTCGGGAACCGGCCAAGTCATGCTCTACAACGCGCGCCGTCGCGAAACCGACCCGCAAATCACCAGTGGCAAACAGCTCACCGCCGCCGCGCAGGCCGGGGAGGAACTTGCCCGCCGTATCCTAATCGCCTCCGGCGCGGCACTGGGCGACTCCATCGCCGGAGTCGCGAACTGTGTTGACCCCCAAGCCGTCGTCCTGTCCGGCTCCGTCACGCGGTCGGGCGAAGAGTGGTGGAACGCCCTCAAAGCCGCATTTACAAACGGGGCTCTGCCCGCTATTCGAAAGATTGACATTCTTGAGGGCGAGCTCGCAGGCTCCGCTCCCCTACTGGGCGCCGCCGTAGCCGCGCACGCGAAAGCTTCAAACATCAACACTGCCCGCACCGCTGGAGGTAGCAATGAACGCTAGGAAAGACGAGATCATCAACTCGATTAAGGGCGGCCTGATCGTATCGGTGCAGGCCTACCCGGGCGAGCCGATGCGTCACCCCGAAACGATGGCGCAAATCGCGCTAGCTGCCGAGCAAGGCGGTGCGGTCGGCATCCGATGCCAGGGCCTGGCCGACATTTCCGCAATCCGCGGCCAAGTACAAGTTCCCGTCCTCGGCCTGTGGAAAGACGGTAGCGAGGGCGTTTACATCACCCCCACACTGCAACACGCACGCGCGTGCGTCATGGCCGGCGCTGACGTCGTAGCAATCGACGCCACAACACGCCCTCGCCCAGATGGATTAACGTACGCGGAAACCGTCAAAGCACTCCACGCTGACGGCGCAATCGTAATGGCGGACTGCGGATCGTTCGAAGACGCCGTGCAAGCCGCCGAAGCCGGCACCGACATCCTGTCAACCACGCTGGCCGGCTACACGCCCGACCGGGCCAAAACCGAAGGCCCCGACATTGAACTACTGACCCAAATGGTCAAAGAGTTCCCTGAGTTCCCCGTTTTGTGCGAAGGACGCATCCACACCCTCGACCACGCCCGCCAGGTCATGGAAGCCGGCGCGTGGGCGGCAGTCGTTGGAACTGCGATCACCCACCCAACATCAATCACAAGTTGGTTCGCCAAAGCGGTTAAAGCCGGCGGCGACGCCCGCTAACCAATAGAGGACGCGTCCGGGCCTGTTCCCTTCACTCATCAGAGCCCGGAGGCGCCCTCGTAAATATAACTGAATATGGCAGAAGACAACGACGCTTCATTGCGACTGGCGCAATGGGAAACGCGTTAAGTCGCAGTGATATTCGAGTGTCTTACTCGGATTCTCTTGAGGAAACAAAGGAGTTCTAAATGCAACCTCTCAACCGTAGGTCTCGGTTGGCTGCATTCACCGGCCTCGTTGCCGCGGGAGCGCTCGTACTGAGCGCTTGTGGTGGCGGAGCCGATTCCGCCGGCGAAGGTGGCGGCGAAGGCGGTACGATCACCGCTGGTGTAGCTTACGAAACCACTAACTACCACCCGTCCAACACGTCGTCCGCACTGGCGATGGGCACCAACTGGCACGTCATGGAAGGCCTGTACGAGTTCGACATGTCGAACTACGAGCTGTACGACGCGCTAGCAGCGGGCGACCCGGAGCAGGTATCCGACACCGAATACACCATCGCTCTGCGCGACGGCGCGAAGTTCTCCGACGGCACCGATGTGACCGCCGAGGACGTTGTCGTTTCCTTCGAGAAGGCAATGGCTGACGGCAACCTCTACCAGTCGTTCCTAACCTTCATCGACTCGGTTGAAGCTAAGGACGACACGACGGTCACCATCAAGCTAAAGCAGCCCTTCACCCTGCTGAAGGAGCGCCTCGCTGTTGTGAAGATCGTCCCGAAGGACGCTTCGGACGATGACCTAACCGCCATGCCGACCGGTTCCGGCCCGTGGAAGTACACGTCGATCACCGACACGGAGATCACCGCCGTACCGAACGAGCACTACAACGGCCAGTTCCCCGCCGGCGCAAGCGAAATGCGTTGGATGGTTCAAAAGGACGACACGACCCGTACGACCGCAGCGTCTGACGGCACCATCCAGGTGATGGAAGCTGTCCCCGCTGAAAACGTTGAGCTACTTGAGGGCGCCGGCCTGACCGTTGAGGAAAAGCCCGGCTTCAACATGCCGTTCCTGCTGTTCAACACGACTAAGGCTCCGTTCGACAAGCCCGAGGTTCGCCAGGCATTCCACTACGCGATCGACCGCCAGAAGCTGGTTGACAACGCGATGGCTGGTAAGGCAACCGTTGCTACTTCGTTCCTGCCCGAGAGCCACCCGAACTACAAGAAGGCTGAAGTTCAGTTCGACTACGATCCGGAAAAGGCAAAGCAGATGCTTGCCGACGCCGGTGTGACCGGCGGCGAAATCACGCTGCTAACCACGGACCACCCGTGGATTGCTAACCTCTCGCCGCAGATCCGCACCGACCTTGAGGCGCTGGGCTTCACCGTCAACGTTCAGGCTGAGGCTTCCGCATCGCTGTACTCCAACAACCTTGACGTGGAAGGCACCCCGACCTTCGATCTCGCACTCGCCCCGGGCGACCCGTCCGTATTCGGCTACGACCCGGCACTGCTCATGTCCTGGTGGTACGGCGACAACGTTTGGACCCAGAAGCGCACCTTCTGGCAGACCTCCGACAAGGCGGCATTCGACAAGCTGAACGCCGTTGTTAACGAGGCAACCGCCCTTGAGGGCGCAGAACAGCAGGCTAAGTGGGACGAAGCCCAAGACATCCTGTCTCAGGAAGTTCCGCTATACCCGCTATTCCACCGCACCATGATCACCGCTTACAACGCTGACCAGTTGGACAACGTTAAGCCGATCTCCACTACTGGCCTGTGGCTAGTAGGTGCACAAACCAAGTAATCGGCATTAGCCCGATCAAGTTGGGAGGGGCGAGCGCCCCTCCCAACTAAATAAACAGTCAAAACGCAGGTGAGGCTAGAACCTTGAACAATCTCATCAGGCTTATCGGAAGGCGACTGGTCGCCCTTCCGCTAATGGTCCTCGGCGTGACGCTGCTGGTGTTCTTCATCATGTCGCTTTCGCCCATCGACCCCGCGTACGTCGCACTCGGCGAAAACGCGACCCCCGAAATGCTTGAACAGTTCCGTTTGGACAACGGTTTGAACGACCCGTTCTTCGTCCAGTACGGCAACTACATCATCAACATGCTGCAAGGCGACTTGGGCACCTATGGTGTGGGCTCGGGTAACAAAGTTTCCGATAAGGTCTTCGCAGCTCTTCCAATCACACTGGGCCTAACTTTCTTCGGCCTGTTCATCGCAGTAATCTTCTCGTTCCCGCTAGGCGTAGTTGCCGCTTTGTACCGTGACAAGTGGCCCGACCAGGTCATTCGTGTCCTGTCGGTAGCGTCGATCGCCACGCCCTCTTTCTGGCTAGCAATGCTGCTAGTACTCGCCTTCATGGGCATACTCCCCGTTTCGGGTGCGCTACCGGAATTCACTTCGGATCCGGGTGGCTGGTTTGCACGCATGCTCCTACCCGCATTCGCTCTTGCAGTTCCCGTCATCGGCCAAATGACGCGTATTGTGCGCACGTCAATGGTGGAAGAACTGGACCGCGACTACGTTCGCACCGCACTCGGCGCAGGCATCCCCAAAAACATCGTTGTTTCACGCAACGTTCTGCGTAACGCACTAATCACCCCGGTTACCGTCCTAGGCTTGCGCGTCGGTTACCTCATGGGTGGCGCGGTCGTTATCGAAATCATCTTCGGTATCCGCGGCATGGGACAGGTCCTGCTCGAAGGCATCACGAACAACTGGGTATTCGTTGTTCAAGGCGCAACACTGGTCGTCGCGATGGCATTCATCGTTGTGAACATCATCGTCGACCTCCTATACGTACTCATCAACCCACGTATCAGGGCGGTGTAACCAATGCGGAAAAAGCTCACTAACCAACTGAGCGAAGCCGGAGCGATCAAGCTTAAAGGCTTCTCTCGAATGAACCTCGGTTCCAAGCTCGCCCTCATTGTTCTTGGGCTAGTCATCCTCACCGCGATTTTCGCACCGGTCTTGGCACCATACGCGCCGGAAACTGTTGACATTTCACGTCAGGCTCCGTCCGCGCAGCACATTTTTGGTACCGACCACGCGGGTCGCGACGTGCTCTCACGCCTGCTGTACGGTGGCCGCTACTCGCTGATGGTGGGTATCAGCTCCACGCTACTAGCTCTCATTTTCGGCTCGATTATCGGCTCCATTGCGGCGGTTGTTCGCAAGTCGATCTCCGAAATCATCATGCGACTCATGGACGTGATCATGTCCATCCCCGGTATCGCACTCGTTGCTGTTACCGTCGTCGTATTCCAAAAGGCAGTATCCGCCGAAGCGCTGATCTTCGTGATCGTCGCATCCATCGGTTTTGTCTACACGCCGCAGCTAACCCGTATTGTTCGCGCAAACGTCATGAGCGCGTACGGCGAAGACTACGTGAACGCGGTTGTCGTCTCCGGTGCTCGCGCACCGTGGATTTTGACCAAGCACGTGGCTCGCAACGTTGCCGCACCAATCCTGGTGTTCGCAACCGTCCTCGTCGCAGACGCAATCATCTTGGAAGCATCCCTAACCTTCATTGGTGCGGGCCTGCAAGAAACAATGGTTCCGACCTGGGGTAACGTCCTGTCGGCCGCCCAGCCCGGCGTGCTTCGCGGCGAATGGTGGCAGGCCCTGTTCCCCGGCATCATGATCATGATTACGGTCCTGTGCTTGAACGTGCTCTCCGAGGGCATCACGGACGCCATGGTGGCCGCACCTTCCGCATCCGTTGAGGACAAGCCGCGAACCGATTCCGACCGCGAAGCCGACCTCCTAATCGCCGACCCGGTGAACGCTTACAAGGCGCAGCGCGAATCGCTTAACCAGCGCCTGTCCGACCTGAAGGTCGTTGAAACGAAGCGCACCGACCGGTTCGTTCCGGGCGACGACGAGGGCGAACCGCTACTCGAAGTGCGCGACCTGTGCATCAAGTTCCCCCGCCACGGTGACGTGAACGTTGTGGACCACGTGAGCTTCAAGGTTCACCCCGGTGAGACCATGGGTCTGGTGGGTGAATCCGGCTGTGGTAAGTCGATCACTTCGCTCGCAGTGATGGGCCTGCTGGATCCGCGTGCCGAGATCACCGGTGAGATCCTGTACGAGGGTCGCGACCTGCTGAAGATGTCCGTCAAGGAACGTCAGAGCCTGCTCGGCCACGACATGGCCATGATCTACCAGGACGCCCTGTCCTCGCTGAACCCGTCGATGCTGATCCGCTCGCAAATGAAGCAGCTAACCAGTCGCGGCGGCACCCGATCCGCGGAGGAACTACTCGAGCTGGTCGGCCTGGACCCCAAGCGCACGCTGGAGTCCTACCCGCACGAGTTGTCCGGCGGTCAGCGTCAGCGCACACTCATCGCTATGGCGCTCACGCGCGACCCGAAGCTCGTCATTGCGGACGAGCCGACCACGGCGCTGGACGTCACCGTCCAAAAGCAGGTAATCGACTTGCTGAACGAGTTGCGCGACAAGCTGGGCTTCGCCATGGTGTTCGTGTCGCACGACCTCGCCCTGGTTGCCGAAGTCGCTCACTCCGTGACCGTCATGTACGCGGGTCAGGTTGTGGAACAAGCCCCCACGTCGGAGCTGCTCACCAACCCCGTGCACGAATACACTCGCGGTTTGCTGGGCTCCGTCCTCTCGATCGAATCCGGATCGGGACGACTGCACCAGGTTCCGGGCACGGTTCCGTCGCCGAAAGACTTCCCCGACGGCGACCGTTTCGCGCCGCGCTCATCGCACCCGCATATCGGCTTGGATATTCGACCCGCCCGCATGCGCGTTCGCGGAACCGACCACTATTACGCCGCGCAAATCACGACGCTTGACGAGGGCGAGGTTGCAAACCCGTCCGACGAGGGCAAGGTCGCAGCCTTGGCTGCCGCGGCCGATGGCAGTGAACTAACGGATGGGAGCCTGTCATGAGCAATGCTGAATCGATCATTCGCCTCGAGGACGTTCACGTAACGTTCAAGACGCGCACGGGTTCGATCTTTAACCCGAACAAGGTTTACGCCGTGCGCGGGGTGAACATGGAGGTTAAGGCCGGTCAGACGCTCGGCATCGTGGGCGAGTCCGGCTGCGGTAAGTCCACGACCGCTAACGTGATGTGCGGCCTGCAGATGCCGACTTCCGGCAAGGTGTTCTTCCGTGGCCAGGAGGTCACGAAGCGCTCCGCGGCGCAACGTCGCCGGATTGGCCGCGTCGTTTCAGTCGTGTTCCAGGACCCGGCAACCGCGTTGAATGCGCGTATGACCGTGCGCGACCAGTTGAAAGATCCTCTGGTGGTGCACAAGATCGGCTCCGAAGCTGACCGGAATGCGCGCGTTCACGACCTGATTCAGATGGTCGGCCTGCCCGACTCCGCCCTCGATGCCCTTCCGGGCCAACTGTCCGGCGGTCAGCGTCAGCGCGTCGCCATCGCGCGCGCCCTGTCTTTGAACCCGGATGCGATCATCGCGGATGAGCCGACCTCCGCCCTGGACGTTTCTGTTCGCGCGCAGATTCTGAACCTGCTCACGGACTTGAAGAACGACTTGGGGCTGGGCATGGTTTTCATTTCGCACGACATTCAAACAGTGCGTTACGTGTCTGACCGTATTGCGGTCATGAACAAGGGTGTTGTCGTAGAAGAAGGGCCCGCGCAGCAGATTTTGAATAGCCCGAAGGATCCTTACACGAGGACGCTTCTGGGTGCCGCGCCTTCACTATTGCATCCCACTATTGATTAGAGGAAAGGTAAATGAGCACGAAATTTAGCGGTGTTATACCGCCGGTAGTGACACCGTTGCTGCCGTCTGGAGAGTTGGATGTGCCGTCGTATGAGCGTCACCTTCGCAGGATGCTCGACGCGGGCGTTAACGGCCTGTTCGTTTTAGGGTCGTCGTCTGAGGTCGTGTTCTTAACCGACGACAAGCGTCGCCAGGTTCTGGAGGTCGCAAAGCGCGTGGTGGATGGTCGCGTTCCGCTTCTTGCGGGTGTTATTGACACTCAAACTGAACGCGTGATTGACCATATTCGCGTTGCCGAAGAGGTCGGCGTGGACGCGGTGGTTGCGACCGCCCCGTTCTACGCGCTCGCGGGTATGGAAGAGGTGGAGAGGCACTTCCGCGCCTTGCATGCCGCCACTGACCTGCCGGTTTTCGCGTATGACATTCCCGTGTGCGTGCACGTGAAGTTGCCGACGAACCTGCTTTTGAAGTTGGGTTCCGAGGGCGTTATTGCCGGTGTGAAGGATTCTTCCGGTGACGACGTGAGCTTCCGCTACCTTGTCCGGGGCAACAAGTTCTTGGGCTCCCCACTGTCCGTGTTGACGGGCCACGAGGTGGTAGTGGACGGCGCTTACATGTCGGGCGCCGACGGGTGTGTTCCGGGCCTTGGAAATGTGGATCCCGATGGCTATGTTCGCCAGTGGATGGCGTACAAGGAGGGCGATTGGGAAACTGTTCGCAAGGAGCAGGACCGTCTGGCTGAGCTGATGCAGATCGCCGTTGTTTCGCAAGGCGTAGTGGGTTACGGCGCTGGCGTGGGCAGTTTCAAGACCGCCCTCATGCTGCTAGGCGTGTTTGAGTCGAATCAGATGACGCCACCCGTTTTGCCTCTTGAAGGACAAAACGTGGAAGCTATTCGAAAGGTCCTCGTAGACACTGGTTTGCTGGCGGACTAACGCTTATGAGAGCCGGGGTTTGGTGCGAGGGCGTGTCCTTCGGCCACCCCGGCTTTCAGTTTCGGATTTTCGTGACGTTCCAGGTGGGGCGGTAGCCTTGTTATTTGGGCAGGTGCCTGAACGTGTTGGTACGTGCTTTGCCACCTTGCGTCACCAGATGATTGGGGTTGTTGATGTCGAGTCCGGCAACGACAGGGGTTAACGGCGCGTATTCGCTTCCGAGTATTGGGGGCCCTTACGAGCCGAAGTCGCGCCAGCAAAGCCGCGCTGAGGCGACGATGGATGCTATAAAGGCGTTCATCTTGCAAGAGAACCTGCTTCCGGGGGACAGTTTGCCGACCGAGACGCAGCTGTGCGAGACGCTGGGGGTTTCCCGGTCTTCGGTCCGCGAGGCAATCCGCAAGTTGGAAGCTTTGAATATCGTGTCGGTCGAACACGGTAAGGGCACGTTTGTGGGTTCTCTGTCGTTGGATCCGCTGGTGCAAACCTTGGCGTTTCGCGCTTCGATTTACGGCACGGAGGACTTGCGTGGGCTTAGCGACGTGGTGGAAGTTCGCCGCTACTTGGATCTTGGGTGTGCTGAACAGGTGGTCCAGTCGTTGCACGGCACCGATCAGCCTGAGCTTTTCAACTATGTGAGTGTCATGGAAGAGAAGGCTAAGGTCGGGCACACTTTCGAAGAAGAGGACCTGAACTTCCATCTTGGCCTGCTTGCCAACACTGCGAACCTGGTGGTTAAACAGTTGGTGCACAGTTTGTGGCTGGTCCACATGGCGGTGGTTCCGCAGTTGGGTCTGGAGATTTCACACCGGTTGGACGATACGGCCCACGCCCACCGGCTGATGCTTGAGGCCGCCGTTTCCGGCGACCTCAAAGCTTACCGTGAGGCCGTGCTGTACCATTACGCGCCGCTAGAGGCGATCTTGCGCGAACGCATTCAGTAAGTGCCGGCTTCGGCTACGCGAGTTCGAACTCGACCTCAACTTCTACTGACGCGTTCATCGGTAGCGCGGGCGTGCCGACCGCGGAGCGCACGTGTTGGGTTCCGAAGATCTCCTGGTACAGCTCTGATGCGCCGTTGATGACGGCTGGTTGGCCGTGGAATCCGCGGGAGGACGCCACAAATCCCATTACCTTGATGACGCCCTTGAGGTTGTCGACTCCTCCGGCGGCGTCGGCGGCGGCCGCGAGCGCATTCAACGCGCATACGCGGGCGGCGTTGTAGGCTTCGGCGGGGCTTGTCCGGTTGGCGCCCACTCGCCCTCGGGAGACAAGTTCACCGTTTTGGAAAGGCAACTGGCCGGACGTGCGCACGGTGTTTCCAACGACCATTGCGGGCACGTAGGCCGCCACGGGAGCCGCCACCTGGGGCAATTCGATTCCTAGTTCTTTCAGGCGTTCACTAACGCTCATGGGTGCTCCTTCGCTGCAGTATTTTTGTCGACGAGGGCGAGCCTGCCTCAGGTTTTTGCGGGGTCCAGGCGGCGCGCACTCGACGGTTTCAAACTGTGTCCACCCCGAATTTATCAATGCAAGGCACGGCGCGGGCTCATACGTGCGCCACCCCGGCCAGCTTCACCCCGCCTGCCCCTCCGGTCCGGCCTGTTTCGCACACTCAGACACGCGCCGGTCGAACCCGAGACCCCTGAACTGCGGGCTAGTTTTTGTAAGCTTCACAACAAACATGCTTACAATACTTGCGTTGAAGGCCTCATGTGCTAACAATTGTGTTGTATCTGGAAAGGCCGGCGATTAAAGCTGGCATGCACAACGTCCGTGCGGGAGCACGGACAGAGCTCCTGCACGAAGAAGAAGAGGAGCTCAATATGACTTCATTGGCCACTGTTCCAACGTCCGTTTACCCCGAATGCGCTCAAAAGCCGGAAAATGCCGCTAAGCGCAACGTCGAAATCTTCAGCTTCGCAGCAGTCTTCTTTGCCGCAGCTGTGCTTGCGCTTGTTGGAGCGTTTGGTTCCACCCCGTTTGCGGTTATCGCGGGCGGCCTACTTACCGTTGCAACTTCTATCGCATTCACGGTGCACACCATTTTGCGTAGCGCTGAGTGCAACTAGCTTAAATAAGAACGAATCGTGGGCAGTCACCCCCGGGGACTGCCCACGATTTGTTTTCAAGCTCGAGTGTGCAAGCTTGGTCCCCTACCTGTAGGGACGATTTTTTGTAGGGCTACAGCGACATGTCCACGACTGCGCGGCCGCGGATCTTGCCTTCGGCGAGGTTTTGGTAGCCCTTACCCGCGTCTTCTAGCGAGTAGTGCTCCGACACGATTCCCCTGTAGTCAATGACACCGGCGGCTGCCATGCGAACTACTTCGGGCAGGTCCTGACGGGTCAGCGCGCCGTAGGAGCCAAGGATTGACTGCGAGCGTCGGACCGTGCGGTTGATTTCTACGCCCGCGGTTTGCACGCCGGCACCCAGGCCGATCGGAACCATGCGGCCGCCGTCCTTTAGGGCGTCGAGGGCGGATGTCCAGGTCTCGGGGCGACCGAGCGCTTCGAACGCGACGTCAACACCGCGACCACCGGTTAGTTCAAAGACGGCGTCGTGAACGTCCTGTTTGGTGGAGTTGACTACGTCGGTTGCGCCAAGCTTTTTAGCGGCTTCGAGTTTTTCGTCAGAGACGTCGATGGCGATGATCTGCTTTGCGCCGAACGCTTTGGAGATCTGGATGATGTTCGACCCAACGCCTCCGGTTGCGACAACTGCTACTGTCTCGCCGTAGTGGAGGTCGGCGCCGCGGCGTACCGCACCGTAGGCGGTCATTGCAGCGCATCCGAGGATCGATCCGGCCACCGGATCCAGGTTCTCGTCGGCCACGGCTACTGAAGTTGAGGGGATCACGCAGTATTCGGCCAAGCCACCCATGGAGTACATGGCGATTTCTTCACCGTCGAGGCTCTCAAGGCGAGTGGTGCCGTCATACAGTTTGCCCTGCAGGCGGTTTAGTTCAAAGAACGGGCCGCACAGGTCGTCGCGACCTTGCGAGCATGCTTCACACTGACCGCAGGGCATTAGGAATGCACCGGCTACGCGCTGTCCGACTTTCAGACCGGTGTGTTCGTTGCCCGGTCCGACTTCTACGATTTCGCCGGCTACTTCGTGGCCAAGTACGCAGGGAAGTGGGAAAGCGATGGCACCCGAGATTACATGCAGGTCCGAGTGGCACATTCCGCACGCGGAGACCTTTACCAGAACCTCGCCAGACTTCGGCCTCGGAGTCTTGATCTGCTCAACCTGCAATCCCTTTTCGTAGTCCCTAAGAACCGCAGCCTTCATGGTTTCTGGAATTTGTGCTGACATGTGGTCTCCTTCGACTCAGGCATCTAGCCAACTTAACGGCGAAATCTAGCGCATCAACGCACCTCAACCGCTTTGTTAGTATCAGCCTAACCCCGTTTGACGCATTTGTCCAGTCATTTGTTCTATCATTTTATTGATTTCGGGACGGCCTTCTAATGGCGGTGGGGGCGTTAGCTAGCCGGGGTCGAAATATCGGCCGTGAGGGCGTTAGCGAACGATGGTCGAGGAACGCTCGATCAACCGGGGTTCGATAACCACGTCCTGCTGGGCCGCGCGAAGGTTGTTGCCCCTGGAGATCAGCAGGTCAATGGTTTTTTCAGCCATGAGGTCGAGCTGCTGGTCGATTGTGGACAAAGAAATGGTCGGCATTGCCGAGATGCGCGTGTTGTCGAAGCCGGTGATGCCAATGTCTTTGCCGGGCGTATAGTCGGCGTCGTGGACGGCCATTAGCAGTTCCATGGCAACAAGGTCGTTGTGTGCGATGACGCCGGTGCCGGGCCCGAATTCTTCAATGACTTGGCGGGCGGCTTCCGATACGGATTCGTCGATAAGAATGACGGTTGTTCGCTGTTCTTCTCCTAGTTCAGCCATGGCCGCCTTGTATCCGCGGATGCGTTCGTGAGTGGTGTCGCCGGGAATGGAGCGGAATTGTCCGAGGTAAACAAGGTTTTCGTACCCTTTGGATGCGAGGTACTTGGTTGCTAGTTTTACCGCTTCGAAGTCTTTTGTGTGCACGAGGTCGCAGTTACTGGGTGCCGCGTTGTTTGAAACGAGGCATACGGGCATTAGTTGGGCGATTCGCTCCAGGCTGGTGTGCTCGATTTTTGGCGAGATCATGGCTAAACCGCTAACTCGAAGTTCTAAGAATCGTTCGATTGACTTGTTCTCGAATTCTTCGTCTTCGAGTGATACCGCGAGGCTGGTTGTGAATCCTCTGCGCCTGACCGCGTTGGTGAATGATTCTGCGAACTCCCCGTAGAAGGGGTTTGCGAACGAGGGCACTAGCAGGCCGAAGTTTCCCGTGGACTTGCTGGCAAGTGATTGCGCCGCCCAGTTAGGCCGGTATCCCAGGCGTTCCATGGCCTCCAGGACGGCCGCGCGGCGTTCTTTTGACACGTGCTTATCGTTTTGAACTACTAGCGATACAAGCTGCCTTGACACACCTGCTTCGCGTGCGACATCTGCTTGCGTTACAGCACGAACCATAAGTGTCGTCAGCCTCCGAATCTGTTGAAATACCGGGCTTATCGGATGCGATGCTCTTACCGAAGCCACTTTGCCTCAAGAGTAACAGTGCGGCGACAGCGTATTTAAAGATAACGCCTGCCCCCAGCTCAAATTTTACATGCATACGAGGGCGTGGCGCACTCGCGGGTTGCACGAAAGCTAGGGGCAGGCGGGCCTATTAGGAGTAGCGGCGCTGGAACTCGATTTCGAGTTCTTCCAGCGAGTGGTACTTGGTTTCTGGAACCTTGAAGTAGTGGTACAAAAGTGCACCGATGTTAATGACCGAGAATAGGACGTAAGTGCCTACCGGTCCGACCTCTTCCATTAAAATCGGGAATCCGAAGGTGATGAGGGCGTTTACGATCCACATCATGAACACCGCGAAGCCCATTGCAACGCCGCGCGCCTTGGTCGGGAAGATTTCGGCGAGCATAACCCACACGACCGGTCCGGGGCCGCCTTGCATGAACAGCATGAACACCATGATTATGCCGATAACTACGAATGGCAGCATCGGATTCATTGCGGCCGCATCTATCGACCCGTCCTCCATCACGTAGGGCTGGATCCCAAACTTGAAGGTCAGTGACATTGAGATAAGCATCAGTGTGAGCCCCGACTGGCCCACGAGTAGCACGGTGCGACGCGAGAACTTGTTGATCGCCCACAGTCCAAGGGCCGCTCCGATCACGGATCCAACACCCGTTAGAACGTTGAGGGTGATTGCGGCCTGCGCGCCAAGTCCCGTTGCCTGCAAGACCTTGGGAGCGTAGTACATCATGGTATTCACGCCGGTGGTCTGCTGGAAGATAGCAAGCATCACGCCAATAATCACGAGGTTTCGGATCCATTTTTCCTTAAACAAATCCTTGAACCGCATCTTCTCTTGGGCTTGCTCTTGACGATGAATGTCGATCATTTCGTCAATCTCGGCAGCGACGTCGTCCTTTTCGGAGCGTACGCGCTTGAGGGCTCCAATAGCTTCAACAATGCGGAGGTTGGCGGCGTACCAGCGTGAAGATTCGGGCATCATGCGCATGCCGATCCAAAGTGCGATTGCCGGAATGGAGCACAGCACGAGCATCCACCGCCAAACGTTGCCGTTACCACCGTCAATCGCGTTGATCAGCTCGGCGTTGTGTTGGACAGCATCCCAGCTTTGCAGCGCCCCCTCGGCGTCACCCTCAATGTGCACTTCGGGTCCGCCCATAGCGTTAGCCAAGATCGCGTTCACCGAGAATGCTAGTAGCTGGCCGGTAACAATCATCAGCTGATCAACGGCAACAAGCGTGCCGCGGATCCGCTTGGGCGCGGTTTCCGAAAGGTAGACCGGAACCGTTGCGGATGCACCGCCAACGGCCAAGCCGAGCACGAAGCGCGACGGGTACAGCACCCAAATGTTCGGCGACACCGCGCACGCGATCGCTCCGACAAAGAAGATTACCGCCAGTAGCAAAATGTTGTGGCGTCGCCCGTACCGGTCGGATAGCCGCCCTCCAAAAATCGCCCCAAAAGCACAACCCAGCAGTAGCAGGCCACCGACAAGGCCTTCTTCAACGGCAGTGAGGGCGAGCCCGCTAGCCGCATTGGGCATGTGCATGTACGGCAATGCGCCCGAAATGACGCCGGTATCGTAGCCGAACAGTAAAGATCCGAGCGTTGCAACGAACGCTACAAATCCGATGTTTCTTCTCTTCCCCGAAGCGGGTGTCGTCTCCACCAGGTGGCGTATGTGCTCGGGGTCAAGATTTCCGACTTGCCGCTCCCGATTCGCATAGCTAGCGCCGGCTGAAGGGTTACTCATGATGTCTCCTAAACCGTCCTCTTTGACGGTTGTAATATGGCGGCGCGGGAAGGAAACCGCGCCGCCTTGACGGGGCAGCTACCACCATCTACCGGCGTGTTCATCTCCCCATAGATCACGCCAAGTGGCAGCTGGGCACCGCCCTTTCTCATGTCCACTTTTAATCAGTGGTCTGGAAATTCCTTTGTCAATCGATCAAGGATCTTCTTGTTGATTTCGTCGGCACGCTCGTGCCAACCGAATACGCAAACCGAGAAAATGCCGTCAAAGTTGACGTCCCGAAGCGTGTCGAACAGTTCGGCCCAGGGCACTTCTCCCATTCCGATTTCGTTGTGCTGGTGAATCCTTGCGTCAACACCGGGCGGGTTCACGATGTAGCGGTTGCCGTCGTTTGCCTTGTGGTTGAAGGCGTCCGAGATGTGAACCTCGCGAAGCAGGTCGGCAGACGACCTGATCATGCGCTCCACGTCGCCCTTGCCATCCGACAGGTGGAAGGTGTGGGGCCCGCAGTATTCGTAGCCGATCCAGTCTTTGTTTACGCCCCGAATGATTTCGATCGTCGGGTCGTGCAGCTCCACAAAGTCGTACGGGTGAGCCTCCATGTTGAGGCGGATTCCGTAGCGTTCAAACAGTGGGGTCAGTTCTTCGATCGACTTGTACCACTGGTGTTCGCACTGGCGCGGCGTGTTCGGGTCTCCGGAGAACTCCGAGGTAATTTCGCGCACGTCCAGCTGATCTGCGATTTCGAGCAGGCGACGCCAGTTGCGAACTTGCGCCTGCCGTTCTTGCTCGTCAACTGCCGACCAGTTGAACACGGGATTTAGGGTGGCGATTTTAACGCCGGTGTCTTTTTGAGCCTGGTTAAGTTCCGCGATGAACTTATCGTCGGCTTTGGGGTAGTGGTGCCAGAAGTGGAAATCTGAACGCGGTGAGAGCTCCACGTACTTGAATCCAAGTTCAGCCGCTTTGTGTAGCGTTTCCGGCGTGGACATGGTCATGTAGTACATGTTCGGATCTAGCGCGATCTTTACCATGATTCCTCCTTAAGATTTATGTGACTTTCCATCCGGTTGCCGCCCGGTGTTCGGTGGTGTTTGCCGGCGAGCAGCACGGCTGCGCCAGCAAACACCTTGATGGACTTACTTGTACAGCTCGGGCTTTTCAATAAGGTCTACAGCGATCAGGGGCGAGGTCTCGTCGTTCAGCGATTCCACTGCCGCGTCGACTACCGCGGTTGCCGTGTAGCCGTCCCAGGCGTCGGAGCCGGTGTGGCGATCTTCTTGCACCGCGTGGATCCACTCTTGAACTTCCTGGTTGAAGGCCGCGTGGAAACGGTCGATGTGCGAGTTACAAATCGCGTTGCGATCTCCAAAGCTGTCGCGGATGTGGATCTTTTCTTGATCCCCCAGGCGAACGGTGCCCTTTTCCAACACGAGTTCACACTCGATGGAGTATCCGAACTGGATGTTCACGTTTACTTCGTCATCAATCCGCACTCCGGATTCGGTGTACATGACCACGACGATCGGGTCCATTAGGTGTTCGAATTTTTCGGATGTGAATCGAGGGCGATCCACCCGTACCGACACGATCTCTTCGCCAAGCAGCCAGCGCATGGTGTCAATCTCGTGGATAGCCGTGTCGTCAATCGCCATTCGAGACGTGTACGACTCGGGGACGGACGGGTTGCGGTGGCGGTTGTGAACGAGGGTTGCGTACCCGTGGTCTCCGGCCTCAAGGACGGTCTTCATCTGGTTGTACGCTTCGTCAAAGCGACGCATGAAGCCAACGGTGACGAGCTTCTTACCGGCCTTCTGTTCGGCCTCCATGATGTTCTTGCAGGCCTCAACCGTGGTGGCCAGCGGCTTTTCGCAAAGCACGTACTTGCCGGCCTCCACCGCCGCAATCACGTCGGGCTCGTGGACTTTACCGAACGTTGCGATTAGGACCGCATCGACCTCGTCGCTGTTAATCAGTTCGGTGCCGGAGGTGAATACCTTTGCACCCAGCGGCTCGGCAACGGCCTTGGCGGCTTCGGCGTTAATGTCTGCGACGGCGACGATCTTGCCGTCAGACAACTCGTTTTCAATGCGGTCTACGTGCGCGCGGCCCATTCCACCCGCACCGATCAGGCCAATTCGTAGTACTTGTTCGCTCATTGGATTCTCCTTACTTAAGGCCCAGACCGCACTCGGCCAGGTATTCGCGCATCTTGATTGCATTTACCTTCGGGAAGCTCGGGTCGCACGGGTAGCAGTCCTGCTCGCAAATGCAGTAAACGTCGCGATCCAGTTTGGAAAGTGCATCCACGAATTCCTTCATGTCGGGTGCTCCCGCCGGAGGACGAACAGACGCACCCTTGGTAACGGCCTCACCGAACGGCCAGTCCTTTTCGTGGGCCTCCCTGGTGATGTCTTCATCGAACGCCTTGATGTGCACGTAGGTGACGCGCTCGGGGTAGTCTTTCACCAGCTGGACGGGGTCGCCGCCACCGTAGACGACGTGGCCGGAGTCGAGGCACAGGTTCACGTACGTCGGATCCGTGTTATCTAGGATGCGGCCAATTTCAGCCGGGGTTTCAATGTGGGAATCGCCGTGCGGGTGCAGGACCATCTTCAGTCCGTACTCATCTAGTAGCATCTGGCCGAGCTCGTTTGCGTGCTGCACGTAGAGCTTCCACGCGTCGTCACTTAGGACACGGTCATCGGTCCACTCCCAGGTCTTGTCATCCCTGTACAGCGGGGGTAGGTGGACGACATACTCGGCACCAACCGCCGCGTGCGTTTCGCCAATGGCGCGGAAGGTTTTTAGGGTGTCCTGCCAAGCTTCTTCCTTGTGCAAGATGCCCCAGCCGGTGCCGGCAACGACCTTCATGCCGAACTCGTCGCACCACTTTTGAAGTTCTTTGGGATCGGTTGGGAAGTAGCCAAACGGTCCGGTCTCGATAATCTCGAATCCGGCTTCAGCCATCTCTTCCCACGCTTGGCGCGGATCCATTTGCTTTTCATCTTCGGGGAACCACACGCCCCACTGGTCGGGACAGACTCCAATAGCAAGATTCTTGTACTTGGGGTCCGTGGTGTTGACTGCCTTCTTAAATCCGGTGAATGCCATTTTTAGTCTCCTCTTTGAGATACGCTCAGCCCTTTGACCTAACATTTGGAGCCTACGAGTGAATACATCTAACTGCCCCACTCTTTGGCGCGCGCTAATAGCATATAACACAAAGAAACGAATTGGAAGTCTTTGTTACAACGTTTATTGAAACTCGCTCTATTTTGGGCAAAATAAAGTCCGGTACGAGGCTCTTGCATAGAACCTCGCACCGGACTTTTGAGCGGTAAATCAAGAAAACCGGGGCGTGCTAGTCACACCCGGGTGGGCGAACTAGCGTCCGCTACTCCTCGTCGCGCTCGAACGACATGGTCGCCTGGTACGCGCCCGACTCGGAGGGCCAGCGCGTGGTGATCGCCTTGGCGCGGGTGTAGAACTTTACGCCCTCGGGGCCATGAATGTGCGTATCGCCCATTAGTGAGTTCTTCCAACCACCGAAGCTGTAGTAGGCAACCGGGGTCGGGATCGGAACGTTGACGCCGACCATGCCGGCCTCAACTTCCTGGGTGAAGCGGCGCGCCATACCACCGTCGTTGGTGAAGATTGCGGAGCCATTTCCGAACGGCTGCGCGTTAACGATCTTGATGGCTTCTTCGTAGTCTTTCGCGGCGACGATCGTGAGGACGGGGCCGAAGACTTCGTTCGTGTACAGCTCGTTATCCAGCGGCACGTCGGTGACAATCGTGGGGGCAAGGAAGTGCCCGCCCTCGAAGCCTTCTACAACGTGGTCACGGCCGTCGAGGACGATCTTCGCGCCCGCCTTTTCAGCCGAATCAATGAGGCCGATGATGCGCTTCTTGGCGTCCGCGGTGATGACCGGGCCCATGTCGGTGTTCTCGTTCATACCGGATCCAACCGTTATGTTGCGAGCGTGCTTGGCAACCAGTTCGGCGAGCTTCTCGCCGGTGCCACCAACCGCGACAACTACCGGCAGGGCCATGCAGCGCTCACCGGCTGCGCCGAACGCGGCGGCCGAAATGTGTTCGGCAGCGAACTCGAGGTCCGCGTCGGGCATCACGATCGCGTGGTTGTTCGCGCCGCCAAGCGCCTGGACACGCTTGCCGTTCGCAATGCCGGTCTCCTGGACGATGCGCGCAACCGGGGTTGAGCCAACGAACGAGATGGCGTCGATTCCATCATGGTTCAACATGCCCTGCACAACCGGGACGTCTCCAATAACCACGTTGAACAGACCGTCGGGCAGGCCGGCTTGCTTGTACAGTTCAGCGGTGAACAAGGAGGCGGACGGCGTGGTGGTTGCCGGCTTCAAAATGAACGCGTTACCGGTTGCAAGCGCGAGCGGGTGCATCCACATTGGAACCATTGCGGGAAAGTTGAACGGGCAAATGCCGCCCACAACGCCAAGTGGCTGACGGATAGTGTGAATGTCTACGCGAGTCGAGATGTTGTAGGACATCTCGCCCTTAAGGTTTGCGTTGATTCCGCAGGCAAAGTCGATCGTCTCGCGGCCGCGCTGGATTTCACCGATTGCGTCACCGTAGGTTTTGCCGTGCTCTTCTACGATCAGTTTGGCCATCTTGTCTTGGTTGTCAAGCAGAAGCTGGCGCATCTTGAACATGATGTCAACGCGCTTTGCCAGCGAGATATTGCGCCATTCTTCCTGCGCCTTGCGGGCGACCTTGACCGCGTATTCCAGGTCTTCTTGGCTGGTTAGCTGGGCTTTACGAACGATCTTACCGGTTGCCGGATTCTCGATTTCAACCTCTCCGTCGGGGTTGCCTTCGTAGTACTCTCCGTTAATCCATTGGCAAATAATTTCCATCTGAACTCCTCTATGCGTTCATGGACACCAGACTTAAGTTGTTCAAACAAATCTGGGCAAGTGGACTATCTTTCGCTTTCAATCGTAACCCGAAATACTTACTTTGTCGTGACATAGCAGAAGTTGTGTGGCATCCCCTAGTTTTCAATGCCATAGTTTTTGACCGCGACTTCAGCGAAATGCGCATAGTGATAGCCCGCGCACCTTGTGCGTGCGCGGGCTATCAAATAGTGCTTCGGGTGCACCGTGGGATTCAGACCGTGGCCGCCTGCCGCCCGGTAGCACCGAAACTGTTAGAGGTAGTGCCTCTGGTCCTTCTTGGCCTCGACGTACTCGCCGTAGGCCTGCTGGGTGGATTCGATGCGCGATTCTTGCGAAACCGGAACATCCCACCACGATGAAGAGGGCGGATTCGGACCGTACAGGTCGGTCTCGATGTGGATCATGCAAGCGCGATCGTAGGCCTCGGCCTCGCGGTACGCCTTGCGGAACTCATCCATCGTCTTCACGCGGAATACTTTCAGACCCCAAGACTCGGCGTTCGCCGCAATGTCAACGGGTAGCACTTCGCCTTCTTCGTTGTGAGGACGTCCTCCGCCCGCACGGTAACGAGTGCCAAACCGCTGCGATCCGCGCGACTCCGACAGCGCACCAATCGAGGCGAACCCGTAGTTTTGCAGGAGGACATAGATGACCTTCACGCCCTCTTGAACAACGGTGGCAAGTTCCATCGGAAGCATCTGGTACGTGCCATCGCCCACGATTGCGACAACTTCGGATTCGGGCAGTGCCAACTTGACGCCCAGGCCGGCGGGGATTTCGTAGCCCATGCACGAGAAGGCGTATTCAACGTGGTACTGGACGGGAGTACGCGCCTGCCACAGCGCCTGCAGGTCACCCGGCATCGAACCGGCCGCGTTAATCACCACGTCGTTGTCACCCATCATTTCGTTGAGGGCGCCAAACACTTCTACCTGGCTGGGCAAAGGCCCGTGGCCAAGGTGGTACAGCTCGTGGGTCTTCTTGTGCCAGGCTTCAATCTCGCGAGTGTATTCCTGCTCGTAGTCGTCAGACACGCGGTAGTCCGCGAGCGCTGCCGTCAGTGCCTTCAGGGCTTCGCGCGCGTCTGCTACGACCATTTCGGCGGAGTTCTTAACCGCGTCGAACGGTAGCACGTTGATGTTTACAAACTTCACGTCCATGTTCTTGAACTGAGTGCGCGAAGCCGTGGTGAAGTCCGAGTAGCGGGTGCCGATGCCGATGACCAGGTCGGCCTTGTCGGCAATGTGGTTGCCGGAGTCGCCGCCCGTGGAGCCGACGCCGCCGATTGCTTGCGGGTGGTCAAAGTTGATCGCGCCCTTACCCGCCTGGGTGTCACCAACCGGGATTCCGGTGGCTTTTGCGAACTCGCGTAGTTCTTCGGCGGCATCGGAGTAAATGACGCCACCGCCGGCGATAACCATGGGGCGCTTAGACGCGCGAATGAGGTCTGCGGCGCGCTCGATTGCCGCGGGCTCCGCGGGGGCGCGGCGAATGTGCCACACGCGCTTGCGGAAGAACTCGACCGGGAAGTCGAACGCTTCGGCTTGAACGTCCTGCGGCATCGCGATGGTAACCGCGCCGGTGTCCGCCGGGTTGGTCAGCACCTGCATCGCGTTGATGAGCGACGGGATCAGCTGCTCGGGGCGGTTGATGCGGTCAAAGAACTTGGAGACAACCCTGAACGTGTCGTTTACGGAAGTATCCAGCGTCGTGGGGTCCTCCAGCTGCTGCAGCACCGGATCCGGGTAGCGGGTTGCGAACTGGTCGGAGGGGAACAGCAAGACCGGCAGGCGGTTAGTGGTTGCAAGGGCCGCACCCGTAACCATGTTCAACGAGCCCGGACCAATCGAGGCCGTGCACATCATGGTTTGGCGACGGTTCTTTGCCTTAGCGAAAGCGGCGGCCGCGTTCACCATGCCCTGCTCGTTGCGCGGCATGTAGTACGGCATTTCACCGCCGTCAGGCTCAGAGTCAAGCTCGTTTTGCAGCAAGGCCTGTCCGATACCGGCGACGTTGCCGTGACCGAAAATGCCGAATGCCCCGGCAATCAGACGTTCTTCTTGACCGTCGCGCTCGACGAACTGGTTTACCAGAAAACGAATAGTTGCCTGGCCGACAGTTAGGCGAACTGTTTCGACGTTTGGATTCATTTTCACTCCTTTGGGGGTGGGCCAACTATTAGTTGTCCAGGGGGAATAGTGGCAGTCGGGGGTCGATGTCTTTCGGATCTAGTTCGTCGTTGATCCAGCTGTAGTGCGGGTCCAGGGTGACCATCCACTGCGCGTCTTCTGCCGGACCTGCCATGACGTTCAAGTAGTAGAGGTCGTAGCCGGGTGCCGCGATCGACGGGCCGTGGTAGCCGTAGGGCATGATCACAATGTCGCGCGAGTGCACCTCCGCGCACACGTCAATCGGCTTTCCCGGGGAGGGGTAGATCCGCTGGATTGCCATGCCTTCGGTGCCGTTCTTGGCGGGGCGGATTTCGTAGTAGTAGATCTCCTCCAGCTGCCGTTCTTGTTCGGTGTGCTCGTCGTGCTTGTGCGGAGGGTATGACGACCAGTTTCCGCCGGGCGTGTACACCTCGGTTGCAAGCAGGTGGGAGGGCTTCAGTTCGTTACCGATCGAATAGTTGTGCACCTGTCGCGAGCAGTCCCCCGCGCCGCGAACCATTGTTACGACCTCTTCGGTCGGGCAGTATCGCGGCTCTAGGTCTACAGTCGCTTTAGCGGCCGGGAGCGCGAAGCGCCCTCCTTTATCGGATTTAATTTCGAAGGTCGTATTGCGCGGAACGTACAGGTAGTCGGTGACGCCGGTCCAGATTGACTCCCGGCCTGCAAGCTCGTAAGTCTGATCGGCGATAGTGACGGTGCACGATCCTTCTAGTGGGAGGACGAGCAGTTCGGTCTCACCGGAGTTGACCTGCTCAGCTTCGCCGGCGGGCAGTGCGAGGACGCCGAGGGCGCTCCACTCCCAGCCGGCTCGCTCGATCGTTAAGTCTGTCTCGAAGTTGCCGTGCGAGGTTTCGCCCGCGCGGATTACGTACTTATCGTTATCGCTCATGTTCATCCTCACAGTAGTTCAGTAGCGTTGTCGACGGCCTTGGCGACATCTCCGTCGCCGGGGAACAACAACGACCGGCCGATAACCAGACCCTTCACGTTGGGTAGTTTCAGCGCACTAGCCCATCCTTCCAGAGCTTGATCCGGATTTTCTGGGACTTCGCCGCCCAGGATTAGCGACGGTAGCGTGGTGGCTTCCATTACGCGTTCCATGTTGTCAACACACGGCAGTTTTAGCCACGTGTATGCCGAGCTGCGTCCGAGCCCCGACGCGATCGCAATCGACTTGATCACGGCATCGGTGGACAGGTCGTTAACGATGCGGCCATCCACCCAGTTGGAGATGAAAGGCTCGACCATGGCCATCACTTTGCGCGCGTTTAGTTCATCGATCGCGTTCGCCGAGGCTTCCAGCGTGGCGGCGGTGTTGGCGTCCTCTAGGTTGATGCGGGTGAGCATCTTGCCACCGTCTAGCTTTGAATCGACGATTCCTTGCGCGTCGTAGCAGTTGAAGCGGTCGTCCATTTCGAAGGACGCTCCCTGCAGGCCCGCGCGGTTCATGGATCCCCACACGAGTTTGCCTTCCAGTGCCCCAAGTAGCGCGAGGTCTTCGATCATGTCGGCCGTGCCCAAGAAGCCATCTACACCGGGCCTGGACAGGGCTTCGACGCAGCGTTCTAGGACTTCTTCACGCGATGCCATGGCCATTGGATCTCCACCGGCCCCGAGGGCGCCGCGCGCCGGGTGATCGCACGCGATGACCATGATGTTACGGTCGCGCGGAAGCTGACCCGGCTTCCTGTTTTGCAAAGCCTCATCGATTTTCGAAGGTTCGAAGGTTCGAATCTCCGTGAGCTTTTCGATCAAATTCATCTGTCTATAGACTCTCTACAACTGGTGCTGACTGCGGATTCTTTTCGATCATTTCGAGCACTTCCGCCTCGGTCGCCATGGCCGTGGAGCACTCGAGTCGGGACGCGACGATGGCGCCTGCGGTGGATGCAAACTGGATTGCCCGAGGAATGTCCCAGCCTTCCAATAGCGCGTGGCAAAGTGATCCGCCGAATGAGTCTCCGGCGCCGAGGCCGTTGCAGACCTCCACGGGGGTTACTGGCACTTCGATGCGCTCATCGGCTGTCTTGGCCAGGGTTCCCTTGGGGCCTTGCTTGACGATTGCGAGTTCAATGCCGCGCTCTAGGAGCGCGTCCGCGGCGCGATCCGGCTCGGTTTCTCCGACTGCGATGCGGCACTCTTCCTTGTTGCCCACAGCGACGTTAACTTTTTCTAGCATGCGGCCAACTTCTTGGGTTGCCAGCTCTTCGCTTTCCCAGAACATGTCGCGGTAGTCCAGGTCGGCGATAGTCCAGCCTTTTTTGGCGCGTGCGTCGAGGGCGAAGTGGTGCGCGGAACGCGAGGGCTCAACGGACAGGCCGGTTACGGATAGCCAGAAGATCTTTGCGTTCTTAACTGATTCAAGCGGAATGTCACCCTCGGTTAGTTCCAGGTCGGGTGCTGACGGCTCGCGGTAGAAGTACAGGGGGAAAGTGTCGGGCGGGAAGATTTCGCAAAACGTGACCGGCGTATTGAAGTTTTGGTTGGTGACAACGTAGCGATCGGATACGCCGAGGCGCTTCATTTCCCTGCGCACGAAGTTGCCGAAGGGGTCGTCGCCCACACCGGTGATGATTGCGGATGAATGCTCCATGCGCGCCGCAGCTACCGCGACGTTCATGGGGGACCCTCCGAGGAACTTACCAAAAGACTCTACGTCCTCCAGCCCAACTTCCGTCTGTAGCGGGTAAATGTCAATGCCGCTGCGACCGATGGTCAAGACGTCGAAAATGTTTTGCTCTTGCGTGCCCACGGGGGCTCCTTTCCACAACACTGGGGCAAATTTGATTGCGTTTAACGCCTAAGACCGTCCGCAACATTGCGATTTAGGACTTTAAGCGCCTTCGCTTTAAACTCGCTCACCTACAAGTTTGCCTCTAACTCATCACAATGTCAAGCATTTGTTATAACATTTCAAAGTTCTGGGTTTTTGGCGCAATTTCAGCAATTACGGCTGGTCGACGGGGCTTGCAGTTGTAGTTCTTGAGTTTTTAGGGTTTTATTTGTAACCCGTAATGCCCGGACCCGACTGCCGAAATGTTGGTCCGCCTACTATCTTAGCTGCGCTTGTGTTTACATATCGACGTACGAGCGCATGAGGCCGCCCCGGTGCAAATTTGGGGAGAGCACCGGGGCGGTCTTCATCATGAGTACTTCATCTCAGAAGTGCTGTTTAAGAGTAGCGCTCCTTCAAGTACTCCTCCAGCTCCTCCAGGGAGCGGCCGGAGGTTTCCGGCATGATCTTGTAGAGGATAACGGCAAACACCAGGTTCAACACGGCGTAGAAACCGTAGGTGGGACCGCCACCCCAGGACTCCATCATCTTCGGGAAGGTGAAGGTAACGATTGCATTCATGATCCACAGGATGAACACGGCCGAACCGTTTGCAATACCGCGAACCCTAGACGGGAACATCTCGCCCATCATGGTCCAAACAACCGGGCCGTTACCCGCCTGAACGACGAGCATAAACGCACCCATCATCGCCAGGATGACGAACGGCGCCCAGGCCGGCGGCGCGCTGTGGTTATCCATAGCGGGTTGAATCGTGAACTGGAACAGGGTTGCGATAATGCCTAGAGTGACAAACACCAAGCTAAGGCACGTGATCAGAATCTGGCGGCGACGGAACGCGCCGATCAGCCACAGGGCGATAACACAGCCGATAACCGACATGACGCCGTTAGCAACCTGCGCGGTAATAGCCGCGGAAGTGCCCATGCCCGCGTACTGCAGTACCTTGGGCGCGTAGTACATTACGGTATTCACACCCGTAGTCTGGTTCGTGATTGCAACGAATACGCCTACAAAGAATAGCTTCCTAATCCAAGGGGTCTGGAAGATGTCCTTGAACGTGCCCTTCTGCTCGTGTTGACGTTCGCGCTGGAGCTCAAGGATCTGGCCAACCTCGTCCTCAACCTTGCCGTCCTTGTCCTCAACACGGACCTGCTTGAGCGACGCGATCGCTTCGTAGTAGCGCGCATTTGCAGCGTACCAGCGGGGCGACTCGGGCATTAGGCGCATTCCAATCCACAGCGCGATTGCCGGGATCGAACAGAGGATAAGCATCAGGCGCCAACCCGAACCGTTGCCACCAACGACCACCAGCTGGTCCAGGTAGGAGTACCAGTCAGCGGAGGCCAAGTCACCACCGCGCGAAGCTGCCAAACTATTCACGTTGTCGAAAGACTGCACGCCCGGCTGTAGTTGACCACTGGGATCTTCCGCAATCTCAAGCGTCGGACCACCGTAAATGGCGTTAATGATTGCGTTAAAGGTGAAGGCCATCAACTGACCGGTAACAATCATCAGCTGGTCAACGGCAACAATCGTGCCGCGGATACGCTTCGGAGCCGTCTCCGACAGGTAGACCGGAACTGTAGCCGATGCGCCACCGACCGCGAAACCAAGAATTACGCGGAAGATGTACATAATCCAAATATTTGGAGCCAGCGCGGTTCCAACAGCACCAACCAGGAATAGGGCGGCGAGCATCAACAGGTTGTGCCGGCGGCCCCAACGGTCGGACATGCGACCACCGATAAGCGCACCAAACGCGGCACCGATAAGAAGCGTTGCACCAACTGCGCCCTCTTCGCCGGCAGTTAAGTGAAGGCCACCCGCGCCAAGCGGCATGTACATGTATGGGAGCGCACCGGAAATTACGCCGGTGTCATAGCCGAATAGGAATCCACCCAAAGTAGCCACGAAAGCTACAAAACCAACGGAGCGGTGCTTACCAGCCGGCTTCGTTGCCGATACCGCTTTTCTGATGTCACTTGAACTCGAGTTAAGGCCGAGTTCAGGCGCACTGTTATTAGACATGAGATCTCCCGATTTTAATGGCATCAGTGCCATGGTCAAAGAATGTTTAAGTGTGCGCGTCTCTTAACTGCTAACTAAGGTCGGCAACACTTTCAGGACTGACGGCTCTAACGGTAAATCGCGCCCGCGAACGGGCGAGACCACCTACTTGTCGAATGTCGTTGGGCCTTCCACCCGCGCGACCTTGTGCCACTGTCCGTCCTCCGCGGACTTCACAGTCGCATCATCAACTTCCGCTGCAGCCCAACCGTCAGCAGCAGAGGGAGCAACTTGCTGACCGGTAAGAACTGATTCAATGAACAGCTTGGCTTCAACAACCTTCATGTCATCAAAGCCCATCGAAGTTCCGGCACCGGGCTGGAACCTATCAAAGTAGCCAAAATCGCCGGATGCCATCGCGCGAATGTAACCCTGGTTAGGTCCGTTATCTCGACCGACGCAAACCTCCAGGTCGTTAAGATGCTCGAAGTTCCAGCGAATAGAACCGTCGGTTCCGTAAACCTCGATGATGTATTCGGCGCGCGGACCAACGGATACGCGCGAGGATTCAAGGGTGCCTACCACTCCGTTTTCGGTGCGGAGCAGGACGGCTACGTAGTCTTCGTTACCAACCGGACCCACCTCGTCGCCGACCTCGAAACCGGTGTGGCCGACGCCGACCTTGGTTGGGATTGGACGCTCGGTGATAAACGTGTCGGTAAGGGCGGACACGGAGTCGATGCGTCCGACCAGGTACTGCACCAGGTCGGCACCGTGGGACATCAGGTCACCAACAACGCCCGCGCCAGCGCGCTTGCGGTCGTAACGCCACGTGAGCGGACCTTCCGGTGCGGACGCGTAGTCGGCGATCAACCAGCAGCGAACATTCGTAATACGTCCGAGCTCCCCGTTGCGAATCAAGTCGCGGGCGCGCTGGATTGCGGGCGTGTGACGGTAGTTAAAACCAACCGCCGTGGCCAGGTTAGCCGCCTGGGCAGCCTGCGCGATTTCCTTTGACTCTTCAGCCGATACACCCATGGGCTTTTCGATCCAGAAGGGCTTGCCAGCCTTGGCTGCGGCCAGTGCGATCTCGTGGTGTAGATAGTTTGGGGAACAAATGGAAACTACCTGCACCTCGGGATCATTCAGCACATCCATGTAGTCGGCGGTTGCCTTTTCAAATCCGAGGGCGTTTACCGCCCAGTCTTGGTTTTCGGCAATCGGATCCGCGCAACTTACAAGGCGGATATTGACATCGAGTTCAGGGAAGCGTTCTGCGAGTGCTTTGTAAGAACGTGTGTGCAAACGCCCCATCCATCCAAGGCTGATAACACCTACACCGAGTGTGGTTTTCTCCGACATGTTGCTCCTTTGCTAACTACCGGACTGGTTTTCCCGCGTCACCGGCGAAAAATTAGGTATCCAATTTGGATTACCGCGGTGACCATGCTTGAACATTATGGCTCTTTGTAAATCATTTCAAGCTTTTTGACCTAACAAATTCATGGCACGCGCCAAAACCAAAGGGCCCACAATTGCCCTGGTTGCCACCTAATGTCGACGGGTTCTTGTAAGGTGGATTACGGAAAATCGCTCAAATTTAGCTACCGCCGAGTGTCCTCGAAGTTTCGACCTTACGCACCCCACAACCTTTTGCGCGCTCTAACGATATTCTATTACCCAAACACCGAAGTTACGGTAACATTGTACGTACAAAGACTTGACAAGCTTATTATTTGTACGTTCAAATAGTTGCAGGTGAGTTTAGCGACGACGCTAGGCAACAAAGTCGACAGGAGAACCTCATGGAAGAGATTAAGCCTACCCCCGGACCGCTGCGCGATGCGGTTGAAAACACTCCCACTGCATTGTGGAATGACTCGTCAGACTTAAACGAGTTGCGTCAGTCAATCTCGTTTGGTGGTGTGGGCGCGACCTGCAACCCGGTCATTGCATACACCACGATCGCTCGCTACCCGGAGATCTGGACGGACCGTATTCGCAAGATCGCACAGGACAATCCCACCTGGGGCGAGTCTGAGATCGGCTGGCAAGCCGTTAAAGACATGTCCGTAGAGGCAGCCAAACTACTAGAACCTATTTTTGAGCGCGAGGGCGGTCGCAATGGTCGCCTTTCGGTGCAGACCGACCCGCGTTTCCACCGCGATGCGAAGAAGCTTGCCGACCAGGCTGAAGAGTTCCACAAGATGGCTCCGAACATCGTCGTGAAGATTCCGGCAACCGAAATCGGAATCGAGGCCATTGAGGACGCCACCTACCGCGGTGTTTCGATCAACGTAACTGTTTCGTTTACCGTCGCGCAGGCCGTTCGGGCTGCCGAAGCTATTGAGCGAGGCCTAGAACGTCGCGACAAGGAAGGTCTGCCGACGGAAGACATGGGTCCGGTGGTCACCATCATGGTTGGTCGCCTGGATGACTGGCTAAAGCACGTGGTTAAGCGTGACGGCATTTTCATTGATGCATCCGCGTTGGAATGGGCGGGCGTTGCGGCCTTCAAGAAGGCGTACGGGATTTTCCAGGAACGCGGATTCCGCTCCCGCCTGCTTAGCGCGGCCTTCAGGAACGTCTACCAGTGGTCGGAGTTCCAAGGTGGCGACGTTGTGGTTTCGCCTCCGTTTAAGTGGGCGCAGATCATTAACGATTCTGACTACAAGTTCGAACCGCGCATGGATGAGCCTGTTGACGAGCACTACATTGAGCAGCTTCGTCGCATTCCCGACTTTAGCAAGGCGTACGACGTGGACGGCATGAGTGTTGAAGAGTTTAAGGATTTCGGTCCGACCCGAAAGACTTTGCGTCAGTTCCTCGCGGCGGACGCGGATCTGGACGCGCTGGTTCGCGACATTCTGGTTCCCGCCCCGTAGTTTTGAATATCCACTAAGACCGGTGTCGCCGCCTTGACGGCTCGGCGGCGGCACCTTTAATCCATTTATTCAAAGGAGAATAATATGATTCGCTTTGGAATTATCGGCGCTGGCCGCATCGGACAGGTGCATGCGCGTTCGATCTTTCAGCATCCAGAGGCCAAACTAGTTGCCATCTCGGATCCGGTTATTGAGGCGGCGCAAAAGCTTGCGGATCAGTACGACGCGAAAGCTGTCACTGAAGCGCCCGATATTTTCAACAATGAGGATATTGACGCCGTTATTGTCTGCTCCCCGACTCCGCTTCACGTTACCCACATTTCGGAGGGCGTGAAGGCCGGTAAGGCTGTTCTTTGCGAAAAGCCGATCGCCATGGATTCTGAGGCCGTAGCAACGCTTGAAGATGAGCTGGAAGGGTTCAATCCGCGCGTAATGCTCGGATTTAACCGCCGGTTTGACCCGAACTTCTCTCACATTCACAACCTGGTTGACCAGGGCCACATTGGCGATGTGGAGCAGCTGACTATCATCTCGCGCGACCCGGCGGCCCCGCCGAAGGAGTACATCGCTGTTTCGGGCGGCATTTTCAAGGACATGACGATCCACGACTTTGACATGGCTCGTTTCTTCCTTGGAGAAATCACCGAAGTGACCGCGATCGGACAGAACTTGGATCCCGACCTGGCTGATACGGGCGACTTTGACGCTGCGATCATCGTGTTGAAGAACGCTGACGGCAAGGTTGCAACGATTGTTAACTCGCGCCACTGCGCTTCGGGTTACGATCAGAGGCTCGAGGCCTTCGGCCCGAAGGGCGCGCTATTTGCAGACAATGTTCGCGCCACCACGGTTCGTAGTTCCACCGCGGACTACACCGAGGCTCAGCAGCCCTACCTGGACTTCTTCCTAGAGCGTTACGAAAGCGCCTACTACAACGAGCTAGACACGTTCATTCGGGCGATTGAGGGCGAAGGTAGCTTTGCTCCTAGCATTCACGACGGCATTGCCGCTCTTAAGATTGCTGAAGCCGCTGGTGAAAGTGCTAAGTCGGGCGGCCCGGTTTCACTGTAACCGCCCACCTCTCTTGTCCAACTCCCCCTTTACTAATCACTTTCTTTAACACAATCTTTTCGAAGGAGAAAAACATGCAGATTGCAGGAGCTCCCATTTCTTGGGGCGTTTGCGAGGTTCCCGGCTGGGGCTACCAGATGAGCCCGGATCGCGTCCTCAAGGAAATGAAAGATATGGGCCTGGAAGCAACCGAGTTCGGCCCGCAAGGATGGCTTCCCGAGGAGCCTGAGGCTCGCGCCGAGGCTGTTTCTAAGTTTGGTCTGAAGCCGGTTGGCTCTTTCTTCCTTGCTGTCATGCACGATCCGAACCACGATCCGATTCCGGCTGTTCGCAAGGAGTTGGAGGCTTTCAAGGTGGCCGGTGGCGACTACCTGGTACTCGCGGCTGATTCCGGCCAGGACGGCTACGACAATCGTCCCGTTTTGGATGAGGAAGGCTGGAGCACCCTATTTTCTAACCTTTCGCGCATCACCGAGGTTTGCAAGGAAGCGGGCGTGACCGCGTGCATCCACCCGCACTGGGGAACCATGGTTCAAAATGTTGACGAGGTCGAGAAGGTTCTGGATAACTCCAGTGTTGGTTTGTGCCTCGACACCGGGCACCTTACTGCCGGTGGCGCCGACGTTGTGGAGCTGACGAAGAAGTACGCTGACCGCGTTGACATTGTGCACGCGAAGGATGTTCACAAGGATCAGACCGACAAGCTACTGCCGGGTGAACTGACTTGGTCCGAGGGCGTGAAGCAGGGCATGTTCGCACCGATCGGTGAGGGCGATATCGACTTCGCTGCGATCGTGGAGGCGTTGAATAAGGTCGGCTTTGACGGCTACTACGTTCTAGAGCAGGACATCATGCTGGATGAGGAGCCTGTCGCGGACGGCGGTCCGAAGGAGAACGCTCTGAAGTCATTCTCCGCGCTCAAGGCTTTGGCCTAAGTTTTTGGCTGTGCCCCGGAAGTAGAACTGGGAAATGCGTTCTACTTCCGGGGCATTCCCATGTCCGGATGCCGGTGGCTGGTGATCAAGATGGGCTGGCCGTTAAACGGGTCGTGAAACTGTAGGGACTTTGCGAGTAGTTGCAGGTGAACACTGCCGTCCACAAGTTCGTCGCAGCCGTAGGGGGAGGCCAAGGCTCCCCCGTACAGTGGGTCCCCCACAATAGGCGCCCCGAGGCCGGCGAAGTGGACGCGAATCTGATGGGTACGCCCGGTGAGGGGCTCGACTTTCCAAACGCGCAGGCCGGGCACGCCCTCGTGGGTGAAAATTTTGGAGGCGGGACGCAGGATTGTTTCGGAATTGGGGACGCCGGGGACGTTTCGCATGCGGATGCCGTCTTTTTCAATCCGGGATAGTACGCGCGTGAAGTCACCCAGCTGGTCGCTACCCGTGGAAACTTGGAGATGGCCGGCGCCGCCGTCCAACAACACCGGTTGCGTGAGTCTCGCGGGCGCGACCGCCAGGTAGGTTTTGCTGACCTCGCCGTTTTGGAAGAGCCGCTGGTACGCGCCGCGTTTGGCAGGGTCGGTGACGGCGAGGACGACTCCGGCGGTGGCGCGATCCAAGCGGTGCGCGCACACGATGTCGTCGTTTGCTTCTTGCCGGCGCAGGGCAACCGTGAGGCTGCGCGCCACGAACCTTCCGCGAGGCATAGTCGCGAGTCCGTGCGGTTTTTCCACCGCTATCCACCCGTCACCGCGCGCCAGAATATTCACGGGGATCGGCCGGTCGGGCTCGTCGGGAATGGGCCGATATATCCAGACACCTTGCGGTACTTCCGCGCAATCGGTGTGCGACTCCAAAGCTCGCCCTCGAAAATCAACAACGTTTCCGGCGGCGAACATTTGCGCGATGACTTGCGTTGGAAGGGTAGGGAATCGATTCTCGAGGGCGTGGCTCAGCGGGCCCGAGGGCGGCGTGTGCACCCGGGTTGGGTAAAGTCCGCCGCGAGCGGGAGGGCGCCTACGCGATCTTGATGGCTGACGCATATTCCTTTCCGGATGAAAGCGAAGTCAGGGTGCGGTCTGCGAGGGCCTGCTCTTGCTCGTTGCGAGCTTCGATTAGGACCGCGAGGACGCTGGGGTTGTCGCGAATCTCGGCGATGGTTAGGGGCGAGGTGTCCGCGCTGACGCTGATCATGACGGGCATTTTCGCTCGATTCGCCGCCCGCAGAATACCGGGAACTGCGCTCATCCCCAAGTCGGCTGCGGACACTGATACGAAGTCGAGGCCGAGGAAAGACATGGCGCGCATAGCCTGCTTAACAGTGCGGGCCCGGATGCCCCATTTGTGGACGAGTCCTTCCGCGACAAGGTCGCGTAGCTTAACAATCAGTTCTTTGGGAATTAAAGAGTCCGCGTTAATGCCCGGAAGTTGCAGGAAATCAATGGATTGTTGTCCGGTCCTTTGGAGCGCCGCCAAAACGCTGACTTCCAACAATTCGGGATCCAGGCCAAGACCCTGCAAGGTTACCGGGTGGTCGGGGGCGCCAATCTCAACGCAAATGCTGGACAGTGCGACTCTATTCTCAATCAGCATTACTAAACCCCTCCTTTAGTTTTACGCACTCTTTAGGTTTAGTAAACTATAGCATTAATATCCTTCGAGTCGATCCATTCCACCATGCGAGCCACTAGACTTGCAGTGGGTTTGGGCACTGCCCGGCCCTTCTTTTTATTCTCAATCGCAGGTATAGGAGTCACAATGGGTGTTTATCTAGTCACGGGTGTAGCGTCGGGCATGGGGAAGTCCACAGCTAACCAACTGCGATGGCAAGGCCACCGGGTAATCGGCATCGACCTGCACCACGCGGACATCATTGCGGACCTGTCCACATCCGAAGGACGCAAGCACGCCATCGACGAAGTCCACCGACTAAGCGGTGGCCGTCTAGAGGGCGCCGCCCTGGCCGCCGGCCTAGGCCCCATCCCGGGACGCGAAGAACTAATCGCAAAGGTCAACTACTGGGGCACCGTCGAGATTCTGGAAGGCATCCGCGACCTGCTTGCCGAAGGTATTGACTCAAAGGTCGTAGTCTTCTCCTCAAACTCCACCACGACGCTGCCGGGCCTGCCGCCGAACCTAGTTGAAGCATTCCGCGAGCGCGACTTCGACAAGGTGATGGAGATCTCGAAGCAAGCCAGGATTCCCGCGACCGCGATTTACGGGGCGTCAAAGACGGCACTGGCGCACTGGGTTCGCGAAACCGCTACCACGATGGAGTGGGCGGGTGCGGGTATCCGCCTGAACGCCCTCGCACCCGGCGCGATCAGGACCCCCATGGTTGAAAAGCAGCTGGCCACCCCAGAAACTGCGCAGGCGGTACTCGACTTCCCCGTACCGGTCGGCGGGTTTGGTAATCCCGACGACATTGCCCACTGGGTGATCTTCATGCTGTCACCGGCCGCTAACTTCCTGTGCGGGTCGGTTATTTTCCTTGACGGTGGCACCGACGCGTGGTTCCGCGCCAAGGATTACCCGGGTCCTGTCCGACCCGAACAAATGGACTACTACATGCAGCGCATGGAAGATTACCGCGAGTTCCGCAAGATCCGCGACGGTGAGTAACCGCGCGTAATGCGACACTGCCCTTGGGGTTCTTCGCTCAGAAGAATCCCAAGGGCACCCTTATGAGAAGCCGGCCCGCCCTCGCGAATAAAAAGCGAAGCGCACGCAAAGGGCGGGCGGGGATCAAAAGGTAGCCCCGCCCGCCCTCAAAAATCGAAATCTGGTTACTTGATTGCTTCCATAACTCGCACGCCATCAAGAACACGCAGGTGCGGTAGTGGATCAATTCCCATAATGAGGACGTAGTCGGTCAACTGGCTACGCACCACGTCAAGGAGCATGTCCACATCCCACGGCTTCGCGAAGTAGTGGTCGAGTTTCGCGTCATTCAACGCGCGGATCGTGTCCTCCTGGTCGGCCTGGCCGGTCACTAGGACTTTACGAGTGTCGATCGTGCGGTCGTCGTCGCACATTTCGACCAGCAGGTCCACGCCCGTTTTCCCCGGCAGGCGGTGGTCGGCGAGGATAAGGGCCAGGAGGTCGCCGTCCTCGTCAATCTCATCGACCGCGGCCCACGCGTCGTCGGCAGTGTCGGCAACTTCGATGCGGCAGTCGTTCGCGAAAGGCTCCAGGTCACGCTCCAGTGCGTCGCGAACTTCCGGTTCGTCTTCAAGAATTAGGATCGAAAGTTTCATGGCTCCTCAGTCCTCGCTGTCTTCTATCACTGTATTTGATGAAGGCTCCCCGGCGGGCCCTTCTATGGGCAAAACAATTGAAATGGAGGTGCGGCCGGGCTCGGAATCGATGGTGAGCGTTCCGCCGTGGTCCTCAACGATCGAGTTCGAAATCGACATTCCCATGCCGAGCCCAAACCGGACTTGGCCGCCCTTGGTGGTGAAATGCGGTTCCATGATCTTCTCGACGATCGCGTCGGGGATGCCCGGCCCGTTGTCCGTGATCGTGACGCGCACGTGGCTTTCGTCGATTTGCGCGGTCGAAATCGTGATTGTCGGGTCGTCCGTTCCGCGAGCGGGCTGGAACTTTGGTACCTGTCCCGTATCCGGATTGTCGGAGGTCGCGTAGGCCTCCGCCTGGGTGAGGGCTTCAACTTCGTCCTCGAGTGCCTCCGACGCGTTGACCACCAGGTTTGTCCACACCTGTTCGAGCCGTGCCGGATAGCAGCGTATCGGTGGGAGTTTGCCGTACTCGCGCTCGACGGTAACTCCGCGCGTGCGGTGGCTGGTCAGGCGTAGTACGTCCTCGATGTTTTCGTGTAAATCAACGCCTTCGATGGGGGACGTGTCGGGACGCGCGTACGCTTTTAGTGACGACACTAGGTCGGTGATTCGGTTTGATGCGACCGTCGAGTTTTTGACGGACCGGCCGATGTGGGCGGCGGCCTCAATGATCTGAATGGGTGTCGTTTTGCCGCGCAGGCGCCCGAAGAATCGTTCTTTTTTAAGTAGTGCCTTGATCTGGTCCGGATGCGTGATTTCCGCGGCGACTAGCCGTTTTGCGAGCGCCCGGTCGCCGCCCGTGTGCTCCATGACTTGGCGGACGAGCGCGCGGTCTTCCGACGTTGATCGCGGCCGCGCGTGTAGCGTGCGTTCCATGGCTTGTAATGCGTCGTCGAGGTCGGAGCTCGACCCGAGTACCGCTTCCAGGTCTTGCGCGATGTGCTGGGTGGAGCGCTGCAGTGCGGCCACCGGGTTGTTCAGCTCGTGGGCAATGCCGGCGGACAGTTCGCCCAGCATGGCGAACTTTGTTTGATCAACCAGCTGTTCGCGCGTGCTGCGTAGCTCTTCGAGGGCGGCCTGCAGGTTGCCCCGCTCGATTTCGAGCTGTTCGGCAAGCTCGTTTTGCTCGATGTGTAGGTATTCTGCTCGCACGAGCCTTTGCGTGAGCGCCTGGATTGCGACCACCGCGAGGTTTGCGGAAGTGTCGGGGGACTGTTGCAAGACCAGTTCGAGTTGTTCCAGGGACAGGCGGATCAGTTCGACCTCTGTCGTGGTTGTGGACGTGAAGAGGGCGCGCTGTTGGCGCGCGAGCGACACCAGGCCGATGAGGGGGCCGGATGTAGCGTGGTGCAGTAGTACGTCACCGAACTGCGAGGACCTGTGTAGCGCCACGGATCCGCGGAGCACCAGGTACACGGCGTCCACAGACTCCCCCTGGCGGGTTAGGTTCACACCTTCGGGCAGGATCATTCGCGGACGCGGGCCGAGGATGCGTTCGATGCCTTCAAGTAGTACGCGTTGAACGGTTTCACCGGGAGTGTCCAGACCGTACAGGAGGTCGCCCGCGCGCGGCTCGTCGTAGGGGTCTCCGCCGATAACTGACCGCGTGATCTCCGCGTCCGGCAGGTTGTTAAACAGCCAGCGGTCAATGACCGCGGTGATCTGGTCAACGATGGCCGGCTGCGTCCACGGAACCGCGACCACGGACACGAGCGACCCGTCTCCGACGGATTCTGCGACGTCGTCGTGTCGCTTTTGATCGGTCAGGAGGACGAATCCCGACTTGTTTAGTATCGGGTTTTGTTTGAGCCGGCCTACAACTTCGTCAACTTTGCCAAGCCGGGGTGTGATGATAACGCCGGGGACCAGGCACTCGACCTCGTCGTCGCACTGCGTGGCAAGTGCTTTAGCGGCACCTTCTAGACCGTTGGCTACGCGCACGTCGCAGTTGGTCAAGTGGCCGTCTAGGTCTTTGGCTGCTTGCCGCGAGTAGTCGTCCTCGTCGGCTGCAACAACTAGGATGTGCAGGCCGTAGCGCGCGGAGTCACCCCCCATCCGCGAGTTCGACGCGACCGCAACGCGGCGAGTACTGCCTTCTTTAACAGCGGCCGCGAGGTCGTCCTCGTCTTCGAAACCCGGCCCTGAAACGCTTGTTTGCCGGCTCATAGCAAGCCTGAGAAAGACCAGTAAATCGGCATGATGAATGCTAGTAGGATCGTGCCCGACACGCCTACAACCAGGCCGGTTTGGACCATCTTCGGGGTGCCGATCTCTCCGGTGGAGTACGCGATTGCGTTCGGCGGGGTCGAAATCGGCAGACACATGCCGAGTGAACAGCCCAGCGCGAGGACTACCGCGATTTCAGAGGGCGTGGCGGCAACGGTTGCGCCCAGCCCCATGCCGAGCGGAATCAACAGGTTAGCTGCGGCGGAGTGCGAGATCACGTTCGACATTAGGAACCCAACGCCGGCGAGCACTAGGAGCAGCAGGGCTACGGGCACGGACGCCCAGTCGATCGAACCGATGATCCACGCGTCCAGGCCCGTGGATCCAACGCCGATGCCGAGCGCAATACCGCCCGCGACCAGCCACAAGACGGGCCAGTCCAGGCTCTTCAGGTCTTCACCCGTCATCACTTGGCTGACCATCAGCAAAACGACGGGGACGAAGCCGACGGTGTTTGAAGAAATGCCGTGCAGGGGTTCGGTCATCCACAGCGCAATAGTGATGCCGCCAACCACGTAGAAGATGACCGCGTTGCGACCGGTTTCGAACTTCGCGGTCAGGTCCAGGTCGATCTTCAGATCGGACGGCATGTAGACAAATGCCAGCCAAGTCCACGCAATCGCGAGGACCACTAGCATTAGCGGGATTGCGAGCGCCATCCAGGACACGAACGTGATGTGAATGCCCGCGCTTTGGAGCGCACCCAGCGCGATTGCGTTCGGGGGCGTACCAACGGGTGTTCCAATGCCACCCACGTTCGCCGCGACGGGGATTGAAAGCGCCAGGCCCGTGCGTGACTTCCCCTTGGGTAGTTGCGCGAGAACCGGCATGAACACGGCGAACATTGTGGCCGTGGTGGCCGTGTTGGACATGAACATGGAAAGCACCGCGGTAATCAGCATGACGCCCATCAGCATGAACCGTGGCGAGGACAGGAATGGCTTCAACATGACGGCCGCGATCGCGCGGTCCACACCGTACTTCGCTGCTCCATCCGCAAGCATGAAGCCACCCAGGAACAAAATAATTACAGGGTTTGCAAGTGCCGCAAAGAATGATGACGAGGCCGGCGCTGCGTCCGCTACGGGCAGGAGTGCCTGATCTGAAACCAGGAGCACCTCCGCCATAATCACGAGCACCGCGGTGGCGGAAAGTGGAATAGCTTCCGTAACCCACAGCATGATGGCCGCGAGGAAGATGGAAAGCATCCGCTGGCCCACATTGTCCAGACCGGGAATGTCAAAGAGGAATGGAAGAATAAAACCGACCACGGCCGCAATTTGGCCGAACCTTTGCACCTTGGAGGTCTGCTTCTGGGCCACCGCTTTGGGGCCATTCTTTCGCTTAGGTCCGCGCCTTACGCTAGGTCGGGATGATGGGCGTTGAACCTTTTGCGACTTCGTTGTCATCGTCAGAAAACGTCCTACTCTTGAGAAGTTGAGCTTGTATTTTGCTTCGCTTTACGGCTTACAGCACAAGCCTTTAATAGTTTAGCTCACACTTTTGCTTCCCAGCGGGCAGAAGGTCACCGCCAGTCAAACCTGCAGTACGCGCCGGTGGCGGCGCGATTATGTTCAACCGGGCTCGCCCTCACGCACTGTAGGCGGACAGGCCGGGCGAGTGCACACATGCGCTTGTATAGTGAAAGCCGCTGAGAGTTTTCGCACGACTTTTGGTAGCTGTGAACCGTACTGGCAAAGGAGCCCCAATGAGAGTATCGCCCTCCTACACCGCGTCATTTCGCCTGATTGTTGATGAAACTCGCGTGAAACTAAACGGGGTAATCGACCTTATTACCGAAACGGGGGCGGCGATCACGGGCCTGGATGTGGCTGACTCGGATCGTGGCGAACTGATTTTGGACCTCACGTGCAACGCGCGCGACTCGGAGCATCGTCGTGAAATTGCGCGTATCTTGCGCGAAACTGAGGGCGTTAATCTAACTTCCATCTCTGACGCTACTTTCTTGGCGCACGTGGGTGGCAAGATTCAGGTGCAACCCAAGGCGCCGATTCGCAACCGCGCCGACCTGTCCAGGGTTTACACCCCCGGCGTGGCGAGGGTGTGCCAGTCGATTCACGACGCTCCGATGAAGTCGCACTTTTTGACGATGCGCGCAAACTCGGTGGCTGTCGTAACCGATGGCACCGCCGTTTTAGGGATGGGTGACATTGGCCCCGAGGCCGCGCTGCCAGTCATGGAAGGCAAGGCGGTACTGTTCAAACAGTTTGGTGGCGTAGACGCGTGGCCGGTCGTGCTTGACACGAAAGACACCGAAGAGATCATCCGCATCGTCAAGGCAATCGCGCCCGCATACGGGGGTATCAACCTAGAAGACATCTCCGCCCCGCGTTGCTTCGAAATCGAAGCGCGGTTGAAAGAAGAGCTTGACATTCCGGTGTTCCACGACGACCAGCACGGGACGGCCATCGTCGTCCTCGCGGCGCTACTAAACGCCCTGAAGGTTGTGGATAAGAACATTGAGGACGTGCGCATCGTGGTTTCCGGTGTTGGGGCGGCCGGAACTGCGATTATTAAGCTCCTGATGGCTCAGGGCGCTAAGGATATCGTCGGGTACGGCCGAAATGGGGCGCTGTCTCGCGACGAAACGGACGGGTTTAATGAGGCGCGCAAGGAGCTTGCGGAGCAGACCAACCCGCGCCTGGTTAAGGGCACTTTGAAGGAAGGCCTAAAGGACGCCGACGTGTTCATCGGCGTTTCGCACGGCGACATTTTGGAGCCCAAAGACCTGGAAGTCATGGCGGACCGCGCAATCGTGTTTGCGCTGGCCAACCCTACGCCTGAAGTTGACCCGATTGGCGCGGCTGAATACGCCGAAATCGTGGCAACCGGGCGTTCGGACTTCCCGAATCAGATCAATAACGTGCTCGCATTCCCGGGCCTGTTCCGCGGCATTTTGGACGCGCACATCAAGACCGTAACCACCGAGCTGCTGCGCGTCACCGCCACCGCAATCGCCAGCGTGATTTCTGACGAGGAGCGCTCCAAGCACTACATCATTCCGGGTGTCTTCGACGAGCGTGTCCCCCGCTTCGTGTCGCGCGCGGTGCGAAAGGCCGCGTCGGGCATTCCCCAGCACGTGCTACCCACCCAGGAGCACTTGGAGCAAACCAACCTGTCCCAGCACCTGATCTAGCGGCGTGCGGGCCGAAGTGGTCCGCACTTTACCGCGACGTTGACCCGCGCACGATGAGTGCCGGTTGCACAAGGTGGTGGCGGGCGTCTAACGCCAGCTGTTCGGCGCGCGAGGTGACAAAATCGAGTGCGGCGGCGGCCATTTCGTGGGGCTTGGGGTCGATCGAAGTGATGTCATAGCCGGGTTTTTCCGCGTAGAAGGTGTTGTCGTAGCCCACGACACCGATGTCGGCGCCGGGCTCCAACCCGAGGGCGCGGGCCGCCATGACCACGTCCATAGCCAACGGGTCGTTGTAGCACACGATGGCAGTTCGAGGCCCGCCCTCATGGATTAAATCTCGCACGGAACTGTCAACGTCGTGGACGACACGCACGTCGGGTTTGACTCCGGTGGCGGAAACTGCGGATGTGAAAGATTCGACGCGGCGGTGGACGAGCTCGTCGGCGGCGGTGGTTTCGCGAGTGAAGAACACGATTTTTTCGTAGCCCGCCTCGTTTAGATGGGTGAGGACGAGCTTGGCGGCCGCATCCTCATCGATGTAGACAGAGTCGATGGTTCCGCCGACGACGTCGCCGGCGATGACGCACGTGGGGATTTTGGTGCCGTACTCGATTAGCCGATCTTTGGGAAGCGTGGGGGCAACGAGGACGGCTCCACCGACGCGAAGGCCGATGAAGTAGTCAAGGGCGCATGACTCGTTGGTTTGCATTTCGCCGCGGATAGCGGTGAACGCCATTTTCCCAAGGTCGTCGGCGACGCTTTGGATGCTGGAGACCATCGAGTCGAAGAACGGGTGCATCAGGTTCGGAAGTACGATACCCACGATTGGGGACGTGCGGGCGGCGAGCATTGCCGCACTGAGGTTACGCGTGTATCCCAGGCGTTCGGCGACCGCTAAAATGCGCTCCCTTGTGGAGTCGGCAACCGTGCTGGATCCGGAAAGCGCGAGAGAAACAAGGCCGCGCGAAACACCGGCCTCGCGCGCGATGTCATCCTGGGTGGGTCTGGAACTCATGTCCCAATGGTAGCCACTAAGTGACCAAACGAAGGACTGATCTCAATGCGGCTGCCCTACTTGGCTAGGCTAGTTATATGTTCGAACTTTCCGGCTACGCGTGGTTACTTATAGGGTTGGCGGCGTTCTTTATTGGCGTGTCAAAAACGGCGTTGCCGGGTTTGGCTACCCTGTCGGTCGCGATTTTCGCGGCGGTGATTCCCGCGCGGGAGTCAACCGCGGTCATGCTTGTTCTGCTGCTCACCGGGGATTTGATTGCGATTTGGACGTACCGTCACGACGCGCATTGGCCGACCCTGCGCAGACTTATCCCAACCGTTGTTATCGGAATCCTGGTTGGCGCGTGGTTCCTCCAGTGGGCCGACGATCTGATCATGCGCCGCTCGATTGGGTGGATTCTTATAGCGCTGACCGCCCTCACTTTGCTAATCATGTACCGAAAGAAAGCCCGCTCCTCTTCGCGCATTAATGCTGCTGCCAGCGGGTCGGCACGCGTTCGTCCCGATTTTGAGGGCGAGCCCGGGGACGCCCTCGCGGGGAAAGGCGAATACGAACGTCTGTCAACGCGCGCACTGCCCCGCTATTTTTACGGGATTTTAGGCGGATTCACGACCATGGCGGCAAACGCGGGCGGGCCGGTAATGACGCTGTATTTCCTGTGGGCGAGGTTTCCGGTGCTGAAGTTCCTGGGAACGCAGGCGTGGTTCTTCTTCATTATTAACGTGATCAAGTTGCCTTTTTCGTTCTCGATCGGGTTGATAAACCCCGCAACCTTGCGACTAGACCTGGCGTTGGTACCCCTAGTCTTGACAGGCGCCCTACTGGGACGCGTGCTGGCCAAACGCATGAATCAGAAGATCTTCGAACCCATCGTCATTGTGCTGACAATCATTTCTTCCATCTACCTCGTTGTATGAGGCGCGAGGGCGCAGGCGGGGCGCGAGGGCAGGATGCCCGGGTGCGTTAACGGCCGACCAAACAGGCGCAGGCGGGGCGCGTGGAAAGCGCAGCCGGCGGGTGGCGCGAACCTACTGGAATGAGACGATCCAGGGGCTGGGTTCAACCCCCATGGTTTGCTCCGGGTTCAGCATGGGCTGGTCCTCGTCAATGAAATTTTTCCACGCCATCCACACGCCGCCGGGCAGGCCTTCTCGCATCGCGTTCCACGTGTCCATCTTCATTCCGGGCGTTCCGTGACCGTCCGCGTGTAGGACGATCGCGAGTTCGGGGTGGCCGGTGTTGAGCTGGTCGCGGTTTCGGATCATTTGCAGTTGGAACTGGTGGAGCATGAACACCTTCTGCGGCAGGTTATTTTGCCGGGTTAGGGTCGCGAGCCATTCGGAAACCTCGTTCGCTTCGGACACGTCAATGTGGCCGATTTGCTGGAGGGGAACCTCATCGCCGTACAGTTTCCACTCCGGATCCAACGCTAATCCGACGTTCGGGCGTTTCAACAGGTCCTCGTAGATTTTCGCCTGGTCCAGCAGGCTGGCGCGGCCGGGCTGAAGATCCAAGATGGCGTAGCCTCCGACCTCCGTAATCGCATCAATGTACGGAACCAAGTCCTGCGCGGGAGTCACGTTCGAATAGTTTCCATCGTCGCCAGGGCCTCCGGCCGCTACCGTCGCGATGATTTCAAACGCCGGAATCACCTGCTGGGAGCTGAACGGCTGATACTGCTCCGCATACTGTTTTGCCAGTGCGGCCGCCTCTTGCGCGCCTTGTTCGCCAAGGACGCCGAGGGCGCCTCCCCACGGATGACCGTACAGCGCCGTCATTCGGCGCCCCGGGAAGACGAGCCCCCCACCGCCGGGTAGCTCCTCGGTATTCGCCGCCAGCTCGGCGGTCACTTGCAGGCGGTCAGTTCCGCCGAAGTCGGGGCCCAGGCCGACGGCGATTTCGGACTCGCGCATCAGGGTCATCGACTCCGATGTTGCCCGCGGGTCCGCCTGCGGGAGCACCACCGGGTCCAGGCCGGCCGTCCGCGCGTTTGCAACCACACCGAGCGGTGAATTTCCAGTCGCGAACACGGCGGCGCCCTCGTTCCCGATTCCAACTTCGCCCTTTTCAAGCGGGCCCACTTCAACCATGCGCGGCCGCCCCGCGGCTTCCTGCGTATCTTCAGCGGGGTCGCCGGCTGGCGAGTCGGCCGCGTCTTCCGACTCATTACTACCCGCACTTTCGGGGGAAGATTCTGCGAAAGTTTCGGAAGTTCCCGGCTCTAAAGTGGGAATTTCAGGGGCCGAGGGCGCCGCCGGGTCCATCGCAACCAGGTCGCCAACTCCGACGGTTTCCACTGTTTGAACTTCGCTGCCGACGACTTCTGTTAGCGCAGCGGAACTGCCCGGGTCGACCATGACGTCAACCGCGGCGGGCACTGTCACATCCCCGACGGCAAGCACGGTTTGAACGCCCAAGCGCTGCAGTTCTGCGGCGATCGCGTCGGCGTTGTCTTGAACAGTAAGCATGGGGGCACGCAGGGCGAGGGCGGTGGCGGCAGCACGGGCCTGGGCCAGCTCGTCGCCTGCCGCAACGATGGCAACAGGCGATTCGGCGAACAGACTACTTGACGCTTCCAAATCGGTTGAGTAGGCGACGGTCTGCGCCGGGACCGGTTGGGGCTCGGTGGGTTCTGGTTGCACTTCGGGTTGCGTCTGGGGTGGCGTTGGCACTTGCGGAGAACAAGCCGCCAGGCCCGCACTCACCAGGCACGCCGCCAACAGTGCGCCGAAGCTCTTCTTAACAACTGTGGGTCGTAGAAAACTTGTCACCAGAAATTCCTTTATCTACCGTCGCGACCTTCCAAGCCTAACGAAAACCCGTGAAAATCAAACACTTCGAACAAATTTGGTGTCAGGTTTCATGCGGGATGTAAGTGGTTTCGAAGCGTCGAAGCGCGAAGAAAATGGTTCACTGCCCCGTTTGTCCTACCTCATTTTGCGAATCCGGTCGCATATGTGCCACTCGCGCCCCGTCATGACTGTACAATTGACTATTCAATAGGGTAATTATTCATATATCGTCCCGCTTTGTCCGCAGGGTTTTGGGCGGGATCTAGCCATCTCACAGATTTGTTTGTAGGAAATGACAATGGACGAGCCATACCAACTAATGGTTGACATAGACCGCGACAGTTCGGTCCCTTTGTACCAGCAGATTTCTGAACCGTTAGAGCACGCAATAATTTCGGGTCAGATCGCTCCGGGACAGCTTGTTGAGGACGAGATTTCTATGGCTCGGCGTTTAGAGGTTTCTAGGCCAACTGCCCGCCGCGCCCTCCAAGAATTGGTAAATCGTGGGCTTCTAACTAGGCGGCGCGGGGTCGGGACGCGCGTTACGCCGTCGCAAATCCACAGGCCGCTTGAGCTCAGCTCGTTAAACGATGATCTTGTGGAGGCTGGCTACAAGCCTTCGACGCGCGTACTTTCTTACGAGATTATTGAGGCCGGGCCGGAGGAAGCTCAGATGCTCGGGCTTGAAGTAGGCGACGGGGTGCTGCTTTCGTCACGGCTGCGCAGTGTTGACGGGCAGCCTTTGGCGATTTTGACCAACCACCTGCCCCTGGATTTGGCGCCGACGTGGAAAGAGTTGCAAGAGTCAGGCCTGTACGAATGCTTCGCGAGGCGAAACATTAAGATTGCTTCCGCTAGCCAAAAGATCGGTGCACGCCAGGCGACGCCTGCAGAAGCGGAAATCCTCACGGAGGAAACCAAGGCGCCACTTTTGACCATGGAGCGTACTGCCTACACCGAAGACGGTCGTATTGTGGAAGTCGGAAATCACGTATATCGGCCTTCGCTGTACTCATTCCGATTCACTGTGTTCGCAAGCTAACCGCCCACAATCGGGGAGTTACCGGGCCTCGCGGGGGTCGAGTCAAGCACGGCCACACCGGTGTTCAAGAAGTGCGCGTCTTCGGTTTTACACTGGGAGCGACTTTTTCACGAAGGAGTGGCTATGCCATCGCACCCGCACACCGCGCACCCGCACGGAATCCCCCAGGACGTACAGGACCCCCACGGACACCCGACCGAAGTTGACGTTAGCCACACGCACCCGGGCGGGCATCCGGGAGGTCACCCGGGCGGGCATCCCGGTGATCTTGGGAGCATGCGGCGACCGGATGGACGCCCCGGCGCTATCGTCCGCGAAATCAAGCACGACCTGGGTGAAAAACCTTTCATTGTTATCTGGGAGGTCACTCGCGCGTGCGCACTAGTTTGCAAGCACTGTCGGGCGGAGGCTCACCCCAACGCGCACCCGCTGCAACTCACCACCGAGCAGGGCAAAGACTTGCTTCGCCAACTAGCGCAGTACGAGCGTCCTCGACCCCTCGTGGTCCTAACTGGTGGGGATTGTTTCGAACGCACTGACCTTGTGGAGATTGTCGAGTACGGCAGCAGTTTGGGGCTGTCAATGTCGATTTCACCGTCGGTCACTCCACTGTTTACCCGCGAGCGCCTGCAGGCGTTGAAGGACGCGGGTGGCCGCGCAATGTCGGTGTCCATGGATGGGGCGACTGCGCAAACGCACGACAATTTCCGCGGAATCACGGGCACATTCGACAAGACTATTGAGGCCACGAAGTTGATTAAGGAGGTCGGATTCCGTCTCCAGATCAACACGACACTCACGAGGGGGAACATTCACGAAGCCCCCGCAATGCTGGCCAAAGCTATCGAGTTGGACGCGTTCATGTGGTACGTGTTCTTCCTGGTTCCAACCGGACGCGGAGCGCAGCTTGATGCGATGAGCCCCCGCGAACGCGAAGACGTCCTCCATTGGCTTCATGACGTGTCCGATCGGATTGCGATTAAAACGACGGAAGCCCCGCAGTATCGCCGCGTTGCATTCCAGAGGGCGAAGGCCGTTGAAACGGGTGGCGAGTTTGAGCACGGCGAGCTCTACCACTGGCTGACCGCTGAAACAACACGACTACTCGGCGAGCACGCCTCACAGCCGCGGCCCCCGCGCACGCCGCTCGCGATTAACTCCGGATCCGGGTTCGCCTTCATCGACCACGTGGGCGACATGTACCCGTCGGGATTCCTACCAATCCACGTGGGCTCTATCAAGGAAAAACCGTTTGCCGAGCTTTACCGTGACGCCCCAATCATGAGGGCGCTTCGAAGCCCGCAAGACTTTGAAGGCAAATGCGGGGCGTGCGAATACAACCACTTCTGCGGCGGGTCACGGTCCACCGCGTACGCGCTCACGCGCAACCCGCTCGCATCCGACCCCACGTGCCTCTACGTACCCAGCGGCTACGACGGGCCGATGCCTGAGTTTTGGACCGACGAAGTCCGCCCTCTGCCACCCAACTGCACACCCCACCAAAACGCGTAAGCAACACCGGGCGGAAACCCGCACGCCCTCACGCGCAAAAACACCCCAAACAAGCCGGCACCACCGCCGTATTCGCAGCGCGTAGCAGGGGCGCCCTCGTGTATGGTTATTGAGAAAACACGCGATTAGTCTGCTTTGTGGCACGATCGGCGCAAATGATGGCAACTGGTTGTCGCGAGGCGTGTTATGTACCACTCTGTAGATAGGCGACATTGAAGGAGTAGTAATGACCCTCGAGACCCCGGCGGCTGCATCTGCAGATATTGGCGTAACCGGCATGGGCGTGATGGGCAGTAATCTGGCCCGAAACTTCGCGCGAAACGGTTACCGTGTGGCAATCCACAACCGGACCTCCGCAAAGACTGAAGCCGTAATGGACAAGTACGGCGAAGAAGCACAGTTCATCGCGGCAGAATCAATCGACGACTTCGTGGCCGCGCTGACGCCGCCACGTTGCGCGATCATCATGGTGAAAGCCGGTGCGGCAACCGACGCGGTTATTGAACAACTCGCCGAACGCATGGACGAAGGCGACATCATCGTCGACGCTGGCAACTCGCTGTTTACCGACACGATTCGCCGCGAACGCGAAATGAGCGAACGCGGGTTGCACTTCGTTGGCTGCGGCGTTTCCGGTGGTGAAGAGGGCGCCCTGTGGGGCCCGTCGATCATGCCGGGCGGATCTAAAGAATCCTACGACCGTCTGGGCCCGATGCTAGAGAAGATTTCCGCGAAGGTGGACGGCGAGCCGTGCTGCACGCACGTTGGTGAGGACGGCGCGGGCCACTTTGTGAAGATGGTCCACAACGGCATCGAGTACGCGGACATGCAGGTTATCGGCGAAGCCTACGACCTGCTGCGCCGGGCTCTGGGCTTGAAGCCCACCGAGATTGCGGACATTTTCGCACGTTGGAACGAGGGCGAACTGGACTCGTACCTCATGGAGATTTCGGTTGAAGTTTTGCGCCAGGTTGATGCCAAGACGGGTAAACCGCTGGTTGACCTAATCGTGGACGCCGCGGGCCAGAAGGGCACGGGCGCTTGGACCACTCAGACCGCACTGTCGCTAGGCGTGCCGGTGACCGGCATTGGTGAGGCAACGTTTGCTCGCGGCCTGTCGTCCTCCCCGAAGCAGCGCGAAGCCGCTCGCGGTTTTGAAGGTAAGGCCGAGGACTGGAACATCGAGGATCGTGAAGGGTTCATCGAGGACGTCCGCCAGGCCCTTTACGCGTCGAAGATTGTGGCATACTCGCAGGGCTTCAACGAGATTCAAGCTGCCGCCGAAGAATACAACTGGGACATCAAGCTGGGTGACATGGCGCGGATTTGGAGGGGCGGCTGCATTATTCGCGCGCGCTTCCTAAACGACATCACCAAGGCTTACGAGAAGAACGCCGAGCTGCCGCTGCTCATTGCGGATGACTTCTTCTACGACAAGATCGTTGGCGCACTGCCGCACTGGCGTCGCCTGGTGTCGATGGCGGCGTTGCACGGGGTTGCAACCCCCGTGTTCTCGTCCTCACTGGCCTACTACGACGGGGTTCGCGCAGAGCGCCTGCCGGCCGCCCTGATTCAGGGCCAGCGCGACTTCTTTGGCGCACACACCTACAAGCGGATCGACAAGGACGGCACCTTCCACACTATGTGGGCGCAAGAGGGCCGCCCGGAAGTTGAGGCCTAAGAAAATGCAGCTACGTGAAGACGCAAAGTGGGCAATGGTTGTTCCCACTTCGATCGGCGTGCGCATTACGCCAGAAAACCGCCAGCCCGTACACACCTCGAACCGCTACTACATGCAGGCCACCTCGGCTGAAACTAACGTAGCGTCGGTTGCGTCCCACTTGGGAATGCCGACGAAGGTTCTCACAAACTTTGTTGAAGGATCACCCATTTCGGCTTTCATTAAGGCTGACTTGCGTGCCCGCGGGATGGCGTTTGAAGGCCCGGACAAACCGCAGGGTGACGCGTGGGGATTCCGCCACCAGTTCAACATTGCAGATTCTGGGTTCGGAGGTCGCGCACCGCGCGTGTGGAACGACCGCGCCGGGGAAGTCGGTTTGACGCTAGACGTGGACGACTTCGACTTGGACAAGCTGTTCAAGGACGAGGGCGTGAAGATCCTCCACCTGTCCGGACTCGTTGCGGCACTGTCTCCGCAAACATCTAAGTTCTGCGTTCAGATCGCCCGCGTTGCTAAGGAAAACGGCACGATGGTTTCGTTCGATTTGAACTACCGTGCATCGTTTTGGAAGGGCCGCGAGGACGAGCTGTCCGAAGCTTTCCACGACATTGCCACGCACTGCGACATTTTGTACGGCAACGAAGAGGACTTCCAGCTCTGCCTTGGCATTAAAGGGCCGGAGGCCGGGGGCGAAGATATCGACGCGGAAATCGGTGCTTTTAAGGAAATGATTGGCCGAATCCGGGAGGCTTATCCGAAGGCCCAGTACATTGGAACGTCGCTGCGTGAAGTTGTTAATGCCAACCACCACAAGTGGGGCATGATCCTGTGGGGCGATGACGACTTCTACGTCGGAAGCCTGCGCGATATTCAGGTGATTGATCGTATCGGCGGTGGCGACGGTTCGATTGGTGGCGTGCTTTACGGCATCCTGAAGGGCTGGCCGGCCGAGAAGTGCATGCAGTTTGGTTGGGCAACCGGCGCACTGGCAGCAACGTCGGTTAACGATTACGGTTCGCCCGCCGACGAAGCGCAGGTTTGGTCAATCTGGGAGGGCAACGCCCGCGTCCAACGCTGAGGTAGCCGCTTCATCCCTTTTGGTAAATCCTTCAACTTAAAATGCGGTCGCCCGCGTAGATTCCGATTTTCGAGGGCGTGCTTGCAAAACATCAGGAATTGGGCCGAGCAGAAAAATCTGCTCGGCCCTCTTACGGTAAAAAGTGGCAACTTGTTGCAGTAACCAGAGATTGGGGTCACAGTAAAGATATGACTGATCTATATCCAGGGCTTCCGGAAGCCGCCAGTGTCGGCGGCGCGGACGTTGTGCTGACCGATGAACAGATTCGCGCGTTCGTCCTCGAACAATTAGGAAATTTCGATTTTGACGGCAAACGCGTAACTCTTGTAGTTCCCGATGGGACAAGGCACGCTCCCGTAGACAAGATGGCGCACTACGTTTATGAGGCGCTGGGCGACAGGCCGCGCGACGTGCGGGTTGTGATCGCGCTTGGCACGCACGATGACATGTCCGATGAAGCAATCGGAAAACTCATGGGAAATAAGCCCGGCGAGTTTGAATCCGAATACCCCGGCTGGAAAATTTACAACCACGCGTGGCGTGAAGAGGAAACTTTCGCCAACCTGGGCACGATTCCGAAAGAACGGATTAGTGAACTGTCGGGCGGACGCCTGACGGACCGGGCGATGACCGTCCTCGTTAACAAAATGGTGGTGGACACGGACATCACGCTGATTTTAGGGCCGGTACTCCCCCACGAAGTGGTCGGCATTTCCGGTGGCAACAAGTACCTATTTCCGGGCCTGTCCGGTCATGACGTGATCGACATGTCGCACTGGGTGGGCGCATTGATCACCAGTTACGAAATGATTGGCGCGCGCGGCATCACGCCGGTTCGCCAGATGATTGACGCGGCTGCAGACCTGGTACCATCGCAAAAACTGCTGCTCGGAATGATTGTGAAACCCGGCAGTTTAGACCTTCAGTTCGTGTCGTTTGGCGACTCCAAATCGTCGTGGGAAGCGTGCGCTAACGTGTCGGCAGACGTTCACGTTAAGTACGTTGACAAGGCGTACAAGCGCGTTGTCTCGATCATGCCCACAATGTATGAAGACATCTGGACTGCGGCAAAAGGCTTTTACAAACTCGAACCCGTCGTTGCAGACGGTGGCGAGTTGATCCTGTACGCCCCGCACATTACCGAAGTGTCGCACATGCACCCCGGTCTCATGAAGATCGGCTACCACAGCCGCGACTACTTCGTTAAACAGTGGGACAAGTTCAAGGACCATCCGTGGGGCGAACTCGCCCACTCTACGCACCTGCGCGGAATGGGTGAGTACGACGAGCAGGAGGGCGTCGAATCAAACCGGGTCAAGGTGATTTTGGCTACCTCCATCCCACGCGAACAAGTCGAAGCGGTGAACCTTGTTTATATGGATCCGGCGGATGTGGATTTTGATCAGCTCCAAAACGATCCGGACACGCTGATCGTCCCCCAAGCTGGCGAACTACTACACCGGCTTGCCGTCGACCGAACCAAGGCGTGATTTTATGCTCCTAAGTAGCGCGTTAACTCACGCTCCTGCGGTCGACCTGCTTCAAGACTTGCCCGCGCAGCTTTCTAAGATTGCAGACGCGGTTGCAGCCCAGATTACGACGGCACTCGACGAGTCGGAAAACGCCGCGACGGATCTTAGAGTAGGGGTTTCATATTCGGGAGGCGTGGACTCTTCCGTCCTTGCAACCCTGGTGGCGCGAGCCGTAGGCCGTGAGCGCACCGTCTTACTACTGGGCGATTCCGCGTCCCTTGCTCGCCGCGAAAAATCGTTCGCACTGCGCCAGGCGAAGCAGCTTGACCTTGCAGTTGTCGAGGTCGTTACCCGCGAGCTTGAGAATCCGAACTACGCTAGCAATCCCGTGAATCGTTGCTATTTTTGCAAAGACGAACTTTATAACCGTTTCGATGAGGGCGTGCTGGATGCTCACCGTGTTGGCCCTGTGGTTTACGGTGAGAACCTCGATGACGCCGCCCGTATTGATAGGCCGGGCGGGAGGGCGGCGCGTGAGCACGGTGTGCTCTATCCGCTTGCGACTGCGTCGGCTACTAAGGCGGACGTGCGTAGCATTGCGCGGGCTTTTGGCCTGATAAGCGCGGATAAGCCGGCCGCTCCGTGCCTGGCTAGTCGTATTCCGCACGGCCAGGCGGTGACGGCACAGAAGCTCAAGATGATTGACCTCGCGGAAGACGCCGTGCTGCGCGCGGGCTTTAGCGACTGCAGGGTTCGACATCACGGGGACCTCGCCCGAGTCGAGGTTCCCACCGAAGAGTTTGACCTGCTTTTGGATCAGCATCGCAAGTCCGCCCTCGTGAACGAAATTAAGGCCGCGGGATTCAAGCACGTGACGCTTGACCTGGAAGGGATTAGGTCCGGCGCGTTCACTTTGTCGATTTTGAACGCGGGTAAAACGACGCGAGGTCATGATGAGTGACGCGAACCTGGACTTTGGGCGTTTCGCGCGACGCGGCTACCCCGAGGCAATCTATTGCGAAGGCAAATCTGCATCGCAAGTTCGCGACATTGCGCGCCTTTGGAAGCAGCGTTTTAACGCCGGTGAGGGCGAGCTTGGATGCGCACTTTTTACGCGGGCTAACGCGGAGCATGCGCGTGCCGTTTTGGATGTCCTGCCAGACGCGCTGTATGACGAAACCGCGCGCTTGTTGGCCTGGCCAGCGCAACCACCCCAGCCTAGCGGAGGACGCGTAGTCGTCGCGTGCGCGGGAACTTCTGATGTTCCGATCGCGCGGGAGGCCGCTTTGACCGCACGCTATTTGGGCCGCGAAGTTGTTGAACTGGTCGATGTTGGCGTGGCCGGATTGGATCGAATCCTGTCGCGGCGAGATGTGCTGGAGTCAGCTGACGTGATCGTCGTTGTTGCGGGCATGGAAGGCGCACTGGCATCGGTCGTTGCGGGATTAGTTGCGTGCCCCGTCGTCGCCGTGCCAACTTCAGTTGGTTATGGAGCCGCTTTTGGTGGCGTTGCCGCGCTACTTGGAATGTTAAACGCATGCGCACCCGGAGTTGGAGTTGTCAACATTGACAACGGTTACGGCGCTGGACATTTGGCCGCCCAGATCGCCGCCACCGGATCGCGCACGACTCGCAATGACATCGTCGAGGAGGACGACCATGCATGATATTCCCACCGGCCCTTCCGGGCACCACCACAGCCACGGCGACCATGCGCACCCACATGCCCACGGCCACGGCAAGCACGAGCACGGGCACACCCACCACCACCCGCACGTGCACACTGCGGACGGGGATGAGGTTCCGGCCGGTGAGCCGATAGAGCCGGGCGATCTGTGGCAAGCCCCCGAAGGACAAAGCCAGAACATACTGTGGATTGATGCCACCGAGGGGGCTTCGGGCGACATGCTCCTGGCCGCCCTCATCGATGCCGGCGCCGATGCCCGGTCGGTTGCACGAGTCCTGCAGATCATTGCCCCCGGCAAGCTTCACTTGCAGCAACGCCGAGTCCAACGCGGAGCCTTCTCCGCCCTCAAAATTGACGTAATTGCTGACGAACCTAATCCGCCGGCCCGTCACCTTTCCGACATTAAAGCAATGCTCGACCACGAGGACGTTCCTGGTTTCACGCGGGAACTAGCGGTTGAAGCGTTTACTCGTCTCGCCGTTGCAGAAGCTAAGGTTCACGGGGCAAGTGTTGAATCTGTCCACTTCCACGAAGTAGGCGCTTTAGATTCTATTGGCGACATTGTTGGCGTTTGCGAGGCGATTCGCACGCTGCGGGTCGGTGAAGCGACATCCTCAAAGGTCGCAGTGGGTGCCGGGACGATCCAAACTATGCACGGCACTTTAACGGTGCCCCCTCCCGCCGTGGTTGAGCTTTCGCGCGGGTGGGAAATCGAAGCGGGTGGGCCACAGGATGTGGGAGAACTTTGCACCCCCACCGGCATGACCCTGATTCGTGCGATCTGTTCAAAAGTCGGATCAATGCCAGCGATGAAGCTGGACACTGTCGGTTTCGGAGCGGGAAGTCGAGTGCGACAAGACAGGGCAGGGATCCTCCGCGCAGTAGTGGGAAGCCCCGCCTCACCGGATACGGGTGCTACGCAGCCCACCGAGCCGCAGTTCACCGGTTCCGACACGGTTGTCCAAGTTGACGCCAATGTTGACGACCTGGACCCGCGAGTGTGGCCGGCGGTGATCGACCAGCTGATGGAGGCCGGCGCCCTCGATGCGTGGCTAACTCCCGTCATCATGAAAAAAGGGCGACCCGCACACGTGTGCAGCGCCCTTGCCAAGGCAGACAGCGTAAACGCGGTGATTGACGCGCTTTTGAATCACACGTCGACGATCGGAGCCAGAGTTTCCGCACCTGCACACCGCCGCGTCCTCAAACGCGAATGGCAAACAGTTCAGGTAGAAGGCCATCCGGTGCGCATAAAGATTTCAGCAAACCGGGAGCAAACCCAGATTCTGCAGGCAACCGCAGAGTTTGTGGACGTCGAAAAGCTCGCTGAAGTACTCGCAGTTCCACAGCGCGTTGCGCTGGCACGCGCCCAGTGCGCAGCCGCGGAAAGTGGCCTGTATTCGGGTGCGAACTGGCCTGGACATGGGGGCGAAGGTGAGCGACCGTGACTTCTGCTGAAGAAAATCCAAAGCAACCCAAACGCATCACCATTTACGATGTTGCGAAGGTTGCGGGCGTAGCTCCCTCCACGGTTTCTCGAGCGTTTTCAAGACCCGGACGCGTCAACGCGCAAACCGGGCAGCGAATCCGAGAGATTGCGGCCGAACTCGGGTACCGCACTAAACCTGTGACCAGTGCGGACCTGGGGGAAGACACTAACGTATTAGCGTTCGTAGTGGCCGACATTTCAAACCCCGTGTTCGCTCAAACAATGCGCGGCTTTCAAATCGAAGCAACCAAGAACGGCTACACCGTACTGCTTATCGATTCGCAAGAGGACGACCAGCAGGAACGCAGCGCTATCGAGCGAGTCCTCCACCTGGTTGACGGAATCGTTTTGACGTCATCGAGGATGAGCGACTCGTCCATCAACCAAATCAAGAAGGTTAAACCGGTAGTGGCGGTAAATCGTCACGCCGTCGGTATCCCCTCCATTGTTCCAGACACCGACCAGGCGGTTCACGAAGCCGTTGAACACTTACGCGACCTGGGCCACCAACGCGTAACGTACCTGTCCGGCCCCGCAGCGTCGTGGGCGGACGGCATGCGATGGAGGGCGCTAGCTAAATCTTGCGAACAGTTTGGTCTGCACCTGCGCAGGGTGGGACCTAACAGTCCCACGCTGGAAGGCGGTGTTAGAGGCGCGAAAGCATGGCTGCAAAGCCCAACGTCGGCTGTGGTTTGCTACAACGACGTGATTGCTATCGGGTTTATTAAGGCCGTGCAAACGCGTGGTTTTGAGGTTCCTGAAGCAGTTTCAGTGATCGGATTTGATAACTCGGTAGCCTCCTTTTTCACAACACCATCGCTGTCGTCGATTGGTCCACCTTCAGCAAAGATAGGTGCCCGCGCAGCGAGAACCCTTATATCGCAACTGCGTCACAGGAGTACGCCTGTGGCTGAAACGCAAGTGGTTCCAATGAAACTCGTACTTCGAGAGAGCGTTGGACCCGCACACCCTAAGTTCTGACCCCGATTTCATTGTCGAAAGCGAGTAATTTATGTCTCCAAAGCCCTTGAACCCGCACCCCGATCGGCTATTTCCGGCCGACCCGAAGACTCGAGATATTACCCGCGAGCTTTACGAAGCCGTGAAGGATCTGCCGATTATCTCTCCGCACGGGCATGTGCCCGTCGAGTGGATAGCCGACGACATTCCATTTTCCGACCCCACATCGCTACTTTTAACCCCGGATCATTACACGAACCGGATGTTGCACGGAGCCGCGGGAGTAGAACTGGCTGATCTGGGTGTTCCGGTGGGCTCTAAGATTTCCGAAGAGCAGTCAAGGGCAGCTTTTCGACTGCTGTGCGAGAACTGGAAGTACCTGCGCGGAACGCCCGTGCAGTTCTGGTTCGAGTCGGAGTTCCACGACGTGTTCGGAGTTAAAGTCCGCCCTTCTGCGGAAACCGCCGACCAGATTTACGACCAAATTCAAGTGTGCATTGAACAGCCGGAGTATCGTCCACGAGCGCTTTACAAGCGGTTCAACATCGAAGCCCTTGCGACTACGGACGACCCTTGCGACGACTTGGCGAAGCACCAGCAGCTAGCGGATGATCCCGACTGGGACGGCCGCGTCATGCCCACGTTCCGCCCCGACAAGTACTTGGAGCCCGCCCGTGAAGGCTGGGTGGACCTGACACACAAGTTAGGCGAAGTGGCGGACGTTGATGTCTCCAGTTACAAGGGGCACTTAGAAGCCATGCGCACTCGCCGCCTCTACTTCAAGGAGCGCGGCGCGGTTTCAACAGACCACTCTCACGCGGACGCGCGTTGCGAACGCCTTAGCGACACTGAAGCGGAGCGCCTGTACAAGTCCGCCCTCAAGGGGGAAATTTCTGTTGCGGAGGGCGATGCTTTGCGCAGGCACATGGTAAACGACCAGGCGCGCCTAGCGGTTGAAGACGGCCTCGTAATGACAATGCATCCCGCGGTGGTTCGAAATCACGACCCGCACGCTTTTGCGAAATACGGTGCGGATGTGGGCGGCGACGTGCCTCATTCAGTTGAATTTTCGAGGGCGTTGCAGCCAATCCTCGCGGAGTACGGCAACCACGACAACTTCCAACTGGTTGTTTTCACGATTGACGAAACCACGTATTCACGCGAGCTAGCGCCGCTGGCAGGCTACTATCGTGGCCTTTACGTGGGCGCTCCCTGGTGGTTTATCGATGAAGCCGATGCGATCATGCGGTACCGGCGCGCGGTTACGGGTTACGCAGGGTTTTACAAGACGAGCGGGTTCATTGATGACACTCGCGCGTACTGTTCCATTCCGGCCCGTCACGACGTGTCACGCCGCGTAGATTCAGCGTTCCTTGGATCGCTTGTCGCGGAGCACCGCCTGCAGATGGATGAAGCTTTGGAAGTTGCCGTCGATCTTGTAACCACTCAGCCGCGAAAGGTATTCAAACTATGAGCGCACCTAAGTTAACGCGTGAATCGCACGGCCGTCCCGCCGCACCTATCAAGATGGTGCACATAGGTTTGGGGAACTTCACTCGCGCGCACCAGGCGTGGTACACCGAGCACGCTAGCGACGCGAACGACTGGGGGATTGCAGCATTTACGGGGCGGCGCCCAACGATGGCGGAACTACTCGAACCGCAAGATGGCCTGTACACGCTTGTTACGAAGGGTAATGAGGGTGATTCATTCGAGGTCATTTCTTCACTTTCGCGCGTCCACCCCGCGTCCGATTTTGCACAGTTAATCGAGTACTTCACATCCGAGGATTTGGCGGTGGTAACTTCGACCGTCACCGAGGCGGGCTACTGCCGGCGCGATGATGGGTCGTTGGATGTTGAAAATGAGGACGTTGCTAGCGACCTCGCTGCGTTGAAGGGCCTGGTGGAGGGCGGTGACTACAGCGTTGATGATGTGAAGTCGTTGCGGGTGTCGACTGCGCCGGCGCGCATTTTGGCGGGGTTGCTTGCTCGTAGGATTTCTGGAGCGACGAAGTTGACGGTGTTGCCGTGCGACAACATTCCGGATAATGGTTCCGCGTTTTCGAGGGTCGTTAAGGATGCGGCAAAGGCAGTGGACTCGTCAATTTTGGAGTGGGCGGCCGACAATGTCGCGTGGGCGACCTGCATGGTGGATCGTATTACGCCCGCGACGACTGATGATGAGCGCGACGAGGTCGAACGCGCGCAGGGCTACCTGGACGCTTCCCCGGTGCCGACGGAACCGTTTAGCGAGTGGGTTATTTCTGGTGATTTTCCCGCTGGTCGTCCCGACTGGGAGTCGGCCGGAGCGCAGGTTGTGGAGGATGTTGAACCTTTTGAGCAACGCAAACTGTGGATGCTGAATGGTTCGCATTCGCTGATGGCTTACGCGGGGTCGATTCTGGGGTTTGAAACGGTTGGTGAGGCGATTGCGGATGCGACTGTTCGGTCTTGGGTCGAGCAGTGGTGGTCCGAAGCGGGTTCTGGGTTGTCTGTTGAGTGGGAGGAGTACGCGAAGGCTCTAATTGAACGCTACGAGAACCCGAATATTCGTCACCTGTTGGCTCAGATCGCGCATGATGGTTCGCAGAAGATCCCGGTTCGAATTTCGCCTACACTCGTGCGATTGCGTAATGAGGGCGAGCTGCCGGCGGGCGCGGTGAGGGCGGTTGCGGCATGGATGTTGCACCTGCAGGGTCACGGCGCACCGGTGAAGGACGCGTATGCGGACCGTGTGACGGGCCTGGTTGGTAGGTCTGTTGAGGAGGATGCGGCTGCGGTTTTGGAGTTTGTTGCGCCCTCACTTGCGGGTGACGCTGAGGTGATTAGTGCGATTGTTGCTAGTGCAGACCAGATTTTGGCTAGCAGGTTATAGGTCGCTCACGTAGCGTGAGGCCCACGCGGCGATCATTTCGCCCGCCCACGCTGCGACGCCCTTTTTTGTCATAAGGTGATCGGCGCCGTCAAAGGCGATGAAGCTCTTCGGCATTTCAGCGGTTCGGTAGATATCCATCGCGTTGTGGATATCTACCACCCTGTCTTGCGGCGAGTGCATCACCAGTAGCGCGGCATTCAGGTTCCGGATGCGCTCGTGATGCTCGTTTTGGCTCGTCAGGTCGTCAAATAGGGGCGCCCCCACCATCATCGTGTGGCCGGCTATTTGGATTTCGGCAACGCCGGCTTCGTAGACGGGCGCTAGTCGGTCTTTTAGTAGTTCCGCAACGTGTCCGGGGTCGGAGGGCGCCGCAATGGTGGCGACCGCTACGACCGAGGGGATGTCTCCCGCGGCTGCGAGCACCGCCGCGCCGCCGAGCGAATGGCCAATCAAAAGCTTTGGGGTTCGGCCTTCGCCCTCCATCCATTTACAAGCCGCTTTTAGGTCTTCAACGTCCGCGGAAAATGTTGATTCCGTGAACTTTCCAGCGGATGCTCCGAGGCCGGCGAAGTCGAACCGGAGCACGCCAATACCGAGCTTGTTCAGCGACTTTGCAATGCGTGACACCGCGGGAACTGATTTGTTGCACGTGAAACAATGCGCGATCACAGCCCACGTTTTGACGGCCCCTTCGGGCGTGTCCAAGATGCCGGCGAGTTTCAGCCCGCGAGCGCCTTCGAACTCAACTTCGTGTTGGCCCATGTGATCACCCTTCCTCATGCCACTTACTTAACACTTAACATAACACTGTGGGAAGCTAGTGTTATGTCCAGTGGGAAGTTCAACGCGCACGCGTAGACTCCGCTGTTTACAGTCTTCGATACCGTTGTCTGGGACTTCTATGCGGCTCTGTGGGCTCTAGGAAATCTTCATCGATCAGTTTGTTGATTGCTTTTTGAACCGCAGTTCGGCTGAGCCCTGTTTCGCTAACGAGTTCGGTTGTGGACGCGGATTCGACTCCGCTAAACACCTGCCGGACACGATCTTCAGCAGTCGCGTATTTTTCTTGAGGTGCTACACGACGCCTATAGAAAGTAATGGTGAAACTATTTAGATCAGCTCTAAAACTAGGCTCGGGTTGCAGGTTTTCTGCCAATGACTTTCCGATAACGGCAAGTCCTGTGCCACGACCTTCAGCAACTATGCCTCCTCCGGGGAACTCTACAGATTCAAGGAATGTGGCTAAACGCTGGTTTCGGGTTGAACTAGCCCCTACCTCCCCCAATGTTTGCAGCGTGACCCCACCATAAAGACCACCCGGACTCATGATTTCAAGGCGATCTACAAACATGTTCACCTGAACCTGACTCCCCTGAGACTGCTCAGAATAGTCTCGGTGCATTAACGCATTAACTATCGCTTCTCTGACAGCCACCAGGGGATAGTCTTGTATTTCCTTACGGAAAACATCTCCAATCAAAGCACCTGAGCGCATATTGTTAGAAACAAGTTCTACAGTTGTCTCTACAATTTCTGGAATCGAACCGCTCACAGTCTTTCGATCCAGGAAGCGAAATCCAGTAGTAACGTCACCCTTTGATGTTCCAGGGTAGACCGAGAACGCAACTGTAAGTCGCGGATAGTACTCCTGCGGGTAGTCCCCCATAGCAAGTAGCGCGGCAAGCGTTAGCTCCTCACCACGAAGCACCCTCAACCTCTGTAGGGCAACGGTGTCTCCATCGGCAAACGTTTTCGGTCTGCTAGACCGTTGTTTAGCGACAAAACTCTCCAACATCCCGGAATTCAAATCGGCAAGGCGAGCGCCCGGAACAGGTTGCTCGTCCCAACGAGGTTGCGTGCGTTCTTCACGCATTCGGTCAACCTCGTACTGGGTTAACCTAATATCTGCATCCCCAACACGCTGAAAGCTACCCCCGTACATACCGCGATTAGTAACGTATGCCGGTTTATCCTGCGATGGGAATCCATCAACTTCGGCAACTACGAGATCGCCACCTTCAAAAGGCACGATCGATATGGTTGGACGTACCGGAGGGGTGATTTGCTCTCCGCGGTCTCGGATTTGGTCAGCCGCCTGCTTGGCGTCAAAACCTGGAACTATCTGAAACCCTTGCGACTCGGATATGCCTACAAGAACAATGCCTCCCCCGCTGTTGGCAAATGCGCTAAGAGTTTCAAGAATCGACTTTCCCACACCCTCTTTAGCTTCGACAGTCTGGTCGTCCTTGCCCAGCATCCTTAGATTGAGAACAATATTTTCAACATCCATTGAGCACCCGCCTAACCTAGCTCAACACCAAACATAACACTTAACATAACACTGTGGGAAGTTAGTGTTATGTTAAGTGGGAAGTTAAGGCTCGATGCGCATCCGGATTTCGCCCTCCACATGGAAGGATCAGACACGAGGGTATTGATGTGCGACTCGTTATTGCATACGTTGTCGACATGAGGACTATTACAGCCGAGGATGCCGCTGTGAATCTGGAGCAAATTATCGCTGGGTTCAGTGGCGTAGATGACCCTATTGTTATAGTCGGTAAACGAAAAAATGCGGTGTTAATAAGCGAAGACACGTGGATCTCAGTCCAAGAGACCCTGTACCTTCAGTCGATCCCAGGAATGGTCGAGTCAGTTCAGAACGGTCAAAAAGCTGGACTAAAAGAGGCGTCCACCGAGCCTACTTGGTAGTCGGCGCCGCTTGCCAACTTCCCACTTACTTAACACTCAACATAACACTGTGGGAAGTAGGTGTTATGTTAAGTGGGAAGTTCAACGCGGGCGTTAGAAGCCCAGCTCGTCTTTGACGACAAAATGAGGGCGGGCTTTGACCTCTCGATATATGCGGCCCACGTACTCTCCGATGACACCGAGAGCTAGAAGCTGGATGCCGCCAAATCCGATGACCGAGGCGATCATCGTAATGTATCCGGGCGCGTCAACGCCGTTCAACGCCCACTGCACTAGTACCCAGATGAAGTAAATAAACGCTATCGCGAACCCGATCCCGCCGATGACTGCGACAACTCGGAGGGGCTTCGCGTTGAACGACATGATGCCGTCCATCCCGTAGTCGAGTAGCGAACTAAACGACCACGTTGACCGCTCTCTATTCGACGCCTGATTCGCGTACCTAATCGTCTCTGTCGGGTACCCAATCCAAGAGAACAAGCCCTTCGAAAACCGCTGCCGCTCGTCCAACGCCAGCAGTGTTTCCACAGCACGGCGCGAAAGCAGGCGGAAGTCGCCAGCCCCATCGATTAGCTCAACGTCCTCCATTAATCTATTTGCAATCTTGTAATAAAGGCGTGCGAGGGCGGATCGGAACCTGGAATCGCCTACGCGGTCGCGGATTGCTACCACCTGGTCGGCACCGGTTTCAACCATTTTTTCAACGAGCTGCGGCACCAGCTGCGGAGGGTGCTGCATGTCCGCATCCATGATGAGCGTCGCGTCGCCATCCGCGTAGGTGAGGCCCGCGAGCATCGCGGATTCTTTACCGAAGTTTCGCGACAGCAACACACCTTTGATGTGGGCGTGCTGCTGGGCAAGTTCGGTGATAATCCGCGCGGTGTCGTCGCGCGACCCGTCGTCAACCAGGATCAGATTCCACGAGTAGCCCGCCGACTCCAGGCTCGTTTGCAGCTGGGCGGCCAGGCGCCTCAGCGACCCCTCCTCGTTGTAGCAAGGAACGACGATAGATATGGACTGCAGTTGCTTCACCCTTGAAGCTTAGCAACCGCGCGGCGCCAGCCGTGCGCGCGGCCTCTAACAGTGGGCGAAAATCCGGCCGCCACGGGCGTTGGCCACGCGGGGAATTTATATAAATGAGGACGGCCCCTGAAGTTGGACGAATCCAACTTCAGGGGCCACTCACACCTGTCCGCCTGCGCGGCGGTTAAAGGTTAAACCTCCTCGGGGATCATCGAGATGGCACCGCACGGGCACTCTTCAGCACAAATACCGCAACCCTTGCAGTAGTCGTACTTGAACTCGTACTCGCCGGGCTTAATCTTCGTGATCGCGTTGTCAGGGCACACGCCGAAGCAGTTGTCACAGCCGAAACAGTTACCGCACGACATGCAACGGCGAGCCTCAAACAGTGCCGATTCCTCATCCAGACCCTGCACGACCTCATCGAACGTGGACGCACGACGCGGGCCCTCAAGGCGAGCGCGAATACGACGCGGCGCATCCGCGTAGTACCAAGTCGTCATGCGGTCAAAGCTCGCATCATCATGCTTGGGCTTCGGATGGTACTCCGACCCGCGCAAGTAAGCATCAATGTAGCGGGCCGCCTTCTTACCGTGGCCAATAGCGACAGTCACCGTGCGCTCCGACGGAACCATGTCGCCGCCAGCAAACACGCCCTCAAGGCCGGTCATCATCTGCCTGTCGACCTCGACGACGCCATCCTTGATTTCGATTCCCTCAGCATTCTCAATCAAAGACAGGTCAGCCTCTTGACCCAAAGCCATAATCAGAGAGTCAGCGCCAAGCTCCTCGAACTCGCCGGTCGGCTGCGGGAAGCCCTTCTCATCCAGCTCCATCTTCTCGATCGTGATCGAACCGCCGTCAACGTGCTTAACCGTTGACAGCCAGCGCATCATGATGCCCTCTTCCTCAGCCTCACGGACCTCAGAATCATGGGCAGGCATGCGGTCGCGGGTGCGGCGGTACAAAATCACAGCCTCTTCCGCGCCCAAACGGCGCGCGGTGCGGGCAGCATCAACAGCCGTGTTGCCACCACCGTAAACCACAACGCGACGGCCCAGCAGCGGCTTATCACCGGTCTCGACCTCGGAAAGCATGGAAACCGCGTCCATAATCTTTGCCGACTCGCCCGCCGGAACGTAAGCGCGCTTACCAATGTGAGCACCAACCGCTAGGAATACCGCGTCGAAGTCGTCCTTCACGTCCTCAACATTGTCAACCTTCTTATTCAAAACAATGTTGACGCCCATGTCCTCAATGCGCTTGATTTCGCCCTCGAGAATATTTCGCGGCAAACGGTACGACGGGATGCCAAAACGCATCATGCCGCCAGCCATCGGGCCAGCCTCATAAATCGTCACGTTATGGCCGAAACGACGCAGGTGGTACGCGGCCGACAGGCCGGACGGGCCCGCGCCAACAATCAGCACGTTCTTACCCGTGTCCTCGTTAACCTGGTCGACAGTCCAACCCTCCTTAAGCGCCTTATCGCCCAGGAAACGCTCAACCGAGTTAATACCAACCGTCTCGTCAACCTTGCCGCGGTTACACATGGTTTGGCACGGGTGGTAGCACACGCGCCCCATCACCGCGGGCATCGGGTTGTTCACCATGATCTCGCGCCACGCGGACTCGTAGTCGCCCTCCTCCGCGTGATACAGCCACTGCTGAACATTCTCACCAGCCGGGCACGCCTTATTACACGGGGGCAGCAAGTCCACGTAGATCGGACGCTCAGTGCGCCACGACCCGGTTTCGTTCGCCAAAGACGACCCCACGTCCAAAGTGATTGCAAAGGGCTTAGAGTCCGCCCCATTCGGCGCACCAGACGTACTGTCAGCTCGGGTTGCTGCCGACACGTCTACGGCCTCATTTGTCACATCAGTTTTTTCAGTCATTGTCAGTTCTGTCCTTGCACGTCCGCTTCACCAGCGCCCTCGCCGGCTTTAATGTTGTCTGCCGAATCCGCGATAGTTTGCGGATTTGCCGAGAAACGTTTGGTCGTCGTATCCGATGCAGTCTGTTCCGTTGCGCCACTGGCTCCGGCCTGTTCTTCGGCCTCACCAACGGGCTTGCGGAATCCGTAACGGGCTTGTTCAAACTCGACGTAGTTTTCAGTTGCGAGGTCGTAATCCTCGTCATCCACCAGGTTGTAACGGCGAATGTTACGGTCGGCACCCGCCTGGATGCGGCGGATCGACTCCGGATCCCCACCCTTCTTAAACAGGTGCGCGAAACGGCGTTGCGGCCTTAAGTACTCCTCGACAGGGGTTGGGCGGCGCAGCTTCATAACCGAAGTGATCTCGCCATACTCGGCCTCGTAAACGGGGAAAATACCCGTTTGAACCGCGAGCCGTGCCAGTTTGATCGTCAGGTTCGACGCGGATCCCCATCCCAGCGGGCAGGGCACAAGCACGTGAATGTAGCGTGCGCCGCGGAACTGCATTGCCTTATTTACCTTGTATTCGAGGTCGCGCAGGTCAGCCACGGTTGCGGTGGCAACGTAGGGGATCTCGTGGGCCATGGCGATGCGAGCCATGTCTTTGCCCTTGCCCCACTCGTTGCCCGGGTTCGGGCCGACCGGCTGAGTTGTGGCGGTGCGCGCGGTGGGCGGGGTTGCGCCGGAGCGTTGCACGCCCGTGTTCATGTACGCCTCGTTGTCGTAGCAAATGTAGAGCACGTCGTCGTTGCGCTCCATCATGCCCGACAGGGGGCCGAAACCAATGTCGACCGTGCCGCCGTCACCACCCTGGGCGACCACGCGAGTGGACCGACCCTTGGCCTTCATTGCGGCGGCCGCGCCGGACGCGACCGCGGCCGCGTTGCCGAACAGCGAGTGCAGCCACGGGATGGTCCACGACGTTTCGGGGTACGGGGTGGAGAACACTTCCAGACAGCCGGTCGCGTTGATTGCAACCATGTCTTTGTTGGTTGCGCGCATCGCGGTGTCCAGTGCGTAGCGGGCACCCAGTGCCTCACCGCATCCCTGGCAGGCGCGGTGGCCGGAAGTTAGGGAGTTGTAGCGGTTCGGGTCGGACTGGACCGCGCGTAGTTGCTCTTCAGCTAGGCGGTTACCGACGGCGTAGGAGCCAACTTGGTAGAACTTTACTTTTTCGCGTGCGGGGATTTCCGTCTGGCGGGTCTGGGGCATGCCCAGATCGACACTGCGTTGTTCCCGCTCGGGTTGCGACAGCGTGGTCATTATTTATCCGCCTTCTTTGAAACTTCGAGGTTTAGCTTTGCGTTCACGCGATCTTGCATGTCGCGGATGATGTTTTCAGCCGGAGATCCCGAGCGGCGAACCTTCGCCTCGCGCTCCAGTTCGCGTTCAACGAGTTCCTTGTCCAGGTCTAGGAAGGTCGTGTCTGCAACATCGTCTACGACCGCGTGATCCAGGTAGTTGTTCAGCGATGCGGCCGTAATGTTGCGGCCACCGAGCCCTGCGATGAGTTCGTGGCAGGTGAAGTTCAAACCGCGAAGTGCCGCGCGGCAGTGCGATGAAACAATGCCGCCGATACCTACCGAGAATGCCTTTTCCAAAACGATGAAACGGTCCGCGTCCTTCAGGATTTCGCGTACCTGTTCGCTGGGGAACGGACGGAATGACGTGATTCCAAGGACGCCGATCTTTTCGCCCTTCTCGCGTCGTTCATCCACAACGTCCTTAATTGTTCCGAGGACGGATCCGAGCGCAACGATGATCGTCTCGGCGTCTTCGCACTTGTAGGGACGGACCAGGCCGCCCGAATCGCGGCCGAATACTTCCTGGAACTCTTTTTGTACCTGCGGGATGAGCTCCAGGGCTTGCAGCTGCTTGGCGTGCGCGAGGTAGCGAACCTCGGTGAACGCTTCGGGGCCGACCATCGCGCCGATCGAAACGGGGTCTTCGGGGTCCAGCACCTGGCGCGGCTCGTAGGGCGGCAGGAACTTCTCAACTTGTTCGCGCTCGGGCACATCTACCTGTTCAACCGCGTGCGTCAAGATGAAACCGTCCATGCAGACCATGACCGGCAGCGAAAGCTCCTCGGCAATGCGGAACGCCTGGACGTGCAGGTCCGCGGCCTCCTGGTTGTTCTCCGCGTACAGTTGCAACCATCCGGAATCGCGCTGACTCATCGCGTCAGTGTGATCGTTCCAAATGTTAATAGGAGCACCAATCGCGCGGTTCGCAACCGTCATCACGATGGGCAACCCCAGGCCGGAAGCGTTGTAAACGGCCTCAACCATGTACAAAAGGCCCTGCGAAGCAGTTGCCGTGTACGCCCTCGCGCCCACTGCGGATGCGCCAATGCACGCCGACATTGCGGAGAATTCCGACTCCACGTTCACGTATTCACAGTTTGGAAGTTTTCCTGATTTCACGAGGGCGGACAGGGCTTCCACAATGTGCGTTTGCGGGCTGATGGGGTAGGCACTGATTACTTCGGGACGACAGGCTGCAACAGCCTTCGCCATCGCTTGGGAGCCTTCAATTTGCTCAAGCATATTGTTCCTTCATTTCCGAAACGAGGTCGTACGCAGCCTTCGCGGCCGCCTGGTTTGCCGCGGCCACCTTGCCGCTAAAACGCCCTCCGATTGCATCAAGTACTGATTCCAACCGAACGATTTGCGTCAGCGCTGACACGCCACCTAGAAGGACGGCGTTCGGCAGGGGGCGTCCCAAATGCTCGCGCGCAATATCCGCCGCGGGAATAGCCACGATGTGGCCCGGCGCGTAACTATCTTCAAGGTCTTTAAGGCCCAGTTCTGCGAGTGGTTTTGCAGAGTTGATAAGCCCAAACCCGTTCGGTTTAAGACCGGAGAAAACGTCCATGATGGGAAGCAGGGTGGGATCCTGAACAATAATCAGGTCCGGTTCCAGTACCGGTTCGCGACTGCGGATGCTCGTATCGCGGATCCTGCAGTAAGACACGACCGGCGCGCCCGTGCGTTCCGAACCAAATGATGGAAACGCTTGCGCGTGATGGCCGTCTTCAAATGCCGCCATTGCCAATAAGTCCGCGGCAGTGACGACACCTTGCCCACCGCGGCCGTGAATTCTTACCTCGACCATATGTCCATGCTAGGCAGGGCCCCGCTGGTTAAAGGTTCAGCATCGTCCAAACCTTGATATAACGCGTCTTCATTGACATGTGCATACAGTTATTTTGCATTCATTAGATTATGTTGACGTTTTGTTATTCGACAACCCATGAAACATATATGAAATCAGCCCGACACTGACGGATCAGTGTCGGGCTGACTTGGATAGCGGCGCACTAAAGTAGTTTCTTAGCGACTCGAGTAAAGATGCGCTCTAAAACCTCGGCCTCCTGCAAAGAGATGGAGTCGAACATGAGCGCCTGCACGTGCTTTTCATGCAAGCGAGCCGCCTTCTTAAAGGTCTGCATACCCTCTTGCGTTAGCTGCACGTCAAGGCCGCGGGCATCGCCCTCAACGGCCTCCCTACTGATAAGGCCACGCTTTTCGAGGCTGCGAATCTGGTAGGAAAGACGCGACTTCGAAAACGACATGCGCTGGGCTAGCTCCTTGAAGCGAAGGCGCCGCTCGGGTGCTTCAGTAAGAAGTAGCAGCAGGTTGTAGTCCGCAATCGCGATACCGGCGCCCTTGTGGAGGACGGCGTCGATCTCGCTTTGCATGCGGCCTGTCGTTTCAATGTAGATACGCCACGCGCGCCACAGGGCGACACGCGCCTCCTCATCGCTGCGAGTAGATAGCTGCAGGGACACGGCCTCGGCTACGCCGGAACCGGCGGGCACAGGCCCACCGGAACCGGTCGCCTCCAAAGCATCTATGCGAGCCTCAGCTACGTCCTCACACTCGGGATCGTAGTCACTATCGGAGGGCATTTAGCATCTCCTCGAACGGTTGCACATTAAGGACTTTGTCTTCGTTTTCAGCGCGCGCAAGGGCGGGCCGCTCGGACAGGGTCTGCGCGAACTCGGTGCCTGCGCGAACAACGCGTTCTTGCAGCGGAGCGGTGCGGGTCCCCTCGTTCTTTCCTACCACATCACCGAAGTCATCCGACGCTGCGAAAACAGCGGACGGCATGATGTCCATGCGCAGGTAGGAGAACAGCGGGCGCATCGCGTAGTCGATAATCAGCGAGTGACGTGCGGAACCTCCCGTAGCACCCAGCATAATCGGCTTGTGGCGCATCGGATCTTCGAACAGGTCCCAGAACGACTTGAACAGGCCCGAATACGACGCCTGGAACGTCGGCGAAACCGCGATGATACCGTCAGCGCCCTCGACCGCATCAAGTGCCTTTTTGAGGGCGGGCGCCGCGTTCATCGTGATCATTGCTTCGGCGATTTCCGTAGCAAGAGGACGAAGCTCGACAATCTCGAGGTCAACGCCAATGCCCATTGCGGACAGCGCATCCGACGTGGCGTCCGCGAGCGACCGGGCAAGGCGGGAGGAGGAGGCCGACTCGGAAAGTCCGCCACTTACCACCACGATGCGGCGCGACTGCGGTGTGAACGGGTCGCGGGTTGCGTTAATGGAGGGGGATTGAGATTCAGCCATGATCCTTACTTACCTTTCTTTTCAGCAGCGGCTTGACGGTCAGCTTCGGCTTGCGAGCCCGGGCCACCACCGGCGATGGGGGCCTTGCCGGCGCGGGCGCGCTCGACGAGGAACTCGTGGGTCGGGCCGTCCGGAACGTTGGCGGGCTTCATGGCGTCGAATTCCTTGCGCAGGACGGGCAGGACCTCGCCCCACAAGTCGAGCTGCTCCATGACGATCTTTTGCGGCAGACCCGCGTGGTCGATGAGGAACATCTGACGCTGGTAGTCGCCTACCCACTCGCGGAACTCGAGGGTGCGGTCGATGACTTCCTGCGGCGAGCCGACGGTTAGCGGCGTCATTTCCTGGTATTGCTCCAGGGACGGGCCGTGGCCGTATACGGGGGCGTTGTCGAAGTAGGGGCGGAACTCGCGCACGGCGTCCTGGGAGTTCTTGCGCATGAACGCCTGGCCACCCAGTGCGACGTAGGCTTCGTCAGCCTTGCCGTGACCATAGTATTCGTAACGCTGGCGGTACAGGGCCACCATGCGCTGCACGTGGTCCTTGGTCCAGAAGATGTTGTTGTGGAAGAAGCCGTCACCGTAGTACGCGGCCTGCTCTGCGATTTCGGGGCTGCGGATCGAGCCGTGCCACACGAACGGGGCGACGCCGTCGAGCGGGCGGGGCATCGAGCTGAAGCTCTGCAGAGGCGTGCGGTACTTGCCGCTCCAGTTCACGGTGTCTTCGTTCCACAGCCTGTAAAGCAGGTTGTAGTTTTCGATGGCTAGCGGAATGCCTTCGCGAATGTCGCGGCCGAACCAGGGGTAGACCGGGCCGGTGTTGCCGCGGCCCATCGTGAGGTCGACGCGGCCGTCAGCCAGGTGCTGCAGGTACGCGTAGTCTTCGGCGAGGCGAACCGGGTCCATCGTGGTGATGAGCGTGGTCGCGGTGGACAGAATCATCTTTTCGGTTTCCGCGGCCAGGTATGCAAGTAGCGTCGGCGGGTTGCCGGGTGCTACGAACGGCGGGTTGTGGTGCTGACCGGTTGCGAATACGTCAAAGCCTACCTCTTCGGCGTGCTTTGCCATCTCAACGGTGTTCTTGATGCGCTCGTTAGCGGTGGGCATCTTGTTGTTTACGGGATCGTAGGTGACATCCCCAATGGTGAAGATTCCGAACTGCATTTTTTGCTCCTGTGTTCTGCCTAAAGCTTGTTTGTTCAAGTTTGAACGACTGCATTCAGAATAGGAATGCGCGAGCATTAAATCAACACCAAAAATGGTGTTTGTGATCGAAATAACCAACTTCATATACGAGGGCGGGCTTGCAAACCCCGCGGCCACACGGCGCGACACGGGGCTCGGCCTAGCCGGGGCGAAACACGAGTGCCCCGCACACCCGCCGCCGTGTGGCCGCGAGCGCACAGCGTAGCGCAATCTCTGCGCGCTACCCGGTTGCGCGCACGCGAAAGGGCCGCTGCAAACTGCAGCGGCCCTTTACTAAAAGCGTTTCGCCAGATCCGGCTACCTGACCCGGCTACCGGATCCGATTCGCTCGAACCGGACGCGGGATTAACCCGCGTGGCACTTTAGGCTTGTTGCCAGACGGCGTCGAACGGGGTGTGCGCGGACAGGCGACCCTCAATGCCGCGGGTGACAAGTTCCTTCGCGGTGCGGACGGCGTCGTAAATGTCGGAGCCCTTAGCGAGCTCCGCGGTGATCGCAGCCGCCAGGGTGCAGCCGGCGCCGGTCGGACGCTCGTCGCCCACCTTGGGGGACGCGTAGCGCGTGATCTTTTCGCCATCCCACAAAAGGTCGACGGCCTCGTCGCCGGGCAGTTGCATGCCGCCCTTGGCCAGGACGTACTTGGGGCCGGATTCACCAATCTTCATCGCAGCCTTAGCCAGGTCGTCCTCATTCTTGATAACCATGCCGGAAAGTGCGGAGGTCTCGAAAAGGTTCGGCGTAACCACGGTTGCCAGCGGGAGGATCTTTTCCTTTAGCGCTTCGTCGGTGTCGTGAGCATCGCCCTCTTCTTGTCCCTTACAAATAAGGACGGGGTCGAGGACGACGTTCTTCCACTCCTGCTTTGAAAGCGCCTCGTTGACGGCGTCGATGGTTGCGACGGTACCGAGCATGCCGATCTTCACGGTGTCAAGGTCCCAGGTGCCGGTTGCGGCCTCGACCTGATCCTTAATGACCTGCGCGTCGATGGGCACGAAACGGTGCGCCCAATCGTTCTTGGGGTCGAAGGAAACGATGCAGGTGACGGCACCCGCGCCGTAAACCCCCAGCTGGTGGAAGGTTTTTAGGTCAACCTGGATGCCAGCCCCGCCGGTTGCTTCATTGCCGGCGACGACTAGGGCCTTTGATGGATTCTCCGAAGACATGTAGACCTCGTTCGTAACGTAGACGCCCCTTGCGGGGATTAACTTCTTTTATACGCACCGTTAACGCTTGCGCAACACTTAGTCCGCGTTTTGAGCGCGGCGGGCTCGAATGCGTTCGTTGTAGGCGCGCCTCTTTTCAGCCAGGATTGCGCGCAGTTCCGGGTCTTCCATGACGACTCGAACGGTTTGGCAGTCTTGCGGGCCCGTGACGAAGGGTTGACATAGCGTGCACGGTTCACCTGGGCGCAGTGGGCACCTGGGGGCGGCTTTGCGTACCTTTGAGCGGCGCGCCCTCTCTTCTGGGGTCAACTGGTTTGGGCGCACCTGGTTGTCGTGCGTTTGCGAAGCGCGCGAAGTTTCCCACGGCGGCCTGTATCCCACCGGAGGCTTCGGAGCAACACCTTGCGTAGTCATGTTTCCAGTGTGCGCCTAGCGTGTGGAACCCTCAACTTTTAATGACATTTTTGCAGATGTTGTCAGTCACAGTATTTTGTGAGGGCGAACTTTGCGCGGTTTTGCAAGGCTTTACGGCCATGCTGGCGCGTGTGTATGCGTATTGCGCGGGAGGGCGAGCGGGCTATTCGTGGGCCATGTCTACGAACCGCGCGTAGTGGCCTTGGAAGGCAACTGCGATTGAGCCGGTCTCTCCGTTACGGTGCTTGGCGACGATGATGTCGGCTTCGCCGGGGCGCTCTTCGGGTTCGTAGTAGTCGGGCCGGTGTAGCAAGATGATGACGTCCGCGTCTTGCTCTAGCGAGCCGGATTCGCGAAGGTCGGCCATCATGGGTTTCTTGTCGGTGCGCTGTTCGGGTCCGCGGTTTAGCTGGGCGACCGCGACAACGGGGATCTCTAGTTCTTTTGCCAGAAGTTTTAGTGAACGCGAGAACTCGGAGACTTCCTGCTGACGCGACTCCACCCTTTTACCCGAGGACATGAGCTGCAGGTAGTCCACGACCACAAGGCCCAGGTTGTGCTGTTGCTTTAGCCGCCTGCACTTGGAGCGGATCTCATTCATCGCCATGTTTGGCGAGTCGTCAATGAACAGCGGGGCGCTGGATATGTGCGAGATTGTCTTGGAAAGGCGCGTCCAGTCGCGCTCATCCATGTCGCCGCGCCGCATTTTTCCAAAGTGCACGCCAGCCTCGGCGGCGAGTAGGCGCATGCCGATCTCGTCGCGTGACATTTCCAGCGAGAAAATGACCGACGTGATGTTTGAGTGGACCGCGGCTGCGCGCATGAAGTTCATGGCCAGCGTTGATTTACCCATTGCGGGCCTGGCCGCAACAATAATCATCTGTCCCGGTTGCAGTCCGGTTGTTAGATGATCGAGGTCGCGAATGCCTGTCGGTACGCCTTTAGAAGACCCCTTGTTTTGTTGGATCTCATCCAGCTGGGTCAGCAGCGGGTCGGCGATGTCACCGAGTACAACGTAGTCGGTGGTGTTGCGCCGTTCGGACACGGCGTAAATCTCGGACTGGGCGGCATCCACAATGTCGTCCACGTCGCCGCCGGCTTCGGCGTATCCCAGCTGGACGATCCTGGTGCCGGCCTGAACCAGGCGGCGAAGTTGGGCGCGTTCGCGGACGATGCGCGCGTAGTATCCCGCGTTTGCGGCTGTTGGTACCGATGCGACCAGCGTGTGCAGGTAGGTCGGATCTTGCAGGCGGGAAAGATTGCCCGCGCGTTTTAGCTCCCCGGCGACGGTCAGCGTGTCGATGGGTTCGCCGCGCGAGTACAACTCCATGATCGTGTTGTGGATGATCTCGTGAACGGGGAGGTAATAGTCCGACCCGTCGATAGCCTCAATCACGTCGTTGACTGCGTCCTTGGACAGCATCATCGAACCGAGTACCGACTGCTCCGCTTCAAGGTCCTGTGGAGGGGTGCGTTCAAAGCCCGACTTGTCCGCCAACTTGCACCTACCTTCCAAAGAAAACGGATGAAACTAACCGGCACTTATCCACGAAATCCCCAGCATCTGGGTGCAAATGTGGATAACTTACGCGCGTGTGCGCGCACGCGCGTCGAAATGCAATCATGGCTACGGTACCCCCAACTTGAAACATTCCATAACCCTAAATGTTGATAAGTTGTGCAAAAACTGTGGATAAGTGCTGTGGATTGTGTAGAAACTGTGGATAACTTGTGGATTATTATGACGCCGTGTCAACGTCGTCCACGAGCATTGCCTAAAATTTGGGGTAAATTGTCCACAGCCTTTTACACAGTCTGTGGATTGAAAGTTACCGGGAGGTTAAGTGGATAGGTCTGCCGAGGGTTCAAGTAAGTCTCAACCCTCACTTGAGGGTTCTAACCTGAACCGTCAGATATTAAACCTAGCTATCCCAGCGCTTGGCGCCCTCATTGCCGAACCACTTTTCAGAACTATTGATTCTGCCATGGTCGGCCACCTGGGAACGGAACAACTCGCCGGGCTGGCGCTTTCATCCACGATCTTGATGACCGCGGTAGGCATCTTCATTTTCTTGGCGTACTCCACAACTTCGATAACGTCACGCGCTGTGGGTGCGGGCAAGGTTGCCGAAGGGTTAAAAGCTGGAATCGACGCAATGTGGCTGGCACTAATCCTCGGTGTCGTCGTAGCAACCGGCATGATTCTGTGGGCCAAACAAATCGTGGTGTGGTTCGACCCCGACCCGGTCGTAGTCCCCCACGCGATGGACTACCTGCAGTACTCGGCCCCCGGTTTGGTTGGCATGCTGGTAGTTCTGGCGGCAACCGGAACACTGCGCGGACTTTTAGACACCAAGACACCGCTGTACGTCGCCACCGCGGGCGCCGCGGTGAACGCCGGTTTAAACGCGTTCCTAATCTACGGCCTCGACATGGGGATCGCCGGGTCGGGGCTCGGCACCGCGATTTCACAGACACTCATGGGCCTGGCCCTGGTAATCGTGGTGGTTCGAGGGGCACGCCGACACGACGTCGACCTCACGCCCTCATTTGGTGGACTATCCGAAGCAACGGTCGCGGGGATCCCGTTGCTGATTAGGACGCTCACTTTGCGACTTGCGATTTTGGCAACCGTAGCGGCAGTGACGCGCGCGGGCGCAATCGCACTGGCGGGCCACCAGGTTGTAAACACGGTGTGGAGCTTCGCGGCTTTCGCGCTGGACGCGCTCGGAATCTCCGCGCAGGCGCTCATCGGGTATTCGCTGGGGCAAAACAATCCCAAACAAACACACGCACTGCTAAAACGCATCACACTGTGGGGCGTGGGAACGGGCGCGCTGATTGGCGTCATCCTGATTGTGACCTCGCCGTTCCTGCCGTGGATCTTCGGCACCGACCCGCAAATGCACCACGCCGCCATGCGCGGCCTGTGGGTCGCGGGCGCCTTCCAAGTACTCGCCGGCTTCGTATTCATGATGGACGGCGTGCTCATCGGTGCGGGCGACAACCGATACCTCGCCATCGCGGGCGTCCTAACCCTCGTGGCATACCTGCCCGCCCTCTGGGCCATCGTCACCTACTTCGACCAAGTAGCAGGCGGCCCCGGAACGGCAGCCACCGGCCTCTCCGTAGACCAACAAACCACCGCGCTCGTCTGGGTGTGGATAGCATTCGCCGGACTGTTCATGGCGGCGCGCGCCCTCACAACCGGACTGCGCGCTCGCGGCACCAAATGGATGAACCTCACCGACAAAGAAGACGCGTAACCGCTGAAGTTGCTCACAATTTTTTGAACGACTGTAGAGAAGTTCGCCCCGGAGCGGTAGCATTGATAGCCGGTCCGCAAAGCGCGGATCGAATCGCATATCCCTCCTGTCACGGAAGTTCCGTGACCGAATAGACCAGAGGAGGTGGGGAAACATGCGTGCCTACGAACTGATGGTGATTTTCAATCCCACTGTTGATGAGCGCACTGTCGGCCCCTCGATGGAGAAGCTACTCAGCAACGTAACTGAGGCTGGCGGAACTGTTGAGAACGTCGACATTTGGGGCAAGCGCCGCCTTGCTTACGAGATCGAGAAGCAGTCCGAGGGTATCTACGTCGTCGTAAACATGACCACGACGCCGGACGTCGCCCAGGAAATCAACCGACTGCTGTCGCTGAACGAAACCGTTATGCGCACCAAGCTGCTGCGCCCGGAAGCGTAACAACTACTCGCTTATCTGAGCTGAGAGTCTGAGGAGCCAAAGATGGCTGGAGATACCATTGTGACCATTGTCGGCAACCTAACTGCCGACCCGGAACTTCGCTACACCGCATCGGGTGCACCGGTTGCCAACTTCACGGTTGCGTCAACCCCGCGCACCTACGATCGCAACTCCGGACAGTGGAAGGACGGGGAAACCCTGTTCATGCGCTGCTCCGTTTGGCGTGACATTGCGGAAAACGTGGCAGACTCCCTAACCAAGGGAACCCGCGTGATTGTCCAAGGACGTCTCCAGCAGCGCTCTTACGAGACGCGTGACGGCCAGCAGCGCACCGTTATGGAGCTTCAGGTCGACGAGGTCGGCCCGTCGCTTCGCTACGCTCGCGCGCAGATCAACCGTAACCCCTCCAACTTTGGGGGCGGCCAGGGTGGCTACAACCAGGGCGGTATGAACCAGGATGCTGGTTCGAACTTTGGTGGCCAAACCTACGGTGGCGGTCAGGCTGGCGGTGCCGGTTACAACGCGGCTCAAGGCGGGTCGGCTGACGACCCGTGGGCCACGGGCGGTGCAACCGCGTTCGATAACGAGCCTCCGTTCTAAGCTCCATCATTTTTGAGGGCGTGCTTGGCAGGACAACTGCTGGGCGCTCGCTTAGCTCAAACTTTGCTCACCAACTTTTGCACAGTGTGCCTGTGCGTGTGATTTTTAGGAGACACCATGGCGAAGCCTCAACTTCGCAATAAGCCGATTAAGAAGAAGGCGAACCCGTTGCGGTCCGCCAAGATTGAGAAGATCGATTACAAGGACACCGCTTTGCTGCGCAAGTTCATTTCGGACCGCGGCAAGATCCGTGCTCGTCGCGTGACTGGCGTGTCCGTTCAGGAACAGCGCAAGATCGCTAAGGCAATCAAGAACGCTCGCGAGATGGCCCTGCTGCCGTACTCGAGCTCTGGACGCTAAAGGGAGGAGACACCAATGGCAAAGCTTATTTTGACTCACGATGTCCCGAACCTTGGCGTAGCCGGCGAGGTTGTGACCGTTAAGGACGGTTACGCTCGTAACTACCTGGTTCCGCGCCGTCTTGCGGAGCGTTGGACTCCGGGCGCTCAGAAGGCTCTGGATAAGATCGCTGAACGTGCTCGTTCCAAGGAGATCGCCAGTGTTGATGAGGCTCGCGAGGTTCGCGACCAGATTCAGGAGATCCCCTTTGTTGAGATCCTGAAGCTCGCCTCCCCGACCGACGCTCTTTACGGCGCCGTGTCCACGGGCGATATTGCTTCGGCTCTGAAGGAATCGAACGGCATTGTTGTTGACCGTCGCAAGATCGTCATCGAGAAGGCCATCAAGTATGTTGGCGACTACAACGTAACCGTCAACCTCCACCCGGAGGTCAGCGCACGTCTGAAGGTTCGCGTTACCGCCAAGTAACTGCTTTTCCGCGAGTCTAGTTTTAGACGAAGCGGAAGTTGATAGTTAGGCAGCCTCGCCCTCGTGAAAATAATTTACGAGGACGAGGCTGCTTTTCTGTGTACGCTATGCCTACGCTTGCGCGGCCGGTGCGTGCGGTCGTGCGGATGGTTGGCCCCGCCGGGGCGGCGTGGCCGCGCCGGCTCACTACGACGCTACTGGCGGCCTTGGCCCCGGCCCGGGTTGCCGCCGGGATTCGCACCGGGGTTGGCGCCCGCGTTCTGGTCGGGGTTGTCGCCTTGCTCCGGGGGCCCGTTCGGCTGGTCTTGAGGCTCGGTTTCCTCACTGGGTTCAGGCGGGTCCGTGGGTTCGGGCGCCTCGGTTTCTTCTTCCGTGGGCTCCTCGGTGGTCGGCTCCTCCGTGGGTGGCTCCGTGGGCGGCACGTAGGTGTCGAACACGGACTCGCGGTAGTCGGGCCTGTACCAGTCGAAGTCTTGAACCTCGAACTTTTCGATCGCCTTCAGCATGAACGTCTGCCAGATCGTGCCCGGCCACGTTGAACCCGTGATCTCGTATTCGCCGCCAAACGGGGTGATCGTCTGCTCCGAACCGTCATCAGAGGTTTGGTACATCGTGACGACCGTGGCCATTTGCGGAATGAACCCGGCGAACTGGGCGGACCGGTTTTCTTCTGAAGATCCCGTCTTCGCGCCAACCGGGCGGCCAATCGCGGATGCTTTTTCAGCTGACCCCCACTCGGCGGCAGCCTGCAGGGCGGGAAGCATTGCGGACACGGTTTCCGCGGAGAACTCACGCTCCGCAGCGGTCGGCCCCTGGTACACCTGGGTGCCGTCAATCTTGCTGACCGTGCGAACAATGTGCGGCGTCGTCCTCATGCCACCGGACGCGATGGTCGAGTACGCCCTCGTTAAGTCAATATTGTGCGGCGACGCGGATCCCAAAATGTTTCGCAACGTGTCATCCAGGCCGGCGGTCTCTTCGGGAATACCCAGGCGAACCGCGGTTTCACGCGTCTTTTCAGGGCCCATCTCGTTGTTCATACCCACGTAGGACGTGTTGATCGACAGGGCCGTGGAGCGAAGCATGTTCACGTATCCAAATGACAGGTCCGCGTAGTTCGACAGCGGCGGCGTCTCTTCGCCCGTGCGATTGTCGGTGATCTTGAGCGGCGAGTTGCCGTTGTACATGTCTTTGAGCGTTCCGCCCTCTTCCATGTATGCCAACAGGCCAAACGGTTTCATGGTCGAACCGGCCATCGCAATGTCTTGCGTGACCGAGTTCGACTGGCGTTTCTGGTAGTCGCCGCCCGCGTATTCGGCGTAAATTTCGCCATTTTCAGGGTTAATGGACGACAGTGCGATTTGCAGGTTCGGGTCGTGGTCGTCGGGAATCGACTGGACGGCCTCCACCGCGTTTGCCTGCAGGTCCTTGTCCAGCGTGGAGACGATGGCGTAACCGCCGGAGTCAAGATCCTCCGCGGTGATGCCCGCGCGCTCCTCAATTTCGGTGCGGATCTGCTGCATGAGGTGGCCTCGCCAGCCCGTCATCGACGAGTTCCCGGTAGCTTCAACGACCTCGGGGAACTCGGCTTCGTCAGCCTGTTGTTGCGTGATCCAACCGTCCTCCACCATGAGCGTCAACACGCGTTCGAAACGCTGCTGCGCCATTTGCGGATCCACCGCGGGATCCCACGCGGACGGGGCGGGAATAATTCCGGCCAGGAGGGCGGACTCGCTTAACGTCAACTCCGAGGCGCTGTGGCCAAAGTATTTCTTGGACGCTTCTTCAATGCCGTAGGCGCCGCGCCCAAAGTAAATGGTGTTCAGGTAGTTTTCGAGGATCTGATCCTTGGACTGCTGCTGGTTGATCTTCAGCGCCAGGATCGCCTCTTTCATTTTGCCCACGTAACTGGTGGTCGTGTCCAGGTAGTAGCGCTCAACGTACTGTTGTGAAAGTGTGGACGCGCCCTGCAGGTCGCCACCGCGCAGGTTGTTCACCATTGCGCGGGCAATACCCTTCAGGTCAATACCCGAGTTGGTAAAGAATGTGCGGTCTTCTGACGCAACCACGGCGTGGCCCACGTGGTCGGGGATCGTTGACGCGTCGATGATCGTGCGGTCAATCTCCGCGAATGTTCCCAGTTCGGTTTCCCCATCCGCGTAATACACGGTCGTTTTTTGCGCGAGGGCGAACTCGCCGGGTTCGGGAACTTTGATTGTGGCGTACGCGAAGATGAAGCTCGCCGCCGCCAAAATGATGGCGATCAGGAATGCGAATAGGAAGCCGAGGCCAACCTTGCGTCCCACGGAGCTCTTATTTTTGCCACTCTTCTTTGTCTGCTTGCGCCGTGTGCTCGGCTTGTTGGCGCCACTCGTGCCGCTACGCCCGGTGCTTGCGGACGCCCCGGAGCCGGGGTGGTGGATCGAACGGCGCGACGGCAGGCCCGAACCCGTGCGGGCAGGCCTCTTGCCATTCTTAGAGTCGCGACTATCCGCCATCTGTTCACACCTTTCCTTCAAGCTGAGTTACGTGCTGCGTAGCCGATCTGATGAGTCACATTGAGGGGAGGCTGTTACCAAACCGCGAGCAAACTACGTCCTCAAACATATATCTTCTTCAAGTGTGCCTGTTTAGCGCGCGGATTCCCACCACTTGAGTAATTCTTCACGCGCACGCTGTTCACCAAGCGGCCCGTGTTCCATGCGCAGTGCGAGTAGGTACTTGTATGCGCGGCCAACTTCCGGCCCGGGTTTGAGGTCTAGGGCCTCCATGATTTGTTTGCCGTCGAGGTCGGGGCGGATGGCGTCCAGCTCTTCTTGCTTTTCCAACTCGTGGATACGGTTTTCGAGGTCGTCGTACGCGGCCTGCAGGTACGCGGACTTGCGGCGGTTACGCGTGGTGCAGTCCGCCCTGGTCAGGCGGTGCAGGTGTTCCAGGTAGGGGCCCGCGTCGCTCACGTAGCGGCGGACCGCGGAGTCCGACCACTTTTGCTCGCCGTAACCGTGGAAACGCTGGTGCAGGCGCACGAGTTCTACAACGGCCTTGGTGGTGGCCTTGTCGAACTTGAGGTCGCGCATGCGTTTGCGCGTCATTTTTGCGCCCACGACTTCGTGGTGGTGGAACGTGACGGTCCCGTCCGGTTCGAATCTGCGCGTGTCCGGCTTGCCAATATCGTGCATGATAGCCGCGAAACGCAGCACAAAGTCAGGCCCCGGAACGGGTCCATCCGGCCCACTTTCAAGGGCGATTGCGTGTTCGAGGACGGTCAGGGTGTGCTCGTAAACGTCCTTGTGACGGTTATGCTCATCCTTCAGATCCTGCAGGTTGGAAAGTTCGGGTAGGACGATGTCCGCAACCCCGGTGTGGACCATGAGTTCCAGGCCGCGGCGCGGTTTGGGTGAAATCATCAGGCGTTCAAACTCGGCGCGGATACGCTCAGCCGACACGATTTCAAGGCGGTGAGCTTGGTCAGCCATCGCCCTCATTACGTCCTCGGAAACATCAATACCCAACTGGGCGCTGAACCTGGCGGCACGCATGATACGAAGCGGGTCGTCGTCAAAAGACTGCGCGGCGGTTACGGGAGTGCGCAAGACCGCGTCGGCCAGGTCTTGCAGGCCACCGTGCGGATCAACCAACTCAAGATCCGGCAGGGTCATCGCGCACGCATTGACTGTGAAGTCGCGGCGTGTCAGGTCGCCCTCCAACGTGTCACCGTATTCAACCTGCGGCTTGCGCGAATCCATGTCGTACTCTTCGGTGCGATACGTCGTCACCTCAACAATCAGGTCGCCCTTGCGCGCACCGATCGTCCCAAACGCCTTACCAACCGCCCACGTGGTATCACCCCACTGGCCAAGCAGCCGCTCGGTGTCGTCAGGGCGCGCGTTAGTGGTGAGATCAAAATCATGCGGAGTCAACGCCAGGAAAGCGTCACGGACCGGGCCGCCAACCAGGGAAAGCTCAAAACCCGCGCGACTAAAGACACGTCCTAGTTCGAAAATAGACTCGGGTAGGCGTGTCAGCGCGTCCTCGGCGTTTTTAAGGAGCCTGTCGGTGTCCTGACATCCGACCGCTTCAAGCGATTTCTCAATACTTGCGCCGGAGTGCGTGGGCTTCGGTTGGTTCGTATCTTCGTGCTTTACCATCCTTATAAGGGTGCCACGAAAGCACACAATTCGGTATATCAGACTCGCCACGTCATAGAGTAGGGACATGGCAGGCCACAAGCACAACCGCAAAGCGGCAGTTCCACGCCCACCGCGCAGACGTTTCGTTGCGCGGTCCCTAGCCGTGCAAACTTCGCGCCTGCATGTTGTTGATGAGACTTCCGCGGGCGGCCTCGTCGTCAAAGTTGAAAACGGAAAACCATACGTGGCTGTCATTGCCCGGCGGAATCGGGCCGGCAAAATTGAGTGGTGCCTGCCGAAGGGCCACCTTGAACACGGCGAATCAGCCGAAAGTGCCGCTACCCGCGAAATCGCGGAAGAAACCGGCATCCTTGGCAACATCGTGTCGCCGCTAGCCTCGATTGACTACTGGTTTTCCTCCGGCGACCGCCGGGTCCACAAAGTTGTTCACCACTACCTTTTGGAGTTTGTAGAAGGAGAAATCACCGTCGAAAACGACCCGGATCAAGAGGCCGAGGACGCAGCCTGGTTCCCTCTATCCGAAGTGTCTAAACGACTGGCGTACCCTAACGAGCGCCGGGTCGTAGCTATCGCCCTCGACCTGCTCTACCCTGAAACTCGCCCATGAGACGACTTCTTCAAATATTCGCGGTCCTGGTGATGACCCTCGCAATGCCAGTTTCAATGTCCGGCGCCGCCATCGCGGGCCTTCAGTCGGCGACCGGCAGTGAGGGCGTTGCGGGGCTGGACGCGCGGGAGTCCGCGCAAACATCCACCGCCTCGCGGCCGGCATCACGGGGCGTTGGTGCCACCCCAGCTTCGCTACCCGCCGCGCCGGTTCAAGATGACTTTAACTCGGAGGCCGAGGAACCCGACTTCGCCCTCAAAATCAATAATTTGGAACCCCGAGTTCTAACTGACGAAGAAAAGGTGCGCATTTCTGGCGCGGTGACCTCCAAAGAGGAGGACCTGAAGGACGTCGAGTTAAACGTGTACCTGCGCGCGGATTCGCTGGTCACGATCCCGCAAATGGAGCACTACCTGGCGGCCGAAAGTTTCCCCGGCCAGTACGTTACGACTGCGGAGCTCGGTGATTTGAAGGCCGGCAAGTCGAAGCCTTTCACGATCACCGTGGACAAGGCGGATCTGCCGCTGGGATCCGCGTTCAACTGGGGGCCGCGCGGGCTTGAAGTCGCCGCGAGCGCGGGCGACAACAGGGCTGCGGATCGCACGATCTTCATGTGGGATTCCGGATACGAGGTAGAACCGACCGCGCTTTCTGTGGTTTCGACGCTGTCGGAGGACGTTGTGAACACGTCCGGCGGCGTGTCAACCTCGCTGCCGACCCTGCCGCAAAAGGATCTGGCAATGCAGCTGGCCGGCTTAGACGGGGTCACGCTCGCGGTTGGCGCCGGACTGCTGGAGACTGAAACCTTCAGCGAAGAACTCGCGCAAGTCGTCAAAAACCCCGTGATTTCACTGCCCGCAGCCGACGCGGACATCACCGGAATCGCGCACTTAAACACGCAGTCAGAGTTCACACAGCTCGTTAAAGACTCCAAGTCCGCCGAAAACCTAGACGTGTCCAGCCAAGCCGGCATCGAAGTACTGGACTCCTTCGTCATCCCCGACACGGAGCGCCTCGACCTCGCCACCATACAAACCTGGAACGACCAAACCATCATTTCCAGGGGAACCGGCCTGGGCCCCATCGAAATCCTCACCTACGACCCATCCACGTGGACGCGTTACGACGTCGAAACCGGCGAATCTGTAGCTTTCGAAAATGAGGGCGTAGACGTCCTGGTAGCGCACGACACGCTCAGCAAGCTGCTGTCCATGCCGGCCGCGGGAGCGGATCAGGAACTCGACATTCAGCAAATGCTCCGCGCAACCACAGCGATCATCACGCGGCAATTACCAAACATGGGGCGCACACTCGTCGCCATGACCGCGCGCAACCCCGAAGAGCCCGCCCTCAAAGATCGCGTCGAATCTGCACTTTCGGACCGATGGGTAAAACCACTCGGCATCGAGGACGTCATTGCAAACACCGACGAATCCGTGCCACGCACACCACTGCCCGACCTCGTGCCAACCACGGGTGCGATCACGGACAGCGAAGTGCGCACACTACGCGAAGCCATCGAATCCACAGCCGCAATGACATCTGCCCTGGAAGACTCAACCGGCATCGTCGCGCAGCAACGCTCGCGAGTCCTACTTGCATCCGCGCTAGCACTGCGGCAAAAACCTGAGCTACGCTCCGCCCTCATCGACGGTGTCGTTGAAGAAGCCGGACAACTTGCCACTTCCGTAAAAGTCGAACAATCCGCACCCATCAACGTGCTAGACCGGTCCGCGCGGCTGCCCGTACGCGTCAGTTCAACGCTGGGCGAACCCGTAAACACCATCGTGGAACTGCTGCCATCCGACCCGCGCCTCCAAGTTGACAAACCCGTCGAAGTGCAAATCCCCGCAAACAGTTCAACCGTCGTCGAAGTTCCCGTCCGCGCCGTCGGGTCCGGTAATGTTTCGATCCAGGTCAAAGTGAAAGGCCCCAACGGGCTAATCATCGACGACAACACGCAACTAACCGTACGCGTACGCGCCGAATGGGAAAGCAAAGGCATGGCCGTCGCCGCCGCCCTCCTCGCCCTCCTGCTGATCGTGGGCATCCTGCGCACAATCAAACGAGGACGCCGCGTCGACGTCACCGACTGCGACACCGACGCGGGTGCGGACAAGGGTACGGACGCGGGCACGGACGCTGGTGCGGACAGGGACGCTGACGTACACATGGGAGCGGACACGGACACTGGCGCGGATACGGGCGCTGGCGCGGACGTGGATGCGGACAGCGACGCGGACGTGCCTGAAACTACCTCGGACACCACCCACACCCACGGAGGTCGTGATGAGTGAAGAAACCACGCCCGGCGCGGATGAGCAGCCGATTGGCGATCCGAAAAAGAGCTCTTTGCTGAAGTCCTCCGCGGTCATGGCGGTTGGGACGACGCTGTCGCGCGGCCTCGGATTTTTACGAACCGCACTGTTGCTTGCCGCGCTTGGCGCGGCGGGCGCTAACGACGCGTTTAACGTGGCCAATACGCTGCCGAACGCGGTGTTCAACCTGCTGGCGGCCGGTTTGTTGGATGCGATTCTTGTCCCCCAAATCGTGAGGGCGTTCAAGACCAAGTCGGGCTCCACATACGTGAACCGGCTGCTGACCCTCGCGGGTTTGATCCTGTTCGTGCTCACGATCGCGATGGTCGCGGCCGCCGGCCTCCTGGTGAACCTGACCGCGGGCCTGATGTCGCCGGGTTGGAAGTCGCTTGCAATCGTGTTCGCAATCTGGTGTTTGCCGCAGATCTTCTTCTACGGCATCTATTCGCTACTGGGACAGTTCCTAAACGCACGCGGCATTTTCGGCCCATACATGTGGATGCCTGTTGCGAACAACGTCATCGCGATCATTGGCCTGATCATTTTCATCGCCGTGTACGGCACGGCCTCCGACGTTAATGACCCGTCGGTGTGGGACTTCCAGCGCACCGCTTTGATGGCGGGCCCAGCCACTTTGGGCGTTATGGCGCAGGCGTTGCTGTTGATCATTCCATTGCGGAGGGCGGGCGTGAAACTGCGTCTGGATTTCCACTTCCGCGGCACCGGGCTGGGCAAGGCCTCGAAGATTGCGGGCTGGGTGTTCGCCACTTTGATCGTCGGGCAGGTCGGCTACCTGTCCACGTCGAACATTGCGGCTGCGGCTAACGCATGGAGTGCCGAGAGCGGTATTTTTGCCGCGTCCACCGCCGCGATGGGTATTACTTTCACCGTTTACATGTTGCCGCAGTCCATCATCTCGGTGTCGATCGCGACGGCCTTGTTCACACGGATCGCGTCGGCGGCTGCTGACGGCAATCAGAGGGAGATGGTGCGCAACTACCAGCTGGGCATCCGTTCCTCACTGCTGTTGACCATGTGGCTGGCCGCGATCCTGGGGGCCGCCGCGATTCCGATCTTCCAGATCCTCGGCCCCACAAACCCGATGGAACACATGGCGGCCTACGCCGATGCGCTCGTCATCATGCTGCCCGGGCTTGCCGGAGCAGTCGTCATCTTGTTCTCCCAACGCGTGTTCTACTCGTTGGAAGACGGCCGGCCCGTGTTCTACACCGTCCTCCTACCCACAATCGGACAAATAATCCTCGGTTGGACGCTTAAGATTTTCTTCCTGCCACCCGTACTGTGGCTGGCCGGCGCCCTGGTTGCCGAAACGATCTCTAGGATTGCGCAGGGCCTAATTGCGACCTCACTTGTCAAAAAACGACTGCCGGGCGCCAAGCCGAGCGTCGTGATTGGCGACATGCTTCGATACGGGGCGCTCGCTGTGGTTTCGGGGCTGGTTGGCGCGGGAGTGCTGCACTTCATCGGACCATTCCACATCGCCGATTCTGTGACAATGCGGGTAATCGGCGGGATTGCGCGCGGCGCGATCGTCGCAGTAGTCGTCACCATCGTTTACGTCACGCTGCTAGCGTTGTTTGATCGCGCGAACTTTACAAGGGCGCTAGGCATGGCGGGCACGCGGATTCCACCACTTCGCCGATTCGCGCCCCAACCGGGCGCGGAAGTGCAACGCAACCGGCCCGAAGATCCGCAAGGCTAAGGGGCAGGCCCTGGGGGTACGCGGGGGCTGCGCAGGCCTGTCTGACCGCACGCGGGCTCAAACGGGCGTGCGCGTGGGCCTGCGGGCCAGCCCTGCGCGCACGTAATCTTGAGCGAAACCGGCACGCCAATATCACCGAAGCCACGCAGTGTACTAATCTGACAGTTGATATTCACAAGGGGGCTAAATGTCTGAAAATCATCGCGATATGCCCGGCGACCAGGAATCGTCCCAGTCGTCGGATTCGGGCGACTTCGAAAGCACCCCTGATTTTGAACAATCTCTCGAGGAATTGAACTCCGCGATGGTCTCCGGAGCGCTCGCCAACAAGCTCCGCGGCCGCTTCAAGCGACACAGTAAAGAAGTCCGCGACGAACTCGCCGCCGAACGCGCCATCCGCGAATCCATCGAACGCGAAGCAAACGACTCCAAGGAACGCACAGATGCCTCCAAGGGCCGGGGCGCGGCCGATTCTTCTACCGATCTTTCGGATGATTCTTCCGACTTTTCTTCTAGTGATTTTTCGGGCGACGAGGGCGAGCATGGTTCAGCCGACTCGGATTCTTCTAAGCACACGCGCGACTTCTTGGCATCCCTAGATGAGCGTTTCCCGGGCGTCTCTGGCGGCGCTGCGGGTAGTGACCGTGAAGTGCCGCCACCGCCTCCCGCTGATGATGAGGACGGTTCTTCCGCATCAGCTGCGGGCGCGGCCGGAGCTGCTACCGGCGCAGGTGCGGGTGCTGCGGGCGTGGCCGGTGCCGCTGGTATCGCCGGTATGGCTGGGGCGGCTGGAGCCGGAGCTGCGAGCGCGGCAAAACACGTTGCCGAAGGCTCTCGCAAACTAATGTCCAAATCGCGGACTTTTATGGATCAAACTGCGGAACGTATTGCCGCTAAGGCTGCTGAAAGGCAGGAACGCCTTCGCGAAAAGCGCGAAGCAGAACGCGAAACCAACACTGATGCGGGGCATCAATCAGAACGCCAGACGGGCGCCAAACCAGAGCAAGAGCCGAAGACTGGCGTAACTCGCAAATCACGCGCCGAAGCAAACCGCGAAGCACAAGCACAGTCAGTCGAGCTCCCGCCCCCTCCCAAACGCGGGCGCCCCTCAAGCAAACCCAGCTGGCATGCGGTGAATACGACACCGCCACCAGCACCCGTGCGCCATGCCGGTGACACCGACAACCTAGAAGCAGTGGACTCCCTACAACCCAAGCAGGTTAAGTTCACGCGCAAGGGCTCCCCAATCTTGAAGCTACCCGCAGGCACGCGGGTCTTGCAGAACTCAATGCAATCGGTTCGCTCCACAGTGAATGCCCTGAATGCGGGCGAGCGAATCGACCCCACGCGACCCACAATCGCCCTCTTTGCCGTATTAGCACTGGTCGCAGCGGTACTTGCAAGCACAACCTTGTTGGGAACCGGAAAACTACCCCAAGCGCCATCCGCATTCCTGGGCGACACCGAACAAACCCAACAAGCCACCGAACAGCCAACCGACGCCGCGCAAGACGCCGCCCCCGCGCCGGCCGGCCCCGCACCAGAAATCGCGTCCATCGAAGTCATCTCGTACAACGCAGACGGCGGCGACCACCAAGAGTGGGCCGAATTCATGTACGACGGTGATGTCGGCACCCGCTGGCAGTCACGCTACTTCGCACAACCAGAACTACCGCAAGACAACACGATCCGCCTCATCATTCACCTCAAAGAATCCACCGCCGTATCCGGAGTGACCTTCTCCGGCCCAATCGACGGCGGACAGGTCGACCTGCGGATTAACGACGGCACCGACCCCTTCGGCACACCCGTCATCACGTCATCGCAAATGTCAGCCACAACCCAACTGGCAGCCCCCGAACCGGTAGTCGGCAACACAGTCACACTCAACTTCGTGTCCCTACCAACCGAAGACGAAGGCCGAAACCGTGTGAAGATCGACGAACTCACCGTCCAGTAACGCCCTCATACGCACAAAATCCCCCAATTTCTGGGCAAAAACTGTGATGTAAGGCGCCCGGGAATAAAACGGGACACTTCGCCGTTGTACTAACCGTTGATAGCTTTATGCGCAATCCGCGCGACTTACCGATTGGGAGAAGGATGTCTGACAACAAGATCCACGACGTGATAATCGTTGGTTCCGGCCCGGCAGGGTACACGGCCGCAATCTACGCGGCTCGAGCAGGCTTAAAGCCGATCGTTTTCGCGGGCTCGTTCACCGCCGGTGGCGCGCTAATGAACACGACTGAAATTGAGAACTTCCCCGGATTCCCCGACGCAATCATGGGACCGGACCTCATGATGAAGATGCAGGCGCAGGCCGAAAAGTTCGGTGCTGACGTTCGCATGGAGGACGTAACCAAACTCGACCTGGCGGGCGACGTAAAGACCGTGGAAGTCGAGGGCGAGACCTACAAGACTCGCTCCGTCATTCTGGCCACGGGTGCGGCCTACCGCAAACTCGGCCTGGAAGGCGAAGACACATTCGGCGGCCGCGGCGTTTCGTACTGTGCAACGTGTGACGGCTTCTTCTTCCGCGACAAGCCGATCGCTGTTGTTGGCGGCGGCGACTCCGCTATGGAAGAAGCAACCTTCTTGACCCGTTTCGGCTCGAAAGTTCACGTCATTCACCGTCGCGACGAGCTTCGCGCCTCGAAGGTTATGGCCGATCGTGCGGCTCAGGATCCGAAGATCGAGTTCGAGTGGAACTCCGTGGTCAAGGAAATCAAGGGCGACGCCCAGCTGCAAAGCGTCATCTTGCAGGACACCAAGACCGGTGAGGAACGCGAACTTGAGGTAAGCGGCCTGTTCATCGCGATTGGGCACGACCCGCGCACCGAGCTTGTGAAGGGCCAGGTTGAGCTTGATGGTGACTACATCAAGGTCAACCACCCGGGCACCGCAACCTCGATGAGTGGCGTGTTCGCGTGTGGTGACGTCGTTGACTCTGTGTACCGCCAGGCGATCACGGCTGCGGGTACGGGCGCACAGGCCGCCCTTGACGCGCAGCACTACCTGGAAGGTCTGCCGGTTCCCGGCGATCTAAACTAACGTAGAGCCAAAGACTTCAAACCTAGGAGAAACCATGTCGAACACTATTGAGGTAACCGACGATACTTTCCAAGAGTTGGTCATCGACGCTGACGTGCCCGTTCTTGTCGACTTTTGGGCGCCGTGGTGCGGCCCGTGTCGCCAGATGGAGCCGATCCTGGAGGAGCTTGCCGGCGAGATGGCTGGGACCGTTACCATTGCGAAGCTGAACGTCGACCAGAATCCGACGATCGCGCGTCGCTACGGTATTGTTTCGATTCCGACCATGGCGATCTTCAAGCAGGGCGAAGTCGAGAAGAACCTGATTGGCAGTCGTCCTAAGTCGCAGGTTAAGAGCGAACTTGAGGCCGTTCTCGCCTAGTATTTCGTTTTCCGAGGGCGTCCCTGGCCGGCAGGTCACCGGCCTGATGCCATCGGTTGACGGCGACTGGCTGTTGCCCGTTGGTGAGTGTGCGTCCTAACTGGGCGGCAGCCTTACGATTGTTCCACTAAAACGGACACCGAACTGGTTTTGTTCGGTGTCCGTTTTGTATACACGCAGGTTTTTCTTTTGCGTCGATGCGTTACAGTGGGACAATCAGAGGGAAAGCTCCTAAGCGAGGCGGGCCGGCCGGCTCGTGTAGCCATTACGGAAAGAGTGAAGAACGTGTCTGAACCAGGCGGTATGCGAAAATCCGATGCAGGAAATCGACTAGATCCTTGGCATGGTGCATACGCCGCCCGAGCCCACGGCTTACGCTCATCTGAAATCCGCGCCCTGTTTGCTGTAGTTTCTCGCCCCGAGGTCGTGTCCTTGGCTGGCGGTATGCCAAATATTAAGGATTTGCCGCTGGATAAGCTGGCTGAATCCGCTCGCGCGCTTATCAGCCGGCACGGTGCGCAGGCGATGCAGTACGGTTCTGGCCAGGGCTGGGAACCGTTGCGTCAGCGCATCACCGAAGTTATGACTTACGACGGTATTAATGCTGATCCCGATGACGTCGTAGTTACGACGGGTTCGCAGCAAGCCCTCGACCTGGTATCGGAGTTGTTCCTTGAAAAGGGCGACGTCGTTTTAGCTGAAGCGCCCTCATATGTCGGTGCTTTGGGAACATTTCGCGCCTATGAAGGCGAAGTCGTCCACGTTGAAATGGATGAGGACGGGCTGATTCCGGAAGCACTCGAGGAAGCTATTAAGGATGTGCGCGCTCAGGGACGCACGATTAAGTTCCTGTACACGATCCCTAACTTCCACAACCCCGCGGGCGTGACACTGTCTGAGGAGCGTCGCCCTCGGATTGTTGAGATCTGTAAACGCGAGCACGTCCTGATCGTCGAGGACAACCCTTACGGTCTGCTTGGCTTCCATTCCGATCCGATTGCGGCACTGCAGTCTTATAACCCCGAGGGCGTTGTGTACCTCGGGTCGTTCTCGAAGATGTTCGCTCCCGGCTTCCGTATTGGCTGGGCGTTAGCACCGCACGCCATCCGCGACAAGCTGGTGCTGGCTTCGGAGTCCGCGATCTTGTCGCCCTCCATGGTCGGTCAAATGGCGATTGAGGATTACCTGTCTAACTACGATTGGTATTCCCAGGTCAAGATTTACCGCGAGATGTATCGCGAGCGTTCTGAGGCTATGCAGTCCGCCCTCCAAGAAAAACTACCCGGATTGGAATGGACGAAGCCCGATGGTGGCTTCTACACGTGGCTGACACTGCCGGAAGGTTTGGATGCGAAGGCGATGCTTCCGCGCGCTGTGACCGGGCTTGTCGCCTACGTTTCCGGTACCGCGTTCTATGCGGATGGGCGCGGCGGCGACCATATTCGCCTGTCGTTCTGCTATCCGCCGCCAGAAGAGATTCGCGAGGGCGTGCGCCGCTTGGCTCGCGTTATTCACGCGGAGCAAGAGCTTGTTGAAATGTTCGGCACCAACGTGAGGGCGGAGCTGCCAGATGGCGCTGTTATAGCTCCTGCCCCGGACCAGGTCTAAGGAGATTGCCATGTCTGACTCGCTAAAAATCCTGATTGTTGCCGGTGGACTCACCCACGAGCGTGATGTTTCGCTTCGGTCGGGTCGTCGCGTTGCGAATATTCTTCGTCACGGTGGTCATACCGTCGAGGTGTGCGATTTGAACGCCCAGTTCATGCCTACTGTCGCCGAGTTTGAACCCGACGTGGTGTGGCCGCTGATCCACGGTTCGGTCGGTGAGGATGGTTCCGTGCAGGACCTGCTTTCGCTGATTTCCTACCCGTATGTGGGTTCACCCGCATCTTCGTGTGCGCTGGCGTCTAACAAGCCAACTGCGAAGTCTCTGGCAAAGCTGGCGGGTGTGGCTACTCCGAGGTGGTTGTCGCTGCGGCAGGAGCTTTTCCGCCAGGTTGGTGCGCCCGCAATCATCCAGTCGATTATTTCCAATGAGGCTGACTTCTACTTCCCGCTCATCGTAAAGCCTTCCGATGGCGGTTCAGCGCTTGGCCTATCAAAGGTCGGTACCGAGGACGAGCTTCGTTCCGCAATGGTTGATGCGTTTGCTTACGGTGACACTGTGATGGTCGAGGAGTTCATCCCCGGCCACGAGGTTGCCGTGTCTGTTCTTGACCTGGAGGACGGCCCGGTCGCCCTCCCACCCGTTGAAATTGTGACTGACGACGGTCGTTACGATTACGATGCCCGCTACAACACAGGTCGCTCCGAGTTCTTCGTTCCTGCGCGCCTATCCGATGAGGCTCTGGCGAACGTTAAGGAAGCCGCGCTGAAGATGCACGACACGCTCGGTATGCGTCACCTGTCCAGGATCGACCTGATCGTCGACGATGAGGGTACAGCCTGGTTCATCGACGCCAACGTGAGCCCCGGAATGACAGATACTTCGCTGTTCCCACTTGCTGCGGAAGAACACAGCTCTTTCCGCGAGATTTTGGAAAACATCGCGCAGTTTGCTTCCCAGGAGTAACCGCGTGTAACTCTGCACAATCCCACTGTTAGTGAGAATCATCCTTCGAAACTCCCCATTAGTCGGCCACCGATTTGAATTCCCCCCACTAGTTGGACTGAGAAATCAGTTATCTACTAGTGGGGAGCAGTTCAGTTAATCAGTCCAGCTAGTGGGGAGTTTCTGTTACCTGAAGCTTGTGCACTCGTCTTTTCTGGTCGCGCACACTTACGCAATACCCAAATTGTTTCACGTGAAACAATTAATGACACAAGCGCGTAATCCTTCACATTAGATCTCAATTGGTTGGGTATCGCACTTCCACACCGTGATCACTTTTGTCCGAGAACATTCCTCTCCAGGTACTGGTACATCCTGGAGCGAACCAACCGAATGTAGCGCCTAAGATTGCATTCTATTTCGTGTGCACATGGTTCCTGGCAGTAGGACTACGCCCACAAGTCGCGGTATATAGAGCAAAATTGTTTCACGTGAAACAATTGCCGAGCTTCAATCGCGGTGGTTCACATAGTCCATCGAAGTTTGGGTTAGACGTTCGATCTTGAAACTCTCTTCTCCACATAAAACGCTGTTGCCCAACACGAGGTGCCATGGGAGCGTTCCTCGGCGCACCGGCATCTCTACCGCGTGAATGTGTAAGTAGGTGCCTCTACCACAGCCAACATGAGTCCTGCGCGTGTCCGAAGAATTGTTTCACGTGAAACAATTGAAGATACGAGTGCAGAAGCCTTCGCCGTAGGTCCAATCTAGGTGGATGCCGCGGGTCCAAACTCGAATAACTTTTGACAGAGAACGTTCCTCTCCGGGCACTGGTATATTCCGGGGCAAACCATCCGAACGTAGCGCCTAAGATTTGGTTCCGTTACGCGTGCACCGCTTCCTGGCAGGAAGACTACGTCCACAAATCGCGCTACAGAGAACATAATTGTTTCACGTGAAACAATTTGGGAGGTTAGCTCAGAAGCCTTCGCCGTAGCTCTGAATGGTTTGGATACCGTACTTCCAGGCTGGAATCGGTCTTGACCGAGAACGTTCCTCTCCGGGGACCGGTACGTCCTGGATCAAACCAGCCAGATCTAGCTCGTCATACTAGGTTCTGTCCCGCTTAGACCTCGTCCTGGTAAGAAAGTACATTCCGAATTGTGCGAGCACATCAAGAATTGTTTCACGTGAAACAATTTCCGATAGGTGCCTAGAAGATCACTCCAGAATTAAATATGCGCCGTCATCAGTCCAGGATGGATTCACGATCGGCCACAATGCCTTCCTCTGCACTCGCCGACATGAGCACACAAGGACGACAGCGACGATTTTCGCCATGCTTTGCCTCAGCGCGTAGCCGGGTCGTCATAAAAATTGTTTCACGTGAAACATTAGTGCCCACTATTGGAAGACCCGGATGGAACACGGGTCAAACGCGTACCCAGTCAGTTGCTCATAGAAGCCCAACTACGTTTCTCATGTTAGAGAGCCTGGCCGAAATTGTTTCACGTGAAACAATTAGCACCTAGTAGCGGGGACCTTTCAGACCCTCAATAACCTGGGAGATCCTGTCTAAGTCCTCGATACCGGCATACTCGATGGTAATGCGTCCCTTGCGTTTACCTTCGTGCACGGTAACCCGCGTATCTAGAAGGTCCGTCAACCTATTAATAACGACTGAGGCTCGCTCAGAAGGTGCCGCGGGCGCACGCTTCGCAGCTTTCTTAGACGCAACATGTTCGGTGATGTCACCCAGTGCAACAATCTCTTCGGTCGTGCGCACAGACAGACCCTCGGCAATAATCCGATCAGCCAATGCTTCCATCTGAGCAGCATTCCGCAAGCCGAGTAGTGCACGCGCATGCCCAGCCGAAATAACACCGGCAGCAAGCTTGCGCTGCACCGTGGGCGGCAACTTCAACAGCCTAAGGGAGTTAGCGATCTGCGGGCGAGACCTTGCTATACGACTAGACAGCTCCTGCTGGGTATAACCAAAGTCAGACATTAACTGCTGGTACGCATTAGCTTCTTCAATAGGATTCAGCTGCGTACGGTGCAGATTCTCTAAAAGTGCGTCGCGAAGAAGATCATCATCGTCGGTATCGCGAACAATAGCCGGAACAAACTCCAAACCCGCAAGCTTCGAGGCGCGCAAGCGGCGCTCACCCATAATGAGCTCAAACTCCGGAAGATCATCAATCCCATCCGACTTGCGGTCCGCAACGATATCCGCATACTTCTCGTCGGAGCCATCAATAGGACGAACAACGATCGGCTGTAACACGCCAATCTCGCGAATAGACGCCGATAGTTCCTCTAGCTCATCCTCATCAAAGATCTCACGCGGCTGCTTCGGATTGGGAACAACAAGATTTACACCAACCTCAGCGAACGTCGCGCCGGGCACAGGAACCAGCTTCGAAGATTCCTCCTCGCCAGAACCGGAGGCATTCACGCCCTCATTCGCCTTGGGATCAATAATGTCTTCAAAAAAGTCGCTTGTACCCTTGGCCTTCTGTCGCCGAGTGCTACCCGCAGAACTTTGAGCACGATTAGAACCGGTCGTGCTTGTCTTCTTGCTCGCACCGCGCTTACTTCGCGGGGAGGGCTTCAACAAGTCAGCAGCAATCGCAGACGACCTACGCTCTTTAGAGTCCGTACCCGCACCGCCGGTAAAGAACACGTCGGTAGGCCGCGCAGAGCCTCGCTCAACTTCGGATGTTTCACGTGAAACATTTTGTTCGCGATCAGGAATGAGTGATCCTAAGCCGCGCCCCAGAGCACGTCGTTCACTCGGTGCCATTTTGATCTCCTAAATCCGCCCACCGTTGGGCTAGCTCATACGCCGCGGCCTTGTAAGAAGTAGCAGCCTGACCCCTCGGGTCATGCGAGAAAATACTCACGCCAAAACTCGGTGCTTCTGAAAGCTTAACCGACCTGGGAATGTACGACTCCAACATGATGTCAGGGAAGTACCGCTTAATCTCCGAAGCAACCTCCGCACTCAGATTCGTACGGCGATCAAACATAGTCAACAAAATCGCGCCAATATTCAGGCCGGGATTCAAGTAGTCACGAATCTTCTCGATCGTGTGAATCAACATCGACAGACCTTCCAGGGCGTAGTACTCAGCCTGGATAGGAACAATGACCTGATCGGCGGCCACAAAAGCATTCAGCGTCAACAGCCCTAAGCTCGGCGGGCAATCAATCAAAATAACGTCAACATTGCGGTGAACAGCCAAGTAGTCTTTAACAGCACGACGCAACACAAACTCACGTTGGGTCAGCGAGGACAACTCAAGCTCCGCACCCGACAGGTCGATCGTGGCAGGGCAAACCATGAGGTGGTCAGCCTCCTCGCAGGGCTGCAGACACTCCTCAAGACTGAGCTCACCGGTTAGCACATCGTAGGTCGACTCTGTCCCTTGCGTGTGCTCGATCCCCAAAGCTGTAGAAGCGTTCCCCTGAGGGTCCGCATCGATAACCATGACCGACAGGCCAGCTTTAGCCAAAGCCACCGACAGATTAACCGTAGAAGTAGTTTTCCCAACGCCACCTTTTTGGTTGGCGACAGCTACAACTAGGGGACGCGCGGGCCTTGGAAAAGTAACCTGCTCGAGCCTCGCACGATCACGTGCAGCTCGCGCAAGCTCATCAGCTAGAGGGGTAGAACCTGTTGACACTACGGCTCCTTTCAACTGCAACCAGTTTAGTAGGAACGACCGACACCAGACATTCTGGCTTGCCGGAGGTGTGGATAACGCGAGTGGGTTCTGCCACCCTGTGTATAATCCCAGCCTCGATCCCGGCGATAACTACCGCTTCTTACGCAGCTGGACGACTCGCGTGGATTCATCCTCCATGACTGAAGGAACCTCGTGAATGTCAACCCGGTGAACCCCGAGTTTCTTGAAAACAGAGCGAGCAGCGTCGACCTCTTCCTTAGCTTTGCGCCCCTTCAAAGCAAGCATTGACCCACCCGGCAAAACAAGCGGCATAGTCAACTTGGTCAACTTCTTAAGGTTGGCAACAGCGCGCGCAGTCACGATGTCGGATTGTCCTAAACCGTGAAGTTCTTCCGCGCGAGCGTTGTGAATCGTAATGTTGTCGAGGTCGAGTTCGTCGCGCACATCTGCGAGCCACTCACACCTGCGGGACATTGGCTCAACCAAGTGGACATCCAGGTCCGGGCGGGCTATCGCAATAACCAAACCCGGGAATCCAGCGCCCGAACCCACATCCATGACCTGAACTGCAGTAGGCAAAAAAGGAAGCACAGCCGCGGAGTTCACGATATGCCGCGACCACAGTCGCGGCAGTTCTCGCGGTCCAATAAGCCCGCGCAACTCGCCCTCGGCAATCAACATTTGCGCGAGGACCTCTACCTCCTCGAACTGTTCACCGAACAGTTCGCGTACGGCATCCGTGGGCTTTTCGATTTCCTCAGTGATGGTTTTACCTACTCTTCGGAGTCCTCAGAATCGTCCTCATCCCCGGAATCGGGAAGGATGACGACGCAACGGTTCGGTTCGACGCCTTCAGACTCGGATACAAGGCCCTCATCGGCAACAACGTCGTGGCAGACCTTGCGCTCAAACGGGTTCATCGGCTCAAGCATGACCGGCTCACCCGTCGTACGTACGCGCGTGATTGCCTCTTCGGTAATGGCTGTGAGCTCCCGGCGACGATTCGCACGGAAACCAGCGATATCAAGCATGAGACGCGAACGCTCACCCGTCTCATTTTGAACCGCAAGACGCGTCAATTCCTGGAGGGCGTCAAGCGTCTTACCATCCTCACCAACCAGGCGCTCCAAGCGCGAAGACGGCTCCTCCGAACCGATCTCCACCAGCGCACGGTCATTCTCAACATCCAGCTCAATATCGCCATCAAGATCGGCAATATCTAGCAGCTCTTCAAGGTAGTCCGCGGCAATGTCGCCCTCTTCTACGAGCTGAGCGACGCGCTCCTTGTTTGACGATTCTTCAGACATAACTACACTTTCTGGATCGATAAGGCTTCGGGCAACAACCGGGCCGATTACTTGTTGCCGTCCCGCTTGTCCTTTTCTTCCTTCTTCTTGCGCGCCGCCTTACGACGCTGAGCGCGGCGCTCTTCGCGGCGCTTTTCAAGTTCCTCAGGAGACAGCTCGCTCTTGCGCTCCGCAATCTTACGTTCGCGCTCCTGACGGCGACGAATCGCAGCATCACGAGCCTGACGTTCACGCTTAGTGAGGCGCTTAGGCTGCACGCGATCATGCGTCTCCGAAGTAGTACGACGCGACGTCGGATCAAACTTCTTCAACCAACGCTGATCCGGCATGCCATCCCACTCGTTGTAAGCAAGCTCGCGGTAAGCCGCCAACTGCTGCTCTGCAGAAACCTCCGAACCAAACTTCGTCGGAATCTTCTGCTTCGGTGCGCGCTTCTTCAAAGTATTCAGCGTAGATTCGATCAGACCCTGACGAGCCGCCGAATCGCCCTCATTCATCTGCTTAAAAGACGCGTCAAACGATTCGAACACAGGACGTGCCCACTCAATGTAGTCACTACGACGCTTATTCATCAGCTTCTGGTAAGCATCAGAACCCGGGGTAGGCATGCGCGCGATCGTCCAGAACTGCTGGCCCATCGTCCACAGGTTCGTCGTAAACCAGTAAACAAGCACACCGGTTTGGAAGAAAAAGCCCGAAACGCCCATAACCAGCGGCATCGTGTACATCATCATCTGCTGGCTGCGCATCATCGGGTTCGACGGGTCCTTCGCGGACTCCGGCATATTCTTCATCGTCAGCTGACGCATCGTGATGAACTGCGTAATCACCATCGCCACAATCATCACAATGATGATGATCTTCGCCTGCGTGGACGGCGCAGTCACAAACGTTGCCGAAAGAGGCGCACCAAACAGGGTCGAACCTTCAATCTCAGCGGCCTTCGAAGCCGTTAGCGGGCCGAGCGACTCGTAAGCGTAAGTACCCTCCGCAATCTGGCCGGTCGACGCAAGCACGCGGAACAATGCGAAAAACACGGGCATTTGGAACAGGATTGGCAGACACGAGGAGTACGGTGAAGTGCCATGCTCCTTGTATAGGGCCATCATCTCTTCGCTCATCTTCTGACGCGAAGCAGGATCCTTCTTACCCTTGTACTTGTCCTGAATCTTCTTCATCTCAGGCTGCAACGCCTGCATGCCACGCGAGCTCTTAATCTGCTTAAAGAACAGCGGAATGAGCAGGACACGAACGATGATCGTAAGGCCAATGATGGAGATTACCCAAGCGGGGCCGGATCCATCCTCCATGCCGAAGAAGACGAATACGTCGTGCAGACGCACCATCACCCAGGCAACTGCCACCTTGAAGGGGTACAGAAGTTTGTCAAACCACACGGGGAGACTCCTTAATCGTTTGTGGTTTCTTCCCACTCATCTTTCGGCCGCACATACGGCTCAGGCTTCCATCGACCTTTTTCAGGAACATGATCCACACCGCCGAGCGACCACGGATTACACCGCAGAAATCGCCATATTCCAAGTATTAGTCCCTTGACCGGCCCGTGAACTTCCAGCGCTCGGACCGTGTATGTCGAACAGGACGGGTAATACCTGCAAGTTGGCGGTAATCCCGGAGAGATGAACCTCTGATAGAAGCGTACAGGTGCAATCAGTATCCGCGAAATGGGGTTCATTTGTGCACCTTTTCTAAAACTCTATTAATGCAATTATCGAGGGCGTCGCCCAGTTCCGCGAATGTTGCTCCCTTAGAGCCGGGCAGTACCCGGATTACGAGGACGCTGCTGGCTGGCAGTTTGCCGACACGGCCTCGCATATGGTGGCGAAGCTGCCGTTTGATTCGATTCCTGTCTACAGCCCGGGGGAATACCTTCTTAGGTACGACGAAACCGACGAGGCGTTCATTTTCGGAAACCTCGCCGGTTACAGCGTGTACAACTAACTTTGAGTTTCCCGCGTGCGCTCCGAGGCGAAAAGCCTTCCGAAAAAGTTGCGGGTCCCTTAAGCGGTTCTGGGACGATAACACTCAGGCAGATAGCTTTTTGCGACCCTTGCGACGGCGGTTCGCAATGATCGCGCGGCCGGCGCGGGTACGCATGCGCAGACGGAAGCCGTGCGTCCTGGAACGACGGCGGTTATTCGGCTGGTAAGTACGCTTAGGCACGATTTTCTCCTCGGGCTTGAGGCGCCTCCCGGCCCCTCTCACTATGATCTTCGGTCTGCTCGATTACAACCGAGCAAAATGCACGTTAAGTGCACATATACAACGACCCAGCTTATGGGTTTGTTATTTCATCGTCAATGCCGCTCAGGACGACATTCGCCACATTCTTTATACACATGTGTGGATAAGTCTGGGGAGAACTACATGCTTGTGTTTGTGTAAAACTTGTAATTCAAATTTTTAACAATCGCGCGTTAACCCCCATAGTCTCGCGAAACTACATGTTTGTCATTCAAAAATAAGGTTTCCACAGACTTATCCCCAGTTTGGGGATAACTTCCCGAATTCGGTGTAAAGATGACAGACTAGGACAAGTTGCATGAAATCTTCGTGTCCCAATTCACGAATTTAGGAGCTCTTGTGGACGGTAAGAAACTCAGTGAAGCTTGGGAATCCGCCATTTCTAAGCTCATGAAGCGTGACGATATCGGCCCCGCCATTAAGGCATTCGTTTTCCCAGCTCGCCCTCTGGGCGATCTTGAGGGAACCATTTTGGTGGCTGTCCCCAGCGAGTTTTCCAAGAACTACATTGAAAAGAACGCGTACAAGATCATTTGCGACGCGCTTTCAGAAGAAATCGGCAGCGACATCCGCATAGCCATCACCGTCAACCCCGAGCTCGACACCGACGAAGAACTACCCGCGGAGGATCCCAGCACGCCCTCAGACACGGAAAATGGGGCGGTTTCTGGACAGGAAGATCCCTCAAATTTGGCGGGATCCGGCATGCCCGGCGGCAGGAGGACGCCCGCGGACGCAGCTGCCGCAACGTCGATTGACTTCTCGGGCACGCGACTAAATCCGAAGTACACGTTCGACACTTTCGTGACCGGCTCGTCCAACAGGTTCGCAAACGCGGCCGCAACCGCCGTCGGTGAACTGCCCGCAAAGGCCTACAACCCGCTGTTTATCTACGGTGGCTCGGGGCTGGGGAAAACTCACTTGCTGCACGCGATTGGCAACTACGCGCTGTCACTTTATCCACACCTAAAGGTGAAGTACGTGAGCTCGGAGGAGTTCACGAACGACTTCATTAACTCCATTCGCGACGACCGCGCCGAACAGTTCCAGCGCAGATACCGCCAGGTTGACATCCTCCTTATCGACGACATCCAGTTCATTCAGGGTAAAGAGCAAACCGTTGAAGAGTTTTTCCACACCTTCAACACCCTGTACAACGCAAACAAGCAGGTAGTTATCACCTCGGACGTTCCGCCCAAGCAGCTGGAAGGTCTCGGCGCGCGCATGCGGTCGCGCTTCGAGATGGGCCTTTTGGTGGATATTCAGCCGCCGGACCTCGAGACGCGTATCGCTATCTTGCGTAAAAAAGCCCTCGCTGAAGACCTGGACGTGGATTCCGCGGTCCTTGAGTTCATTGCCTCGCGCATCTCGTCAAACATTCGCGAACTGGAGGGCTCCCTCATTCGCGTGACCGCGTACGCGCACCTAACTCACCAAAAGATTGACCTGCCTTTGGCTGAAATGGTGCTTAAAGACGTGCTTTCTGACCCGGATGACACCGAGATCACCGTCGCGCTCATCATGGGTCAGGTTTCGGACTATTTTGGGGTTTCCATCGATCAGATGTGCTCCGCGGACAGGTCTCGCCTGATTGTGGACGCCCGCCAAATCGCTATGTACCTGTGCCGCGAACTCACCGACTTGTCACTTCCGAAGATCGGTCAAGCGTTCGGAGGACGTGACCACACTACGGTCATGCACGCGAATAAGAAGATCTCTGAACAGATGACTATGAAACGCGAAGTTTATAATCACGTAACCGAATTGATAAGCCGAATTAAGGCGCGAGCACGCGGAAATTAGGACATATCCACAGGAAAGCTGTGGATTAGTGTGGATAACTAGGTATTTTTAACAAAAATGACACTCAAAATTGTGGATATGTAAGTACACGTTTTCTTGTAGTTCACAAGCACTTGGATCAATCCACAGAGCTTTCCAAAACTTACTAACAAGCGAAAATAGCGAAATATCAACGAAAAGTACGCGTTTCCACAGAATGCACAGGCCCTATTACTACTTCGAAATTTATAAATTACAATTTCTATGCCCGCGCACAGTGGAAAAACATCGGTGGATTGAGCGCGCCCCGGCGTGGCACCTTGCAAGTTAAAGAACTTTGGTCAAGCGATGTGCCACAGCGGTCTAAATAACGTAAAGTAATACAGCTACCATCCATCAAATGAGAGTGAGGCGGACTGTGAAGTTCACTGTTACCCGTGATGTCCTATCGGAGGCCGTTAACTGGACTGCCCGCACTGTTCCCACGCGTCCGTCCGTACCGATCCTCGCGGGAATCCGTATGGAAGCCGCCGATGGAGTGCTCACGCTCTCCTCATTTGATTACGAAATTTCTACTCGATCAGAGATTCCAGCTGACGTTGAAGTACCGGGTGAAACACTGGTTTCCGGTCGCCTGCTGGCATCCATTGCGAAGTCTCTTCCGAACAATCCGGTGCAGTTCACGCTCGAAGGCCCGAAGATGAGCCTTGTTTGCGGTACCGCGCATTTCACACTTGCAACCATGTCGGTTGATGAGTACCCGCCGCTACCCCAGATGCCTGACGTTCGCGGCACGATCGACGCTCAGGTTTTTGCCCAGGCGATCCAGCAGGTTTCCATTGCGGCGTCCACGGATGACACGATTCCGTTGCTCACGGGTATTCGCATGGAGATCGAGGACGACACGATCACCCTTCTTGGCACCGACAGGTATCGTTTGGCGATGCGCGAGTTTAAGTGGGAGCCCGCCCAGCCCGGCATTTCCGCTGCTCTTCTCGTGAAGGCTCGCACGTTGGGTGATGTTGCGAAGTCAATGACTTCCGGAGGGCGAGTCGAGATCGCCTTTGACTCCGATGCTGGCAGCCAACCTAACTCGCTGATTGGATTCTCGGCAGGGTCCCGTCGCACGACCTCAACGCTGATGGATGGTGACTACCCGCCGGTGAGGCGCCTGTTCCCTGAGCAGACAAACATTCAAGCGGTCACTGAAGGGCACGAAATTGTTGAGGCTGTGAAGCGCGTGTCGCTCGTGGCTGAACAGCGCACGTCTGTACGCCTTGTGTTCGAAGAGGGGCAACTCACTTTAGAAGCTGGTACCGACGACAATGCGCAGGCTTCCGAAGTTATGGCAACCGCGCTTGATGGCGGCGATATTACAACCGCATTCAACCCGCGCTTCCTTGAAACAGGACTGTCCGCTATCGATGCGGATTATGTGCGGTTTTCCTTCACCGATCCGGCCAAGCCGGCTGTACTTACCGGGCAGAAGGAAGAAGACGGAGGCCAGGACCTGTCGTTTAGGTACCTGATCATGCCTATCCGCTTTGGAATCTAGTACGCGTTCTCTAGCCTAAAGTCGTATTTGTCAAGTTAGTCAACCGCGCACTCGCGAGTTTTAAGGCCTTGCGTAGTGCGCGAGGAGGAACCATATGTATGTATCGCATTTGGCCCTCGATGACTTTCGCTCTTATAAACACCAAGTAATCGAGTTTGAACCCGGCATAACCGTTCTGCTTGGACCCAATGGGCAGGGGAAGACCAATCTAGTTGAAGCCATCGCATACCTAGCGAACTTTTCTTCCCACCGCGTTGCGGCTGATACCGCCTTGGTCAGGTTCCCATCGCCCGAAGAAGAACCAGCGGCGGGCGCGGTTATTCGCGCCAAGGTAAACGCCGGACACCGAGACCGCATCCTTGAACTTGAGATTATTCGAGGACGCGCAAACCGGGCGCGCCTTAACCGTAACCAGGTGAGGCCCAGAGACCTTCTTGGCATTGTCAAAGCAGTCGTATTCGCCCCGGAGGACCTGGACCTTGTCAAAGGCGATCCAGCGGGCCGCAGGCGCTTTCTAGACGAGATTGCACAGCAAATGTGGCCCGTGTACGGCGCTTTAAAGTCAGACTTTGACAAGGTCTCCAGGCAAAGGGCAGCCCTGCTTAAACAGATGGGCAAAGACAGGCGCTCTGGGCGGAGCGTTGACTTTACAGGGTTGACTATTTGGAACGATCAGTACGTTCCGTTGTCACGCCAACTGCTTGCCTATCGGCTGAAGTTGGTAGACATGCTTCAAAGCCCAGTGAAAGCCGCTCACGACATTGTTGCGGACCAGGCCAGGGACTTACAGATTGCGTATGAGCACTCCCTGCAGGAAGTTGACGGCATTGACATTCCAGACGTTGCCAGGCTCGCCCTCGAAGATCCAAATGCATATGAACAAGCATTGAGGGCGGGCTTGGATGCCGTCGTTGATTCAGAGATCGCGCGGGGTGTGAACCTGATCGGCCCGCATCGCGACGAACTTGCCATGACGCTCGACCGGATGCCGGTTAAGGGGTACGCATCCCACGGGGAGTCTTGGTCGGTTGCACTGGCCCTCAGGCTCGGGTCTTTTGAGACCTTGATTGAGGAGCCGCGCTTCGAAGGCGACGAGCCGCAGACCCCAATCCTGATTCTTGACGACGTGTTTTCAGAGTTAGATGGCATGCGTCGAAAAGCGGTACTCGATACGATCATGAAAGCGCAGCAGGTGTTCATAACAGTAGCTGTTGGAACGGACCTGCCCGAGGGCCTGCATGCGCGCACAATATTAGTTCGCTTGGATGAAACCGAAGGAACTGTTTGTAGCCCGGTGGATGCTTTAGAAGAACGCGACGAAGTACCTATAGAGGTTGACGAAGTTGACTGACAAGGAACCATCTTTCGCCGTATCGGCCCTGCACAGGCAACAGCAGATTGCGATGAAACAAGGGTTTTATCCAGAGTCCAAACAGGGGCTCAGGGCACAGCGAAGCAAGTTTCGCGGTCGGGCAGGCACTCCGGGGTATGGGTCTGCCGCCCGTGAAGCTGATGGTACGCAAAACGAATCTTCCCAGTCTGATGAGCCGAAGTCAGTCAACCGCGGTTACCACGGCAACCCTGCGCTTGCTTCTTCCAAACTAGGCACGGGTCCGTCCAGGTACGATCCGCAGCCACTACAGGTTGTGGTCGGCCGGATTACAAACAAGCTCGGATGGTCCAGCACGCTCAGCGCCGCAAGTATCGCGGTGCGCTGGCCCGAGATCGTTGGCACGCTGGTCGCCGAGCATTGCGAAGTCGAAACTTTTAACGACAACGTCCTTGTCGTGCGCGCATCGTCTACTGCCTGGGCTAACCAGATGAAGATTTTGCTGCCGACCCTGGAGCGCAACATTCGCGAGACCCTGGGCACGAACGCTGTTAAGCAAGTGATTATCCGCGGGCCGGAAGCGCCCTCGTGGCGAAAAGGTCCGCTTCACATCCCGGGCCGCGGCCCCAGAGACACCTACGGCTGACCAGCATCGGGCGGGCTTTGTCGGATGGCGTAAGGGCGGCGAGCGGCCTATGACAAACCTTTCGCTAAGACCTGACGTATTTAAAGTAGCTAGAGTTACAAGCTGCTTAACACAGTGAGAAGTGTGTCTTACTGAACGAGTTATCCACAGGTTTACCCACCGATGTGGATGGGGAATCTGCGATGATTTGGGCGTTTGTGAAATTACTCAATTGACATCCCCAGCAGGCAGGCTCGGAATCTGTGGAAACCGCGAAAAGTGGTAAGATTATAGAGGTTTTGTACAAGTAAATATCTGCGCGATTTCGCGGAAACGGGCACATTAAAACCCGGTTTCCGACCGGCCTGGAGGCCCCGCAAAAAGTACTGGGGATTTAGTTCCGGCGCGCATCTTCATTTGTTCTATAAGGGGGGCCAGTTTGGCTGACCACGAAGCACGCGAGACTCATACAAACGGTGACTACGAAGCATCAAATATCACCGTTTTGGAGGGCCTCGAAGCCGTTCGTAAGCGACCTGGCATGTACATCGGTTCGACCGGTGAGCGCGGTCTGCACCACCTCGTATACGAGGTCGTAGACAACGCGGTTGATGAAGCCTTAGCGGGGTACTGCGATCATATTGAGATCACCATTCGCGACGACGGTGGTCTAACTGTTGTTGATAACGGTCGCGGTATTCCGGTTGATATGCACCCGACCGAGGGCCGTTCCACGGTTGAGGTCGTCATGACTATCCTGCACGCCGGCGGTAAGTTTGGCGGCGGCGGGTACGCCGTTTCGGGCGGGCTGCACGGTGTTGGTATCTCGGTTGTAAACGCACTGTCTAAGCGCGTTGAGACCGAGGTTCGCCGTCAGGGCTACGTGTGGCGGCAGTCCTTTGGTAACGGGGGCCACCCGTTGACGGAGTTGACGCGCGGTGAAGAAACCGAGCTGACCGGCACGTCGCAAACCTTCTACCCGGACCCCGAAATCTTTGACTCCGTGGAGTTCTCCTTCGAGACGCTTCGTCAGCGTTTCCAGCAAATGGCGTTCCTCAACAAGGGTCTGCGCATCACGTTGACCGATGAACGTCAGGGAGTCACCGATGAGGGTGACGAAATAACTGGCGACGAGATGGGCAGCAGTGACGATCCCATAAAGGGTTTCCGTCAGGTCTCTTACATGTACGAGGACGGTCTGCGCGACTACGTCCAGTTCATCAACCAGACCAAGAAGGCTGAACCGATCAATATCGAGATCATCGATTTTGAAAACGAAAACGCCGAAGGTTCGATGTCGCTGGAAATCGCGATGCAGTGGACGCGCGCTTATTCAAACGCGATCTACACGTACGCGAACACGATCAACACGACCGAGGGCGGTATGCACGAGGAGGGGTTCCGCGCTGCACTGACCTCGGTTGTGAACAAGTACGCTCGCGACAAGGGCATCATCAAGGAGAAGCAGGAGAACCTGTCCGGCGATGACATTCGCGAAGGCCTCACCGCTGTCATCTCGGTCAAACTCACCGAGCCGCAGTTCGAGGGCCAAACGAAGACGAAGCTTGGTAACGCCGAGGCTCGCACGTTCGTGCAACAGCAGGTTTACTCGCAGTTGGGTGACTGGCTTGACGCGCACCCGACCGACGCGAAGGCAATCGTTATAAAGGCGATGTCGGCTCAGGAAGCCCGCCTGGCAGCGCGTAAGGCTCGCGAGGCAACCCGGCGAAAGGGTGTCCTAGAGTCGGCCTCAATGCCGGGCAAACTACGCGACTGTTCGTCACGCGTTGCGGAGGATTGTGAAATTTTCATTGTTGAGGGCGACTCGGCTGGCGGCTCGGCTGTCACCGGTCGAGATCCTGAACACCAGGCAATCCTGCCCCTTCGCGGCAAGATTTTGAACGTGGAAAAGGCGCGCGCAAACCGCGCGTTGGATAACAACGAGATCCGCGACCTGATCGCCGCATTCGGTACCGGAATCGGTGAAGAGTTCGACATTTCGAAACTGCGTTACGGCAAGATCGTCCTCATGGCCGATGCGGATGTCGATGGACAGCACATCACGACACTGCTGCTGACGCTTTTGTTCCGTTACATGCGTCCACTTGTTGAGGGCGGGCACGTATACCTGGCGCAGCCGCCGCTGTACCGGTTGAAGTGGACGAATGCGACGCACGAGTTTGTGTACTCCGACCGTGAAAGGGATGAGCGCCTGGCTGCGGGTAAGGCCGCGGGCCGTCGCCTACCGAAGTCTGGTGGCGTGCAGCGCTACAAGGGTCTTGGCGAGATGAACGCGGAAGAGCTGTGGGACACCACGATGGATCCAGAGCAGCGAATCCTCAAGAAGATCGACGTGGCGGAAGCAGCGTCGGCTGATGAAGTGTTCTCGGTGCTGATGGGTGACGACGTCGAGTCAAGGCGCGCGTTCATTCAACGTAACGCGCAAGACGTGCGCTTCTTGGACTTCTAACCAACCCCGATAAAGATCCGAAGAACGCGGTTGTGTTCAGACGGTCTAAAGACTTTAAGGAAAAGAATCAAACGTGAGTGATGAGAATCTGACTCCCGAAGCAACCGGGGTAGACGCGGCTGGTCAGGCTACTGAACCGGTGGCGCAAAGAATTGACCACGTTGACATCGAAGTGGAGATGCAACGGTCTTACCTCGATTACGCGATGTCCGTAATCGTGGGCCGTGCGCTGCCGGAAGTAAGGGACGGTCTAAAGCCCGTTCACAGGCGCATCCTGTACGCGATGTACGACGGTGGCTACCGACCAAACGCTGGTTTCTACAAGTCGATGCGCGTGGTTGGCGACGTGCTTTCGCACTACCACCCGCACGGCGACTCCGCGGTGTACGACGCGCTGGCACGCCTAGTGCAGCCGTGGTCGATGCGTTACCCGCTGGTCGCTGGTCAGGGTAACTTCGGGTCGCCGGGTAACTTGGGCCCCGCTGCTCCGCGTTACACCGAATGTAAGATGGACCCGCTGGCCATGGAAATGGTCCGCGACATCGACGAAAACACAGTTGACTTTGTTGACAACTACGACGGTCGTAACCAGGAGCCGTCCGTCCTGCCAGCGCGCTTCCCGAACCTGCTTGTAAACGGTTCGGAAGGCATTGCGGTCGGCATGGCAACGCGCATCCCGCCGCATAACCTGCGTGAAGTGGCCGAGGGCGTGAAGTGGCACCTGGATAACCCGGATGCATCTCGCGAAGAGCTACTTGAAGCCCTGCTCGGAATCGTGAAGGGCCCGGACTTCCCGACGGGCGCCACAATCCTGGGTAAGTCGGGTATAGAAGAGGTTTACCGCACGGGTCACGGCTCCATCGTGCAGCGCGCGGAAGTTAATGTTGAAGAGATTCATAACCGCACGTGCTTGGTTGTCACCGAACTGCCCTACCAAGTCAACCCGGACAACCTCGCCACGAAGATCGCACAGCTTGCAAAGGACGGCGTAGTTCAGGGAATCTCGGATATTCGCGACGAGACTTCGGGCCGCTCGGGCATGCGCCTCGTGATTGTGCTGAAGCGTGACGCGGTTGCAAAGGTAGTTCTGAACAACCTGTACAAGCGCACTCAGTTGCAGGACTCGTTCCCGGCAAACATGCTGGCCCTGGTCGACGGTGTGCCGCGCACGCTTTCGCTGGACGGCTTCGTATTCTACTGGGCGAAGCACCAGATGGACGTTATTCAGCGTCGCACCCAGTTCCGCCTAGAGAAGGCCCTGGAGCGCCTGCACATTTTGGATGGCTACCTGAAGGCGCTGGACGCGCTCGATGAGGTCATCGCTTTGATCCGCAGGTCGCCGACGGTGGATGATGCCAGGACCGGCCTCATGGACTTGTTGCAGATTGACGAGGTTCAGGCCGACGCGATTTTGGCATTGCAGCTTCGCCGCCTGGCAGCTTTGGAGCGTCAGAAGATTCTGGATGAGCACAAGGAGCTGTCGCTTCGCGTTGCGGACTTGCGGGACATTTTGGAAAAGCCTGCCCGTCAGCGTCAGATTATTGCGGAAGAGCTTGACGAGATTGTCGAGCGTTTCGGTGATGATCGTCGCACGCGGATTGTGCCGTTTGCAGGCGAAATGTCCACGGAGGATCTGATTCCGGAAGAGGACGTTGTGGTCACGATTACGCGCGATGGTTACGCGAAGCGCACGCGCGTGGATTCGTACCGTTCGCAGCATCGCGGTGGTCGCGGTATTCGCGGCGCGAAGTTGCGTGAAAACGATGTGGTGTCCCACTTCTTTGTGACGACGACGCACCACTGGTTGTTGTTCTTTACGAACCTTGGCCGTGTTTACCGTGCGAAGGCGTATGAGATTCCGGAGGGCGGCCGTGATTCGCGTGGCCAGCACGTCGCGAACCTGCTGGCGTTCCAGCCGGAGGAGGAGATCAGCGGCGTCCTCGCTATCCGTGATTACGATCAGGCTGACTACTTGGTGTTGGCGACGAAGTCGGGTCTGGTTAAGAAGACGAATCTTGAGGATTACAATTCTCCGCGTTCTGGCGGCCTGATTGCGATCAACTTGCGTGAGGTCGACGGCGAGATGGATGAGCTTGTCTCCGCCAAGCTTGTGAATGCTGACGACCATTTGATCCTCGTGTCGCAGGGCGGTCAGGCGCTGAAGTTCGAAGCGAACGACGAGTCGGTGCGGCCCATGGGCCGCGCCACGTCGGGCGTGCGCGGAATGAGGTTCCGCAGTGGAGACAGCCTGCTAACAATGGAAGTTGTGGAACCGGGTTGCGACCTCCTTGTCATAACGGAGGGCGGATTCGCGAAGCGTTCAGACATTGAAACGTACCCCACGCGCGGGCGCGGCGGCCTGGGCGTGAAGGTTGCGAACTTGGTGGATGAGCGCGGCAAGCTGGTTGGGGCGCTTGAAGTGTATGAGGAGGACGAAGTCCTGGTCATCATGGAAAGCGGCAACATTGTGCGCAGCGCGGTCAGCGAGATTCCGCGTACGGGTCGCACTACGCAGGGCGTGACGTTCGCGCGGCCGGCCGAGGGTGACCGCATTATTGCTGTTGCTCGTAACCTCGAGTCGCAACTTGAAAATGAGGACGACTCTGTAGACTCTAAGGATGAGGACGTTGCTGGCGAATCGGAGGATGGCGCGGCAAGTGCTTCCACGGCTGATGATCAGGAGAACGACGAATGAGTGACTCCCAAAGAACCGACGTTGTAGACCAGGAGTGGAATGAGGATACTCCGCACCAGGTGATGCTGGCGGTGGCGCGCGTCGACCCGTGGACGGTTATGAAGGTGAGCTTCTTGCTGTCGGTTGCGTTTGCTATTGCGGGTGTTGTTGCAACGATCGTGATTTGGTTGATGCTTGATGGCATGCACGTGTTCTCTGATATTGAGCAGTTTTTGGTCAGTATTGGTGCGGAGTCGTTTGTTGGGTTGCTCGACTATGCGCGGTTGCCGCAGGTGATTTCGATGGCCACGCTTGCCGGTGTGGTTAATATTGTGATTCTGACGGCGCTGGCTACGCTTGGCGCCCTTGTGTACAACTTGATTACTGCCTTGGTGGGCGGTATTCGCGTGACGTTGATGGATGAGTAAGGAACTTGCATAAAAGTTAGGATTATCACTGATACTGGTTTGGCATTACTCGGTGCAGTTAGATAATCTTGACTGGTGCGAACGGCACGGGCCTATAGCTCAGTCGGTTAGAGCGCTTCCCTGATAAGGAAGAGGTCGCTGGTTCGAGTCCAGCTAGGCCCACTCACACCGTAAGGTGTGCCAAAGGATCGGAGGTCCGAATGATTCGCGAAGGCTTACGAAACCTCGTTATGGGTGGGATCGTAGGAACGGTTGGCCTGGTTACTTACCAGATCAGTCGGGACTTGTCGGATGATAAGGATCTTTGGCAGTCGATCCAGTCGGATCCGTCGAAAGCGATGGACTGACGAAATATTGGGGCTATGGCGCAATTGGTAGCGCACCTGCTTTGCAAGCAGGGGGTTAGGGGTTCGAGTCCCCTTAGCTCCACAGATTGGCCCGCGGGTTTCCGCGGGTTTTTTCATGTTTGAGGGCGTGCTTGGCGCGGGTTTTGGTGCTGGTGCTGCCCGTGGTTGCAGGCGCGTGGGTTTGTTCTTGGTTACGCGTAAGGGCCGCGACAATAGCGTCGCGGCCCTTTACTAGCTTGTTGTTGAGGTTACTTGTCTTCTTGTTCCTCGATGACTTCGACGGTTTCTTCGTCGAACTTGGGGTTTACGCGAGGTTCGACGTTGTCGAGGTCAACTTCGCCTGCTGTTTCCGCTTCGTCGACGGGTTCTGCGGGGGTTTCGGGGAAGTCGAAGTCGGTGTCGAGGTCGGCCCAGTACTCTTCGGCCCAGGGGTCCTCGATCGGTTGGGAGCGGCGCCATAGTAGGTAGCCAACGCCGGCTGCCGCGCTGCCGAGGAGCGTCCAGCCGACGACTTTGCCGAAGGTTGCGCCCTTGGATTTTTGCGGTTTGGTTAGTTCCTTGCGGGTGGCTTCACCGGCGCGCTGTGCGCGTTCAGCAAGGCTGCCCTTCTTGGAGGCGGCCTTTTGTGCTGCCTTGGCTGCGGATTCGCCTCGTTTGGCGTAGTCCTCTGCCTTTACTTGAGCGTCCTTGAGGTAGACGCGTCCTCGTTCTTCTGCTTCGTCGAGGTACGGGCGAACCTTGTCAGCGGCATCTTCGATAACGGGGGCGGCGGTCTTGACGGTTTCGTCCCACAGTTTCTGTGCGCGGGGGGCTACCCAGTCGGCGCCCTCTTCGACGAGTTGCTGTGCTTTCGCTACCCACTCTTCACCGTGGCGAACTGCAGCGTCCGCGGCTGCGTCTGCTTCACGCTGGAACTTCTTAGGGTTTAGGTTCCCCATATTTTCCTCCAGATTGATTGATTAAAAAATGTCTACTACCGGATGAAAAGTAGTAGAACCCTGTTAACTATTGTGCCCTTTATACCTGTTTAATGCATAGTAACAAGCGAAAAGTTGGCTGAAAGAGTGGGCTGGGCAAGACATCCGCCCTCAAATCTGGAACAATTGGCGCTATGAAAGCAACGATTCATACTAATAAGGGCGATATTGCCCTAGAGCTATATCCGAACCACGCGCCGATTACTGTCAAGAACTTTACGGAACTTGCGCAGGGTAAGCGTGAGTGGACGCACCCGGCGACGGGCGAGAAGACGACTGATCCGCTGTATGATGGCGTGATCTTCCACCGTGTGATTCCCGGTTTCATGATTCAGGGTGGTGACCCGCTGGGCATGGGTATTGGTGGTCCGGGCTACAACTTTGATGATGAGATTCATCCGGAGCTGAACTTTAACGAGCCTTACGTCCTCGCGATGGCGAATGCTGGTAAGCGTATGGGTAAGGGTACGAACGGTTCACAGTTCTTTATCACGGTGGCGCCGACTCAGTGGCTGTACGGTAAGCACACGATTTTTGGCAAGGTCATCGACGAGGAGTCTAAGGCCGTTGTTGACGCGATTGCTACTGTCGCGACGGGTCCGAATGACCGTCCGGTGGAAGATGTGGTTATCGAGTCGATCGATATCGAAGAGTAAATGGAAGACGCACCTCGCTTTGGGCAGCGTAGTTCCGACCCGGTGATTCCGTGTCCGCGTCACCCGCAAAATCGCGTTGTATCGACGTGTAAGCGGTGCGGGCGTGGGACGTGTTCTGATTGCACGATACATACCGAGGTCGGGACTATCTGCCCGGAGTGCGCTAACGAGTCAACGCGTGCTCGTATTCGCCGCCCGCAGTCGCTGCGGGGGCAGAGTGTAACGACGTGGCTGCTGATCATCACGGTTATCGTGTCGGCGGCCGCGATGTTGTATAGGCCGATCCAGGGCACTTTGTTGTACGCACCGATAGTGAGTGCGGCGGAGCCTTGGCGCCTGCTCAGTGTCGCCCTCGTACACGGTGGAATTGTGCACCTGGGGCTTAACATGCTGACCCTTTATATTGTTGGCACGCCGGTTGAGAGGGCGCTTGGCGCTTGGCGGTACCTGGTTTTGTATGCGAGTTCCGCGATTGGTGGGTCGCTATTTGTGCTGATCTGGTCGTTGATTGACCGGACGGCGTTGCTTACGGCTACGGTGGGCGCTTCGGGCGCATTGTTCGGGTTGTTTGCCGCCGTGTTCGTGTTGCAAAAGACGGCTGGTGCGGACACTCGCGCGATCACGATCCTGCTGGTTATAAACCTGGCGTACGGGTTTTTGGTGTCCGGGGTTTCGTGGCAGGCGCATTTAGGTGGCCTGATCACGGGCGGGATTGTCACGTTGATCTTGGTGAAACTGTCGCGGCCTAAGCGCGGCAAGACAGCTTCGCAGCAGGGGAAAACTTCCGCGCTGGCGTCGATTGCGATCTTTGTGGTGTTGTTTGCCTTGAATTACGGGCTTTACAGCCTCGCGATCGGGTAGAACTACAACCGTGTAACTTTCCCCAGAGTGTGCATATCCCTGTGGATAACTTTTTGGGCCACCCAAACGGGTGGCCCAAAAATATTGATTTGTGTGGATACCGGCTCAAGCCGATAAGTTTTAGGGCGGTTGCAAACCGCAAAGTCCTAAAGCGGCTGCAGATCGCAAAACCTTAGCGCGGTAGCGGGTCTAAGAGCCTTAACGCGGCCGCGGATCACAAAACCCTAGCAAGCCGCGGTGAAATAGGCTTTGGTAGCCGGTGAGGCGCGCGCTTTACCGCCACCGTAGGGTCATGAGGAAGCCGGCCATCATGAAGGCCAGGCCGATAATGATGTTTCCGTTGCCGATGCCGGGGATGGGGTAGCGGCCGTTGGTCATGTATAGCACGACCATCCAGATCAGTCCGATTATTAGCAGGGCGACGAATGTTGGTGCCCACCAGGACGGCGACATGGGGATGCCTTCGGTCCAGGACTTGATTTCGAGGTTGTCCTCGTGGGACTGACCCTTCTTCTTGCGCTTCTTTGATTCAGGCACGAGTGCCCCTCTTTCAATTAGGCTTTGTTCCGTTGTTGTGTGGCACAAAGGGAACGACTAGCAACTAAAATACTTCTAAGTTAGCGTACCAAATGACTGCTTAAAATCGCTAAGAGGAGGCCGTGTGGACAAGATGACGTCTGAGGGCGGTCGGCATGGGCGTCCTCGCAATGGGTCGGATGAGTCGACGGCTCGTAGGGTTTGGCATTTTTTCACTCGGTTTTTTGTGTTGCTTGTTGCGGGTTTGTTGTTTGCGATGTCTGCGACTTTGCGTCCGCCGGAGGGTTCGCGTTACGAGTCGGATTTGACGGGGCTTGTTACGCGTAAAGAGGGCGTTGTGTCTTCGTTGCGTGATCAGAATGCTGATTTGTCGCAGCAGATTGATGAGCTTGTGGAGGCTGTTCCGGGTAAGCCGATTGTGGAGGCGGAGCTTCCGCTTCGTACGGATATTGTGGGTCCGGGTGTGGTGGTGACGTTGACGGATGCGCCGGTGCCGGAGCCGTTGCCAAGGGGCGTGACTGCGGATGATTTGGTGATTCATCAGCAGGATATTGAGGCTGTGTTTAATGCGCTGTGGCAGGGGGGTGCTGAGGTTGTGAGCGTGCAGGGCCACCAGGTGCTTGCAACTACGCAGGTTTCGTGTGTGGGTAATGTGATTAATATTGATGGCCACCTGTACTCTCCGCCCTATGAAATCGCGGCTATTGGCCCGTCGAAGGACATGTTGAAGTCTTTGAATGAGGATCCTTTGATTGAGATCATTCAGGGTTATGTTGCACGTTACGGCTTAGGGTTTAAAGTTAAAGAGGAATCGCAGATCCTTGTGAAGGCTGCGGCGCAGAAACCTGATTTTAGTTACGTGAAAGTGAAGGGTGATGACCCGGATGACTAACCCGCCGCCACCACCGCCAAGTCGGATGCAGATGCGTCACGTGCAGAATCGGCGCCGCAAACCGAGTTTGTTCATACAGTTTGTGGGGGTTTTAGGCGAGTTAATGATTACCGCCGCCCTCGTTATTGGCCTTTTCATTTTTTGGCAGTTGTATTGGACGACGTGGGAGGTCGAGGGCGAGCGTGAACTGGCTATCACTCAGTTCGAGGAGCAGCTGCCCGAGGTGGTAGAGGTGGAGACTCCGCCTGCTCCGCGTACGGATGATCCGCCTGCGTTTGAGCCTGTGCAGTACGGTGACACGATGGGTATTTTGCATGTGCCCGTGTGGGACAACATGAAGGTTCCGATTGTTCACGGTACTGGCCAGGAGTTGCTGGATTTGGCGTACGGGGGTCATTATTCGACTTCGCAGTGGCCGGGCGAGGTTGGTAACTTCGCGGTTGCGGCGCACAGGCGTTCTTATGGGAATAACTTCCGCCACGTTGACACTTTGGAATCCGGCACGCCGGTTGTCATGGAGACGTCGAACGCGTTCTTGGTTTACAAGGTTGTTCAAAAAGAGATTGTGCTTCCCACGCAGACGGAGGTTATTAACCCTGTTCCCGGTGAGCCTTTGGGTATTCAGCCGGAGAAGCGTTTCTTAACGATGACTACGTGTAGTACGGCGACGGGCGGCCAGTTTGGTAACTCGCACCGCTACATTGTGCACTTGGAGTTCTCGCACTGGACGCCGCGTGATGAGGGTTTGCCGCCCGAGCTTAGTTCCGAAGGAGGCAACTAATGTACGGATGGATTTTCCGCCACCTTCCGGGACCGAAATGGCTCAAAGTAATCTGGGCGATCCTACTGATCGCGGGGATTACTTACCTTCTGCTCGAGTACGCTTTCCCGTGGGTGCAGGACACGTTCGACCTTGTTGATAACACGATCGACACGCCTTCAACCACGGGCGGTTAGGAACTACTAGGGTTCGTTACCTCGCTCCTCCTCGGGGGCTTCAGTTGGCGCCTCCGTGGGGGCTTCGGTCGGCGGTTGCGTAGCTTCGGTGGCCGGTTCTTCTGCGACTGTGACGGTGATTGTCGTCCCCTTGGGCACGTTACCCGTGGAGGACAAGCGCAGCACCGTACCGGCGGGCACTTCGTCGCTTTCTTCAGTTTCAACGTTGGTGTTTAGACCGAGTCCTTGCAGGGCTTCCAGCACGGTGTCGCGGTCTTGCCCGATCAGGTCGGGCGATACAGCAACATTGCCAGAAGCGATGAACAGGATTACGGAGTCGCCTTCGCTGAGTTCTGCTCCGGCCTCCGGATCGGTCTTAATTACGCGGTCCTTGTCTTCGGAAGGATCGTCGACGGTGCGCACTTCTGAAACTTCAAGGTTCACGTTCTTCAGTTGGGATCGCGCCTGTTCTTGCGTGAGGCCGCTGACGTCGGGAACCGTTACGGTTGCGGGGCCGGACGACAAGATGACGGTGACCTGTGAGCCAACATCGACGAGTGTTCCGGGTTCGGGGTCGGCGGAGATCACGTGGTCGGCGGGCACTTCGGAACTGGTTTGGGAGTCGCCGATGGCGAACTCAAGTCCGGCCTCGGTTAGCATCGCGATTGCCTCTTGCTGTGAGGCGCCAACGATTGTGGGGACGGGGACCCGTTCGATGTCGGGTTCAGCGTTTTTGGAAACGTACCACCAGGCCATTAGTGCGACCGCGGCGACAGCGACTAGGACTAGCAGCACCGTGGCGACGGTTCGGCCCGTGTTTTTCTTGGGCTCGTCCTCCCCGACGGCGGTGTGCATCATGGTGTCGGTTTGGTATTGGGGCGCTCGCGGCGGTGGGGGCGTGGCGGGCATTTGTTGCGTGCCGCGCGGTAGCACTTGTGTGGCGGGCGCTTGCCAGGAGTCGGTTTCGGGTGCCATGACTAGCGCGCCGGTTGCGGCCCTGTGCAGGTCGAGGCGCATCGCTTCGGCGGACGTGTAGCGGTCCTGCTTGTCTTTTGCGAGCGATTTCAAAACGACGCGGTCGATTGAGTCGGGAACGTCGTTTGTGATTGCGGAGGGCGCAGGCGGCAGCTCGGACACGTGTTGGTAGGCGACAGCTACGGCGGAGTCGCCCTTGAACGGGGGTTGGCCGGTGAGTAGTTCGAACAGTACGCAACCCGTGGAGTAAATGTCGGAACGCGCATCGACGGCTTCGCCGCGCGCTTGTTCGGGTGACAGGTACTGCGCGGTGCCTACGACCGCGTTGGTTTGCGTCATGGTTGCCTGCGAGTCGGTGAGCGCGCGGGCGATGCCGAAGTCCATGACCTTGATCTTGCCCGTGTTCGTCAGCATGATGTTGCCGGGCTTGATATCGCGGTGTACGAGGCCGTGTGCGTGCGAGTATTCCAAGGCGGACAGTACGCCGGTGGTGATCTCTACGGCCTCATCGATGGGGACGGGGGAGCCGCCGTCGAGCAGGTCGCGCACGGTGTGGCCCTCTACGTATTCCATGACGATGTAGGGCACGGAGACGACGGAGCCGTCGGGTGTGGTGACTTCTTCTTCGCCCGTGTCGTAGACGGCGACGATGTTTGGGTGGTTCAGTGATGCGGCGGCTTGCGCTTCACGGCGGAAGCGGGTTTGGAAAATGGAGTCGCGAGCCAGGTCTGTGCGGAGCATTTTGATCGCGACGATGCGGGATAGTCGCGTGTCAAAGCCAAGGTGCACCTGTGCCATTCCACCGCGGCCTATCATGGACCGCACTTCGTAGCGGCCGCCTAGGCGGTGGGGTTGGTTGTCAACCATGCTGGAACCTCCATAGATGTGATACCCGCCAGGTTACCTGGAATCGAGGTTTGAACAACGTCTTGATATGAACTTGTTGCATTCGCTGGGCTTTGTGCCAGCCAGAAAATAATTAATGTCAGAATGAGGGCGACAACTCCGACAACTGCCAACTCGCTTATTGACGGCGCTCCCGGGTCTTGTTGGGAATGCCGGTAAGTGGCGACACTGGTCGGCACCGGCCGCCTCCTGGGTGGCGCCGACTGGGATAATCCGTCAGAGGGTTGCGGTTCCACCGGTGTCACCGGCGCTTCCGGCGCGGCTTGTGCTTCTGCGACGGACTCATCCGACTCGGCCTGTGTTTCCGGTTCGTCCGTTACTGGTTCATCGGTCACCGGCTCGTCCGCGGACGGTTGCGGGGCGGTGCGCGCAGGCTGCGCATGCGCTTCCTGATCTGCCGAACGGGCTACCTGTTGGTCGGCCCCTTCGGCTTCCGGCTCGTCCGCTACGGGTTCTGTTGCGGGGACGGCGCGGGTTTCGGCGGGGGTGTCCCAGTCGGTGGTGTCGGGTAGTGAAAGTGGTTTGGGGGCGGTGTCAAGGCCGAGGTTGCGGGCTACGGTGGCGAGTTCGCGCGCGAGGGTGGCGCCGTCGCGGGGTCGGTCTGATGGTTTTTTGCGTAGAAGGCTGGTTACGATGCGCGCGAGGTCGGCGGGCACGTCGTCGGGTAGGGGTGGGACGGGTTCGTTGACGTGCGCGAAGGCTACGTCGACTTGGGTTTTCCCGGTGAACGGCCTCCTGCCGGCGAGGGCTTCGTAGGCGATGACGCCGAGGGCGTACAGGTCGCCGGAGTGGGTTGCGGGTTCGCCCATGGCTTGTTCGGGCGGTAGGTATTGAGCGGTGCCCATTACCATTCCGGCCTCGGTCATGGTGGCCTGGTTCGGCGTGACGGAGATGCCGAAGTCGGTGAGTTTGACGACGCCCTCGGGGGTGATTATGAGGTTGGAAGGTTTGATGTCGCGGTGGACGACTTCGCGTGCGTGTGCGGCTTGGAGGGCGTACGCGGTTTGGATTAGTACGGGGATTAGCTGGTCGGGTGCGATGCGGTTGCCGTCGCGCAGGTACTCGTTGAAGGGGAGGCCTTCGACGTATTCCATGACGATCCAGCCGAGTCCGTCTTCTTCGCCGTGGTCGAGGACGGCGGCGAGGCCGGGGTGCTCGATTTGCATGGCGTTGCGCGCTTCCATGCGGAGGCGTTGCAGGAAGGTGTCTTGGCCGGCTAGTTCGGGTTTGAGGATTTTGACGGCGATGTGGCGGCCTGATTCGAAGTCGCGTGCGGTCCACACTTCGCCCATGCCGCCGGTGGCGACTTGGCGTAGTAGTTTGTAGCGGCCGTCGAGGATTTTGCCGGAGTAGCTGCTCATTTGGCGCCTCCGCTGGCTTGGAGGACGGCTCGGACGACGGGGCCGGCGTCGGATCCGCCGCCGGGGGAGGGGGTTAGTTCGTCGCCCTCGACTGCGACGGCTACGACGATGGGGTTGTCGTTTGCGATGAACGCGATGGACCATGCGATGTTGTGGTCGCCGGCTTCGGCGGTGCCGGTTTTTGCGGCGACGGTTTGGCCGTCGATGAACATGGATCCGCCGGTGCCGTAGCGTGTTTCTACGACGGAAACCATCATGGAGCGTAGCTGGCTGGCGACTTGTGGGGTGAGTGCTTCGGAGAAGACTTCTGGTTCGGTGGTGTCTTGTACTTCGAGGTCGGAGTTCAGTACGGAGTCGATGATGTATGGCTTCATGATTGTGCCGTCGTTGGCGACGGCTGCGCCGATCATGGCCATTTGCATGGGGGTGACTTGCAGGTCGCTTTGGCCGATGGAGACGAGGCCTGTTTGGGCCTCGTTGATTGATTCGGGGAATTGCGAGGGCGTCACGTACATGGGGATGTTGAGTTTTTCGCCAAAGCCGAATGCGGATGCTTTTTCTTGTAGGGCGTCGGCGCCGACTTCGACGCCTCCGATTGCGAATGACGTGTTGCAGGAGCGCGCGAAGGCTTCTGACAGGGTCGGGTTTCCGTCGCCGCAGGGTAGGCCCGTGATGTTCGGCAGTTCGGTTGCGGTGCCCGGCAGAGTGTATGTTGCCGGGCCGTCGATGTTCGTGTCGGGCGTGTATTCGCCGGATTCGAGCATCGCGGCGGCCGTGACGATCTTGAAGGCCGACCCGGGCGGGTACCGGTCGCCGCCGATTGCGCGGTTGTAGAGCGGTTTTGCGGGGTCGTCTTCTAGCGTTTTGTAGTATTCAAGGGCGGCCCCGGAATCTGTTGTGGCGAGCTTGTCGGGCGAGAAGCTTGGCGAGGAGTACAGCGCCTTAATCGCACCGGTCTTGGCTTCGAGCGCAACGACGGCACCTTTGCGGCCGCCCAGTGCGGAGGCCGCGGCTTCTTGCATTGGTGCGTCGATGGTGAGGTCGATGCCGCCGCCGCGGCGTTCTTGCCCGGTCAGTAGGTTTTGAACCCGTTGTGTGAACAGGGAGGGCGCATCGCCCTCGAGGATGGCATCGGCGGCTGATTCGAGGCCTGTCGAAGATCCTAGGGTGGAGGAAAACCATCCGGTGGTGTGCGCGTAGAGGTCGCCGCCGGGGTAGGAGCGTTCGAAGCGGCGTGAGCCTTCGATTTTGACGGACTCTGCGATGGCAACTCCGTCAACGATGATTGGCCCGCGGTCGCGTTCGGCGGCGTGCAGGATTGTGCGGGAGTTTCGCGCGTCCGCGTTGAGTTCCGGTGCTGCCACGAATTGGATGTATGTTGCGGCCATCGTGAGTGATAGGACCATCAGGAACACGACGAGGTATAGCTTTCGAATTTGGCTATTCATGCGCTCGCCCCCCGTTCGCTGGTTTTGGCCGGCAGTTCAATGGGTGTTGGAGGGCGCCTCGCGGCGTCTGAGATCCGTAGCAGCAGGGCTATCGCTATCCATGAGGCCACCATGGATGATCCGCCTTGCGCGAGGAACGGTGCTGTCAATCCGGTCAACGGTATAAGCCTTGTGATTCCGCCTAGAACTACGAATAGTTGGAGGGCGATTGAGAAGCTAATGCCGACGGCTAGAAGTTTGCCGAAGCCGTCGCGCACGCCGATTGCGGCGCGTAGTCCGCGTTCGATGAGGATCAGGTACATGAGCAGGATGGCCATGAGGCCGGTGAGGCCTAGTTCTTCGGCGAGGGAGGACAGGATGAAGTCTGATTGCGCGAAGGGTACGAGCTGGGGGTAGCCGCGTCCCCAGCCGGTGCCGAATAGGCCGCCGGATGCCATGCCGAACTGGCCTTGGACTACTTGGTGTGAGCCGCCCACCGCATCGTAGACGTCGTTGTTGTAGGCGTGTAGCCACACGTTGATGCGGTTGCCAACGTGGGGGAATTGTTTGATGGCGAGTAGGGCGGCGGGGATGAAGGTTACCGCGCCGATGACTAGCCACGATACGCGCGCGGTGGCCACGTAGATCATGGCTACGAACAGGCCGAAGAATAGTAGGGATGTGCCGAGGTCGCGTTGGAAGATGAGGATTGCGACCGCGACTGCCCACGTTACGAGGATGGGGCCCAGGTCGCGTCCGCGCGGTAGGCGCAGGCCGAGGATTTTGGGGCCGCCGATTGCGAGGTTGTCGCGGTTTTGTACGAGGTATCCGGCAAAGAAGACGGCGAGCGTGATTTTCACGAATTCGGCGGGTTGTACCGAGAAGGGGCCGATGTAGATCCAGATGCGGGCGCCGAAGTGTTCTTGGCCTAGGCCGGGCACGAGGGGTAGCAGGAGGAGGATTAGCGAGATGATCATCGCTGTGAACGTGTAGCGGCGCAGTATGCGGTGGTCGCGGATTGCGATGAGGACGATGGCTGCGGCGACTAAGCCGACGGCGACGAAGATTAGTTGTTTCATGCCGACGATCGGGTATTGGGCTTCGGCGGCGAGGGATTTGTTGAGTTCGTGGTACGACATGTCGAGTCGGTTGATCATCGCTAGGCCGATGCCGGTAAGGGCGACGGCCATGGGAAGGATGACGGGGTCGGCGTGGGGTGCGAGTTTGCGTACGCCGAGGTCCGCGATGATTGCGAATACGACCAGGATGGCTGCGTGCATGCCGATGTTGCCCGGTAGCGTGTCGGTCCGGTTTAGGGAGGTGAGGATGTATCCGCCCAGGCCTGCGGCTATGGCGAGTACTAGTAGTAGGAGCTCAACGATAGGCCGGGACCGGGGTGGTGAGATGGTCACGGTCGCCATTAGCGCCCTCCTGCGGATTGTGTGGAGGTGCCTTCCGCGCCCGTATGGCCTGGCCCGTCGGCGTTGGTGTCTGGCTTAGTGGCTTCGTCTGGCTTCGTTGTTTCGGGCTTTGTTGTTTCGGGGGTCGTTTCTTCGGGGTTCTTGGACTGTGTTTGTTCGGTGGTTTCGGGTTCGCGGTCCCGGAGGAGGGTTGCGATGTATTCGTCGATTTCTTCGCGGGAGGAGCGGCGTACGGGTTCTTGTAGGCGGGTGCGTTCGACGGGTCGAAGTTCGGAGGCTTTGACGGGTGTGACTTCGATGGGGTGGGACAGGCTCCAGGGGCCTACGGCTTGGGGAATGCCTTGGTAGATGACAACTTGGTCATCTTTGAGTTGCGCGTAGTACTGGGTTTGTGACCAGGTGTAGCCTCCCCAGATTCCGAGTCCGATGAGGGCGATTATGACTAGGCCGATGAAGGCTCCGATCCAGGAGCGGCGGTCGGGTGGGAGGTCTTCTTCGTCTTCGGTTTCGGTTTCTTTGGGGGAGAGTTGGGCGGCGCGGGCGGCTGCGCTGGTGCCTCCTCGGGAGGGGCGTTTGCGGTCGATGGCTGCGGCGCCGACGATTTGGGGTGATTGTGGTTCGATGGAGCCGGAGGGGACGACGTCTGCGATGACGCAGGTGATGTTGTCGGGGCCGCCGGCGCGTAGGGCTAGTTCGATGAGTTGTTCGGCGCATTCGCCGGGGTCTTCGATGGAGGCAAGGGTTTCGATGATGGTGTCTGGTGAGACTACGCCGGAGAGTCCGTCGGAGCATAGTAGCCACCGGTCGCCTTCTACGGCTTCGCGGATGGACTCGTCGGGGACGACGTCGGAGTCGGAGTCGCCGAGGATGCGTAGGACGACGCTTCGTTGGGGGTGGTTGTGTGCTTCTTCGGGTGTGATTTGTCCGGTTTGGATGAGGTATTGGACGAAGGAGTGGTCGGTGGTGACTTGGGTTAGTGTGCCTTCGCGTAGTAGGTAGGCGCGTGAGTCGCCGATGTGGACCATTGCGAGTTTTGATCCTGATCGCATGAGGGCGATGCAGGTTGTTCCTAGGCCGTGTAGTTCGGGGTCGAGTTGGGAGCGTTCGGTGAGTTCTTCGTGTGCGCTGGTGAGGGATTGGCGGAGGAGGCCGAGCATGCGGTCTGCGGGGTGGTCGTCTGCGTCGAGGGGGGCGAGGTGTGCGACGGCGACGGAGGAGGCGATGTCGCCTCCGGCGGGGCCGCCCATGCCGTCGGCGAGGACGAGGAGGTGGGGGCCTGCGTAGCCGGAGTCTTGGTTGTTTTTGCGTACGAGTCCGACGTCGGAGCGTGCGGCGAATCTGAATTCGACTGGCATTAGCTCACCAGTTCCAGGGTTGTTTGGCCGATGCGTACGTTGATGCCGAAGGTGAGGAGGCGGGGGTTGGCGATTCGTTCGTCGTCGACGAAGGTGCCGTTTGTGGAGCCGAGGTCTTCGATCCACCAGCCTTGGTTGTCGCGGTGTAGGCGTGCGTGTCGGGAGGATGCGTATTCGTCGTCGAGGACGAGTGTTGAGGCGGGGGAGCGTCCGATGATGATGTCGGCGGTGCCGAGTTTCATGGAGGTGCCGACTAGGGGGCCGCCGGTGATTAGTAGTTTGGTGGGTGTTTGTGGGTCGGGTGTGCCGCGGCGGTGTTTGCGGCGGGTTTCGGCGCGGTGTTTGTCGACTTGTTTGCGGCCTTTGCCGCGGGGTGTGACGACGGTTCCGAAGATGTCTTGGCGGAGGACGGCGACGGCTCCTAGCGCTACTACCCAGAGGAGGATTAGGTAGGCGAGTCTGAGGATTGTGAACGCTAGATCTGATGCCATGGCTGTCAGTACTGCTCCTGTGCCGTGGAGGTCCAGAATAGGATTCGGGTGCGGCCGATTACGAGTTGGTTGCCGTCGACGAGGGTTGCGGCGTCGACTTTGTGTCCTTCTACGTATAGGCCGTTTGTGGATCCGAGGTCGGAGGCGATGACTCCGTCGGGGGTTTTGCGTAGTTCTAGGTGTCTGCGTGAGACTCCGGAGTCGGAGATTGTGATGTCTGCGTCTGCTCCGCGTCCGAGGATGGTTACGGGTTCGGTGAGTAACCATCGTTCGCCCTCGACGTCGATTATGGGGTTGGTTTCGGAGGCGACGCTGCTGGTTGCGGGGGCTACTGCTCCGCGTTCAGTTTCGACTTGGATTTCGACTTGGCCGGTTAGTTCTTCGTCTCCGGCTTGGAATTGGACGGAGATGGGGCCGACGAGTGCGAAGTTGTTTTCTTCGGCGTGGTCGCGCGCGGATTTTTCGACTTCGCTGGAGAGGATGTCGAGGCCCATTTCTTGTAGGTTTTTCATGTCTGAGGGCGCTACTCGGACTGTGTACCGGTTGGGGGCTACGGCTCGGTCGCGTGAGTATTCTTGGATGTGGTCTTCCATGGCGCGTCGCACGGCGGATGTGACGTCGACGGGCTTCAAAGCTGATCGGAATACTCGCGAGAATGCGCCTTGAACTCCTCGTTCGACCGCGCTTTCGAATCGGTCGAGGAATCTCATGTTTCACCCCCGTTTAAGGCAACCCTATATATGTTGAACGCAACAGTTTATATGTTTTGGTGCCTACGATACTGTTTGTGTCTCGTTGGCGACGCGACTGTTTAGGCCTGACTGTTAAGGCTGGTTTGTATGTTTCGTTGCCAACGCTACTATGTCCGTCAGTTTATCGCGATCTCCAACGCGGGGTGAATTTGCTTTGGCGATAAAAATCCGGGTATAGTTTCAACGCACTTGCGCGGGTGGCGGAATTGGTAGACGCGCACGGTTCAGGTCCGTGTGCCCACTGCGGGCATGGGGGTTCGACTCCCCCCTCGCGCACAGCTGGTGCAATCTTTTATGGCGTTTCCTACTCGCCTTTACTGCGAAACTCTCAACGCGCTCTCAAACTTCCTCGCAGCGGTTCTCGCACTCTCTTTTCTGCTCTTTTCTGCACGGACTCTCCTGGCGAACTCTTAACGCCCCCTCTTCTCTCTACTTTTTTCTGCTCTTTTCTGCACGCACTTTCCCGACTCTCTGCTGCAAAACTCTCAACGCACTCTCAAACTTCCTCACAGCGGTTCTCGCACTCTCTTTTCTACTTTTTTCTGCACGCACTCTTCCGACTCTCTGCTGCGAAACTCTCAACGTGCTCTCAAACTTCCTCGCAGCGGTTCTCGCACTCTCTTTTCTGCTCTTTTCTGCACGCATTCTCCCGACTCTCGATTCCCCACCAACGTGCTAGTAGAAGAGACTTTCTATGGGACTAAGACGGTTTCTGTCATTGAAATTCGGCTCCCGAGAGTTGTTCGAGAAGCGGTCATTGAGGCGGTTTCCGAAGTAGTCCTGGTTTTCGTAATCGATGTGGATTAGGAAGGGAATTGCTTGGTCTCGGACGGCTTGGCGGACAAAAATATTGACGGCTGCCGAGATGGTAATCCCGAGTTGCTCAAAGAGGTCCTCCGCCTCCCTTCGCAGCTGGGCGTCCATACGTATACTCAAATTTACTGTTTTCACAATGTACCTACCTTGTGCTGCGCGGCACGTGCACTGAACGTACACAACCAGTGCAAGGGCAATTGGCCGGTCAAACCGCGCATGGACTTGGAAATTGAACTTGCAACAGTGAAGGTATCGGACGGCGAAGACCCGTTTTAATGCCTCAAAAGTTTCTGTGGAGAACGCCCGCTAACCGCCCTTGTGGAAACGTCCCATCGTTGCCCCTTGCGGAAAGCGCCGAATCGCAAGTCGCGTGCACCGCACCTAACGCAGTCGCGCGCACCGCACCTAAAGTAATAGCGCGGGACGCACCTAACGCAATTCGCGCGCGCCGCACCTAACGCAATCAAGCGGGTACCGAACCTAACGCAATTCGCGCGCACCGCACCTGACGTGCCTATTCGGTCTCGTTCTCCTCGTCATTCAAAGCGGCTTCTAATGCTTCTTTCGCTGTGTCGTAACCGGGTACATTCGTGTCAGTTGCTATGGCTTCAGCTTCGAGCATTGCGGAAATAGTGTTGGCATTTGGAACGTCCATGGTTTTTGCCTCCGAATGCAATGTACGGCATGTGTAGTGCGTGGTGGGTGCGTGGGCAGTGCCCTGCACGTGGTCTGTAATTCGTTAAAAATTGATGTGTATGGTTCAGTGCTCATGCCCGCCACGTTTCGAGTGTTTTGAGTCCATGTTTTAAGACCGTTCGTAAGTGAGCTAGGAATCGCAAATATTTGAGACTAGCCGTCCGAGAACCGGCGCTATCATGTGATGTGCGCCATACTGGAGTTAGATCACGTCGCAACGTCGAAGATCCAACGAGAGCGAGAACTCCACATGACATCGCACACCGAGAGTGTCAAGCCCGTCGTTACCTGCACCTTCCTAGGCGCATCAGGAACAGTCACCGGATCCAAATACCTCCTAACCATCGAAAACCGGCCAACCAACAGCCAAATAAGCCAGGCCAGCAATGAGGCGGGGAGTGAAAGCGCAGGCGAGGAAGCCAGCCAAATAAGCGAAAGCAGGGAAAGAAAAGAGAATAGCCGGTACGTCCTCATAGATGCGGGAATGTTTCAAGGCGAGAAAAAATGGCGGCGACAAAACTGGGCAACATTCGTCCCACCCGCCCGAGAAATCACCGACATCCTCATCACTCACGCGCACGCAGACCACGTCGGATACCTACCAGCACTTGTCAAACAAGGTTTCCGAGGACGAGTCTGGGCCACGCCCGGCACGATAGACCTCGCCGCGATAGTCCTCCGCGATGCAGGCCAGCTCCAAATGCAAGACGCAAAATCAGCGCAACGCGGAGGCTACTCGAAACACGAAAACCCACTGCCGCTCTTCACGCCAAAAGACGTGGAAGCGGCACTTTCATTTTTTGAACCAGTCGAATACGACGAGGACGTCAACCTCGACGGGTTCACCGCCCGCTGGGTGCGCGCCGGCCACATCCTCGGCTCGGCCTCCATCCACCTAAACATCGCGGGAACAACAATCCTGTTCTCAGGTGACCTCGGTCGCGACAAACCCCCACTACTCATCCCCCGCGAAGCCCCACCGCACGCTGACTGGGTCATCATGGAATCCACCTACGGCGACCGCGAACACGAAACCTCCAACCCGCCCCACGAACCCATGGCGAAAGCCATCCGCGACACCGCCAAACGCGGCGGCAAAATCCTCATCCCCACCTTCGCAATCGACCGCACCGAAGCCGTCATGCACCAAATCGTCACCATGATCCGCGAAGGCCGCATCCCATCCCTCCCCGTATTCGTCGACTCACCCATGGGCCTCAAAGCCCTCGACGTCTACCAAAACCGGTCCGAACAAGAACTCCGCCACGACATCGACGTCGACGACTTCATGGGCATCCCCCAACTCGTCGAAGCCCGCACGCCAGAAGACTCCAAACGCATCAACTACTTCAAACACACCTGCATCATCGTCACATCGTCAGGAATGATGGAGGGCGGCCGAGTCCTCCACCACCTAGAACGCATGCTCCCCGACCCCGACAACACCGTCATCATCACCGGCTTCCAAGCCGAAGGCACACGCGGACGCAAACTCATCGACGGAGCCAAAAACCTCAAAATGCACGGCTGGTACGTACCCGTCCGAGCAAGCATCGTCCAAGACCGCGAATTCTCCGTCCACGCCGGACAATCCGAACTCCTCAAATGGGTCGCCCAAACCCAACCCGAAGGCAGCCAACCCCACGCCGTATTCCTCACCCACGGCGAAGTTCGAGCCAGCCAAGCCCTCCAAAACCGCATCCACGACGACCTCGGCTGGAACGCCGCCGTCCCCGAATTCGGCGAAAAAGTCCGCCTCTCCCCAACACCCCAAAACCACTAACCCCCAGAAAGGAGACGTGGGCGGGAGAGTTCCCCAAACAAGGGATGTGGGCGGTCGCGAGGGAGTTCCCAAGAGAGAGTGTGGGGGGTTGCGAGAGACAGTGCGTGAGAGCGCGGGCGGGAGTGGGAGGGAATTCCCCAGAGAGGGGACGTGAGTGGTCGCGGGAGAGAGCGGTCGCGAGAGAGTCCCAAGAGAGAGAGTGTGGGGGGTTGCGAGAGCGCGTGAGCGTGAGTGGTCGTGGGAGAGTCCTAAAGAGAGTGAGAGTCCCAAAGAGAGAGAACGCGAGTGCGTGAGAGCCCCCGCGCGAGAGCGGGGGCTCGAACGTGTTACGCCTCGTTGGTTCCGAGGACTTGTTGAAGGCTTTCGTCAGCGAGGTAGCCGTTGAGGATGTCGCGGGCGACACTAATCGAATCCACCAGCGGGTGGGCCGCCATGGCCTGCCACGCAGCATCCGCGTCAGCGTTAAAGTACGCGTCCAAAAGGCGTTCCTCCGCGGCCTTCACCGTGGAGACCAGGCCGAACTCCGGCCCCGTCAGCGGTGCGACCTTATGCGGATGCACACCGGAACCGTCCACAGTGCACGGCACCTCAACAACAGCCTCCGCGGATAAGCCCGGCACCAACAAGCCGTCCGGCCCGTCCTCATTCGCAACATTCAAAATCATCGTCGCCGGTTCGCCGCGCACGATCGCCTTCATGATGCTGAACGCGACCTCCTGGTATCCACCGCCAAGGTCTTCGGTGCGGCGCCCAGCACGATCCTCCTCCGCGCGAGACTCCGCCATGTAGGTCGCCTCACGCTCACCGTGAGCCTCCTCCCACAGCCTCGCCGCGTCCTCGGGGCTGCGCGCCGCGTCCTCGTAGAATCGGGCCTGCTGGTCACGCAAAAACTCGCCGCGCGTCTGCTTCGACTCCACAATCCTCGCCACGGATTCACGGCCGTAATAGTAGTAGAACAAGTACTCATTCGGCAGCATCCCGAGCGCGCGAACCCAATCAAAACCAAGAATCCGCGCCTCCTCAATACGATCCAAAAGATCATCCGACGCGATAATCTGCGGCAACCGGTCCTCGCCGTCAACCTCCAGCGACCGCAACCAGCCCAAATGGTTCAACCCGACATAATCAAAGTCGACATCCGCCGGATCCACATCAATCGCCGCGCACGCCTTGCGCATCAACCCGATCGGCGTGTCACAAATGCCAATCACGCGCCGACCCAGCACCGTCCTCATCGCCTGCGTAATAATGCCCGCCGGATTCGTAAAATTAATAACCCACGCGCCCGGCGCCCGATCGCGCACAGCCTCCGCAAGCCTCATCGCCTCCGGAAGCGTCCGCAACGCGTACGCCTGCCCGCCAGGCCCAATCGTTTCCTGCCCAATAATTCGATTCTCGAGGGCGACGCGCTCATCCCTCACACGCCCATCCGTACCGCCAACACGCATCGCCGAGAACACGAAATCCGCGCCCTCAACAGCCTCCCCCAAGTCGGTGGTCGTCGTAATGTTCGGCAGGTCCGGCCGGTCAGAATAAAGGCCGTGAATCACATTTTCAATAACGCCCATTCGCATTGTGGACACGTCATACAAGGTGACATCGGTGATTTGGAATACAGAATCGTGGCGAGACAAAACGTCCAGAACCTGTGGTACTCGGAAGCCTCCGCCACCTGCGATTGTGAGCTTCATGCTTGATACCCCTTCTACTGGGCGATTAAACCAAGTGCTATCAACCATGCTCTAGCTTAGATGCTACGTGGGACACACCAAAGGGCAGGCGCGAAACTGTGGACCGGCCGCCGCCCGCGGGTGGATAAAAAATGAAATCCGTGGCCATACTGAAGCATGGACAGCGACTCAAAAAAGGCACCCGAAATACCTGAAATCGTAGTTTGCGGCCCAACGTTTATGGATGTGGTCATGGCCGGCCTGCCCGGCGCGCCCCGTTTAGGTGAAGAAATGTGGGTCGGCGACTCGACCGTCACGGCAGGCGGCGCCGCGAACCAGGCGACCGCAATCGCGCGGCTCGGAGTGCCCTGCGAGCTCGTCACCAAACTCGGCACCGACCGCGCCGGACAGATCGTGAGGGACGTCCTCGCGGAAAATAATGTAAAAACAACGTACGCAACGCCAGTGCCGCATCAATCCATCACCGTTTCAATGTCGTGGAACGACGATCGTGCGATGGTCACGCATGGATCCGACGAGGGCGGCACACTACCCGCCGACTTCACACCCGCGGTGCTGGTTGCGGATTTGAAGGCTATTGCCGCGAATGAGGACGTAGTTAAGTCCTGGCGTAGCCGAGGCACGAAGGTTATTGGTGACGTCGGTTGGGATGACACGGGTGCGTGGCGGATTGAGGACTTGGAGCCGCTGGAACACTGTGACTATTTCGTACCCAACGAGACGGAGTTTCTGCACTACGCCCGCACATACGACCTACGTCAGGCGATGTCCACAATCTCAGAGTTTGTCGACACGGATGCCACGTTTGTTTTGACGCGGGGCGCTCGCGGGGTTGCCATCATGAAGGACGATAAGCACACGACGCTGCCGGCCATGCCGGTTAAGGTTGTGGATCCGACGGGCGCGGGTGACTCGTTTAGTGCGGGCCTCGCTGCGGGTGTCGCGATGGGGGCGGACCCGAAAGCCGCGATTTCGCTGGGCCTAATTGTCGCGGGATTGTCGCTAACGAAGCCGGGGGGCGCCGGTGCCACGCCGACTATAGGTGAGTTACCTATACTGTTGAAAGTGATGGACGTCCCAAACTCTTACGATTTGGGGGCAGTCGAGCAACTGCTGACGGCTCACAACTTTGATATTCCCTTGTGAAAGGCTCAAGAATGAAGTCAAGCAAGTATTTTGCAGGCGTAGCTGTTTTGGCAAGCGCGGCCCTGGCCTTGGGGGCGTGCGCTCCGGGCCCCTCGGAATCGGACAGCGCTCCTGATAGGAACACCGAAGCGGGCGAGGTCATCACCGATATTTCCGGTGTTGAAGAGCAGACCCTGGTTGTTTGGGACCAGGAGGTTCGCGGCGGCCAAAACGAGCAGATGGAACGTTTGAATAAGGCGTTCATGGAGAAGTACCCGAATATTACGATTGAGCGTAACTCGCAGTCTTTTGAAGACCTGCAGACAACGTTGCGCCTGGCGCTTTCTGGCGATGATGCTCCCGACGTTGTGGAGGCGAACAATGCGCGTTCGATGATGGGCCAGTTCGTTTCGGCCCGCATGATTATCCCGTTGGATGAGTGGGCTGACGCGTACGGTTGGAACGATCGCTTTAGCGAAAATATCCTGTCGTATTCTTCGTATTCGGAGGACGCCAAGGTGTTTGGTGAGGGCAACCTTTACGGTGTGCCGCAGGTCGGTGAGGTTGTCGGCATTTACTACTCGCCCTCCCGCCTTGAAGAATTGGGTCTGGAACTTCCGCAAACGTGGGAGGATCTTGACGCGCAACTGAAGACGATTAAGGATGCGGGTCAGACTCCGCTGATGCTGGGTAACGTTGAGAAGTGGCCGGCATTCCACGTGTTTGGTGCGGTTCAGGGCGCGCATGTTGCGGCTGAGGACGTGCGTAACCTTGCGTTTGGTAACGCGGGTTCGTCGTGGCAGACCGAACAGAATATTGCGGCGGCTAAGCAGCTACAGGATTGGGCTACCGCGGGCTACTTTAACGATGGTTTCAACGGTGTTGACTATGACACTGCGTGGCAGGATTTCGCGCAGGGGGAGGGCGTCTACCTGATCGCCGGGTCGTGGCAGGCCGCCGACCTTGGTGATGCGATGGGCGATGATGTTCGCTTTATCGCTCCGCCGGCCGGGGAAGTCAACGGTGTTCCCGCCACAACTGGTGGCCCGGGGTTGCCGTTCTCGATTACGTCCTCGGCGAAGGATCCGAACGTTGCGGCAGCCTACATTGACTTCGTAACTTCGGATGAGGCCATGAAGATTTTGGCGGAAACCGGAAACGTTCCCGTGAACGGTGCTGCGCAGTATAAGGATGAAGCGCAGGGCGTAGTAGCTGATGTTTTGACCGTGTTCACCGAGGTCGCTGAGGACGGCGAGATTCTGCCTTTCTTGGACTACGCGACACCAACGTTCGATAAGACGCTGGGTGACTCGTTGCAGGAGCTCATGGCTGGCAACATCACGCCCGAACAGTTCGTCGAAGGTTTGGAAGCGGACTACGCGGATTTCGTTAACTAGCTCGAAAGTTAATGTCTAGCGTTTCTAACAGGCGGGGCTACCCGGGCCGAGCTGAAGACAGTTCGGTCCAGGGCAGCCCCGCCGAGCAACGCCCCAAAACGCGGGCAGCGGACGCCCGCCCGCGCACGGACAGCCAGCAAACCGGCCGCCCGCACACGGACAGCCCGCGCACGGACATCCAGCAAACCGGCCGCCCGCGCACCGGCCGCGCGCGGGATGGCGGCGGCGCGGGGGTTGCAGGCCGGAAGCGGCGCACGGGCCGGTTTGATAGGAATTCGACGCAAGGCAGTCGAATTTTGGCGTCGATTGCGTTGATGGCGGTGCCGTTCGCGGTTTACGCGGCGTTCATGTTGTACCCGTTGGTGCGCGTGTTTACGTTGTCGCTGTATGAGTGGGATGGCCTGGGGTATTCAACGTTTGTCGGGTTGGAGAACTATGCGACGACGTTTTCGGATCCGGTGTTGCGTGGCGCGTTTTTGCACGCGCTTATCCTGATCGTGTTTTACGCGGTGATTCCGCTGGGTGTGGGTTTGGTGCTCGCATCATTGTTGACCAGGTCGCGCGTGAGGGGCTTGGGCTTTTTCCGCACGGTCGTGTTTTTGCCGCAGGTGATCGCGATGGTTGTGTTGGCGATCGCGTGGCGTGGCATTTACGCGCCTGATGGGCCGTTGAACCAGTTTTTGCGGTTTGTGGGTTTGGATTCGTGGGCGAGGCCGTGGCTGGGTGACTTCACGTTTGCCCTTCCGGCTGTCGGTTTTGTGGGCACGTGGGTGAGCCTGGGCCTTGTGACCGTCCTTTTAATGTCCGGTATGGCGCGGATCCCTAAGGAGCTTTATGAGGCCGCGATGCTGGATGGTGCGGGTCGCGTCCGCCAGTTCTTCGCGATTACTGTGCCGTCGGTGCGCGCGGAGGTTGTGGTGTCGTTGACGCTCACGATTATTGCGGCGCTGAAAACTTTTGACTTGGTGTATATGACAACTTCGGGTGGCCCCGGGTCGTCTACGACTGTGCCGGCGTATGAGGTTTACAATCAGGCGTTCCGTATTGGCCAGGTGGGGACGGCGTCGTCGCTCGCGGTTGTGCTCACGGTCGTCATTTTTGTGATCAACCTTGTGGTGAATTTGGTGGGGGAGCGTGAACAATGAGGCCGTCGCGCTCTGAGCAGCTGTTTAACTACGTTATTTTGACCCTGTTTGCGGCGTTCGCGTTGCTTCCGATTTTGCGCGTGGTTGTGCTGTCGTTGCAGCCGGAGAAGATTGGTGGCGAGGGTTTCTTCCACTTCGAGAACTACGTTAAAGCGTGGGAGCAGGGCCACTTCTCGGTGTACATGCAAAACTCCGTGAAGGTCGCCGTGGTGGTTGTGACCGTTGCGTTGATTCTCTCGTTGGCGTCGGGCTACGTCCTGGGAGTGCTCCGCCCTCCTGGCGAAAAAATCCTATTCTTCGTATTCTTGCTCGGCATTATGGTGCCGTCCGAAGCGATCGTACTGCCCCTGTTTTTTGATCTTCGTAGTGTTGGTTTGATTGACACGATTTGGGCGATTGCGTTGCCGCAGATTGCGCAGTCGCTCGCGTTTGGAACATTTTGGATGAGGGCGTTTTTCCGCGGCGTGGACCCGTCTGTGATTGAGGCGGCGCGGCTGGATGGGGCGGGTAATGTTCGCATACTCGTGTCGGTGTTGTTGCCGATTGGTGTGCCCGCGGTGATAACGCAGGTGGTGCTCACGTTTATGTGGACGTGGAACGATTTCTTGATTCCGCTCGTAATGTCGCCGTCGGGTCGGATGCGTACGGCGCCGCTTGGTTTGGCGTTCTTCCAGGGCCAGTACACGCAGGGTACGACGCTGATGGCGGCTGGCGCAGTGTTGGTGGCGTTGCCGATGGTGGTTATGTATTTCGTCCTCCAACGCCATTTCATGTCCGGAATGACCGACGGTGCAGTGAAGGGCTAGGGTAGCCTTTTTACCAGGAGGATCAGCAAAATGACGAACCGTGTACCACTTTCTATATTGGACCTCTCGCCAGTTTCGGAGGGGTTGGGACGTAAGCAGGCGTTGGATGACTCGGTCCGGCTGGCGCAGCTAGCTGAAGAGAAGGGTTATTTGCGTTATTGGATGGCGGAGCATCACGGTTCGGAGATGTTCATGTCTTCGGCGACCGCGTTGCTGCTCGCGAGGGCGGCGGAGCACACGTCGACGATCCGCCTGGGTGCCGGTGGTGTGATGTTGCCGAATCACGCGCCGCTAATGGTTGCGGAGTATTACGGGACGCTGGCAACGATTTACGGTGACCGTTTTGATTTGGGGCTTGGCCGCGCGCCGGGAACGGATCCGGTGACGGCGTCCGCGTTGCGTCGTGGTAATGCGGAGTTGAATGATTTCGCCGCTGACGTGACGGCACTGTCGCATTATCTTGCGCCGAATCCGATGGAGCATCCGGGCTTGTCGGGTGCGGAGGTCGCGGCGTTAGGCATGACGGCTCGCCCTGAAATGTTGCGTAGCCGTGTGAGGGCGATTCCCGGTGAGGGTACGCGCGTGCCGTTGTGGATGCTCGGGTCGTCGCTGGGTGGCGCGCAGGTGGCTGCGTCGCTTGGTTTGCCGTATAGTTTCGCGTCCCACTTTGCGCCGAAGTTTTTGCGTAATGCGGCGCTCACGTATCGCGCGAATTTTGATGAGAATGCTCCGACGGCGCAGGTTGAGAAGCCGCTTGTGATGGCGGGTGTGAACGTCCTCGTGGCGCCTACGCGCGAGGAGGCGAACTTGTTGTTCACGTCGTTCCGTAAGTGGAAACTGTTGCTGTCGCGCGGTTCTAATCATCCGTTGTCGAAGCCTGATTCGAGCCTTGTGGAGGATGTGCCGATCGAGAAGACGGACGCGACAAACATGGTGGGTACTCCGGATGAGGTTGCGGAGCGTATGGATCGGTTCGTCGCCGAGAACAGTATTGATGAGCTGATTGTTACTACGTACGCGTGGGATCCGGAGCTTCGTCGTCGTTCTTACGCGCTGCTTGCTGACGCGTGGAATTAGTTCGCGTAGAGCGCGCCCATTCGGACTTCGCTATTGCGGGTGTTGCCGCGTTTACGGGGTTTGCGGCGGGGTCTGCTTTGGGTGTGCCGTGGGAGTTGCAAGCCCCGCCCTCTGACAGTGATGTGTTGGAAATGTCGGGTAGGCAGCCGGATTTTTTGGCGGCCGAGTGGGGTGTTGACGTCCAGTTAGCGGTTTGTGTTGCGGAGGTCGCGGCGCATGCCCGGCTGGATAGTCGGGGGTCGTTGGATGTTTTGGCGACCCGAATTATCGCGTGGTACAGGTCGAATCCGGTGCAGGTGCCGCTTGAGGTTCAAGGTGTTTTGCAGTGGACTTTGGACCCGTCGTTGGCGCCGTCGCATTTGCGTGCGGGGTTGATTGCGGCGGGGTGCGGGTCGGGGTCGCCGAAGGCGGGTGCGATGCGGGCGGCGGCGCGTGCTCGGCATCAAAGTCGCCGCTTGTCCGCGCGTGTTCCGGGTAATGAGTTGTTGCCGTTGATGGTTCCCGTGGCGCTGTGGGCGGTGTCGGATGTTGAATCGTGTACGAGGGCGGCTCTGGGGGTCACGAGTTTGTTGTCGGCGAGTCCTCAGGTGGCTGCGGCGGATGTGGCGTACGCGTTGTTGTTGCGCGGGACGATTGAGGCCGCTGTGAGGGGGCGTAACTGGCGCGAGTGTGTGGATTGGGATCGTGCTGCGGCAGATGCGGTGCGTACGATTTCGGATGCGCGGTTGGACCTTTTTGGGGACTCTTGGGAAGACGTGGACGCGGGTGCTGTGGCGAGCGTGTTGAGTTCTGTGAGGCCGCCGCGCGGGGCTGGCTCGGCGGGCGAGGTGCCGGGCGGGGCGGGCGCTTCGGCGGGTTTCGCGGCGGGAACGGGCGCGGGCCTGGATGCGGTGTCGGCGTTGGATCGAGTGCTCGCCGCGGTGGATGCCGCCCGCTGGGAGTTGGAGCGCAACCCTTCGTTGAACCCCGTGCGCGTGGGCGTGGAGGGCGCCGTGCGTTCCGGTGGTGACACGGACACTGTGGCCGCGCTGGTGGGTGCCCTGCTGGGTGGGGCGTGCGGGCCGACCGCAATACCGCCCGAGTGGACCCGTAGCATCTGGGGTTGGCCCGGCCTTCGTCAAGATGGCCTGCGCGACCTGGCCACCGGATGCGTGTATTCCGGCCTCGCGCAAGCTAAATAGGACGCGCTCACGCTCAGGGCCGCCGGTACCGCTCCCGCCCTGAGCGCGTTTAGGTTACCTCCCCGCGGGGGCACACCACTTACCGTTCGTAGTTGGCGCGGCTCGTATCGTATTACAGGCACCGCGCCCGCCCTCACCCGCGTAAATGGGTGTTTATAGTTTCGCGAGGACGTGTTCGACGACGGTTGCGGATACGCGGGCGGCGACGGAGCCGTCGACGTGGAAGTCTTGGCCCGCGGTTGGCCCGCAAAGGTCGGAGACGCCGCGTACGGAGATGAACTCGACTCCGGCCATTGCGCATACTTGCGCGGCGGCGGCGGATTCCATGTCGGCTCCCAGGGCCAGTGGGAATAGTTCGCGCGTGCGTTCCACGGTTTCGGAGGTTACGAATGCGTCCGAGGACGACACTTGCCCCACGCGGATCGCAATCGGAGTGGGCGCAGCCTTGCCAGACCCAGCGCCCGCATCCCCTTCAGCCCCGGTGCCCGCGGCCCCTTCAGCCTCGGTGCCCGCGCCTACGCCCTCTGAGTTGCTCGCGTCCTCGCCCTCGGGAATGAAATCGACGCTGGAGGGGAGGCTGTCCGCGATGGAGGTGAGCCTGCTGCCGGCTTTGAAAACTGCGGGTAGGCCGGGGACTTGGCCGGGCGCGTAGCCGAATGCGGTGGCGTCCGCGCGTGAGTATACGAATTGGGTGCCGATGATTGCGTCGGTGACGGCGACGTCGGCGCTGAGGCCGCCTGTGGTTCCGGCGCAAATATAGGCGAGCAGTTTGTCGCCGAAGAGTAGGTGTGCGCGGGTGGCGGCGCTGGCGGCGTTGACGAGGCCGATGCCGGTGGTGATGATGCAGACGCGGCGGCCGTGCCACGTGCCGACTCGCCAGGTTTGGCCACAGAATTCGGTTTCGGTCGCGTCGGAAAGTTCGGCCACGAAGGGTGCGGCTTCCATTTCCATAGCGGTGGCGATGACGATAGTTTCCCCGTGAGTTTCCACCTGTAATGTGCGTAATATGTCCATGTGTTGGCCTTCAATCGACGCCCGTGACGTAAAGATCATAGTTGAGGATCTCAAGGAGTTCCCATGACCTTCGTAGAGTCTACCCCTGCCGCTGGTGACGCCACGCCGACTCCGGTTGCGTCCGCTGATCGAAGTGCGTTTGCGCCGGTTGCAGTGCCGCCTGTTGTCACCGTCCCGCAAGCCCCCGCGGGCCCGGCGTTGAAGATGCCCACTACCGCCGCAACCTCCGCTCCGGAGGGGCCGGCGCATGTGGATGGCCCGTCTCCGGCGGGGATGATTGCGGGTCATGTTGATGCGGCCGAGTCGGCCCGCCCGTTGTCGGTGTTTGACATGTTTCGTATTGGGATTGGGCCGTCGTCGTCGCATACTGTGGGGCCGATGAGGGCGGGTTTGGCTTTCGCGCAGGAGTTGCGCCAGGCTGATTTCACGCCTGATCGGCTGGAGGTTGAGCTGTTTGGGTCGCTGGGTGCGACGGGGCGGGGGCACTCGACGGATCGGGCGGTGATGCTGGGTCTGGAGGGTTACGAGCCGGATACGGTGCCGGCGGACGTGGTGAGTTCGATTCTGGATCGCGTCCAGCAGACCGGTTGCCTGAACCTGCTCGGTGACTGGACGCAGGCGCAGGTCGCGGACGTGAAGTTTACGCCGTTCACGGTGTTGCCTTACCACGTGAATGCGGTGACTTTGACGGCGCATAGTGGGGCGCGGCAGCACCGGCGTACCTACTATTCGGTGGGCGGCGGTTTTGTAATGGAGGATCTGTCTGACGACCCGCAAAATCCTCGGGTTCGCGCGCTTGCTAGTCCGGATGCGGCGGATGTTCACAGCCAGCCTGCGCCGCACCCGTTCCCCACCGCGGCCGCCTTGTTGCGTATTTGTCAGGTGAATGGTGTGCGCATTTCGGATGTTGTGCGTGCTAACGAGGAGGCGGTTCGCCCTCGCGCCGAAGTTGACGCCTACCTGGATTTGATCCGCACGACTATGGGCGAGTGTATCGACGCGGGTTGCCGTGCAACGGGCGTGTTGCCGGGCAGTTTGAAGGTGGCTCGCCGTGCGGCCGCGTTGTTTGAATGGCTCGGAGGGCGCAGCTCGGGTCCTGCGAAAGGTTCGATTTGGGCTGGCACTGAGGATGATCCGATGAGGGCGATGGACTGGGTGAACCTGTTTGCGCTCGCGGTGAATGAGGAGAACGCGGCGGGGCATCGCGTGGTTACGGCGCCTACGAATGGGGCGGCTGGGGTTGTGCCCGCGGTGTTGGGGTATTTGTTGAAGTTCACGCCGGAGGGCCGCGAAGACCCGGTTGGTCGTTCTCGCGATTTTTTGCTTGCGGCTACTGCTATTGGGTCTCTGATTAAGACGAATGCGTCGATTGCGGGTGCGGAGGTCGGATGCCAGGGCGAGGTTGGTTCCGCGTCTGCGATGGCGGCCGCGGGTTTGTGTGAGGCGTTTGGTGGTACGGCTATGCAGGTGGAGAACGCGGCGGAGATCGCCATGGAGCACTCTCTTGGCCTCACTTGTGACCCCATTGCCGGCTTGGTGCAGATCCCGTGCATTGAACGCAATGCGATTGCGGCTGTTAAGGCGATTAATGCGGCCCGTATGGCGATGTGGGGCGATGGCCGGCACACCGTTCCCCTGGATGCCGCGATTGAAACTATGTGGCAGACGGGTCAAGACATGATGTCTAAATATAAGGAAACTTCCGCGGGCGGCCTGGCCGTCAACGTTGTCGAGTGTTAACGCGTGCGACACGCCGGGGCGTGAAAATTTCGTTGCCAATTTTTCAGGCAACTTATCCACAAGCTCCACAGGCTGTGCATAACTTAGTCCACATTATCCACACCTGAGCGGGGCGTGCGAAGCCACCCAAGGAAGGCCCGATAGCCCGCGAGAATCCCCGCTTTTGCGTGCAAAAAGTTGTCCACAGGCGCTTAGAAACCTGTCCACAGAACGCGTGAGAAGACTGGGCGAAACACGGCATGTTGTGGTCGTGACGAAGATCAACCACTAGGTGTAGTGTTTAGGGAGCACAAAAGATCAAAACATCTAGTACAATCACAACAGTGTAGTTACACGAATCGGATTCCCCGTCGTGTGGCTGGTCTGATTGATTGAAGTTTTAGGAGAGCGCCATGAGCATCACCGTCTACAGCAAGCCCATGTGCGTTCAGTGTGACGCGACGAAGCGCGCGCTGAACAAGCAGGACCTCGATTACGAAGTCATCGACATGACTGTCGACATGGAGGCTTTGGAGTACGTGAAGTCTCTGGGCTACGTGCAGGCTCCGGTTGTTATGGCTGGTGACCAGCACTGGTCGGGTTACCGTCCCGATTTGATTAAGAAGCTGGCTAAGGAAGCTGCAGCTGTCGTTAACGGTTAAAACCACCACCCCGGTCGCCCGGCAGGGTGACCGGGTTAAGTGTGTAAAGACCATTTGCCGCACCAACCCCCGCGTCAAACCCCACGCCAAAACGCGCCAAAACCGCGCACCAAACCCCACGCGCTTTAACGCGAGTGTCAAACCCCACGTCAAACCCCCGCGCCTAGCTCCCGCTAGTAAACGAATCAAAACCCGCGAAAGGATTGCGATGTCTGCCGAAGTGAGTACGAAGAGTAGCGACGTGTACGTGGTTTATTTTTCGTCGGCGACGGGTAATACGAAGCGGTTTGTGGAGAAGTTGGGGTTTCGTAGTAGTCGGATTCCGTTGTTGCCGCGTGATGAGTTTTTGTATGTGGATGAGCCGTATGTGTTGGTTACGCCGACGTACGGTGGCGGCAATGTAAAGGGTGCGGTGCCGAAGCAGGTTATTAAGTTTTTGAACGTGAAAGAGAACCGGGAGAAGTGTCGTGGCGTGATTTCGTCGGGTAACACGAATTTCGGGAAGGCATATTGTTTGGCGGGCGATATTGTGGCCGCCAAGGTGAGGGTGCCGCACATGTATAGGTTTGAGCTCCTTGGAACGGCTGAGGATGTCTCTAAAGTACAAGAAGGACTGAAGGAATTTTGGCAGAGAATCTAACGGATACGGGTTTGGAGACGTCGCTTTCGCCGGATTTGGACTACCATGCCTTGAATGCGCAGTTGAATCTGTATGACAGGGACGGGAAGATCCAGTTTGAGGCTGATAAGAAGGCGGCTCGCCAGTATTTCTTGCAGCACGTGAATCAGAACACGGTGTTTTTCCATACGTTGAAGGAGAAGCTGGATTACCTCGTTGATGAGGGGTATTACGAGAAGGAAGTTCTGGATCAGTACAGTTTCGAGTTCATTAAGTCGCTTTATGAGCGTGCGTATGCGAAGAAGTTCCGTTTTGAAACGTTCCTGGGTGCTTATAAGTACTACACGTCGTACACGTTGAAGACGTTTGATGGTAAGCGTTACTTGGAGCGTTTTGAAGACCGCGTTGTGATGGTTGCGTTGTATTTGGCGCGTGGGGATGAGGGCGTGGCCGAGCACATGGTGGATGAGATTCTTTCGGGTCGTTTCCAGCCGGCAACTCCGACGTTCCTGAATGCGGGTAAGAAGGCTCGCGGCGAGCTCGTGTCGTGTTTCTTGCTTCGTATTGAAGACAATATGGAGTCGATTGCTCGCGGCATTAACTCGGCGCTGCAGCTTTCGAAGCGCGGCGGCGGTGTGGCACTCTCGCTCACGAACCTGCGTGAGGCGGGTGCGCCGATTAAGAAGATTGAGAACCAGTCTTCGGGCGTGATTCCTGTAATGAAGCTTCTGGAGGATTCGTTCTCTTACGCGAATCAGCTGGGTGCTCGCCAGGGTGCTGGCGCGGTTTACTTGCACGCGCATCACCCGGACATCATGCAGTTCCTCGACACGAAGCGTGAGAATGCGGATGAGAAGATCCGTATTAAGTCGCTGTCGCTTGGCGTTGTGATCCCGGATATTACGTTTGAGCTGGCTAAGCGCAATCAGGACATGTACTTGTTTAGCCCGTACGACGTTGAGCGTGTTTACGGCGTGCCGTTTACGGAGATTTCGGTGACGGAGAAGTACCACGAGATGGTGGAGAATCCGAAGATCCGTAAGAAGAAGATCAACGCGCGTCGTTTCTTCCAGACGATTGCGGAGATCCAGTTTGAGTCGGGCTACCCGTACATCATGTTTGAGGATACGGTGAACCGTGCGAACCCGATTAAGGGTCGCATTACGATGTCGAACTTGTGCTCGGAGATTCTGCAGGTGTCGGAGCCGTCGGAGTACAACGAGGATCTAACGTTCAAGCACGTGGGTAAAGACATTGCGTGTAATCTCGGTTCGCTAAATATTGCGAAGGCGATGGATTCGCCGAACTTCGAGCTGACCGTGGAGACGGCGATCCGTGGCCTCACCGCTGTTTCGGATTTGACGAACATCGCGGCAGCTCCGTCGATTGCGCGTGGTAACGACATGTCGCACGCGATTGGTCTTGGCCAGATGAACCTGCATGGTTACTTGGCTCGTGAGGAGATTTTCTACGGCTCTGAAGAGGGCCTGGACTTCACGAACATGTACTTCTACGCGGTTGTCTACCAGGCGATTAAGGCGTCGAACAAGATTGCGCGTGAGCGCGGTGAGTCGTTTGTGGGCTTTGAGGATTCGCAGTACTACTCGGGTGAGTATTTCAAGAAGTACATTGAGGGCGAGTGGGTGCCGAAGACGGATAAGGTCCGCGGCCTGTTTGAGAACTCCGACGTGTACTTGCCGACGCCTGATGATTGGCGTGAGCTTGCGGCGAATGTGCGCGAGTTTGGTATGTACCACCAGAACTTGCAGGCGATTCCGCCGACGGGTTCGATCAGTTATATCAACAACTCGACGTCGTCGATTCACCCGATTGCCTCCAAGATTGAGATCCGTAAGGAAGGCAAGATTGGCCGCGTGTACTACCCGGCGCCTTATATGACTAACGACAACTTGGAGTACTACCAGGATGCGTATGAGGTTGGCCCGGAGAAGATTATTGACACGTATGCCGAAGCTACGAAGCACGTCGATCAGGGCCTATCGTTGACCCTGTTCTACCCTGATACGGTCTCTACGCGTGACCTTAATAAGTCGTACATTTACGCGTGGCGTAAGGGTATTAAGACGATGTACTACATGCGTATTCGTCAAATGGCACTTCAGGGTACGGAGGTCGAGGGCTGCGTGTCCTGCATGCTGTAAGACCTAGCTGAATGCGCGGGGTGAGCCTTCCCGGGGAGTGGATGGTTCACCCCGCGCTTTTGGTTAACGCTCGCATTGCAACTGTCCTTGAGTTTCCGTTGCTGTTTCGCCGATTTAAGCTGTTTCTACGTATTTTCGAAACACGGCTCGGTCCTAATTGGTGGGACTTTAGGCTTGTGACAATCGTTACGTGAGACGCTACTTTTGGCGTCTTAACGGGGGTCTTTCAGGTGTTTTTAAGAATTGGTGGGACTTTCATCCCGTTTTGGCTTGAATCCCCCGCGGTTCTGGGTTAACTTGAACCTGCACTATCTCACCCTGGGTGGGATTACATCCTGCAACATAGTGTGGCGCAGAAAAGGGGTCTAAGGATTCCGGTTCTGGGAGCGACGCTGGTGTTGTTACACGAGAATGCACTTTAGCGACTGGGCAACGTCTGTGCCTTCAGGGTTTGACGCAGTTCGGTTCACGAGGGTGCGAAGTTCAATTGTTAAGTCCTGAAAATGGAAGGATTCTACGTTGAGAAGCGTAAGCATAGGCGAGAAAGGCAAGCTGGGGTGGCGTAAGTTTACGTCGGCACTTGCCGCAATTGCCTTGGGTGTCACAGGTATTACAGCTGCTGCTGTGGTGTCTGGCTCGGACGCTGTTGCCGAGGACGCCCCTGGAACTAGTGAAGCTACGGCAATCCATAAACCCGGCACGCATAATCAGAAGCAGGGCTACGAGGGTAAGGCGTGGATTGATTACGACCAAGAGATCCACATTCTTAACACAAAAGCAGGTGACAAGGCCCTTCCGGGTAATAAAATTTTCCTGCAGTGGATGAATGGTAAGGGTGTCGTCTCTCCGATTTACTACACCCTTTCAGACCCTGAGGGTAATTTCTATTTCGATCTGTCGGAGCCAGTGGTAGACGGTCTCGGCGTAAAACACGAGTACATACTTGCCGGTGACGCCAATTTTAAGGTCCGCGTGTGGGCCGAAAATCCGGATCCAGAAAAATTCACTGTTGTGAAGACCGGTGATATCTTTGGCGCCTCGTTCCATACGAGGACCAAGCGTGTAAACGAGTCCTGGGATTTCACTGCTGGTATCAACCGTATTGTTGGTGGGCAGGTCGTATTCCAGGAACGCCCATACCAATTCGATTGGTTAGCAAAGCCGGAAGCTGAATGGACTCACGCTCCCTCGTCAGACGGGATCTGGAATGACGGTGGTATCTACGGTACTGCCCGCGGCCAAGTCTGGTGGCAGGTTGACGATCCTGGGGGTTCGCTGGCGTATAAGTACGACTACAATCCCAATAGGGGCGACCGCGCGGCCACTGAAATCAAGATGGTCGCCTCATATCTTAATGATGAGGTCACCCGCGAACTAGATACTTGGAAAGAAGCCAACAAGGGCTACACTGTGGAGATGATGCGGCAGGAGCAGATCCGCCTATTCACCGAGTACCAGGCTGAGCATGGTGTGGGTTCGCACATCGCGGAGACTGTTGTGGCTCCGGTAACGGCGGATAGTCAATACTACATTCCGTTCCAAGGTCTATGGGGCCGTACTGCGTATAACGACGGTGGCGTTCCAGCAGGTAAAACCTGGGGCGAACTAACCGGCGAACACAGGCATGACGACGTTCTGTTGTGGAACACTCTTGCCGGGTTTAATCGACGCCACTTTAACACGGACTACATGTACGTGTTCCCCATTATTAATGGCAAGCAGGATCTGTGGCGCAATGCGTTTAATAACAACGTGTTCTCCAAACCCAATGAGGGAAACCTTGGTGACGGTTCCCCAACTATGCTTGCCAGCCACAACCTAGGCAATGTTTCGTTCGCATTCCTTTCGCCAAATCCGGAACACGACGTTACGAACTACGACAACTCGAATAATATTGCTGTTGCCTCGGACGTAGCTAAGAGTGAGACGACCGGTCTTGCCCCGTTCACGGAATACACTATCCAGTGGTTCAAGACTGATAAAGATGTCACCATGGTGCCTGTCGAAGGTGCGTCTTGTACTTTCCAAACTGCTACCGATGGTTCCTGGCGAACGGACGCCGGTGAGCTGGCTTCGTGTGATCTGACGGTTCCCGATATTGGGACTGCTACGACGTTCGTTTCGGCCGTTTATGGTGGCACGGATGTGTCAGGTGTGAATCTTCTTGCGGATTCGTTCCTGGCTATTCCTGGTTACTACGTGTACGAGCCGCAGGAAGATGTTGTGAAGGCTAAGCTTCAGACTTCGCCTCCTATCTTCGACAACCCGAACACAGGCTTTACTGAGGTGAAGCCTGAAGGCGCCACGTTTACGTTTGCTGATCCAGATGCTGCGGCCGCCCTGCAATTGGGCCTTGATGCCGCTACTGGTGTCGTAACTTGGCCGGTTGATACCCAGTATGTGGGGAAGCTTAGCGTTCCTGTTGAGATGAAGGCGTCGATTGAGTCTTACACGGCTGGTATGGGTTCGCGTTCGATGCCGTCCACTGGTCCGAAGGCTGTTTCTGACGGTAAGAACATCACGCTGTCTGCTACGGCGGAGTTCGTGTTGACGCCTCCGAATGTTAGCTACGACGCTGCGACTGTGGAGCGTGGCAAGACTGCTGACGTTCTTGCAGTTATTGCTGACAATGATGGCAACGACGTAGAGCTACCTGCGGAGACCACTTTCGCCCTTGGCGAGGGTGCTCCGGCGTGGGCAACGATTGATGCTACTACGGGTAAGATTTCGGTTGCTCCTGGCGCGGACGTTGTTGCTACCGACTATGATGTCCCTGTTGTGGTGACGTTCAAGGATGTTACGGATCCTGTGAAGGTGACTGCGAAGGTCACGGTCACGGCGGGCGACTCTGATGGTGATGGTGTGACGGATCCGAAGGATCCGGCTAACCCGCAGCCTGGTGAGGATCAGTGTGCGGGTACGCCTGCTGGTGCTCAGGTGGATGCTAATGGTTGTGCGGTAGTGCCGACTATTGAGGATCCTGATCCGATTACCGGTACGGTGAACGAGGAGATTACTCCGATTGAGGTTCCGGTTACTAACAATGGTGGTTTCACTGAGCTGGAGTGTACTGCTGAGGGTCTGCCTGCAGGCCTGACGGTGGGGTTGAACGAGGCTGGCACTGCTTGTGTTATCTCGGGTACTCCGACTGAGGAAGTAACTGATCAGGATGTGACCATCACTGTTACGGGTAAGACCCCGGAAACTGGTACGGACGGTAAGCCGGTAACGCCTACGCCTGATACTGGCAGCACGACTGCTACTATCGGTGCTCAGCCTGATGGTGATACTGATGGTGTTCCGGATGCGAAGGATCAGTGTGCGGGTACGCCTGCTGGTGCTCAGGTGGATGCTAATGGTTGTGC
>JAUNLF010000023.1 GCA_030532405.1 Actinomycetaceae bacterium | reverse complement strand
CAGGATGTGGGAGAGTAGGAAACCACCGCAACCAAAACCAAAACAAGGGCCCCCAGGAGACTCAACAACGAGCACCCCTGGGGGCCCAAAAACAACCCCAAAAACAAACTAAAGCTACAGCCAGTCCACCAGGGGAGCAAGGCTCGGCCGTCAGCATATGTCAGTTTTGAAGCCCGTATCTAGTGCGAGGCGCACAGATCCCTGGTATCCACGTGGGCCAGTTTAAAGCTGGTACCCACGTGCAACAGTTTAGAGCTAGTAGTCAGCGACAGACAGCAAGGCGTTACGGGCTACAGTGTCCAACTAACAGGAGTGTCAGCGACGGTTACGACGGCCACTTGGCAGGCTCCGGTGATTTCAAAGTCCACACCGGTGGGCACCCAGGCGGCGTATCCACAGCGTAGTGGGTCCCCGTTTACAGTTGCATCGCCTTCGATGGACACTATGAGGGTGTCTGCCAAAGCACGTCCTCGTAGGGGACAATCGGAAACTTCGGCGACCTCCAAATGGAAGTCATTCACGTCAGGTTGGTACGTGCGGATTTGAGACTCGCACACGGTACTAACTTCAGGCTCGATGAATAGGGGAAGTGTGGGCTCCATGCGTGCGGTCTTCAACAGGCCGTTTACGTCAATGTGCTTGTTGGTCAGGCCGGCGCGAATAGTGTTGGAGGACGATGCCATCACTTCTAGCCCGACGCCCTGCAAGTAGCAGTGGACTGTCCCGACGGGGGTGAAGAGAGCCTCGCCGGGGTCAAGCTCGACGATGTTCATCAGCGCGGCCACGAGCAGCGACGTCCTCGTGGGGAAAAATGTGCCCACATAAACGACCATTTCAGCGCGCTTTGAAATGTACGGATCAGGATGCTCCGTCAACTCGCCGCAACGGCGAAGGTACGCCGTCACGTCCTTACGCGCGGGCTTTATCCCAGACGCAATGGTGTCGCGAATCGTCTCAGCAACGCCATCCTCACGCAGGCGCTGCGCAATGTGAAGTGAAAGCGGGGTCGCGAGCTCCTCATTAAACCTAACCAGACGCTCCGTATCCGCAAACCCGACCAACGCGCGCCAAGGCGTCAACGCAAGCAACATTTCCGGTTTGTGATTGCGATCCTTGTACGTCCGGTTTTCCGCAGACATTGCGATGCCAAGTTGATTTTCGAGGTCGAATCCGGCCTCCGCCTGCGCAATCGAAGGGTGAACCTGAATCGACAGTGGCTTTGCCGGCGCAATCAACTTCACCAAGTACGGCAAGCCGTCCACGCGAGCCTCGGGGCGACGCGGTGCCACGACATCTTCAAGAAGCGTGCCATCTTCTAACGTGGAAGGACCATCGCGATGCGTGCCGAACCAAATTTCAGCCAAAGGCTCACCATCGATCGCAGTTCCACGAAGCTTGTGGATGGCTCGGAGGTCGCCCCAGTCATAATGCTTTGCAAAGCCATTAATTTGGCGAATAGTCGGCTTCACTCAATCTCGCTTTCTGTAACAACGATCAGTATACAGACAGCACCTCAAAGCCGACTGGTAGAGCCCCGCGCACAGTTTGTTCGCGCAAGGGAGCCCGTACGCGAAACTCTGATCCGTCCCTCCACGTAAAGCCGCCGCTTATGCGTGTGAGAAAATGGGTGCATGCGTTTGCTTGTTACCGGTGGTGCTGGATTTATCGGCTCTGACTTCACTTCAATGGCGTTGCGCGAAGGCGCGCACGTGACGGTGCTTGACTTGCTCACGTATGCCAGTGGCGCGCAGTTTATAGAGGCCGAAGCAAACGCCTTCCCGGGCCGCTGCGATCTGGTGCGCGGCTCGATCCTGGATGCAAAGCTCGTGTCCGCCCTCGTGAAAGAATCTGACGCCATCGTGCATTTCGCGGCGGAATCGCACAACGATAACTCGCTGCAAGACCCAACTTTGTTCGTGCACACAAACGTGGATGGCACCGCAGTGTTGCTGGAGGCCGCCCGCGAGCACGGCAAGCGTTTCCACCACGTGTCAACCGATGAGGTGTACGGAGACCTCCCACTCAACGCGCCCACCAAGTTTTCCGAGCACAGCCCGTATCGTCCGTCCTCGCCGTATTCCGCGTCGAAGGCGGCCGCCGATCACCTTGTGCGCGCGTGGGTGCGCTCCTTCGGTTTGAACGCGACCATTTCGAACTGTTCAAACAACTACGGCCCGCGTCAGCATGTTGAAAAACTGATCCCTCGCGCGATTACCGAGCGCCTCCAGGGCCGTCGCCCTCGCGTATATGGCACGGGGAAAAACGTTCGTGACTGGATTCACGTGCGCGACCACAATCGGGGGATTTGGGATGTTCTTTTACGAGGGCGAGCTGGGCACACCTACCTGATAGGTGCTGACGGTGAGGCGTCGAATCTGGACGTAATCCGCATGATCAACGAGCTGATGGGGTATCCGGCAAACGACTTTGAATGGGTGCAAGATCGGCCCGGCCACGACCTTCGGTACGCGATAGACGCGTCCAAGATCCGCGCAGAGCTGGGGTGGAAACCACTCCAGACGGACCTTCGTGAAGGCATCGCGCAGACTATCAACTGGTATGAAGAAAACCGCGCCTGGTGGGAGCCAAAGAAGGCTGCCACCGAAGCGCGGCTTTCAAAGTGGGGCTATTAGCTACATTCCCGTCGGAGCGGCTGACGTTGCAGCCGGCCGGGCCGGGTGTGACAACTGCCGTAACGGGTGCCGCCGGGGCGGGCGAGCTACATGCCGCCGAGGACCTGCGCCACTAGGATCTTGCCGATCATAGCGACGGGGTAGATCAGGGCGTAGCCGAGCGCGACGCGCGGATCCGCGTTAGTGCGCGAGTTCGAGAACGCGAGGACTGCGGGCTGCGTTTGCGCGCCGCCGAGGAAACCGGCGAGCTGCGTGCCACCCATGTGGAACATCCAGCGCATAACCACGTACAGGCCAACCGCCATGATCGAGGTGATTACGACGCCCAAAATCAGGATGTTCAGCCACGAGCCAGACGCGAACGCCTCACCAATCTGACCACCTGCAACGGTACCGGCCTGCGCCAAGAACACGAGCAGGCCGAACTCGGACAACACCATTGCCGCGGTGTACGGGATCGCAGTTACGACCTTTCCAACGCGTCCGATCTTGCCGAAGATAAGACCGATAATCAGCGTGCCGGCGGCCGCACCAATCTTGAAAGTGCCCTCACCGGCAGGAATCGGAATGTTACCGATCAGCATGCCGAGCGCCATGCCAAGACCCAGCGCCACGGGGTTAATGTCTGAAAGGCCGCGTGCCGAGTCGCCGAAGAACTTCGAGATTTCTTTCATCTTCGAGGTCGGTGCTACGACGCGCACACGGTCACCTTGCTGTAGGACTAGGCCGGGTTCTCCGACCATGTCGATGTCACCGCGGCGTACGCGTGAGATTGTTGCGGAGAACTTGTTGCCCATGTCGAGTTCGGCAACGGTGTGTCCCGCAAGCTTCGGGTCCGAGACGGTGATGCGGCGGAAGTCCAAGTAGGCGCGGTCGGCCATCAGGGAGTGCGACGAGCCGTGTCCCAGTTCGGTTGCGACTCGCGATACCAGTTCGCGAGGGCCTACCACGGTTACTAGGTCGTCACGGTTGAGCGAATCGCTCATTGCGGGCTTCGAGATCGGACCGGTTTCGCCGCGACGAATACGCGAGAAAGAAACCTTCTTTCCCATCATTTCGTAAATGTCGCCAACCAGCGGGCGGTCTGAACGTTCCACGCGGATAGTGCGGTTTGCGAGCGGGGACGGGGTGTCCGTATCCGACTTGCCGTACTGCAGTGCCGCGAATGCCGCGACCATCATTCCAAGTACGCCGAACAGGTATGCGATCGAGTAACCAACCGTTGCCAGACCGGGATTGCCGGAGGCCGTTCCTGCCGCCGCTAGAGCGGGGGTGTTGGTCAGAGCACCGGCGAAGGTGCCGGCAACCAGGGCGATGTCCATTTTCAGGACGTACACGCCGAGGGCGTATGCGGCTCCCGCGGCGACGATGTAGAGCGCAACGGTTGCCAGGATTGGTCCCAGTGCGGTCTTTAGGTTATGGAAGAAGCTCGCTCCTGAGTTCACGCCGATCGCAAACGCGAACAGTGCTAGGCCGAAGTGGCCGAGCTCCGCGTCGATCTGCATTTCAATGCCGTAGGTCTTTGCCCAGGCGGAAAGGATGATCGCGATGAACAGAACGGCTGCGGCACCTAGACCAACGCTTTTGATCTTGAGGTGGCCAAAGAACATTCCTAAACCGACTAGGAGAAATACGAGGATGATGGGCTGGGCTGCCAAATAAGAAAAGATAGAAGCCACTTGGGTAGTTCTCCTGAAACTAGCTTGCCGCAAATGCGGCTCAGTCAAAGTCGTGCTACCGACTTTTCTTTACCTTCTTAGTATCTCTCGAAGGTGAATCCGTAGACCATTCAAAAGGCCTAAAACGCGCTGTTTGTGACCAATGCCAAGCGTGAATCAAGACACGTTAAAGGACGTCCGTTCAAATAGTTTTCTGGCGTAGACAACCGGTGAACGCGAGTTAGTTAAATCCAGAATATGAGACCATCCGAAACGTATTGGGTTTGAGGGCGTGGCTTGGATAGTGTTACAGCATGTTCTCATCCATGGAGATTATTCGCCTCGTCCTGGTCGTTGTGCCGGGGCGTGCGAATTCTGCCGTGTAACGGGTGAGTCGCACGCCTAACCCCTCGACCGAATGAGATTCGGACTCGAGGGTTTTTTGTTACCCGAAGCCCTATACATAAACGCATGGGAGACCCAGATGAACTACCAGGGGAAACGTAACAAGCCGAAACCGCCGGGCACCTTGAAACCCGCGGCCGTGTCGGAGCGCATGACGGGTGCAAAAGCAGTCGTTAGGAGCCTAGAGGAACTAGGCGTAACCGATATTTTCGGAATGCCGGGCGGCGCGATCATTCCGGTTTACGACCAGCTACTGGACTCGAAGAAGTTAAACGTCATTCTTGTGCGCCACGAGCAGGGCGCCGGCCACGCTGCCGAAGGCTACGCGATTACGACCGGTAAGGTCGGATGCGCAGTGGTTACGTCCGGTCCGGCGGCAACGAACACGCTGACCGCCCTGGCCGACGCCAACCTTGACTCCGTCCCGATCGTTGTTATCACCGGTCAGGTGGGGGCCAGCTTCATCGGCACTGACGCCTTCCAAGAAGCTGACATTGTTGGTGCATCCATGCCTGTCACCAAGCATTCCTTCCTGGTCACCGATGCTCAGGAGATCCCTAACCGCATCGCGGAAGCCTTCCACATCGCGGCAACCGGCCGTCCGGGCCCCGTCCTCGTCGATATAACGAAGTCGGCACAAAATGAGCAGATGGACTTCTCGTGGCCGCCAAAGTTTGACCTGCCCGGCTACAAGCCGGCGGGCGACCCGCATCCCAAGCAGGTAAACGAGGCCGCAAACGCGATCTACGCGGCGGAAGCCCCTGTCTTCTACGTTGGTGGCGGCATGATTCGAGCGGGCGCAAGTGAAGACCTGAAGGAACTTGTTGAGATCACGGACGCGCCGGTCGTTACCACTTTGCCGGCGCGCGGAGCGTTCCCCGACTCTGACCCCCACAACCTGGGAATGCCGGGAATGCACGGAACTGTAGGCGCCGTGGGCGCCCTGCAACGCGCGGACCTGATCGTCGCCCTTGGAACAAGGTTTGACGACCGCGTAACGGGCCAACTCGACTCGTTCGCGCCCCGCGCCCGCGTCGTCCACATCGACATTGACGCGGCTGAAATCTCCAAGAACCGGTTCGCGGACATCCCCATCGTTGGTGACCTAGCGATAACGATGAAGGCGCTCGTTAAGGCAACCAAGAAGGTTTACAACGAGGGCGGGCCGCGTAATATCTCCGGGTGGTGGCGCTACCTCAACAGGCTTCGTGACACCTACCCGCTAGGGTACGAGGACACCGGTGACGGCATGATGGCACCCCAGTACGTTCTGGAGCGCCTATCAGCAATCGCGGGCCCCGACTCCATATACGTAACTGGCGTTGGCCAGCACCAAATGTGGTCCGCCCAGTTCATCAAATACGAAAACCCACGCTCGTTCGTGTCCTCCTGTGGACTCGGAACCATGGGCTACTGCATACCCGCAGCCATGGGCGTCAAAGTCGGCAACCCCGACAAGGTGGTGTGGGCAATAGATGGCGACGGTAGCTTCCAAATGACAAACCAGGAACTCGCTACCTGCACGGTCAACAACATTCCGATCAAGGTCGCCCTCATTAACAACTCGGTCCTCGGCATGGTCCGCCAGTGGCAGAACCTGTTCTACAACGAACGCTACTCTCACACGGATCTTGCAACCGACGGCGTACAGTTCCCCGACTTCCTTAAACTCGCTGAGGCTTACGGCATGCCCGCCCGGCGCGTATTTAACGAAGACGAGGTCGACGAAGCGATCGAGTGGGCAATGTCTATCAACGACAGGCCCGTCCTGATTGACTTCCGCGTCTCTAAAGACGCCATGGTTTGGCCCATGGTTGCCGCCGGAGTCTCTAACGACGAACTGAAGTACGCTCGCGGCCTCGCGCCCGAGTGGGAACAGGATGTGTGATAGCGATGAGTGAAATGCACACTCTTTCCGTCCTCGTGGAAAATAAGCCGGGTGTTTTGACTCGCGTTGCCGCACTGTTTGCACGCAGGTCGTTCAACATCAGGTCACTCGCGGTGGGGGAGACCGAACATCCCGAAGTTTCGCGTATCACTGTTGTTGTTGATGCGGAAACTCATCCTCTCGAACAAGTCACCAAGCAGTTGAATAAACTGGTGAACGTCATCAAGGTGGTTGACCTTTCGGCGGTGCCGTCGGTGCGTCGCCAGCTCGTCCTGTTTAAGGTTCAGGCTGACGACACGCGTCGCACTAGCGTGCTGCAAATCGTGGACTTGTTCCGCGCGCACGTCGTTGATGTGTCCACCGACTCCGTGGTCATTGAGGCTGTCGGAGATAATGAAAAAGTAAACGCACTACTCGCGGCGTTGGAGCCATACGGAATTCGCGAGATAGTCCAATCCGGGTCTCTTGCTATTGGCCGTGGCCCGCGCTCCATCACTGATCAACTAAAGGAGAAAGATCGTGGCTGAAATTTTCTACGACGATGATGCCGACCTGTCAATAATCCAGGGCAAGAAGGTTGCCATTATTGGGTACGGCTCGCAGGGGCATGCCCACGCGCTGAACCTGCGTGATTCGGGCGTTGAGGTCGTAGTCGGCCTTCGCGAGGGCTCCTCATCTTGGAACAAGGCTTCCGAGCAGGGGCTGGAGGTCGCCGAAATTGCTGACGCTGTGAAGTCCGCGGACGTGGTCATGGTCCTTACCCCGGATCAGGTGCAGCGTACGGTTTACGCCGAGCAGATTGCGCCGAATTTGAAGGAGGGCGCAGCCCTGTTCTTTGCGCACGGTTTCAACATTCGTTTCGGCTACATTGAGCCTGATGCTTCGCACGACATTTGCATGGTCGCCCCGAAGGGGCCGGGTCACACCGTTCGCCGCCAATACGAGGAGGGTCGTGGCGTTCCCGCGATTGTTGCTGTTGAAAACGACGCGTCCGGCCAGGCGTGGGATTTGGCTTTGTCGTACGCGAAGGCAATTGGTGCCACCCGTGCAGGTGCAATCAAGACGACGTTCACTGAAGAGACCGAGACCGACCTATTCGGCGAACAGTCTGTGCTGTGTGGTGGTGTTTCACAGCTGATTACCTACGGTTTTGAGACCCTAACCGAAGCTGGCTACCAGCCTGAGATCGCCTACTTTGAGGTCCTCCACGAACTGAAGTTGATTGTCGATTTGATCAATGAGGGCGGGCTTACTAAGCAGCGTTGGTCGTGTTCTGACACCGCTGAGTACGGTGACTACGTCTCAGGTAAGCGCGTCATTACCCCCGAGGTTAAGGAGAACATGAGGGCAGTCCTAGCTGACATTCAGGACGGCACCTTCGCGAAGCGGTTCATCGATGACCAGGATGCGGGTGCTCCGGAGTTTATTAAGCTTCGCGAAGAGCACGAGGCGCACTCCATTGAGCAAACGGGCCGCGAACTTCGTAAGGCGTTCGGTTGGACTGACACGGATGAGGACTACACGGGCCAGGCGGCCCGCTGATCTATAGACATGGAGGGAAGCCAGTAGTCTTAAGGTCTATTTGTCCTTATAAACACGCTTTCTGTAACTAAAGTCCCAAGAAAGAAAAGAGCGTAAATCCTTTTTGTAAAGGATTTACGCTCTTTTCTTAATTTTCTGTTGAACTTCTGCTAGGTTGGTATCTGAGCGATGTTGCTCGGATTGATAGTAAAGGAATCAAGATTAATCATTGAGGCCGGATTCTGACACGGAAGTTAGATACGCCTATCAGTTCAGGGAAGACGCTCTCGATTGGAACATCTCCAACAGGAAAGATTGAGAATGGTCAAGAAAACCTCTTTCGCGCGAAGTTTAGGTGCGACTGCGGCCGTCGGGGTAGCAGCGGTGATGGTGGGCATTCCAGCCGTCGCTGCAACCGAGTATGTGTACACAGACATCCCACAAGGGCAGATGGAAGCGAAATATGTCAGCTCCGTTGAGGAAGTTGCCGAAGGCTCTAACGGCCCTATTGATAAGGTCCTGGACGGGAACGTCGATACTTTTTGGCATTCGAAGTGGCAGGGCGGAGTTGACGAACTCCCTCATAGCTTCGTTATAGATTTAGGAGCGCCACAGGGAGAGCTTGGGCGTATTGACTTACTGCCTCGCCAGAGCTCCAATGGGTCCGGGCGCGTTAATGAATACCAGGTTTGGGCAGTACAGGCCGAGACGTGTGATGAAAATCAGTTTGAGGGCGTGACTCCGGTAGCAACGGGTAGCGTAGAGGCTACGGCAGACATTACGAAGGCCGTGGAGGTTCCCTTCACGCCCCTGCAAGCAAACTGTGTGAAAGTGCAATACGACAGTGCGTGGGGCGGCAACAACACCGCTGTGCACCCCAGTAGCCTGGCGGAGTTCTACGCTTATACCGCGGCTGAAAAAACCGGTAATGAACCGGCGCCTGAACCGGGAACTGGACCTGAGATTTCGATTCCTGAAAATGCCGAAACGATTACCGATGGCACTCTAACCGTTACTGTGCACCCGGACTTTCCACAGGTTGTGCAATATGAAATCGGTGGCAAGATTGTTCCCGGCAAGTTCGGCAACGCGCTTACCGAGATGCGCATTAATAACCAAGACGTTCCTGTAACTGTCGGTGAGATTGTTGTTGCTCAAACTCAGGTAACTTACCCTGTTTCGGTCGAGGGCGCCTCGTTCGATGTGGTGATGTCGGTTGAAAACTCCACGCTGACCTACAAGATCACCAACATTGAGGATGCGGGCAATCAGATCAACTATATTCAGATCCCTGACCTGGACCTGGTGTCGCTTCGCGCAACTGATCCTGGTGCAGCGATTTTCGGCGCCAGTATCAGTGTTGATCGCGGCAACTCGGGTGACCGCTATCTAGAGGTTGCTAACCAGACCACTAACGCGTCTCATGCTTGGATGATCACGGCTTCGACCGATGAAGTTGCGGCTGGATTCCACTCCAATGCGGTATTAGATCAGACAGCTAAAGGCAATTCTGGGCCTCCGGAGACGAAGTTTACCTACGAGATCAAGAAGGTAGATGGCGTTAACGTAGGTACGGTCGAACCGTTTAAGTGGACGTACCGTGCTCAGGCTATTCGCGATTATCCGGGTGAGACCAACATTGGCCCAGATAGTGATCCGTTCGTGCAGGTGAAGTTCACCCAAGATGCTAACGGTGACAACAAGGTTGACTGGCAGGACGGTGCTGTCGCACTTCGTGATATTAGGCCTGCCGCTCCTGAGTCAGAAGATGTGTCGAACTACGTAGTTGCTCGCATTCCCTTCAATATTGTGTCGCAGGCAACGCACCCATTCCTGCGGACTTTGGATGACACCAAACGAATTTCGCTGGCGACCGACAACCTCGGCCAACAGGTTCTGTTAAAGGGGTACCAAGCTGAGGGTCACGACTCTGCGCAAGGTGATTACGGTGGCCACTACAACGACAAAGCCGGTGGCCTAAAGGATCTAAAGACCCTCGTGTCGAGGGGCAAGGATTTTAACGCAACCTTCGGAATTCACGTGAATGCCACTGAGTCTTACTCGGAGGCTTACGCCTTCAGTGAAGACTTGCTTGCAATGCCCCCTTCCAAGGCCTGGGGGTGGATGAACCAGTCGTACTACATGAATAATCATCGCGACTTGGCGCTCGGTAACGTGCTGGATCGGCTCGCGCAACTACGAGAAGACTTCCCTAAGGATTCAAATCTGAATTGGCTCTACTGGGATGTGTACTATCCGCGTGGTTGGGAAGGAACCCGTTTTGCCGAAGAAGTCACCAACCAAGGGTGGCGAGTAGGGTCGGAGTGGGCAACCGCTCTCGTTGAAGACAACACCTGGTCTCACTGGGCTAACGACGAAACCTACGGTGGAGCTACTAACAAGGGTCTTAACTCTAAACTCGTCCGTTTTGTTTTGAATAGTGAGCGAGACACGTTTAATCCTGATCCGATGCTCGGCAACACCAATGTTGTTGAGTTCGAAGGTTGGGTGCACGGCAATGACTACAACAAGTTCATTCGAAATGTTTGGGAACGTAACCTGCCCACTAAGTTCCTGCAGCAGTCAGATATCAAGACGTGGGAAGAGGGCCAGATCACGTTTGAAAACGGCACTGTTGTAACCTCTCAACAGGACTCCATCTCTGGAACTGAAATTCCAGTGGATCGTGAGATTGTCTTTGATGGGGCCACCGTCTTCAAGCAGGGTGGTTCCTACCTACTGCCGTGGTCTGACGGCGGTCAAAACAGGCTCTACTACTGGAACCCGTCCGGTGCCGCTCAATCTTGGGATCTTACGGATAGTTGGGCAGGCAACAATAGCTTGGCCCTGTACAAGCTAACGGACACGGGACGAGTCAAGGTGTCTGATGTTGCCGTTAATGGTGGCACTGTCGCACTTCCTGAAACCGAGCAGGGTGTTGCATACGTCCTCTATGGTGAAACGCCAAATACTGTAGATCCGCAGTGGGGCGAAGCATCGGGCATTAAGGATCCGGGCTTCTTCTCGGGTACCACGGAAGCTTATGACACTACGGGCGACGTTACAGTCAACGTGACGGACCGTCGCAACTTCCAGGCAGAGATGGGTGAGGGCGAGGCGAGCTTGTCCCAGTCCATTACTGTTCCTGAAGGCGACTACTCCGCGTGGGCGTGGGTTGAAGTTGAGCCTGGTAAGGCGCGTAACGTGACAGTTTCGGTTAAGGGTGACGGAATTTCCGGTGGCACTGAAGACGGTGTGGTTTCGAACGTAATCACGGAGTCCTCTGCTCCGAACGCCACGGCATCTGATGAGAAGCTAGGCACGTACTTCCAGCGTGTACCTGTCCGATTCCACAGTGACGGCAGCGCGTTCACGTTTACCGTTGCTGCTGGCGAGGGCAATGCGCGGGTAGCAGTTGACGATCTGCGTATTGTCGCGCAGGCTAAGCCGGTGGACGACAACGCAACTCCCGAAACGATCTACTTCAACGATTTTGAGAATCAAGACGACGGTTACTGGCCGTTCGTGACGGGTTCGACTAACCGTGGTGGAGATGCTCGCACCCAGCTTGCGGAGCTACATGCACCGTACTCACAGTCCGGCTGGTACGGCCTCGTAACGAATAATGATTCAAAGGCAACTGAAGGAGAGAAGTACCTAGATAACGTTCTGGATGGTAAGTGGTCGCTCATGGCACACCAAGAAAATGGTGGCCTGATTCTGCGATCTACAGATGGTTCCTTTAACGGGACAAAGAACCATACGTACCGCGTCTCATTTGATTACCAGGCAGCTTACGACTCGGACTACAAGTTCGTGGTTGGTGAAGACCAGCCGTCCGAAGATTCCTGGGTTGAGACCATTAAGTCCAGTACTGAAATCCCGATGGCTCGCGGCGCTGGCTGGAGCAGGGGTGACGAGACCGGCATTGGAACCCAAAAGTTCAGCCACGAGTTTGCGGTTGCAACGGATAATCCGGTGTTCTTCGGCATCGTAAAGACCGGTGGTATGGTCCAGGGTGACTTGGTCATCGATAACATCCGCATTGAAGATCTAGGTATCAAGCCGTTTACCACCATGACATCCAAGCGTGTTGAATCCAATTCTGCGGATATGCACAAGTACGAGGTAGTCACCACAGTCTCCATGCCTGTGGGTAAGGTGACGGGCGTCAAGCACAACCTTGCGGTTCCTGAGGGCTGGTCTGTCAAGCAACTGACCGCTAATCCGGCTGATACCGCTTATGAAGGGAATCCTTCGGTAGCTAAGTGGGAGGTGCTGGTACCAAAGACTGGTGCTTTTGCACGCATGCTATTCACCGGCTCCTGGGTGCAGGACGGCGTTGCTTCCTCAAATCAGGATTCTGTGAGCATTGATCCAGCCAACCCAGAGTTGATCAACAGCATTGAGAGCATTAGTCTCGTTGAGGTGAGCTCTGAAGAGACTTCCGCCGAGCAGTCGCCTGGCACGAATGCTATCGATGGAGATCCGAATACTATCTGGCACACGAAGTACGGCACTGGAACGGATTCGTACCCGCACTCGATTACCCTGAAGGCCGGCGGTGATGATGCTCAGTGCAAGATTTCGGCACTTGAGTACACCACGCGTCAAGATGCAGCCAACGGTCGTGCGAAGGACTTCGAGATCTACGTTTCCGCAGATGGCGAGACTTGGGGCGATCCGGTTGCTGCTGGCTCATTCACCGCGAACCTTGCTCCGCAACTGATTGAGTTTGATCAGCCCGCTGAAGGAAACTACGTGAAGCTTGTCGAGCTAAGCGCAATCAACGGACTCAACTTCGGTGGTGCAGCAGAAATCCGCCTTGGCGGAGTCTGTGACTCGTCAGGAACTCCGGGTGGGCCGGAGGAGCCTGTGGATCCTGAGCAACCTGGTGAGCCGGAAGGACCTGTGGATCCTGAGGAGCCTGAAGGACCCTCCGTCGAATAAGGATGACTTACTTTTTGATGACGTGCTGTGGTTGTCTCAGGC
>JAUNLF010000010.1 GCA_030532405.1 Actinomycetaceae bacterium | reverse complement strand
ATGGTACTGCACCCGCCAGGATGTGGGAGAGTAGGAAACCACCGCAACCAAAACCCAAAACAAGGGCCCCCAACAGCAACCACGCTGCTGGGGGCCCAAAAACAACCCCAAAACAAACACTCGCTAAAGAGCTGCAATTTTTCCAGAGTTTCGTGTCGAAAATGGACAGCCGGATTTTCGTGCTTTAAACTTAGCTTGATAAATGCTTTACCTACCGTAAAGGTGCACACCTTGGAAGCTCACCCTACGCGAAACTTCATAATGCAAATCCTTAAACTGCTAGTTTGGCTAGTCATAGCCCTAGCGCTGGTTAAGTTCGCATTCTTTCCGAGCAAACCCCCACTGCCTGAAATGGTAGGAGACGGCAACTTTACACTGCCCACAGTGGCAGTTTCTCGCGGCGAGATCTCGCACGAGATCAACTTGGACGCCTCCGTAGTTAGGGACGAATCCGAAACCGTAAAATCAACCGCGTCCGGTGAAATCGTCTGGATATACGTTTCCGATGGTGCGACAGTGAACTAAGGCGACGCCATCTTGCAGGTAAAGCACACGGAGCTTCCCGAAGCCGCCGACCCAGGGGTCCCAGGCGAACCCGTCGCTCCCGTTGAGCCCGTTGAAACGTACTACGACGTCTACGCCGGCGCTCCCGGAACACTCACTTTGGATGCTCTGCTTGAGCAACAAGTCGAAGTAGGAACCGCAGTCGGCACCATCGTGCCGGACACATTTCATGCCCAGGTACCCGTCACGCCCGACCAGCTCTACTCGCTTCAGGGCATTCCTAGCGAAGCGGAACTGTCAGTCTCAGGCGGGCCCGCCCCGTTCACATGCACCGGCTTGAAAACAATGTCAGGCGCCCCGAACCCGAACTCGCAGGAAGGCGACAGCGCTGGGCCACAGTTACGCTGCGACATTCCGCCCTCGGAACTGGTATTTGACGGCGTAAAAGCGAAACTGATTATCCAAGGCGGCAAGGCAGACAACGCGCTACTGGTTCCTGTGACCGCAGTGGAAGGCCGCTTCAATAGGGGTAACGTCTACCTGCCCGTCGCTGACATTAAAGACAAGCCAGAAAAGGTAGAAGTGAAGCTCGGTGTTTCTGACGGATACTCAATCGAAATCCTTGAAGGGCTGGAAGAAGGCCAGGAGATTCTCGAATTCGTACCACGCCAGGATCCCGAAGAACTTCCCGGTGACCAGCAGATGAACTTCGTGGGCTAACGTGTTCGAACTTACAGACGTAACCCGAACGGTAATCCTACAAAACGGCAAACCGCTGCCGATCTTGCGCGGAGTTAACCTCAACGTCCACGCCGGAGAGCGTATCTCCGTGGTCGGCCAATCCGGCACCGGTAAGAGCACCTTGCTGAACATTATCGGCATGCTTGACCTGCCCGACACCGGGACATACCTGTTCGAAGGCAAAGACGTAGCGAAAATGGGAGAGAGCAAGCGAGCCGCCCTCCGGGGGAACTCGTTTGGCTTCGTATTCCAACAGTTCAACCTGTTCAACGCGCGCACCGCCCTCCAAAATGTGGAAGTACCACTGCTCTATTCATCTTCGGGGAAAGAACTGTTTAGGCGATCAAAGTTGGCTGCCGAAATGCTTGACCGGGTTGGATTGGGCGACAGGCTGCAGGCAATGCCCGGGCAGCTATCGGGCGGCGAGCAGCAACGTGTCGCGATCGCGCGAGCCCTTGTGAGACGACCAAAAGTGATACTCGCTGACGAGCCGACCGGCGCCCTCGATCTGGAAACGGGAAGTCTCGTAATCGATTTGTTGGAGGACGTCGCGCGCGACATGAACTCGGCCCTCATCATTATTACGCACGACATGCAGGTGGCGGCACGCTCACAGCGGATCTACCAGATTGCGAACGGTGTGCTCCACGAGCGGTCACACGAGCAGATCGACGTAGCCCTCGCGACGCGCCAGCTTGGATTGGAGGAGGCGTGAACTCGATTCTAAGTGCCCTCATTGAGGCTTGGGGAGAAATCAAGATCAACAAGGGCCGATTCATCCTCTCCCTAATAGGTGTGGGCGTTGCGGTGTGGGCGATGGCGACGGTGCTAGCACTCGGCGGTATGCTGACCGCCACCGACGAGTATTTCCGCACCATCTCTGGTGACAGGCCGGGTGCTGTGGTCTTGTCGGCGTACCCTCAGGGCGAACAAAGTTCGACCGTTTACGGTCGTGCACCTTGGGAGACCGGGCCTGACACGTTTGGTAACAAGATTGAACTGGTCGAGGACGAGAATGGGAACCTGACCAGTAAGTTTGGCGCTGCCGCGCGCGCAACAGCAACCGCTTTGGAGGTAACGAACTGGACTAGGGAAGTAATTGTCCAGCCTGAAATCCGCACGGCGAACTGGAGTTCAGCGTGCGATCCCAATGATGAGGGATGTTGGAACAACTGGGTGAACCTAAACGGTGTGGATCCGGTTTACCTGGAGTTCTTCGCCCGTAACATTGTGCACGGGCGGAACTTGACGGACGCGGACGCACTGTTGCAAATGAATCCGGCTGTTATTACTGAGTCGCTTTGGAAAGTGATGGGGAGCCCGTCTTTGGAGTCTCGACCGCAGATCTTGGTTAGTGGCGACCCGGGGCTCACACTAACTGTTGTGGGTGTTGCCCAGTCGCTGACCGAGTGGGAAGGCCATCAGATCTACATGCACTATGACGGGTTGATGGCATCGCAACCGCGACTGAAGAACGCCGAGTTGGACAGCAGCTTGTTGCGGATTCTAGCTCCCGTGGGCGAGGAGGAAAACGCTAGTAAGGTAGCGCAGGCGACTTTGCAGTCCGAGTTAGGGCCGGGATTCGAGGTAGAGTCCTACTATTCCATGGCCGACTGGGATGCTGCGCAAAATGAGCAGGCGATCATCACTACGATCGTGTCGGTTATTGGTGGCATCGTCATTTTGTTGGGTGCGTTTGGCCTGCTCACCGTGTCGATTGTGACGATTCGTCAGCGTATTCGGGAGATCGGTATCCGTCGCGCTATGGGTGCGTCGGCGCGCAGAGTGTTCTTTTCGGTGTTCCTCGAGTCGGTTGTTGCTACTACGGCCGCGGGCATTGTTGGGGTAATGCTGTCGATTTTCACGATTAGGTTTATGCCGCAGGGTGTTATGGATATGCCTATTAGCCTTGACACGATTCCGTATCCGATGTCTGCCGCGCTGTTGGGTGTTTTGATCGCTGCTGGAGTGGGGGCTTTGGCGGGGATCATTCCCGCTACCATTGCGGTGCGAGTTAAGCCTATTGATGCGATCAGATTCTGATTAGGAGGGCGATTCACAGCCTTGGGTTACGCTCGGTATCCACAGGTATGTGGCATACCATCGAATCTCTCATGTTTCGCGCTTACAGTAGGCGGTAGGATTAGACAGACGCGTCGTCTGAGGTAGGCCACGCGCACGGAGCAGGTCGTTACGACGATTACTGCCGGAAGAATATGAGGAATACATGAGCGATAATCAGCGCGACAACAATAGGGACTTTAGCAATAGGCAGTGGCGCCAAGACGGCGACCGTCGTCGTGATTTTGGTAATCGCGGTCGTCGCTTTGACCGTGATAGTAGGGATGATCGTGGCTTTGATGGTGACCGAGGTGGTCGCCGTTTTGGTGGCGATAATCGGGGTCGCGGTGAGCGCGATTTTGGTGACCGTGGTCGTCGTTTTGACCGTGATGGTCGTGACGATCGCAGGGGTGGTCGCAGGTTTGATCGCAACGATCGTGACGATCGTGGTGGTCGCCGTTTTGATAGGGATGACCGTGGAGGGCGGCGCTTTGACCGCGATGACCGCGGTGGAAAGTTTGACCGGGATACTCGCGGGGGCCGTGACTTTGGTGGGCGTGGCCGTCGTTTCGATCGTGACGATCGTGGTGGCCGTCGTTTTGAGCGGGATGACCGTGGAGGGCGGCGCTTTGACCGCGATGACCGCGGTGGAAAGTTTGACCGGGATACTCGCGGGGGCCGTGACTTTGGTGGGCGTGGCCGTCGTTTCGATCGTGACGATCGTGGCGGTAAGCGGTTTGAGCGCGATAATCGAGGCCGTGATTTTAACCGTGACGATCGCGCAGGCCGTCGTTTTGAGCGGGATGATCGCGGGCGTAACTTCAACCGTGATGACCGTGGCAACCGTCGCTTTGACAGGGATGACCGCGGACGTTTTCAAGATGAGCGCTCTCGCGACTTTGAACCGCGCGACCAGCGTTTCGATGACGCGCATGACCGCTTCGATGAAGAGTTTGCCGAGAAGACACGCCAAGTTCAGGGCCTGCCCATTCCCGATGGTCTAGAGGGGAAGGAACTTGACGCCCAGGCTTACGAAACCCTCGCGACGCTTGGTCCGCACAGTCAAGAAGATGTTGCGAAGCTACTGGTTATGGCCGGGCAGCTTATCGACCTCGATCCAGAACGGGCATACGTGTACGCGCAGGCCGCGGTTAAGCGGGCTGGTCGCGTAGATATTGTGCGTGAAGCTGCCGCGCTCACCGCGTACGCTACGGGCCGATTCCAAGAGGCACTGCGCGAGGTTCGTGCAGTTCGTCGCATGCGTGGCGACTTCTCGTTGCGCGCTGTCGAAGCAGATTCCGAACGAGGACTGGGCAAGCCGGAGAAAGCGCTCGAACTCATTGAAGAGACTGACCTGTCGCAGGTAGACCTTGGTGAGCAGGTAGAGCTCGTCCTCGTCGCCGGCGGGGCGCGCGCTGACATGGGCGAGCACGAAGCCGCCCTCGTACTGGTTGACAATGCGCTAACAAAACTGGGAGACGAAGCCGACGACGAATACGTTCGCCGACTCATGTCCGCGAAGGCTGACCACCTGCGGTCTTTGGGCCGATCGGTGGAAGCCAGCGAAGTCGAGGCCGCGATGCCGGCGGAGGAAGAGGACAACGACATCCTTGACCTCAAGATGATGGCTGAATCGGATGTTGACGACTTGCGGTCGGACCTGAAGGGGTCGGAGGAGCCGCTGTCGGAGCGCTACGACACGCTGGTCTTGGACCTCGACGGTGTTTGCTACATGGGTAAAGACCCGGTTCCTCACGCCGCGCAGAACGTTTCCAAGGCGATCGAGGGCGGCATGAAGCACGTCTTCGTAACAAACAACTCTTCGCGTACGCCCCAGTCCGTTGCGCAGCAGTTGATTGAACTGGGCTTCCCGACAGACGCCGACCACGTCATGACTTCCGCGATGGACGCGATGGGAATGATGCAAGAAGATCTCGAACCCGGTGACAAGGTGTTCGTAATCGGCGGTCAGGGCCTCAAGAATGCCGTGAGCGAGGCAGGCTTTGTGCTCGCGGAATCCGCGGATGAAAAGCCCGTCGCAGTTGTGCAGGGGCTCGACAAGAGTGTCGATTGGCACATGCTTTCCGAGGGCGCCCTCGCTATCAACGCGGGAGCTAAGTTCTACGCGACCAACTTGGACGCGTCCCTGCCGGTAGAGCGCGGATTCGCACTCGGTAATGGTGCGCTGGTTCGAGCGGTGCGCTATGCAACCAACACGAAGCCCAAGGCATCGGGCAAGCCGTTGCCGGGGATCTTTGAGCACGCCATCGAGATGGTTGGCGGCGAGCACGCCATCGCTATTGGTGACCGCCTGGAAACCGACGTTGCCGGCGCGCTGGCCGCGTCGATTCCGTCCATGCACGTACTGACCGGTGTTCACGACGCTAAAGACGTGATTTTGGCTGATCGCGGACTCCGCCCGCAGCTGGTGCACCTGGACATGCGCGGAGTTAACGAGCCGCACCCGCGCCCGCGTCACCACAAGGACGGCACCTGGACTTGCGGTGTCTCACAAGAAGCGAAGGTTGTCGCCGGTCGCTTGACTCTCGACGGTGTTTTCCTACCCGAAGAGGGCGCCACGGTCACCCTGGACTCCTACCGCGCACTGATTGCCGCGGCTTGGGATCACGCTAAGGAAACAGACTCCAAGGTTTACTGTCCGCCGATCACAGTTGTCGAAAACGATGATCCGGCAGGCGTCCTCGAACCGATCGAACCGGAAGAATCTGAAGACACGATCGACGAGACCTTCGACACCCAGAGTGCGGATGACGCAGTCGAGGCTACCGAGACGCCGGAAGACGTGCCCGCGGAGGGCGATGAGATGGCAGGGTCGGTAGAAAACGCGGACATGCCAAGCTCGGATATTTCCGATGAGGACCTTGCAAACGTCGACGTTGAGGGCGTTCCGGAGTTCCTGCCCGGTGAGGAAGACCTCGCGGAACTGATGGAGGAAACCAAACACCTCGAATCGAAGGAGCAGGAGTGACCTCTGCCGAGGAGTGGGAAGCTCGGTGGCTAGAAGTCGCCGAGCTACCTCTGGAGGAAAAACTCGCTGAACTAAAGCGAGCCGAAGCTGAACTATCCGCGCAGCTTAGCCAGTCGGAGTCCAACCAGTGGCAAAACTGAGGCGCATAGATTCCGAGATGGTGCGACGCAAACTCGCACCATCTCGGACGAAGGCTCAAGAGCTCATCCACGCCGGCTACGTGAAACTAGACGGCGAGGTCGTAACCAAACCCGCGCGGCAAATGGACCCCGCGCAGGCGCTACTCATCGACCAAGAATCAGACCCCAACTATGCATCCCGCGGCGCATATAAGCTAGCGGGTGCCCTTGAAATCCTAGGCGACCTCGCCCCGCAAATCCGTGGTAAACGTTGCCTTGACGCCGGAGCCTCCACGGGTGGGTTCACGGACGTTCTACTGCGAGCTGGCGCGGCAAGTGTGGTAGCTGTAGACGTTGGCTACGGCCAGCTCATCTGGCGCCTACAAAGCGACCCGCGCGTTGAAGTTAAGGACCGCACCAACGTGCGCTACCTTCAGCCCGAAGACGTCGCGCCCGCCCCGGTGATTGTCGTGTCGGACCTGTCGTTTATTTCGCTGACGCTAGTCCTTCCAGCCTTGCGAAGGAGCGCGGCGCCAAACGCGGACTTCCTACTCATGGTGAAACCGCAGTTCGAAGTCGGCAAAGACAAGCTCGGCGCCGGCGGTGTCGTTCGCGACACGGCCCTGCACCACTTCGCGATCCGCCAAGTATTAGACGCTGCATTCGAACTGGGCTTGAGCCCGTACGCCCTGGCTGCAAGCCCGCTGCCGGGGCCGGCTGGAAACGTAGAGTACTTCGTCGCCCTCAAACATGATCATGAGGACGCAATCGCGCGCGAAGACTGGGACAATCGAATCGACCAGGCAATCGCGGCGGGGCCGGCCGGAGACGCAATGGGCGACCCGGGCTTCGACAACACTGGCAGTACGAACGCCCAGAACGCGGCACAATCAGCAGCTGGAAGTGAAGCTGATAGGGCCACAACGCAGTCATCTACTCCCAGAAATGAGGACAACAAATGACACGCGCGATCATGATGATCGTCAACCAAAACCGTGCGGAGGCGGCTGAAACTGGCGACATTGTGCGCCGAGGCCTGCGCGGACGTGGCATCGACGTTGTAGATTCCGACTACGACAAGGATGTCGAACTCGTCCTGGTTTTGGGCGGTGACGGCACGATTCTTTGGTCCGCGCAACACGCGCGCGCACGCGGCATCCCCCTGCTGGGTGTGAACATGGGACACATGGGGTTCCTCGCGGAGGCTGAAGTTAATTCGCTGACCTCGCTAGTAGACCGCATCGCCGAACGCGACTACGAGGTCGAAGAGCGCATGACCTTGGAACTGGACCTGGAGATGCCCGACGGGGAAGTCAAACACGATTGGGCCATCAATGAGGCCGCGATCATGCGCACCGACCTTGCCCACCCCGCCCACTTCGGTATCGGCGTGGACGGTCAGGGTGTTTCAACCTACGGTGCGGACGGCATTATTTTGTCGACGCCAACGGGTTCGACGGCGTACTCGTTCTCCGCGGGCGGCCCGGTTGTGTGGCCGGATACGGAAGCTGTCCTAATGGTGCCACTGGCCGCACACGGATTATTTACGAGGCCGTTAGTGGTTGGTCCGAACTCAGAGCTAGAAGTTTCAGTTACGAAACACCAGTGGGCCGACCTGGAAGTGTGGTGCGACGGAATCAGGTGCATCACCGCGCCCGCCGGCACGCGCATCCTTTGCCGCCCATCAAATATTCCCGTAAAACTTGCACGCCTATCTGACACGCCATTCTCCGCGCGTCTGGTCGCAAAGTTCGACCTGCCCGTGTCGGGCTGGCGGCGGTTGGGACTAGGGGAGTAGTACGCGCGATGATCGAGGAGCTACAGATACAGAACCTCGGCGTCATAGAATCTGCCCACGTCGAGTTCGGACCCGGCCTCACAGTATTAACTGGCGAAACCGGAGCCGGTAAAACCATGGTGCTCACGTCACTACAACTCTTGCTTGGGCAGCGGGCCGATTCTTCTAAAGTCCGCGCCGGCGAATCCGAAGCGATCGTCGACGGAGTGTTTAACGTAGACCCAAACGCGCAGCTTAGCTACGACCTCGAAAACGAAAATGTAATCGTAACGCGCAAGGTCGGACTGTCACGCTCGCGGGCGTATTTGGATAGGCGGCCCGCACCGGTGTCGGCGCTGAATGAGTTGGCACCGCACCTGGCTGTAGTCCACGGCCAGTCTGACCAGATCGAGCTTCGGTCAGCGGCTAGGCAGCGCGAACTGTTGGACCGCTTCGGCGGTAGTGCCAACCGCGAGCTGGTAAAAAACTATCGCGCGGCGTGGAAGGCCGCGGTGCAGGCCAAAGCGGACTTGGACGAGTTTAGGGAAAGCCTTGCCGAAGCCGAATCGGAGATCGCGCAGTTGCGACCCGCGGTAGATAAGATTCGCGCGCTCGACCCGCAGGACGGTGAGGAAGAAGAGCTCGCATTGGAGGCCGAGCGAATCACCAACGCGGAACAGCTACGCACCGGGCTATCGGTTGCGTACCAGGCGTTCGCCGGTGATGACGGCGGGGGAATCATCGACGCGTTGGGTGTGGCTAGCTCGCACGTGCAACGGGTGGAGGAATACGATCCGAAGCTCGCCGAGATTTCGCACAGGATGCTGGAGCAGCTAGTCGAACTAGAGTCGGTTCGTAGCGATATTTCCGACTACCTATCCGACCTGAACGCAGATCCGGCCCGCCTGGAATACGTGCATCAGCGCCGGCGTGCGATCACCTCGTTGTTGCGGGGCAGGGCGCTGGATATTCCATCGCTCCTGCAGTGGGCGGACGAGGCTGAGCAACGCTTGGAGGCCTTGGAGAACAGGGATGACAAGCTCGCTGAACTTGAAGCGGAACTTAAAGCAGCCCAACACCGGGTGATCGAGTCGGGCCGAAGCCTCAGCGAATCGCGCATGAAGGCCGCAGATAAGCTTTCCAAACTCGTCGATACAGAGCTTGCCGGACTGTCGATGAAGGATGCGCGCCTGATCGTAGACATTAAGCGGCGCGAAAAGCCGGGCCCGCACGGCCTCGAAGACATTGAAATGCTGCTACAAGCGCACAGGGACGCGAATCCGGCGCCCCTCGGCCACGGCGCGTCGGGCGGTGAACTATCGCGCGTGATGCTGGCACTAGAAGTGGTTTTAGCTGAACACGGCGAACGCGACTCTGGGCATTTGACGTACGTGTTTGACGAGGTCGACGCCGGTGTCGGCGGACGGGCGGCGCGGGAAGTGGGGCGACGCCTGGCAAGGCTTGCGAAGGACCGACAGGTGCTGGTTGTAACCCACTTGGCGCAGGTAGCGGCCTGGGCGGATTCTCACGTGGTTATCACAAAGGAGGGCGCCACAACCTCGGTGACAGCGCTTTCTGAAGACGACCGGATCGTGGAACTCGCGCGCATGCTGTCAGGGTCGGAATCGTCACAAACTGCACGCGCCCACGCCGCTGAGCTACGAACCGAAGTAAAAGTGGCACAATCGGGAATGTGAAACGTTTCTTTAATAGGTCTAAAACTGCGCCCGTTGTTGCCTCTGAGGCGACTCGGGTGCGAGTTGACGAACGCACAAAGAAGCTGGCACGCCGACTAGAACCGGGTGAAGTAGCGGTGATTGATCACGCGGACCTTGATCGCGTAGCCGCTGAATCCCTGGTTGCGAAGGAGCCGGCAGCCGTTTTGAATGCGGCAAAGTCAACTACCGGGCGTTACCCGAACCTGGGGCCGGGCATCTTGCTGGAGGCCGGCATACCCCTGATTGACGACCTCGGCCCCGATATTATGACGCTTCGCGAGGGCGATTCGGTAACGATTAAAGAAAACGCCGTGTTTACGGGTGATCGTTTAATTGCCGAGGGCGTGCTGCAAACCGAGGAAACTAACGCTTTGGCGATGGAAGAAGCCCGCGAGGGCATGTCCACCCAGATTGAGGCGTTTGCGGCAAACACCATGGAGTATTTGGCTCGCGAACGCGACTTGTTGCTTAACTCGGTTGGTATTCCTGATGTGCGTACGAAGTTCCGCAATCGCCACATGCTGGTGGTTGTGCGCGGGTACCACTACAAGGAAGACCTGGACTTGTTGAAGTCTTACATCCGCGACTACAGGCCGGTTTTGGTTGGTGTGGACGGCGGGGCTGACGCCATATTAGAGGCCGGTTTTAAGCCGGACATGATTATTGGCGATATGGATTCCGTATCGGACAAGGCGCTGAGCTGCGGTGCGGAGATTGTCGTTCACGCCTACCGCGATGGGCGGGCGCCCGGCCTTGAACGCGTTGAACGCGTGGGTGTTGAACACGTGATTTTCCCGGCGACGGGCACTTCTGAGGATGCCGCGATGCTTTTGGGAGATGCCAAGGGCGCGAGTCTTATCGTGACGCTTGGAACGCACTCGAACTTGGTTGAGTTCTTGGACAAGGGCCGTTCGGGTATGGCTTCCACGTTCTTTACTCGCCTGGTGGTTGGCCCGAAGCTTGTGGATGCGAAGGGCGTGTCGCGCATTTATCGCACGCGTATTTCGTCGTTCCAACTGTTTATGCTTTCGGCTGCCGGCCTGTTGGCACTGTTTGTTGCGTTGGCTGTCACGCCGGCGGGGCAGACTTTCCTGTCTATTATTAGTGTTTATTTTTCCGACATTGTTGACGTTGTGCGCGGCTGGCTTGGTCTTGCGCCCGGCACGCCGACTACGTAACTGGAGGTACCGTGGTCGATTTTAGATACCACTTGGTCTCGCTGATTTCTGTGTTCCTTGCGCTTGCTTTGGGCGTGGTGTTGGGTGCGGGCCCGTTGCAGGCACCCATCGCGTCCGGCCTTACTAATCAGGTGCAGTCGCTGAAGGAATCGCAGGCGCGCACCAGTGAAGAAATTGAGCAGATGCGCAGTAGCGTTACGCAGCGCAATCAGTGGATTGACGAGGTCGGACGCCAAGTATTGCCGGGTACTTTGAAAGATAAGAAGGTCGCGTTTATTACGTTGCCTGATACCGGCCCGGAGGACGTGGATGCCATCCGCGAATACGTTGAGGTTGCCGGTGGTGCTGTCAACCAGTTCGCTACTTTGAGCCCCAACTGGGCGAGCGAGGATTTGGCGCAGTATCGCGCCTCGTTGTCGGGGCCGGTTGCTACCCACTTGGCGGAGCAGCTTCCCGATGACGCATCCGAAGCTGAAGTGCTGTCCCAGGCCGTCCTCGAAATCATGACGATTCAAAGCGAGGAAACAACACTGCTTCGCGAGATGCTCTCCGAATCGGAAAACGCGTTGCTTTCATTTGAGCAGGACCAAACGCAGTCCGATGCGATCATCTTTATTGGCCCCGACCAGGCCGTCCTACCTGACGTTATGGAAGAAGAAACCGCGCCCACCGAGCCGGTAGAAGTTGAAGCGGTCGAACCCTCCATGTGGGTTGCGCTCGCGGGCGCTGTTGCGAAGGCTCCCGCATCCGGCGTGGTTGTTGGGGATGCGTCCTCTGCGGATGGAATTGTGGCACTGGTACGCGACCAGGGGATCGCGGTTACGAGTATCGAGTCGGTCGGTACCACGATGGCGCACGTGTCATCAGTGGTAGCTTTGCTGAGTGCGGATAACACCGCCCGCGCATTTGGAACGGCATCAACTGCGATGCAGATTGTGCCGCCACTGCCTAATGTGGAAAATGTAGCCACGAGCACCCAGACGACTACCCAGGAGGAAACCGGTGAGTAACCGTTGGGCCATTGCTTTCGCAGGCGGACTAGGAGCCGCCGCGATCACGCAGATTGTGACGCGCCTTGTGAAGTCAGCGCCGTCCCTGCAACGCACCAACCACAAGGGAAACAATGTTAGCTTGTCGGAAGGTATCGGTGTTGCGACGGCAATGATCGGTTCCGCTGTTGCGCGCCGTGACTTCCCGGCCGCCGCGGCGTTCACGGCTACCGCTAATGCCGGCCTTGCGGATGACATTGAAGATTTGCGTCCGATTGCGGGCAACGCGCCGAAGGGACTCCACGGACACATTGAGGCCCTGCAAGAAGGTCGGGTCACCACCGGCCTCATTAAAGTAGCTGCGATTGGGTCTTCCGCGGTTGGTTACGCGCTGGTTGAAGGCAATAAGCGAGGCCGTAACGTGTACGACCTTGCGATCGACTCGATCATCATGGCGGGGTCTGCAAATATTGCGAACCTGTTTGACCTGCGCCCGGGTCGAGCGCTCAAGGCTTCGGCAATGTGCGCAACCTTGGTGAACGTAGTGCAGTTTAGCCCCAGGTCGATGGGGGCAACGATTGGTGCGATAGCCGGAGCTGCGCCCTCCGACCTTGCAAGCGACACGATGCTAGGTGACGTTGGCGCAAACACGCTTGGACTCCAAGTTGGAATGATGGCGATCCAACCGCAGTCGCGCCTGTTTAGAACGGCGATGGCGGGCCTCACCCTGAGCGTGATTGGCGCTTCGGAAGTGGTGTCATTTTCGAAGGTGATCGAATCGGTTCCGGCTCTGTCGGCGCTGGATGAGTTTGGTGTAAAGCGAGCCGACGCATAGTGAGGCAAGGAGTTCATTAGGGGCGCCTATGACGTCCTTCGATAAATCGTCCGGTTTTAAGTCGCGTCTTCGAAGCGCTTCGACCGGCGCTGTCGGCGTAATTGCGATTGCGACGCTGACGTCCCGACTGGTTGGTTTTATTCGTTGGCTCGCGCAGTCTGCCTTTGTTGGTTCGGGGGCAACTGCGGGGGCTTACGCGTCGGCGAATCAGATTCCAAATATTATTTTTGAGATCGTCGTCGGTGGTGCGCTGGCGGGGATAACGGTGCCGTTGTTGGCGGCCCCGTTGGCGCGAGGGCGTATCGAGAAAGCTCATAGGGTGGCGTCCGCCCTGCTGACTTGGGTGACGCTGATTTTGCTTGCGGTTGGCTTGGCCGTGTTTTTTGCGGCGGGCACTATCGCCCAGGTGCTGCCGGTGCCGGCGGATTCGGATACGGCCAGTCAGCACGCGTTGATTGAGCAGTTTTTGCAGATCTTTGCTTGGCAGATCCCGCTTTATGGCATATCGATTGTGCTGACCGGGGTTTTGCAGGCTTACAAGAAGTTTTTGTGGCCCGCTATTGCTCCGGCGCTGTCTTCGCTGGTTGTTATTGCCACGTTTGCCGCATACGGCTGGTTGAATCCGGCGGCGGACGCGGTGCCGCCTCACGTGGCGGTTCAGGTGCTGGGCTGGGGCACCACGGCCGGTGTTGCCGTGCTTTCACTTCCGCTTTTCATTCCCGCGTATCGAGCGGGTTTTCGATACCGGCCCGCCCTCTATTTGGATTCTTCTACGCGTTCGAGGGCGATTAGCCTGGGGGCTTCCGGGCTGGGCGCGCTGCTTGCGCAACAGGTTTCGGTGGTTGTTGGCCTGTGGCTTATGCGATCTTACGGTCAGGGCGGAACGGTGGCGGTGTTCCAGTACGTGCAGGCCGTGTACTGGTTGCCGTACGCGATTTTGGCTTACCCGGTAGCGACCGCGGTGTTCCCGGTGCTGTCTGAGCAGGGTGAGGCGGGGTGTAGCCAGAAGTTCAAGGCGACCTGCGCTTACGCTACGAAACGTGTTTCTGTTGCCGCCTTGGTGGGTGTGGCGTTGCTGGTGGTAATGGCGCCGGTGGCGCACAGGTTCTTTGAGTTACTCACACCGGTGCCCGGGATGGCATCGGCACTGATTGTGATGGCGCCGGCCCTGTTTGGTTTTTCGCTTCTGTTTTACGGTCAGCGCGTACTGTACGCGCTGTCGTTTGCGGGAACTGCTTGGCGGGTGGCTGCCGGTGGTTGGGTGACGGTGGCTGTGGCGCAGGTGGTGGCGGTGTTGCTGTTTGCGCCCGGTGGTGCGGATGGGCCTGGGACGTTAAGGGCGATCGCTGGTGGGCATACGGTTGGGATGAGTGTCGCTGCGATCGCGACTTTGGTGGCGATCCGTCGGGCCGCGGGTGCGGACGGTGTTGGTGATTTCGGGCGGGTTGTGAAGCAGTCCGCACCCGTGTTACTGCTTGCGACTTTGTTGGCGTCTGGGGTGACGTGGTGGATCTCGGGGTTGGGTGCGTCGACGGTTGCTCGTTTGGTGGCGGTTGTGGGTGCGGCTGGCGCGGGGCTGGCGGTTCTGGCCGGCGTTATTATTGTGTTTGGACGAAGAACGGTTGTTCGTACGCTTCGAATGTCGTATGCGCAGGCTGTTTCCGCTGCTGATTTGGGAGATGAATCTGATGATCGCTGACCGCCGCGAGTCTAAACCTGTCACGTCGCATGAGCGCGTGTGGGAGGGCGCGGTTTTTGATATGGATGAGGACCGCGTGGTTGTGGTTGAGGGCCAGGAGCCGGTGGTGCGTCATTATGTTGCGCATACGGGTGCTGTGGCGATTGTTGCGTTGCGGGAGGGTGATGGTGGCCCGCAGGTGGCTTTGGTGGATCAGTATCGGCATCCGGTGCAGGCGACGTTGTGGGAGATTCCGGCGGGTTTGTTGGATGTGGAGGGGGAGTCTCCTTTGGAGGCGGCGAAGCGTGAGTTGTGGGAGGAGGCTGATTTGGTTGCCGAGCGGTGGGACGTCCTCGTGGACTATTTCACGTCGCCCGGTGGTTCTACGGAGGGGCTGCGGATTTTCCTTGCTCGTGACGTTAGTGAGGTTCCTGAGGGCGAGCGTTACGCGCGTGATGATGAAGAGGCACTCATGTCACTTCGTTGGGTTTCATTGGATGAGGCCGTGTCGGCTATTCACGCGGGGAAGATACATAACCCGTCTGCTGTGGTCGGTATTTTGGCGACTGCTTCGGCGCGGGCACAAAATTGGGCGCCCCTGCGTGATGCAGAGGCGCCCTGGCTGAGGTCACCTTTCAGCCGTTAAGCACGACGAGCCGAGGTTTTAGTTCGGCTGGGGGAGCGCACCGTCGGGACGGTCGCAGGTGCACCACTGGTCGGCCGGAACCATTGCGCGAACCTGGTCGACGTGGTTGCCGCAACCGGTCCAGGTCGTCTTCTTGCAGCGTGGGCAGGTGATTGGGCTACACATTTTGGCCTCCTGTGTTTGGCTTGGTTTAGATACAACGCGACCTTGTTACGCGTTGCGGATATGTGTTTCGGATACCCTCCGGGGTATATATTGACATATTTTGAGAAGCGAGCCAACCCCTGTGTCAGTATGTGTACTGCCACAAAACCGCGGGATCTAGCGATTCGTCAAAAGTTTGAAAAACATCTCGACTTTAAGATACTCTTTTGAGGTATTACGTAATGAAGGTGTTGCATAAAAGCGGTAGACTTGACTGCGCTGGAAGGAACACCTTCTAGACTCGCGGATTCACCACCGCGATTTACAAGTTAAAGGTGACGGTTTTAGAAGGGAGGACGCTGTGGCAGAACCGGAAGAACAGGGAACCCGCGAACTCGTCCTCGACTTAGTTGTGGAAAAAGGCCCTGTCACCGCTTCGGTTATAGCGAAGATCCTTGGCCTCACGACGGCCGCGGTTCGCCGGCACATTACGACCCTTGAAGAGACGGGGGAGATTGCCGAGCATGACTTAGCTGCCGCGGGACCAAGGGGCAGGGGACGCCCCGCCCGGCACTACGTTGCCACCGAGATCGCGCACGAGAGGCTTCAAGACAGCTACTCCGAAATTGCTTCGCGAGCCTTGTCTTACCTTGCCCAAACTGCGGGACAAGAGGCGATTGATAACTTCGCGGCCATTCGTTCGCGCGAGATCGAACGCAAGTACGCTCCAATCGTACGTGCGGCGGGCCGTGATCCGCGGGCGCGCGCGGTCGCTTTGGCTGACGCGTTAACCCAGGACGGTTACGCGGCAAGTGTGCGCGACGTTGGTGGCGGAAACTTTGCCATTCAGCTATGTCAGGGGCACTGCCCGATTCTGGATGTGGCCGAGGAGTTTCCTCGCCTGTGCGAAGCAGAAACCCAAGCTATTGGCAGGCTTTTGGACGTTCACGTCCAACGGCTTGCAACCCTGGCCGGAGGGGAGCACGTGTGCACGACACACATTCCGGTCGCGGCGCTCACCAAACGCAATGGCTGGCGCCACAGTGCAAACCGGGCGCAAGATCGCGCCTGACTTAGGAAGGAACCTATGACGACTACAACGCCTGTTGATCGGGGTGTAGAAAAGCCTCGTACTGATGAGGAGATCATCGATTCTATCGGTGCCTATCAGTACGGGTGGCGTGACACCGATGTTTACGGTGCCGATGCTGAGCGAGGTCTAACAGAGGAACTCGTTCGCTATATTTCGAATCTTAAAGATGAACCCGAGTGGATGCTTGAACGCAGGCTCAAGGGCTTCAAGGCTTGGGAACGTAAGCCGGTTCCGAAGTGGGGCCCGAACCTGGATGACGTTGACTTCGACTCGTTCAAGTACTACGTGCGTCCGTCCGACCGTCCGGTTAAGGACTGGGAGGACCTGCCTCCGGAGATTAAGGAGACGTACGAGCGTCTCGGTATTCCCGAGGCGGAGCGTAAGCGCCTGGTTGCAGGCGTTGCCGCGCAGTACGAGTCCGAGGTTGTTTACCAGCAGATTCAAGAGGACTTGGAGAAGCAGGGCGTAATCTTCTTGGACACCGATACGGGTCTGAAGGAACACCCGGAGCTGTTTGAGCGCTTCTTCGGTAAGGCTGTTCCCGCTGGTGACAACAAGTTTGCGGCGCTGAACACCGCCGCGTGGTCGGGTGGCTCCTTCATTTACGTGCCGCCGGGAGTCCACGTTGAGATCCCGCTGCAGGCCTACTTCCGCATTAACACCGAGGCGATGGGCCAGTTTGAGCGCACGCTGATCATTGCGGACGAGGGCTCCTACGTGCACTACGTTGAGGGTTGTACCGCTCCGATTTACGACACGAACTCGCTGCACGCCGCGATCGTCGAGATCTTCGTGTTGAAGGACGCGCGCGTTCGTTACACGACGATCCAGAACTGGTCGAACAACGTGCTGAACCTGGTTACCCAGCGTGCCATCGTTGAAGAGGGCGGCACCATGGAGTGGATTGACGGTAACATCGGCTCCGCTGTAACCATGAAGTACCCGGCCTGCTACCTGATGGGTGAGCACGCGCGCGGCGAAACGCTGTCCATCGGCTTTGCCGGTGAGGGCCAGCACCAGGAGACCGGCGCCAAGATGCACCACATGGCTCCCTACACGTCCTCCACTGTCGTTGCAAAGTCGGTGGCAAGGCACGGTGGGCGCGCGTCGTACCGCGGTCTTGTGGAGATCGACGAGAAGGCGCACCACTCGAAGTCGAACGTGCTTTGTGACGCGCTGCTTGTCGACAAGGAGTCGCGTACCGACACGTACCCGTACGTTGACGTTCGAAACGATGACGTGGAGATGGGTCACGAAGCGACCGTGACGAAGGTCAGTGAGGATCAGCTGTTCTACCTGATGTCTCGCGGCCTGGAAGAAAACGAAGCGATGGCGGTGATTGTGCGCGGATTCGTGGAGCCGATCGCTCGCGAACTTCCGATGGAGTACGCACTTGAGTTGAACCGCCTCATTGAACTGCAGATGGAAGGTTCGGTGGGATGACCGTATCCGAAGCAATGTCTCGTGCACATTCGCATGGCGCGGGAACACAAGCAACCTACTCGTCAAGGGCGGATCGCCCGAGCTCTTTCAACCCGGCGGATATTGCCGTACCGAAGGGCCGAGAGGAGGATTGGCGCTTCACCCCGATGAAGCGAATCAACTTCCTTTTTGAAGAAGATTCGTACCGCTCCGATAATCTTCCCGTCGCAGTTGAGGCACCCGAGGGTGTTTCGTTCGAAGTTGTATCCGCCGAGGACGAACGACTCGAACGTATCCTTGCTCCCGGTGACCGCACCGCGGTCGTGTCTTGGGCAACGGCAAATGAAGTCAACCTGATCGATATTCCGGCTAACACCGCTTTGGATACGCCGGTGTACGTGAACATTAAGGGTGACGGAGGCGAGAACCAGAGCCAGCGCGTTTACATTCGCGCAGGCGAGGGCGCCGAAGCCGTCGTGGTTTTGAGCCACACGGGTGACACCAAGTTGAACCAGACCGTAGAGATCGACGCTCGCGACAACGCGAAGCTAACCGTCGTATCGCTACAGGAATGGGAAGACACCGCCACTCACGCGTCGAACCACCGCATGCGCGCAGGTAAGGAAACCGAGCTGCGTCATATTGTGGTCACGCTCGGCGGCGACCTCGTGCGCCTAGCTGCAGACACCGAGTTTGCGGCTCCGCGCGGCAACATCGAGATGCTCGGCCTTTACTTTGTGGACAAGGGCCAGCACTTTGAGCACCGCCCGTTCATCGCTCACACGCAGCCGCACTGCTACTCTCGCGTGACCTACAAGGGCGCGTTGCAGGGTGAAGATGCGCACTCCGTGTGGGTTGGCGACTGCCTGATCGGCGAGAAGGCTGACGGCACCGACACGTACGAACTGAACCGCAACCTGGTCCTAACCGAGGGAACTCGCGCGGACTCGGTACCTAACCTCGAAATCGAAAATGGCGAAATTGAGGGCGCAGGCCACGCATCTGCGACGGGACGCTTTGACGACGAGCAACTGTTCTACCTGATGTCTCGCGGCATCAGCGAACACGAGGCTCGCCGCCTGGTGGTCTTGGGCTTCTTCGCTGAACTTGTCAACCAGATTGGCATCGAGCCCGTTCAGGATCACCTGATGCAAGCGATCGAGGAAGAACTGGTAAGCGGCGGTGCAATGGACAAGCTCGTAGGACAGTCCGCATGAGCTTCCAAGTTGCCTGCAAGCAGGACCTGAGCCCGGGTAATGCCCGCATGGTCACGCTACAAAACAGTGAGGGTAAAGAACTCGACATCGCGATTATCTGCGACACCGAAGGTGACTGGTACGCGATTGATGATCTTTGCACCCACGGCGAAGTGTCCCTTTCAGAGGGAGACATCGGTAAAGCGTGCGTTGAGTGCTGGGCACACGGGGCGCAGTTCAACCTCAAGACGGGGGAAGAGACACTTCCCGCAGTGTCGCCCGTCAAAACCTATCCACTAAAACTTGAAGACCAGAGTGTTCTGGTTGATCTCGACAGCTAGTTAGAAGAGAGAACACACACATGACTACCCTTGAAATCAAGGATCTCCACGTCAGCGTGGACACCGGTGAGGAGATGAAGAAAATCCTCAAGGGTGTGAACCTGACGATCAAGACTGGTGAAATCCACGCGATCATGGGCCCCAACGGTTCGGGCAAGTCCACGTTGGCTTACGCCCTCGCGGGTCATCCGAAGTACCAGGTTGATTCGGGTGAAGCACTGCTTGACGGCGAGAACATCCTCGAGATGGATCCGCACGAGCGCGCCCAGGCCGGTGTCTTCTTGGCGATGCAGTACCCGGTTGAAGTTCCGGGCGTAACCGTTTCGAACTTCCTGCGCACCGCGAAGACCGCGGTGGACGGGGAAGCCCCGAAGCTGCGTAGCTGGGTTAAAGAAGTTAACGAGTCCATGGAGAACTTCCGCATGGATCCCACGTTCGCGCAGCGTGAGGTTAACGTTGGCTTTTCCGGTGGCGAGAAGAAGCGCCTTGAGATCCTCCAGATGGAACTGCTGAAGCCCCGCATGGCGATCCTTGACGAGACCGACTCCGGCCTCGACATTGACGCCCTGCGCATCGTTTCCGAGGGCGTTAACCGAGTTGCGGATAGCACCGATCTTGGCGTGCTACTGATTACGCACTACACTCGTATTCTTCGCTACATCAAGCCCGACTACGTGCACGTGTTCGTGAATGGTCGCATTGCCGACCAGGGCGGACCCGAGCTCGCTGACAAGCTTGAGGAAGAGGGCTACGACTCTTACGTAAACGCCTAAGCGCCGCCTGTGCGTAAAGGTAATAGAGGCTAGAAAGAAGCTGCAATGACAAACGATCGGTCGACCATGGCACTTACGACTGCTGAGGTGGAGCAACTGCGCGCGCAGTTCCCCATCCTCGGTCGCTTAGGACGCGATGGTCGGCCGATCGTTTATCTAGACGCGTCGGCAACCTCGCAAAAACCGCAGCGAGTTATCGACGCGGAAGCCGACTTCTACTCTCACCACAATGCCGCGGTTAATCGCGGCACCCACATGCTGGGGGATGAGTCAACGGAGGCGTTCGAACAGGCCCGTAGCGTTGTTGCGGGCTTCGTGAACGCGCAGCCCCAAGAGGTCGTGTGGACCAAGAACGCGACCGAGGCTATCAACCTGGTTGCGTACGCCATGTCCAACGCGTCCGCTGGAATGGGCGGTGCCGAAGCTAAACGGTTCGCGGTTGGCCCGGGAGACCGGATCGTGGCCACCAGGGCTGAACACCACGCGAACCTGTTGCCGTGGCAGGAACTGTGCAAGCGCACTGGCGCCGAGTTCGCATACTTGGACCTCGAGCCCGACGGCCGTATCGACCTGAACACGCTTGACGTGATCACACCGAACACTAAGCTCGTTGCGTTCACGCACGTATCAAACGTGACCGGCGCGGTTTCGCCAGTGGAACAGGTGGTGCAAGCCGCCCGCGAGGTGGGCGCCCTCGTACTGTTGGATACGTGCCAGTCGTCCGCGCACATGCCCGTTGACGTCCAAAAGCTCGGCGTAGACTTCGCAGTGTTTTCATCGCACAAGATGCTCGGCCCTACCGGCATCGGTGCGCTGTGGGGCCGCTACGAGTTGCTAGACGCCATGCCGCCCGTCCTCGTTGGCGGATCCGTAATCGGCCACGTGACAATGGAGGACACGATTTACCTGCCGCCTCCAACGCGTTTTGAGGCCGGATCCCAACCCGTCGCGCAGGCAGTCGGCTGGGCGGAGGCGCTTCGATTCCTAGGCGAAATCGGTATGGACCGCATCGCCGCGTACGAAGACCAAATCACGTCCGAAATGATCAAGGTCATCTCCGAAGTTGACGGCGTACGCATCCTTGGGCCTGCGGACACGACGGGACGCATCGGTGTCGTCGCATTCGAAGTGGAAGGCATCCACCCGCACGACGTGGGCCAGTACCTGGACTCAGAATCGGTGGCTGTCCGCGTGGGGCACCACTGTGCCATTCCGCTTCACACTTTCTTTAACGTACGCTCTTCGAATCGCGCATCGGCCTCGGTGACGACTACGCTAGATGAGGTTCATAGGTTTGGCGAAGCCCTGTCACGAGTACGCGGCTTCTTTGGAGGTTTTTAAGTGTCCGAGTTGGAGATGCTGTATCAGCAGGTCATCCTCGACCACTCGCGTCAGCGAATCGGTGAGGGGACTATCCCCGAAGACATCGACGCAACATCGTTCCAAGTGAATCCCACTTGCGGTGATGAGGTAACACTAGGCGTCAAGGTAAACGACGGTGAACTTGTCGATTTCATGTGGGAGGGCGACGGCTGCTCGATCTCACAGGCATCGCTATCCGTCATGTCCGAGATGATCGAAGACAAGTCAATCGAGGAGATCTCGCGGCTCTACCACGATTTTGAAACAATGATGCACTCGCGCGGGCAGGGTGTGCCTGATGAAATTTTAGACCGTTTAGAAGACGGTGCCGCGTTTGAGGGAACCGCTAAGTTCCCCAACCGAATCAAATGCTCACTGCTTGGCTGGTACGCGCTTCGCGACGCGCTCGCTAAAGCTGGGATCGCACTGGAGGAGAAATGAGTAACCCAATGGCAAACACGGAGCCGGTGGAACAGCGCTTCCAAGAAGTAACTCCACCAGAGGCCGCATCTGGCATTGACCACGAGAGCCGCGGTGAACTAACGGCGGCTGAGGTTGAAGAAGCCCTGCGCGACGTAATCGACCCTGAGCTCGGCATCAACATTGTCGACCTCGGCCTCGTATACGGAATTGTTGTCGACGAGGACGACTACGTGACTATCGACATGACGCTGACTTCAGCGGGCTGTCCGCTAACCGACGTCATCGAAAACCAGGTTGTAATGATGATGAACGGTGTTGCATCCGGCGTGTCCATCAACTGGGTATGGATGCCGCCGTGGGGCCCGGACCGCATCACGGACGACGGCCGCGAACAGCTTCGCGCAATCGGCTTCAACGTGTAATCGAAGAGTGACTTAACTAAAGTTTGAGCGCCAACCAAACCGGTTGGCGCTCAACTTTTTACCGTTTACGCCCGGGTGGGCGGTGCAATCTAGTTCTTTTTGCGACGGTCCTTTTGCAGGTTTTCTCGAACGACGCGGCGCATGATCTTGCCGATCTGGGAGTACGGCAACTCTGAGACGATCGCTAGTGAGCGCGGCAGTGCGTAGTGAGAAATCTTCTTTTCCGCCCACGCCCGCACGTCTTCAAGAGTTAGGCGTTCCGTGTTTTCATCGAGGACGAGGGCGGCTGTGACCTCTTCACCGTTATCTGTCGGAATGCCGACGACCGCGACGTCTTTCACGCCCGGCATGGTGCGAATCGCTTCCTCAACCTGGGACGGGTAGACGTTGAAGCCGCCGGACAGGATGAGCTCTTTGCGTCGGTCGGATAGGTATACGAAGCCGTCGTCGCAAACCCCGATGTCGCCGGTGCGGAAGTAGCCGTCTTCGGTAAATGCATCCGCGTTATCCTCGGGAGCATCCAGGTATCCGGAGAACACCTGCGGGCCCTTTACGAGGATCTCGCCAGGTTCGCCCTCGGGCGGTTCAATATTGGGATTTTCTAAATCGCCAAGACGCATTTGCGTGGACGGGAAGGGAAGGCCGAGGGCGCCGTGGCGACGCTCTGGCGTCATGGGGGAGCCGCACATCGTGGGGGCAGTTTCGGTCATGCCGTAGCCCTCAATAATGTAGCCGCCGGTTGCTTCCTCCCACATTTCAGCGGTCTTTTGCGGCAGCGGCATGGCGCCACTGATCGCGTAGCGGATCGAGGACAGGTCAACACCCTTTTCCTTCGCCCCGCGCGCAATGCGCTCGAACATGGGTGGAACGCCCACGAAGAACGTGATGCCGGCCTTCTTTTGAGCCTCCAAGCTGAGGTCAACGTCGAACTTGGGCAAGATCACCTGGTTTGCCGCAAGCTTCACCGCGCACACCAGGAAGAAGGTGAGGCCGAAAGAATGGAAGTAGGGCAGTAGCGAGAAGAAGCGCTCCGCGCCCTCGTGAAGCCTGTAAACCCACGCCAAGTTCTGATTCGCGTTTGCACCAATATTTCGGTGGGTAAGCGGAACCGACTTGGGCACGCCATTCGTTCCACCCGTGTGCAAGATGACTGCGATATCATCGCCGGTTGCGTGCGGAACGCTCGGGTCAACGGGCTGCGCGTTCTTTACGCGCTTGTCCCACGACAGAGTGCCCGCGGCAGTTTCGGCTCGCATCTGGCTACGCGTCTTCTTCGCCGGGGCAATCGGCAGGGCCAGCATCATCTTCTTTGAAGCCGGCATGTGGTAGGTGATATCAACCGTAAACACGGTTTGCAGCTGGTGGCCCGCGCCAAAGTCGAACTTCGGCAGGGCCTTTTCCCAAACCACGGCCACTTTAGCTTTGTGCCGCTCAAGCTGGTTTTCGATTTCAGACTTAGGAGCCAGCGGATTGTGCTCCGCAGCGATTGCCCCAAGCCGCATGAGGGCGTAGAAGGTGACCACGTGTTGCGGACAGTTCGGCATCGAGACGGCAACCGCGTCACCGCGCCTAACGCCGGCTAACTGCAGTACCGCCGCGGCTCGATCGACCGCGTCTTTAAGCTGTCCGTAGGTGATTTCTTCGCCAAAATAACTAATTGCTGGCCGATCTGGGTAGAACTCGGCAGCTTCTGCTAAAACGTTGTAAAGCGAAGTGTCGGGTACCGAGATCTCATAGGGCACGCCCTTCTCGTAGTGCGCGCGAGCCAGTTCGGTGACCGTAGCCATGGTCCTCCTAATCGAGATACCGCGTTTACTTACTTACGGTACCGTAAGTAGGCGGTTAGCCCAAACGCGATGGGAAAATACCGGCTCTTTGAAGCACGTAAGCAGGGTAGAGGTCGTTCCACTCTTCAAAGTAGCGACCCTTTGAAAGATTGTTGTACAGGTACACGGGGTCCGGCTTTGGAGTGTTGTCGGGATTGTGCCGGCGAGTCAGCTTCATCTTCTTTGCCACCAGGGCGAGGACGAGCGTTACGGTTCCCATCATCACGAACGAGATCCCAACACTGATCGGCGATGAGGTCGTCTCTGCGCTAATCAGTGACGTGGAGGTTCCTCGAATAGCTTCGAGCACGAAGATGACAACGTTATTGCCCGCGTGCAGGGCGATGGCCGCTTCTACGCCGCCGGTGTGCCACATGAGGAAAACTGCGGCCAGCGAGAAGATGACGAGGTCTAGCAGGATCCAGGCATCAAGTGAGCCGTGAAGCAAAGAAAACACGGCCGCCGAAGACAGCGTGGCAACCACGAGGGATGCCCAGCGGTGGGGGATCCACGATCCGAATATTTGCAGGAAGCTCGCCCGTATCGCCAGCTCTTCCGCAGCACTTTGGAACGGGACGAGCAGGAAGATCATCACGATCAACAGGGGCAAGTTTCCAGGAGTGTTCCACTCCACGTCCTCTAAAACGAGGAAAATCGGGCTGTAGAAGAGCGCAAAGATTGCCGCGGCAATAGCAAACGATATGAACTGCCACTTCCAGCGAAGGCGCCCTTCAACGGAAAAGAAATATCCAAGCCCCATCCGTAACCCGACGGTCACCGCCACCAAAATGGCCGGAATCATGGCTATCAGGCTGAACATCAACACGGCGAGCACGATCGGGTCGGTAGTGTCGATTTCGCCTTGCAAAATACCGAGGTAGCCCTCCGTCGCAATGGACGGGATGAATGCCGGGATGACTGTAACGAAAACGTTCAGTGGGATAAAGATCGCGGCGAAGATTAACAAGACCAGTAGGGGCCGGTACCACCTGCGGTCAGGGCCGGCTGCCATCTGGTGATATTCGGCGGGGGTACGCGGCTGGATCTGCGGTAAGTGAAGCAAGTTATCTCCTTGTACCTGCGTAGAATCGCGATAGCACTTCTACCTTATATTCCTCGTAGCGTTCGTCCTTGATGGCCTGCCTGATGGAGTCCACCAGGTGAACAGTGAACCATTCGTTGTGGATTGTGCCCAGCGTGGATGCGAGGATCTCGTGGGACTTGTACAGGTGATGCACGTAGGCCGTTGAATAGTTTTGGCACGTGTAGCACCCGCATCCTTCGGCCAGTGGGCCAAAGTCTCGTTTGAATCTGGCGTTCGTCAGATTCACCCTGCCGTCCGGGGTGTAGATGGCGGAGTTTCGCGCTACCCGCGACGGGTTTACGCAGTCGAACGTATCCGCTCCGGCTTCGATTGCGCGGAAAAAGTCATCCGGTTCCGAAATGCCGAGCAGGTGACGCGGCTTATTGTCGGGCAGTTCCGAAGTTAGCCACGAGACGATTTTCCCCAGATTTTCCTTCTCGAGGGCGCCGCCCAGCCCGAAGCCGTCAAACTCTTCCCCCGCGGCGCCAAGGCTTTCAAGTTCAGCACCGGCGGACTTCATTTGCGAAAGTGTTTGCGCCGCCTCACGCCGCAAGTTCTCATACTGGGCGCCCTGCAGCACGCCGTAGAGCTGCTGGTAGGGGCGGTCAGGGTTTTGCGCGGTCAGCTTCCAGTGGTGATCCAGCGACCTTTGCGCCCACCGGTGAGTGCGGGCAAGCGACTCAACCTGATAGTCGTACGGGTGAAGCAGGGAGGTCAGCTCATCAAAGGCAAACATGATGTCCGCGCCCAGCTGATGCTGGATCCCAAGTGAGACCTCCGGGTTAAACCGGTGCTTAGAGCCGTCAATGTGAGAGCGGAACACAACTCCGTCCTCATCCACGGCTGCGCGGTTTCTGCGAACAGCCTCGCGCGCTTCTTCCTCCTTGGTAGGTTTGCGTCCCGCGAACTCCTCGGAAAGGACCTTCTTGTAGTTAGACCCCAGCGAGAGGACTTGGAACCCGCCCGAATCGGTAAACGTCGGGCCGGGCCAGTTCATGAACTTACCGAGGCCCCCTCCGGCCTCAACAATGTCGGCACCGGGCTGCAAATAAAGGTGGTAGGCGTTCGCAAGCAACGCCTGCGCACCAAGGTCCGCCATCATTTCAGGAAGCACGCCCTTCACGTTCGCAAGCGTGCCCACCGGTATGAACGCCGGCGTCTCAATCACGCCGTGCGCGGTCTGAAGGGTACCCACCCGGCCCAGGGGGCGAGTGCCCGAAGGAGTGTCAAACTCGACCTCACTAAGCCACTTTTCAACTTTGAAACCACGCTGGGAGTTAATGCGCTCGCGGTGCTCAGCACTGATTGGAGAACTAGACATTTGCGACCTGCTTGGACTCGGCCTTCTTAATGAAAGCAATAACGCGGTAGGTGACCGGCAGTAGGACGACCTCGACGCCAACCTTGTACACGTAGCCGACGATCAGGTAGTTCAAGAACTCCGCGCCCGTAATCACACCGTAGAAAGCGACCGTACAAAAAATGAGAGTATCCGCGAACTCGCCAACCAGCGTCGATCCCAGCAGGCGCGCCCACAGGTGGTCTTCACCCCAACGGCCCTTAATTTTCACCAAAACCCAAGAGTTCAGTAGCTGCCCAGCCAAATATCCGAGGACGGAGGCCGCAACAATGCGCGGTACGAATCCAAGTACGGCAACGAACGCGTCCTGGTTTTCATAACCCGGCCCCGCGGGGGCCGCACCCACCACGAGGAATGTAAGCGCCGCAATAATAGAGAATGCGAAGCCCATCAAGATTGCGCGTTTAGCGCGTTGGAAGCCGTAGACCTCCGCTAGCACGTCACCGAGGATGTAGGTGAGTGGAAACAGAACAGCGCCGCCGTCAAACACGAGGAACGCCGGACCGATTTCAAGTCCGATCAGCTTGGTTGCCGCAATGTTTGACAAGATAAGCAGCGCTACAAACGACACTGCAACAATGTCGTAAAGTCTGGGTTCTGGGCGATATTCACGATTCTTTGTCACGCGGCTAAATTACTACAGTCTCGATTAAGACACTATCGGCCGGGCGTCTACACTGGAGCTCGTGATTAATGTTTCCCACCTGAGCGTCCGCATTGGCCCGCGCACCCTTATCAAGGATGCGAGTTTTAGAGTCGATAAAGGAATGCGCATTGGTTTCGTAGGGCGCAACGGCGCCGGTAAGACCACGACCATGCGCATGCTCGCCGGCATTGCGGACCACGGGCAAGCGGAGTTTGAAGGCCAGGTAAGTCGCAGCGGCACCATCGGATACCTGCCGCAAGACACGCGGGTGGGCGATCCGGAACAGATTGCAAAAGACCGCATCCTATCTGTGCGCGGGATTGACGAGATCATTGCCCGCATCCGCAAGGCCGAACACCTCATGGGAACCGCGACCGGTGCGAAACAACAAAAGGCAATGGAACGCTACGTTCGCCTAGACCAGGAGTTCACTAACCAGGGCGGTTGGGCAGCTAACGCGAAGGCCTCGCAAATCGCCGCATCCCTAGGGCTAGATGATCGGATCTTGAAACAGCCGTTAAAAACCCTGTCCGGTGGTCAGCGCCGCCGCGTGGAACTTGCCCGCGCACTGTTTTCCGAAGCTGACGTCCTGCTACTAGACGAGCCAACCAACCACCTGGACCACGACTCCCTGGTTTGGCTACGCGACTTCCTGCGCACATACCCCGGCGGCTTCATCGTGATTTCCCACGACGTCGACCTGATCCGCGACACGGTCAACCACGTTTACCACCTGGATGCCGACCGCGGCGAAGTCGACATTTACAACATGGGGTGGGACCTGTACCTAAAGCAACGCGAAGAAGATGAACGTCGCCGCCGGCGCGAGCGTGCGGTCGCCCTCAAAAAGGCTGAAAGCCTGCGACTACAGGGCGAAAAGATGCGCGCAAAAGCAACCAAAGCGGTTGCCGCGCAACAAATGCTTCGCCGCGCGGAAGAACTTGAAAAGAGCGTCGAGCCGGTTCGCGCCCAAGAAAAGGTTGCGCGCCTGCGCTTCCCCGAACCCGCGCCGTGCGGCAAGGTGCCCCTGGAGGGCGAAGCCTTATCAAAGAGTTTCGGATCACTCGAGGTGTTCTCCTCCGTCGACCTAGCGATCGACAGGGGAGCCAAAGTCGTTGTACTCGGCTTAAACGGTGCGGGCAAGACAACGCTACTGCGCATCCTGGCGGGCGTGCTCCAACCTGACACGGGCCGGGTGAAAGCGGGCCACGGCCTCAAACTGGGATACTACGCGCAGGAACACGAAACCCTGGATCCAAACAAGACCATCTTGGAGACAATGGTGCAGGCGGCTCCCGCGTTTGACGACACGCGCGTGCGAAACGTGCTGGGTCAGTTCTTGTTTTCCGGGGAGGACGTCGACAAGCCCGTGTCGGTCCTGTCCGGTGGTGAGCAAACCAGGCTGGCGCTCGCAACCCTGGTTGTATCTGCCGCAAACGTGCTGTTACTTGACGAGCCCACAAACAACCTCGACCCCGCGTCGCGTGAAGAAATCCTGTACGCACTTCGCACGTACGAGGGCGCAGTCGTGCTGGTCACACACGATCCGGGTGCTGTGCAAAGCTTGGAACCCGACCGCGTCCTGCTCTTGCCCGACGGTGACGAAGACCTGTGGGACGACGAGTACCTAGACCTCGTCACCCTTACCTAAAACTCTCGCCCCTAGCTTGGGGGCAACGGGCCTGGCCCCAAGGGGGCAACCGCGGTTTAGGCCCCCTACTTACAAGCCCGCCTCGGCGCGTTCTTCAGCAGTGAGCGAGCGAGGGTCAACCGGCTTCGCGCTGGGACCGTCCGGGGCGGGTATTTCTGATACCGGCACCACGCGGTGCGGAAAATCGCGCAGTGCTACAAATCGAGTTAAGAACTCCTTGTGCCCCTCGCACGCCATCCACGTCTTCTCTTTAGCTTCGTGGATTTTAGGATTGCGCCAAATGACCGCCCACCGGGCAACCTCGGTGCACTGCCGGGCCGAACACACGTGGAAATACTTACCTTCACTCACGTCATCAATAGTAGGGCGTTTACCAAGTAGACGCGCGCCGCGATTTTCTAAAGCCTTCCAAAAGGCGCACCGGCGCACATAAGGTGGATCCATGGGGCAAAAACTCTTACTAACCAGGCATGCGACCGCCCGCTCCGGAGCGGCTCGCGACATTGAACGTCCCCTCAGCACCGACGGCCGCGTCCAAGCCGGCATTCTTGCCGCCAAGCTCAAACCGCTTATCCAAGGCGCTATCGTCTTGCATTCACCGGCCTTACGGGCCGCCGAAACCGCGCAAATAATTTCCGAGGGCGCCGCCGCGGACTTAATCTCTATTGACGAACTTTACTGGGGCGAGGAGGACGAGTGGCTTCGCCTGATTCCACTAACAGGCCAGCCAACCCTAGTGGTCGGACACGCCCCGTCGATCCCGATGGCGGCCTCCATGATCGCGGCGGGCGAAGGCCCCGACCTCATTTTCCAACGCGGATGCCCCACGGCCACAACCTACGTCTTTGAAGTGCCCGATGGCCTTAGCAAAATCGGCTGGCACAGCTGCGACCTCAAGGACATAATCATCACGCCAAAATAGGCAGTGAGGCGAATCACGAAGATAAACCGTGACGTTTTGGCGTGCCGCTGCGTCTAACTAGTGTCAAACGATTTAACGCGACCTAGAAAGGCAGATTATGGCGAACAAGAACACGCCTTCGACCGAGAAGTCCTTGGAAAAGAAGCCCGTACACAACGTCGGTGAGGATCGCGGCCGCGGCCAGACCACCATTTACGACGCTGTTGTCGCCAAGATTGCGGGCCTAGCGATCGACGAGATCCCCGGTGTTTACTCACTTGGCGGCGCAGTATCGCGCGCAATGGGATCCGTTCGCGAGGCTGTCGGCGCATCGAAAGACATTACCCAGGGCGTTGAAGTTGAAGTAGGCGAGTTGCAAGCCGCCGTCGACGTGAAGCTAATCGTCGAGTACCCCTACCCGGTACACGAAGTTGCCGAGCAGGTTCGCGACGCCGTGTTCGCAGCCATCGAAGGCCTAGTTGGCCTGGAAGTCACCGAAGTGAATATCGAAGTAACCGACGTCCACTTCATCACCGACGAAGAACGCGCAAAACAGCTTGAATCCAAGACTGCCGAGGCAGAAGAGGTACGAGTTAAGTGAACCGCACAACATGGGGCATAGTAATCGCCGCAATCCTCGTGTGGTTCGCGTTTGAACACGGATTCTGGGGATTCGTAGCCGCGGCGGTATTCATGATCATCGGCGCAATCTTGGGCCGCGCCGCAGATGGCAAGCTCGACCTTCGTGGAGTCGGACGCGACCTTCTGGGTAAGAGCGACACAACATCAGACTAGTGAACGCATCCGGCCCTAAAACCGCATTCCGCGGTCACACTCGGATCAGCCAGGCCGCCCTCGTATCCATCGCAACAGCGCTTGCTGCGCAGCAGGCCGAAGTGCCACTGGACGCAGTGCAGGCAACACTCCACGACCGCGACGGACACCTTGACTTGAAAGTGTCAACACTGCTGCCGCGACAGATTATCGAGCAGTGTCGTTTAAACCCCGAGGGCGGACTGTACGAACTTTTAACGCAAAAACGCCACAACATCGCGGCTCGCTTTGAAGAAATGACAGCTCGCAAAGTCAGCAAAGTAGACCTCGCCGTAACGGGCGTTAAACAACCGGAACCAGAAGGGAGGGTTAAGTAGTGGAAACTCAAAACGCGGGCAAAACGAAGGCCATCCAGGCCGTTGCGGCCCGTCGTGAAACCCACTCCAGTCGAGCCCTCACCGCAGTAGTACTGGCCGTTATTGGCATCATTTTAAGCCTCTACCTGGTTGCAGAAACGATTGCCTCCATCAGCGGGGCCGGAAATCTACTCGCCCCCGCGGCAGACATTTGGCACGCGGTACTTCACGCCCCGAGAGTACTGCCCAACTGGGCGTTGCTAGTCGGTGGCGTAGCAAGCATCGTCCTCGCCCTCATTCTGATTTGGAAAGCACTGGCCCCGGGAACTTTAAACCGGCATTCTATTGCGGACGATCGCGCGGCGGTCGTAGTAGATGACGGCGTAATCGCCGCGGGCGTATCGAGGGCGGTGCGCGACAGGTTTGCCCTACAACAGGCACAGGTTTCAACGTCGGTTAGCCGCCGCCACGTGCGGGTCACCATTACGCCAATGTCCGGCGTCGACCTGGACTACGCGGCCATAGAAAAGTTCGTCGCCGAAACCGTCGCCAACTACCGGCTGATCCCGCGCGTCTCGATCTCGCTAAAACGCAGCGACGGGGGAGTGATCGCCGCATGAGAGCCTATCCACGCGCCCTCAACCGCGTCATCATCTTCGCTGTAGCGCTCGTGCTACTAGCGGCGGGAGTATCGCTAATTGCCGCCGCCGCACTGCCTCTAGCTGCCAAACAGTGGGAGGCCACCGGCTCCGCAATCGAACAGTGGTGGACCTCCACCTCCCGGCAGTCCGTGGTTTTAGGCCAGGACTTTTCCTGGATGAGCATCCTGCTGGTCGCCCTCGGCATCATTGCAACGATCCTGCTTCTAGGCATCGTTTTTAATCAGGGCGGAGGGCGTGCTCACAACCTGCGCGACCCGTACGCTGACGAGCGGGGGCAAACGCGCCTGACCACGGGATTCCTAAGCGACCTGGTATCGCAGCAAGTGGCGCAAAACCGGTGGATTCACTCGGTTTCGGCCTCCTCGTACCTGATCCGCAAGCAACCCGTAATCGCCCTCGACTTCATAACCTTCAAAGGCGCATCACCGGACGAAGTCGCACGCGACGCACACGAACTAGTGAGCGACCTAGATCAAATCCTGGGCAAACAGCACCCCGTATACGTACACATCAAAACCAACTGGCAATCAAACGTCTCAACGCGCAAACGCGTTAAGTAAGGAGAAGAAAATGGAAAACAACATCAACAAGAAGCTTGAAGGCAAGACCCAAGAAGCCGTCGGCAAGGTTGAAGGTGACAAGACCACCGAGTTTGAAGGCAAGGCAAAGCAGGCTGAAGTAAACGCCTCCCAAAAGGCCGCGGACCTAAAGCAGCAGGCCGGTCAGAAGGCTGCGGACCTGAAGCAGCAAGCCGGTGAAAAGACCGCTGACTTCAAACAGCAGGCAGGCCAGAAGGCCGCCGAAGCCAAGGAAACGGCTTCCGAAGTTGGCGCCCAAGTCAAGGATGAAGCCACCAAGCTCGCGGGCAACGTGAAGGACGCTGCGGCGCGCATCAAGGACAGCTTCCAGAAGTAATCTTGCGCTAAAGGTGGGGCCGGGAGACCGGCCCCACTATTGCATCCGGCCAGCCGCGCCGAGCGTGCCAGGCTACTTTGAGTTCTCGCAACCGCAAACCGCATAAGGCTTTGGCAATTAAACTTAACAGTGTTTTAAGGAGGTTTGCGTGGATGTAAACCTAACTCGATTAAGCGACGCGGCACTAGTTTCACTCGTCAGCGACGGCGAATACTCAGCGTTCACCGAGCTTGTGACCCGCCACGGCGGCGCTATGAAACGCTACGCCAAATACTTCACCAGCTCTGACGCGGACGCCGACGAGGCCGTGCAGGAAGCTCTAATCACAGCCTGGCAAAGCGTTGACGACCTCAACAACCCAAAGGCCCTGCGATCGTGGCTCATGAAAATCACGGCCCGCAAATCCCTGGACCTAGTCAGGTCCCGAAAAGCTCATTCACCCATTGAGGACGTGGACGTAGCTACCCGCAGGCCCGGCCCGCAAGCGCGCGCCGACATGGTTGAAACAGTGCAACAACTAAAAGAAACCGTAAACCGACTACCGCAGAACCAACGCGAAGTTTGGGTACTGCGCGAAATCGGTGCCCATACTTACCAAGAGATCGCAGAAATCCTGCAGGTCTCCACCGCGTCCGTACGAGGACGCCTCGAGCGCGCTCGAGTAACCATCGCAAAAGAATTGGAGGGTTGGCGATGACTGAAAGGTTAGAGTGCGGCATGCTCAAAACCAGTCTGATGTCGTACGCGAACTCCACCGAAACAGAGCCCCTACCCGAATACGACACCATTCACACGCACGTGCAAAGGTGCGCGACGTGCCAAAACGCGCTCGCGGAATACAAGAACTTAAGCAAGTGGGCCCTCGCCCTGCGCGAAGACACCCTGACGGCGCCGCGCGACGAAGACTTGGCCAACAGCTTGTTGTCTCGCGTTCAGCTGCCCTGGAAAGAGGGCAGGCCAATCGCCGTGGCCTCCGAGCACGGAAACGACCTTGCCGTGTCCGAAATGCTCCTGCGCCGCACAACCCGCGCCCGGTGCACCGACCGCGACATAATGATCCTCGGCATTAAAGTCACAGATTCAAAGCCCGCCCTCGAAATCGATGTTGATATTGCCGTGCGATACGGACGGCGAATCCCCGACGCCGTATCCGCCGCTCGCGGTTGTATTAGCCGCGTTTGGATCGAGCAAACCGGGCGGGAAGTTGCCGCTGTTAACGTGTCCGTTTTGGACCTATTCGAAGAGGGCGCCAAATGATCAACCAAGACCCCAAAGTGCGCCTACAGGTCGCTCAGACCGTTATCGCCACGCCCGGCGTCACCGGCATTTTAGCAACGCGCGGGCAACTCCTGCTCGGCCGAGACGTCGAACCGCAAGACATGATCCGCATCAAAACCGGCGACGTGACTCGCGTTCAAATCCGCATTTCCATATCGGAGGGCGTAAGCGCCGTCTCGGTTCTGCAAGACCTGGAAGCGCGCCTAATGGCTGCTTTCCCAACGATCGACGGCGCCCAGGTCAACTGGCAAATAACCGCGGCGTCCGCCACGAACTAGAACCGGACACGAGCCGACTAAAAGCCGCGACGCCGCGTAGCCGCGGCTGGGCGGGAGCGCACAAGTATTAGCCGGATCTAAGCGAGCAACATAGGCCGCTGCCTCACCACCGCGTGGGCAGCGGCTTTTTTGAGGCCCGGATGGCGCGCGAAGCGCGACACGTCCTCCACCGTCAACCACTTTCATTTTTGCCTGAAATGGCGCGGAAAAGTCGACCAAATTCTGAGACTAAATGCGCTAAATGATTACAATGTGGTGGGAAGTGGAGTAAAGTGGTGATCAATCACGAGGAGGGGAAGCGCGGGGAGGTGACCCATGTTCCTTGGAACGTACGAGCCGAAGCTCGACCAAAAGGGACGTGTGATCCTGCCCGCCAAATTCCGCGACCAGCTGTCCGACGGCGTCGTAATCACGCGCGGTCAGGACCGCTGCCTCTACGCATTTCCAACGGATGAGTTCCAGGAAATGTTCAACCAGCTTCGAAAGGCGCCGCTCAGCTCAAAGCAGGCCCGCGACTACATTCGCGTAATGCTTTCGGGCGCGTCTGACGAAACACCAGACAAGCAGGGGCGCATCACGATTCCTGCGAATCTGCGGGCATACGCGGACCTCAATCGCGACCTAGCCGTAATAGGTGCGGGCACGCGCATTGAAATCTGGGATGCCAACCAGTGGGCGGAGTACCTCGAAACGCAAGAAGAGGTCTTCTCGTCCACCGCCGACGAAATCATTCCTGGAATGTTCTAGTTCGCTGAGGTCTCCAACCGAGCATCCGATGCCACTTCCCCGGTAGCGGAACGCGGTGGGAGTCCTGGGTGAACTAGACAGCAGGCGCATCAGTTTAAAGGGGGGACTGTGGCGCGAAACTTAGAGCCAGAAGCCATCGGGCAGCTACACGCGCCCGTCCTGCTTGACGAAGTTTTAGAGCTACTCGCGCCCGCGTTTACCGGGCGCGAATCTGCGGTAATGGTGGATGGGACCCTTGGAATGGGCGGCCACACCGAAGCGGTCTTGCAACGATTCCCGGGCGTGAATGTGATCGGGATTGATCGTGACCCGCAGGCAATCGAGTTAGCGTCGGCTCGCCTCGCGCGATTTGGAGATCGTTTCCGGGCCGTGCGGGCCACGTACGATCAGATTGACGAGGTCGTGGCCGGCCTTGGACTGGACACTGTAGACGCGGTTCTAATGGACCTGGGCGTGTCCTCACTGCAGCTCGATGACGATGAGCGCGGATTCTCGTACTCGCGGCCCGCGCCGCTGGACATGCGAATGGATCAAAGTGGGGGAGAAACCGCCGCGCAGATCCTGGCGAACTGGTCCGAGGGTGAACTTGCCAGAATCCTCCGCGTTTACGGTGAAGAAAAGTTCGCCAAGCGAATCGCCCGCCGAATCGTCGATACGCGTGAGGAATCTCCGATAACCGACTCGGTGGCGCTCGCCCAGCTCGTGCGCGACGCCATCCCCGCTGCGACTCGCAGGACCGGTGGGCACCCGGCGAAACGCACTTTCCAGGCGCTACGCATCGCGGTGAACGATGAGCTGACCATCTTAGAATCCGCGGTGCCAAAAGCACTGTCCGTGCTAAGAGTCGGCGGCCGCCTGGTCATCGAGTCCTACCAGTCGCTAGAAGACCGCATCGTGAAGACCATCTTCAAACAGGGAAGCGAGGTAGACATCCCCGCCGACCTGCCCATCCTGCCGGCGGACATGGATGAGCCCGCGTTGAAGCTCATCACCCGCCGCGCAATCCAAGCAGACGAGGATGCGATAGCTGACAATCCTCGCGCGCAATCCGTCCGACTTCGAGCCGTCCAAATCAACAAGCCTTTTGAACCGAACACGAGGAGCTCACGATGACTTCCGCAGCAGTCAAGACTCGTCCGATACAGTCAACGCGTGAGCATGCCCAAACCCGGCCGCAACTGCGAGTCATCGAGTCTCACGCTGGGCCGCGAGCCGTGTTCCCAGTGCTGATGATCGTCGCCCTCGTACTGCTATCTGTGCTCGCAGTCAACCTGTTCTTCACAACGCAGATGGCTCAAATGGCGTACGAAATCCGCGACAGCCGCGCCGAACTGGTTCGGTTAACCGAGGAAACGCAAACCCTGCGCCAAGAACTGCAGGTCGCATCATCACCCAGTGCCCTGCAAAAGGCGGCCTCGGAACAAGGCATGGTCCCCGCGGGTCAAGCAGGCTTCATCCAGCTATCCACGGGTAAGGTAGAAGGCGGATTTGCAGCCGTTCGTTAAATGAGGAGGCCAAGTGAGCAAATCACCAGACAGCTCACGGCTGGCTATCAGAATCCTCTGGGCATTCTTAGCGATCGGCCTACTTGGTGTAGCCGGCCAACTGATCTACGTTCAAATAGTTAAAGGGCCAGAGCTTGAAGCTCAAGGGCGTTCCGTGCGCATGCACGAGACGACCATTCAGGCCCGCCGCGGTGACATTGTTGACGCGAACGGCTCAACCCTTGCGACTACCGTCGAGACGTATCACATCGCCGTAAACCAGATCAATATTCGAAACACGAAAGTGTGGGGCGAAGATGAGGACGGCAACCGTGTACAGATCGGTTCCGGGCCCGCCCTCGTGGCACAACAATTGGCGCCATTGCTTGAAATGGACGAGGCCGAACTCGGTGGCCAACTGATTGGTAACTCGACGTACCACTACCTTAAAAAGGACGTGGATATTGAAACGTGGCGGAAGATCCGGGCGCTTCGAATCTACGGCTTGGAGTGGGAGCCGTCCTATAAGCGCGTCTATCCAAACGAGACGGTCGCCGCGACGGTGATCGGGTCGATCGATGCCGCGGGGGAAGGCTCGTCGGGCTTGGAGCTTACCCAAAATGAAAAGTTAAGCGGCGAGCCCGGGCGACAAGTCCAGGAGTTCGGCCCGTTTGGCGAGGTCATTCCCGGCGGTAAGAGCGTTGAGGAGCCGGCCACGCAGGGCGGCACTGTCCACACAACTTTGCGCCTGGACCTGCAACATGCCACCGAAGAAATCGTAAACGAAGCTGTGGAGACGTACTCCGCGGATTGGGGCGGCGCGATCGTACAGGAGATCGCGACGGGCAAAATCTTGACACTGGCGGAGTCTGGGAACAAGAAGATCACGTCCCAGCCGCAGACGTCCAGGCTCGTGCAGTACGCGGTTGAGCCCGGCTCGGTTGGCAAGCTGATCACGTTTGCAACCGCGCTCCAAGAAAGCAAGATCACGCCGCTGACCCCGATTCAGACGCCGTACAAGTACACGACGCCCGACGGTCAGCAGTTCCAGGACTCCCACGAGCACCCCGACTACACGCGCACGGCCACGGGTGTCCTGTCCGAATCATCTAACACGGGCACGGTTAAAGTCGGCCAGATGGTTACCGACCAGCAGCGTTACGACATGATGAGGGCGCTGCACCTTGGTGAAACCCTCGACATCGGAATGCCCGGCGAATCCCCGGGCATCTTGGTGGAGCCTGAAAAGTGGGATGGCCGCCAACGTTACACGACCATGTTTGGGCAGGGTTACGCGGTAACCCAGCTTCAGCAGGTCGGATTGGTAGCCACGCTCGCGAACGGGGGCGTCTTCCAACCGCCGCGCCTGATCGAGGGGTGGACAAAGTCGGATGGCACGTACGAAGCGGCACCGCACCGCGAACCGGAGCGCGCATTGGATCCGACCACCGCGCAAACCGTGATCACCATGATGGAGTCGAGTACGACCGACGAGGCCGGAACCGGTTACTCCTTTAGCGTGGAGGGCTACCGGATTGCGGCTAAAACGGGTACCGCGGAGCTTTTTGAGGGCGCCCAGACTATCGGTACGGCCACGACTGTGGCGGGTATCGTTCCGGCGGATAACCCCATGATCGCCGTGTCGGTGCTGCTGTATCGTCCGCGTGCGGGAACATTGTCATCGCAGTCGGCCGGCCCGCTGTTCCAATCCGTTGTGACCGAGTCCGTTAGAAGCTTGGGAATTCCCGCTTCCGCGGAAGAGCCCGTGCTGTACCCCGTGCAACCGTGAGAATGAGACTATGACTGAACTGAGTGACCTCCGCCCTCAATATCGCCCGCAGGTGGATCCCGCAGACCTGGTTGCTGCCGTCGGTGGAAACTTGCGCCCGGGTTTGCGCGAATTGGACGAAAAGATTTCCGGGGTGACCCTGGATTCCAAGGACGTACAGTCCGGCGACCTGTTCGTCGCCGTTCCCGGTTTTAAGCGCCACGGTGCGGAGTTTGCCGCCGCCGCAGTTGAAGCCGGAGCCGTTGCCGTTGCGACAGATGCGCGCGGCCTGGAAGTAATTGGGGACCAGTTTCCAAACATTTATTTGATTGAGGTCGAAGATCCGCGCGCATGGGCTGGCCTCGCCGCCGCCCACGTGTGGGCAAATCCGGGCGACGAACTAACGATGGTTGGCATTACCGGAACAAACGGCAAGACCACCACGACTCACTTTGTGCACCACGCCCTCACGCAGCTCAGCGGGCCAACCATGATGATCGGCACCGTCGGAGTTACCCTCGGTGATACCCACGTGGAGTCCGCCCGCACTTCGGTAGAAGCGCCGCTACTGCACCGCATCCTTAAGTGGGCGCGGGAGCGCGGAGCAAAGAACGTCGTCATGGAAGTGTCCTCGCACGCATTGTCGTTAAACCGCGTTGAGGGCGTCACCTTCGACATGGTTGCTTTCCTCAACCTGCAGCGCGACCACCTTGACTTCCACAAAACAATGCGCGAGTACTTCGACGCCAAAGCGTTGCTGTTTGAACCCGGCCTTGCCCGCCGCGGCGTCGTGTGCATCGACGACGAGTGGGGCAGGCAACTCAGCCAGCAGGCGCCTATCCCAATCGAGGTCGTCACAACATCGGGCAGGCTCGCCCTCGAAAATGAAAACAACAACGCACATGCCGGCTGGTACGTGGCGGCAAGTGAGCTGAACGAAACCGACGCGGGAACGGACCTCAAGGTAGGTGCGCCAAGTGGGGAAGTGGACATGCACTGCCCGCTTCCAGGCGTGATTAATGTCCAAAACCAAATGACGGCACTGGCGGTAGTTACCGGACTCGGATACGCACCGCAAAAGGTTGCAGACGCGCTGTCGACCACCGCGCAAGTGCCCGGCCGCATGGAAGTCATCGCCAAACGCGACGACGACACCCCGCTGGTCATAGTCGACTTCGCGCACACCCCCGACGCGATGAGCAGCGCGTGCAACGCCCTCGACCCGGTAACACCCGGACGACTCTGGTGCCTGTTTGGAGCCACCGGCGACCGCGACCGCGGCAAACGCCCTCTTATGGCAAAAGCAGCCGCCGCTAACGCCGACATCGTCATCTTGACCGACGACGACATTTACACCGAAGACCCCGCCGCAATCCGCGCAGAAGTCGCAACAGGCTTCGGCGAAGCGAACATGCGGGCACGCCAACTTTGGGAAGACGACGACCGCGCGAATGCGATCCGCGCCGCAGTCCTCGCAGCATCAGCAGACGACACGATCCTAATCGCGGGACGCGGACACGAAACCATCCAAATGATCGGGGACACCCCGCACCCGCTAGATGACCGCGCCGAAGCGCGCGAAGCAGTCGCAATGCGGGCAGACGCGCGCAAAATCGACGTGACCGTTTGGGACTCACCACAGGGGCAGGCGCCCCGGTTACGAAACAGGGCTCAAACGTGGGAAGATTTGGACTATCACGACACAACGACGTCTCGATGAAACGGTAGATGGAGAAAGCTCATGGAGTACACGGCAGAATGGATCGCGCGGGCTGTAGACGGCCGGCTCGTTGGTGAAAACACCCCGGTAACAGGGGGAGTGTTTACCGACTCCAGAGAATGCCAGGACCAGTCCCTCTACATCGCCCGCGTCGGCGAAAACGCGGACGGACACGACTACCTGGATTCCGCAGTCGAACACGGGGCGGTCGCAGCAATCGTCACCCGCGAGGACGTGGGCCCCGAAAAGCTGACGCGCATCGTCGTGTCTGACGCGACCAAGGCGCTGGGCAAACTCGCAAAGGCACACCTGCGCAAGCTGCGCGAAGGCGGCAAAATCGACGTCATCGCAATCACCGGGTCCGTCGGCAAGACCACGACGAAAGACCTGACCGCCGGAATTTTGAACGCGTTCGGCCCCACGATTGCCCCCAAGTCTTCGTTCAATAACGAGGTCGGAATGCCGCTCACCGTGCTGCGCGCCGATCACCACACGCGCTACCTGGTACTAGAAATGGGCGCGTCCGGCCCCGGCCACCTGCAGTACCTAACTTCGATCGCGGCTCCCGACATCGCCGTGGAACTGACCGTAGGGCGCGCCCACCTGGGTGGCTTCGGATCGGTTCCCGCGCTCGCGCACGCGAAGGCTGAACTCGTTGAGGGCCTCGCCAAGGGCGGCACGGCGATCTTGAACCGCGATGACCAAAACGTTTACAACATGGCATCGCTCGCATCCGGACCGGTCGTTTTCTTCTCGGCAAAGGGGCGCTCCGGCGCGGACGTGAAGGCAACACACATCAAGCTTGATGAAAACTCGTGCCCCGCGTTCGACCTGGAAGCTGGTGACGTGCTAAAGCGCGTCCACCTGGGCCTTGTTGGGCGCCACCAAGTTTCAAACGCGCTTGCCGCAATCAGTGCGTGTTTGACGCTCGGCCTCGATCCCGCAAAGGTCGTTGAAACACTAAACGGTTTGCGGGCGCAAAGTCCGCACCGAATGAACGTGTTCAAGCATCAGGACGTAACGTTCATTGACGACTCGTACAACGCGAATCCGGACTCGATGAAAGCTGGCCTGGAGGTGCTCGGTAAACTAGGCCAGCGCGCCAGCAGGCGTATCGCTGTGCTCGGCGTAATGCTAGAGCTTGGAAAAGCCTCGGAATCACTACACCGCGAAGTAGGCCGTCTTGCAGACGAAGCCGGTGTCGATGTATTGATTACCGTTGGTGAGGGCGCGCAACTAATGTCCGAACCTCTACGAGGAAAAGCTGAGATCCATCACTTTGAAGACGCGAAGGAAGCCGCAGACCTGGTGCGGAATTTGGTCCAGGCCGGCGACTTCGTATTCTTAAAGGGATCAAACGGATCGGGCGTTTGGAAAATAGCAGACGAGTTTTCCGCTAAAGAATAACCGGAGGATATGAAGTGGTAGCCATAGTTGTTGCGACGGCAATCGCACTTGCCGTCGCACTGTTCGGCACCAAGGCTTTTATTGGGCTCCTGGTTCGCAAGAACTACGGCCAGTTCATCCGCCAGGATGGGCCGACGCAGCACTTTACGAAGCGTGGAACCCCAACCATGGGCGGTGTCGTAATCATTACGGCATCAGTCGTAGGCTGGCTTGTCGGACACTTGGCTATTGGATCTTGGCCGGACTTGTCGTCGTCCCTATTGATGTTCCTGTTCGTTGGGCTCGGCGTGGTTGGCTTCTTGGATGACTACATCAAGATCAAGAATCAACGCTCGCTCGGCTTGAACCCAACGGCGAAGATTTTGGGGCAACTCACGGTGGGAACCGTGTTCGCGGGGTTGGCGCTCAGCTTCCCTGACGCGCGCGGAAACACTCCCGCGTCCACGAAGATTTCAGTTGTGCGCGACCTGGAATGGGCGGACCTCGCTTTTGCAGGTGGAGCGCTCGGCGTCATCTTGTTCATCCTGTGGGCAAACTTCCTGGTCTCCGCATGGTCGAACGCGGTGAACCTAACTGATGGTTTGGATGGCCTGGCAACAGGTGCGTCAATGTTCGTATTTGGCGCGTACACGATCATCGCTATTTGGCAGTACTACCAGTCGTGCGCGGTTCAGATCACCAACATAAACGTGTGCTACGAGGTTCGAGACTCACTGGGGCTCGCCATAGCGTCAGCGTCTATCGTGGGTGCGGCGTTTGGGTTCCTGTGGTGGAACGCAGCTCCCGCGCAGATCTTCATGGGGGACACGGGCTCGCTCGCCCTGGGCGGCGCCCTCGCGGGCCTTTCAATCCTGACTCACACCGAGTTCCTCGCGGTCATCATCGGCGGCCTGTTCGTCGTCATCGTAATGTCGGATGTCATTCAGATTTCGGTCTTCAAGATGACTCGCAAGCGCGTGTTCCGCATGGCGCCGCTTCACCACCACTTTGAGCTTTTGGGTTGGAAAGAAATCACGATCGTGATTCGTTTTTGGATTATTGCCGGCCTGTTTGCCGTGGTCGGATTGTCGCTGTTCTACGCCGAGTGGGTGGCCAGGCTATGAGTGACTGGCTACAAAGCCGCATCGCCGTTATCGGCCTGGGTAAATCCGGGCGGGCGGCGTTTGACGCCCTCGTAGAGCTAGGTGCATCCCCGGTCGGATTTGACCGCGCCGAACCCGCGGATTTCGAACCCTTCGGCGCGAATCCCGCGCAGTTCGTGATCGGCACGGACGAAGCCCAAGCCGAAGCAATCCGCGCGGGCGGGTTCGACCTCGTCGTCGTATCCCCCGGAGTTCCACCGCATTCACCCGCGTTCGCGGCCGCGTCCGCCCTCGAAATCGAAATTTGGGGCGAAGTGGAACTTGCCTGGCAGATTCAACAACACCTCGGCAAGCAGATCTCGTGGCTAACCGTCACGGGTACAAACGGCAAAACCACCACCGTTGGAATACTTGGCTCAATCCTCGAAGCAGCCGGTATCCCGTCCGCAGTCGTTGGGAACGTGGGCAATCCAATCGTGTCCACAATCATGCATGAGGACGTGGCTGCACTCGCTGTGGAGCTGTCTAGCTTCCAGCTGTTCACCACCGGGTCGGTGCAGCCGGTCGCGTCGGTGTGTTTGAACGTGGATGCCGATCACCTGGAATGGCACGGGTCGGTTGATGAGTACGTTCGCGCGAAGGCCCGCGTTTATGAAAACACTTCCACCGCATGCGTTTACGACGCGAACGACCTCACTGTAGAAAACATGGTTGCGCAGGCCGACGTGATTGAGGGGGCTCGCGCAATCGGGTACACGATGGACGTGCCCGCAGTTTCGCAGGTCGGGATCGTCGAGGACTACTTCGTGGACCGCGCGTTCGTTGCAAACCGGCACACCGAAGCGCTCGCAGTTGCCGAAGTCTCCGACCTGTCACACTTTGCGGGAGCTCACCCTTCGACCGCAATCTTGAAAGACACCCTGGCGGCAATCACGCTGGCGCGCGCCCTGCACGCGTCGGATCCTCGTTTTGAAATTAATGAGGACGCCGTGGCCGCAGGTTTGCAAAACTTCCGCCCCGCGGGGCACCGCCGCGAAGTCGTTGCTGAAAACGTTGCAGACATGACGTGGATTGACGACTCGAAGGCGACGAACGCGCACGCCGCTCAAGCCTCGCTGGTGGGCTTCCCGCCCCGCAGTGTCATTTGGATTGCGGGTGGCGATGCGAAGGGGCAGGATTTCCACGATCTCGTGCGTAAAATCAAGCCCGTGTTGCGTGGCGTCGTCGTTATCGGGGCCGATCCAAGTACAGTTTTAAACGCGCTTAAAGATGAAGCTCGGGACGTTCCGCACGTCGTCGTCGATGGTCACGAAGACTGGATGTACAGTGTGGTCAACGAGGCCGTGGCTCTGTCTCGGCCGGGTGACACTGTCGTGCTGGCACCTGCTAGCGCGTCTTGGGATCAGTTCAAGAACTACGCGCAGCGCGGAGACGCCTTCCGTGCGGCGATTAAGAAACTAGACGAGGCCTGGCAGGCAAAATAAGAGGGGGAGGACAGTGATTGCAAAGCTTAAGGCTCGCATCCCCCAGATCGAATTTCGCTCTAGCCGCACCGAGGAAGCGCCGTCACCCATAACGACGTACTACCTCATTTTGGTGCCGGTGATCAGTTTGATCATTGTCGGCTTCATCATGGTGTTTTCCGCATCGACGGTACGCGTGATTGCGCAGGGCGAGAATCCGTATTTTGCGTACGTTCGTAACCTGCTAATCATGGGTGCGGGCGTGGCTTTTATGCTTATTTCCATGCGAATCCCGCAGGGGTTTTGGAGGGCGGTCAGCCCGTGGGTGTTCTTGGTTACCCTGGGCATGCAGTTCTTGGTTGGAACGTCACTCGGAGTGGCTTCGGGTGGTAATACGAACTGGATTCAGTTTCCGGGTATCCCATTTTTGATTCAGCCTTCGGAATCCCTGAAGGTCGGGATGGCTATGTTTATCGGCTGGGTGCTCACCAAGCGTACGGTTGACCGCCGAAACCCGGTGCACGTGGGTGTAAACGTTGGCATACCGCTCATGTTTGCACTGGGAGGCGTCATGCTGGGGCACGACCTTGGAACCGCCCTCATTTTCGTGGCGCTTGCGGTCGGCGCCCTTGCGGCGGCAGGAATCCCCGAAAAGTGGTTCCTGATCCTCGGTGGTGTTGGAAGCCTGTTCGTGGCGTTTGCCCTGTTTAGTAACCAGTCTCGCTTGGCGCGCGTGATCTCCGTACTACCGGGCTTTCGAAAGCCTCCGGACATGTCGGCCCCGGAACAGGGCGACCACGCCCTGTGGGCTCTGGGGTCCGGTGGTCTAACCGGTGTTGGTCCGGGCGCTTCCAAAGAAAAGTGGAACTACCTGGCCGAAGCGCATACGGACTTTATTTTTGCGATCCTCGGCGAAGAGATGGGTCTTATCGGCACGATGTTTGTGGTCGTAACCTTCGGCGTGCTGGTCTACGGTTTCTACCGCCTGATGACTAATCACAGTTCCGACTACGCTCGCATCGTGACCGGCGGAATTGGCATGTGGATCGGCGCGCAGGCACTGGTAAACATGGGTGCTGTTGTTGGTCTAACACCGATCATTGGCGTGCCGCTGCCACTTATATCAACCGGCGGATCGGCATTTATCGCAACGTGTGTGGGACTGGGCGTAGTATTGAGTTTCGCCCGCCAAGACACGGGCATGGAAAAGGCGTTCGGAATCCGCACGCTACTGCGTAATCCCAGGAAATAGTGAGGAGACCAGATGATGTCCCAATTCGCCGGAGCACGAGTGTTGCTTACCGGAGGCGGCTCTGCCGGACACGTCAATCCACTGCTAGCCGTAGCTTCAGTTTTGAAAGATCGCGGTATTGAGGTCGAAGCCCTGGGAACCACAAAAGGGTTAGAGCAAGAGCTTGTTCCAGCGGCCGGCATCAAACTAAACACGATTGCGAAGGTCCCCGCGCCGCGTCGCCCCAACAAGGCGGCCCTGACGTTTGTGCCCGACCTTTACAAGACCGTCAAGGATGTTGAAAAGATAATTGATTCATCCAATATTGAGGCCGTAGTTGGTTTCGGCGGATACGTTTCAGCGCCCGCTTACCTGGCGGCTCGCAACAAGGGCATTCCGGTAGCAATCCACGAGCAAAATGCGCGTCCGGGGCTTGCAAACAAACTAGGCGCGAGGTTCGTGCAGGCTGTTGCACTCACTTTTGAAAGTACGCCTCTGCAGGCACGCAAGGGTAGCACGCACACCGTTGGCTTGCCGCTGCGACCAGAGATTGAAGATCTGGCTAAGCAAAGGGCAAGCGTGGAGGGGCGCATTGAAAGTCGCGCGCAGGCTGCCCGCGCGCTCGGCCTCGATCCTCGTCACCCGATAATGCTGATAACCGGTGGGTCTTTAGGGGCAAAGAAACTCAACGACGTGCTCGCCACATCCGCGGGTGCTTTCGATGAGCGAAACCAGATCATTCACCTAACCGGAAAGGGCAAATCCGAGGGCGTTGAGGCCGCGGTTCGCGGATCCGGATTCAAAGGCACCTGGATAGTCCAGGAATACTCAAACAGCATTCATGACCTATTTGCGGCCGCCGACCTGGTAGTCAGCCGTTCCGGCGCGGGCATGGTCGCGGAACTAACCGCCCTTGGCCTACCCGCCGTCTACGTGCCGCTGCCCATCGGTAACGGGGAACAGCGTTTGAACGCGTCAGAGCACCACCGCGCGGGAGGCGCCCTCATCTTCCCGGATAAGGACTTCAACGACTACATTGTGCGCACTCACGTGGCTCCGCTACTGGACTCTGGCGACAGGCTTTCCAAGATGGCGCGAAGCTCGCGCAGGCTAGGACGAATTGACGCCTCGCTGCGGATGGCCGATATTGTCGAGTCAGTCCTTTCACCTAAACTCGGAGTCCGATAGTGAGCAATCCGGAAAGCTACCACCTGATCGGCATCGGGGGAGCGGGAATGTCGGTTGTCGCCGAACTTCTGCACGCCCGAGGCGCCACCATCACGGGGTCAGACGCCCTCGAATCGAAAAACGTAGAGCACCTTCGCGGCTTGGGGATCACTTGCTTCGTCGGACACGACGCCAGCCAGGTTCCGCCTGAATCAACGGTCGTAGTTTCAACGGCCGTGCGCGAATCGAACCCCGAGCTTAGCGTCGCACGCGCGCGCGGACAGAAGGTTATTCACCGGTCGCAGGCGCTCGCTATTGCTGCGCAGGGGATGGATTTCATCGCTGTTGCGGGCGCGCACGGCAAAACCACGACTTCCGGAATGCTTGCCTCCGCGCTGTCAGGGGTTGGCACAGACCCGTCTTTCGCGGTCGGCGGAGTCGTTACCGGCTTCGACACCGGCGCGCACCTGGGCGGTTCCAAGGTGTTCATAGCCGAAGCCGACGAATCGGATAAATCGTTCCTCAACTACACGCCGCGTATCGCCCTCGTTACGAACGTAGAACCGGACCACCTTGACAACTACGGTTCGCGCGAAGCCTTCGAACAGGCATTCGTTGATTTTGCCGGCAAGATCGTGGACGGTGGGCTCTTAATCGTTTGTTCCGATGATGAGGGCGCAGCCAGGCTCGGTAAGTCTTACGCGCAAACCCTGGGCGGCCGGGTCGCATCGTATGGAACGAAACCGGTTGGCGTGCTCGACGAGCTCGGCATTTGGCACGCCGAAAACCACGCGGTTATAAGCAACACCAACCTGTCCGCTGAGGGCGCATCCGCGACCGTGCAATACTTGGGCCGCGAACTTGAACTGCACCTGAAGGTAGGTGGCGCGCACAACCTGTTGAATGCGGCGGGCGCGCTACTGGTGGGTATCGAACTCGGCGTGGATGCGGACCAGATGGCGCAGGGCCTTTCAGCCTTTGTGGGAACCGGACGCAGGTTTGAGTTTAAAGGGGAAGTCGGCGGCAGACGCCTCTTTGACGACTACGCGCACCACCCCTCGGAGGTCGTCGCCACTTTAAAGCAAGCCCGAGTAGAGGCGCGCGGCGGGCGCGTCCTCGTCCTGTTCCAACCGCACCTGTACTCGCGCACAAAGAACTTTGCGGACCGGTTCGCCGAGGCGTTCTGCCTGGCCGACCAGGTGTACTTCACGGATATTTTTGCCGCTCGTGAAGACCCGATGCCCGGCGTCACATCAGGCTTGATTGCCGACCGGGTTCCGGGATCAAAACTCGTCCCCGACATGACGCAGGCCGCCATGGCGCTGGCCGATCAAGCGCAGCCGGGCGACCTGTGCATCACCATGGGCGCCGGAAGCGTGACATCCATGGGCGATGTGATCTTGAGCAGGTGGAATAACGGCTAATGAAGCGCCCCGGGGTCCCGCAGACTCCTCGATCAAATAGGCCAAGCGATCGGGGAGGATCCGGCGAACCCAAACGTGCCGCTTCCGATTCTCATATTCGAGGGCGGGGACGCCAGGCAAAATCTGAACAGCCCAAGCTAACTTTCTTTGGTAAGCGCAAGCAATCGGGCTCCAATCAAAGCGCGGCTGGATCCGATACCCGCGGAACCTCGCGCGAGGAGCGCCTGCGCAGAGTCCAGGAACGCCGAATGCAAGAGCGTGGCGAGGCGTCCCGCGAACTTGAGCGCTCCCGCTCAAACGATGCCGCGGGCGGGTTCAGCGGCCGGTTACGCCGCTACTTCACGCCCAAGAAAGCATCGCAAACTTTCGGGGCGCACGATCACACGATAGAACTTGATGAACGTCGCCACGAGCTCAAGGCCGCGCGGAGAAAGGCAGTCGCAATGCGCGCGGCAATAGGGCTTGCAATTGTCGCCCTGCTTGCCGGGCTAGGCTGGACCGTATTCTTCTCTCCACTTTTCGCCCTGTCCGCCTCGGACGTGCGCGTCACCGGTATTGATGAAGGCACAGCTGAAGTGGAAATTCAAGACAAACTGTCGCCCCTAGTAGGCACGCCGCTCCCGCGCATTTCGATGGACTCCGTAGAGGGATCCTTGGAGAGCATTGTGGAAGTGCAAAGCGCATCCGCTTCGCGCGCGTGGCCCAAAGGCTTGAACATAAACATAGTTCTGCGTGAACCCCTCGCATTTGCGAAAGAAGGCGAAGGGTTCAACGTCCTCGACCGCGATGGAATCGTACTAAGAAGCGCGCCGGAAGCACCGCAAGACCTGATTCAAGTGGAACTAAACACTGAATCGGAACAGGAGCGGAGCAAGGCCATGGGCCGGATCGCCACCGTGCACGCGGAGCTTCCCCCGGAACTAGCCGAGCGAGTAGCCCTATACATTAGCGACGCGCTAACAGTCGAGCTTCGAACCATTGACGGCAGGGTCATCAAGTGGGGAGACGAGACGGAGTCTAAACTCAAGGCGGAAGTGGCTCTTTTACTGCTGGATCAGCGGCCCGCCCAGGTTTACGATGTGTCCACTCCCACGCGTCCGGTGACGTCATAAACCAGCGCAGTTTTTGAAATATTTCTCAGGTGCGACACGCCCGGTTAGATCATTGAATATTGCGCACTGTGCGCTTACCTTCTGTCTGCAACGATGAGCGAAAACTCAAACCTTCAAGTAGAGGTTTAGAGTTGGTCCACACCAGACATAGGGGGAACGAGTGAACCAGGCAAACTATCTGGCAACAATCAAGGTTGTTGGCGTAGGCGGTGGCGGCACTAACGCTGTCAACCGAATGATTGAGTCCGAAGTCAAAGGTGTTGAGTTCATCGCGATGAACACCGATGCTCAGGCACTCTTGATGTCCGACGCGGAGGTCAAGCTGGACCTCGGTGAAGAACTCACCCGCGGGTTGGGCGCCGGCGCAGACCCCACAATTGGCCGCAAAGCAGCCGAAGCTAACGAAGACTCAATCCGCGACGCGCTCGACGGTGCGGAGATGGTCTTCGTAACCGCTGGTGAAGGCGGCGGCACCGGTACGGGTGCGGCTCCCGTAGTTGCGCGAATATCACGCGACCTGGGTGCCCTTACCGTAGCTGTCGTGACGCGCCCGTTCTCGTTCGAAGGTAAGCGCCGCGCGCAACAGGCAGACCGTGGAATCGAAGAGCTCCGCAAGGAAGTTGACACGCTCATCGTCGTTCCAAACGACCGCCTACTACAGATCTCTGACCAGAACATTTCTTACCTGGACGCATTCCGCATGGCTGACGATGTTCTGCGCTCCGGTGTTCAGGGCATTACCGACCTGATCACCGCAACCGGCCTCGTAAACGTCGACTTTGCCGACGTAAGCTCGGTGATGAAGGGCGCGGGCTCGGCAATCATGGGTATCGGTACCGCGCAGGGCGAGGACCGTGCGCTACGCGCAGCGGAAGCCGCGATCTCATCGCCACTACTCGAAACGCGCATCGACGGTGCTCACGGCGCTCTCATCTTCGTTCAGGGCGCATCCGACCTCGGTTTGCACGAGATGGAACAGGCCGCCTCTCTCGTCCAAGAGTCGCTGCATGAGCAGGCCAACATCATCGTCGGTAACGTATTCGACGACGCTTTGGGTGACGAGGTCCGCATTACCGTTATTGCAGCGGGATTTGACGAGAACGAGCAGGCAGAGTCAAATGATTCGGTGTTCACCTCGCCGGTGAAGTCCGCAGCCAAGCCCGAGCCCGCCGCGGCTGCCAAGGCTCCCGAACCGGTTCGCCGCGCAAGCGAAACACCGCGTCCGCTGGGGTCTTTGCCGACGTCCCAACCGGCGCACCGCGCGGAGACGAAGCCTCCGATGCGCCAGTCGAGCTTCCCGTCCGCTGAGCCCGCCGCAACTGAAAAGCGCGCGAGCGAGAAGCGCGAAGAGCCGTTCGTAGTACCGCGCATCTTCGACGAGGGCGACGGCAAGGACGACCTCGATCTGCCGGACTTCCTGCGCTAATGACTCCCACGACTACTGGAATCCAGTACCGCTTCACCAGGTGCGTAACGGATCCAGCGGTAGCGGGCGAAGCCCTGTCTATACCCAACTACGGGCTCAATACTGACGCGCCCAGCCAGCTTGTGATGAACGATCGTCGCGAGCTGGCGCAGCGCCTCGGCATGCCGATCCTGTGGATGCGTCAGACCCATTCTGACGTCGTAGAAGTTGTAGACGGGCCTATCTCTTCCCACGAGAACTCGGTTACCGCTGACGCGGTGATCACCCGTAGCCGCATGGCGTTAGCCGTGCAGGTTGCGGACTGTGTGCCCGTCCTGTTGTGGGATGAAAAAACGGGCACAATCGGGGCGGTGCACGCTGGTCGAGCCGGTGTGGAAAAAGCCATTGTTGCAAAGGCCGTGTCAACCATGGCCGGCTTGGGGTGCTCGACCAGTGACATCGTCGCCGCTGTTGGCCCTTGCATTTGCCCCAAATGTTACGAGGTCGGCCAGGACGTTTACGACGCTTTAGTGGCGAAACGTCCGGAGGTTGCTGCGCGAACCAGCTGGGACACGCTGTCGGTTGACATTCGTGCCGGCGTTGTAAAAGACCTTGAAAATAGCGGGGTTACGAACATTATTCAAGACGATGCGTGCACCTTTGAGTCCGCGCACCTAAACTCGTATCGGCGAAACCCGCGTTGCGGGCGTCAAATAGGCCTGGTTGCCTACGTGTAGTGCGGCCTTGCCTTCGTTGTAACTATTGCGGAGGATGTTCTGCCGACTACAAAACCAAAGCGTCTAGGCCCGGCATTGGGCGCGATGAGCACGGTGTTCTTGGCCTACTCCGCGTTAGTGCAACTGTTTGACCCGCACCTTGTTGCCGGCCCGCGACTGTTTAATGTTTGGACCGCAGCTACCGTTGCTGTAGCCATTGTGGGTGGCGGCGCACTGGGCTTGCGGGATTCTTACAAGAATGCCGCTTGGCCGGTAAAGAACGGGGTTCTTTTATCAATGGCCCTGTTTGCCGCGACGGGGCTTATTGCCGTTTTCCGAATCGACGCCACCGGATGGGGCCCTAAAGCTGGATTCGCCCTCCTTCTGGTCTATGCCCTGGCTCATTTTGCAGTGTCAAAGCTCCCGCGCGGCAGCAATACCTCCGCCGCTAGACACAAGCGAGAGCCAAACGTGCGTTCAGGCACGTCCTCGCGGATTAATAATTTTCGAGGGCGAGCTGGGGCGCGCAAATCAACAATCAACGCTACAACGGTGGTGCTGATCGTCTTGCTGGCGGCCATTGCGCTACTGCACCTGGTGATGAATGGACTCATGCTGTACGCGGGGCCGCGCACGCTCACGAGTCAAACGTTTGACCACGGAATCTTCGTGCAGGCGATGGAAGGCATTTTGCGTACCGGATCGCCGGTTACCACGCTTGAACGCGGCCGTGAACTGTCGCATTTTGCCGTGCATTTCTCGCCCGTTTTGTACCTGGTGGCACCGTTTTACGCGGCGTTTCGATCGCAGGTCTTTTTGAACTTGTTCCAACTCGTTCCGGTATTCCTCGCAACACTACCGCTTACAGCCGTATTGCGTGCCAGGGGACTCAGCTGGAATGTAACCGGGCTGGTCGCGGCCCTGTATTTGGCGAGCCCAGCTCAAATTTTTTCTTCCCACTACGGTTTCCACGAAAACGTGTTTTTAGGCCTTGCCATTTTCACACTTTGGTACTTTTGGGAAACTCGTCGCACCGTCGGAATTGTGGTTGGTGCCCTGTTCGTACTCGGCGTAAAAGAGGACGCTTTTGTGTACGTCTTGGCCTTCGCGCTTTGGCAAGGCTTTGAGGCCTACCGGTCCGGCGACGTGAAGCGGACCCGCTGGTCAACCGGGCTGGGTGCGGGTGCGCTGATCTATTTCCTGATCGTCACGCGGCTCATGGCGGTGTTCGGGGAAGGGACGATGCAGGCGCAACGATTCGCGAACCTGCTGGCAGACAACTCTGGTGGGTTTGGAGCGATCCTCAACGTGTTCCTCACCCAGCCGGGCTTCGTGTTTTCACAGATCTTTTTAGACGAGAAGTGGGGCTACATCGCGATAGTGATGGCAGCGGTTGCATTTGCGCCCGTTTGGAACACTCGCTTCCAGGCAAACTGGCTACTGCTACCGCTAGTTTTAGTGAACCTGCTAAGCAACTGGCCGTACCAGTACGACCTCGGATTCCAGTACCATTACGGATCCTCCGCAATGCTACTCATGATCTTGGTGGTAGCACTGCCGCAGCTAGACTTCAGTTGGAGGCCCCTGGTTGGCGCCGTACTAGCCGTAACAGTGGTTCTTACGTCCTCGTATAGCTTTATAAAACTTTCCGAAGCATCGAGTCGTGCGGTTAAAAAACTGCAAAATCACAGTGCATCCGCAGATCAGATCAAGCGAGCCATTAGCCAACTGCCAAAAGATAGCACCTACCTGGTAGATAGCAACCTTGGTCCGGCAATGGCAGACTTCTCAAGCCTATACTTGCTGGACTTTGAAATTCCCGACGGCATTACTAGCGGCAAGCTTGACTATGTTGTGGTTGATCAACGATGGCAGATTGGCGACCAGACTTCGAATATCCTGCGCGAACTTGAAAGCCAATACGAGCTACATGAGGTCGTCACAGACGCTCCGCTACTGATCTTGAAAAATTCTGACGCCCGGCAGGGGGAGTGAGTATTAAACGCTAAACCTACGTGACACGCCGCGGCGCTACAGTGTAAACCGGGCGCCGTGGACTACTTTTAAGTCAGCTATCACTTGATACTGCCTTGGGAGGGAAACACATGTCTGGAGCGTTGAACCGGGCCATGGAAAAGATCGGCTGGCGCGGATACGAAGGCGACGTCGAAGAAGAGTATTACGAAGAAGAACCGTTCGAAGAATTCGAACCGGTAACTCCGATGCCTCGCCCCGAAATCGTGTCCACACCGGTACACGAACCGGATATGAGCCGCATCGTCACGGTACACCCGACCAGTTACGATGACGCCCGCACCATTGGCGAATCGTTCCGCGACGGAATCCCCGTGATCATCAACCTCTCCAACATGAGGGAAGAAGAAGCTCGCCGGATTATTGATTTTTCGGCAGGCCTAGCATTCGGATTGCACGGCACCATCGAGTCCGTGACGAACCGCGTTCTGCTACTTTCACCCGAGTCCATTAAAGTTGAAGAAGGTAAGGAAACCCGCTCCACAGTGGGCGGCTCGTTCTTCTAGTCAGGACAAAACAAGGTAATGTACTACATCGGTAGCGCACTGCAGCTTTTAGCAAGCCTTTACACATTTGTGTTGCTGATCAGACTCGTATTCGACTGGATCCAATTCTTTAGTCCGCAATGGGAGCCTCGCGGTGTAGTACTCGTATTGTTAAACCTTATCTACGCGCTGACGGACCCTCCCTTGCGTTTCTTGCGCCGTTTTATTCCGCCACTGCGCCTGGGTGAAATATCATTAGATCTTGGCTTTATGGTTCTCTTCTTAGGAGTAATCTTGCTAAGTCGAATTGCGAGTTTGCTCATGTAAGTGCACACATGGCAGATAATTCTGTAGTCTATAAGCCAGTTAGCAAAATTTTTACGCTAGTTGGATAACACCCAACGGGCGCTAATCCAAATAGCTAATAGAGTCCATCTAGATTCCGAGGTGAAGAAATGGCACTGCTTACGACAGAGGATGTCTTGAACAAGACTTTCCAGTCGGTGAAGTTCCGTGAAGGTTATGACCAGGTTGAGGTTGACGAGTTCCTTGACGAGGTCGTTGAGACTATCTACGCGCTTCAGGTAGAAAACACGGAGCTCAAGCAGAAGCTTGAGACCGCTGAAAACCGAGTCAATGAGCTCGAGTCCGGAGCGCCTCAGGAAGTCGCGGCTCCCGTGGAGCCTGAACCGCAGCCCGAACCTGAACCTGAACCGGAACCCGAACCGGCGCCGGAGCCGGTCAAGGAGCCCGAGCCGAAGAAGACTTCGGGCGCACCGGAAGACGCAACCTCGATGCTTGCACTCGCGCTGCGCGTTCACGACGAGTACGTACGCGACGGCCGCGAGGAAGGCGACCGTATCATCGCCGAGGCTCGCCAAGAGGGCGAAGCTATCGTCAGCAAGGCGCAGGAGCAGCACAACTCGATCCTGAGCCAGCTTGAAGAAGAGCGCGGCCTGCTCGAGACCAAGATCAACGAGCTGAAGACCTTCGAGTCTGACTACCGTGCACGTCTGCGTGAACACCTGCAACACCTGCTCGGTGAAGTAGCGGATAACTAAACGCCAGCTTTTAAGCAACTGTCGATAAGCGGCGACGATGTGAGTCGTTGCCGCTTTCGTCATGCCATCACACTAGGAGGTTAGCCGTTGCGGATGAGTTCGCGTCGCTACGTGAGTGTTGTCTTGTTTGCGCTTGTCGCAATTGTTGCGATTGTGACAGACCAATTGAGTAAAGCGTGGGCACTGCAAAACACGTCTCCCGACCGAATTGATCCGTTCATTGGTTCGTTCATCAGTTTCCAACTGGTGTTCAACCCGGGGGCAGCATTCTCGCTGCTGGCGCATTCCACGTGGATCTTCACGATCCTGTCCGCACTGATTTCCGTTTTTGTGTTGTGGTATATCACGAGGGTTGTGTCAAAGTGGTGGGCCGTCGCACTCGGCCTGCTTTTTGGCGGGGCGATCGGCAACCTGATCGACAGGCTTTTTCGCCCCCCGTCGTTTGGCGAGGGCCACGTGATTGACTTTCTGAACTGGAACGGCTGGTTTGTCGGTAACGTTGCGGATATTTACATTGTCGTAGCCGTGGGGCTAATGTTCGTCCTCACGATCCTGAGTGTTCCCGCCACTGCCGAACACTTGAAGCACGCCGCATCTGAGTCGGAGACGGCCCATGAGTGATATCCGTTTCCTACCCGTACCGGACGGCCTCGCAAATGAACGCGTAGATGTTGCGCTGTCCAGGATGCTTGGCCTGTCGCGATCCGCCGCCGGCAAGCTGATTGATGCCGGCAAGGTTGTGATTGAGGGCGAGGTCGTTCAAAAGAGCACTCGCTTAGAGCCGGGCCACCTGCTTGAGGTGGACATGAAGGTGCAGAAGAAGGCGCCCGCCCCGATCGTTGGCATGGACATTTTGTATGACGATGAGGACGTTGTTGTCGTCAACAAGCCGGTTGGGGTTGCGGCCCACACGGGCCCGGGCTGGGACGGCCCCACCGTTATTGGGAACTTGGAGGCGGCGGGCTACCGGATTTCAACTTCCGGTCCGCCGGAGCGTCAGGGTATTGTGCATCGTCTTGACGTTGGCACGTCGGGTGCGATGGCTGTGGCGAAGTCGGAGCTTGCCTACACGAAGCTGAAGCACGCGTTTAAGGAACGGTCCGTTCAGAAGATCTACCACGCGCTGGTTGCGGGTCATCCCGACCCGATGCGCGGCACGATTGACGCGCCGATTGCGCGCCACCCGTCCAAAGAGTGGCGTATGGGGATCGTTGCGGGAGGGCGCCGCGCGATCACGCATTACAACACGCTTGAACTGTTGCCCGGCGCCGCGTTGGTTGAGGTTGAGTTAGAAACTGGCCGCACCCATCAGATTCGCGTTCACTTCGCGTCGATTAACCACCCGTGTGTGGGGGACACGTTTTACGGTGCTGACGAGAAGAAGTCTAAGGAACTTGGGATTACTCGCCAGTGGCTTCACGCCGTTGAGCTCACTTTTTCGCACCCGCGTACCGAAGTGAAGACGACTGTGCGCGCGCCTTACGCGGATGACCTTGAAAGCGTGCTGGAGCAGCTGCGTAACCCGAGTTAAAGGGGGCCCGATGAGTAGTAACCTCACCATCCGAACCGTCACCTTGGCGCCTGATGTGCTCACGTGTTTTTCGGTTCGTTTTGACGTTTTCGTAACCGAGCAGGCTGTCCCGTTCGTGCTAGAGATCGACGCGCGCGACTATTTGCCCTCCACGGTTCACATCCTCGCCCTGGAAGACAATCAGCCGGTCGGTACTTTGCGAATCATTCAAGATAGTGCGACTTCGTACCATCTTGGTCGTATCGCCGTTTTGAAACATGCGCGAGGGCGGGGCTTGGGTCGCTCACTAGTACAAAAAGCCCACGAGGTGCTGTCGGGCCAGGTCGGTGAGCTCGCCCTCGAGAATGATAACGACCGCATGGTGGAAATCACTTTGGACGCGCAGGAATACGCGATCGAGTTTTACTCCCGGCTCGGCTACCACTTGACTGATCGAGAGCGGTTCCTAGACGCGGGAATATGGCACCGGGAGATGAAACGAACCCTGTCAAACGGTGAGGGCAGGTAATGGATCACTCACTCCGATAGGGCAGCCCTGGCGGCTTGTGACTAGACTGGCGCCATGGCCTCAGATCAGTTCGTTCACCTGCATAACCACACCGAGTACTCCATGCTTGATGGCGCGTCGAAAATCGTGCCAATGGTGGAAGAAGCCGCTAGATTAGGCCAACCCGCGCTGGCGATTACCGACCACGGCTATCTGTTTGGGGCCTACGAGTTTTACGCCGCCGCGAAGGCGCGGGGAGTGAAGCCGATTATTGGGCTCGAAGCGTACATGACACCGGGAACTTCGCGGTTTGATCAAACCCGCGTGCGCTGGGGTGAGGAGTGGCAAAAGTCCGACGACGTGTCTGCCCGCGGCGCTTACACGCACCTCACTTTGCTTGCCGAAACCACGCAGGGCATGCACAACCTTTTCCGCCTGGGGTCTAAGGCTTCCCTGGACGGCCAGATGGGTAAGTGGCCGCGCGCAGACATGGAGCTGTTGCAGCGCTACCACGAGGGCATGATCGTGTTTACCGGCTGCCCGTCCTCGGAAGTGCAGGTCCGGCTTCGTTTGGGGCAGTGGGATGAGGCCGTTGCCGCGGCCGGGCGACTGCAGGACGTGTTCGGCAAAGACAACTTCTACGTGGAACTCATGGACCACGGTATCGAGATTGAGCGCCGAGTTCGCGAAGACCTGTTTAAGCTTGCCAAGCACATGAACGCGCCAACGATCGTGACCAACGACGCGCACTACGTGACGGCTGAGGACCGCGATATTCAAGACGCGCTACTTTGCATTAACTCCGGCGTGAAGCTGAACACTCCGGACCGCTTCAAGTTTGACGGTTCGGGCTACTACATCAGGTCGTCTGAATCGATGCGCCGCGACTGGATGGACGCCCCCGAAGCGTGCGACGCAACCCTGGAGGTTGCCGAGCGTTGCAACGTGGAGTTCACGACCGTTAAAGACGGTGCGAACTTCATGCCGCGTTTCCCCGTTCCCCAGGGGGAGGACGAGACGTCGTGGTTCGTGAAGGAAGTTGAACGCGGACTGGACTACCGGTTCCCAAATGGCGTTCCAGACGAGGTTCGCAAACAGGCTGAATACGAGGTTGGGGTTATCACCCAGATGGGCTTCCCCGGATACTTCCTCGTGGTTTCTGACTTTATTCGCTGGGCGAAAGACCAGGGTATCCGCGTGGGCCCGGGTCGTGGTTCGGGCGCGGGTTCGATGGTCGCGTACGCAATGCAAATCACCGAGTTGAACCCGCTCAACCACGGGCTTCTGTTCGAACGTTTCCTAAACCCAGAGCGCGTGTCTATGCCTGACTTTGACGTTGACTTCGACGAGCGCAGGCGCGGGGAAGTTATCGACTACGTGACGCGCAAGTACGGTGATGACCGCGTTGCGCAGGTCGTCACTTACGGAACCATTAAGACCAAGCAGGCTTTGAAAGACTCCGCGCGAATCTTGGACAAGCCGTTTAGCTTGGGTGAGCAGCTGACCAAGGCACTCCCGCCCACGGTTATGGGTAAAGATATTTCGGTTAACGGAATCTTTGACCCCGAAGATAAGCGGTACGGCGAGGCGGCTGAGTTCAGGAAGCTCTACCAGGACACTCCCGAAACTCACCAGGTTGTAGACATGGCGAAGGGCCTGGAGGGCATTACTCGCCAGTGGGGCGTGCACGCCTGCGCTGTCATCATGTCGTCTGCGCCCTTGGAAGACATCATTCCGCTGATGAAACGCCCGCAGGACGGTGCGATCATCACGCAGTTTGACTATCCGACCTGTGAGTCTCTGGGCCTTTTGAAGATGGACTTCCTGGGCCTTCGAAACCTCACGGTTATTTCCGATGCGCTCGAGAACATCGAGATGAACGGTAAGGAACGCCCCGACCTGCAGCACATCGGCCTCGATGATCGAAAAACTTACGAACTGCTGTCCTCCGGTGACACGCTAGGCGTTTTCCAGCTTGATGGTGACGGCATGCAAAAGCTGCTGAAACGCATGCATCCTGACAACTTCGAAGACATCTCCGCGGTGGGCGCACTGTACCGTCCCGGCCCGATGGGCGCGGATTCGCACAATAAGTACGCGGATCGTAAGAATGGGCGCGCTGAAATCGAGCCGATTCACCCCGAGCTTGCCGAACCTTTGAAAGATATTCTTGGCACCACTTACGGCCTGATCGTCTACCAGGAGCAGGTTATGGCGATCGCGCAGAAGGTCGCGGGATACTCCCTTGGCCAAGCAGACTTGCTGCGCCGCGCGATGGGTAAGAAGAAAAAGGAAATCCTGGATAAAGAGTACGGTCCGTTCCACCAGGGCATGATTGAGCGCGGCTACTCCGAAGACGCGGTTAAGACGCTTTGGGACATCCTGGTACCGTTCTCGAACTACGCGTTTAACAAGTCGCACTCCGCGGCGTACGGGTTGGTGTCCTACTGGACGGCGTGGCTGAAGGCCAACTATCCAACCGAATACATGGCGGCCCTGCTGACTTCGCAAAAGGACAACAAGGACAAGCTGGGCCTGTACCTGTCCGAATGCCGCCGCATGGGTATTACGGTTTTGCCGCCGGACGTGAATGTTTCCGCCGCGAACTTTACGCCTGCCGGCGATGACATTCGCTTCGGCCTCGCCGCCATTAGAAACGTTGGTATCAACGTGGTTGAAGGCATCGTGGAGGCGCGTCAAGAAAAGGAAAACTTCACGTCTTTCTCGGACTTCCTCGACAAGGTTCCGGCGCGCGTGTGTAACAAGCGCACGGTTGAGTCCCTTATCAAGGCGGGGGCTTTTGACACTTTGGAAGAGGGCCGCCGCGCCCTGGTTGCCGTTCACGAGGAGGCCGTTGACTCCGCGGTCAAGCTGAAGCGGAATGAATCGATCGGCCAGTTCGACCTCTTTGGATCGATGGGGGATGAGGGCATGTCGGTGCTGACCGTCGACATTCCCGACATTCCGGAGTGGCCAAAGCGCGAAAAACTGCAGCACGAGCGCGACATGCTCGGCCTGTACGTGTCCGACCACCCGCTGTCGGGTATTCACAGGGCGCTTGAGCGATACCAGGGCATTTCGATTGGTCACCTGATCCACGACGAGGGGAGTCGTGACCGTCAGACCGTGAAGATCGCGGGACTCGTAACCAAGGTTGACGTGAAGACAACCCGCAAGGGCGAGTTGTGGGCGATCGTTACGATTGAAGACCTGTCCGGTTCCATGGACGTGTTGTTCTTCCCGAGGTCGTACGGGTCGATCTCTCACGTTCTTTCCACCGACCTGGTTGTGCAGGTGGAGGGCCGTGTCATGGAACGTGATACCGAAGTGACTTTGAACGGCATGTCTATGACCGTTTTGGATTTGCGTGAGGACGGGTCCGTGCCCGTCGTTTTGGATCTGCCTTACCACCGGTGTACCCAGCCCGTCCTCGAGGATCTAAAGGCGATTATTGCCAGGTATCCGGGGGCGTCGCCCGTGCATATGCGGATGAGGCGTCCGGGGGATACTACTTTGCTGGTCGAGTTTGATCCGAGGTTTAACGTGGATACGTCGTCTTCGTTCTTTGCGGATTTGAAGGCGGCGCTGGGGTCGTCAGTTCTAGTGTGAGGGCGAGCGGGCTAGGTCGGTCGCGCTTGTAGCGGCCGGCGTAGCCCGGGTGAGCGTCGTTATGATGCGCCTCCGCGCAGACGCCGGGGTCTAGGCGTCGATGACTTCGACGAGTACGGATGCGACCTCGTCGCCGTAATCGACGGATACAACCTGGCCGCTGCTAAGCCGCTTTCCGCGGCGGGTTTCGACTTCGCCGTCAACGAGGACGAAACCGTTTTGAATGGCGACGCGTGCTTCGCCGCCGTTTTCGACTAGGTTTGCTAGCTTCAACAGCTGCCCTAGACGGATTTCGCCGGTGACGGTGATTGTGGGCATGTCACTCATCTTGATTCCTTACCTGCAACGCTACTATTGTCCAGGCTACAAGGATTCCCGCGATGTCGACAGCGGCGTCCAGCGGGTCGCCGGTGCGTCCGGGAATGAACTGCCACTGGATCACTTCAGAGATTACGGCGTGCGCGGCGCTGAGGCCGATTACCCACGGCCAGGACCATCCGCTTAGGAGGGCGGCCGCGGTCACCGCGGCGAACCCGGTTGCGTGCGCGATCTTGTCGAATCCGGGGTCGGTGGGGGAGGACGATCCGGGTAGCCACCCGAGGAGTGCATCCACGATGCTTGCAATGATGCCGCCGGAGGACGATGTGGACGGCGTGTAGAGCATCCACGCCAAAACGGCCAGCAAGACTGCGGTAACTGCAACCCACGGGAAGCGAATCAGGTGGGTGGGCAGGGCGTGGCGGGGTGCAAGTGGATCGTTCATCCCAAACATTGTGCCAGCTCGGATCGCCTGCGCAAATATCAAGTAACTTTGCTTTTCGATTCCACAATCAGAACGGATCCGCCAAAATTCGCGATTTACCCCTAGGCTTGGGCACATGATGAGCATTCTTGATTTGCGCGAAGCAGACTTGACCGCGCGGGAGCTCGCGTCGAAGCTTCCGCGTGCCAGCCTCGATGTGGAGGGCGCCCTTGCGCAGGTAACTCCGATCATTGAGGACGTCGCGAGCCGCGGGGGTGCGGCGATCCGTGAGTGGACCCTCAAGTTTGATGCCGCGCAGCCGCCGAAGTTGCGCGTGCCCGCCTCGGTTATTGATGAGGCTTTGAAGAATCTGGATCCGAAGGTGCGTGCGGCGCTTGAGCTTTCGATTGAGCATAACCGCGCCGGCCACACGGCCCAGTTGCCGAAGGAAGCTGAAACGCAGATTATTCCCGGCGGGGTTGTTCGCCAGCGTTGGATCCCGGTGGAGCGCGTCGGCCTGTACGTTCCCGGCGGCCTGGCGGTGTATCCGTCCTCGGTGGTTATGAACGTGGTTGCGGCCCAGGTGGCGGGTGTTGATCAGATTGCGGTTGCGAGCCCGCCGCAAAAGGACTTTGGCCACTACCCGCACCCGACGATCTTGGCTGCGTGCGCCCTGCTCGGCGTTGACGAGGTTTACGCGATGGGTGGTGCGCAAGCTATTGCCGGTTTTGCGTACGGGTTTGAAGATGATGAGGACGCGGCGGAAAACGGTTGCGCTCCGGTTGATGTTGTAACCGGGCCGGGCAACATTTTCGTGGCGGCCGCGAAGCGTGCGGTTCAGTCCGTGTGCGGTATTGACGCCGAGGCTGGAACAACCGAGATTGCGATTGTTGCTGACGGCACCGCGAATGCTCGTTTTATTGCGCGTGACCTGATTTCGCAGGCGGAGCACGATCCGGCGGCCGCGTCGGTTCTGATTACAGATTCACTCGATTTGGCAAATAATGTCTCGAGGGCGATCGAACAGATGGTGCCCCAAACTAAGCACGCGAAGCGCTGCGAAACGGCTTTGAGTGGACCGCAGTCGGGGATTGTGCTTACGCGCGACCTGGAGCAGTCACTTTTCGTTGCTAACACGTACGCGGCGGAGCACCTGGAGATTCACACCGCGAACGCGGCTGGCGATGCTCGTAAGATCCGCAACGCGGGCGCTATCTTTGTGGGCCCCTACACGCCGGTTCCGCTAGGGGATTACATTGCCGGCTCTAACCACGTGCTACCAACGGGTGGTACCGCCCGCTACGCGTCGGGCCTTAACGTGCACGCCTACATTAAGTCGGTCCAAGAGATCGAGTACGACGCGCAGGCTTTAGCGCAGCTCACCGAACCGCTGATTGCACTGGCGCAAAGCGAAGACCTGCCGGCACACGGTGAAGCCGCCGCGGAACGCCAATAAAAATCATCCCTCCTCACAGAAAGAGAATCGTGAACGTCAAAAAAGTACCTTTGTTCGCATGGATTCTCCTTGCGATCGTGCTGGCGGTGATTGCCGGCCAGTTCTTCCCCGTGCCGCTCGCACGCGTGTTCTTCACGTTCAACTCGATCTTCGGCACATTCTTAGGCTTCGTCATTCCGCTGATTATTATCGGCCTGGTAACACCCGCCATCGCAGAACTTGGATCCGGTTCGGGTAAGTGGATTGCGATAACCGCTGGCGTTGCGTACCTGTCCACAATGATCGCGGGCTTTAGCACGTGGGGCGTGTCGCAACTAGTGCTACCAAGCTTCCTAACCGGTTCTATGGTTGAGGAACTAAGCGGCGACTCTACGCTTAACCTAACTAGCTACGTGAGCTTTACGAACTCCTCGTCCGGCGACGGCATGGAAATCGTTGTGGAGCCCCTCATGGGCGTTATGACCGCGCTCGTCCTCGCGTTCATCCTCGGCCTTGGCCTAACCCTGGTTAAGGGCAACATCGTAAAGCGTGGCTTTGAAGAGTTCCGCGTCATAATCGTTGCGATGATCGAGAAGATCCTCATCCCGTTCCTGCCGCTACACATCTTCGGTATTTTCCTAAACCTCACGATGTCCGGCGATGTTGGCCGCGTGCTCGGAACGTTCCTCGTGGTCGTCATCTTGACGTTCTCCATGACCATCATCTACCTGCTGTTCGAGTTCACCGTTGCCGGTGCCATCGCCGGTAAGAACCCGCTCAAGGCCCTTTGGAACATGAAGGAAGCGTACTTCACCGCGCTGGGCACGTCCTCATCCGCGGCAACGATTCCGGTCACGCTACAGTGTGCCGAAAAGAACGGTGTTTCGCAGGCGGTCCGCTCATTCACGATTCCGCTGGGCGCAACCATTCACCTGTCGGGATCCACGATTAAGATTGTGGGCTTCTCGCTCGCAATCATGTTCCTATCAGGCGCGGACACAGCACTTGGCGTATACGCACCGTTCATCTTCATGCTCGGCATTATGATGATCGCCGCTCCGGGTGTTCCCGGTGGCGCAATCGCCGCGGCAGCAGGCCTACTTGCATCTATGCTCGGCTTCAACGAGGCTGAAGTTGGCCTAATGTTCGCCACGTACATCGCCCTCGACTCGTTCGGAACCGCCGCAAACGTGACCGGCGACGGCGCGATCGCCATGATCATCGACAAGGTTACCCGCGGCCGCCTGGGAGCCTCAGAGAAGGCCGACGACGAGCAGCGACCCGCAACCGAAACAGCAGCCGTCTAACAAAACAAGCCCCTAACCGCCGCAATCCGGCACACAGAAAAGGCAGACATGACTCTTCCACTTCGTCGCGAACTCGCAGACGTTGAACCCTACGGAGCACCCCAGCTGGACGTTCCCGTTCGACTGAACGTGAACGAAAACCCGTACTCGCCCTCCAAAGCCGTCATTGACGACATTGTGGAAGGCGTACGGCGGGCCGCTTCGAACCTAAACCGATACCCCGACCGCGACGCCATGGAGCTTCGCGCCGCCCTATCGGACTACCTGAAGAAGGAGTCGGGCGTGAGCGTTCCGGGCGAGCGCATCTGGGTAGCCAACGGGTCCAACGAAGTCATGCTGCACCTGTTGCAGGCTTACGGCGGTGCGGGGCGCTCAATGATGTCGTTCGCCCCGACCTACTCGATGTACCACGAATACGCCCGCGACACGGGCACCACCTGGATTCAAGGCGAACGAAACGCGGACTTCAGCCTCAACATGGAAGCCATCGAGGACGCCATTGCAAAGCACCGCCCGTCGGTTCTCGTCCTCACGTCGCCCAACAACCCCACGGGCACCGCCCTCACGCTGGAAGAAGCCCGCCAGGTAGCGGAGCTCACGCGCGGCAGCGGCCCCGAAATAGACGGGCACGCCACCGACACCGTCTTCGTAGTTGACGAAGCCTACGCCGAGTTCCGCCGAGACGGCGTCCCATCCGCCCTCGAGCTATTAGAAACCTACGAACACGTCGTCGTAACCCGAACCATGTCCAAAGCCTTCGGCATGGCCGGACTACGCCTGGGCTACCTCGCAGCCACCCGGCAAGTCATCGACGACGTCATGAAAGTGCGCCTGCCGTACCACCTGTCCGCAACCTCGCAGGCAGTAGCGCTCGCGGCCCTTCGCCACAGCGAAGAACTCATGAGCCAGGTGGCCCACCTTCGAGACAGCCGCGACGCCCTCGTCGAATGGCTACGCGAACAGGGACTACAAGTTGCATCATCGGACGCAAACTTTGTACTTTTTGGTAAGTTCCAAGACCGCGAAAAAGTCTTCCAAGACCTGCTAGAGCGCGGCATCTTGATCCGCGTCGTGGGGCCCGAAGGCTTCCTTCGCGTTAGTGTAGGAACTGACGAGGAAAACAGTCGCTTCAAAGATGCGTTTAAGGAGATTCTTAAATGAGTGCAACGAGTCGCACCGCGGTTGTCGAACGGACAACAGCGGAGTCGAGCATCCGCGTTGAACTGGACCTGGATGGCACGGGCAAAACCGACATCGACACGGGCGTGCCGTTCTACGATCACATGCTGACGGCGCTTGGGAAGCACTCCCTGATCGACCTTACGATCAAGGCGCGCGGCGACGTGGAGGTCGACGTGCACCACACGGTGGAAGACACCGCGATCTGCATCGGGCAGGCTCTAAAACAGGCGCTGGGTGACAAGCGCGGAATCCGCCGCTTCGCGGACGCGACCGTGCCCCTAGACGAGGCGCTCGCACGCGCGGTTGTGGACGTTGCGGGCCGCCCGTACGTTGTGCACACCGGTGAGCCCGCAGGCCAGGAATACCACCTGATCGGCGGCCACTACACGGGTTCAATGACCCGCCACGTGTTCGAGTCGCTAACCTACAACTCCGGTATTTGCCTGCACGTGGACGTCCTGCGTGGCCGTGACCCGCACCACATCGTTGAAGCCCAGTTCAAGGCGTTTGCGAGGGCCCTGCGCTTTGCAATCGAGCCCGACCCGCGCGTAGATGGGATTCCTTCTACAAAGGGCGCCCTGTGAACGATAAGAACATTGACGACGAGTTCGAACGCATAGTTGCCGGGATCTCTGAAGACCCGCAGTCCGCAGACGAACCCGACGAGGGCGAGAGCGATGCCGCTGCGGAAACTGATGCCGCAGATGCGAAGGATCTGGATGAGCCCGAAGACGAACACCTGCACCTAGAGGGCGGGCACCGCAGTATCGGCCTGGTCTTTGCGCCGTTGCGTCCCGCGTCGGGTGTTGCGCGCATGCTCGGAATGTACGGTATCGCGCGTTGGATTGTGCCGATCGCCGACCAGATAGTTTTGTACCTCGAGGTCGACGAGGGCGACAATGCGGAGGAATCCGAGTTCGAAAGCCTACTCGGCGAGGACCAGCCGATGCCCGAAGAAGTGGACCGATTCGCACGCGTGATATCGAAACTGTCAAAGTACGGCGCGGTTGCTGTGGTATCAAACTTGCGCGAAGAGGAATCTCTAATTTCGGGCAACATCATTGCGCGTCGCTACGTGAACGGTGAACCCGAAGAAAAGATCCCCGGCGGCCTTTTGATCAACTCGATTGATTCACGCGCCGAAGACCTGCTACTTGGCCGCACGCACGCATCCGACTACCCCGATGCGATCCACGCATCCGAACGGCCCAAACCGCAAAAACGCGGCTTTGGCCGCCCGTTCATGAACTAAATCTGGAGTCTTTATTGAATAAAGAAGTCGTTGTCCTGGACTACGGGTCGGGAAATGTTCGCTCCGCAGTGCGCGCACTTGAGCGCGTCGGATTCTCAGTCACGCTGAGCGCTGACCGCGATACAGCCATGTCCGCCGACGGCCTTGTTGTGCCCGGCGTTGGCGCGTTCTCTGCCGTCATGGATCAGCTTCGCGCAGTAAACGGCGAGTGGATCATCGACCAAAGACTAGCCAGGTCGCTTCCCGTACTCGGCATCTGTGTCGGCCTGCAAGTCATGTTCGAAAAATCCGTTGAACACGGCGAATCCGAAGGACTCGGCCAGTGGCCCGGAACCGTTGAAAAACTAGACGCCGAAGTTGTGCCGCACATGGGTTGGAGCAGTGTTCGCCCTCCGAAAACGACAGAATTATTTAACGGAATCGAAGACGAAAAATTCTATTTCGTACACTCCTACGCGGTATTGGAAGAGCCGTGGAAGGACCATTCGGGGCCGCTAAAGAAACCCGGAATCACCTGGGCAACACACGGCAGTGACTTCATTGCGGCAGTGGAAAACGGGCCCCTCAAAGCAACCCAGTTCCACCCCGAAAAATCGGGTGACGCGGGCCTGCATCTTTTGGAAAACTGGGGCAAAACCCTTTAAATAGAGCCAGACACAAAAGTCGCGACCGAGCTTTGACAGCAACGCCGCGGCTGACAGGTTCGGCGCCACCGCAGGCGAACGGGCCGCATTGACTAGCCGGTAGCGGCTTTGGAAAGGCAGACATGTTAGAACTACTCCCCGCCATCGACGTGGTCAACGGACAGGCGGTTCGCCTGCACCAGGGCAAGGCCGGTACCGAAACCGTGTACGGCAAACCCCTGGAGGTTGCGCGCGAGTTTGCCGCGCTTGGTGCGAAGTGGATCCACGTTGTCGACCTGGACGCCGCTTTTGGACGCGGGGCCAACACCGAGGTTACGCACAAGATCGCGCAAACCACGCGCATTAACATCGAGCTTTCCGGTGGAATCCGCGACGACGAGTCCCTTGCCAAAGCACTTGACGCGGGTGCGCGCCGCGTGAACCTGGGAACCGCCGCGATTGAGAACCCGGAGTGGACCGAGCGCGTAATCAAAGAGTTCGGCGACCGCATTGCCGTTGGCCTAGATGTGCGAGGGCGCACGCTCGCCACGCGCGGCTGGACCGAGGAGGGCGGCGACCTGTTCGACATGATTGAACGCCTTAACCGCGCGGGTTGTGAGCGCTACGTCGTAACCGATGTGACGAAGGACGGCACGCTGCAGGGCCCGAACCTGGACCTGCTGGCAGAGGTTTGCGAACACACTGACGCGCACGTTGTAGCATCGGGTGGAATCTCCACGCTGGACGACATTCGCGCCCTGCTGCCCCTGACAGAAAAGGGCGTCGAGGGCGTTATCGTTGGCAAGGCGATTTACTCCGGCGCGTTCACGCTCGAAGAGGCGCTAAAGGTGGCCGCCGGTGAATAAGCCACACTCCTTTGAAACCATTCAGGCCCGCCTGAACCAGAAGGTCGACACCACCGACCGCGGGCAGACCCTGCCGAAAACCGCCGCGGCGCTCGCGTTGGAAGACTCCGCGGACAGGCTAGTCGCCCTCGTTCGCGCAATCGAAACCGAACGCCTACTGGCGCCCGCCGTCGTCGAGTCCGGCGCGGACTGCGAGTCCGGATCCGTCTCCACTATCGACACGCGAACCGGCCCCGCCGTCGTTGCGTTCACCAGTGCGCAGAAAATGAAAATGTGGGAGGGCGATGCTCGGCCGGTCCCGTTTGCCGGCAAGCGTGTCGCAATGCTTGCAACCGCCGAAGCCGGCGGCAGGCTAGTTATCGACCCAGATCAGGACGGCAACGGGATTCGAGTTCCACGCCCGGCAGTAGTCGCCCTGGCGCACGGAGACTCGTGGCTACCCGCGTGGCAGGACGAAGAACTACAGGGCGCCCTCGCCGAGTTTGAAAGCCGCGAAATCGCGTTCGCACGCCTGCTGCCGTCGGACTCCGAGATCCAACGCCTCGCCATCGGCGTCACCCAGTACGGGACAACCCGCAACCGGGAGCTGACAGCGCAGATTCACGCCATCAGCGCCCTCCCCAGGTTGAAACCCGCCGCCGAAGTCATCGAAATCCTGCCGGTACCCGTAGCGGCCTCATAGCCAGACCGCGCGGAAAGTCAGCTTCCGCCAGCGCTCCTGCTCACACCGCAACCGCGATGGAGCTGGGCCCGCCCTCGAAAATTATGACAACGTGGTGATGGACTCCATAAAGGCAGGGTGGGGGAGCGGAACAAAATTTGTTAGACTGTAAGGCGTCTGTTGAGCAAATGCTCGACTAATCGACTTCTCAAAGGGAGATGTCGACCAGCAAGCGGAGCAATCCCACCTGGATTCTGACCTGGCACTGCCAGGGAAACCCCCGCGGGGAATACCGGAATCGGGTTCTAGGCAGTACTTAGGTACTGCTAGTTCTTGTGGGCCTTCGCGTGCTGTCGACGCGGAGGCCTTCTTCGTGTCATCAACCGCTATACAACCAAAGGAGCAACTCATCAACGAGCCTCGAGTCAATGACCGAATCCGAGTCCCAGAAGTACGTCTGGTAGGACCCGAAGGAGAACAGGTGGGGGTAGTACGCGTTGCGGACGCCCTCCGGTTAGCTGAAGAGGCTGGCCTCGACCTGGTTGAGGTTGCCCCGAATGCCCGTCCACCGGTTGCGAAGCTGATGGACTACGGCAAGTACAAGTACGAAGCCGCACAGAAAGCGCGCGAAGCCCGTCGTAATCAGGCCAACACGGTCTTGAAGGAAATCCGTTTCCGACTAAAGATCGACGACCACGATTACGAAACCAAGAAGGGCCATGTAGAGCGCTTTTTGAACGGGGGAGACAAGGTCAAGGTCATGATCATGTTCCGTGGCCGTGAACAGTCCCGCCCCGAAATGGGCGTTCGTCTACTAGAACGTTTGGCAGATGACATTGGTGACCTCGGTGTTGTTGAATCAGCGCCGCGCCAAGATGGTCGCAACATGACGATGGTATTCGCGCCGACGCGTAAGAAGTCGGACGCGAAGAACGAGCAGCGTCGCCGCCGTGAGGCGGAGCGTCAAGCAAAGCGTGACCGTCAGGCCGAGAGGTCAGCCAAAGGAGAACGCTCAAGCCACTGAGCGTTTCCCCTCCCATCTGAAGATGAGTGAGAAATAAGGAATAACTATGCCCAAGATGAAGACGCACTCCGGTGCCAAGAAGCGTTTCCGTGTAACCGGATCCGGCAAGCTTATGCGTGAAAAGGCAGGCAAGCGCCACCTGAACGAGCACAAGCCGTCGACCCGCACCCGTCGCCTTTCTCGCGACCAGGTTGTCGACAAAGCAGATCAGAAGAACGTTCGCCGCCTACTGGGAATGTAGCCCGGTTCTAGATTTTTAACAGGAGACTTTAATGGCACGAGTAAAGAGGGCTGTTAACGCCCGTAAGAAGCGTCGCACTACCCTTGATCGCGCGTCCGGCTACCGCGGTCAGCGTTCCCGCTTGTACCGCAAGGCCAAGGAGCAAGTCACCCACTCAATGGTGTACTCCTACCGCGACCGTCGCACCCGCAAGCGTGAGTTCCGCCGCCTGTGGATTCAGCGCATCAATGCTGCTGTTCGCGAAAATGGCATGACCTACAACCGTTTCATCCAGGGCCTTGGCCTGGCTGGTGTTGAGGTTGACCGCAAGATGCTTGCCGACCTTGCTGTTTCGGATCCGAAGGCCTTCACCGCGCTGGTTGAAACCGCTCGTAAGGCTCTTCCCGAAGACGTTAACGCGCCGAAGTAAATATGTCGGCTGATAATCAGCCACGTCTGCGACGCCCGGTCCTGCTGGACAACCCGAATGCTGACCGCATTCGAAAGGTTTCAGCACTGGCCGGGCGTTCAGCACGTCGGCGTTCCGGAGAAGTTTTAGTAGAAGGCCCGCAGGCTGTGCGTGAGGCTGTGCGGTTTTGTGGTCGCGACCTCGTGGACGTTTATATTTCCGAGGACGCTGCTGCGCGTCACCCAGACCTTGTGAAGCAGGCTAAGAAGGCAACTCATTGGGTGCACCCGATGACGGATGAGGTCGCGCGAGCGATTTCGCCGGACTGTCAGGGTGTTGCCGCGGTGGTGAAGGATTTTCGCACTGACGGATTGCCGAAGGTCGACTGGGATTTTGTTGTCATTATGACGCAGACTCAGGATCCGGGTAATGCGGGTAATATTATCCGCGCCGCTGATGCGGCCGGTGCTGACGCGGTTATTGCGTGTTCGGGTACGGTTGACGTCTCGTCCCCGAAGGTTGTGCGCGCGTCGGCGGGTTCAGTTTTCCACTTGCCGTCGATCACGAACGTGGGGTTTGAAGAGGTTGCAGAGTGGGCTAAGGCCCGCGGTATGACCCTGGTTGCAGCTGATGGTGGTGGCAGTGTCGACCTGTTCGACGCTGAGGACGGTATGGAGTCTTTGGATTTGGCCGCCCCGATCGCGTGGGCGTTTGGCAACGAAGCGCACGGTTTTGACCAGATCGACACGTCCGGTTTTGATCATTCGGTGTCGATTCCTCTGGCCGGCCACGCGGAGTCGCTCAACGTGTCGGCTGCCGCTGCTGTCTGCCTGTTCGCGACAGCTAGGTCGCGCCGTAGAATGGGCGCATGGGACAAGGCGAAGACCGACTAATAGAGCGCATGGGACAAGGCGAAGACCGACTAATAGAGCGCATGCGCGAGGCTCTCCCGTTTGGAGAGCGAACCCTTTTGTGGTCCGGCGACGACTGCGCGGAGATAAGCGCCCCCGAGGGGCACGTTCTGGTTACGACAGACGTGCTCGTCGAGGGGCGTCACTTTTTGACCGACTGGTCGGCACCGGGCCAGATTGGACGCCGCGCCGCCGCCCAAAACCTTGCCGATATTGCGGCGCAAGGCGGCGTACCTTCAGCATTTGTCGTGTCTATGGTCGTACCCGACAACACCGATACCGACTGGCTTTTGGACGTGGTCAGCGGGTTTGGCGCGGAGGTCGCCCCGACCGGTGCGGGCGTGGTTGGCGGAGACCTGTCTGGCGGATCGCAGTTCTCAATAGCGGTTACCGCCCTCGGATATGCACCCCACGGGCCGGTAAGGCGAAGCGGTGCGCGTCCGGGTGACATTATTGCGGTTGCGGGAACGTTGGGCATGTCTGCCGCGGGCTTTGAATTGTTGCGCACCGAGGCTGTTGCCGCCTCGCTGCACTCGGAAGAAGCGTTGGGGGACTGGTATCTGCCCGTGTCCACCTACCGTGTTCCCAGACCGCCGTTGAGGGCGGGCGTTGCCGCCGCAGCTAGTGGGGCCACCGCGATGATGGATATCTCCGATGGGCTCAGCATCGACCTTGCCCGCATGGCCAAAGCGTCAAACGTGATGATGGACCTGTACCCGCAGCGCCTGCAAGAAGACGTGGCACGCCTGCTCCCCGCAGCCCGCAAGACCGGCAAAGATGCTTGGCAGTGGGTGCTTCACGGCGGTGAAGACCACGCCATGCTCGCCACATTCCCGCCGGACACCATCTTGCCCACACCATTTCGCGTGATTGGCGGCGTTGGCACCGTGGGGCAGGACACGTCCTCGCGCATTCGAATTGACGGTCAGCCATTGAACGAGGGCGGCTGGGACCACTTCAACTAGGCCTACAGTCGGAATCGGCAGACCAGTTGGCGCGTGTTGCCCGGGTCGACGGGCTCCGTGGACGCGCCGTCGTGCATGGCTTCGACGCACAGGAAGCTACGCTCATCGCCTTCGCGAAGGTCGCCGATGCCGTGCTGCGGGCCGGGATTCCACACGACGGTGTGCGTGTATCCACGCGGGGTGATCGCAAGGTCGCCGACTTCCAGGGCAGTTGCGCGCTCGTAGATCCGGTCTAGGGGCGGGGCGGGGATAAGCACGTCCTCGTCTTGTACAAACTCGGTTCCAAGTTCGGAGTACTTCGCGCCCTGCAACCCGCGCACCGGCGTGTTGGCGACGTCGTCCACCTGGAAGTAGCTGTGTAGCGCAAGGTCGAACCATCCCGGTTCATCGCCCGTATTCGTGACCAGCGCGGTAATGATTAGTTCGCGGCCGACAACCTCAAAACGCACAGTCAAACGCGACTTGGCTAGCATGCCGGGAAGTTCTGACGGGGGTTCGAGGGCGAACTCGCGCTGCGCGGTGATCGCACTACCATCAGCGGTAACATCAAAATCTGAGATACGCGCCCAGCCGTGGGCCGGCTTCGCTTTGCGCCCAAACCACGGGTAACAAACCGGGATGCCGCCGCGGATTGCCTCGCCGGACTCGTATGGCGTTAAGTCAGAGACAAAGAAGACTTGCCTATCACCGACCTTCCACGACAATAGGTGACCACCGTGAGGGCTCACGGTAATCGACGCCTGCTCGCCAGCCACACTCACCGCGTTATCAAACTTTGAAAGGTCCACGACCGCTCCGTTCC
>JAUNLF010000022.1 GCA_030532405.1 Actinomycetaceae bacterium | reverse complement strand
AAAAAACAAAAAACAAAACAAAAGGACAAAACAAAAAACACACTATCGAGTTCACGAACAACACCCACACAATCGTCTTTCTCGCATTCTGGACTCAGTGTCTGAGTTCCAAAAACCTTGCGAAATCAACGAAAGGCGTTGAAAAAGGTCCCGTTTGAAACGTTTGCTTCGTTGCGGAACCGAGAATCTACTTTAGTTGATTCCGACCTGACTGTCAACTTCAGTTCTGAGGTCTCGATCACTTTGTAGAAGCCTGACCGGATCTCTCCGTTCGAGGCCTTAACAAAGATAGCGAGTCATTAGTCAAACGTGCAAACTAATCCTGGGTGACTTCAGCCACGCCCTCGAAAATTATTGAAATTACGCGAAAAGATCCCCTTACCAGCCAGCATTAGGCCGATAAGGGGATCTGAATAACTGTGCCGGGAGCGGATTAGATGCGCTCGAGGATTAGTTCACGTACGCGCTTAGCGTCTGCCTGACCGCGCGTTGCCTTCATGACGGGGCCGATCAGTGCGCCAACAGCGCCCATCTTGCCGCCGCGGATCTTCTCGACAACATCCGGGTTGTCAGCCATGGCGGCCTCGACAGCTTCAATGAGCGGGCCATCATCAGAGACAACCTCAAGGCCACGGTCTGCAACAACCTGGGCAGGATCGCCCTCACCGGCAAGAACGCCCTCGAGGGCCTGACGTGCGAGCTTGTCGTTGATCTTGCCGTCATCGACGAGCTTTTGCAGCTCGGCGACTTGTGCCGGCGTGATCGGCAGCTCCTCGAGGTCAACGTCGGATTCCTTCGCGGTGCGCGAAAGCTCACCCATCCACCACTTGCGGGCGGCGGCGGGGCTGGCACCCGCCTTCACGGTGTCCTCGATAATGTCGACAGCGCCGGCGTTGATGACGTCGCGCATCTCCATGTCGGTGTAGCCCCACTCCTCGCGCAGACGACGACGGCGAATCGCGGGAAGCTCCGGCAGGTTTGCACGCAACTCCTCAACCCATTCGCGCGACGCGACAATCGGAACCAAGTCGGGTTCGGGGAAGTAGCGGTAGTCCTCCGCGTCAGACTTCTCACGGCCAGACGAGGTAGTGCCGTCCTCCGCATGGTAGTGACGCGTCTCCTGTGTAATGGTTCCACCCGTGGAAAGAACCTGCGCCTGGCGGGAAATCTCAAAGCGGATCGCCTTGTCAATACCGCGGAACGAGTTCACGTTCTTCGTCTCGGTACGAGTTCCCAGCGGCGAATCCGCAGAATCGCGCAACGACACGTTGACGTCAGCGCGAAGGTTGCCGCGCTCCATGCGAGCTTCAGAAACGCCGAGCGCGCGCACAATGTCACGCAGAGTCTGCACGTACTTGGCAGCAACCTCAGGAGCGCGTTCGCCTGCGCCCTCAATCGGCCTAGTAACAATCTCAATTAGAGGCACGCCCGAGCGGTTGTAATCCACCAGCGAGTAAGTAGCGCCGTGAATACGACCATCCTCACCGCCAATGTGCGTGTTCTTGCCGGCGTCTTCCTCCATGTGCGCGCGTTCAATATTGACGCGGAAGATCTCGCCGTCATCAAGCTCGACATCAACGTAACCGTCAAACGCGATCGGCTCATCAGACTGCGAAATCTGGTACGCCTTCGCAAGGTCCGGATAGAAGTAGTTCTTACGCGCAAACCGGCACGTCTGCGCAATCTGGCAGTTCAACGCAAGACCAATCTTGATCGCGTACTCCACCGCCGTGCGGTTCGTCGTCGGCAACGAACCAGGAAGACCAATCGAGGTCGGAGTGATGTACGTGTTGGGATCGCCACCGAACTCGTTAGGCGCCGCGTCAAACATCTTGGTCGCAGTGCCAAGCTCCACGTGAACCTCAAGACCCAGAACGGGGTCGAACTTCTTTACCGCTTCGCTGTATTTCATCAACTTAGTCATGGTTAAGCGTCCTCTCCCGTAGTTTCCGTCTGCCCCGATGGCCCGGTCGGGTTGAGGCCGACCACGTCCTCCGAAATTTCAACAGCACGAGCGACGCGATACATGACGGCATCGCCGCGCGCAGGTGCGATCACCTGGAAGCCGACGGGCAGGCCCTCGGACAAGCCGCACGGCACCGACATTGCCGGAACGCCAGCGAGGTTCGCCGGGATCGTCGCAATGTCATTTAGGTACATGTGCATCGGGTTCTCGACGTTGTCGCCAAACTCGAACGCGGTAGTCGGAGCTGTCGGCGAAACAATCACGTCAACCTTCTCAAACGCGGCATTCAGGTCGCGCTGCACGAGCGTGCGGATCTTCTGCGCCTTCCCATAAAACGCGTCAAAGAAACCCGACGACAGCACGTGCGTGCCGAAAATGACGCGACGCTTAACCTCATCACCAAACAGCGCGCCACGAGTTGCAGCCATGAGACGCTCCGAAGTTACCGGACCCTCCTCCGGCTCCACGCGGGCACCAAAACGAATACCGTCAAAACGCGCCAAGTTCGAGGACGCCTCCGCCGGCATAATCACGTAATACGCCGTGAGGGCGTGCTCGAAGTTCGGGGCGTCAACCTCAACAACCTCCGCGCCGAGCGACTTCAAGTGATCCAAAGTCTTATTGAACTGCTCGAGGACTCCCGCATCATAACCATCACCCGACAGCTGCTTCACCACGCCCACCTTTAGACCCTTAAGGTCGGAGGCGGCTACTTCTTGGGCTGCGGTTTCCTGGGCTGCGGTTTCTCCCGGCGCGGATTCTTGGGGCGCGGTTTCGGTTGAGGTTTCTGCCGGCGCGGATTCTTGGACTGAGGTTTCTCCCGGCGCGGTTTCGGTTGGGGTGGCGTCCGCCGGTTGGAAGGACTCTGCGGCGGCGAGCATTGACGACCACTCGTCGGGAAGCGACGTCTGGTCCGCCGGGTCGTGGCCGGCAATAAGGTCTTGGAGGGCGGCCGCGTCGGCGACCGTGCGCGCGACCGGGCCGATCTGGTCAAGCGAAGACGCAAGCGCAATCAGGCCGTAACGCGAAATCGCGCCATAAGTAGGCTTCACACCAACCGTGCCGGTCACAGCACCGGGCTGGCGAATCGAACCACCCGTGTCCGAACCGAGCGCCAGCGGCACCATGAACGCGGAAACCGCGGCCGCGGATCCACCACCGGAACCACCCGGAATACGGTCCGTGTCCCACGGGTTGCGGGTCGGACCGAACGCGGAAAACTCCGTCGACGAGCCCATCGCGAACTCATCCATATTCGTCTTACCAACGATCGGGAGCTTCGCCGCCTTAATCTTCTCAATCACCGTCGCATCGTACGGAGGAATCCACCCCTCCAGGATCTTCGACGCACACGTCGTCGGCAAACCACGAGTGACAATGTTGTCCTTAATCGCAATCGGAATACCCGCCAGCGGGTGCAGGGCTTCGCCAGCCTTACGCGCGGCATCAACCTCGCGAGCTGTCGCCATAGCCCCGTCCTCATCCACATAAAGGAACGCGTTAATAGTTGGTTCCATTTGCGCAATGCGGTCGAGGGTGGCGCGCGTGAGTTCCTCAGACGTTAGCTCACCCGATTGCAACATTTTTGCCAGTTCGAGGGCGGAGCTAAAGATGACATCAGATTTGGGTGACATGACTACTCCTCCCCTAGAATCTGCGGAACCTGGAACATGCCATCCTCGGCGGCAGGCGCCTGGGCGAGCACTTCCTCACGGTCAAGCGTCTTACCAACAACATCCTCACGCCACACGTTCGTCAGCGGCAGCGGGTGGGACGTGGCCGGCACGCCATCCGTATCAGCTTCGGAGATCTTCTCAACCCACTCAGCCAAAGAATCCAAATCCTTCGCCAAATGGTCAACCTCCGCATCGGTCAAAGCAATATGGGCCTGCCCGGCAATACGGGCGACCTCTTCAGGAGAAATAGTCGACATGCTTGCCAGTATAAGAGGTACGCCCACCCCCGCGCTAAGTCCGTTCACAAATCACGGGGGTTGCGGGCCGGGTTTGGGCGCTCTGCCCTGCACGTGATTCCGACCCAAAGTGGCGGGGTCTAGGTTTTGGTGTTTGTTGCCGTCAGGGTGATTCCGACCCAAAGTGCCTGTGCCGGTTATCGTGTTTGCCGCGGTCTGCGTGATTCAGACCCAAAGTGACCACTGGCTTAGCTTAAATTGGGTTTCCGACCCAAAGTGCCAGGGTCCAGGTTTCAGTGCGGGCTGCGGTCAGGGTGATTCCGACCCAAAGCGCCAGGATCCGGGTTTCGGTGTTGGCTACGGTCTGGGTGATTCAGACCCAAAGTGCCTGTGCCGGTTATCGTGTTTGCTGCGGTTAGGGTGATTCCGACCCAAAGTGACCGAAATGGATGAACGGGCGCTTTTCGCGCCCGTTTCCCTTTTTTTGGAGGCGCTGCGAACCCAAAGTTCTAACCCGTTCTGCCTGAGTGAGGACCCATAATTTGGGTCCGAGACCCAAAATGCCGGAAATACCCCTACTTTCGGGCACTTCCTCTCACAGTCATGGTCAGGCGGGGTGCTGCGAAAAGTGATTCCGACCCTAACTGCCAGAAACACCCCTAGTTTCGGCCACTTCCCCTCACAATGGTGTTCCCCTGCAGCCCTACTGGAAAGTGATTCCGACCCGAAGTGGCTAAAACAGACCCTGTTTTTGGCAGTTCCCCTCACAATAGTTTTTCCAAGCACGCCCTCACGCACTGAATCAGACCCAAAGTGGCTTCCGACTTGCTGCGAATTTGGGTCCGAGACCCTAAGTGCCAGAAACACCCCTAGTTTCGGGCACTTCCCCTCACAATGGTTCTCCCAGCAGCCCTACTGGAAAGTGATTCCGACCCAAAGTGCCTGAAACAGACCCTGTTTTTGGCAGTTCCCCTCACAATGGTGTTCCGGGGCCGTCCTCGTGCATGTATATTCCGGGGCGGTCCTTATGTATACAGATGCCGAGCACGCCCTCATGTATACAGATGCCGAGCACGCCCTCATGTATGCATACGCCAAGCACGCCCTCGCATGCGGAAATAACGCGACGACACGGGAGGCACGCCGGAAACCCGAGGATTTACGAACACGTGAATTAAGCTAAGGCTATGGCTTCAATCCGTCGGTATATACCCACGACCGGGCAGGCGTGGCGCGTGGCAAAGATTGCTAGTTTGGCGACGTTGAGCGCTCAAGTGGGCGTCGCGATCTCGCTGACCGCAATAGATGAGGTGAGGAAGAGGCGCGCTCCCGGGGGAGGCTCCTTCCCCGCACTAGACCCGCTCGACCTCAAACTCGGCAAAAACCGGATGAGGACGTACACCGAAGGTAGGTCCCTGTACGCAGACATGCTCGCCGCAATAGAAAGCGCGCAGGAATTCATCTTCTTCGAAACCTTCATCTGGAAATCCGACAAAGTTGGACAACGCTTCAAAGAAGCACTAATCCGCGCCGCCCACCGCGGAGTCGAGGTGTACTGCATCTTTGACGGATTCGCAAACCTCGTAGTCAACCCGCTGTTCAAACTATTCCCAAACCATCCGCGCCTACACGTACTAAAAGTGCCCGAAGTGCGCATCGGAATGCTCACCTTCAACCTTCGCCGCACAGGACGCGACCACCGCAAAATGCTAATCGTCGACGGCAAAATCGGATTCGTCGGCGGATACAACATCGGAAAACTATACGAGGACGAGTGGCGAGACACCCACGTACGCATCGAAGGACCCGCGGTGTGGGAACTAGAAAACGGGTTCTCCGACTTCTGGAACGACTTCCGATGGGGCAAAAAACCCGAACTACCAGACCGCGGAGCACTCGCGTGGGACTCCGACATACGCGCAGCACTAAACATGCCAAGCAAAATGCTATTCCCCGTACGCGGCCTCTACATCGACGCCATGGAAAGAGCGAACAAATCCGCCCTCATAACCTCCGCATACTTCATCCCCGACCGAGAAATCCTCGACGCCCTAATCGCCGCCGCACGACGCGGAGTCAACGTAAAAGTCCTAGTACCAGAACGATCAAACCACGTAGTAGCCGACTGGATCTCACACGCCTACTACGACGAACTAATCGACGCAGGCATCGAAATCTGGCAATACAAACACGCAATGATCCACGCAAAAACAGCAACCGTCGACGGACGCTGGTCAACAGTAGGCACAGCAAACATCGACAGACTATCCATGTTCGGAAACTTCGAAATCAACATGGAATTCACCTCCAAAGCCTACGCCCGACAAATGGAAGCCATCTTCCAAAACGACCAAACCACCGCGTACCGACTCGACCCCGACACCTGGCGCAGCAGACCACTACTAAGACGCGGCATAGAAAACCTACTCAAACCACTAGGCGTACTCATCTGACCACGCGGGTGCGGTTGGCTGGGTGGGTTGGTTGGTTGATGGGTTGGTTGGTGGGTGGCTTGCTAATTTGGGTTTCAGACCCAAAGTGGCAGGGTCCAGGTTTTGGTGTTGGCTGCAGTCTGGGTGATTCCGACCCGAAGTGCCAGGGTCCAGGTTTCGGTGCTGGCTACAGTCTGGGTGATTCCGACCCATAGTGACCAAAATGGATGAACGGGCGCTTTTTGCGCCCGTTTCCTTCTTTTTTGAGGCGCTGCGAACCCAAATGTCTAACCCGTTCTGCCTGGGTGAGGACCCATAATTTGGGTCCGAGACCCTAACTGCCACAAATACCCTCTGTTTCGGGCACTTCCCCTCACAGTCAGTGTTTGTCTACGGGCTGCGAAAAGCGATTCCGACCCAAAGTGGCAAAAACACCTCTAGTTTTGGCCACTTCCCCTCACAATGGTTCTCCCCGCAGCCCTGCCAGAGGGTGATTCAGACCCGAAGTGGCTAAAACAGACCCTGTTTTGGGCAGTTCCCCTCACAATAGTTTTTCCAAGCACGCCCTCACACAATGAATCAGACCCAAACTGTCTTCCGACTTGCTGCCATTTTGGGTCCGAGACCCAAAATGCCGGAAAAACCCTGTGTTTCGGGTACTTCCCCTCACAGTCATGGTCAGGCGGGGGGGCTGCGAAAAGTGATTCCGACCCTAACTGCCAGAAACACCCCTAGTTTTGGGCAGTTCCCCTCACAATGGTGTTCCCCGCAGCCCTGCCAGAGGGTGATTCAGACCCAAAGTGGCTAAAACAGACCCTGTTTTGGGCAGTTCCCCTCACAATAGTTTTTCCAAGCACGCCCTCACACAATGAATCAGAGCCAAACTGGCTTAAGCACGCCGTTGTTTGCTGCGGTTTTGGGAAGTTTGGGTCTGAAACCCAAACTAGGCTGGCACCTTGGGTCTGAATCGTTTTTCAGCATCCGTGAGGGCGCAGCCGGGCCAGTCACTTTAGGTCTGAATCACCCGGGCGGCCCGACAGAACCCGGCACTATCCCTCTGAATCACCCGGGCGGCCCGACAGAAACCGACACTTCCCGTCTGAATCACCGAAGCAACCCTACAGAAACCGACACTATCCGTCTGAATCACGCGAGCAGAGCGCAACCGCGGGCGGGCACTGGAAAGGCCCAACCCTTGCGGGCTGGGCCTTCAATCTCCAGTTCAAGTTGGCGCAAGACGCGCCAATCTGCTGCTTAGCTTGCGCGACGCAGGCGAGCGCGACGACGCTTCAGCGTGCGACGCTCGTCCTCACTCATACCGCCCCAAACACCGGCATCCTGGTTGTTATCCAGCGCCCACTGCAGGCAGATTTCCTGAACCTCGCACGTGGCGCACACCTGCTTTGCCTCGGCTGCCTGCGCGATCGCAGGACCCGTGTTTCCGATGGGGAAAAACAGCTCGGGGTCTACACTCAAGCAAGCCGCGCGACTACGCCAATCCATTACGTGCTCCTCAAATAGGAACGCGTGGAAATAAATCCCACGCGCAATAACCAAATCTGTAACTGCATTCAGTTTCACCCACACGCGCAAGTTACACAAGGGTTATCAGAACGTTTCACATGATAAACATGTGTGCGAATCGTCACGTTAGGTCCGCGACGACACCAATCTGTACCACACGTCACAGAACCCCACCCATGTGCCGCAAGATTCCGCGGAATCTGCACGAATGTAAGGCGGAATCTTGAGCGTCCTCAACGCATGTTTCGACAGTTCCCCCACCACAACGGCGACCTCCGCCCTCGACCTGTACCCCTTCGTGAGAACCTCCCCTTCCGCAACACCATTCAACGTCGCACCAGCGTCACGGCATGCCCGTTCCAGCACCTCCAACATTTCCGTATCCACATTTCCGAGGACGTCCACGCGCCCCACCTCGCCTCCCACCCACCCGGAGCCGCCGCGTCGCACCCTTCGTTCCAGTTCCTTCAACATCGATGAGGACGCCACGAGCGGCTCCACCAGTTCAGCACACTCCACCAGCTCGCTACCTGACCGGCCCAACCGGCCCGACCGTCCAGACGGCCCCGACAGCCCCGATGCCCCTGCAACGTTCTGCGCGGGCGTGACCATCTGAGAATCGCCAGCCGCCCTCGCACCCAACCCGCCGCGCATCAACGATGCGGATGCCGGTGCCGGACCCGTTACAGCAACCCTCGTAGCAGCCCTCGTAGCATCCGTCGCGCCAGCCGGCACAGCACCCAGCACAGCACCCTCCGCGGTGGGCTCCGCCGCGGCGATAATGCTCACCGGAGTCACAGGTTGCCCATCCCAGGGATACGCAACGAACTGATCCTTCGCTAAATCCGCGACATCGCGCGGCAAAGCAAGAGCGCGCGTCTGACTTGCAGGCATGCCCAGCAGCGCCCTCGACCACGAACGAACGAGCCCATAATCGTCCCCATCCACCCCAACGATGACGCCGGCGCGGTGTCGGCGGAGCCAGTCTCGCCACCACGATTGGCCCTCCCCCATGCCCCACGAGTCCGCGGCGCGCAGAAACTCTCCCAGGTCATCAACTACGACCGCACGGCCTTGCACGCGCGCTTCGTCGAGCGCATGCGCCACATCATTGACCTGCATCTTCGCTGTTTCGACGACGAGGGCGTGGCTGACCTGCGCTGCAGCTTGAAGAGCAACAGCCCGTCGTTTTGCCGGCCCGACGATAGCCACGGGTTCTGCGGAAAGCTCAAGCGGGTGGTACTCGCGCGCATGAATATCGTCAGCAATAGCAAAAACCGGCGAACCGCTATCGCCGGCTGGAAGCAATCTGCGAGCAACGTCAGACTTGATCGTTGCGGGTAGCTCCGGCTTCCACAACGTTGGCAGCGGCGCGGATCGAGGGCCGTCCGACGCCGCCACAGCTCGAGGGCCGTCCAGCGCGGGTGAGACTCCCAAAGGCGCAGCCGCGCTGCCTGAAGGTGCGGAAAGTGGCCCCGTCACCGCGCCCGCAGGCACGGCTACTGCCGTAAGCTCACCGGCCCCGTCATATCCCACGCTACCTGCAGACGCTGATAGGGGGCCTGGCGATGCGGGCCCGCGCACCGGTGACGCGGAAGCAGGCGCCACGGATCGGCCCGCAGTCGCGTGCGGGAGGGGTTGCTCCCTTGGCGAGTACGCCCACTGCACCACGCGAGGCTCCCCCGCATCGATGATGCCGCGTCCAGGAATGCGTGGAAGTAGCGCCGCGTCAGCCACGCCCAGCACCTCCATCGAGTCGGACGCATCCGCGGTGCGCAAACATACGCGCAGGGTCAGGTTCGCGCGCATAGCGGGAGTGACAACGCCACCGGGGCTCTGCGTGGCGGCGATCAAATGCATGCCGAGAGATCGCCCTCGCGCCGCTAAATCCACTAAATCGTCAAGCATGTCGGGGTGGGTGCGGATCATGGCGCGAAACTCGTCGATAACGCAAACGATGCGCGCAGGCGCGGAGGCCGGATCGGTCGCCTCCCATGCGTCGAGGCTAGCAAGGCCGCGAGCGGCGAGGGCTTCCTCGCGCAACGAGAGTTCCTTCGCGAGCCCCGCAATCGCCCGCGCCGTGGCGGACGGGTTGAGGTCGGTTAACAGGCCCTCCGCGTGCGGGGACTGCGCAAGGTCGCCAAACGCAGCGCCGCCCTTGTAATCAATGAGCACGAGCCGCAAGGACCGCGGATCACGCGCCCTGCACATTTGCGCTATCCAGGTTCGCAGCGCCTCAGACTTACCGGACCCCGTCGTCCCCGCCACCAACGCGTGCGGGCCATCGTGAACGAGGTCAAGCCATGCGACCTCGCCCTCATACACCCCAATCGGCACGCAAAGCCCGCGCGGCGCCTTCGCATCGAGGCCCGCGGATTCATCGGTTGGGGACGGCAGTTCGCTTATGAGGACGGAGCTGGGCGTGCCGGATTCTTCGTGTGCGCTGGTAGTGGGTGCGCTGATGCGCGGGGGCGGGTTGGGCGGGCATTGGATGAGGTGGTCGGCGGCTCCCGGCGTGGTTTTGACGGTGAGTAGGGGCGTGTCGTCGGCGTCGCGTAGCACCGACGGCGAGTCCGGACGAATGACCGCGGCGATGCCTGCGAGCCTTGCGTGGACAAGGGCTTGCGCGAGCACCCATTCAGTCCACCCCTGACCGTCGTGCAACGCAATGTCGGCCGGCGGCCCGGTGTGGATGGAACGGCCGCGGCGGAACCTGGGGATAACTAGCATGAACGTGCCGAGGATGGGGATCCTCAGTCGGTGCGACTTGCACGTTGGCGCTTCAGAAAAGTCGATTATCCAGTCGTCGAGGGCGGGGCGTACGGCGGGTTGCGTGGCGGGGCGGGTTGCTGCGCGGACGGCGGAGTGCGCGGCGGGGCGTGTCGCGGGTTGCACGGTGGGGCGGGTTGCGGGGCGGAAGGCGGGGCGCCCAGCTTCTCGGGCGCCGGAAGGGAAAGCGGCTCGGCCGGCTTCGTCGGCAGCCGTGTCGTCTCGTGCGGCAGCTCCTCGAGGAGGTAACTCCAGCCCGTAGAGGATTCCCCAGCGCGGCCGCGGTTTGCGTCGGCTTCGCCACGCGAGCCACGCATACACTCCAACGATGATCAGCGACGCCGCTATCGCCAGCGCGACCATGCCGCCGATGAACCGCGACACTAACCACAGCAATGAAATCAAGGGCAACACGAGCATCCACGAACGTAGCCGAGCCGTCCGTCCCGGGAGGGCGTATTCAGTTGCGGCAGTGAGGTCGAGGGACTCCGGGCGAGTCCTGACCTCCCACAAGTTCGCTCCCACCATGAAAACATCACCCGGCGACAGCAGCCGTGTGGCGCCGCGGACCTGCGGTCCGACGCGATTCGCGGAGGCGTCCGGTTGCGGGCGCTTCGGGTGCTCGGACCCGTTCGGCTGCACTGGTGCGGGACGCTGGGACCGGCTCGACCGCACTGGTACGCGATGCGCAAAATCATGTAGTCGTTCGAGCTCGGGACGTACGTGAGCATGAAGTTGTTCGGACTTGAGACGATCAGAGTTGTCCGGCTTTGTTGCACGCAGCCACGCCCAGCTGCGTGCGAAGCCGGGCAAGGGGGCGACCCATCGACCTACTGCGAAACCATTGGCCGAACCGCAGTCTTGTAGCTCGAGGAGAGTTCCTCGTCGGCTTGACACGAGCCTCACCTGCAAGTGTCGACGCGAAGTTTCCCGATCTACCACGGCGATTTCTGATTCGCGACCAAGGGCCTCGCTCGCCCTCCCAGGCACAAAAACCGCCCCTGCATCGGGTCCGGCGACGCAAAGGACGTGGATCGGGGAAACTAGTAGATCGCTCACGAGCTTAAGTTGTAGCGGAGCTCAGCACGCCCTCACGGATCAAAATAATGCGGCTGGGGAAAACTACGGCGGGACGCAGCCTGGGGAAAAGTCTGGCGGGCGGCAGATCGAGGGGCGGGGCTACTCGGACGACGATGCTCCTCGCGTGCGAGATCCGTCTGGTTCGAGGGATCACGCGGCTGGAGTTTCACCTACGTAGCGAAGCACGCGCGGGGCTTTCCGTCTCGAACGTTCTTTTGGCGGCGGGATGGGTAACAATAGGGGCATGAGTGAACGAGCTGAAGACAAGCGCGGAAAGTCGGCAGATTCGGCGCCGGAGGGCGATTCGGGTCAGGGTATGAACTCCGCGGAAAAAGCGCCGAAGGGCGCGGAAGCTAAAGGCACGCCCACGGGTGCGGGTTCGGCCAGCGCAAAACCTAAAGGCACGCCCACGGATGCGGGTTCGAAGGACGGGGAGGCTAAACGCACGCCCACGGACTCGGCGCAGGCGGACACGACGGACAACGAAAACGTGCCGGCAGAGGACGCACGGGCGCGGTGGGAGGAGCTCGTCAAGGTCATCGAGGATGCGCGACAGGCGTACTACCAGGAAAACTCGCCAACGCTTTCGGACGCGGAGTACGACCAGCTTTTCCACGAGCTAGAAGAACTGGAGCGGAGTTATCCACAACTCGCGTCGAAGGACTCCCCTACACAGACGGTCGGCGGTTTCGCGTCGGAGGCTTTCAGCGAGGTGCAACATGAGATACCGATGTTGTCGCTCGACGACCTGTTTTCTGTGGAGGAGACGCACGCGTGGATCGACCGCGCCCGTGAATCTCTGGGTGTTGATGAGCTTTCAATGACCGCGGAGGTGAAGGTCGACGGTCTGGCCGTGTCAATCCTTTACGTGGATGGGCGGTTTGCGCGCGCGGCTACACGAGGTGACGGACGCGTTGGTGAGGACGTGTCCGCGAATGTTGCCACCATCGCGAACGTGCCGCACCGGCTTTCGGGTGACGACATCCCCGCCCGCATGGAAGTGCGTGGCGAAGTATTTTTCCCTACCGCCGACTTTGAGGAGTACAACGCGGCCCGCGCAAAAGCAGGCCTCAAACAGTTCGTAAATGCACGTAATGCAGCCGCCGGGTCGCTGCGTCAAAAAGACCCCGACGAGACCGCGAAACGCCCACTCTCGATGGTCTGCCACGGTATCGGCACCTTCGAGGGCTCCAGCGTCATGCCTGACTCGCAACACGAGTGGTATGAGCTGCTTGCAAAGTGGGGGCTTCCCGTCTCGTCCTACACGCGCCTCGTTAAATCGCACGAGGACGTGAATGAGTTCATCGAAGAGTTCGGCAAGCGGCGAAACTCCCTGGACTACGGTATCGACGGCGTGGTTTTGAAGGTCGATTCGCGCGAGGCACAAGCTCAGTTGGGTGCCACTTCGCGCGTCCCGCGCTGGGCTGCGGCGTACAAGTATCCGCCGCAGGAGGTGCACACGCGCCTGCTCGACATTCGAACCCAGGTTGGTCGCACCGGTCGAGTCACGCCCTACGGCGTCATGGAGAAAGTACTGGTTGACGGTTCTCACGTCTCGCGGGCAACGCTGCACAACGCGTCCGAAGTAAAGCGCAAGGGCGTGCTGATTGGCGACCTCGTGGTGCTACGAAAAGCCGGGGACATCATTCCCGAAATCGTCGCACCCGTCGAGGATGCTCGCGACGGCACGGAACGCGAGTTCATCATGCCCGAAAACTGCCCTTCGTGTGGCACGCCGCTAGCTCCCGCGAAGGAGGGCGACGTGGACTTAAGGTGTCCGAACTCAGAGACGTGCCCCGCCCAGCTCACTGAGCGCATCATCTACATCGGGTCGCGCAAAGCTCTTGACGTGGAGGGGCTCGGCGAGGAGGCGGCACTTGCCCTCACGCAGCCGGAAGCTGACCGTGACGAGGTGGCGGCCGCACTCGTCGCCGGGGAACCAGTTGTACTGGACGACGGGACCGTCCTCGCCCTCAAAAATGAAGACGCCGAAAAACGCGGACACGCGGATGAGATCCAGGTGGCGGAAGAGCTGTTACCTCCCGCGCAGGAGCCCGCGTTGAAGTCCGCGGCGGGCCTGTTCGACTTGGACGCGGATGCCGTGAAGGACGTGTACGTGTGGAAGCGGCGGCGGCTGCCAAAGTTGATCCAAGAGGCGTACGGTCACGAGATGGGGTGGCAACAGGTCCGGTATTTCTACACTTCGGGCACGCGTTCACTGACTGGATCAGGGTATAAGAAGGGGCAGGAGCCTCGCGTTTCGAAGAACTTTGAGGTCATCTCCGCCGAACTTGAAAAGGCGAAGGAGGCGCCCCTGTGGCGCGTTCTGGTTGCTCTTTCGATTCGGCATGTGGGACCGCAGGCGTCGCAGGCCTTGGCGGGAGCATATGACTCGGTGGACGAGATCGCGAACGCGCCGCTGGACGACCTCGCGCAGATTGACGGGGTGGGAACCGTGATCGGCGAGGCTATCGTCGAGTGGTTCAAAGAGGACTGGCACCAAGAAGTCGTACGCCAATGGGCTGCTGCCGGCGTGCGGATGGAGGCAGAGGCCAGCGAAGAGCTCGCCCAAACCTTGACCGGGTTGACAATCGTGGTCACGGGGTCGATTCCTGGCCACGACCGCGAATCCGCGAAAGCCGCAATCACGGCGCGCGGCGCGAAAGCAACCGGATCGGTGTCGAAAAAGACGTCGCTCGTCGTCGCCGGCGACGGCGCCGGATCCAAGGAAGCCAAAGCCGAAGCACTCGGCATCCCAATCGTCCCCGCCGAAAACTTCGAAACATTACTATCCGAGGGCGTCGCCGGGCTCGGCCTAGACTAACCCGCTGACGGCGGGGCCGCTGCTTCGGTGGGTTGCTGCCTGGGTGGGTTGCTGCT
>JAUNLF010000003.1 GCA_030532405.1 Actinomycetaceae bacterium | reverse complement strand
TGTATTAAAGTTCGTCGGGCTCTAGCGAAATAACGTCGGTTACACGCCACGGTGGGCCTTCGAAGATGAGGCGCACGCGCACGGAGGGTTGTTGTGGGACTTCCGCGCACTGCCCCGCAACGCAGCGTTCGTGCGGAGCCTGCGTGAAGGTGGCGTCGATTGTGAGTGGCGCGCACTCCATAACCCGCACTTCGTCCACGAGGGTTGAAAGGCCGGTTACGCTGACTTGTGATTCGGCCATTGCTTCAATCAGCTCGATGTCTTTGTCCAACACTTCCGAATCGGCACCAATCACGGCCGGCAGCAGGTCGGGGTCGGCCTCCATGATGGCCGCGTTTCGCCTTGTGGTCAGGTCGTTCACGATCGTGATTGCCTCACCGGAACTAGGGCACTTAACGGTCGTTGCGGGCTCGGCGCGCACGGGTTCAGAGGGTTGCTGAGTCACCGGACGCACCCACCAGCCCGCCAGTGCGACTGCTCCGGCAACTACCATCAGCGTTGCAACCCCGACGCGTAGCCAGCTTCGGTTCGACTTTCTAACGTGGCGCCCGCGCGGACGCTTACCGTTGCCTTCGGAAAGTATCGTCTGCTCCCTGGCGGCCTCAATGCGAAGTAGTGCGCCCGCCGACAGCATCGAGACGTCCGCTTCCATCGGGATAGCAGCACTCGAGTCAGTCGAAGCCAGCTGCGGGTCAGCCAAAACCTCGTCAATACTCGCCCTCGATGCCGGGTTGGGATCCAACGCGCGTTGCACCGCCGTGCAAGTACAACCGAGCTCTTGCGCGATCTTCCCCCACGCCCACACGTCGCCCGGGCGCCGATCAACCGGGACGTATCCGGATTCGAGTTCGGCTACGACCTCCGGCGCGGCATACGGCATAGTAACGCCCGCGCCCGTAACGTGATCGATCAGCACAGCACCGTCCTCACCCACAATCACGTTTGATGTTGAAAGGTCGCCGTGCGCGATTTGACGGTCGTGTAGTTCTTTTAGTCCGAGGGCGATTTCGCGCAGGACGGCAAGCACGCGGTTTTCGGCGAGCGCGCCGGGAATATGCATCCACTGTGACAGTACGGTGCCTTCAACCATTTCGGTAACGATCGCGACTCGACCATCATCCGGCACAACGTCTTGCACACCGGCCAGGTACGGGCTGGAAATTGATGACAGGACGGATAGGCGGCCGCTTAACTGTTCGGCTTGCTCGCGCGACAGGAAGCGGATCAGGGTCGACGCGCCATCACGCCCGCGCGCCAGCCACATAGTTCCCGTGGAGGTCGTGGCAAACGGCTGGATCAGTTCATACCCGGCAATGCTCATGACTTAACTCAACCACACGATGCAGTGTTAATCACTACGCCAACACTATTTGTGGACAAGTTGTGCGTGTATACTTGTGAGTCGCCTGCGAAACAGGCCGCCTACTTGCTCTTTGCTCAATGGGGACCCCACTCGAAACCGAGTGAGCGCCAGATTTGGCCGGTTGGATGAGCAAAGACCCGGGTGGGTACGCTAGAGCTAAGCAAAACTACCATGCAAACTTCCCCTTTCCGTGCGCTCGGAAGCTACCGGGTGCTACCTCAAATAGCCGGTTGGAAAACTCTTGTAGTCGCGTTCGCGGCGCGCGCCCCGTACGCCATGATTCCGCTGGGTGTAATGACGGCCGTAACCGCGTCAACCGGTTCCGTCGCGCAAGGCGGTTACGCAACCGCATCCGTCGCACTGTCCACCGCTATTGCGGGCCCGCTGATCGGCAAATGGGCGGACCGGCGCGGCCAAGACGTGCCACTGCGCGTGTTAACCCCCTTGAATGCCCTTGCCTTGCTGGGAATGTTTTTCGCAGTAATTAATGGCCTTGAGGGCGTCGCCCTGTACGGCGTGGGTGTGCTCGTGGGTGTGACGTCCCTGCCGATCGGATCGTTTACGCGCTCCAGGTGGATTTCTCAAACGAATGTTCCCCACGAGCTGGGTGCCGCCCTGTCGTATGAGTCGATGGCTGACGAGTTCGTATTCGTCCTCGGGCCCGCACTGGTTGGTATTGCGGCGTCGGCGGCATTCCCGTCGGCTCCCCTGTTCTTAGCGTTCGCGCTGGTTGCAACCGCGGGAGCCGCATTCGCCCTCACCGCGCCGCGCACACACCGCGACCGGTCTAAAGCGCCCGCGAAGGGCCCGGGTGTCGCCCAGGTTTTGTGGGCGGTGGCGCCCTCGATTATGACAATGACTGCGATTGGCATTTATTTTGGTGCCACGCAAGCAGCGACGACAATGAGGGCGGAGCTGGCGGGTACTCCGACGGTGGCGGGCCTCGTGTACGCGACGATGGGCGTGGGATCGGCGATCATGGCGATCATGACGGTTGCTATCCCCGACTCGATTTCGCTTCCGATGCGCCTGGTTGTAGGCGGCGCGGGAATGGCCGTAATGATGGCGGTGGCCGGCGCAGTACCATCCCTGGGACTAACTGCCGCGGCGTTGCTGCTTTGCGGTCTTTTCGTGGGTCCGTCTATGGTTACCGCGTTTACGGTCACCGAGAAACTCGCACCAAAAGGCGGCGTTGCGATCGCGATGACTTCCATGCAGTCCTCGGTTACGATCGGGGTGTCGCTAGGGTCGGGAGTCGGCGGTGCTATCGCCCAAAATGCGGGCGACAATCCGGCCTACTTCGCAACCGCGGCGGCGGCGAGTATGGTCGCGCTGGTTGGATTGGCGCTCAATCTTCGTAAACGCCGCTAGAACAGGTAAACTTAAAACATCATGGCTGACAAAGAAAAAACTCCTCGCAAAGCGAAAAAGGAAAAGGGCCCAAAGAAGCGCCGCTGGTATAACAACCTGATTGACGCTTACAAGATCACGAAGCGTAGCTTCCCGTGGATCGGCTGGGTCCTTCTAGGTTCGACCGTAGCGGTCGTAGGCATTTTCCTTGCCATCGCTATCTGGCAGAACATGAATATTTTCATTCTTATTCTGTTCGCCCTAACACTGGCATTCATGGTGCCCACAATGATTTTGGCGTTGCTTGTTAAGAAGGCAATGTACCGCCAAGTGTCCGGCACCGTTGGTTCCGTTTACGCGGTTATCACCCAGATTCGCCGCGGCTGGAATATTGAGGAAGAACCGATCGCCGCGAACCGTCACCAGGACCTCGTGTGGCGATTGATTGGCCGTCCAGGTGTTGTCCTGCTTGCAGAGGGCCCCGTTGGCCGTGTTCGTGACCTTGCCGAGAAGGAACGCAAGTTAGCGCAGCGCGTTGTCACCAACCTGCCCGTTCACGTGATTTACGTTGGCGAAGGCAAGGGCCAGGTCAAGCTTGAAGATATCGAGAAGGAGCTTCGCCACCTGCCGAAGGCGTTGCACCGCAACGAAGTTCCCGAAGTTGTAAACCGTATTCAAGCTGTTTCCGCACACAATCGTCAGGCCGGCATTCCGCACGGTATTGACCCGAACAAGGCGAAGATCTCACGTCGCGCCATGCGCGGCCGCTGAGCCTAGCCTCCTGATTAACCCGCCGGCCTCCGGCGGGTTTTTTGTATCAGGTAATGGAATTCACACTGCAATAACTATTCATAGAGTTGCATATTCATTCATTGGGTTACATACTTAGTTAGGTCAACAAGATTTTCCAACAAGGAGTTCCCATCATGAAAAAGGCTCCCGCTATTTTCGCGATTGCAGCACTGTCAGCAATGTCATTGGCAGCATGCTCGGATCCAGACCAGGCTCCCGAAGCCAACGGCGAAACCGACGACACGCAGGTAAGCGAAGTCTCGGCAAAGTTCTACGATATCGATTCAATCGAAACTCAAGAAGACATCGCCGCGCTAGTCCCCCAGGCCGTTAAGGACCAGGACGCGCTCCGCAACGGCGCTTCCACCGACTACGCGCCCGCAGAATTCCGCGACACCGACGGCCAAACTCCAGTTGGATACGACATCGAGATCATCAAGGCACTCGCAAAGGTAATGGGCCTAAGCGAAGGAACCACCACTCACGCGGAGTTCCCCACCATTATCCCGTCGCTGGGCACCAAGTTTGACGTAGGCGCGTCCTCATTCACGATTACGGAAGAACGCCTAGAACAGGTCAACATGGTCTCCTACGTAGAGGTCGGCTCATCCTACGCGGTCAAGAAGGGCAACCCGAGCGGCTTCGACCCGGCCGACGTTTGCGGCACCACGCTTGGCGTTCAGACCGGCACCTACCAGCACGACCTGGCAAACGAAATGTCACAACAGTGCGAAGCTGACGGCAAGGAAGCTATCAAGGTCATGCCGCATGACCTGAACACCGACTCGGTAACCAAGCTAGTTGGTGGCCAATACGACGCCGTACTCTCTGACTCCACGATCACCGGCTGGGCAATCGAGCAGACCGGCGGCGACCTAGAACAGATCGGCGAAGTTATCGAATCCGAACCGCAAGGCATCGCAATCAACAAGGACGACGCTGAGCTAACCGAAGCGGTCCAAAAGGCAATGCAATACCTGATGGACGAAGGCATCTTGGTCGAGATCCTAGACCTTTACGGCGCGGGCGACGCCGCGCTGGACGAGGCAGTAGTCAACCTAGGAAAGTAATCCTGAATGTCTAGCGAGCAAATTGAGCTCATCCACCCCCGGCCGGTCCCCCGGCCGGGGCGTTGGGTGTCTGCGGCTGTCGTCGCCGTCATCGCGGCGATGGTCATCAACTCCTTAGTAACAAACCCGAACTTCCAGTGGCCCGTCGTGTGGGAATGGCTATTCTCAAACACGATCATGACCGGCGTGTTCTTCACGCTCCTCCTAACCGTCATGGCAATGGCGATCGGCACGATCCTCGCAATCACGATGGCAATCATGCGCCAATCGCCCAACCCGATTTTGCGCGGCGTGTCCTGGTTCTACATTTGGTTCTTCCGCGGCACACCGGTCTACACGCAGTTGATCTTCTGGTCACTACTACCCACCCTGTACCCGCAACTGTCAATCGGAATCCCGTTCGGCCCCGAGTTCGTCCAGTTCAAAACCGCCGAAACGTTCACGCCGTTTTGGATGGCAATCGTCGGATTGTCACTAAATGAGGGCGCATACCTAGCCGAAATTATTCGCTCCGGCTTAAACGCGGTGGACAAGGGCCAGTGGGAGGCCGCCACAGCACTCGGCATGAATCGCGGCAAGATTCTGCGCCGTATCGTGCTACCCCAGACCATGCGGGTCATTATTCCGCCGATTGGCAACGAGACAATCTCGATGCTGAAAACAACCTCACTGGTTGCCGCCATCCCGTTCACACTGGAGCTCACGTGGGCTGCGCGCGACAAGGGCATTCAACTGTTCGCGCCCGTGCCGCTACTGATCGCTGCAGCCATTTGGTACCTGGTCATCACTTCCATTTTGATGATTGGCCAAATGTACCTGGAGCGCTACTTCGGCAAGGGCTTCACCCAAATGCCCGACAAGAAGGGCAAGAAGGACGACAAGAAGGCAAACCGCCAGCAGGCAATCCGTGACGCGCAAACCACCAGAGACGACCCATTTATGGATGTGACACCATGACCAACCCGATGATTGAAATCAAGGGCGTACACAAGTTCTTCGGTGACCTGCACGTCCTAAAGGGCGTAGACATGACCGTGAAACAGGGCGAAGTTTGCGTAATGCTCGGCCCGTCCGGATCCGGCAAATCCACCCTACTTCGTTGCATTAACGGCCTAGAAACCATTTCCGCAGGCCGCGTTTACCTAGAAGGTGAACTGCTTGGAATGCGCGAAGAGAAGAAGGGCGACAAGGTCGTCCTCCACGAACTGCGTGACAAAGAGGTTTCTGCCCAACGCGCACGCATCGGCATGGTCTTCCAGCGTTTCAACCTGTTCCCACACATGACAGCGCTTGAAAACGTGATGGAAGCACCCGTCCAGGTCAAGCAGGTCCCCAAAGAGAAGGCCCGCGAACAAGCCGTCAAACTACTTGAGCGCGTCGGCCTAGCGGACCGCACGGACCACTACCCCGCCCAGCTCTCTGGCGGCCAGCAGCAACGCGTTGCGATTGCGCGCGCACTTGCCATGGAGCCAGACCTGATGCTGTTCGACGAGCCAACTTCCGCCCTCGACCCCGAACTCGTTGGCGAAGTACTCGAAGTTATGCGCAGCCTCGCAGAAGACGGCATGACCATGGTTGTCGTAACCCACGAAATCGGCTTCGCCCGCGAAGTCGGCGACCACCTGGTATTCATGGACGAAGGCAAAATCGTTGAAGAGGGCGCACCCAGCGAAGTCATGGACAACCCGTCCAACCCGCGAGCGCGGGACTTCTTTGGGAAAGTCTTGTAATTCAGCTCGGTTTGCGGTGGCGGGGTTCGCGGTGTGCGAGCCCCGCTTTCGCGTGTTTGGGCTACTACTGCGCGCCTGCGAGCAGCTCCGCGACCGGCTTATTCGACCATGTCGCGTATTTTGGACACTTCCGCCTCGACGCGTTCGCCGGTGAGGGGGAACTCGCTAAGGGGCGTGTCACACCACGTGTGGGCTTTCCACAGTGAGCGGTCCCCGATCCACGGGTCGTCTTCAGTTCCAAGCCATTCCAACACCGCGGTGGACGCGTTGTGCATGGGGAATCGGGCAACTAGCTCTGGGGTCACGTCCTCGGACAATGTTGCAAATATGAACCTACTGATCGCGCCGTGGGCGACAATGACGACCGTGGAATCGTCGCCGTAAATTTCGCGCGTGTCGGATAGTGCTTCGTTTAGGACGTTGCCGAACCTAGCGCGAGTTTGCCACCCGTCTTCACCGCCCGGCATCTGCGCGTCCAGATCGCCCTCAACCCATGAAAGTAAGGTCTTTAGGTAGGTGGTGATGTCTTCGGGGTCGGTCGACATCTCAAGGTCGCCCGCAATGACTTCGCGGATTCCTTCGCGGACGAGGGCGGTGATGCCGAACTTGCGCTCCAGGGGTGCCGCGGTTTGGCGCGTGCGGTCCAGGGGCGACACGTAAATGGTTGACGGCTCTGCTCCAACGAGCTTTTCAAAGTTATCGGCCAGCATCTGCGCCTGCTTCACACCAACCTCGTCCAGGTTGGCGCCCGGCATTGCCGTGTCGAGCGCGTGCGTAGTATTCGATTGAGTTTGCCCGTGACGGACCAGAACCAGTCGCATGTTTTCTCCTAAATGAACAACTTTTCAAATACTTGCCGCGCCCGTCGGGCCAGCCGCAAGTGCTCATCAATCATCGTCTGCGTCTGGTTTGCATCGTATCCAAGAATGCGCGCGACCTGCCTGGCAACGAGCCCATCGTGGGCAAGCTCATCCATGCGCAGCACGCGGTTTGTGGCCAGCACGTTTGCCGCCCGGTGGTGGGTCGCGTCAACCCACGCGTCTTCCAAAATCCGCGCATCCGCGTCGCTTATAGCCCCCATTGCCGTGAGTTCACGCAGTGCGTCGATCGTGGAATAGGTCCGCAGTTTTTCATTGTCGAGGGCGTGCTGCAGTTGCTGTACTTGCACTACCCACTCCACGTCGCTGAGCCCGCCCGGCCCGAGCTTTAAGTGGTGTGACGGTTTAACGCCGCGCGGAAGGCGTTCTTGCTCCATGCGGGCTTTGAGTAGCTTGATCTGACGCAGCTGTTTATCGTCCAGGCCGCCTAGCCAAACGAACTCGTCGAGCACCGCGCTCACCCGGCGATCCAGGTCAGCCTGCCCGATCACGCGCGCCCGTGTCATGGCTTGACGCTCCCAAGCTGACGCCCACTTCAGCCAGTACTCGCGGTAGGAGTCCAAGCTGCGCACGATTGCCCCGTTCTTCCCTTCGGGGCGCAGCGCGGTATCTACCGTGATTGCGGGGCTCGCACCGATCTGTCCGAGCAACTTCAGCGCGTGTTTAACGATTTTTTCCGAACAGTCCTGAGCCTCGCCCTCGTCCATATCGCCGCGATCGTAAACAAACATTGCGTCCGCGTCAGAACCGTAAACGGCTTCCGCACCCCCGTAACGTCCCAGTGCGACAGCCGTTACGCAAAGGCCCGAATCCGCCGGCGCGTACTGCGCGCTGGCCACGTCCAACGCGGCGAGTATCGCCTGATCGGTTGCCGGCGCGAGCATCGTCTTCGCCCGGCGGTAGTCCAGCCCTTCCGTGAGGTCTGCCAGCGCACTGCGCGTAACTTCGCGGTAGTGCACGTATCGCACGCGCTCCATAGCCGAATCGCGGTGATCATGTCGATCGACGAGGGCGGCGCACTCTTTGCGAAGCAGCTCTTCGGGTCGCGGTTTCAACATGGCTTCATCATCGAGCCACTGCACAGCCTGAGGCTGGTCCATTAGCGCATTCACAGCGAACGTGGATGTGGGCAAAACTTCTGCGAGCCTGCGCGCCGCCACGCGCGAGTCACGCAACAACGCCATGTACCAGTGGGTGGAGCCGATCCGCTCCGACAACGCGCGAAAGTTCAGTAGCCCCCGATCTGGATCCGCACCCGAAGCAAACCACCCCAACATTACGGGCAGAAGGTGACGTTGAATAACCGCCGTACGACTCGTCCCCTTCATGAGCGCCTCGACGTGCCTTAGCGCTCCCGCCGGGTCGCGATAGCCAAAAGCGCTAAGGCGATCGCGAGCAGCGCCCTCATCCATTAAGACTTCCGACGTTGTTAGCTTTGCGGTCGCTTCGACGAGGGGCCGATAAAACAGTGACTGTTGTAAGCCCCGCACGCGGGCGCGCACGCATTGCCAATGTTCGACCAGGTCCTCACCTCGAGGGAACTTCCGCATCGACGTTGCCCGTGCGATTGCCCGCACTTGTGCCGGCGATGTTGGTATCAGGTGGGTGCGGCGCATGTTTGTTAGTTGCGCGCGATGCTCGATGGTGCGCAAGAAGCGGTAGCACGCGTCTAGCTCCGCCGCGTCGCTGCGCGCGATGTAGCCACCTTGGGATAGGCGCTCGATCGCGGTCAGGGTGTTTCGCACGCGCACGCTTTGGTCCGTCCTGCCGTGGACCAGTTGGAGTAGTTGTACCGAGAACTCAATGTCTCGCAGGCCGCCCGGGCCGAGCTTGATTTCCCGTTCTACCCTGCCTCGAGGAATGTGTGCTTCCACGGTTTTGCGCATCCCGCGCACGTCGTCCACAAACCCATCGCGGTGGGCCACGCTCCACACCAGGGGCTGGACCATTTGTAAAAAGTCGGCGGCTAACGCCCTCGATCCAGCGCAATAACGGGCTTTCATGAGGGCTTGGAACTCCCAGTTTTTTGCCCAAGACCGGTAGTAGGTTCGGTACGATTCCAGGCTCCGCACCAAAGCGCCGTCGCGACCTTCGGGTCGCAGGCCGGCATCCAGGTTCCAAAGCGGTGGTTCGCTTCCCGGCCCCGAACACGTAAGCGCCATGTCGGTCGCGATTTGACCGGCAACGCGGGCAAGCTCACGCTCGGCCTGCCCACTGCCGCGATAGATGTACATGACGTCAACGTCAGAGATGTAGTTCAGCTCCTGCCCGCCCGTCTTGCCCATCGCGACCGCGCAAAACTCGGGAGGGTTCGCAATATGCTTCACCGCGCGCTGATACGCGAGGATCAGCGTCGCATCCACCAGGTCGGTGATCTTCGCAGACAGCGTGGGCATGTGTGCTTCTCGGTCGGGCGCGGTCACGTCCTCAAACGCAATCAGGATCATCGCAGACCAGTAGGCGCGCCGAATCTCGTCCACCGTGTCGACGTCCTCATCCAAGACCCGCGACAGCCACGCCACCATCTCGGTGGGCTCATCCGCCCCTGCGGCCCAGTCGGGGCCAGCCTCAACTGGGCGGGGGCGCGGCAGGGCGGGCAACTCCATGTCGAGTAGCGTTCGATGCGTTAAAACGTAGTTCGCCAGCGCGCGTGAAGATCCAAACAGTACGAGGACGCGTCTACGAAGCTCCGCGTCTTCAAGCACTCTCCGGGCGCGCTGCGGGTCAACTTCGGCGAGCTTAACCAGGCCGAGCAACGCCTGGTCCGGATCCGCGCACTCGACAAACCACGCGCCCGCATCCACCAAAACCAGGGCCGGCCACGCGGCGCGCAACTTTGCAAGCTCGGCCTGCGCGCGCGACACGTCAACGAATCCCGCTGCAACCAGCGGTCCCACTGGAAACTCGCTTTGAGGCTCGTTCACGGTGTCATCTCGTTCACCAGTCACAGCGGCCACGCCGACCGGTCACAGTAGTTTGATGGACTGGCGAAGCTCCCACGCCGTGATCTGCGCGCGGTATTCTCGCCACTCCTGCTTCTTTTCACGAATCAGGAAGTCGAAGGCTTCCTCCCCCAGCGTCGCGGCAACCAGCTCCGAGTTTGAAAGCTCCGCCACCGCATCCTTCAAGTCGTGCGGCAACGCTTCGATGCCAAGAGCCGCGCGTTCGCGGTCGCTGAGGTGCCAAACGTCGTCCTCGGCCTCATCGGGCAGGTCGTACTTGCCTTCCACGCCTGCAAGTCCAGCGGATATGAGGACGGCTAAAGCCAGGTACGGGTTAGCGGCCGAATCTATTGCCCGGTACTCAACCCTCGCTGAATCCGGCTTGTTTGGCTTATAGAGCGGCACTCGAACTAACGCAGAACGGTTGTTGTGCCCCCACGTAATAAAGCTGGGCGCTTCTCCCCCGCCCCACAGGCGCTTGTAGGAGTTCACACTCTGGTTCACTACCGCACTGATTTCCTTAGCGTGGCGTAGCAAACCCGCGATGAACCGCCGCCCGGTTACAGACAGTTGATACTGCCCAGACGGGTCGTAGAAGGCGTTGGAATCGCCCTCAAAAAGCGAAATATGCGTGTGCATTCCCGACCCGGGGAAATCTTGGAACGGTTTTGGCATGAACGTCGCGACTTGGTTTTGCGACAGCGCGACCTCCTCGACAACCGTGCGTAGCGTGACGATGTTGTCGGCGGCCTGCAGGGCTTCCGTGGCACGCAGGTCGATTTCGTTTTGGCCAGGCCCGCCCTCGTGATGGGAAAACTCCACGGAAATTCCCATATCTTCCAAGGTTCGCACGGCGCGCCTGCGGAAGTCGTTAGAACCGTCCCTGGCCACGTGGTCAAAATATCCAGCCGTGTCGGCAGGTTCGATTTTCAGCGGGTCGTCCGTGTTTTTAAGCAGGTAAAACTCCACCTCGGGGTGGATCATCACGGTGAAGCCGATATTGCGCGCACGTTCCAATGTGCGTTCCAGGACGCCGCGAGGGTCAGACAGTGCGGGCTGTCCATCGGGCGTGAGGACGTCGCAAAACATGCGGGCGACCGGCTCGTCCTCACTGCGGTTCGGCAAAATAGTGAAAGTGGAGGCATCCGGGCGCAGCAGCATGTCTGACTCGTAAACGCGGGTCAGCCCCTCGATAGAGGACCCGTCAAAACCGATGCCTTCGGTGAATGCGGATTCGAGTTCTCCGGGGTCGATAGCAACAGCTTTCAAAACCCCGGAGACGTCAGTAAACCACAGTCTTACCAGGCGAATGCCACGGTCGGAGATTTCGCGTAGGACGCTCTCCTGCCCAGCATCCACCGGTTACTGCCAGCCCTCGGTAGGCTTGGTTTCGCCAGCGCCGTCGCCACCGGCTGCACCAAAGCCCTTCGAAATCGAGTTCAGCGCGGCAGTCAGCTCGGTCGGAACAACCCAAACCTTCGAACCCTGCCCATCCGCGATTTGCGGCAGCATCTCGATGTACTTGTACGCAAGTAGCTTCGGATCCGCATCGCCCTCGTGGATCGCGCGGAACACCTGGTCAATCGCGCGAGCATCAGCTTCGGCCTGCAAAATCTTCGAGCGAGCAATACCCTCTGCGCGCAAGATAGCCGATTGCTTCTCGCCCTCAGCCTGTAAAATTTCGGACTGGCGAACGCCCTCGGCCGTGAGGATAGCGGCGCGCTTGTCACGCTCAGCGCGGAGCTGCTGCTCCATCGCCTGCTGGATGGACGGCGGCGGATCAATCGCCTTCAGCTCAACGCGGTTCACGCGAATGCCCCACTTGCCGGTCGCCTCGTCAAGAACGCCGCGCAGCCGCGAGTTAATGTCATCGCGCGACGTCAGCGTCTGTTCCAAGTCAAGCGAACCAATCACGTTACGAAGCGTCGTGACAGTCAGCTGCTCGATCGCGGAAATGAAGTTCGCAATCTCGTACGTCGCATCCCGCGGATCATTCACCTGGTAGTAAATAACCGAGTCGATCGAGACCACCACGTTATCCGCCGTAATCACCGGTTGCGGCGGGAACGACGTCACCTGTTCGCGCAGGTCCACCTGCGATGCAACCCTGTCCACAAACGGCACAAGCAGGTGCAGGCCCGCGTACATAACGGTGTGGAACTTACCCAGGCGCTCAATGACCAGGGCGCGCGACTGCGGCACGATCCGGATCGCTCGAACGACAACTACAACAATCAGAATTAGAAGTAGCAGACTCAGCACGCTACCGATGTAATCCACTGGTTGTCCTTTCGTTAAATATTCGTGGTCTTTAGGTTTATTGATACTGCGAAGTCGCCTGCATCGGCTCAACCACCGCCGTTGCGCCCTTGATTTCTAAAACCGTCACCGTGGCGCCGGCTGGTATCGAGTTTGCAACGGTTCGCGCCGACCAAATATCGCCGTCCAGGCGTACCCGTCCGCCAGCTGGTGTGACCATTTCAGTTACGAGGGCGGGCTTGCCGATCAGTCTTTGCGCATTCGTCTTGATGTCCGGGGTGCGACGCGCTAAGAACGACTTCGCCCACGGACGCACGAGCGCCAAAAGCACTGCGGCTGTCACGCCGAACGCCACCACCTGCGGCAGCAATGAGAGGCCGGCTAACGACACGAGGCCGGCTACAATCGCGGCGCCGGCCAGCATGATGAATATCAGGTCAACCGTGAGTACCTCGATTACGCCGAGCCCGATTGCTATTGCAATCCACCAGCCAACTGCCATTTTGCCTTCCTCAGATTTGTTTAGTTATCGCCAGCCCGTCGCCTCGCCCGCATTTATCCGCGCGGCCGGTTCAGTTAGATCGCTCCAGACAGCCTCTTCGCACTACTGTGCGCGTGCCGACCAGCGACCGTCCTCATTCCCAATTTTAAGCGGTAAACCGAAGTTAGACGAGACTACATCGTCAACCAAAACGTCATTAATTGGTCCCGCCATAGTAATCGAACCAGCGTTCATGAGGGCGGCGTGGGTAAACCCGCGCGGAATCTCTTCAACGTGGTGGGTCACCAGGATCAGTGCGGGAGCGCGGCGATCCTTCGCGATCTCTTCAAGTGCCATCATGAGCAGTTCTCGAGCACCCATATCCAGGCCCGCGGTCGGCTCGTCAAGAATCAGGATCTCCGGGTCAGTCATGAGTGCGCGGGCAATCAAAACGCGCTGACGTTCACCTTCGGACAGGGTCTTGAACTGCCTTTCAGCAAGCTGCGCAATCCCGAAAATGTGGAGCAAATCCATGGCCCGCTGGACGTCCTCGTCCTCATATTCTTCACGGCCGCGGAAAATCTTGCCGTAAAGTGCGGATAGCAGGATGTCCAAAATGGGTAGGTGGCGGGCGATAAGGTGGTCTTCACCCGAAGTTGCCATGCCAACAATCGTGCGCAACTCGGACAGGTCTACGCGGCCAAGTTTGTAGTCCAGAACTCTAGCTTCGCTGGGATTGTCCTTATCGTAAGAGGGAAAAACCCGCCCGGTAAGCAAGTTAACCAGGGTCGTTTTACCCGCCCCGTTCGGGCCAAGAATCACCCAGTTTTGACCGGCTTCAATCGTCCATGTCACGTCCTTCAAAATGGGTGTTCCGGACCTGCGAACTTCGACATTTTCCAACTTAACAACGTGTTCCATGTAATGAATCCTACCGCGGCTGGCTTCCAACTTCTTGCGGCAACAAGACTCCCCACCGCCAGACCAAAATGTCCGGTGCGATGGGGAGCCTCATTGTCTTCGACTACTTAACGATCAGCCGTTTTTCAAAATGTGCTCGTACAGCTTCACCGTTCGCTCACCGACCGTCGTCCAGGCGAACTGGTCTTCAACGCGTTTGCGTCCGGCCTTACCCATCTTGGCTGCAAGTTCAGGGTTCTCAAGCAGTTTGGTTAGGCGCTCAGCCATGTCCGCGTGGAACTTGTCCGGGTTCAGCGGCGTTCCCGTGCCGTCGGTCTTTTGCTCAATCGGGACAAGGAAACCGGTCTCGCCATCCACAATCACATCCGGAATACCACCGGTTGCCGTGCCTACAACCGGCAGGTCAACAGCCATGGCCTCCAGGTTCACAATGCCAAGCGGCTCGTAAATCGACGGGGTTACGAACACGGTTGCCGCATCCAAAATCGCGACCAGCTGTTCGCGCGGCAACATGTCGGTAATGAAGTGAACCTGATCGCGTTCAGAGCGCAACTCGTCAACAAGGCCCTGAACCTCGTTCTTAATCTCCTCGGTATCGGGAGCACCCGCAACCAAGACGATCTGAGAATCCTTCGGAATGTCACGCAACGCGCGAAGCAGGTGCGGCAAACCCTTCTGACGGGTAATCCGGCCAACGAACACGACCGTTGGCACATCCGGGTCGATACCGAACTTCTTCAAAGTCTGGGCGGCCGCTTCCTTTTCCTCATCAGTCTTCGGCTTAGCCCAGTCAGTTAAGTCAATACCGTTGTGAATAACGTGCACCCGGTCCGGGTCAACACTCGGGTAAGAACGCAAAATGTCATCGCGCATACCATTCGAGACCGCCACAATACCCGCGGCGCCCTCGTACGCGGTCTTTTCAGCCCACGACGAAAGGTTATATCCACCGCCAAGCTGCTCACGCTTCCACGGGCGCAAAGGCTCAAGCGAATGCGCCGAAATCACGTGCGGAACTTCGTGTAACAAACTGCCGAGGTGACCGCCCAAGTTCGCGTACCACGTGTGCGAGTGGACAATGTCAGTCCCCTCGATCCCCTGCGCCATCTGCAGGTCAACCCCAAACGTCCGCAGCGAGGCGTTTGCACCGTCCAGGCCGGGAAGATAATCGTAACCAGTAACGCCCTCTTCACCGCCCGGACCGCCCGGCTCACGCGGGCCATCAAAAGCGTGGACTCGAACATCTACGAGTTTGCGAAGCACGCGCGCCAACTCATTCACGTGGACACCTGCACCACCGTAAATATTTGGCGGATACTCGCGTGTAAGCAGATCAACTCGCATTTTTTGACCTCCCGTTTGGAAAACTTGTCTTGCATATAAGACTATCGGAGCGAATGTGCTGACGAGACACGTTCATCATGGATAACCTGGAGCCATGACAAATCCACATGTACTTGCCATTGTCCTTGCTGGTGGAGCAGGCAGTCGCCTGCGTCCTTTAACTGAAGATCGCGCGAAGCCCGCCGTACCCTTTGGTGGCCACTTCCGCCTAATCGACTTCGCACTATCAAACATCGTCAACTCCGGATACCTCCGCGTTGTCGTGTTAACCCAGTACAAGTCGCACTCCCTGGACCGTCACATCACCAAAACCTGGAGGATGTCAACGCTCCTGGGCAACTATGTAGCCCCCGTCCCCGCGCAGCAACGCCGCGGCGAACACTGGTACCAAGGCTCCGCAGACGCGATCTACCAGTCCCTAAACACCATCGACGATGAAAAACCCGACTACGTCGTCATCGTTGGTGCGGACAACATTTACCGCATGGATTTCTCACAAATGCTCGACCACCACATCGAGTCCGGACTTCCCTGCACGGTTGCTGGCATCCGCCAACCAATCGAGCTATCGCCCTCATTCGGTGTTATTCGCGCATCCAACGGCCGCGTCGAAGAATTCATCGAAAAGCCCGCCACCACCGAAGGCCTACCCGACGACCCGAACTCGTTCCTCGCATCCATGGGTAACTACGTATTCACCACGGAAGCGCTAGTGGAAGCACTGCGTGAAGACGCGAAGAACGAAAACTCCAAGCACGACATGGGCGGCGACCTGGTCCCCTGGTTCGTAGAAAACGGTGGCTGCGGCGTTTACGACTTCATCGACAACGTCGTTCCCGGATCAACCGACCGCGATCGCAACTACTGGCGCGACGTCGGCACCCTGGACGCGTTCTACGACGCGAACATGGACCTCATCTCCGTCCACCCGATCTTCAACCTGTACAACCTGAAGTGGCCGACACTAACCCAGATTCCGGGCCACCTACCGCCCGCCAAGTTCGTCTACGGCGACACCAACACGCGCATGGGTCACGCAATCGACTCGTTCGTATCCCCCGGCGTGATCGTCTCCGGCGGCGAAGTCATCCACTCCGTCCTCTCCCCCGGCGTTTACGTACACTCCTGGGCGCGCGTGCACGACTCCGTAATCATGAACGGATGCCGCATCGGACGCAACGCCGTAGTATCCAAGGCAATCTTGGATAAGAACGTTGTCGTCGAAGAGGGCGCCGAAGTCGGAACTGACCTCGAGAAGGACCGCGCTCGCGGCCTCACGGTCACCGAATCGGGAATCACCGTGGTACCCAAGGGCTGGGTAATCACGCGCTAAACCACGCTGAGACAAAAAAGTTGGTGGCTTCTCCTCAAGGAAGCCACCAACTTTTTTTAGTCTTAACTTACTGCCGCCTGCGCTCATCCCACTTGCGCTGCTGGCGTTCCATAAAACTGGAAGTGTCGCGCATCTTTGCGGGCGCAACCTTGTCGCCCGGGAGGGTCGGTATCGCAATCATCAGCACGCCGGCGAGCATCAGCCCGAAACCAAGCGCACCTAGCACCACGGCAAGCCACGTGATTCCGATCGTGATTCCTACAAGTGGCAGAATCAAACCGATAACCGCAATCACAATGCCTGTAGCAACGCGACGGGGCGAATAACTTTTGCGTCCAACCCGCTGCGGCCTTTGCACCTGGGTGGACATCGTTGAGGCCAGGTCTGGGTCTTCTTTGCGAAGCTCGCGCTCCATCTGTTCCAGAATCTGACGTTCTTGTTCTGAAAGTGCCATAATCTTCACCCCCGTGGCGGTTGCTAGTGCTTGAGTCTTAAAACGTAGCTTGCGCCACATTCCTATCCTAAAACGCGTCTGGCGCTTTTCATAAACACACCTTACCCGTGATTGCCGTCAGCTTCATTTTCAGTCCGTTTTATAAGCGACGCGGGCCGCAGTGAATCCATTCCGAACTTCTTGTGAACCGCGTCCATAGTGCGTTCCGTACTGCTTATTCGCCCATCATCGTCGAGGGCGACCGCGACTCCTTCGGACCTGTTTTGCACGTTTTCAACGCGCACACCGATCAGCCGCACCCCTTTGGATGGAACGCCGTATGCGCGGAATAAGTCGCGGGCGGCGTGAGCTATTTCAATACCAACATCGGTGGGGCCGCTGAGTGTCACGGACCTGGTGACCGTGTGGAAGTCGGCCGCGCGCACCTTGATCGCAACCGTCCACCCCACCATGCCGGCCTTGCGCAGCCTCCTCGCGGTGTCGTGCGCCTGTTCGAGCAGTACCTGTTCCAAAGCATCCGCGTCCGTAATGTCGTGCGCAAACGTTGACTCCGTGCCAAAGGACTTCTCCGGAGTTCGCACAACGACCTTGCGCGGGTCGTTACCCCACGCCAAGTCGTGCAACCGCCTGGAGGACGCTACCCCCAGCAGTTTGTCTAGCCTCGTGAGCGGGTAGTGCGCCAGGTCCGCAACCGTGTCGATCCCGTTCTTCTCTAGAATCTCGCCGGTGCGCCCACCAACTCCCCACAGCGCACCGACGGGCAGGCAGTGCAAAAAATCAACCGTGCGAGCTTTAGGAATCAGTAGCAAACCGTCCGGCTTCGCGTGCGAGGACGCGATCTTCGCAACAGACTTCACCTCCGAGATTCCAACCGACGCGATCAAACCGACCTCTTCACGCACGCGCGTTCGAATCATCTGACCGATCGAAACCGGCCGACCCAAGCGGCGGATAGAACCGGAAACGTCCAAAAAGGCCTCGTCAATACTGATCTTCTCAACCTGCGGGGTCACCGTGTGCAAAATATCCATGACCCGCCGCGAATACTTTGAGTAAACATCCCGCCGGCCCGGAACCACAACCGCATGCGGCGCCAGGCGCCTCGCCCTCCCAATCGGCATACCCGCATGCACACCCAAAGCGCGAACATCATAAGTTGCCGACGTCACGACCCCGCGATTGCCACGCCCTCCAACAATCAAAGGACGACCACGCAACGTGGGGTCAATCTGGACTTCCACGAGCGCGTAGAAGGAATCCATGTCCACGTGCAAAATATTGCAGTCAGTATCATCACTGCCCCAGTCACGCTTAGCGGACTTTAGTCGCGGCGCTTTAGACACGGCCCCTCCCCTCGATGCAACTTCCTATTTTCCCACTTGTCGATTAACGTCGAATCATGGCGAAAAAACGCGGCTCAAAGAAGTCTTCTGGCGGCGCCGGCACGTCACTACGTTTGCGCGACGGCTTAGAGTTCATGGCCGGCGACACCCTGGTCGAACTTCGCGTCGACCAGCAGTTGGCAACTGTTTTCCTTGATTCGTACGAGTCCTCATGTATTAACCTACAAGACCCCACGGACTTGGAATTCGAGTACATGCAGCAGATGACCGCGGCACTGTCAGCGTTCATTCCCGAGGGCGCCGTCGAAGCCCTCCACTTGGGCGGGTGCGCGTGTGCGTTGCCGCTGGCGTGGGACAGGGAGCGGCCCGGCTCGGCGCAGACCGTCGTTGAACTAAACGGGGCTTTGGCCGAGTCGATGCGCGAACTGTTTGACCTGCCGCGTGCACCGCGGTTGAAGATCCGCGTTGACGAGGCTTGGAGGGCGGTCCAATCAATGCGGCCGGAGCGTTTCGACGTGCTCGTGCGCGACGTGTTTGCCGGGCCGCGAACGCCCATGCCTTTGCGCTCGATCGAGTTTTTCCGCCGCGCTAAACAGGTGCTCCGCCCCGGCGGCCTGCTGCTGGTGAACTGCGTGCACGGAGCCGGCATTGACGCGCGCGCCGATTGCGCGGGAGCCCTGGAAGCATTCGAACACGTCGCCATCGTTTCCGAAGGCAAGATCCTAAACGGCGGTCGGCGCGGCAACGTCGTGATTGTGGCGTACAAACCCGCCGATGAGGACGAGCCGGTAGCCCAGTACTTTGAGGAGCTTCAACGACTCCTGCGCAAACTCCCGATCTCCTCGCGGTACCTAAACCGCCAGCAGGCCACAAAGTGGGTAGGCACTGTAATTCCGATCAAAGAGGCCGAGTTTAGTCGTCGTTCTCCCACGGAAGTGGAGCGCGATGGCGCGGCTTTGGACGGGTAGGTTTCGATTCGGGTTCTTCGCCGCTGTGGATTGACGTGCGGGAGATGAAGTTTTGGATATCCTTCGTCAGTCCATCCATGTCGAAGTCGGCGGTAATCTCCGAAATCTGCTCCTCATCGAGGGGTTGCTGCGAGCGTTCCAAAATCCGCGCGATCTTGTCGTCCCCATCCCCGATGGTCTCGTCATACATGTGCTCCATGTGGCCAAGGAGCTCAGCCTTTTCTTGGTCCTCATCAAAAACACCCTTCAAGTATTCCTTGATGAGTTCCACCCCCAAATCCGCGTTACCGGTCGGCAGGTTAAGCTCGAGCATCGACCTCATGTGGTCAAGTAGCGCGATTGTTGCCAGCGGATTAGTCATCCGAGCCAAGTAGTAGGGCACAGTCGCGATAAACGTAACCCCGTCAATCCCCACCTTTGACAGCGCGTACTGCAGGTAAGTATCCGCTGACGATGGGAACTCAAAGTCAGGCAGCTCGCCGTCCTCAAGCCCCATCGGCTCATCCGCGTTCACATACTGCGTGTGAACGAGCGGCGGACGCGTGTGCGGAATATTCGACGGAATCCCCATCACAGACACCGCGATTTCAACCCCGGCATCCTGCGCAATCTTCTGAACGTCTTTAGCAAAACCCTTCCACCCAAGGTCGGGTTCGGACCCGTGCAGAATCAAGATTGGCGTTCCACCGTCCTCAATTACAAGATCGAGGGCGATACCGGGCGTCTGCACTTCAACGACCTTCCCATCCTTGACGCGCACGCGCGGCCTGTTCGACCGGTAGTCAAGCAAATGGTCATAGTCAAACGTTGCAACCCGCGTCGACGGTAGCGACGTGAGCAACTGTTTTACGACAAGCTCACCGGCGTCCCCGGCGTCCTCCGCACCGGTAAGGTGAGTCAGCAAAATTGGTGCACGAAAATCAACATCGTCTTTCAGTTTCAAGTAACTAGATGACATTTCCGCGCCTCCTTCTCCTTCAAAATCTTGTTTCAAGCCTAACAATGCCCGCGGACATTGCATTTCGGCTTCCATTTACACCAACTCGTGGACAGTCGTTTTTATTCCGCACCACCCGCACCCACCCGTGCCGGTTACGTCACTTACGCCGTGTTTCAGCCCGGTTAACGCGGGGTCGCTCGGGGGACAAAAATGCGTAATAATAGAGGGTCCAATTTTTCGAAAAGGATGGGAAGAAACTACGTTGGAGTCCGACTCACCTTTGAACGCGGAGATTGCTCACGAGCAGAAATTCGTCACTTACGCATACGGCATTTTGGATGAGCACCGCAAGCGTTACCGCGAGCGCCAGCGCAACGCCGAAGCTTCGAAATGGCGCAACACGCCGCAGGCTTTGACGGAGCGCGACGCCGTTGCCGCGCACTGGGGTGACGAGGCTTCCCGCCTTGAGGCCATCGTGGATCGGCTTGTGTTTGGCCGCGTCGACCACGTTGACGACACCACTCATTACATCGGTCGCATCGGACTGCGCAACGATGACGGCGAGCAGATCCTGATTGACTGGCGAGCCCCGGCCTCCCGCCCGTTTTATCAGGCAACCGGGGCCCATCCGCAGGGTGTTTTAAGAAGGCGTCATATTCAGACCAGAGGACGAACTGTCGTCGGTTTGGAGGACGAGCTGCTGGACACTTCGGCCAGTCGTGAGGGGCAGATGGTGTTCCAGGGTGAGGGCGCTTTGATGGAGGCTCTGACCGAGGCTCGCGACGGGCGCATGTCGGACATTGTCTCGACGATTCAGGCCGAGCAGGACGCGATCATTCGTCGCGATTCCGACGGTCTGCTGGTGATTCAAGGTGGGCCCGGTACCGGCAAGACCGCGGTGGCCCTGCACCGCGCCGCGTACTTGTTGTACGCCGAGAGGGCAAGGCTGGAAAACTCCGGCGTGCTAATCGTTGGACCTTCGCGTGTTTTCTTGCGCTACATTGATCAGGTTTTGCCGTCGCTGGGTGAAAACGGCGTTGTATCCACGACTATGGGTGACCTGCTGCCGGGATACTCAGCGCAGGGTCGGGATCCGGAACACGTGCGCGAAATCAAGGGCCGCATGGACTGGGTTGATATCGCAAAACGCGCGGTTCGCTACTTTGAGCGCGTTCCCGAAGACACTCCCCTGGTTATCTCTTCTTACAAGGTGACGCTACGCTCGCAGGCGGTTAAGGCCGCCCGCACCACAGCGCGGCGCTCCAACAAACCGCACAACCAGGCGTGGGAAGGCTTCGCCTGGGAGCTCATGGAGGACCTGGCCCGGCAAATGGACAGCCAGGTGTCCGCCAATCAGGAGCTTTCCTGGTACTACGACTACATTCGCGGATCAAAAGAAGCCCAGCGCGCAATCAACCTGGCGTGGCTACCCGTCAGTGCTCTGCAGGTTTTGGAAAAGCTGTACGCCGACCCGAAGTTCTTGGCAAAAATGGCTCCGAACCTCAGCGCCGCAGAGCGCGAGGCCCTGCAGCGTCCGCGCGGATCAGCCCTGACTGAAAGTGACATTCCAATCCTGGATGAGCTTGAAGAACTCCTCGGGCCGCTACCCACGCAGGGTTCGTCAGCCAAGGCACGCGAGGAGCGGCGCCGCCGCGAGGTTGAATCCGCAGGTGACGCGATCGCAGCCATGGGGTTGGGCGGCGGAATCGTGTCGGCCAGCATGCTAGCGGAACGCGCCGCCGAACAAGCCCCCGACCTGACGCTATCTCAACGCGCGCTTCGCGACCGCACCTGGGCGTACGGTCACGTCATCGTCGATGAGGCTCAAGAGCTCACGCCCCTCGCGTGGAACTCACTTATGCGCCGCTGCCCGTCGCGCTCGTTCACCGTAACCGGGGACCTCGACCAACGCTCCGGCGTCGTTCGCGCCGACTCGTGGCAGCAACTACTCGGCCCCGCCATGCGCGCGTGGGCGGGCGAGGAAGTCCTCACCGTGTCGTACCGCACCCCGGCCTCCGTCCTCGATCGCGCAAATGACCTCATGGAAGAACTGGGCATTCCCGCCCACTATCCGCTTGTCGCCGCGCGCGACATGGAAAACGCGTACGCAACCACCGCTATCAAGCCGGACGATTTCGAAGCCCTGCGCAGTGTCGTTTCCACTGAAACCGCCCTGCTAGATGAGCGTGTTGGCGCGGGACGAGGACGTATTGCGATCATCACCGACGCTGAAGATTTGCGCCGCGCCGCGCCGCACGGTTCGTGGGGCACCAGCTTGGACGACCGCATTGCAATCATGACGCCGTTGCAGGCCAAGGGCTTAGAGTTCGACACGGTTATCTTGTGGGAGCCTCTAAATATCTTGGAAACTTCGCCCGGAGACCTCTACGTTTCAATGACCAGGCCAACCGGACGGTTGCACGTGGTTAGCTCTAGAGAATTACCGCGCGCTTTGCAATAAAATCCACGCACGGTGGTCGCATTGTCCCAGCTTTTGACCCAGGATCTCAAAGCGCATTTCGACGTGCCAAGATTGGAACATGAGACGTGCACTTTTGCTTGAGAACCCCCACAAGGACGCTGACAAGATTTTCGCACAGCACGATATTGAGGTCGTGCGCCACGCGGGATCGCTAGATGAGGACGAGCTCATCACTGAGCTTCGCGATTTTGAGATTGTTGGTATTCGATCTAAAACCGAGATCACTGAGCGCGTTTTAAAGGCCAACCCGCAACTTTGCACCATTGGTGCCTTCTGCATCGGTACGAACCAGATTGCCCTAAATCAGGCATCAGCGCAGGGCGTTGCGGTCTTTAACGCACCGTATTCAAACACCCGCTCGGTCGTTGAACTCGCAATCTCTGAAATCATTGCGCTTACCAGGCGCCTAACCGTTCGTAACTCGAAGCTACACCGCGGCATTTGGGCAAAGTCCGCCGAAGGATCCCACGAAGTTCGCGGCCGCACACTCGGCATCATTGGCTACGGCAACATCGGAACCCAACTATCGGTACTGGCCGAAGCCATGGGTATGCGAGTCGTGTTCTACGACATTGCAGAGCGCCTCGCCCTCGGCAACGCGGAGCGTATGAACAGCCTCGATGAGCTTCTCGAACAAGCGGACATCGTGTCACTACACGTTGATGGTGCGCCGCAGAACCGCTACATGTTCGGCAAGCGAGAGTTTGAGCTAATGAAGCCCGGCTCGATGTTCATCAACCTGTCGCGCGGATTTGTAACCGACATTGACGCCCTGGTTGACGCCCTGAAGTCTGGCCACCTGGCCGGCGCAGCAGTCGACGTGTTCCCGACCGAGCCGAAGAAGAATGGCGACCCGTTCTCTAGCCCCCTTGCCGGGATGGACAACGTCATCCTGACACCGCACGTCGGTGGCTCCACCGAGGAAGCCCAGCTGGATATCGGCCGCTTCGTAGCTAACAAGATTGTTGACTACGTTCGTTCCGCTTCCACCGACATGTCGGTGAACCTGCCGAACCTCACCCTGGTTCCGTCACAGTCTTCGCGCTACCGCGTTGCTTTGATTCACCGCAATACGCCCGGTGTTTTGGCACTGGTCAACCAGACCTTTGCGGAGCACGGCGCAAACATTGACGGCCAGATCCTCGGAACGCACGGTTCGATTGGTTACGCGATTACGGATATTTCTTCGGAGCTACCCGTTGAAGCGATCAGCGTGATTGACGATATGGAAGACACGATTCGCCTGCGAATTCTTCGTCGTCCAGCTCAACAGCTGATTAAACCCTAGTCCAAACTAGAGGATTTTAACGCGTTTCGTTTGCATCCTACGCTACGGTAACTTACCGTAGCGTAGGTAATGTTTTTCAGGGCCGAAACGGGGAGAAGCTTTGAACCTGACCGATAAACTTCGCAAGAACTACGCGCCGGGCGTACCGTACATAGCCGCGGAAGAGACCCGCACGCTCCCTGAAATTCTGTTCGACACCGTAAAGCGCTACCCCAACCGGGTTGCGCTGGACTTCATGGGCGCGCAAACCACGTACGCGCAGCTAGAGCGTCAGATCCGTCAAACTGCGCGCGTGCTTGTTCGCTCCGGCGTTAGGCCGGGAGACCGCGTCGGGATCACGCTACCCAACTGCCCTCAGCACGTGGTCAGCTTGTACGCGATCATGACCATCGGCGCGATTGCGGTTGAGACAAACCCGCTGGCGCCCAAGTCGGAACTGTCGCGCCAAATGAAGGACGCCGGTTGCGAAGTCATTATTGTTTGGGAGAACTCCCTTAAGTCTTTGGACATGAGCGTTGTGCGCCCGCGCCACGTGTTCACCGTGGACCTAACTAAGGCATTGCCGCTCGGTTCGCGTTTCCTAATCAACCTTCCGGTTGGTGCGGCTAAGAAAAAGAAGTCTCAAATGAGTTCGCCCACCCCCAAGTGGGCCAAAGACTTTGACAGCTCCAGGGCCAATGCAACGCCGTGGAAGGGAAAGCCCGTTCCCAAAGTTGAGGACGTGGCCGTACTGCTTCACACCGGAGGAACAACGGGAACTCCGAAGGCATCCATGCTCACCCACGCGTCGATTGGTGCTAATACCGCGCAGTCGCAAGCTTGGGTTCCCACACTTTACGAGGGCGCGGAAACTTTCTACGTAATCTTGCCGCTGTTCCACGCGTTTGGCCTCACGGTTGCAGTAGGTGCCGGACTTCGCTTGGGCGCAACCCTGGTGCTGCTACCCAAGTTCGATGTGGACATGGTGTTGGATGCGCAAAAGCGCATCCCGTGCACGTTCTTTATTGGTGTTGCCCCAATGTTCTCAAGGATCCTTGCGGGCTTGGAAAAGAACCCGACGGACCTGAGCTCGATCACGTTTGCCCTGTCGGGTGCAATGCCGCTTTCAAGGGAGCTTGCAAAGGCTTGGGAAGAAGAGACCGGCGGCCTTTTGGTCGAGGGCTACGGCATGACCGAATGCTCCCCCATCGCGCTTGGCTCACCACTTTCTGAAGGCCGTCGTGCGGGCACTTTGGGCGTTCCGTTCCCGTCTACGGAAATCCGCATCGTAGATCAAGACGATCTTGACCGTGATGTTGCCGAGGGCGAGGTTGGCGAACTGCTGATCCGTGGCCCGCAGGTGTTCAAGGGTTACTGGAATAATCCCGAGGAGACCGAGTCAGCGTTCCACGATGGTTGGCTGCGCACGGGCGACCTGGTTCGCGTTGACGACGGGTTCGTTGTTATTGCTGACCGTAAGAAAGAGATGATCATCTCGGGCGGGTTCAATATTTTCCCGTCCCAGGTTGAAGATGTCGTGCGTGACATGCCCGGTGTTGAGGATGTTGCGGTTGTGGGCATGCCTGAATCGCAGCGCGGTGAGGAAGTTGTTGCCGCTTTGATTCTTGAGGCCGGAGCAACTGTCACTCTTGAGGATGTGCGCCGCTGGGCGGAGAAGTCTTTGGCTCACTACGCCCTGCCGCGCCGCATCGTTGTTATGCAGGAGCTTCCGCGCTCGCAGATCGGCAAGGTTATGCGCCGCAAGGTCAAGGAGTACTTGGAGGACGCGGGTGAGCGTCTGGAGAAGTCGAGCATTGAGCTTCGCGAACAACTACGCGAAAGCGGTGAACGCGTTGGTGGACAGTGGCGTGAGAGCCTTGGACACACTAGCGAAGAACTGCGCGACCTGTCCGAGCGGGTGGAGACGCGCGCTCAGGAAGTAGCGGAGCGCCTTCGTAAGAAGGACTAGTCCTCTTTCGCGTTCTTCTCGCGATCGGCACGCAGGCTGTCGATCGCGTCTTGGAAGTCGTCAAGCGACTGGAAGCCCGAGTAGACGGACGCGAATCGAAGGTAGGCGACCTCGTCAAGTTCGCGCAGGAACGGTTGGATGGCTTTGCCAACCTCAGAGGTGGAAACAATTGCGGAGCCCGATGCCCTAAGCTTTTCTTCCACGCGCTGGGCAAGCAGAGCTAGCGAGTCATCGTCAACGGGGCGGCCCTGGCATGCTTTACGCACACCGGAGATGACCTTGTCTCGAGAGAAGGGCTCTACTACTCCCGCGCGTTTTACTACGGAGAAGCTGGACGTTTCGAGCGTCGAGAAGCGACGCTTACATTGGACACATTCCCGACGGCGACGGATCGATAGCCCATCGTCTGAAAGTCGGGTATCGACCACCCGCGAATCGTCGTGATGACAGAACGGGCAGTGCATCGGCGCCTCCATGTACATAGTCGAATGATTGCTCATCTGATCATATACATAGACAGCTGTAGGCTGCGTCAGAACACCTTGCATTTTCGCTGAACCCGCATCATTTACGCGAACTACTTAGTCGGAACAGTCAAAATCTGCCCCGGAGTTAGGACCGAGGACTCCAGCTGGTTCAGCGTGCGGATGTCGAACACCACATCTTCCAAAGATCGGTCTTCAATGCCGAGCCCCGCGGCGATCGACCACAGGGAATCCCCCGCTTGAACCGAAGTAATAGTTGTGGCCTCGATACTAGGCGTGTCTTGCGCGATGATCCCAAGGCCCGCGCCAATGCCGGCCATTACCGCAACAAACAAAATGAACGCCACTACCGTGCGGAGGGTTCCCGCCAGGCCCGCTGTTGCCTTGGGGGTTCGCAATGATGCGGACCCGGCGGAAGTCTGTGTTTCGTCTAAATCTGGGACGACGTAAAGATGGCTCGGACGAGCCGGAACTGGCCTAACCAGAGGCTGCGGCTGAATCTGTAGTGCGCTCACCTGTCTACCCTTTCGAACATCTGTTCGTCGAACACTTGTACGATATAATAAATCTCAAGCAATGTCGAGACACGTTCGAACATGTGTTCCAAATCGTTATGATTGCGTTTAAACTGACAACAACCATTGAAAGCGAAGGCACGGACATTGATTCTTCCCGGGTGCTACACACGGGTGGAATTATCCGGCAAATCGGGGGAAACCAATGACGGAGCAAGAAGACTTAGAACGCCAGCCCATGACCGCTCGCCAGCAGCAGGTTCTAAATGTGCTTGCCGAAGTTATCGCGCAACGCGGCTACCCGCCCTCGGTACGTGAAATTGCGGACGCCGTCGGACTGTCCTCCCCATCTTCCGCGAAACACCAGTTGGACGCTCTTGAGAAAAAGGGATACATCAGGCGCACTCCGGGCTTGCCGCGCGCACTGGAAATCATCGAAGATCCCGCGGATGAAAAAAGCCCCGCAAACGCAGGTAGCGAGGGGGCCGCAAGTGTTGGTTCGGTATTCGTACCCGTATCTGATGTGGCCGACGGAGAGACAACGACCGCTCCCCTGGTTGGCCGCATCGCGGCTGGCGAACCGATCACCGCTGAGCAAAGCGTGGACGACATGTTCACGCTACCGGAGCGTTTGACCGGGCGCGGCCAGCTCTTCGTTTTGGAAGTATCGGGCGATTCGATGATTGAGGCCGCGATCTGCGACGGTGACTACGTTGTCATACGTCAACAGCCATCCGCGGAGGACGGCGAAATTGTGGCGGCAATGATCGACGGTGAGGCAACCGTCAAAGTGTTGTCGCACGCGGATGGGAACGTGTGGTTGCTCCCGCGTAACGAAAGCTACGCTCCCATCCCCGGCAACGAAGCGACCATTTTAGGCAAGGTCGTAACCGTTATTAGGGCGCTATAGGCCAAGGCCTCTAGCAACCTGGCGGAGCTGTTCAGCAGAAGCTGTCAAGCCGTCCCGCTCGTGCAGGGTTACCGGCGGCTCCAGGACGCGTCCGGCGCCGTTGCGGTCAACCAGGGTCGGTGCAGCCATGACGACGTCGGAAATACCGTGCCAGTCTTCCAGTAGCGACGACACTGTTAGGACCCTGTTTTCGTCGCGCAAGAACGCGGTCGTAATATTCGACGCGGCCAAACCGATCGCGTAGTTCGTAGCGCCCTTACCGTCGATAATGCGGTACGCGGAGTTCACGACCTCCTTTGCGATCTGATCGCGAAGCTCAGCGTCAAACAACCTACCGTCCAGGGTTGGACCCCAGTGGCGCAGCGGCACGTTACCGATTTCGGCAGACGACCAGAGCGCGACCTCGGAGTCTCCGTGCTCGCCGGCAATGTAGGCGTGAATGTTCTTGATGGCAACACCCGTGTGCTTCGAGACGAGGTAGCGAAGGCGCGACGTGTCCAGAACGGTGCCGGAGCCGAATACGCGGTTGCGCGGCAGGCCCGAAATCTTCAGCGCCGCGTAGGTGACGATATCAACCGGGTTGGTGATGTACATGTGGTACGCGTCGGGGGCGACCTCGGTGATTTGCGGGACGATCTGCTTCATCAGGTTGACCGTGGATTCGGCAAGGTCGATGCGGGTTTGTCCCGGCCTTTGCTTGGCGCCCGCGGTGACGATCACGAGGTCTGATCCGCGTACGATTTCCATGTCGTCGGAGCCTTCGACCGATCCGGCCGGCGTGAACTGAATGCCGTGCGCAATGTCGAGCGCTTCGGCCTCAACTTTGGCTTTATTGATGTCGTAAAGGACGATGTCGCGAGCGTCGCCGCGCATTGCACACGCGTAAGCGACCGCGGTGCCAACTGCTCCCGCACCGATGATTGCGATCTTGGAGGGGCGTCCTCCGCCCTGGCTCGGGTAGAGCGATTCAACAGCTGGGTTAGCCATGGTGCCTCTTTCGTAGTCTGTGTCGACGTCCTAATTCAAACATACTTAAAGGCATTTCCAATAAGTCTCATTGAACTTGGGAATACTCCCACATTTGATTTATGAGGGCGAAGCTTCGACCACTTTGGTGTTAGGCTTCAACGTCGTTGTTAAACAGCTGTGAATCCAGGGCCGGACGGTGAGCTTCCACTAATCGTTTGAGGCTCTGTGTGGCGATGGTTTTGTCTCTTGTAGGCCAAAGTTTAGGTAAAGATTTCAGCAGGTAGGAGCCGTAAGACTTGGTTGCGATGCGCGAGTCTAGGATCGCAACCATTCCGCGGTCTTGCCGGCTACGTAGCAGGCGGCCCGCCCCCTGGCTGAGCAATAGCGCAGCGTGGTTTAGCGATACTTCCCTAAACGCGTTGCGGCCTTGTTTTGCGACGTGGCGTGTGCGCGCCTCGATTACTGGGTCTGATGGTACGGGGAATGGGATGCGGTCGATTGTGACCAGTCGGCACGCCCAGCCGCGCACGTCGATGCCCTGCCACAGTGACAGTGTGCCCACCAGGCATGAGTCCACGTCCTCGGAAAAATTCTTAACGAGCGTACCGATTTGGTCTTCCCCCTGCGCGTAGACCGTGACGTCGAGGGCGTCGCGCAGCGCCTGCGCACCCTGGTTGGCGGCGGCGCGCGATGAGAAGAGGGCGAGGACTCCCCCGCCGGCTGCCTTCGCGAGGTCGACGAGTTCGTCGAGCGCCTCATCGCTGACACCTCCGCGGCCCGGCGGCGGTAGGTGCTGCGCCACGTACAGGATGCCTTGCGTCGGCGGATCAAAAGGCGTGCCGACGTCCAGAGTTTTGGTTGGCTCCCCGGTGAACGCCATGCCGGTTTCAAATGAGATCGCGTTGAATGAGCCGCCAAGTTGCAGGGTCGCCGACGTTAGCACCGCGGGGCTGTCTTCTAGCAAATGTTTCGCGATCGGGCCCGCCACGTCCAGTGGTGCACAGTTGATATACGAGGGCGCGGACTCATCACTTCGCGAAATCCACGTGATCATGCGTTCTGGATCGCGACCCCACGCGTCTAAGAAACTGTTTAGATCCGCGAGCGCGGATAGTGCCATGCGTTTCTCAGCGCCTTCTGCCCCGCTGGCGTCGAGGTCGCTTTCGGCGTCGCGGACTTTGCCGTCTAGCACCTTCATGGCTTCGACCAGGGCTTCGGGGCGGACGGTTATCAGCCCGTCGTCGAGGCCGTCTAGGACGGCGTCCAGGGTGTCGGCTGCGCCCTCGAGGCCATCAGTATTGAGCGATGCGAGCCTGTGCAGGCGGCGCGCACGGTAGCCGACCATGGAGGCCGACAGGCTTTTGGTGGCTTGGTTTCGGATGATGCGCGACAGGTCGTGGGCTTCGTCGACGATGAGGGCGTCGAACTCGCCGCAGATCGGGTTGTCGGTGGCGGCGTGAATGCCGAGCATTGAGTGGTTGGTGACTACGATGTTCGCGTCGTCGGCGTCCATGCGGGCGTGGGCGGCGAAGCACTCGTCGCGCATTGGGCAGGTTTGGCCCAGGCACTCCAGGGTATCGACGGAGACCTGCTTCCACGCTTTGTCTGACACGCCGGGTACGAGGTCGTCGCGGTCGCCGGTCTCGGTTTCTTGCGCCCATTCGCGCAGGCGCAAAACTTCCATGCCAGTTTCGGAGGCAACCTCGGAAACGTCGATGAGGGCTTCTTCGGGGTAGCCTCCCTGCGCCTTGTGCAGGCACAGGTAGTTCGACCAGCCCTTCAAAACAGCGACGCGGGCCGGCTCATCCAAAACTTGATTAACCTGCGGCGCATCCTTAGTCACAATCTGGCGTTGGAGCGCGAGCGTCGCCGTAGACACCACGATCCGCTCATCGTTTTCCACAGCGCGTCGCATCGCGGGCACCAAATACCCGAGCGACTTTCCGGTGCCCGTCCCCGCTTCAACCAGCAGGTGCTCCGTATTTTCCAGCGCCTCAGACACGCCCTCAACCATCTTTTGCTGGCCGGGGCGCACGTCACCGCCAAATGATGCAACTACTCTTTTTAATAGTCGGAGGTCGGGGCTAACCGCACCGGAGTTGCTCGGCTCATCAGGGCTTTGCGCTCTGGGTGCGGATTCGGGTTCGGGCTTGCTCACGAGGCGTCCACGTCGCTTAAGTCAAAGGCGAGGCCGGCGTCCACGCGGCCAACCAGGTGGGTGCCGGCAGGAAGGTATTCTTCGAAGTCGATCTCTCCGGTTTCGTGGAAGCGGTGCACAAGGTCACCGTGATCGTAGGGAATGACCACGTCAACGTGCTTTGCGGGGCGCGGAAGCATGTCGGAGATCTGACGGCGCAAATCTTCTATTCCGGCCCCGGTTGCCGCGGAAATCGCGACCGAGTTCGGGATCTGCGAACGCAGGATCGCGATCTGTTCGGGGCTCGCCAAGTCAGCTTTGTTGAGGGCAATGAGTTCGGGGATGTCCAGGGCGCCCTCGATGTCTGCAAGAACTTCGTGAACGGTACGCACCTGGCCCATCGGGTCGGGGTGGGCGGCGTCAACCACGTGCAGGATCACGTCAGCGTCGGCAACTTCTTCAAGCGTGGAGCGGAATGCTTCAACCAGCTGGGTCGGCAGGTTTCGCACGAAGCCGACCGTGTCGACCAGGGTGTACAGGCGGTGCTCGGGGGTTTCAGCCTGACGGACCGTGGGGTCCAGGGTTGCAAACAGGGCGTCTTGAACCATGACATCCGCATCGGTCAGGCGGTTCAGCAAAGTGGACTTACCCGCGTTCGTATACCCCACGATTGCAACGGACGGTACGTGGCCGGCGCGACGATTTTGACGCTGCGTCTCGCGCGAAGGTTTCATCCCCTTAATCTGCTTACGCAACTTCGACATGCGCTGGTGGATACGGCGACGGTCAAGCTCAATCTTCGTTTCACCCGGACCGCGAGAGCCAATACCCTCACCGCCCGCGACACGACCACCGGCCTGACGCGACATGGACTCACCCCAACCGCGCAGGCGCGGCAGTAAGTATTCCAACTGGGCAAGTTCAACTTGGGCTTTACCTTCGCGCGACTTCGCATGCTGGGCAAAAATGTCAAGGATCAGCGCGGTGCGGTCCACAACCTTAACTTTGACAACGTCCTCAAGGCCGCGACGCTGCGATGGCGCCAACTCTCCGTCCACAATCACCGTGTCCGCCCCCACGGACGCAACGATGCGGGCCAACTCCTTGGCTTTGCCAGACCCCAAATACGTGGCGGGGTCGGGCGCCATTCGGCGTTGCAATACGCCATCCAGTACCTTCGACCCGGCGGTCTCGGCGAGGGCAGCAAGCTCGTGTAGCGAGTTCTCCGCCGCGCCCTCATCGTCTTCATAGATACCAACGAGGACGACGCGCTCTAGGCGAACCTGGCGGTATTCGACTTCGGAGACATCTTCAAGCTCGGTCGATAGCGACTCCACGCGGCGAGTACCGCGCCGGGCTTCGCGCTCCAGCGCACCGGCGGAGTTTTCCGTCTGCCCGCGCGTCGACTGCAGCGATGTTGCTTGACTCGCAAGCGGAATGTCCGGCGTCTTAGCGGACTCCGCGTAGGCCAGCTGGGCGCGCTTTTTACTTCTGGCAAGCACGCGGGCAACGACGTCCTCGGCGCGCTTGATGTCTGGATCATTATGGGAGTGATCTTCGGTCACTTGCTCTCCTGGTTGATTTGGACCTATTTTCTCACCTATCGCGCCGGCGTGCCATCACGTTGTGGATACCGTCGCCATCGTGTCGCGAAAGCCCGTACGCGCCCGGGCCGCCCTCAGATGTCGGCGGCGCCAGCCACGCCAAACCGAAAGCCTTACGCGCCCGCGCGGCGTGCGGCTGGACGTTAAGTCATTTCCCCGCCGGCCCCTGGTCGTTTAGGCTGGGGGCGTGACGAAACATTACTTTTCTGATGGTCCGCAGGCCGAGGAGTCCGAACTTCGCCCGGTAAATGTCGACGTGCGTGGCATTTCGCTGGACATGGTGACGTCCGACGCCGTGTTCTCTGCGCATAGGCTCGACCTTGGCACCAAGACGCTACTAAAAGAAGTTCCCGAACCACCCCAGACGGGCACGTTCCTAGACCTGGGGTGCGGTTGGGGCCCGATCGCGTGCGTGCTGGCCGCAACAAGCCCGCGGGCCGACGTGTGGGCGGTTGACGTGAACCGTCGCGCCCTTGACCTGACGCGCCGCAACGCGGATCGAAACCGCCTGACCATCTTCGCGAAGGAAGCCGACAAAGCCTACGAGGAAGCCCAAGAAAAGGGCGTGCGCTTCGACCTAATCTGGTCTAATCCGCCCGTGCGCGTCGGCAAACAGGCGATGCAAGAAATGCTCACCAAGTGGCTGAATTTATTATCCGACGAGGGCGAAGCTTGGCTGGTCGTAGCGAAGAACCTCGGCGCCGACTCGCTGATCAAGTGGCTTGGCGAGCAGGGCTGGGACGCCGCGAAGTACCACTCTAAGAAGGGCTACCGAATCATTCGGGTAGCGCGTCCTGCGAATCAATAATCGAAAGGGCCTGGTCGAGCATTTGTTGCCCGGTCAGGCCGGTCGCTTCAATCCAGTGGATACGGTCGTCGCGTTTAAACCACTTTTTCTGTTTGCGAACCAGTTGCCTGGTTTGCAGTGACACCTCCGCGGCCGCCTCTTCTAAAGTGATTTCACCGCGCAGGTGTCGCATGAGCGGCTCGTACCCGGTCGCTTTTGACGCGGTGGCCGTATCCGCCAGGCCGGCACTCATGAGGGTGCGGACCTCTTCAACAAAACCGGCGTCCAGCATCGCCCTCGTACGCATTTCAATACGATAATCCGCGTCTTCATCACTGCGACGAACGCCGATAAGGATGGACGGGCGGGCGAACTCCTGACGCGGCAGGGTCGCAGAAAATGGTTGCCCGGTCAACTCGATTACTTCCAGGGCGCGCACGACGCGGCGCGTGTTGTTGGGGTGGATCGACTGGGCGGCTTTCGGGTCTTTGCGTTGCAGTTCACGGTAGAGGACGGCCGGACCCTCGGCGTCCAAACGCGCCTCCACACCCGCGCGAACCCGCGGATCCGTGCCGGGGAACTGCATTTTGTCAAAGAGGGCGCGAATGTACAGTGCGGACCCTCCAACGGCAATGGGCTGGTGGCCGCGCGATTCAATCGCATCGGCATCGGCGCGCGCAAGTTCTTGGTATTTCGCGACCGACGCCTCCTGGTCAATGTCGAGCACATCAACCTGATGGTGGGCGAACTCGGCCAGTTCCACTTTCGTTGGTTTCGCGGTTCCGATATCCATTCCGCGATAGAGGGCGAACGCGTCCATCGAAATGATCTCGGACTCCACGCGCCGGCCCCGAAGTGCGCGGGCGATCGCCAGGGCGAGCCCTGATTTACCCGACGCGGTTGCTCCAACGATTCCTATAAGCACGCCAATACTCTACGCCATAAGCGCGCCGGTACTGTCGGCCCGCCCGATTTACTACAGTGGATGCATGACCCAGGTTCAGCCGACCCCCGTAACGACACAGCGCGTGAAGCGTATGCTTGACGACCTCGAACTGCAATACGGGGTTACGCAAAACAACAACTTCATCCTGCCCTACTACACGCACGTGGCACTGCTGTCGCGCGGCCCGGATAAGGAGGCGCCCGTGTGGTCGGTGCAGTCGCACTGGGCGCGAAAACTCGACATTTCGTACATGTCGGAGGCCAAGAACGAGTTGCAACGCCAGGCGGCCACCGAGTTCGCGCCGAAACTGATCCTGGGGGTATCTGACGACGGGATGATCGAATTCCTCACGTTTTGGTCGTTCAACTGGACCCCGCTCGCGACCGACGAGCAAATGTCAGAAGAGTTCCGCTTCGTCATGAACAGCCTGAGCCGCACTTACCGCACGCTAGATGAAGCTTTCCTTGACCCTTGGAGCCAGGAAGGCCACGAGATCCAATGACCCTTTTTGACGACGCGCAGCGCCATTTGCGCAAACTTTTTGGCAAAGATGATGCCGCCCGTTCACGTGATGATTTAAAGAGGGCGGACGCCGCACGGCCCGACACCGCGGCGGGCTCAAACTCCGGCGGCTCACAGGCGCCTTCGAACGAGCGTAACCACGCCTCGGACGTGCCTGCGGAGGGCGCGGAAACTTCGGAGGCATCGGCGGCAGACGACGCTCACGCCGATGGCACGCAGGCCCCTGCCACACCAGCCCGCGCCCCGCGGGAATCGTCAGCCACCCCGCGGGCCGGGGATGAGGATGGTGCGGACGACTTACCGCGCTTTGAGTCAGATACGTCCGAGTTCCACAAGCCGCTCACGATCACGATCATCGAGGACCTGGTCCGCCTGTCCCCGTTCCCCGTGATTGGTTCAACGCTTGAAGATGTTACGGTTTTGATCCACGAGTTGCCGCTGACGATTTCGCTTTCCGAGGGCGGATTGTGGTTGCTGATACGTACCGCTATCGAGTTGCCCGAACAGGAAACACCGTTTCCCCAGCGCGATGAGGAGCTAAACCCGAAGCAGCTTGACGACCAGCTTCACTTGCTGATCGACGCGACGAACGCGTGGAACCGCGAGCACTTCCAGCCAACCGCGTACGTTGACCGCGCGGAAGACAACTGGGTGCTACGCCTAGACTGCGCGTATTTTGCGGGCGCGGGCCTATCCACCGACCAGTTCGCGATCGCCCTCGCGCGTTCGGTTGCGTACTGCGAGCAAGCCAGCGAGCAGATTCCCGCCCTCATTCCGCCAATCTAGACGGCCTACAGGCCTTGCGAAATTCGATTTAAGAGGTCGTCCACGCGGCCCTCAATATCGTCGCGGATGCTTCGTACAACCTCGATGGGTTGGCCGGACGGGTCCTGGACTTCCCAGTCCTCGTACTGTTTGCCCGGGTAGATGGGGCATGACTCGCCGCACCCCATGGTGATGACCCAGTCGGAGGCCTTCACGTCCTCGTCCCGTAATATTTGCGGCTGTTCGTTGACTAGCGACAGGCCCATCTCGTCTAGCAACTGGATGGTTTCGGGGTGGACCTCATCGGCGGGAGTTGTTCCCGCGGACAGGACGGTCACGCCCTCGGGTGCCTTCTCCTTCATGATGGCTGCGGCGATCTGCGAGCGCCCCGCATTCTGGCGGCACGCAAACATTACTGTTACGGGTTTCGCGGCGGTTTCAGACATTTGTCCCCCAAATCTGTAGAACTAGCGGCGAAGCGTTGGAATGCCGAGGCTCACGCGGTTCGCCATGTCCGGGTTTTCTTGACGCTCGTGCCAAACCTGGCCGGCGCGCGTCGGGCGAATCTCAAACAGTCCACCCTGAATACCCGAATCTGCAACCAAATGGTGAGGAGCCGCGTGCGTCACCACCGCGCGCACCATGTCACCGGGGCGCACGTCCGCCCCGTAGGTCACGCCCTCCGGTAGCGACAAATGCACGAGCCGATTGTCGCGCGCACGCCCGGAAATGCGGCGTGCCGCCCGGTCCTTGCGGCCTCCGTCCTCAACAATCAAAACTTCGACTTCGCGGCCTTCCCACTTCTTTGAATCCTCTTCGGTGATTCGTTCCTGGAGGGCGATTAGGCGCTCGTAGCGGTCCTGCATGACGTCGTGCGGGACTTGTTCCTCCATGTCGGCCGCGGGCGTTCCCGGGCGCGGCGAATACAGGAAGGTGAATGCGGAGGTGAAGCGGGCTTGCTCGACCACTTCGAGGGTTTGTTGGAAGTCCTCTTCGGTTTCGCCGGGGAAGCCGACAATAATGTCGGTTGTGATTGCGGCATCCGGGATTGCTTCGCGAACGCGGTCAAGAATCCCCATGAACTTCTTGCGGCGGTACGAGCGGCGCATCGCGCGCAAAATACGGTCCGAGCCGGACTGTAGCGGCATGTGCAGGCTCGGCATCACGTTCGGCGTCTCCGCCATTGCGGCAATCACGTCATCAGAAAACGCGGCCGGGTGCGGGCTCGTAAAGCGCACGCGCTCCAACCCTTCGACCTTCCCAACAGCGCGTAGCAGGTCGGCAAACGCGCCGCGCTCACCGAAGCTCACCCCGTACGAGTTCACGTTTTGGCCCAGTAGCGTCACCTCAATGGCGCCCTCGGACACGACGGCTTCAACTTCGCGAAGGATTTCGCCGGGGCGACGGTCGCGTTCCTTGCCGCGCAGGTGCGGGACGATGCAGAACGTGCACGTGTTGTTACAACCCACCGAGATTGACACCCACGCGGAGTAAACCGACTCGCGTTTAGTTGGCAGCGTGGACGGGAAGACTTTGAGGGATTCCTCGATTTCCACCGCGGCTTCACGGTTGTGTTCAGCACGTTTTAGGAGCGCCGGGAGGACGTCAATGTTGTGCGTACCAAAAACGACGTCCACCCACGGGGCGCGTTTCACGATGTTTTCACGCATTTGCTGCGCCAGGCAGCCGCCCACCGCGATCTGCATTCCCGGGCGTTCGCGCTTAACCTGCGCGAGCTGGCCGAGGTTTCCAAACAGGCGGTTGGACGCGTTTTCGCGAACAGAGCACGTGTTAATCACGACGACGTCCGCACCGCCGTCACCGGCTTCGGTGCCGCGCGCGGCGATTTCAGGCACGCTTTGGGCGGCCACATACCCGGAGGATTCAAGCAGGCCGGCCATGCGCTCGGAGTCGTGCACATTCATTTGGCATCCAAGCGTGCGGATTAGGTAGGTGCGAGGCAAAGTCGTTGTAGTCATCGCAACGATTCTAATGCGCTCCGCCGCGTTAGACGAACTGAAGAGCGTGTTCACGCCCATACACTCGCGCTTGTAGTTTCGCACCCGCGTCGGAGCGGTGGCTGGCGTGGGACAAGGCCTCCTGCTTTCGCCGCCTCCGCCGCGGCGGTAGCCTGGAGGCATCTAGCAGGCATAGGAGCTTTCATGACTATCGTCAATACTTCATTCGGCCCCGTTAAGGGCAAGGTTCACCCGCAGGATCCGAACTGTTTGCTGTGGCTCGGAATCCCATACGCGGCGGCTCCAGCTGGTGACTTTTTTCTTGATGCCCCGAGGGCGCACGAAGGTTGGGCCGAGCCGCGCGATTGCACCGAGCTACCGCCGACGCCGCAGAAGCGCCCCTACTCCGATGACGCTCTGCTGGTGGATCCGTCGATCCCAGGTGATGAGATCCTAAACCTCAATGTGTGGGCGCCGCGCGACGCAAAGGACCTGCCGGTCCTGGTGTGGATTCACGGCGGCGGTTTCAAGTCCGGTGTCGCCGCTTCCCCACTGTCGGATGGACGCAAGTTTGCCGCCAAAGGCATCGTGTTTGTCTCGATCTCTTACCGTTTGGGTTTTGAGGGCTTCGGCTGGGTGTCCGACGCGCCCGCAAACCGCGGTTTCCTTGACCAGCAGGCGGGCCTGAAGTGGGTTCGTGAGAACATCGCGAACTTTGGTGGCGATCCCACCCGAGTCACTATCTCTGGGCAAAGCGCAGGGGGCGGATCCGTCCTCGCACATTTAACTTCCCCGTCATCGCAGGACCTTTTCGACCGCGCGATCAGTGAATCTGGCGTACTGCCACCCATGTCCGCGAAGGAGGCACAGCGTCGCGCTGAGCTACTCGCCGATCAGCTCGGAGTCGGCCTCACGGTCAGCGAGCTGCACGCAGTGGCGGATCAAATCACCGACGCCGAAGTCCGCGTTGAAAAACTCATCTTCGAAAAATGGCCGGGCGCCGCAAAGTTCGTCGCCGAACGCATCGCGGGCATTCCGATGTCGGACCTGCCGTTCACGCCGTGGCAAGACGGCGAGATCATCCCGTTTTCCATTCCCGAGGGCGTGCGACGCGCAGTCGGCGCTGACAAGCCCCTGTTTTTGACGGCCACCTCCGAAGAGTTCACCGACATCCTGTCCAATATGTCCGGCGAACTCGACAAGTTGGACCCGTTGGAAGTATTGCGCGAGGGCGGGCTCGAAAACCCGGAAGATTACATGGCGAAGCATCCGCGCGCTAACACGACGAGCCTAATCATGGGCCAGGTCGTAACCGACGCGATTTTTGTAAAACCCGCGCGAGACATCATGGAGCACCGCAAAGCAAACGGCGCGGCGCACACGGCTTTCTACTTGTTTGAGTGGTCCCCCGCCCTGGATGACCCCGGTGTTGATCAGGTGCAGCAGTGGTCGAGGCACTGCATTGACATGCCGTTCGCCTTCGACCTGTTAGAAGAGCCGATGGGCCATCCGATGATTGGGCTTACTCCCCCGCTCGACTTGGCGCGCGACTTCCACGGCCAGTGGGTTGCGTTCACCAAGGGCGAGGACGTTCCTGGAAACGCCTAGGCCACCGCGAGGGCTAGTTGACTAAGCGCCGCCGAGACGGCCTGCGCCCGCACTTCGGCGCGGTCGCCCTCAAACTGGTACCGCCTGACGTCTACTAGGTCCTCGCTGCGTTTCCATACGCCCACGTACACCGTTCCGGCCGGGTGCCCATCGGAGGGGCCCGGCCCCGCAACGCCGGTTGTGGAAACCCCGAAGTCAGCGTCAAACAGTTCCGCCGTACCCAGCGCCATCTGCTCAGCGACCTTGGGATCAACGGGGCCGTATTCTTCAAGACGGCCCTCATCCACTGCTAACACGCGGGATTTCATGGGTGTTTGGTAGGTGGTCACGCCGCCGCGCATGCATTCCGATGCTCCCGGAACGTCCACGAGGGCGCTACTTAGCAACCCGCCGGTCAACGACTCCGCGGTTGCAACCGACAAGCCCGCGCGGGTTAGGGTCTCGATGATCTGTTTTGCAACACTCAAGTTCTGATCAACCAGTGTCGCCGCGTCGTCAGTCATGTTCGACTCCCTCCCCTTGTTCATCCAGTACAGAGTTAACCACGTGCATGCACATTCCGGGGCTGTATCCCTTGCGAGCAAGGAAGGAAGTCAGCCTGCGAAATTGCTTCTCTCGGTCTACCCCTGTCATTGAGCGTGCGCGGCGCTCGACCAGGTCGCGAGCAACAGCCTCCGGGTCGGCGTCCTCGACTTCTTCCATAGCCACATCAATGACGTGGGGTGGAATCTTTTTCTTACGAAGCTCTTGCACGAGTGCGCGGCCAACCAGGCCGCGCTCACTGTGACGGGTGCGCACAAGCATGCGGGCGAAGCGTTCGTCGTCGACTAAGCCGGCTTCTGCCAGGCGGTCAAGTGCCGCCTCGATGGCATCTGGCTGATAGCCGCGCTCGCGCAGTTTGGATTCTAGTTCTCCGCGCGAGCGGTCTTGCCTATCAAGCTGGCGTAGCGCCACTTCCTTGGCCTCCGCGACGGCTTCTTCCCCTTCCAGGGAGGCAGCCCGCTCGATGCGGGCCTGGCGTCGCTTCTTTCGCGCCTCGATGTCTACGTGTTTTTTCTTAACGTGCTCATCGGGGTCGTAAAACGAAACCACTAGAAGCCAGCGTCCTCTGCGGGGTCAATCTTCTTGTTCGTCTTGGCGGCCGTACCCTTGGCTTTGGCGGTCTTGCTTGCCGCACCCTTTGCTGCCTTTGAGTCAGTGGCTTTTGCGTCAGCGTCGCCTCCGGCAGTGTCAGAGCCGTCCTCATCCTTGGGACGAATACCCAGTTCGACCAGGATCTTGTGTTCGATCTCGTCGCTGAGCTCCGGGTTGTCCTTCAAGAATGAGCGCACGTTTTCTTTACCCTGACCAAGCTGGTCGCTGCCGTACGTGAACCACGAGCCGGATTTCTTGATAATGCCGGTCTCCACACCCATGTCGATAATCGAGCCTTCGCGTGAAATTCCAAGACCGTACAGGATATCGAACTCGGCCTGCTTGAACGGCGGAGCCATCTTGTTCTTAACGATCTTGGCGCGCGTACGGTTACCAACCGGGTTGCCCTTTTCCTTCAGGGTTTCGATGCGGCGCACGTCGATGCGGACGGACGCGTAGAACTTCAGCGCCTTACCGCCCGTCGTGGTCTCCGGGGATCCGAAGAACACGCCGATCTTTTCACGTAGCTGGTTGATGAAGATCGCGGTCGTACCCGTACCCGACAGTGCGCCGGTGATCTTACGGAGTGCCTGCGACATGAGCCTTGCCTGCAAGCCCACGTGCGAGTCACCCATCTCGCCCTCAATTTCGGCCTTCGGGACAAGCGCCGCAACCGAGTCAATAACGATAATGTCGATGCCGCCCGAGCGGATCAGCATGTCCGCGATTTCCAGCGCCTGTTCACCAGTATCGGGTTGGGATACCAGTAGCGAATCAGTATCCACACCTAGCTTTTTTGCATATTCGGGGTCGAGGGCGTGCTCGGCGTCAATGAATGCTGCGTTTCCGCCGGCTTTCTGCGCGGATGCAACCGCGTGTAGCGCGACGGTGGTTTTACCGGAAGATTCGGGGCCGTAGATTTCGATTACACGACCGCGCGGAAGGCCGCCCACGCCGAGGGCCACGTCAAGCGCTAACGATCCCGTGGGAATCACTCTGACTGCGGGACGCGAGTCGTCACCGAGTCGCATTACGGATCCCTTACCAAACTGCTTGTCGATTTGGCTCAGGGCAAGTTCAAGTGCCTTATTGCGGTCTGTAGCAACAGCCATGTGTTCTCCTATAGGATCGAGCGCGCTCTCCGCACGCGTTTACGGGCTGGTCGGTGAGACGTATGTGTCCCTCTCCGGGTACGCCAATCATGCTATGCCCGACCACGGACATCTCTTTTCGAGCCGCACCCGCTGTGCGCTAAGCCGCGGAGCACGATCTGTGGATAAGCATACGACGAACACATGTTCGACTGCTCGTGACACGCCCGCGTTTAAAAGTGCAATTCCAAGCACAGTTCCCACCCCTAGCAAGGGGCGCAAACCAGCGTTGCGAGGCGCCACAAAAGGCTATAGAAAGCGTTTTACAAAAGGGCTTGAGGGCGGTTCCAGCTGGCTGGAAGCACTACGTTTAGCGCGCCGGGCACGACCTCGGCGTCGATCTTATCCGCGTAGAATCCTTCGCCGTCCAAGGTGATTACGAGTTCGTCGGAAAGCGCTTCAATGGTGATTTTGTCGGCTTGTTCGTAAGTTGCGACATCGCTTGGGATCCGCTCGCCGAAGCGGAACTTGCCAAGTAGCTTCACGATTTCTGTAAGGGCAAGCGGGCGGGCTGTCAGAAGATTCATGAGGCCGTCGTTGATGCGCGCGTCAGGGTGTGGCAAGAACCCGCCGCCGTAGTAGGAGGCGTTACCGATCGCGCACAGCGTGTAGTCGCGCTCGACCGTCTCCACTTCGGTGCCCGAATGCCTAACCAGCCGCATGCGAGCGTCACGCGGTTTTGTAAGTGCCGCTACGATACCGATCGGGTAGCTCATTCCAAGTAGCCACGGAACCCGCCGGTGGATGCTGTCCGCAACGATCGCGACCCGCGAGTCTAAGCCGATCGAGATCACGTTTACGCAGTGGTAGTCCAGTTCTTGTTGAATCTGGCCACCGCTTACGCGCACATTTTTTCCGGTTACACGGATCGAATCCATGGCTTCAACGCGCACGTTACCTTCGCCGGCGCGGAAGGCTTCCAAAATGTCGTGGGGGCTGTTTGAGCCGCCGTGGTATAGCGTTCGCGCCAGGTCGTTTCCGGTACCGTAGGGCAGCACCAGCAGGGGTGTTTCGCTGCCGATTAATCCGTTTGCCGCTTCGGATACAGAGCCATCCCCGCCCGCAATAACGACTACGGCGTCACTGCCGTACTGCTGTGCAACGCGCCTTGCGTATTTTGTCGCATCCGCTGGTCCGGCGGTGGGCTCGATGCTGACGTGCGCGTGTGGGAAGACTCTAGAAAGTTTGGATGCCAAAGTGCCAACATTGCGCTGAATGGTTTGGTTTCCAGACTGCGGGTTGTAAATGAAGTGCACGTTGCTAAACGTGCGGCACTCACGCAAAGTGCTCATGAAAGATCTCTATTCGTCCAGGGCTGTTAGGGCTACCTTAGAACTTTAGCCTGCCTGTGGATCCAGCGCGCTTCCTCACCCATGTCGGTTTCGCGAATGAGCTCGTCCCAGATGACTTCGGGATCCACGCCATTCTTGAGCGCCTGCTCACCGGTTCCGCCCAGCTTGGGCAGGAACAGGTCTCCGACCAGGGACCTTCCGTAGCAGGATCCGAAGATAGCTTCGATGCTTTTCCAGAACTCTGAAATTGTCACAAAATCAACTCAGCAGGGTTATTCGATCTTCCAGGGTTTCATCCATTAGTGAAGCGGGGACAGTATCGGGAATGTCTACACCTTCCATGAGGGCGATCCTGTCGGCTACTTCGCGGAGTACGAACGAAAGCGGTACTCCCAGAGCCTTTGAAATCGCTGCAAGCAGTTCGGAAGATGCTTCCTTTTGCCCACGTTCCACTTCGGATAAATACCCCAGTGAAACTTGTGCGTCAGAGGAAACCTCGCGAAGAGTGCGTCCTTGAGCGCGGCGAATTAGGCGCAGTACGTCCCCAATGTGCTCCCTAAGAGTAGGTGGTTCTATTGGTGATGTCTGCATGTTTGTACCGTACCTTGTCGTCTGGCGTTCCCGCACTCTTAGTACGTTGTTTTTGGGTGCGGTTCTCGCCACACCCCTTTGGGGTGCGCGAACCGGTTTTACTATATTTCGCGTCATATCAATGTAAACCGAGGTTGTAGCAATATTATTCCGATCCTAAAAGTGGCCTATACCTCTGTTTGTTTTGACGGGTGCATCTCAAAGCTTGATGGGCTAACCCTTCCAAAACCGCGAGATTGCGGGACTTTCGCCCTATGTTCACTTCTCCATTTTTACTGCGGCAATCACGTACTGCAGGCCTGACCACACTGTCAGTATGAACGCGATGCCGATTAGAATCCAACGTACTACGGCAAGGGGTGTGGATTCAAAGATTGCGTTTTCCATTGTGAGGACGGCGTCCCACGGGAAGACGAGGAACAGGATCAGTGTCATCTGGCTGACTGTCTTTAGCTTGCCCCCGGAGTTAGCGGCAACCACGATCCCCCGCTTCAGCAGGTACGACCTCATCCATGTAATGCCCAGTTCGCGAATGGCGACGATGACTGTGAACCACCACGGCAAAATACCGATAACGGACAGGGTCAGGAACGCGCCGAGGGTTAGGGCCTTGTCGGCGATCGGATCCCAAATTTTGCCCCAGTCGGTAATCAGGTTGCGGGCGCGTGCGATCTTGCCGTCAAACAGGTCGGTTAGTGCGGCGACGATGAAGACAAAGAATGCTGCCCACAGTGCCGCCGTCGCTCCGTTTAGCAACAGCACGATGAACACCGGGACTAGGACCAGGCGCACCATGGTTAGAACGTTTGGAAGGTTCCAAATGTTCTCTCCGGAATGCACCCTAGAGACGTTGTCGTCCATTTCAGCCTTGTTCATCTTTACTCCTAATACCGGCCCGTGAGTTCCCAGGCGTCTTCCGAACCGTCATCGTCGTCCGGGTCGGGCTCTGATGAAAGTGTATCCTCTGGCGGCTCGTCCCCTCGAAGCATTGCCAGTACGCGCGGTAGCTCCTCGGGTGGAACCAGAACTTCGCGTGCCTTTGAGCCTTCTGAGGGGCCCACGACTTCCCGGGATTCCAGCAGGTCCATCAGGCGTCCGGCGCGGGCAAACCCGATGCGTAGTTTGCGTTGCAGCATCGATGTGGAACCAAGCTGCGTAGAGATAACGAGTTCCGCAGCCTGTAGCAGGTCTTCCAGGTCGTCGCCGATGTCTTCGGCGATCTGTCGTTTCTTTGCCGGTTGGATGACGTCTTCGCGGTAGACCGGTTTCATCTGGTCCTTGACGTGTTCGACGACGTCGCGGATTTCGGATTCTGTTACCCACGCGCCTTGAACGCGCATGGGTTTGCCTGATCCTTGCGGCAGGTAGAGGGCGTCGCCCTTACCGATGAGTTTCTCGGCTCCCCCCTGGTCCAAGATCACGCGGGAGTCTTGCATTGAAGACGTTGCGAATGCGAGGCGTGAGGGAATATTCGATTTGATGAGGCCGGTGACGACGTCCACGGACGGGCGCTGGGTTGCGAGTACCAGGTGGATACCTGCGGCGCGGGCCAGCTGGGTGATGCGTTGGATTGAGGCTTCCACGTCGCGCGGGGCGACCATCATGAGGTCGGCGAGTTCGTCAACTACGACCAGCAGGTACGGGTAGGGCGCGAGCTTGCGTTCTGATCCTGCCGGCGGTTGCACTTGGCCTGCTATGACGGCCTTGTTGAAGTCGTCGATGTGTTTGAAGCCGAATGCTGCGAGGTCGTCGTAGCGGTGGTCCATCTCTTTTACGACCCACTCCAAAGCTTCCGCCGCCTTCTTTGGGCTGGTGATAATCGGAGTGATCAGGTGCGGGATGCCCTCGTAAATTGTGAGCTCCACGCGTTTAGGATCGACCAAAATCATGCGAACCTGGGCGGGCGTTGCGCGCATCATGATCGACGTGATCATCGAGTTAATGAACGAGGACTTACCCGATCCGGTAGCGCCAGCAACCAGCAGGTGCGGGGTCTTTGCAATGTTGGTGACGACGTAGCCGCCCTCGACGTCCTTGCCAACGCCGACGACCAGGGGATGTTCGTTACGACGGGCGGCCCCCGACCGCATGACGTCACCGAGCGCCACGGTTTCGCGGTCCGAGTTTGGAATCTCCACACCGATCGCGGACTTGCCCGGGATTGGCGAAAGAATGCGCACTTCTGAGGACGCGACCGCGTAGGCGATGTTCTTTGACAGTTGCGTGATGCGTTCAACCTTAACGCCGGCTCCGAGCGTTACTTCGTAGCGCGTGACCGTCGGCCCGCGCGAGAATCCGGTGACTTTCGCGTCCACACCGAACTCGTCGAGCGTGCCCTGCAGTGCGTTTACCACCCAGTCGTTGGCTGACGACCTCGTCTTGTGGGGCGGGCCCTTAATCAGCAACGTTTCGTCGGGAAGCTCGTACACCATGCCGTCTTCCAGCTCCGGCTGCACGCCGATTGGTAGCGACGTGGTCGCGGCTGGCATCAGCTGAGTTGACTCCTCGGGAGCCTCCGGCTCTGCAGTATCCGTTTCAAAGGAAGCGGGCTCGTCCTCGTATTCGGCATCATCGTCCAGCGCGGGAGGAAGCATCGCCCGCGTGGTATCTTCTTCAACCTCATGCGCGGTAGCAAACGCTTCGTCTGCGTCGTAGGAGTCGAGCCGGCCCGGCCCGTCCTCATTCGCATTATCCTTGTTTTTATTGGACTTGAAGCGGCCCGTGAACGATCGAACGCGTTCGGGAACTTCCGTGATTGGCGTTTGTGTGCCAATGAGGACGGAGTAGGCAAGCAGTAAAACTAGCAGGATCGCGGCGCCCCAACCCGACAGTAGGGTTGCGAGCGGATACCCGAAAAACCAGCCGAGTACGCCGCCGGCAGCTTCGATGCGGTCAAAATCTTTAATGGGTGGATTGCCCTGGCTGACGTGAACGAGGCCGGTCAGGGCCGTTGCGATGCCGAGGCTTCCGGCGAACCGGTGTGGCACGCGGTAGCGGCGGCGAGCCGCAATCAGGCCAACACCCCAGCCGGCAAGGGCGAGCGGGACGACAACGGAGAACAGTCCGACCGCGCCCGCGGCAATGTGGTGAATGATGTCCCCCGCGGTTCCGGAGATTTGGAACCATTCACGAAGCGCAAATATTGCGGCCAGTGCAAACAGGATGAACGCGAAACCATCGCGGCGAAGCTGCGGATCCATCTGCGCGAAAGACCGGCCGGCGTTCACAAAACTGCGGCCAATCGACTGGAACATGGTCATCAGTGGCGACGGGCCGGTGTTTTTTGCTGGTCGTTTGCTCTGCGCTGCGGGCTTTCTTTTGCGCCCACTTTTAGCGGGAGATTTTTGTGCCATAGTATTTCCAAGCTACCGCGCCGCTCGGATTTGTCTAGGAGGGCACGCCGCCTTCTCCGGCTCCGAAAGTCATCACATCCGCGATCTCGCGCATGCTTGGGACGGGGAAGGTGTAGGCGTGTGAGATCATGACCGCGCCCGCGGCATTCGCCATGAGGATTGACGCTTCGATGTCTTGGTTTCGTACCAGTCCGGCGCACATGATTGCGACGTGCACGTCCCCCACTCCGGAGGTGTCTACCGACTCTGTTGGGAACGCCGGCACCATGACCCGTTGACCGTCAACGCCGCGTCGGTACTCGCATCCGAGCGCCCCCATTCGGGTCACTTGAATGCAGTCGGGCTTTAAGTAGTCGCGCAGTTCTTTTTCGTCGTCAAGTTTGCGCAGCATGGCGGGTAGCAGGGAGCTTTCGCGCAGATTCATAGTGAGGACGTCCGCGCGCGCTAACAGTGCGGGCCACACTTCTGGTTCGATTTGATCGACCAGTGGGGAGGGCGCCAAAACTACCTTGACCGACTCGTCGATGCCGCTGATCCACTTGGAAAACTGTTTCGCAACTTCGGGTGTGCCAAGCGCTGCGCCGTGTGCGAGGAGGACGTCGCCCTCTTGGAACTCGGTTTTTTCAAGTTCCTCCATAGAGGGGTCGGACTCGATGCCAGCGGAGATCACGACGGTCGTGTTGCCATCGTCCTCAACTAGCTGGATTGCAACACCGATGTCGCCGATTGCCTCGTCGGTAAGGATTTTCACGCCGTGTTTGGACAGCTCTTGGCGAACCATGAACGAGTTCGGCCCGGTGCCAAGCACCGACAGCATTCCGGTTTCCACACCCGTTTGTGTCACCGCTGCCATGCCGATGAAGCCACCGCCGGGGCTGGACAGCACCGAACGCGCCTGAATCATACTGCCGCGCGAAGGCAGGCGGTGGATCGAGGTCGGCAGGTTCAACACGACCGGTTGCGTGGAAAGAAAGCGTCCCAAAATAATCCTCTTCTATCTGCTGTGTCCGTCGCTCGGCCAGTGCTACTGTTCGACAACCACGGGCACGATCATTGGGCGGCGGCGCAGCTTGCGCGCGACCCAGCGGCCCAGGACGCGGCGCATCGCCTGCTGGCAGGTGTACGTGTCGGCCTCCGGGGCTTGTACAGCTTCTTGCAGGGCGTCGGCAACGTCCTCGTAAATTTCATCAAATACGGAGTCGTCTTCGGCCATTCCGACCGCCTTGATTGTGGGGCCAGAAAGCACCATTTCACTATCTAGGTCGACGACGGCGTAAATGGATATGAAGCCTTCGGAGCCGAGGACGCGGCGATCGTGGAGTTCGGACTCGTCGATTTCGCCGACGCTGCGGCCGTCGACGTAAACGTAGTCGCACTGGACTGCGCCGACTACCGTGGCTTCACCGTCTACCAGGTCGACGACGACGCCGTCTTCGGCAAGCGCTACGCGTTCGGGGCGAACACCCGTTTTCACGGCGAGGGCGCCGTTTGCAACCAGGTGGCGGATCTCGCCGTGGATGGGCATGACGTTCTTGGGTTGGATGATGTTGTAGCAGTAAATCAGCTCGCCGGCCGCTGCGTGGCCCGACACGTGGACCTTCGCGTTGGCCTGGTGCACTACCTTCGCGCCCAATTTGATGAGGCCGTTAATGACGCGGTAAACCGGGTTTTCGTTGCCTGGAATCAGCGAGGAGGCAAACACGACAGTGTCGCCCGGCCCGACTTCCACGAACTTGTGCGTGCCGTGCGCAATGCGCGAAAGTGCGGCCATGGGTTCGCCCTGCGAACCAGTTGCCATATAGACGCGCTGATTTTCCGGCAGCTGCGCGATTTCCTTACTGGACACGATCACGTCGTCCGGAATGTCTAAGAACTCCAGCTCCGCAGCGATACGCATGTTGCGTTCCATTGAACGCCCAATCAGCGCGACCTTACGGCCCGTGCGCACCGCCGCGTCAAAAACTTGTTGCACCCGGTGAACGTGGGATGCAAACGATGCCACAACAATCTGGCCGGTAGCGTTTTGGAATACATCATTGAGGACGGGGCCGATCTCTCGCTCGGGCGTGACAAAGCCCGGAACCTCGGCGTTTGTGGAGTCCACCAGGAACAGGTCGACGCCCTCTTCACCAAAACGAGCGAATGAACGCAGGTCGGTTAAGCGCCCGTCCAGGGGTAGCTGGTCCATTTTGAAGTCACCCGTGATTAGGGCCTTACCCGCGGACGTGCGGATAAACACAGCCAGGGCGTCGGGGATCGAGTGTGTGACCGACACGAACTCCAGGTCGAAGTTGCCAAGTTTTAGTCTCTCGCCCTCGGCAACGATATTGAGGTCGTGGCCCTTGATGCGATGCTCGTCCAGCTTCGGACGCACAAACGCGAGCGTGAGTTCGGAACCGTAAATCGGAATATCCGGGCGGTGCTTAAGCAGGAATGGGACGCCCCCAATGTGGTCTTCGTGACCGTGGGTCAACACCAGGCCAACGACGTCGTCGAGGCGGTCTGAAATCGCAGAAAAGTCAGGCAAAATCAGGTCAACGCCGGGCTGGGAATCCTCCGGGAACAAAACGCCGCAATCGACAATCAGCAGTTCACCGTCGACCTCGAAAACGGTCATGTTACGACCGATGTCTCCGAGCCCTCCCAGTGGGGTCACCCGCAGGGTGCCCGGTTGTAGTTTGGCAGGTTCGGGAAGGTCATCATAAAGAGGCATCATGGTTTTAATTGTGCCATGAACGAGGCCGCTCGGCTAATGACCTACGCACACCACTTTAAACCGCGTGCAAAATTGGCGGGCAACATGCCGCCAATACCGGTTTACTAAGCGAGGTCCGGCCCGCGGCGGGGATTCGAAGACGAGGCCCGCGGCGGGGTTTCCCCCACGGCGGGCCGGGTCTTTGCTTAGAGCAGTTCGAGGTCCTCCATGACCTTGCGCAGGCGGTCGATGTCCTGCGGGTCGGCGGGGACGAGCGGCAAGCGGAGCCTGTCGGAGGCGATGATTCCCTGCAGGTAAACGGCGGCCTTCGCCATGACGGCGCCTTGGCCGCCTCCCATGATCGCGTCGATCAGCGGGCGCAACTGGCGGTGAATGTCACGGGCTTCTTCGAAGCGGCCGTCGTTGATCGCGTCGACCATCTTGCGGAAGTACGGGCCTGCCACGTGGCCCACCACCGAGATGATGCCGGACGCTCCTCCGGACAGCAGGATGTAGTTCAGCGCGTCGTCGCCGGAGTAGTACGCGAGCCCGGTGCGGTCCATGCGTTCCAATGCTTGGGCGGGGTTGCCGGTTGCGTCCTTGACTGCCACTATGCGTTCGTTTTGGGCTAGGTAGTCCAGGGTTTCGTCTGAGAATGCGAGCCCCGTGCGGCCCGGAATGTCGTACAGGGTTACGGGCAGCGTCGTGGCTTCCAAGATGGCGTCTACGTGCGCCTGCAGGCCCTTTTGGCTGGGGCGGTTGTAGTACGGAGAAACCACCAGCAGGCCGTCAGCGCCGCATTCCTGCGCTGAAACCGCCATGCGAATCGCGTGCGCCGTGTCGTTCGACCCCGCGCCGGCCAGCACGTAAGCGTCGTTGCCTACTGCTTCAACAACCGCGCGAGTAAGGTCGTCCTTTTCCGGCTGGTACGTCGTTGGTGCTTCGCCGGTGGTGCCTGATACGAGGATGGAGTCCACGCCGGAGTCCACGAGGTGGCGCGCGAGCTTCACCGCCGAGTCCACGTCTAGTGATCCATCCGCCTTAAACGGCGTGACCATTGCTACGGATACTTGACCAATCGGGCTGAAGACTTCACTACTCATGTGCTTATCGTAGCTTCCACTTTTTGCGTTGTCTGTAACCGTCCGGAACATGGTCCTTCACCTGACCATTTTCGGGCCGGTTCCAACGGGTGTTCCGGCGGTTTGGGTTGCGTGGGTTGTTGGTTTACGAGGGCGGGCCCGCATCCCTTTCGGGCCGCGGGCCTGCGTCTTTGGGTTACAGCTGTGCCCACCACAGGTGTTGGATCACGGTGTGGGGGCCAACTTCGAGTTTGCGCATGACTCCGGCGGGGCCAAAGCCGGCCTCCTGGAAGAATCGGATGCGCTCGTCGTCGCCGGCGATGATCCAGGTGCGCACGTTTTTGGCGCCCTCGTCTTTGGCAAGGTCGGTGGCGGCGGCCAGCAGGCGCGACCTGTGTCCGTTGCCCACTTGTCCGGATTCGACTTCGAGGGCGATGATCTCGGTGCCGGCTTCCTCTAGGCCTTTGACTTCCTCAACCCCCGCGCCGGGTACGGCGGCCGCAAAGCCGACGACTAGCGCTCCGTCAAGTGCGCTGAGTACGCGCTGCCCCGCCCCGGCGGGCTGTTCGATAGTGGAGCGCCACGTCCTCATCATGTCGTTTGTATCAAGCGCTGCGGGTACGGACGGATCTAGGCTTCCATCGATCCCCGAAGCAAGCGAGGTGAGCATATTTGCCGCCTGAATCTGGGCGATCACGCGCGCGTCTTGCGGCACTGCGGGGCGCACGGAGCGGTCGGCGTTCAGGGCACTCTTGTGCTGGAAGCGGTCAAAAACAGACATTGCGTCCTAACTGATTTGTATGTGAATTTTTGCGTATGAGGGCGGCTCGGCAGGCCTCGCGGTGCCGGTACGCCCCGGGCGGCTAGAGGTCGAGTAGGTTTTCCAAGCCGACGGTCAGGCCGTCAAGGCCGGCTACCTTGCGAACCGCGAGGAGCACGCCGGGCATGAAAGAGGCGCGGTCGAACGTGTCGGTGCGAATCGTTAGGACCTCGCCGGGGTTGCCGAGCAAAACTTCTTCGGTTGCGGTAATACCGCGCAGTCGCACCGCGTGCACGGGCACGTCATCAAAACGGCCGCCGCGAGTGCCTTCGGGGTCAGTTTCAGTTGCGTCAGGGGCCGCGCCAACACCCGCGGCCTTGCGGGCCTCAGCAATCTTCGTCGCAGTTGCAGCGGCCGTTCCCGACGGGGCGTCCACCTTGTTCGGGTGGTGCATCTCGATGATCTCCACCGACTCAAACAGCGGGGCAGCCTTCGCGGCAAACTCCATCGCAAGCACCGCGGACAGTGCAAAGTTCGGGGCGATGAACACGTTCGCGTCAGACTCCCCCTGAGCTTCACGCACCTTTGCCAGCTCGTCCTCGGACCATCCGGACGTACCCACCACAGCGTGAACGTTAGCCTTCAAAAGATCCAGCACGTTATCGAGCTTCACGGACGGCACGGTAAACACGACCGCAACATCGGCACCATTCAGCGTCTCAGTCGAGACGGCGTCACCCTGGTCAAGCTTTGCGACCAGCTCCATGTCTTCGGCATTTTGTACGGCTTCACAAACGGTGCCGCCCATACGGCCCTTGGCACCAATAACTGCAACTTTCATCATGCCTCCACTCTAGTGGCCAAAAAGTTTACTTGCTCGGTACGACCACGGATTTACACTGCGGCTGGTCAAGCAAATACTGCGCCATGGTGGCCACGTCGTCGCGCGTAATCGAATTAATATTGCGCAACGTGATCTCCAGCGGCGTGAAACGCGAATGGATAACCTCCGCGCGGCCAAGCCTATTCATGCGCGCCCCCGAGTCCTCTAACCCAAGCGCCAAACCACCGCGCAACTGCCCCTGCACGCGCTCAATCTCCTGCTGGGTAACTCCCCCACCCGCAAGATCCTCAAGCTGCTGACGCATCAGCTTCTCCACGGTATCCAGGTGCGCGGGCGCACAACCGGCGTACATCCCAAAGTGACCCGCATCCGTGTAAGCCGTGTCAAACGCGTAAGTCGTGTAGGCCAGGCCGCGGCGCTCGCGGATCTCTTGGAACAGGCGCGAAGACATCGAGCCACCCAGGATGCCAAGCAGAACCGACATTGCGGGGCGGCGCTCATCGTTTGCGGTGAGGCCGCGCCCTCCGATAATTAGGTGGGCCTGCTCCCCCGGCTTTTCCTTTACAACCTCGCGAGACTCATACACCGGTAGCTCGCCCGTAGCGCCGATCGGACGCGGACGTTCGGGGGCCTTTCCCGGGTCCGCGGACCATCCCGCGGTCTGCAGTGAGGCGGCTACCAGGTCGCACAGCTCATCGTGGTCAACCGCGCCGGCTGCAACTACCACGAGCGAGTCCGACCGGTACTTATCGCGGTAATACCCCATCACGCTTTCGCGCGGCGTGGCCGACACCGTCTCAACGCTTCCGCCAATCGGGCGGCCCAGCGGGTGCTCACCAAATACCGCGAGGGAAAAGTTTTCGTGAACGACCTCCATCGGGTCGTCATTGCCCATCGCGAGCTCGTCCAAAATGACGCCGCGTTCGCGTTCAAACTCGTCCTTATCCAGTATCGAGGACGTGAGCATATCCATTAGCACGGTTACCGCCATCGGCATGTCTTCGCGCAGGATCCTAGCCCAGTAGTAGGTGAACTCCTTGGTGGTGCCCGCGTTGGATTCGCCACCGACCTCGTCAAATGAATGCGCAATGTCCTGCGCGGTGCGGGTCTTGGTGCCCTTGAAAAGCAGGTGTTCCAGGAAGTGGGCGCTGCCGGCCTCCGCTTCGGCCTCGTCGCGTGACCCGACCGGGGACCACACGGACAGTGACACGGAGCGTTGCGCGGGCACTTGCTGCGACAACACGCGCACGCCGCCAGGCAACACGGTGCGGCGGATTAGGGTTTCATCGTCTAACAGCGTCATCGACGCGTTCGCATCAGTTGACGGGACCAGCGGGAGTTCTGAAATTTCAAGCATCCGCGCCATTGTAACGCTACTTGCCCCGGTTTACCTCATCGACCTTCGCCGGGTTAAACGCCGTGTTTAAAGCCGCCTGGCAGGCACGGCAAAAAAGTTGGTGCAGTGCCGCATTTGCGCATTCATTCGACAGGTTTGCCGGTTGAAATTGAAATACCGGGGAGGGCGTGGCGCCCTCCCCGGTGTTGCTCTATTTAGCAGTGCTTATCGCGGTTCGTTACTCGTCGTCACCCTCGCGGCTGCGACGCGTGCGTGAGCGGCTGCGGCGACGCTCGCCGCCCTTGCCCTCATCATCGCGACGGCGGCCACCGCGGCGGCGACCCTCGGAGCGCTTCTTGTCTTCGCCCTCGTCGCCGTCCTCGGAGCCGTTAGCTTCGGCTTCTTCGTCAACAACTGCGTGCAGTGACAGTTTGCCGCGGTCGTCAACCTCAGCGATTTCGACCTCGAGCTGCTGGCCAACCTGTACGACGTCGTCAACCGAGTCGATACGCTTTCCACCAACTAGGCGGCGAACCTGGCTGATGTGTAGCAGGCCGTCCTTGCCCGGGGTGAGCGAGATGAACGCGCCGAACGACGTGGTCTTAACGACCGTGCCGACGTAGCGTTCGCCGACCTCGGGAAGCTGCGGGTTAGCAATAGCGTTGACCATGTCGCGGGCGGCGTTAGCGGCCTCGCCGGTCTCGGCGCCAATGTAAACCGTGCCGTCGTCCTCAATCGTGAGGTCCGCGCCGGTGTCTTCCTGGATCTGGTTGATCATCTTGCCCTTGGGGCCGATGACCTCACCGATCTTCTCTACAGGAACCTGAACGGTGATGATACGCGGGGCGTGTACGGACATCTCATCCGGCTCCGGGATCGCCTGGTGGATCAGGTCTAGGATCGCGAAGCGAGCCTCGCGGGCCTGCGCCAGCGCGCTCTTCAGCACCTGCGAGTCGATGCCGTCCAGCTTGGTGTCCAGCTGTAGGGCGGTAATGAAGTCGCGGGTACCTGCAACCTTGAAGTCCATGTCACCAAAGCCGTCCTCAATGCCGAGGATGTCGGTTAGGGTAACGGACTTCTGCTCGCCGTCAACCTCACCGGTGATAAGGCCCATTGCGATGCCTGCAACCGGTGCGCGTAGCGGCACGCCAGCCTGCAGTAGCGACAGGGTGGATGCACATACCGAACCCATTGAGGTCGAGCCGTTGGAGCCGAGAGCCTCCGAAACCTGACGGATCGCGTACGGGAAGTCTTCGCGTGCCGGGATTACCGGAACGAGGGCGCGCTCTGCGAGGGCGCCGTGGCCGATCTCGCGGCGCTTCGGGGAGCCAACGCGGCCGGTCTCGCCAGTGGAGTACGGCGGGAAGTTGTAGTGGTGAATGTAGCGCTTGGACTGGTTCGGCGACAGGTTGTCCAGCTGCTGCTCCATGCGGAGCATGTTCAAAGTGGTGACGCCCATGATCTGGGTTTCACCGCGCTGGAACAGTGCCGAGCCGTGAACGCGCGGCAGAACCTCAACCTCAGCAGCCAGGGAGCGGATCTCGGCGGGCTTGCGACCGTCGATACGAACGCCCTCGGTTAGGACGCGGTTGCGCATGAGTTCCTTCTCGATCGCGCGGAACGCGGCCTTCAGGTCCTTGGACTGGTCCTCGAAGTCCTCTTCCAGCTTCTCGAGCATCTCGTCCTGGATCTCATCGATGCGATCCTCGCGCTTGAGCTTCTCCGCAATCGTGAGGGCCTCGGACAGATCCTTCTCAACGAGCTTCTTCACAGCCTCGTAGTGCTCGTCCTCGAAGTCGAGGAACAGCGGGAACTCAACGGTTTCCTTACCCGCTGTCTTCGCGATTTCAAGCTGAGCTTCGCACAGCTGGCGAATGATCGGCTTAGCGGCCTCCAGACCGTCAGCAACAACATCCTCGGTCGGAGTGGTGCCACCGTTTGCCATGAGGTCGATCATCTTGTCGCCGCCACCGGCCTCAACCATCATGATCGCAACGTCGCCATCAACGACGCGGCCGGCAACAACGATGTTGAACGTCGAGCGTTCCATCTCGGAGTAGCGCGGGAATGCAACCCACTGGCCGTCAATCAGGGCCAGGCGGGTGCCGCCGATCGGGCCGGAGAACGGCAGACCGGAAATCTGGGTGGACAGTGAAGCGGAGTTAATCGCGAGCACGTCGTACGGGTCATCCGAGTTCACAGCCAGGATCGTCTCGATGACCTGAACCTCGTTGCGCAGACCCTTCACGAATGCGGGGCGCAGAGGACGGTCGATCAGACGAGCAGCGAGGATCGCGTCCTCACCGGGACGACCTTCGCGGCGGAAGAAACCACCGGGAATACGGCCGGCAGCGTACTGGCGCTCCTCAACATCAACGGTTAGGGGGAAGAAATCGAACTGATCCTTCGGGTGCTTTCCAACGGCGGTTGCCGACAGGATTGCGGTCTCATCATCTAGGTAGACCATGGCAGAACCGGCTGCCTGACGGGCTAGACGGCCCGTTTCGAAACGAATCACACGTTTGCCGAACTTACCGTTATCAATAACGGTTTCGGCTGCGGTGATGTCATCTCCTTCCATCATGAGGAAGTCTCCTTTGCATTTGTGGGGACTGCCCGACGGTTCGGCCTTCGATTGAGACCCACGGATTTATTTCACTCCGGAGGCCACTACCGAGGACCGCGGGCGGCGGGCAATCCATTTTCTTCAACTTGTGCGGGGCGACTCGCCCCTCATTTACCGGGTGGGCCCGTAATGCGAGAAGGCCCGGCTCCATCTGGAGTCGGGCCGATCACGAGCCTAGCGACGCAAACCTAGTCGAGAGATCAGCGAACGGTAGCGCTCAATGTCTACATCCGCGAGGTAACCGAGAAGGCGACGACGCTTACCAACCAGCAGCATCAGGCCGCGGCGGGAGTGGTGGTCGTGCTTGTGCGTCTTAAAGTGTTCCGTGAGGTCGCGAATACGCTGGGTTAGCAGTGCGACCTGCACCTCGGGCGAACCCGTGTCGCCCTCGTGAGTTGCGTACTCTTTGATGATCTGTTCCTTGACGTCCTTAGAAAGCGCCATGGGTTCTCCTATTCATGTCTCGTTGCACGGCGCTCCGGGGCCTGTTCACCCGGGCATAACGCGTCCGTGGCCGATAGACGGCATCCGTTAGGCTATCACGTGGCCGCGCCAGGCCCGCCCTCTAGCGGCGTGACCGCGATCTTTTCACACGTGATGTTGCCCACTTGAGGTGTTTAACGCGCGGTGACTGACTCCGGATCTACGCGTCCGGATACGGCAACGCCCAGAATGGACGCCGCGTCGCGAATGTCGTCATCCATTTGTTCCAAGAGGGCGTCCACGGACTCAAACGACTTCATGTCGCGGAGGCGCTCGATGAACGAAATGGCGACTTCCTCGCCGTAAAGGTTCAGGTCAGACCGGCCCAAAACGTGGGCTTCAACAGTCCGGATTTCGCCATCAAACTGCGGGTTTGTGCCCACCGAGATCGCGGCGGGCATGAACACGCCGGCGGGTTGGCCTTCAACGCGGCGGATCAGCCAGCCGGCGTAAACACCGTCGGCGGGAATCACGCCGTCGCTGCGCTCATCCAGGTTTGCGGTGGGGAATCCCATTTCACGGCCGCGTTTCGCGCCGTGTTGGACAATGCCGCGAATGCGGTGGGGGCGGCCGAGTACGCGGGCCGCTTCGCGCACGTCACCTTCGTCAAGCAGTTCGCGAATCCACGAGGACGACCAGCGCTTGCCCTCCGCGGACTCAATGTCAGGCAGGGCGAATACTTCGAAACCGAACTCTTCACCCAGGCTGGTGAGCGTGCCGATGTCGCCGGAGTTGTCCTTACCGAACTTCACGTCCTCGCCAACGACAATTCCCATCACGTCAAAAGTTTTAACTAGATTTTCAATGAACTCGCGCGGGGATTGCTCGTAGAGTTTTTCGTTGTACTCCAGCACGAGCGTCGCGTCGATTCCATACCCGGCGAGCGCGTCCAACCGGTCTTCGAGTGTTGTGATTAAACGCAGGTCCTTTTCCGGGGCGTGAACCTGGACCGGGTGCGGGTAGAACGTGATTGCAAGTGCAATCGCTTCGCGCTCACGCGCGCGGTCCACGCAGGTTCGGGCCAGCTTCTGGTGTCCGCGGTGGACGCCGTCAAAGTTTCCGATTGTCGCAACGGTGCGAGGCCTGGAAGGAACTTCTTCCAACCCGCGCCATACGGTCATCACCATTTTGGGTAATCGATTCCTTGAAATAGTTAACGTTTAATCTGGACGCTGATGCGCACCGCCACGCGCGTAGAGCTACGGTTGCAACACTACGCGCGCCGGGCACTTCGAACTTTACTCCTGCGCTTGCGCTTCGTGGGAGTGGCCGTGTCCGCCGCCGTGACCGCCGCATCCGCAGCCGCCACCACCGTGGCCGCCTCCGTGCCTGCGACCGTGTCCGTGTCCACCGCCGTGACCACCGCAGCCGCAACCGCCACCACCGTGTCCGCGGCCGCCTCCGTTGCCGTGGCCGTGGCCGCCGCAACCGCATCCGCCGCCGGGCTCCTTGCCCGCCGCGCTGATGTCTCGCAAGCCAAGTTCGTTCTTGGGGTTGTGCATCTGTAACTCCGTCCTATTTCTTATATCGTCGCTAATCGAGTGGCCCGGTTGCAAATACAACAACCGGCTCGTACCGATCGCCTTTACGCCTTACTAATGCTCGCACGTCCTCGTTCCATAGGCACGCCGTAATTTCGCCGTCGGGTGTGCGCGGACGTAGCCGCGTGACGTTTCCGTATCGCAGTGCTTCGGCTTCTTCATATTCGAGGGCGAGGCTGGCGAACTGCTGGGTGCACGCCCGCGTGAGCGGTATCACGGGGATTGGCGCGGCTTGCGGGTCAGTAGCGGAAGTTCCCTGGCTGTCCCCCACTGACGCGTCGCCATTCTCGTTGGCGGCCGCGTCTGAGGCTTCCTCGGATTGCGCGCGCCCGCCGATCTGGACACCTTTTTCCGCGCGGGCGTCTGCGTTCGCGCGCGCATTTTCGGCCTCCACGTGGGCGACCAGCTGGTCGATCGTGACGGCATCTTCGAGTGTCCACTTCCCCACTCGCGTCCTGCGCAACGAGGTCAAGAATCCACCCGTTCCCAGCGCTTGACCCAGGTCGCGCGCGATCGCGCGCACGTAGGTTCCCGAGGAGCACTCCACGTCCAAACCAAACGAGCTCACAGGCACGTCCTCGTCGTCAAAACGTGCGATTTCGGGCGTTATTGGGCCGGTTCGCTCCAGGCGCGAAATCGTGACGGGTCGGGCGGGGATTTCAACTTTTTCGCCGGCCCGATGACGCTCGTGCGCGCGCTGACCGTCAATTTTTAGCGCGGAAACTGTGGTTGGAACCTGCATGATGTTGCCGCGTAGTTTTCCGATTTCACTGTCTACCCGGGCCGTAAATTCGTCGTTTATGAGGGCGGGCTGGCCTGCTCTCGCGGTGATTTGCCCGTCCGCATCATCGGTGTCGGTGGAGGCGCCGAGCGCAACGGTCGCCGAATACGCCTTGTCGGCGCCAACAATATGGGTGAGCAGTCGGGTTGCTTTACCGATGCCGATGACAAGCACGCCGGTGGCCATCGGATCTAGGGTTCCGGCGTGGCCGACCTTGCGGGTTGCGGCCAGGCGTCGGATTGCTGCGACCACGTCGTGGCTGGTAACTCCGGCGGGCTTGTCAACGATTAGGAGGCCGTCCGGCGCGCTCACTGTCGAACGCGGGACGGTAAGGCCGCGGCGCTTACTGTGCGTCACGCTCTTCGAGGTCCTCGCTACGCTTGTACGGGTCCGCGTCACCGGCGTATTTGGAGGAACGCGCTTGCTCAGCAATGCGTTCATCGGCCTCACGGGCACGCATTAGGGCCTCTTCAAGTTGCGCGGCGGACTGCGGTAGCGCGTCGGCTTGGAACTCGATGGTTGGGGTCAGGCGAATGCCCAGTGCTTTACCAACCTGCGAGCGGATCAGTCCCTTGGCTGATTCCAACGCCTTAGCCGTGTCCTTGGCTTCATTTTCTGAGCCCAGCACGGTGTAGAAAATCGTAGCGTGTTGCAGGTCGCCGGTTACGCGAACGTCCGTAATGGTTACGAAACCGAGTCGCGGATCTTTGATTCGGCGCTCAAGCAAACTTGCAACAGTTTGCTTAATGCGGTCGGCAACCTTTCGCTGGCGGTTCTGATCAGCCATGATGGTCTCCCTTCAAACTTCTACTTTCTAAACTTAACGGAAATTACGACCGGCCCCCACTTTTCAGCGGGGGCCGGCGAAAACTGTGGGTTAGTCGCGAGGCTTTTCGCGCATCTCCCAAGTTTCAATAGTGTCGCCTTCTTGGATGTCCTTCCAGCCCAGAGTCATACCGCACTCGTAGCCTTCGCGGACCTCGGTGACGTCGTCCTTCTCGCGGCGCAAAGACTCGATGGTGAGTTCGTCCTTGACGACGACTCCATCGCGGATCAGGCGGGCTGAAGTGCCACGCTTGATCGTGCCCTTGCGGACGATACAACCGGCGATGTTGCCGAACTTGCCGGACTTGAACACCTGGCGAATCTCGGCGGTACCAAGCTGGACTTCTTCGTAGATCGGCTTCAGCATGCCCTTCAGAGCTGCTTCGACCTCTTCGAGTGCCTGGTAGATGACCGTGTAGTACTTGATTTCAACGCCCTCTTCGTCGGCGAGGCTCGAGACCTGCTCGTTCGGACGAACGTTGAAGCCAATGATTACAGCGTCATCGACGGTTGCGAGGTTGACGTCGTTCTGCGTGATCGCACCGACACCGCGGTGGATGATGCGCAACTGTACTTCGTCGCCCACATCGATCTTGAGTAGCGAGTCTTCCAGGGCTTCAACAGCACCGGAGACGTCACCCTTGATGATGAGGTTGAGGGTGTCAACCTTGCCTTCCTTGAGGACCTTGTCGAAGTCTTCAAGCGTGACGCGCTTGCGGCGGCGAGCCAGCTGGGCTTGACGCTCAGCAGATTCGCGCTTGTCAGCGATCTGACGGGCCGTGCGGTCATCTTGAGCGACCAGGAAGGAGTCACCTGCGCGCGGCACGGAGGTAAGGCCCAAGACCTGTACCGGACGTGACGGCCCGGCAGCCTCGACCTCGTTACCCCACTCGTCAAACATTGCGCGAACGCGGCCGTAGGACGCGCCGGCAACGAGGGCGTCACCAACGTACAGGGTTCCGCGCTGGACAAGCATGGTTGCAACAGCACCGCGACCGCGGTCAAGGTTCGCTTCAATCGAAACGCCGCGAGCATCGGTGTCGGGGTTGGCTTCCAGGTCGAGCGCCGCATCCGCGGTAAGCAGGACGGCCTCTAGTAGTTCGCCAATACCCTTGCGCTGTTTAGCGGAAACGTCAACGAACATGACGTCGCCACCGTACTCTTCGGCAACCAGGTTGTACTCGGTCAACTGCTGGCGGATCTTGTCCGGGTTAGCGGTCGGCTTATCAACCTTGTTAACCGCAACCACGATCGGTACGTCAGCGGCTTGCGCGTGGTTGATAGCTTCAACCGTCTGCGGCATGACGCCGTCATCGGCTGCAACTACAACGATCGCGATGTCAGTTACCTGCGCACCGCGGGCACGCATAGCGGTGAACGCTTCGTGACCGGGCGTATCGATGAACGTGATCGGACGGTCCTTGCCCTCGTGTTCCACGTGCACCTGGTATGCACCAATGTGCTGGGTGATGCCGCCGTGTTCCTTTTCAACGACGTCGGTGTGACGGATCGCGTCAAGGAGCTTGGTTTTACCGTGGTCGACGTGGCCCATGACAGTTACGACAGGAGGACGGGGCTCGAGGTTTTCTTCATCCTCAAGCTCTTCGGCCTCAAGGTCGATGTCGAAGGACTCTAGGAGTTCACGGTCTTCATCTTCGGGTGAAACGACCTGCACGTCGTAGCCCAGTTCTTCGCCGAGGAGTTTGAAGGTGTCTTCGTCTAGGGACTGGGTTGCGGTTGCCATCTCGCCAAGGTGCATGAGCACCGTGACGAGCGAAGCCGGGTTGACGTCGATCTTGTCCGCGAGGTCGGCCAGGGACGCGCCCTGACGGATGCGGATGACCTTGCCGTCACCGCGCGGGATTTGCACGCCGCCGATGACGGGAGCATTTTGTTGCTCGAACTCTTGCTTCTTTGCGCGCTTGGACTTGCGGCCCTTGCGCTTGCCGTCACCGCGTCCGAACGCGCCCTGCGTGGAGCCGCGTCCGCCGCGACCTCCGCGCGGGGGCCCGGAGAATGCGGGGCGCTGTTGGAAGTCGCCGCCGCCACCACCGGGACGGCCGCCGCCTCCACCGCGACGTGAGCCGCGTGAGGGACGGTCCTTTACGGGCTCGGCCTTCTCGATGGTCGTGTGGCCGGGCATCATCATCGGGTTGGGACGGGGTCCGCGTTTTTGCGGTGAACGTTCCCTGTTTTGCTGCGCACCATCGCGGCCGCGACCGCGACCGCCTCGCTTGCCTTGCTGGCCGGGGCCACCGGAGCCGCCACCTGGGCGAGGCATGCCCTGCTTGGATGCGAACGGGTTGTTTCCCGGACGCGGGCCGGGGCGCGGTCCTGGACGCGGGCCACCGGATTCGCCGGATCGGCCGCCGGGGCGAGGCATGCCCTGCTTCGCCGCGAACGGGTTGTTACCCGGACGCGGGCCGGGGCGCGGTCCCGGGCGGGGTGCGCGGTCGGAAGGCTTGGGAGCACTGCTGGACTGCTCGTGCTTGCCAGAGTCTTGCGCGTGCTCTTCAGCCTTCTTGTTAGAAGTTTTCTTGGCCTTCAAAACGTCAGCCGGAGTCGGAATGACATCGGCCGGACTGGGGACCGGTCGGCTTGCCGGCTTCTTCGGCTTAGCCTTTTCAGCGGTTTCACCAGTCTCGGGTTTTTGCGCACCGGGTTTGGGTGCGTCCGCTGTTTTTCCTGCGGGCTTCGCAGGTTTAGCCGGTTTTGCAGGCGCTTTCTTAGCCTTGGCTTCGGCTTCCTTGGAACGCTCGGCAGCTAGCTTTTTGCCGAGTGTTTCTTTTACCTTACGAACTACGGGCGGCTGTACGGTTGACGACGCCGACTTTACGAATTCTCCGTGTTCTTTAAGGTACGTTAGTAGGTCTCTACTCGTGATTCCGAGCTCTTTCGCGAGCTCGTGTACACGCAAATTTGCCACAACTCTCCTGTTCGGGTCCGCCCCAAAACAGGACGGACGTTTATTTCTGCTGGCAGCTCATCGCTGGGTACTCATCGGGTGCCCATCGGCTTCCAACCCGCTTCCATTTTCTCGTCCACAGCACACGCTTTGTGTACTGGAGTGCTCCTATTTCAGTGCGGTTATGTCAACTGAAACGGTGGCGCGACCTCCATTATCCATGATTCGGAGCGCACGGTGAAAACCGCGGCTTCGCACTGCTTTTTTAAGACAGTCCTCACGGGGATGGATCCAGGCTCCGCGCCCGGGCATACGCTGCTCGAGGTCGATCACAACTTCGTTCGTTTCCGCGCTGTATGCACAGCGGATCAACTTGTCTTTGGTTGTGAGCTCGCGGCATCCGATACAAGTCCTTTGCGGAAGGTGGGTTGTTCCTTCACTGGATTGCATGGTGCGTACGCGTCCTTACCTACCCTATCGGTATTTTCAGTGAGTTTCGTCGTTAAACTTTGAGCCACTGCTCACGTCTGGGCGTGAAATATCGCCTGTCATGACGCCGTAGCCTTCTTCGGTGTCGGAGTGGATATCGATGTGGTATCCGCTTAGGCGTGCGGCTAGGCGCGCGTTTTGTCCTTCGCGGCCGATTGCCAGTGAAAACTGGAAGTCCGGGACGATGACGGTGGCTTTTTTGGCGTCAGGGTCGTCGATTGTGACTGAAGAGACACGCGCGGGTGACAGTGAGTTAGCTACGAAGCGTGCGGGGTCGGCCGAGTAGTCGACGATGTCGATTTTTTCGCCTTGTAGTTCCGCCATGATTGCGCGTACGCGTCGTCCCATGGGGCCGATGCAGGCGCCTTTGGCATTGACGCCTTCGCGGTTCGCGGCGACGGCGATCTTGGTGCGGTGTCCGGCTTCGCGAGCGATGGACTTGATGGAGACGAGGCCGTCGGAGATCTCGGGGACTTCGCGTTCGAATAGGCCTTCGACTAGGCCCGGGTGCGTCCTCGAAACTGTAATTCGGGCGCCTTTTTCGCCGCGGGACACGTCGACTACGTATGCGCGGAGGACGTCGCCGTGTTTGTACTGTTCGCCGGGTACTTGTTCGGCTTCGGGCAGGATTGCTTCGTGTTCGCCAACGCGCAGCATGGTGACGTGCGGGTTGCGGTTGGCTTCGACAGTGCCGACTACGATGGAGCCGGTTCGGTCGCGGAATTCGCCTAGGACTTTAGTGTCGTCGGCTTCGCGTAGGCGCTGGGCGATGACGCTGCGCGCGGTTGCGGTTGCGATGCGGCCGAACTCTTTGGGCGTGTCGTCGAATTCGCCGATGGGGTTGTCGTCCTCGTCGTATTCGGTGGCCATGACGGTTACGCGGCCGGTGCGCTGGTCGATTTCGATTCGCGCTTCGCGAATCGCGCCGGGAGTCTTGTGGTAAACCTTCAGCAATGCTTCTTCGATTGCGGCAACGAGGGTGTCGCCATCAATTTCGAGCGAGGCACCTACTTCCCGCAAAGTGCGCATATCAATTTCCACGGGAATCCTCTACTTTCCGATAGCTCCGAAGTCTACGCGTGAACGCGCCTTAGAAATATTATCAAGTGGGATGGCCAGTTCTTCACTGGGCTTGCCTTTTTTGCCTGTAACTTCAACAGTAACGCTATTTTCGTCTGAACTGATAACTCGGCCTTTGATGCGTTCACCGGTTTTGGTTTTGATTTCGACGAGGTGTCCGGTGGTGCGTGAGAAGTGGCGTGGTGTTGTGAGTTGTCGTTCCGCGCCGGGCGTGGAGACTTCGAGCATGTATGCGTTTTCGATTGGGTCTGCTTCGTCTAGGGCGGTGGAAATCTGGCGTGTTAGCTCTTGGAGGTTGTCGGCGTCGACTGCGCCCTCGCCCTCGTATAGGTCGACGGTGACGCGCACGAGGGGGTCGCGTCCGGTTGTTACGGTTACGGATTCTAGGAATAGGTCCGCGGATTTAACTATTGGAGCGACGAGTTCTTGGATGCGCGCTTCGACGGCTTTGCTCATGACTTCCTTTTCCAGACGGTTTTGGTTCTAGTTCGAAAGGGGGCTCTCAATCAGACTATTATGCACACATGCCCTTTAATTCGCACGAATCCTGCGCAGAATCGGCCGGTTTTTGGAAATCTTGTTTTCGATTTCCGAGGGCGGGCTTGGCACTAACCGCGACTTTGGCTGTCGCGTCACTGGGGTTGTCTGGATGCGCGGGTGTGTACGTGGAGCAGGAGCGGCCTGAACTGCCTGAGGTTTCTGCGTCGCAGGAGGTTTTCCAGCGGCTGGTTCGTAATGATTTGAGCGTGGTGGACAGCCTCGCGTTGATTGATGAAAAGTGCGATAAGTGCGCGGCGCTTGCGGAGGCGATTGATACGCATTCGCAGGAGCGGGCAGACCTTTTGGGTGGTTTGTGGGAGCCGTGGGACGCAGGGGTGCCCGAGGGCGCGCCGACTCCCCCACCGGTTCCTGCCCCTGTGGGGACGTGGGCGGAGTTAGCGCAGTTTCTGGTGGAGTCCGGCGTTGATGACTTGAACGCGTCCGTGCAGTTGGAGGGCGATGACCGTCTTTCGGTGGCTTCTGTTGCGGCGGGGCGGATTGCGGATGGATTCGAGTTGGCCAGGGCAGCGGGTCTTAGTGACGCCGACACGTCCGCATGGTTTACGGGGTCTAGTAACTCTGCCGACGCAACTGACTCTCCTGACGCTACTAACTCTTCCAACGCAACTCACTCCGCCAACTCCCCTGAAGTAACTGACTCTGCCGACGCGAGTGCGTCTGATTTGTCGGAGGACGCGGTGGACGCGCTCGCGAATGCTGTGCGGCAGTGGGATTGTGCGGCGCAGTTGATTCCGTTTTATACGGCTTCGGAGAATCAGAAGGCGTCAGCTGTGGAGTCGCGTGGGCGGGCGCAGGTGCAGCAGCTTTTGAATCTGTCCGTGTTGGTTTTGGCTTCTGACGTTCCGGACCGTCGTGTTCCGAGTTGTGTTGGAACGTTTGAGAAGGCGGCTGGTGACAGTGATGTTTCCGAGTTGGACTTGATTCAGAGCCAGTTGACGGCGGCGAATTTGGAGCTTTTCGCACAGCATCCGAGGTTAAGTGTGGCTGGGGCCCAGCCGTTGTACACCGATTCTTTATCGTCCTCAGTTTTGATTGAAAATATTCGATACTGGGCTGGTTATTCTACGGTTCCGGGGACGCCCGGTGTGCGTATTGTGGATTCTGCGGAGTTGAACGATGGTTCTGGAGCTACTGAGCCGACTGAAGATTTCGGGGAATTGACGACTTTTTGGAATCCTAATAAGGGGGACTGAATTGGACCACGAGAATAGCGATGTTGTTCCTTTCGAGCATGGTGTACCTGTTTTTGGGGATGAGGACGTCCTGAGAGAGTTGGAGTCGCTCGGTGGTGGCGGCTTGGAGTTACAACCTCTTGATATGGGAGGTATCTGGTCAAGTCTCTCGACTGCGGGGACGCTAGGTTCAGCATGGATGCAAAAGAGCGGCCGATGGTTGAAGTTGACTGATGAGTCCGCGGCGTTTTTGCGCGCGAATGGGATTAAGGACGTAACTAAAGGCGTGGTTGTAGCCGGAGATATGGTTGCCGGCAGTGGTACGCAGATCCAGAAGTGGTTGCGGTTTAAGCCTGCAGCGGTTGTGAATCCAAATATGGCCGCCATGATCGGACTTTTCATGCTGCAGAAGGCTATTGAGAGTTCTTTGCAAAAGGTCACGGAGTATTTGGGGCAGATTGCTGACGATGTTGCGCAATTGAAGACTGCTCAGAATAACGAGACCTTGTCCAGGCTTGATTCTATTCGGTGGGCTATTGAGGAAGCGGAGTCTAAGAAGGCGACGACGGGGCGGGTTTCTGCCGTGACGTGGTCGAAGTTGCAGTCGAATGCTCAGACTTTGTTGGAGTTGCATAATCGGGCTGTTAGGGAGATTAACTCGATCGCGGAGAACCTGTCTGGGGCCGGGAAAAAAGATAAGTTGCTCGCTGAGGCGTATGGGAACGCTGCTTCGAAGGATATGCCGTTCTGGCTTGTGGTTCTCGCTCGCACGATTGAGTTGCAGGATCGTTTTGATTTGATCGAGATTTATCACGTTGTAGATGTGTTTCCGGATGAGGTTGAGGATCATCGTGTCGGGATTTTGAATGCCCGCGATAAGAGGCGCATTGAGACCGAACATGCGCTGGGGTTGCTTCGTGGGCTTATCCGCGATTGGTCAGCGAGAAGTGATTTTCAGTTAGCACTGAAGCGGAAGGTTTCCGACCGGATTTTGGATCATGCTGCTGAGATTGATCGGCAGATCTTGTTTCTGGGCGAGTACACAGGCATGGAGTTGGGTGAGCCCGTTTTGATCGAGAGGAAAACTAGAGGTGAAGCCTTAAAGGGCATGACTACTGGTTTGTTGGAAACGGGCGTGGAGCACGTCGTGGAGATCAAGGACGCGGCGGTGTCTGGCGTGAAGGCGGCGCCTTCGAGGGGTCGCGAATTGGTGGCTAGCGTGAAGGAGCGGTCTGAGGTTCGATCGGATCGTCGTAAAGTGACGAAGGCGCAACAGTGGTTGAACAGCGTTAACAATTCTGCGCAAGATGACGAGCACCGTTTAGCCAACGTTAACAAGTCTGCACAGGATGTGGAGCTACGTTTGGGTAGCGATGCTAGCGCCCTCAACCTTGTGAAGGTACGCGAAGTTGCTGATGAGGTTTCGGAATCTGAAGAGGTGTAACAAAAACGCCACCCGTGGTGGGTGGCGTGTGGTGCCCCGACCGGGGCTCGAACCCGGGACCGACGGATTATGAGTCCGCTGCTCTAACCGACTGAGCTATCAGGGCGCTGTAGTAAGAATGCCAGCTTACACGGTGTCTAATCAAATAGGATCACGTGCTTGCGGCAAATGCGTGTTAGCCCACACGAAATGTCGCAGTTCTCGCGCGCTACGGGGGCCCGGTCACGGTCGCCGCTGGGGTTGTGCTGGCTTAAAGTGTAGGCATGAGGTTTTCGTCGAATTTGAAGTTGCCGACCGCTCTTGTGGATGGTTTGGACGTTGATTTTCTTGTGAAGTCTGATGCGCGTAGGCCTGCGACTGAACTTAAAGACGGTCGTTGGCTGTTGCTGGCTGAAGTGGGGCCTGTAACTGTGTCGGAGGACGGCACGGAGTTTATTGGCCATTGGCATGAGATTCAGCATGTGGTTTGGGAGAGTAACTCGCGGATGCTTCTTGTCCGCTGGGTTGATCCGAGCCGTCAGCCGTGGCATGGCGTTACGGTGACGGATGACCCGCGTAAGTTCATGTCCCATTTCGAGGAGTATGTCGAGTATTCCATCGTTTCTTCGCAGCGTCGAAAAGCCGACAACGGCACCACGATAACGGCTTCGATTCGTCGGACTGAGGACGGACAGCTGTTTTCTACGCTGGTCGCTGATGGGCCGCTAGATGCTTCCGGTGAGAAAGTCGCGCACGAGCTTGAAGCCAAGCTACGCGAATCTGTGGGCCTACCTCTTTAACTCGTATTTACGGGTCAACGCTAACGTGCCGCGCACCTACGATCCTCACTCCGGAAGGTAACAATCCCCACTCCGGACAGATTTGATTCGGAGCCATGCGGCGCAGCCTTCTACAATTCTCGGCCACACTGCGCTGTTCGATTCGGAACCATACATATCGAAATTTGCGTTTTTACAACGCACGTATCCTGAACGTGCCCTGCATGGACTGCGCATGAACTGCGCACATGCAATGCAAAAAGCACTTTTTCGAACACTATGATCCCCGTTCGATTCGGAACCATACATATCGAAATTTGCGTTTTTACAACGCACATATCCTGCACCTATCCTGCATGGACTGCGCATGGACTGCGCACATGCAATGTAAAAAGCACTTTTTCGAACACTATGATCTCGACATTTATCAGTCCTCGTAAAGGGATTTTGTGAGCATGCGCAGGGAGGTGAATGGGAGCCAAAGCGGGCGCAGGCGGGCGGATGGGAGCGCAGGCGGGCGCAGCCATGCGCAGGCGGGCGGATGTGAGGAAGGTGGCTGGGGGCCAAGGCGGACGCAGGCAGGCAGATGTGGGGCCTCCGGATGCGGGGCAAGCGGTTGAGAATGGACCGAAACGGCCAGGTCATTCGGGTCGGACCGCAATCATTCCATAGTAAAAAACATACTTGTGAGGCAAACGTGGCAAAGAACACCCCCGCAGTTTTTCGAACAAAACTACACGCTTCGCATTTTGACCCGAAGATTTGCCCGAGATTACGCGCAAAGCGCCCTCCAATATGCGGATTTGGCACCGGCGGGTAAATCTTGGTAGTCTCAATGACGCGTTAAGCAATCCCGCGTAGCTCAACGGCAGAGCATTCGACTGTTAATCGAACGGTTGCTGGTTCGAATCCAGCCGCGGGAGCTTTTTTATACCCGCCTCGACCTACGAAGAGTCACCGCGTTAAGTCCGCGACAGTGCCACGTTCGATTAAACGTGCGGGGAACACCTGTGACGCAACGGCCGCGCGGTCCCGCTTTTCAAACATCTGCAAAGCCGCCTGCACGCACGCCCGCCCCATCGCGAGCCGATCCGTTGAAATCTCCGTGAACGCCAGCGACGGGTCAAGACTATAGCGAGCCTCACCAGCCAGCATGACCACCGAATAGTCCTTGCCAAGCTCCAGGCCGCTCCCCCACGCAAGCCCCACCAGCGTCGTCATAACCACGTCGTTATCACTGATCACAATCGTTGGACCATCCGACGCCACAATGCGCTCCAACACCGCGTCAGCCTGCGCAGGATGCGACGGCAACCCAAGCACCTCGTACTCAGCGTCACCGGCCTCAGCGCGCCTTACAAACCCTTCCAGCATGGTGTGAGACGTACGCGCCCAATCCCCACGCTCATCATTACGTAGCACAACCAGCAACCGAGAATGCCCCGCCCTCGTCGCCGTTTCAAACGCTAACTTCCCAATCTCCAAAAAATCAGACTCAACAAACGGCAAGCCATTCTCCATCCCCGTATATCCGAGGACGATCCCGGGAAACTCCTCCTCAATCAGGATCTGTTCGCGCCGGTCCCCCTCCACAGCCTCCATAAAAATCATGGCATCAATAATCTGCGAACGAAGAAAACTACGCAGCTCCTCCGGCCCCGCGTCACCCAAAACCGGAATAATCAAAGAAATCCCGGCCTCACGCGCTGCACGCTGCATCCCATCAATGTAATGCGAAGAGTTCACGTCAACACCGTGACGTTCCACTCCCAAATGGATCGCCAGCGTGCGCAACGAGCGCGCCGCCAAATTACCAGCCCTCTGATTCGGCACGTACCCCAAACGGTGAATCGCATCACGCACACGCTTCTGCGTCTGGGGCGTAGTCGGACGCTTCCCATTCAACACATAAGAAACCGTCGACGGCGACACCCCAGCCGCTTTCGCCACATCAGCCCGAGACACCATCGACAGCTCCCCTCCAAAAGTCAGAGTCGAAAAACCAGTGCGCAAGGTCCAGCGCGCAGGACGCGAGTGCACGCAGTTAAACAGTCCGGCGCACAGGGCTTGGGTACGCCCAATTACAAATTCAAAGACCAGAGTGCAGGAATGGGGGCGCAACGCCCCCATTCCATACTCACTTAGCCCAGCCAGGCGGCCGCATTCGCGGGCACGGTAACCACGCCACCAGACTCGGTGACCTCACCGGCCGCGATCAGCACCGAACCGACACCGGCAAGCTCAGCAACTTCCCCACTCATGTTAATCACCAGAACGGTCTGCCCATTACGAGCAACCAACACTTCGTCAGAAGCGCCCTCCAACCATTCAAGCGAACCGCTTCCAAGCCCAAGCGAGCCGCGCAGTCGAATCATGTCCCGATAAAACGCCAGGAACGAATCAGGGTCATTCTCTTGGACCTCCGCGGAATACGACGCCCAATCCTGCGGCTGCGGAAGCCACGGATTCTGACCAAAACCCGTATCCTTCGGATCATTCCTCCACGGCAAAGGCACGCGAGCACCATCACGACCACGCACAGTGTGATTAGTACGCAACCAAGTCGGATCCTGACGCGCCTCATCCGGCAAATCCGTAACCTCAGGCAAGCCAAGCTCCTCACCCTGATACAGATACGCCGAACCCGGCAGGCCAAACGTAAACAAAGTCATCGCCTTACCGCGCTGCATGCCAAGCTCCAAATCCGGCTGCGGGTCGTCAAAACCAATACCAGACTTCGTGCTATAGCCAGGCTCAAACCCAAAACGCGACGGGTGACGCACCACATCATGGTTCGAAAGCACCCACGTCACGGGCGCACCCACGCGAGCATTCGCCCCCATCGTCGAATCAATAACCTCGCGCACCCTACCCGGCAACCAGCCGGCCTCCAAGTACTCAAAGTTAAACGCCTGACTCATCTCTTCTTCACGCACATAGTCCGCAAGACGGCTCGGATCATAAACCCACGCCTCCGCAACCAAAATGCGATCCCGACCGTACTCGTTCAAAACCTCGCGCCACTCGCGGTAAATCTCGTGCACGCCATCTTGATCCCAAGCCGGACCGTGATCAATCTGAGCGTCAGCATCCGCAGCCCACTTATCCGGGCCGCGATTATCGTCAGGAAGCCCCTCCGCCTTCACCAAGCCATGCGCCACGTCAACACGGAAACCATCAACACCGCGATCCAACCAGAAACGCAAGTAGCCGCGGAAAAACTCGTGAACCTCCGGATTCTCCCAGTTAAAGTCCGGCTGCTCGGGCGCAAACATGTGCAAGTACCACCAGTCGCGGTCCTCCGCCTTACCCGACAGCGGCTCAACCGGAGACCACGCCGATCCGCCAAACGCCGCACCCCAGTTGTTCGGCGGCTCGCCCTCGCTGTATCGGAACATGTAACGATCACGCTCGGGCGAACCATGACCCGCCGCCAACGCCGCCTGGAACCACTCGTGCTGATCCGACGAATGATTCGGCACAAGGTCAATCAGCACGCGCATCCCGCGCTCATGCGCCCCCGCAACCAGCTCGTCAAAGTCCTCCAAAGTACCGTACTCAGGGTTCACATCGTGATAGTCAGCCACGTCATAACCCGTGTCCGCCTGCGGCGACGGGTAGTGCGGCGAAATCCAAATCGCATCAATCGACAACGACTTCAAGTAATCAAGACGCTCGATGATTCCGCGAATATCACCCACGCCATCACCGTTAGCATCGTTGAAACTGCGCGGATAAACCTGGTAGATAACCGCGTGACGCCACCACTGATCCCAATCGCTACGCGTTACCTGATCGCTCATAGTCCACCTCTCAAAGTGTAAATTTTCAAAGATTTTCGAGGGCGTGGCTCGCAACCCGCCAATTCATCGACACGCGTCGACGACTTGCGTTAAGTTTAGCGTACTACGGGCACGCAATCTAGGGGTTAAGCCACTTGCCGGTTACCCGCGCCAGTTTCGTACGAGTACCGGCAACGTAAGGTCGTTAGTTACGTACGTGTGCCGGTTGAGTACGGGAGGGCGTTACGAACTTGTCAGGTGACCCGCGCACAAAGCGACGTCACCGCGGAGTAAAGCCGAGCGGTTATAGCTCTTCTTGTAGTTTGCGGCGTTTTTCTTCTAGCTCGAATAGTTGTTTGAATGCGGCTTGGCCCTGTTCGGAGTCAAACGGGTAGCGCGCAACCTGCGCCTTGAGCTGTCCGATTTGACGCGTTAGTCCCATGCGAACGAGAGCGCGAACGACGCCGAAGCAGTAGTCGCGCAACCGGTCCGGATCGTCCTGCGGCAGTGGCGCAACCGCCAGGCGAGTGATCACCTTCGCCACCACTTCCCCACCGGCCTCCATCAGGTTCCGGTTCCAGTGCGACGCCGCCTTCACGGCAGCTTGCTCACCGACGCCCAGTTCGGCCTCCGCGATCTGAAGAAAATCCACGTAACTAGCCAGTCCGCCGTTCGCGCGAATCACGTCGTGGACCGCGCGGTACGCAGGCGTCGAAAACGCCTCCCCATCCAAGTCATCAAATCCAGTTCCGAGGACGTCACCCGGCCGCTGAATGACGGCCTCCAGAGCCTCGCGCTCAAGCCTCATAACCGGATCAGCCTCAACCGGGCCACGCTGCGGGCCCGGACCACCGTAACCACCCTGGGGTTGCGCGTACGATCCCGGAGCGCCCTGCGCGTACTGTCCGCGGCCGCGCGGACCTTGGCCCGGCCTGCCCGGGCCGTACTGATTAGGCCCGCTTTGTCCCGGCCCTCCCGGGCCGGACTGCCCGTAACCACTTTGACCAAACTGCCCACCGGGGCCGTACTGCTGGCCGCGTGCCGGCGCGGCGCGACCCGCCCTGCTGACCTCGCCCGCCACTTCACCGGTCTCCATACCGAGCCAGCCTGCAAGCTGGCGAACATACTCGCGCTGCAGGGCGCGGTCTCGAATTCCAGCAACAATCGGGGCCGTCGCACGCAAACCGTAGACGCGCCCTTCCGCGGTATTTAAATCAATGGAACGCAGGGTGGAGCGGATCACGAACTCGAATAGGGGTTCGCGCGACGCCACCAACTGCTTCACCGCGTCGTCACCCTTCGCCATGCGCAGGTCGCACGGATCCATACCGGACCCCTCAATGGCTACAAATGTTTGGGATGCAAAGTTTTGGTCCTCAGCAAATGCTTTCAGAGCAGCCTTGCGTCCGGCCTCATCACCATCAAAAGTGAAGATGACTTCGCCGCCGCGGCTAACTCCCGAAGACAGTTGGACGCCCGCGGACGGGTCAGCCACGTCCCCAAGTAATCGGCGGATGATTTTCACGTGCTCGGACCCAAACGCCGTGCCACACGTTGCAACCGCGGTATCTACACCCGCGATGTGCGCGGCCATGACGTCCGTGTAGCCCTCCACAATCACAACCTTGCGTTGCTTCGCAATGTTTCGCTTAGCCAAATCCAAGCCGTACAAGACCTGCGACTTGTGATAGATCGGAGTCTCCGGAGTATTCAGGTACTTCGGCCCCTGGTCATCCTCATACAGCCTTCGAGCACCAAACCCGATGGTCGCGCCGGTCAGGTCGCGAATCGGCCACATGAGCCGCCCTCGGAAACGATCATAAATGCCCCGCTTACCCTGCGCAGCCAAGCCAGCTCGAACGATTTCCTGGTCCTGAAAACCCCGCGAGCGCAGCAGGTCCGTAAGGTTATTCCACCCTTGCGGCGCGTATCCAATCGAAAAATGGCGGGCAATCGACGCGTCGAAACCGCGTTTCATCAAGAACTCGCGCGCAATACCGGCCTCGCCGGATTCCAGGTTTCGCGTATAGAACTCTTCGGCAATCCGGTGCGCGTCAATTAGGCGCTGGCGGCGGCCGAACTCTTGCGGGCCGCGTTTGCCTTCCTCGTAGTTAAGCGTGATCCCCTTCTTTTGTGCCAGGTGCTCCACGGCCTCAGTAAAAGAGAGGTGATCGATTTTTTGGAGGAAGCTAAACACGTCTCCGCCCTCGCCACATCCAAAACAATGCCAAAGGCCAAGGTGCGGGCGGACGTTAAAGGAGGGCGTCTTTTCGTCGTGGAACGGGCAAAGCCCCTTCATCGACCCGACGCCGGCTGGCTGCAAAGTTACGTAGTCGCCAACGATTTCGTCGATCGACGCCGCTTCGCGAACTCTCGCGATGTCTTCTTTTCGAATTAGCCCAGCCATGGCCCCATCCTAACTACCTCGCCAGGCGCCCGCGAGCGCCCCAGTGCAGCCCCTAACCGCTAGAATGCGCCAAACATTCCACACAGGGAAGCGTGCATGCGTTGGGCCGACATGTCCGTTAGCGACGCGACCTGGTCGATCACGACCCGCAGGCGATAGTTTTGCGCCGTGTCGAGCCGCCAAAATGATGCAAACGGTTCCTCCAGGTGAATACCGTTTGTGTCCATTAGCGTCTCCACAAGATTTACGAGGACGCCTCCCTGGTGATGGTATGCGCTCTCATGTTCACGCGGTGCCATCACGTAGTGGGCGGCAATCCCCTTGAGTAGCAAGATTTCGGTTGCTGTTTCTTCGGGCACGACGAGGTCTGCGTCGTAGCGGCCGAGCCCCTCGCCAGACGCGAGGTTCGCGGCCGATCGGGTCGCGCTAACCGTGGTTGAGCTGAACTGGCCGATCAGCTGGGACGTCATGTCCTTTAGTCGCGCCCGGTCCGCAAACGTGGAGTCAAAAGAATCCAGCCAGTACGGCATTTCAAGTAGCCGCTCGCGAGCCGCCTGCAGTTTCGTTTCATCCAGGTCGGGTGCGTACCACTGCCTGGTGCGCTTCACGACGCCCTCAAATGCCGCATCATCGCGCATGTCACGCACGTCGAACTTCCCCGTCATGATCGCGTCTTCAACGTCGTGCACCGAATACGCAATATCATCCGACAAGTCCATGATTTGCGCTTCAAGACACTTGCGACTGCCGCGATCTTCACGCATCCAGTTAAACGCGTCCATGTCGTCGGGATACACCGAATACTTGCGCATCGACTTAACCGGGTCCGGCCCCTGGCCGCGCCCCCACGGGTACTTGCACGCCGCGTCCAAAGAAGCGCGCGTCAGATTCACGCCGCGCGGCTCACCATTTTCACCCAGCACCTTAGGCTCCAAGCGGACCAGCAAGCGGAAAGTTTGCGCGTTGCCCTCAAAACCGCCCGCGTCCTGCGCAATCGAATCCAACGCGCGTTCACCATTGTGACCAAACGGCGGGTGTCCGAGGTCGTGCGCCAAACACGCGGCATCCACAACGTCCGGGTCTGCGCCAAGCTCTTTACCGATCTCGCGGCCGACTTGAGCCACTTCCAAAGAGTGCGTCAGCCTCGTCCTCACAAAATCATCGGTCGCAGGACCCAAAACTTGAGTCTTTTCGCCCAACCTTCGAAACGCGGCGGAATGCAAGATACGCGCACGGTCACGCTCAAAATCGGTACGGTTCGGAGACTTCGGGCGTTCACGAACGAAACGCTCACGGTCGAAATCGGAGTATTGATGGTTTGGAAGTCTAGCGCTCACGTCTTGATCATACCTGGCTCCAAATACGAACGATCTTTTCCACAGCGGGCCCGACTTTGAGACAATAAAGAAATGACCCCATCGAGCCGACTGACGCAGTATCACCTCAATAGTGCTGAACGTGTAAAAGCAGCCCCGTACGTGCGCACCGAACTAATCCACCGGCGCACGAATGGCCCCACCCCGTGGTGGCACACCGGTGTGGTTGCGGAAATACCCGGAGTCGTCGACGAGGTCGGCGCGAAAATGCTCGCCGATGTCATGCCGCTCATCAAAGACCTCGGGTTTCACGCCGTCGTGTTTCGGCCCGCCCTCATTGATTTTCGCGAATCGGGTCACCTGCTAGAACTCATCATTGACGCGGCCCACGACGCGGATTTGAAAGCGCTCGTGCGCCTTGCCGGAGCCGACGTCATCCCCGGAGATCCGGGCGAACGCTCATACCCATTCTTTGGCGTCGAACAGTCCATGGCTAACACGATCGTGCGCACCCGAGCCGCTCTAAAGGCCGGAGCGGACGGAATCGACCTCGGAAAAATCAGTGAATCAAGCCGCGATCCACTGGCGGAAAAACACGCGCAAAACTTCACGAAACTGGTCTTGTTCCTAATGGCGGAACTCGCCGAGTTCTCGATGGATCACATTCTTGCCGCCGGAGCTCGCACCGACCTGGTTGCGAACTATCACCGCCACCTCGAAGAAGAATGGCTACACCACCTTCGCGACGACCGACTGCACAAGGTTCCGTTCGACGCCGCTGCACTTCGCGAAGTCATCACAACCACGATCACGGAGCGCGACCGCATCGGTTCACCCGCCGCGTGGAAGGCAATGCTTCCCAGGCTCGTGGAAACACCCGATACCCAAAACGTTCACAAAGGCTCGTGGGAAGACGGCGCCACCACCAAACGACGCGCCTCCATGCGCATCATCCTGGCGGGCCTACCCGGCGCCGTGTACCTGCCGTTTGGCTTTTCTGGCGGTCATGTCGATTTTGAGGGCGTGGCTGCACGCCTATCAAACCCGGTAACCGACTCTGAACGCGCCCGGGTTCGCCACACAAAACTAGCGCTAAAACTGCGCGAAAAGCACGACCTGGGTAACGGGACTTTCGCGTGGGTTTCAGGCCTGGACTGGCAACGAGACGGCGTCGCCGTGTTCATGAGCGGCGGCATCATGTGCGTACTCAACACGAGCCCCCACGACATTAACGTCCCGCTTAAAAACCGGCTACTGCTACGTTCAGATTCAACAAAGGACGAGGCCGTACCCGCCTCGCAAGACGTCCTAAAAACTGGCCCGGCCCAAATCTTTTCAACCGCGGAGCGCGAAAAACAAAACTGCCTCACGCCCGGTACCACCGCCTGGTTTGCGCCTCCCCACCTCAGCGCGCCCGACTACTAAACCGGCGGTTCGGCTGGGTAGCGTCCCGCGCCAAGCGCGGGTACACCAAGCGCGGGTGTAGCTCGCGCGGGCGCGCCCCGTGGGGTTACGCCCCGGGGATAGAGTTTTTGCACCGCTACTTTGAGCGGCCCGGTTCTAAACCTCGCCGGCACGCCCGGCCAGTTTGAGGGCGCTGGTTTCACGCGCAAAATTAGCCAGGGCTTCAATGTCGATTTGGCCCGGCGCGGAACTCTCCCCAGCCAGCATTGTGAAGGTCGCGGCGCTACCGATCGCGCCGGCAAACGCGCGGGTGAGCTCCCCGTCCTCCCCCATCGCAAGAGCGATCGCGGGCAGTTGCTGGTACGCATCGGCGAAACGGCGCACGGCAACCGCGACTTTCAAAGCGTCCATCGGCTCGTTCGCCATGCACGCAATCTTGATGACGCCCGGGCCGCGCTCGGCTAGCTCCTTGGAACTATCGGACGCCCGATTAAGCGCGTCCAGCTTGCCGGCGTCTTGCTGGGCGCGTTCAAACCAAGATTCTACGCGTGCCTGCATTTCGGTCAGTTTTTTGATCAGCGCCTCCACGCCGGGAGTTCGCTCAAAATCATGCACCGACAGCACCGGTACAGCCCCGCCCTCGTACACTAATGCGGCGATTTCGTCAGCATTGGGGTCCGTTTCTTCGATATCGAGGGCGTCAACGCCGGCCTCCAACACTACTTTCGCGACGCGCAGCGAATCGGTTGGATTACCCTCGCCGCCCTGCACGCGAGTTCGGTAGGTCGCCAGGATCGGGCGGGACGTTTCGCGGCGCAGAACTTGCAGGGCGCCCTGAATGATCGCGGTGTCAAGCGATCCGAGACCATCGACACGCCACTCCACAATGTCAGCAGCGGAGCGTTCAATTGCGCGGGCTCGCGACGCGATCTGGGAAGCATTCGCACCGGTAATTGGCACGATGAGGGCGGAGCGGCCCGCCCCCAGGGTCACACTCTGAGCCCGCGTTGCCCCGTGTCCTTTGAGGTTAACCAGTGCCATGTTTGCTCCTTACATTCGGCCCGAAAATCCGGTCCACTTTGGCGTAGCGGCCGTTGACCGCGAAAGCCACCGTGCTGTTAGCCGCCGTCGGCGACGGACTCGTTAGCCGCTACGTCCGCCCTCGACGCGGAATCGATTGTTTGCGAATCGAGCCAGCCGTCCGGCAGGTGTGGCCGGCGGGCGTGGCCCTTGCGGCCCCTTGGACCATCCGCAGACTTGGGGTAGGGCTGGTCCAAATCCAACTGCGCTACGAGTTCGTCTAGTTCTTCGATACTACTAACTCGGCCGAGTTTCATGCGGGATTCTCCGCCGATTCCGAATCCGCGAAGGTACCAGCCGATGTGTTTGCGCATGTTGCGCATCGCGTTTTCTTCATTGCCCATGTGTTCGATCATGAGCTCGCTGTGTTCGCGAATAACGCGGACAACTTCGCGCAGGTCGGGCCGCGTGGGCTCCAGGCCGGCGCCGGTGAACTCGGAGGTGATGTCGGTGAACAGCCAGGGCCGGCCCTGACATCCGCGTCCGATTACGACCGCGTCGCACCCGGTTTGCTCCATCATCGAGGTAGCATCGCTGCCCTTGAAAATGTCGCCGTTGCCCATGACGGGAATGTTGACAGTTTCTTTTAGTCGCGCGATAGTTTCCCAGTCGGCGTGGCCGGAATAGTACTGCGCCTGCGTGCGCCCGTGCAGAGCGACCGCGGCGACACCGGTGTTTTGCGCGATGCGGCCCGCGTCCAGGTAGGTTTGATGCTTGTCGTCGATGCCGACGCGCATCTTGATCGTCACCGGAATGTCACGGCCTTGCCGCTTACCGGCCCGCTCCGCGCCGCTCACGACGGCTTTCAAAATGTCTTCGAGCAGGTCGCGCTTCCACGGCAGCGCCGCGCCTCCACCCTTGCGGGTTACCTTCGGCACGGGGCATCCAAAGTTCAAATCAATGTGGTCCGCTAAGTCCTGATCCACCATGAGCTCTGCGGCCCGTCCCATAGTGTCCGGGTCCACGCCGTACAGTTGCACGGATCGCACGCGTTCCTGCGGGTCCGGTTCGATCATGCGCTGGGTTTTTTCGTTGCCTTCAATCAGGGCGCGCGCGGTGATCATTTCGCACACGTAAAGCCCTGCAGGCGCGTCTTCACCCTTTTTTGCATGTTGGAGGGCGGACTGGAGTTCGCTGTTTAGGCCGCGCTCGCCGTATTCGCGCGATAGGCGCCTAAAGGGCACGTCGGTGACGCCCGCCATGGGCGCTAAAACCACCGGGGTCCACAGTCGGATCGGTCCGATCTGTAGGGCCCCGGTGGTTGTTGCGGAGGTTGTATTCAAGCTCTGTTAGGCTCCGTGGGTTGCGGAAGGGTTTAGAACAGCGGCAGACGCTCGCTCAGGTAGGACTCGACCTCGTCGATGGGTACGCGGACTTGTTCCATGGTGTCGCGATCGCGAATGGTCACGGCGTTGTCGTCCAGCGTGTCGAAGTCGTAGGTGATGCAGAACGGCGTGCCGATTTCGTCTTGGCGACGGTAGCGGCGGCCAACGGCGCCGGCGTCGTCGTAGTCGACGTTCCAGCGGCGGCGTAGCTGCATGGCTAGTTCGCGCGCGGGGCCGGTCAGCTGTTCCTTACGCGACAGCGGCAGTACTGCGGCCTTGACGGGTGCGAGGCGCGGATCCAGCTTCAAGACCGTGCGTTTGTCGACTCCGCCCTTGGTGTTCGGAGCCTCGTCCTCGGTGTACGCCTCGACTAGGAATGCCATTAGCGAGCGGGTAAGGCCCGCGGACGGCTCGATTACGTACGGCGTCCAACGCTCGCTCGACTGCTGGTCGAAGTAGTCCAGTTTGGCGCCGGATTCTTTTTGATGTGTTCCGAGGTCGTAGTCGGTACGGTTCGCGATACCTTCAAGTTCGCCCCAGTCCGAGCCCTTGAATCCGAAGGTGTACTCGATGTCGACGGTGCGCTTGGAGTAGTGCGAGAGCTTTTCTTGCGGATGCTCGTACAGGCGCAGGTGGTCGCGGTTGATGCCAAGGTCGGTGTACCAGTTCAGGCGCTCGTCGATCCAGTACTGGTGCCAGTCCTCATCGGTGCCCGGCTCGACGAAGAATTCTAGTTCCATCTGTTCGAACTCGCGGGTGCGGAAGATGAAGTTGCCCGGCGTGATTTCGTTGCGGAACGATTTACCGATCTGGGCGATGCCAAACGGCGGTTTCATGCGGGCAGCGGTCATGACGTTGGCGAAGTTTACGAAAATGCCCTGGGCGGTTTCGGGGCGCAGGTAGTGTAGGCCCGTCTCGTCGTCAACGGCACCAAGGTAGGTTTTCATGAGGCCGGAGAATGCGCGCGGCTCGGTCCAGTTGCCCCGGTTGCCACAGTGGGGGCAGGCCACGTCGTCCATGGTGACGTCCGCTTCGTCGACGCCGTTCTTTTCAGCGTAGTTTTCGATTAGCTGGTCTTCGCGTTGGCGCTTGTGGCAGGACAAGCATTCGATTAGCGGGTCGGTGAACGCGGTTACGTGTCCGGATGCTTCCCACACTGCGGTGGGAAGAATGATTGAGGAGTCTAGTCCGACTACGTCGTCGCGCATGCGGACCATGCGTGACCACCATGCTCGCTTGATGTTTTCTTTTAGCTCGACTCCGAGTGGGCCATAGTCCCACGCCGAACGGGTTCCGCCGTAGATCTCTCCGGATGGGAAAACAAAACCGCGACGTTTCGCGAGGTTGATGACGGAATCTAGACGTGAAGGCTCGTTTGCCACAGGTATTCTCCTTATTTTCGATACCGCACCTGGCTGGTGCGGTTCACATTTCGCGCCGTCCTGACGCGAACGCCTTTAAGTGTAGTTCGATTGTGGTCATTTCAAAATAATGAGCCAGATACGGACGTGCGACGTAGATCGCACAAATTTAACTTGGCATCCACAAAACTCTTAGTGATAATGGTTGTCATGAACATTCGTAAATCTTTCATCGCACTGGGAGCCTCCGCGGCTTTGATTCTTGCCGGCTGTGGCACCGCGAGCGAGGGCGAGCCTGGTAACTCCGATTCCGGAGCGCTTGACGTCAAGGCTTCGTTCTACCCGTTGCAGTACTTGGTTGAGCAGGTAGGCGCCGACAAGGTGTCCGTTGATTCGCTCACTCCCCCGGGAGCCGACGCGCACTCCTTGGAGCTATCCCCGAAGGGTGTTGCTGAAATCTCCGCTTCCGACGCGGTCGTTTACTTGAAGGGCTTCCAAAGCTCGGTGGATGCGGCCATTGCGGAGGCCGGGCCGAGCCACGTCCTCGATGTCACTGACGCGGCGAAACTTGCCGAGACCGGCGTAGCCCACGACCACGAAGGTGAAACCCCCGAAGAACACGCAGAGCACGCGGAAGAAGGCCACGAGGGCGAAACCCCCGAAGAACACGCAGAGCACGCACACGAGGGTGACGATCACGGTCACGCGCACGATTTGGAGGGCGATCCGCACTTTTGGTTGGACCCGCAGCGCATGGCGCTAGTGGCGATTGAGCTGGGTGACTTCCTGTCCGAGGTTGATGCGCAAAACGCTGACTTCTACAAGGCAAACGCGAAGGATGTTGCCGCGCAGATGGAAGATTTGGCAGGCCAGATTCAAAGTGAGCTCACAACGTGTGAGCATGACACGTTTATTGTGTCTCACGAGGCGTTTGGCTACCTGGCTCAGCTAACCGGTTTGAAGCAGGTGGGTGTTTCGGGGATTGACCCGGAAGTCACGCCTTCCCCGGAGCGTTTGAAGCAGATTTCTGACCTGGTTAAGGAAACGGGTTCGAAGGTGATCTACACCGAGGTGAACATTTCTCCGAAGGTGATCGAAGTCTTAGCTGACGACCTCGGTGTGGAAACAATGACGCTGGATCCGGCTGCCACGCAGAATGATCCGCACAGCGATTACGTCGACATTATGAAGCAAAATCTTGAGAATTTGCAGAAGGGTTTGGGCTGTAAGTGAATACGAGTCAGTCCACGCTAGGGTCACGTCCACAAGACGCGGCCCTAGCCGTATATACGCATAATCTTCACGTTGCGTACGAAAGCAACGTGATCTTGCACGGTGTTGACGTGGAGATTCCGGTCGGCCAGGTTGTGGCCATTACGGGGTCTAACGGGTCGGGAAAATCCACGTTCGTGAAATCGTTGATGGGGTCCGCGCCGATAACCAGCGGTGAAGTGAAACTGTTTGGCCAGGCCGCCCACGGGCGCGGTAAGGCCGGTGGTTCCGTGCCGTGGAAGCGCATCGGTTACGTACCGCAGCGTCCCGCAACCGGTGCGGGTGTTTCATCATCCGCGTTTGAGGTCGTACGCACGGGTTTGCTTGGGCCGCGCCAGTGGTGGTTCCCAATCGGATCGAAGAAGGCCTCTGAAAAGGCTCTAAACACGGTTGGCCTACTGCACCGCAACGATGCTCCCATCCAAGTGCTGTCCGGCGGTCAGCATCAGCGCGTGCGCATCGCGCGGGCACTGGTTCGCAACCCCGACCTGCTGATCATGGATGAGCCTTTGGCGGGTATTGACCGGCACTCGCAGTCCAGGCTCGCCGATATTGTGGCGGACCTGAAGGCCGAGGGGAAGACAATTATTTTGATCCTGCACGAACTCGGCCCGCTCGAGCCGCACCTGGACAGAGTTATCCAAGTGACTAATGGTCACGTGGATTTTGATGGGCTACCCGGCGAACTTCCTTCCATGCCGCCCCAGCACCACCACTACCCGCACAGGGGCGAGCCCAAGTTTGATGACAAGTTCACCGGAGGTCACCGTGATTAGTACAGCAATGCAAGTTTCATCTGTTGTGGCAAGCGGACTTGGCACCGATCTGGTGACGATGCTGCAGTCCCCTCTTATGCAACGGTCGTTTATTGCGGCGATCCTAGTTGGCCTGTCCGCGCCCGTTGTTGGCACGTACCTGGTCCACCGCCGCCTAGCAATGCTGGGTGACGGTATTGGACACATCGCCCTCACGGGTGTTGCGCTCGGCTGGCTGGTTGGATCGTGGCTGAACGTTGCCGAGCCCGAGTCCTTCGCGATCCCGGGTGCCTTCGTTATTGCCGTGCTCGGCGCAGTCACGCTGGAGGTCATTCGCATCGCGGGTAAGACGTCCTCCGACGTGGCGCTCGCAATGCTGTTCTACGGCGGTATTGCCGGTGGCGTACTACTGATCGGTGTTGCCGGAGGAACGTCCTCGCAACTGAACTCCTACCTGTTTGGCTCGATTGCGACGGTCACGACAACGGACATTTGGTCCACGGTCGCACTGGCCGCGTTCATCCTGCTGGTTGGAGTCGGCCTGTCCCCCGCGCTGTACTCGGTCGCAAACGACGAGGAGTTCGCCCGCTCCACGGGCCTGCCCGTCAACCTCTTGTCGCTAATCATCGCACTACTTGCCGCGGCGACCGTCGCGGTTGCCATGCGCGTTGTCGGTGCCCTGCTGGTGTCCGCCCTGATGATTGTGCCGGTCGCAATCTCGCAGATCGTTGTGCGCTCCTTCCGCGCAACAATGGCCCTCGCAATGGGAATCGGAGTCGTCACAACCGTAGTCGGACTGACCTTCACGTACTTCTACGACCTCTCCCCGGGCGCTGCGATCGTCGTACTAGCGATTGCCATCTACGCGCTCGTGTTCGCCCTCCGACCCATAATTGAACGCGTACGAGGGCGCAGACGCGTTAAAGTGGACCCACTTCACGTAATGCATCCCGAACGGGAACAAAAAGCAGTAAACGAACAGGTTCGGTGAAAATGAGTACAGGAAAGCGCAACACCCGCCAACGGCAGCTAGTTATTGACGCGCTGAAAGACTCCGGCGAGTTCCGTTCGGCGCAAACAATCCACATGGACATGGTCGCAAACGGCGAAAAGGTCGGGCTCGCAACGGTGTATCGCAACCTGCGGTCTTTAGCTGAAGATGGCAGTATAGATATGCTGATGGCTCCGGACGGAGAGTCCCTGTACCGGCGCTGCGACCTGGACGGCCATCACCACCACCTGGTGTGTCGAAACTGCCGAAAAAGCATCGAAGTCACCGGGAAGGAAATGGAAAGCCTGCTTGATGCGTTAGTAGCTAAGTACGGGTTTTCAGACCTGGAGCACTCTTTAGAGATTTTCGGCCTGTGCCCGCAGTGTCAACGCGCGGGTGCGGGCGAGTCCTAAGGGGCGCGCCTGAACCTGTGCGGTGGCGTCACAAAATCGCGAGAGTAGCTCGCCCTCGAACAATAAAGGAGTAGGAATGCCGGGAGTACCCCAGTGGATCGCGGACGGGCCCTTCATCGGGATTGCCATGTTTTTGACGGTGATTGTGTTCTTGCGGTCTCAGGCAACCTACTGGATCGCGTGGCTTGGCACGTACGGCTTCCTAGCGAAGTCGCAAAATAGTGACAAGGCGTGGGTTTTGAAGTTGCGTCGATGGCTTGAGGGCGCCTCGGTGCGCAAGGGTGTGGATGCTGTCGACAAGTGGGGTTTGATCATCATTCCGCTGTCGTTTTTGACCATCGGCTTCCAAACCGTGGTGCATGCGGGCGCGGGTGTTTTGCGTCTGCGCTGGTGGCTGTACACCCTGGTTGCGATCCCGGGCTACATTGCGTGGGGCACGCTGTACGCGGCCGTGTTTATCGGCTTGTTCAAGACCGGCCAGGCTGCGACCGCCGGTAAGACTTGGGCGATCGTCGTGTCCACGGTGTTCGTGACCATGCTGGGGCTGTTCATCTTGCATCGGCGAAACGAGGCCGCCAAGAAGCGCAGCCTCGCCACTGTCGAGGTTGAACAGTAAACCCACCTACTGCTTTGCGACGCGGTCGATCGCGCCCCCGAAGCGCCTGTCGCGCCCGGTGTAGTTAAGAATGTCGTCCCACAGTTGTTCGCGCCCGTATTCGGGCCACGCAACCGGGTTGAACGCGAACTCCGCGTACGCGCACTGCCACAGCAAAAAGTTTGAGATCCGCTGTTCGCCGCCGGTGCGAATCAGCAAATCAACATCCGGCGAGTCCGGCGCGTACAGCCGTCGGCGCACCGTATCCTCGGTGATTCCCTTTGCGGTAAGCGCGCCAGACTCGACCTCACCGGCGATTTTTTGAACGGCGTCCGCGATTTCGGCGCGGCCCCCGTAGTTTACGGCCATGTTGAAATGAAGCTTGTCGTTTCCACGCGTCAACGCTTCCGCGGCTTGCAACTCGTTGATTACGGACTTCCACAGTCGCGGCCGCCTGCCCCACCAGTGGATGCCAACCCCCCACTCGTTTAGTTCATCGCGGCGGCGACGCAGCACATCGCGCGAATAGCCCATCAGGAAGCGCACTTCGGCCGGCGACCTCTTCCAGTTTTCCGTAGAAAACGCGTACACGGTCAAGTGTTTAACACCGATTTCGAGGGCGCCCGCGATCGTATCCATCAGCGCCTCTTCACCGGCGCGGTGCCCCTCCGTGCGGGGCAGTCCGCGCGCGTTTGCCCACCTGCCGTTGCCGTCCATAATGATGGCGACGTGTGCGGGAACGTCCTCGATTTGCGGGGCCTTGGATCGGCCTTCACCGGGACCGGGCGTGGTGCTCATGCGTCCTCCGATATGAAACGGGCTGTTAGGCGACTTATTTAATCAGACTGTACGACTTTATGCGGCGCTCAACGTGCCATTGCACCCATGCGGCGACGAGGCCGGATGCCTCACGCCTGGCGAAGGGTTCGGAAGCGTCGGCGCTGGCCCAGTCCCCGGACAGTAGGTCGCCGAGCAGCATCATGGCTTCCGGTGAGGGGGCCAGTGAGCCCGGTGGCCTGCACGCGTCGCACACCGCGCCGCCCACGGACACGTTGAAACCCGTGTTGGGTCCGGGGTGTCCGCACGCCGCGCAGTCCCAGAAGGAGGGCGCCCACCCGCTCATGGCGATGGCTCGCAGTATGAACGAGTTCATCACCAGGTCGGCGCCGTGCCGGCGGTTGGCAAGCGCGTGTAGCGCCCCGAGTAGCAGCAGGTACATGGGTGGGTGCGCTTCTTCTTCGGAGAGGCGCTCGGCGATTTCGACCATGACGTTTGCGCGCGTGTACAGCTCATAGTCCTGCGCGATCTGCAGGCCGTAGGGTCGCAGGGTTTGCACCTGCGTGAGCACGTCCAAGCTGCGCCCCAAATAAAACTGTGCGTCCACGACCGTGAAGGGTTCCAGGCGCGCCCCGAACTTTGAGGACGTGCGGCGCACGCCTTTCGCGACGACGCGTTTTAACCCGTTGTTGCGCGTTAAGACCGTGATGATGCGATCGGCTTCACCCAGTTTTTGGGTGCGCAAAACGATCGCTTCATCCCGGTAAGTCTTCACGCCCGTATTGTCGCATACGTCAGCGGTAAGCGCGGTTTATGGCAGATAGCACGGCGAGGATCGTGGCCTGCGTGATCGAGGGGTGGATGCCAACGCCCCACACGATTTGCCCCTCAACCGCGGCTTCGATGTATGCGGCCGCCTTCGCGTCACCGCCCTGGCTCATGGCGTGTTCGGCGTAGTCCAGCACGCGCACGTCTACGCCAATGTCGTTCATACCGCTTACGAACGCATCGACCGGGCCGTTACCCTTCGATTCCACGTGCACGGCCTCGCCGCTCCTGTGGATGTCGATCGACAGTTTGACGTCGTCGTTATCTTCGTCATGCGCAATGATTTTTGCGCGATCCAGCGAGAACTTGCCCCACGGTTTCAAACCTTCCGCGAATGAGGCCGGCAGGTACTCGTCGGCAAACACAGTCCAAAGGGTTGCCGCGTCGATCTCGCCGCCAAAGGTATCGGTGTGGCGTTTAATTGCCTGAGAGAACTCGATTTGCAGGCGCCTGGGCAGATCCAGGTTGTGCGCGGTTTGCATGAGGTAGGCAACTCCGCCCTTGCCCGACTGGGAGTTCACCCTGACAACGGCCTCGTAGTCGCGTCCGATGTCGTGCGGGTCAATGGGCAGGTACGGGACTTCCCAGATGACGGCGTTCTCGTCGCCGCCCGCCGCCTTGACTTTCTTTTCGCGGGCCGCGAATCCCTTCTTGATGGCGTCTTGGTGCGAGCCCGAGAACGACGTGTACACCAGGTCCCCAACGTACGGGTGGCGGGCCGGGGTTTGCATGCGAGTGCAGTGTTCAACTGTGCGTCGCATCTCGTCGATGTTAGACAGGTCGATTTCGGGGTCAACGCCCTGCGAGAACAGGTTCATGCCCAGCGTGATGAGGTCGACGTTGCCGGTGCGCTCACCCTGCCCCAGCAGGCAACCTTCCACGCGGTCAGCGCCGGCCATCATTGCCAGCTCCGCCGTGGCAACGCCGGTTCCACGGTCGTTGTGCGGGTGCACGGAAAGTGCGATGTGTTCGCGCCGCGACAGGTTTCGCGACATCCATTCGATCTGGTCGGCGTAAATATTCGGCGTTGCACGCTCCACAGTTGCGGGCAGGTTCAAAATGATTTCGCGCCCTTCTTCGGGTTGCCAAATATCCATTACCGCTTCGGATACTTCGAGGGCGAACTCAAGTTCTGTGTCTACAAAGATCTCCGGCGAATACTGGAATCCGAAGATCGTGTCATCACCCAGGATCTTCTCTGCATGCGCGATGACTTCGCGCGTGCCCGTCACGGCAAGGTCGATCGTGGCGGCCTTGTCGTTGCGGAACACAATGTCACGGAAGACCGGGGCGGTCGCGTTGTACAGGTGCACGTTCGCGCGGTGGAAGCCCTCCAGCGACTCGATCGTGCGGTGGATGATCTCGGTGCGCGACTGGGTCAGCACCGACACGGTAACGTCCTCGGGAACCGCATCATCTTCGATCAGGGAACGTACGAAGTCGTAATCGGTTTGCGACGCGGCGGGGAATCCGATTTCGATTTCCTTGAACCCACGGGCAACCAGCAGGTCGAACATTTCGCGTTTGCGATGCGGATCCATGGGTTCGATCAGCGCCTGGTTACCGTCGCGCAGGTCGGTGGACAGCCAGCGAGGCGCCCTCGTAATCGTCTTATTTGGCCACTGTCGATCGGGCAGCGAAACCGGGTTTGTTTGCAGGAACGGGCGATACTTTTCGATTGGCATGTTTGACGGCTTTTGCGCCGAGATTCGCGGTGAAGTCCGCATTTTTACTCCAGATTGTTATAACGGGGTTCAGGCCGTGGCAAACTCCGCGTCGAGGGGGCCCAAAGGACTTTTAGGCCTCAACGCGGCAACTAAGGAGTAGCCAAGAAAAGCGCACGCCTCTAACTTACGACGCTTCCATCTACGAGTTATTTTTGTTTCATATTGTGGATGAGGGCGTGCTGGCTAGAACCCGAGTTTACCGAGCATCTTCGGATCGCGCTGCCAGTCTTTAGCCGTGCGAACGTGCAGGTGCAGGTAAACGCGGCGGTTCAGGTACGCCTCCACTTCGCGGCGCGCACGCATGCCAACGTGCTTTAGGCGCGATCCGCCCTTGCCGATGATGATCGCCTTTTGCGAGTCGCGCTCCACGTACAGGTTCACGTGAATGTCAAGCATCGCCGGGTAGTTCTGGTTCGGCTTCTTCTTCCGCTCTACGATTTCCTCAACTTGGACCGCGAGCGAGTGTGGAAGTTCGTCCCGCACGCCCTCCAACGCGGCTTCGCGGATCAGCTCGGCGATCATGACTTCGCGCGATTCGTCGGTGGTCATGTCGCGCGGGTACAGCGGCGGCGACAGGGGCATGCGCTTCGCGAGCTGTTCTTTCAGCACGTCGATCTGTTCGCCCTTGACCGCGGAGACTGGGATGATTTCTTCCCAGTCCCCCAGCTTGTCGATGTCGATCAGGTGCTTCATGACGCGTTCTTTGCCGGCGATGTCGGTTTTTGTTGCAACCGCGATGATCGGGACTTTGATGCCGCGCAGCTGGCGGGCAATGAACTCGTCGCCGGGGCCTACCTTTTGGTCGGAGGGCAGGCAGAACAAGATCGCGTCAACACTGGACAGCGATTCGCGCACCTCGTCGTTTAGTCGCTGTCCTAAAAGTGTACGAGGACGGTGATAGCCCGGTGTATCCACCAAGACCAACTGATAGTCGTCGCCCTGCACAACCCCGCGAACGGCGTGGCGCGTAGTTTCGGGGCGCATTGAGGTAATCGCGATCTTCTCGCCTACCATCGCGTTTGTGAGCGTGGATTTACCAACGTTGGGACGCCCCACGATGGCGATGAAACCCGCGCGGAAGTCCTCATCCCAATCGCGTTCGATAAGTCCTTCAAAATTGCCGTCGGCATCTTCGGCGGCGTTCGGGCCGTCCATTAGTTCATCATCGGATGGGAAGCGCACGGTCATTCGCTTTCTTCTTCGTTTTGGATGGTGGCTTTAGTGGCGACGATTGTGCCAATCTGGCGGCGGCGCCCAATGGCCTCTTCAGCGGTCATGTCGACTCCTAGAGCGATTGTACGCGCACCGGGCAGGGGTACCTTGCCCATTGCCTTTTGGAGTAGGCCGCCAACGGAGTCAACGTCCTCATCTTCGATTTCCATGCCAAGCAATTCGCCAAGTTCGTCAATCGGATAACGGGCGGGGACGCGCCACACTCCGGGGCTTACTTCTTCGGGTTCGACGACGTTGCGGTCGTGTTCGTCGTTCACTTCGCCCACGATCTCTTCGATCAGGTCCTCGATGGTGAGCAGGCCGGCAATGCCCCCGTATTCGTCGACGACCAACACCATGTGAACGCGCGCATTTTGCATGCGGCGCAGCTCGTCGTCGGCAAGAGTCATCTCGGGTACAAAGTGCGGTTCGCGGCAAATGTCGCGCACCAGCTTGTTCTCGTCCTGCGGACGGTAGTGCAACCTGGAGACGACGTCCTTGAAGTACATGATTCCAACGACATCATCCGTGTTTTCACCAATCACGGGAATACGCGAGTAGCCCGAACGCACAAACAGTGTGATCGCCTTGCGAAGCGGTGTGTCCGCCCCGATCGTGACCATGTCGGTGCGCGGGACCATGACTTCACGAACGTAAGTGTGGCCGAGCTCGAAAACCGCGCGTAGCATTTCGCGGTCCTCGTCCTCAAACCCTTCGGTTTCGCCAACCTGGTCGACGACCTCGCGCATCTCTTCAGTCATTTCGGCGCGCGCTTCAGCCGCGGTCTGCGGGGAGGCGGGCAGGAACTTGCGAAGCAGGCGCATCACGGGTTCGCCAAGCCGGCTGAGTTTGCGCAAGAACTCCATCAGCGGTGTGGTGGCCAGCGCTACACCCTCGGGGTTACGCCACGCAATCTGCTGCGGAATCACCGAGATGATCACGTAGGCAACCAACCAGTTCACACCGATCGAAAGGAGCAGGATGACCCACCACGGCCACCCGCCCTCCGTCAATGCAATGGTGATCGCAACGGCGGCGGCAGTTTGCAACGCGATTCTGCCCGCCCGCGCAGACAGTGCGGTGCGGCGGCGATCATCAAGCAACGCGTCCAGGCGCCTCGCCCTCTTGCGCTTATCTTCAATCAGATCTTCAACGGCCGCTTTTGAAAGACGCGAAATCGACGACTCCGCCGCAACCAGGATGGCCGCGACGAAAACAACGATTATTGAGGTCGATATTAGGAATCCAAGTGGGATGCTACCCATCCACGGGCTCCGTCCCACGGGTTGCGAGGAAGGTAAGCAGAAGTCGGCGCTGCAGGCCGAACATGACTTTTTCATCCTCGGGCTCCGCGTGATCGAATCCGAGCAGATGCAAAATGCCGTGCACGGTCAGCAGGAGCATCTCTTCAACGGAGGAATGCCCCGCGTTGATGGATTGCTGGCGCGCGACCTGCGGGCAAATAACGATGTCACCGAGCATTCCGGCGCCCGTGATCTTGTCGGCTGTGCCGGGGCGAAGCTCGTCAATCGGGAAGCTCATAACGTCGGTTGGTCCCTCCAGGTCGAGCCACTTGATGTGCAGCTCTTCCATGGGTTCGGGGTCGATGAAGATGATCGACAGCTCAGAGCCGGTCGACACGTGCATTTGCGTCATGACGTATTCTGCGATGTCGCGAAACTCCGACACGTCGATGTCAAACTCGGTTTCGTTAACTACTTCAACACTCACCGCGGCCTCCTGCTTCGCTTCGTGGATTGGACGTGTGCTTCATCGAAGCGCTCATAGGCGTCAATGATATCGCCCACCAGGCGGTGTCGAACAACGTCCTTGGATGTCAGTTGGCAAAACTCGATATCTTCGATGCCTTCCAAAATCTGGTGGGCAGTTTTAAGGCCCGAGGTCGCATTGTGCGGCAGATCCACCTGCGACGCGTCACCGGTGACGACCACTTTGGAGCGAAAGCCCAGGCGCGTCAAGAACATTTTCATCTGCGACTGCGTCGTGTTTTGAGCCTCGTCCAAAATGATGAACGCGTCGTTTAGCGTGCGGCCGCGCATGTAGGCGAGCGGCGCGACTTCGATTGTGCCGGCCGCGAGCAGGCGCGGTAGGGCTTCGGAGTCGATCATTTCGTTTAACGCATCGTACAGAGGGCGCAGGTACGGGTCGATCTTTTCTGTTAGCGTACCCGGCAAGAAGCCCAGGTTCTCCCCCGCTTCGACGGCGGGGCGCGTCAAGATGATGCGGCGCACTTCTCCGCTTAGGAGGGCGTTCACGGCCATGGCCATCGCCAGGTACGTTTTACCGGTGCCGGCAGGTCCAATGCCGAACACGACGGTGTTTTTGGCGATCATGTCGACGTACGCCTGCTGGCCGGGCGTCTTAGCGCGAATGTCGCGCCCTTTGACCGTCAGGATCGTTTCGTTTGACGCGGTTGCCGTACCCGTCTTAGCAAGCAGCCCGATCGCGTGTTCAACGGTTTCTGCACTCAAATATTGGCCGCTGCGAGCCAGGCCGATAAGTTCGCGCGCCAGGTCGGCGGTCAGAGCGACGGCTTCGGGTTCACCCGTAATCGAAAGAGTGTTACCAAGTGCTGACACGGTGATGCCCGGGAAGCTGTTTTCCAGGGTTCGCAGGACTTCATCTTGCGGCCCCAGCACGGTCACCGGGTCTAGGTTTTGAGGAATCGTGAGCTGAACTGTCTCTTGCTTCAAAAGCTGATCGTTTTCAGACATGGGCTCGGATTTACCGCGTCTCCTAAAGTTTGTCTCCAATGAGTCTTTAACTTCCACTGCCAGTTTAGACTTTGCCCGTCAATAAATTCAGCACTGTAATGCCGCTGGCCGCCGCGGTTGATACGCGCATGACGGTGTCGCCTACGAGGACGACCTGCGCGCCCGCTTCCCTAAACGCGTCCAGTTCGGCGTCCGTGATCCCACCTTCTGGTCCGACCACGAGGGCGTATCCGGGCCCGTCCCAGGCCTGGTCGACCTCGGACACCCGGGTGGATGCGGATTCGTGCATGACGATTATTTGGTCGTCTTGCAAAAGGTCGATGACGTTGCTTGCGGAGTCCGCGAAGTCTAGGCGCGGGATTCTGGCGCGGCGAGCCTGTTTGGTTGCTGCGCGTAGCACGTTCCGCCACTTGTCGAGGTTTTTCTCGCGCTTTTTGCCCGTCCACCGCACGATTGCGCGCTGTGACTGCCACGCGATGATCCGGTCGACCCCAAGCTCGGTCGCCATTTCGATGGCGAGCTCGTCTCGCCCGGATTTGGCGAGGGCCTGCACGAGGGTGATCCGCGGTTTCCCTTCGGGCTCCTGTACGACTTCTTCGATTGATACGACGACGAGGGCGCCTTCGGATTCCACCAGGCGCGCCTTGGCGCGAGTGCCGCGGCCGTCAACCAGGTCGAGCCTCTCCCCCGCTTCGATTCGCATTACGCGGATGTGTTTGGCGTCGCCGCCCTCCACGGTTAGGTTGGAGCCGGCGGCGACGCCCTCAAGGCTGTCAGCGAAGAAAACCGGGGTTGTCATTTCGTGAACTTGTCTCGAAGGTTTGAAAAGAACCCGGATGACTCCGCACCCGTCTTCGCTTCCACGCGCTCTTCACCGCGCGATGCGGCGAGTTGTTGCAACAGGTCGCGCTCCTTGTCGGACAGACCCTTTGGTACCTCCACGTTGATGCGTGCGCGCAGGCGACCACGCCCTCGACGATGTAGACGACCAACACCCAGGCCGTCGATCGAGACTTCATCACCTGGCTGGGTACCCGGTTCAATCACGATGTCTTCGGGGCCGTCCAGAGTTTCAAGTTCGATCGTCGTGCCAAGTGCTGCCGCCGTCATGGGCACGTACAGGTCCGCAACCAGGTCGTCGCCCTGGCGACGGAAGACGGGGTGGGGTTTTTCGCGAATCTCCACGTAAAGGTCACCGTTGGCACCGCCACCGGGGCCGGCTTCACCCTGGCCGGACAGGCGGATGCGCGTGCCGTGTTCAATACCCGCGGGCACGTCAAACGAGATCGGACGCTTAGCGTGAACGCGGCCTTCACCGGCGCATTCTTCACAAGGCTCAGGAATGATCGTGCCGTGACCGCCACACGTGGGGCACGGGGCTTGCGTCATGATGTTGCCCAGCAGCGAGCGCTGCACCTGGCGGACCGTACCCGACCCGTTACACGCGGTACACGTGCGCGGGGAGGTGCCCGGCTTACAGCACGTGCCGTCACAGGTGGGGCAGCGAACGGCCGTGTCGATCGTGATTTCTTCGCGCGATCCAAACGCGATCGTTTCGAGTCCGACCTCAATAACGGTCAGCGTGTCTTGGCCGCGCCTGCCCCTGGGAACGGGGCCGCCGCCCGCGCCTGCCGCCGAGAAGAACGTTTCGAACAGGTCACCAAACCCACCGAAACCGCCCATGCCGCCCATGTTTCCCATGCCGGGCATGCCGCCCATGTCGTAGCTTTGGCGTTTCTTCGGGTTAGATAGCGTTTCGTAGGCTACCGAGACCTTCTTGAACATTTCCTCGTGTTCCGGCCCGGCAATGTCGGGGTGGTATTTGCGAGACAGCTTGCGGTAGGCGCGTTTGATCTGGTCAGCCGACGCGTCGCGGTCTACTCCGAGGATTTCGTAATAGTCTTCGCTCACCGAGTTCGTTCCTTAGTTGTTTTTCTTGTTTTTAAGTTTGCGTGTCCATTTTTGAGGGCGTGCTGGGCGCGTGCCCCGCCTGCGTTTGCCGCGTTCCGGCCAGCCCGGCTATTGTCCTCGCCCGTGCAGGAAGTGCGTGAGGTAGGCGCCGACGGCGTGGACTGCGCTCATTGCGTTGACGTAGTCCATTCGGACGGGGCCTACGACGGCTAGGTGCGCGTTGGAGTTTTCCGAACTGTAGGTGCCGGATACTACCGCGGTTTCGACTAAGCCGTCGTGGAGGTTTTCTTCGCCGATCGAGACAGTCACGTCGTCGGTGGATGCCGCGGAGAACAGGCGTAGTAGTGCGACTTGTTCTTCGAGGGCGTCCAGCACGGGCACGATTGAGCGCGTGAAGTCCACGCCCGATCGCGCGAGGTTAGCGGTGCCGGCAACTAGGATCCGTTCTTCTTCACCGCGGCGCGTAAGGTCTGTGACGGCCTGGCACACGGCGGTGCGGAACTGGCGTTCCTGTTCGTTTCCGATAATGCTAAGCGGCGATAGTAGGTTCGGCAGGGCTTGCAGGTCGGTGCCGACGCAAACCTCGTTGATCTGGTCGCGCAGGCTACGCAGGTCGTCAGCTTCCACCGAGTAGTCCGGGATGACGCGCTGTTCTACCTGGCCGTCGTCTGTAATCACCACGACCAGTGTGCGACCGGGCCCCAGGTCTACGAGTTCGACGCGCACGAGCGTCGCCGAGTCGTAGTGCGGGTACTGCACGATCGCGACCTGCCTGGTTAGTTGCGCGAGCAGGCGGACCGTTCGCTCTACGACGTCGTCAATATCAACGGCGTCGGACAGGAACGATTCCACTGCCCTGCGTTCCGGCAGGGACATTGGTTTTAGTGTGGCCAGGCGATCCACGAACGTGCGGTATCCCTGCACGGTCGGGATGCGTCCCGCTGAAGTGTGCGGCTGGTAGATCAGGCCCGCTTCTTCCAGCGCCGCCATGTCGTTACGAATCGTTGCGGGTGATACGCCCAGTTCGTAGCGTTGCGCTAGCGCTTTTGACCCTACGGGTTCGCGGGTAGCTACGTAGTCCGACACAATCGCGCGTAGAACGTCTAGTCGTCTATCAGCTGTCGCCATCGTGACCTCCCCTTAGCATTTCCGCGCCAACTACACGAGGACGTACCCGCGTGTTTGCCGGTAAGCCCTCAAAGGTAGCACTCAAAGTGTCCGAGTGCTAACTCTAGTACTATCGCCCCTCACATGCCAGAGCACCCACCTCGATTTCGAGGTGGGTGCTCTCACGTTTTAGTAGTGGCTGACGACTGTCGTGCCCATTTCAACGAAGTCGTAGAACCACTTCGCTTCACCGACGGGCATGTTCACACAGCCGTGGGAGCCACCCGGCCCGTTCCATCCGAAGCTAGATCGCCACGGGGCTCCGTGCAGGGCGTAGCTGCCGTGGAAGTAGGTGACCCACGGGACGTTCGGCGTCTCGTACGTGGTGCCATCTTGGTTCAGGCCGCGCATGGTTTGAACTTCGTACTGCAGGTAGACCTTAAAGACACCCGTAACCGTTTCGGTGCCGGGTTCACCCGGAACCATCGGGACGGGGCCGCGCACGATTGTTGCGCCCTCGTACGCGGACGTTGTGGCGTTGGACAGGTTAATGTCGATCCACTTCTCGCCGGGAGCCGCCTGGTACGGCAAGTCTTCAGCGCCGTCAGCGATTAGGCGTTCTTCGAACTCTTGCTCAACCTGGTCGTACTGGAAAAGCCCCTCGAAGGCTTCCCCCTTCTTCAAGGCAGCAATCAAGCCGGTGGACACGTCCTCGGCATTATTTACATAAAAGCCGGGTACGCCCTCTTCCGGTGTCGATACGACATCACCGCGGGAGTTGATGTTATGAATGCCGGGGATAGGATCGTCGTTCGTGGATTCCGCGGTCGCGAGTAGCCACTCCTTGATCTTGGCCTCATCGAGCGCGCTGTCTGAAAGTTCCCCGTCGTCTCCCAGCAGGTTAACCCACTTTGCCCGGTCCGCTGCCGTAGGCGTGATTTCACGGTTACCCGTCGAAATAACAACCGGAATACCCATCATCTGGTTAGCGGATGCCGCCACCTGCTCGGCGTGTTCAGTCGTGATTTCAGGTTCGGTCTCCAAAGACTCAAACGCCGCGGCCTCACCGCTCAAGTTCTTGCCGGCCTGGTTTGCGTATTCACGCAGAGCATCCATATCGAGGCCGTGACCAACACTCGCGGGCTCCGCCACAAAAGCTTCCGCGGCTTCGTCAAACTTCACGCTCGCGTTCTTCGCGGGCTCACCAAGATCCTTAATCAACTCGTGAGCGTAAGCGTCAAGCACGCCCTCATCCAGCGAAATTACTGCCGGAGTATCACCGGAATCGAAAAGTCCTTTGATTCGTGACCAAGCGTCCGCCGACTGCGACATGACCGCGGTGGCAGTGGCGTCAGCGTCAACGCTCACTCCCAGGTCGGCAAGGTTCGGTTCGAAAGATTTGCCGTCAACCGTGATGTTCGCCGTCAGGTCGCTCACGCGTTCTTCGATGCGCTGAACGATCTGGTCGTGGGTCATGTTGGAAACGGATTCGCCGGCAACCTTACTGCCGGGAACCGCGCGCTCACTGTAGTAAGACGCGTAGGCAACGGTCGAGCCGCCTAACACGACTACCACGGCGGCAATCAAACCGACGATCCATTTGGTGGCACGTGACATTTAATCAACCTCGAAACACTGCGTCGAAGCGCATCGGATGGGCTACTTAATCCATTGTGGTTGGCACATGGCCGTCATTCAATCGTAAACACGTCCGCGGACTTTGCAGTTGGTCACTTTTATAGCATTTTATGTATCCGAGGGCGTGGCGGCAGCGGCGTGGCGCGGGCTCTGCCTAACATTTGGGCGTGATTGACAGGTACGGAACTGATATTTTCGCCTCTGACCCCCACCGTGACGGGGCGTTCGCGCACAGGCCGCGTTCCCAGAAGATGCCGGCGGAACGCGGCCTCGTGGTTGAAGACCCTTCCTCCGGTTTTGTCGGCGCCGTCATTCGGGTTGAAAAATCCGGTGGAGTTCACCTGGTGGAACTTGAAGACCGTCGCGGCCGGCGCCGCAGCTATCCGCTGGGCGGCGGATTCTGGGTGGACGGTAAACCCGTGGAGCTAACCCCACCCACACCTGCGAAGCGCCCTCAAAAATCAAAATTAACGGCATCTGGATCGCGGGCCGTGAAACTACAGCGAGCGCGCGTTGCAATCCCGTCCCGCATTTTTGTGGAAGGTACCCACGACGCTGAACTTGTTGAAAAAGTCTGGGGCGACGACCTGCGCGTTGAAGGCGTCGTCGTTGAATACCTGGAGGGCGTTGACCACCTGGCTGACGTTCTGGAAGTCTTCGGGCCAACCCCTAAACGTCGGGTGGGCGTGCTGGTTGACCACCTGGTTCCCGGGTCAAAGGAAAGCCGGATCGCAGCCGATGTTATGGCACGCTGGCCGGATTCTGTACTGGTTGTGGGCCACCCGTTTGTCGACATTTGGCAGGCGGTGAAACCCGCGCGCGTCGGCCTAAAAGCGTGGCCGGATATTCCGCGCGGCACGGACATCAAGGTGGGCACGCTGCGCGCCCTGGGATTGCCGCACGAAACCCGCGAAGACATTGGCCTGGGGTGGAAAGCGATCCTCGCCCGAGTGCGCTCCTACCGCGACCTTGAGCCCGCCCTGCTTGGGCGCGTCGAAGAACTCATCGACTTCACCACGGTTGGCTCAGCCTCCGGGATTCAGTGATGCGCTGGCGCGCTGGGGCAGGTGTGCCGCGCTCCGGCGGCTTTCCCTAGGCTCGACGCTCTGTGCCCCGTTCAGACGGTGAGTTCGCGGGTAACGTAGTCGGCCAGCAGGCGCCCGCGCAGAGTCAGTTTCACAGTGCCGCGCGCGGCTGCGCCCTCTTCAATCAAACCTTCATTAACGAGGCCGGGGATGCGGCCGCGTACGGACGGGTCGATCTGATCGGTTCGGATGCCGTCGGCGGTGCGGATTTTTAGTAGGACGGCCTCCAAGGCGCGGTCCGCGAGTTCTAAAACTTCTCCGGCTTGCGCCGGTGAGTCATCCAGCAGGGCGTCAGCCCACGCGCGCGGGTGTTTGCGGTTCCACCAGCGAAGGTTGCCGAGGTGACTGTGCGCTCCGGGGCCAATCCCCCACCAGTCCCAGTCGAACCAGTACGCCAAGTTGTGCTTGGACGCGTGCGTAAGAGCCGTGCCTCCTGCTGATTCGCCGGGCTCTAGGCGAGCCCAGTTCGAGATTTCGTACCACGCAAACCCGGCTTCGCTAAGGAGCTGGTCGGCGATCTCGTACTTGGTGGCCTCATCATCGGGGTCCGGCATGGGAAGCTCGCCGCGCTGCACCTGCGCCCACATTTTCGTGCCATTTTCGATCACGAGGGCGTACGTGGAAATGTGATCAGGATTTAGCGCTATCGCGGCTTCCAAGGACTCGCGCCAGTCGTCGATGGTTTCGCCCGGCGTTCCGTAAATGAGGTCCACGGAGGCGTCAAGCCCCACCTCGCGCGCCCAGCGCACCACGTCCGGCACGACCTGCGGGTTGTGCGTGCGGTCCAGGGTCCGCAAAACGTGGGGTACGGCCGACTGCATTCCAAACGAAATGCGCGTGACGCCGCCGTCAGCTAAGGCCTGCAAAGCCGCCTTATCCACGGTGTCGGGGTTTGCCTCAACCGTGACTTCCGCGTCGCCGGCGAGCTGGAAGTTTTCGCGCACTACCTCCAGGATTCCAGTCAGTTGCGCGGGTTGAAGCAGGGTCGGCGTGCCGCCCCCAAAGAAGATTGACTTAACCGGACGGTGTTCAAAGGGCTTGAGTGCCCGGGCGGCTAGCTCAATTTCTTGCGTCACCGACTGGTCGTAAGTGGAGCGGTCCGCTCCCGCACCGAACCCGACCGTGTACGTATTGAAGTCGCAGTACCCGCATCGCACCGTGCAAAACGGCACGTGGATGTAAAGCGCGAGGTCGCGGGCGTGCTCCCCCACCTTCGCCGGGTCCAGTTCGTCGGCTCGGGGCCACGGGGTACCATCCGGCAGGGCCGGGCTCACGACTCGCCCTCAGCGTCGTCGTCCCCATCGGGGTCGGGTGCCGCCTCCCGCGGCAGACGGCGGCCCACTATGTCGTAAGCGCCGCGACCCGCCTTTTGACCGCGCTGTTCAAAGTGAGTCAGCACGCGATCTTCAAAGCGCGGCGCGAAACCACCTCGGCTCGGATCGGGGTCCTCAGCATCGGGCCGCTCGCCCTCATACACGTTTTCAAAAAAGCGACTGGCCTCCACGACGTCGCGCATCTGCCACGCGTAGTTTTGCCAATCCGTTGCCAGGCGCCACACGCCGCCGTCAACCAGCAGGCGCGCAACTGTGCTCGCAAACGCGTCGTTTACCAGGCGCCGCTTGTGGTGACGAGACTTGCGCCACGGGTCGGGGAAGAACGTCCACACCTGCGTCGCACACTTCGCGGGCAGCATGATCGGCAGCGCTTGGGCGGCGTCAACCTCGATGAAACGAACGTTGTCAACGCCCGCGGATGCGGCGCGCGAGATCGCCTTCGCAATGCCCTGCCGGTACACCTCGACGCCAAGCAGATCCACTTCGGGGTGCTTTTGCGCGTAGTCGACGATCTGCTCGCCATTACCCATCCCGACCTCAATAATCAAAGGAGCGCGGCGGCCAAACTCGGCCTCCAAATCCACCCTGAACGACTGGTCCACAGTGGTGTATCCACCGTCGCGAACCACGTCGATCACGTACTTGTGCGCGTGCTCGTCCCAAGTGCGCTGGGTCGACGCGTGCAGGGGGCGTCCTCGACGCGTAAACGATTTCGTCCGCGCCGGATAGTCCACTCCCGCAATATTGTTCGAGGGCGAGTCTGCGCTCGGTGTCTGTGGCGACGTCACTTTGACGGGGCCTCGGAGGTGAGCGCAGAGATGAAGGCTTCTTGCGGCACATCGACACGGCCGATCGACTTCATGCGCTTCTTACCTTCCTTCTGCTTCTCCAGTAGCTTGCGCTTACGCGAAATATCGCCGCCGTAACACTTGGCGAGCATGTCTTTACGCAGGGCCTTAATAGTTTCGCGGGCGATAATGCGCGAACCGATCGCCGCCTGGACGGGCACCTCGAACTGCTGCCTTGGAATAAGTTCTTTCAGCTTCTTCGTGATCTTCAAACCGTACGCGTACGCGGCATCGCGGTGAACAATCGCGCTGAACGCGTCAACCTGCTCACCGTTTAGCAAAATATCCACGCGCACCAGATCCGCAGCCTGGTCGCCCGCCGACTCGTAATCCAGTGACGCGTAACCGCGGGTTCGCGACTTCAGCGAGTCGAAAAAGTCAAAAACGATTTCTGCCAGCGGTAGCGTGTAGTGAAGTTCCACGCGGTCTTCGGACAGGTACTCCATGCCACCCATGGTTCCGCGCCTAGACTGGCACAGTTCCATAACGGAGCCAACGAAGTCCGACGGCGTCAAGATCGTTGCGTTTACAACCGGTTCGCGAACTTCGCTGACCTTACCGTCAGGGTATTCGGACGGGTTAGTAACCGTGATGATCGAGCCGTCCTCGGCTACGACCTCGTAAATTACGTTAGGTGCTGTTGCGATCAGGTCGAGGTTGAACTCGCGTTCCAGGCGCTCACGCACGATTTCAAGATGCAAAAGGCCGAGGAAGCCGCAGCGGAAACCGAAGCCCAGCGCCGCGGACGACTCGGGCTCAAAAGTGAGGGCCGCGTCGTTGAGCTGCAGTTTTTCAAGGGCCTCACGCAAGTTCGTGAAGTCGGATCCGTCGATCGGGTAAATGCCCGAATAAACCATGGGTTTTGGATCCTCGTAGCCGGCCAGCGGTTCGCTAGCGCCGCGAATCGCCTCGGTAACCGTGTCACCAACCTTGGATTGGCGAACGTCCTTAACGCCGGTAATAAGGTAACCCACTTCGCCGGCCGCGAGGCCTCCCGTCGGGGTCGGCTCGGGTGAGATAACACCGATTTCAAGCACTTCGTGATCGGTGCCGGTCGACATCATGCGGACCTTTTCGCGCGGGCTAAGCTCGCCGTCAACCACGCGAACATAGGTGACGACGCCGCGGTACGTGTCGTACACGGAGTCAAAGATCATGGCGCGCGCGGGCGCATCCTGCTCACCGGTTGGAGGTGGAACCTGGCGAACAATCTCGTTCATCAGCTCCTCCACACCCACGCCGGTTTTGCCGGAGACCTGCAAAATATCGTCCTCTTCGCACCCGATAAGGCTTGCGATTTCAGCGGCGTACTTTTCAGGTTGTGCGGACGGCAGGTCGATCTTGTTCAGCACCGGAATGATCGTGAGGTCGTGCGCCATCGCCATGTACAGGTTCGCGAGCGTCTGCGCTTCGATACCTTGCGCGGCGTCGACAAGCAGGACGGCGCCCTCGCACGCCGCGAGCGAGCGCGACACTTCGTAGGAAAAGTCCACGTGCCCGGGCGTGTCAATCATGTTGAGCGCGTACGCCTCACCGCCTGACTGCCACGGCATGCGCACGGCTTGCGACTTGATGGTGATGCCGCGTTCGCGCTCAATATCCATGCGGTCCAGGTACTGGTCGCGCATGACGCGCTGTTCGACGATGCCGCTCAGCTGCAGCATGCGGTCGGCCAGCGTGGATTTGCCGTGGTCAATGTGCGCAATGATGCAGAAGTTGCGAATGCGATCCGGGTCGGTGTTCGCCGGTTCGATCGTCTTCATCTGGGCTGGTGAGAGTGTGGCCACTCGGACCTTACCTTTCAAAATCCTTGTAAGTTCTGCAATTGTCCCACTCCCTTGGGGTTGGGGACGAATTTTAGGGCTGGCTTTAAGCCTATATCACGATTTATGAGGGCGAAGCGGGCTATCATCTCGCCATCGCTTCGCGGCTTCAAGTATTTTGGTTTGCCGGTCCGTGTGCGCGTCGGTGGGTGGGGTTGGATTCGGGGCTGTGAGTTCCATGAGGCCGCCCGCGCCCGGCTGGGCGAGCATGACCCAGTTTGCGTAGTTCAGGATTTTTGCTGAGGTCAGTTCCGATTCTTGGGTCCAAAGCGGCATTTGCTGCGCCTGTTGAACTTCGCGGGTGGGGATTTGCACGCCGCGTTTGCGTGCCTGCACGCGGATCACGCCGGGTAGTAGTTTGGTTCCGACCCAAGCTAGTAGTAGCACCGCGGAGCCGCTGAATGCGACCAGTCGGATCGTGGCCGCGAGCGCGCTTTCAAGCCCGCCCGTTCCGAAAAATGCGACAAACCCGATGATGAACGCGATGATGACCAGCCACACGCCGTGAGTTTCGAGGTACCAGTTGATGTCGACGAGCTTTTGCAAGGTGGGGTCCACCTCGTCCTCTTCGACCTCTTCTGGCGCGTCTTGTTCCCACGCCTGTTCGACGATGTTCAAAGCGCTTGCCATGGCGAACGCGCGGTTGGACCACTGCCGGAACGCAGCACCGTCCTCGGAGTCGTACCACGCGTCAAAATCGCGACGTTCAAACGGTGGAATCTGCTCGATGGCCTGTTCGAATTCGGTTTGATACTGCGACCCGAAATGCAAGATTGTGGCGGTGTGCGGGTCGTTTCTAAGGCCGATTGGCGACTTCAAATTGAGGCCGGGCGTGTAGATCACTTTCATTGCGGATCGTACTGCCGACATTGATATAAGGTCCTGATTTTCCAAGGGTCCTCCCAGCCTGAGCGCCTAAACTGTGACAAGCTTTAACCAATCTAGTCCATGAGTCGGACAGGAGCGTAAACCGAAACGATGCCAGACCAAAACAGCCCTCACGGCTTCGGCCCCGACGACCTGTTGCCCCCAAATAGTGACGCGACGCGCCGGCAGCGGGTCACGCGCAGTATCTCCACTGTTCCCGGTCGCCTACTGATCCGCATGGCGCTTGCAAGTAGCTTGTTGCTCCTTGTGCTGGCCGCAATCGGAGTTTTCGCGTACGGCACTTGGGGCTGGTGGATTCCGCTGATTGTCGGCGTAGCTGGCCTAGGCATTACGGGATTCTTTGCGCTTCGCCGCAAGCTCCTGCAGGACGCGATTAAACGGTCCGGGCCCAGAACCGTCGTTGGCGAACAAACCAGCATTGTCATTCATTCCGATTCGGAGGGCGAGCGGGCTTCCACTGAGCAACAGCTTCACGACATGGCTCAGCGCGAGGGTGAGAAGGTGCGCCGGGCGCGCGAAGAGTTCCAAAACCGATCGGCTCGGTACTTCCCGCGCGTAGAGGCACTACAGCGCGCTATGAAGCAAATGGTTGATCCCAGCTACGACGCGGCCTGGTTAGAGTTAGACATTCGCCCGACGCTAGTGTCGTTTATCGCGACCGTCCTCGTCATCCCTGTAACGGGCTTCTTCATTGTTCTAACGACGTTCGCCCTATTACTTTCCGGAATGTAACCGGCCGTCTGCTAAAGGCATCTGTTACGCCGCATGTTAAGGCCGTCTGGAAAAGCGGCGGGGCAATGGTGTTCATCATCACCCAATGGCACGAGCTTTAGTGCTTGGTTTAGGCCTTTCACGGCTGGTAGCATAGTCGTTTGGATTCGCCCTGGTCGGGTGCGAGTCCAACGCTGAGCCATTCGCAATCGAGTGTCCCCCACTGGAGTCCAAGGCTCAGCAAGCCCTCACCGACCCTGTAATCGAAAAAGAGAGTGTAAAACTGTGGCAAACATTAAGTCCCAGATTAAGCGCAATAAGACCAACGAGAAGCGTCGCCAGCGTAACCAGGCCGTTAAGTCGGAACTGAAGACCTACGTTCGTCGCACTCGTGAAGCGATTGCTGCCGGTGACCGTGAGAAGGCAGACGAAGCTCTGCGTCTGGCTGGACGCAAGCTCGACAAGGCAGTCAGCAAGGGTGTTATTCACCGCAACCAGGCTGCTAACCGTAAGTCCAAGCTCGCAAAGCAGATTGCGAAGATGGACTAACGCTTAGACCAAAAATAGTGGGCCAGACTGATCTGGCCCACTATTTTTATGCCCTCTAACCCCGGCTTGCAGCCGGTGAGAGTTCACTTAACCCGGCCTACGCTGTGCCCGGCCGGCCTGAGGCTGTGCCCAAGCCCGGCCGGCCTGAAGTTTTTCCTAGCCAGCTCTACGCTTTGCCGGCGATGGTTAGTACAAGTTTTTCTAGCGCGTATTGCGGCTCTTGCGATCCACCTTTCACGTCCGCGTCCGCTTGCGCCAGGGCCAGCACGCTGCCTCGAAGGCGTGTTTCGTTCCAGCCCCGCAGGTCGCGGCGCGCCCGGTCGAGTTGCCACGCCTGCATGCCGAGTTCTTTAGCCGGAGGCGCCGGGCGGATCGACACCTTCGCCAGTTGGCGAACTTTATGGGCAAAGGCGCCCACGAGTGCCGCCGGAGCCGCGCCCGTCGCCAAAGCGTGCCGAAGCAAAGTGAGCGCCCTCGCCGAGTTGCCCGCTATAGCCGCATCTACCACCGCAAACGCCGTGGCTTGAACGCGTCCGGCCTGATATTTGTGCACGTGTTGCTGCGTGATCGTCCCCTGCACGTCTGCGAGCAACTGCTGCGTCATCGCCGCTAACTCCGCCAGGTCAGAGCCCAGCGCATCCACAAGCGCCTGCACCGCCTCGGGCTCAATCTGACGCTTCGCGCGGCGCACGTCCTCACGAACCAAAGACATCTTGTCCGAAACTGACTTCATTTCCGACGCCACGTACGTTGGCACGTTCGCCTTTGAACACGCATTCAAAACTTTACGGCCAGAGTTACCGCCGTTGTGGCGCAGAACCAGCACGACGTCGGGTTCGGGGTGTTCCACGTATTTTGCGACGTCGTCAAAGAATGAGGCCGTGCCGGACTCGACCTCGGGAACGTAAATGAAACGTGCCTCGCCGAAAAGGCTTGGGGACGTGTAAATGGAAAGCTGTCCGGACTCGTAGCCAGAGGCGTCCACGCGGTGGATCTCGGTGGCGGGGTCACTTTGTCGCGCCTGATCCCGTAGCTGTGTGATTGCGCGTTCGGCCAGCAAGGGCTCCTTGGACTTGATTAGCACAACCGGTGCGATCTTAGCTTGGAACCACTGCGGTTCACTCGCGCGTTTTCCTCTTGCTGCCATGGTTACAAGGGTGCCACACTACGGGGACATTTCTCATCCGGTTTCGCACCCGCTACTCACCACTTAGGCTGGAAGGGACGCTTAGAGAGGACGATCTATGACTGAACTACCAATGCTCAAGCTAAATGATGGCGGCGAAATCCCCGCGATGGGGCTCGGCACATCCGGACACAAGGGTGCCGACGCCGCGAAGCTGTTTGCGCAGGCTATTGAAGATGGTCATCGCCTAATCGACACCGCCGCGCAATACGGCAATGAGGCCGCAGTTGGTCAGGCTGTGAAGGACGCGGGCGTGGACCGCTCTGAACTGTTCATTACGACCAAGATTGCGGGCGGCGACCAGGGTAAGGGTTCTACTACCAGTGGGTTAAAGGAATCTTTGCGCAGGCTAGATATGGACTACGTGGACCTGGTGCTGATTCACTGGCCGAACCCGTCGCGCGGCTTGTACTTGGACACCTGGCGGGAACTGATTGAACTGAAAGACCAGGGGCTCACGAAGCACATTGGCGTGTCCAACTTTTTACCCGCGCAGCTAGAAGAGATTCACGAGGCCACGGGAGTGTGGCCGGTGTTGAATCAGATTCAGCTGAGCCCGATTATCGGCCAGGCCCAGTCGCGCGAGTTCCACGAACCCCACGGCATTATCACCGAGGCGTGGCGTCCTTTGGGGCCAAAAGAGAACCTGCTGGGTCAGGTTCTTGTCGAAAACATCGCGCGGGAAGCGGGTAAGTCGCCCGCGCAGGTTGTGCTTCGCTGGGCCGTGCAGCACGGTATTTTGCCGATCGCGGTGTCGTCGAAGCGGGAGCGCAATAAGGAAAATCTGAATATCTTTGACTTCGAGCTCTCCGATGCGCAGATGCGGGCTTTGGACCTACTTGATACCGCGGATCGCTTCGCTTGGGATCCAATGACGCACGAGGAGTGGTAGTAGTTTCCACACGATCCACACCAGGGCCGCAAGGTCCAGGGCGAGGATGAGGATTAGAGCGCCGGGTTGCCCCAACATCGCGTGGGGTAGCCCGGCAAACTTTTGCGTGAATGTAAGGATCCAGCCCGCACACCACGCGGCCACGCGGCCCGGCATTGCCGCGAGCGCCGGGTCTATCTGCGCGGTTATTGCGGTTGCGAGCGAGCTGAGTGTTGCGGGTGCGACGAGTGGGCTGACCGCAATGTTTGCCGGCACTGAATATAGTGCGAGTTCTCCTGTCATGTGTAGTAGCGCGGGCGCGGTTGCTATGGTTGCCGCGCTTGGAACCGCGATCACGAATCCGAGTTTTTTGGCTATCAACCGAAATAGTGGTTTGAGCGTGTAAATCGGTGCTGGCCGGCGCAGTTTTATTTTGACCGGTTTTACGCCCGACACGGCGATCAGCACACCGGCTGTGGAGAGCGTAGACAGGATGAATCCCATCGAAACTGACAGCCACGGGTCGATAATCACCCACGTGAGTGCGACCAACGCCAGCGAGTTAATCGACTGTCCCCCGCGTCCGATCATGACTCCCCAAGTTGGAATGACAGCCATTGACGCGGATCGAATAATTGAGGGCGTTGGCCCAACTACCGCTACCAGCCCTGCCACTAGCGCGGAGACTACGCCTATCTTGAACCGCGAGCGCCCCGGGATTAGCGCGTGAATCGTTCCGATCACAATCGCCAGGTGGGTTCCCGAGATTGCGGTTAGGTGGCTTGTTCCTGTGGAGACCATCGCGTCTTTTGCTTCCGGTGACATTTTCGAAAAGTCGCCAATACTCATGCCGGCGATGAGTCCGTGCGTGTCCCGGTCGAAGCCTTCCAGTGCTTCATCTAGGCGGACGCGAAACATCGACCTGGAAGTTACGGTGCGGCGCACTTGAATACTTTCGGGTTTCATTGAGCCGATCATGGGGGCACTGAGCCCGGGCCGGACTCGCCCTGAAACCGTGACCTTATCCCCCACTCGCGCTTGCACTTGCGCTGGCGTGATGAGTAGCAGCGTGGCTGAGCTTTCGCGAAGTTTCACGTGGGTTATCCAAGTTTGCGTGCTGCCGGCTACCTCGCGGGAGTTGCGGGCGACCTCGCCCTCCAACACGCATTTGGTACGGCACGCGTCGTGAGCGCGGTGGTCGCGATACTGTATGCCGTGCGCGACCGCGGAGATTGCCGCCAAGCTGACCGCCAGCAAGGCCAGGGCTATCAGTGCCCGCACGGATCCCACCGGGTAGTGCGCGTGCCTGGCCCGGGGCGTTTTCGGGGTGAATGCGAATGCCGCGGAGCTGAGCAGTAGTGCGCCAAATACGAGGCCGACCACCACCGCGGGATTGCCGCCGCTTATTATCCAGCGCAGGCTTCCGGAGGCCGCTAACCACGCGAGTACGGCCGGCGCGACGAGTCTTAAATCGCGGTATCCCTTTCGTTTTACGGGCACAGCATGTCCTTGAAACCGTCGTAGGTTTTCGCACCGATTCCAGAAACTCCCCTTATGTCTTCAGGATTTTGGAGGCCGTTCTCCGCCCGGTACGCCTCAATGCGCGCGGCGAGGGCCGGGCCTATGCCGGGCAGTAACTGCAGCGTCACCTGGTCGGCGGTTCGCACATCGATGCACGAGCCGCCCGGTCCGGCCACCGCGACTCCCCCTCCCGAGCCGCCCACGCCGACCGCCCCACTCGTCCCACCCGCGCCGCCAGGAGCTGTGCCGCCGACAATGCCGGCATCGCTGGCCTCCTCGGTTGTGAGTACGTGAATGTGCTGGCCATCAACAACTTGCACGGCGAGGTTAACACTGGCCAGGGATGCATCCTCGGTCAGCCCACCGGCCTCATTCACCGCATCCACACCGCGAGACCCTGCGGGCACGCGCACCACAGAAGGTGTCCTAACAGCACCCGTCACCTGGACCATCACAAAACCACCGCGCGCACCTTCCGCGTTCGCCTCCTCCGCCCCCTGAGAGGTTTCCTCCACACCATCCGAGTACTCCCCCTCCGCCCCCTGAGAGGTTGCCTCCACACCTTCCGAGTACCCCGCCTCCGCACCTTGAGAGGTTGCAGGCTCGCCCTCCAACACGGCATCATCGGCGGGCGCCCCCAAACGCATGAATGAAAACAAAACGGCCGCAATCAAAGCGATCGCAAGCGCCACGGTGGTGACCGGCGATGGGAAAATCCTGACCGCGGGCGGCGGCGACTTTTCGGACGACCCTTTCATTGCGGAGTCGTAAGCCTTTTGCCGTAGCCTCCGCAGGGTCGACTTTCGCCGAAGGTTCAGTATGCGCAACATGAGCAAAGACTCCCACGCGGTCCGCCCCAAACTTAGCCCGCCCAACGTAGGGCGTGGATACCGGGGTGCGCGTTACGCTTGTGAATAAGTAGGAAGGAGCCCTTATGAAGGTTGGATTCATCGGCGCTGGAAACATGGTTGGCGCAATAGTTCGCGGAGCAGTGGCATCGGAAGGCCTAAAAGCCTCCGACATTTACCTAACGGACAGGTCGGGCAAGAGCGCCCCGAAGCTCGCCGAAGAAGTCGGAGCGAACGTTTCTGAATCAAACGAAGCCCTCGCGCGAAGCGTTGACGTTGTTGTCCTTGGCGTTAAGCCATACGCGATTGAGGGCGTCCTAACCGAAATCTCGGGCGCACTGGCCGACAGTGGTGCACTAGTGATCTCGCTGGCCGCAGGCAAGCCCCTGGCCGCCCTCGAACGCGCCGCCGGCGGTGAAATCCCCGTCATCCGCGTCATGCCAAACGTGAACGCCGCAATCGGTGAATCCATGACCGGCATCGCCGCCGGAACACACGCAACCGCAGAGCACATCTCGCAGGCCAAACAAATCATGAGCACCGTCGGACGCTACCTGGTTATAGAAGAATCAGAGTTCTCCATTTTCGCCGCGCTCGCGGGCAGCTCCCCGGCGTGGATGTACCAGATCGTGGAGTCGTTCGCGCGCGCCGGCGTCAAACACGGCCTCACAAAAGATCAGGCCGTCGCAATCGTCGCGCAGTCCATGGCCGGTTCGGCGCAAATGATTCTCGACCAGGCCGCCAGTGAGGGCGCCACGCCATCGGACCTGGTTGACCGCGTGTGCTCCCCCGGCGGAACCACTATAGCGGGTCTGCTGGCCGCCGAACAGGCCGGCCTCACCCCCGTGCTGGTCAGCGCGGTGGATGCCGCTGTTCGCCGCGATAGAGAACTGGCCTGATACTTTTAGCCAACCCCAATCGCAAATCGTGTACGATTTCAAATAAGCCCACAGGGTTCACCGGCCCCACCTGCGCAACCGCCCAGAAAGAGCGCCCGGGAACCCAAATCCACAGACTCAAGGAGGCGTCATGCTGGATCCGAAAACGATCGAATCCATCGCGGATGAGCTAGTTAAAGCTAAAGAAGATCGCAAACCCGTTCCGCTACTTACCGCCCGCTACCCGGACATGGTGGTCGAAGATTCCTACGCGGTCCAGCGCCTGTGGCGCGCGCGTAACGAGGAGCGCGGCCGCAAACTGGTCGGTCGTAAGATCGGCCTGACTTCAAAGGCGATGCAGTACGCAACCGGAATCGACGAGCCCGACTACGGCGTCATTTTTGATGACATGGTCTTTGAAACCGGGTCCGTGTTCAACTGGGATGATTACACCCATCCGCGTATCGAGGTTGAGCTCGCGTTCGTCCTCGAAAAAGATATTAAGGGTCCGAACGCGACCATCTTTGACGTCCTCGATTCCACAAAGTGGATTGTTCCCGCGCTTGAGATCTTGGATTCGCGCATTGAAATGGAGGGGCGCACAATCGTCGACACCATTTCGGATAACGCGGCGATGGGTGCGATGGTTATCGGCGGTCGTCCGATTCGCGTGAATGAGGTCGATCTTCGCTGGATTTCTGCAATGCTTTACCGCAATCAGGAGATCGAGGAAACCGGTGTTGCCGCGGGCGTTCTAAACCACCCGGCAGCCGGCGTGCACTGGCTGGCGAACAAGATTGCGCCGCACGACGACTTCCTGGGTGCCGGCGAGATCATCCTGGCCGGATCGTTCACGAGGCCAATGTGGGTTTACAAGGGCGACTCGGTTGTTGCCGACTACGGACAGCTAGGAACAATCACATGCCAGTTCAACTAGAACCTCCCCGCACTCTCGTTCAACATATTGAGGACGAGGGCCGCGCCCTGATCGGTATGTGGGCGTGCGCGGCGTCCCCGCTTACCGCGGAGATCTGCGCTTCGGCCGGGCTTGACTACGTCCTCATTGACGCGGAGCACTCCCCCAACGACCTCACGAGTTTGCTCCACCAGCTTCACGCGGTGCAGGCCTACCCGTCGTCGACGATTGTGCGCGTGCCGATCAACGATGAGCGCCTCATAAAGCAATACTTGGACCTCGGCGTGCGTAACCTGCTTGTCCCGATGGTTCACACCAAGGAGATGGCGGAACTCGCCGCGAAGCGCGTGGACTACCCTGACACGGGCGTTCGCGGAGTTGGGTCCGCCCTCGCACGCGCGTCAATGTGGAATCGTATTCCGAATTATTTGACGAGGGCGCGCGAGACCATCACCTTGATTTGTCAGATTGAATCCGCGCAGGCTGTGGAACAAGTTGAAGAAATCCTGGCTGTGGACGGCGTGGACGCAATCTTTGTGGGGCCCGCGGACCTCGCGGCCGACCTGGGTATTATCGGGCAGGCCACTGACGACGAGGTCAAGTCGCGCGTCAAGCACTGCATCGCAGCCGCCAAGGCGGCCGGAAAGCCGGTCGGCACCAACGCGTTCAACCCCGACGTTGCCCGCGAATACATTGAGGCCGGCGCGGACTTCGTGCTAGTTGGCGCGGACGTCACGATCCTCGCGCGCGGGTCCGAAGCCCTGGCAGCCGAGTTCCTGGGCGACTCCGGAGGCCCCGAGCCCGCCGGATACTAACCAAAGCGCGAGCCGGGGCCACGGGTCTGCCCACCCGAGCCGAGGCTCGCCCTCAAACGCGAAATCCCCTTCAAGAATCCGCAACTTGACGGAAAACTTGAAGGGGATTTTCGCTACCTACCAGCCGGTACCAGGCGAAACTGGCGAGCAAATAGCCGGCCTACGCCGGCCCAGGCAAAACTGCCCGGGCCGGCGCTGCGGCTAGTTGTCTAGGACTTCTTCCTTAACGCGCCAGTAATCCTGGTGACGGTCGAACTGGTCCAACACGTCGTGGATCAGGGCGTCGGCGCTGTAGCCCATGACGTCGTAGTCCTGGCCGCCTTCGGGAAGGTGGACCTCCAGGCGCGTGGAGGTGTCGGAGGACTTCGACATGCGGCCACCGTAAACCGGGGTGAGCGCGTCGATCGCGAGGATGCGGTAGATGAACTGCTCGTTGCCTTCACCGGCGACGAACTTCAGGCGGTCCAGGATCGGCACGGATTCCATGACGTCCTCAATCGCTTCGTCGCCGCCGCGGATCACGTCGGCACTGTAGCCCTGCTTACGCAGCTCTTCAGCAACCGCCTTCAACGCGGGTTCCGCAACGCGGTCCAAGTACCTGCTGGCCTGTGCGGGCGTCACCTGGTCGAACGTGCGAGCCAGGCGGTCACGCCACGAAGCATTCGCGAGCTCACCTACAGAACCAGCACCGGTAATGATGTTTCGCATGGAGCGTTCGCGCGACTTTTGCGTACGATCGTCCTCATTCAATGCCTTAATGAGGCCGAGCATCACCAGGATCATGACGAAACTGAACGGCAGACCCATCACGATCGTTGCGTTCTGAAGCGCGGGAATACCGCCCACCAGTAGCACGCCGATCGTCAAAATACCGGTGACCGCAGCCCAGAAGATTCGCATCCAGGCGGGAGCGTCGTCGTGAACGCTCGGCAAGTGTGCCGACAGGTTCGCCATCACAAGCGCGCCGGAGTCAGCCGAAGTCACGTAGAACAGCAGGCCAACAAACGTGGCGATTGCGACCAGCAAAACAGCGGCCGGGAACTCTTGCAGAAGCGTGTAGAAACCGTACTCGGGGATTTCTACAGTCTTCTCAGCAAAGTCGATTGCGCCCTCATTACGAATGTAATCAATCGCGGAGTTACCGAAAATCGAAATCCACATCAGGATGTAAAGGAACGGAATCGTCATGGTTCCCGCAACGAACTGGCGGATTGTGCGGCCGCGCGAAATGCGCGCCAGGAACATGCCAACGAAGGATGCCCACGCAACCCACCATGCCCAGAAGAACAGGGTCCAACCCGCCATCCAGGCGGACACGTCGGAGTACGCGAACGTCTCCATCGTCATTCCCGGGAATCCGGCCACGAAGTCGCCAATGTTCATGACGATCGCGTTCAGCAGGAAGTCCGTCTTACCCGTCACCAGCACCCACGCGGATAGGAACACCGCGAGGATTACGTTCAGCTGCGACAGGATACGAATACCCTTGTTAATTCCCGAGGTCGCAGAAACCGTCGCTACGACGACCGCGAGCGCTACCAGTCCGATCTGTGCCGGGATGCCCTGCTCGATGCCGAACAGGATGTCCAGGCCGACGTTCAGCTGGACAACGCCGATACCGAGGGTGGTTGCAACACCGAAGATCGTGCCGAGCACTGCGGCGCCGTCAACGGCGTGGCCGAGTCCGCCCTTTAGCTTGTCACCAAAGATGGGTGATAGTGCCGAGCGCACAGCCAGCGGCAGGCCGCGCCTGTAAGCGAAGTATCCCAGTGCAATACCCATGAGGGCGTACATGGCCCAGCCTGTGATGCCGTAGTGGAATAGTGTCCACACGGTTGACTGCCTTGCCGCTTCGAGGGTTTGGCCGTCGCCGACGGGCGGGTGCATGTATTGCGCTACCGGTTCGGCTACCGAGAAGAACATGATGTCCGTGCCGATGCCGGCCGCGAACAGCATGGATGCCCAAGAAAATGTTGAGAACTCGGGCCTTGAGTTCGGTGGGCCGAGCCGGATTTTACCGAAGCGCGAAAGTGCTAGTCCGATTACGAACACGACGATTACTGTTGCGAGGACGATGTAGAAGGATCCGAACCATTTCGAAATCCATCCGACAACGACTGTGAGGACGTCGCCCGCCGACTGGGGCATGATGATCGTCCACAGGGCAATCGCGGAAATGCCGAGTGCTGACCCGATGAACACGGGCCAGTTAACTGTTACTCGTTGCTTGTTTTCGACTTCGGGTTTTGTTTGTGTTTGGGAAGACACTGGTTTTACTCCGTGGCGGCCTGGTTGGCCTTAGCGGCTGACGGGATATCGGTGCGAGCGTTCCACGCGTTGTTGCGCGGGTCGCCCTCGGGGTACAGGGGCATGCCCTGTTTTGCCTTGTAGAACGGAACTTCGGTGAGCGGGTCAAGCATCTTGTTGCCCGCGATCAGGTCGGCTGCGCGTTCTGCAACCATGACGGTGGGTGCGTAAATGTTGCCGTTGGTGACGTACGGGAATACGGATGCGTCGACTACGCGCAGGCCTTCCATGCCGTGAACCTTCATGGACTTCGGGTCCACCACGGACATGTCGTCGGTACCCATCTTGGCGGTACACGACGGGTGAAGTGCAGTTTCAGCGTCGTTGCGGACCCATTCGAGGATTTCCTCGTCGGTCTCAACGGCGCGGCCCGGCGAGATTTCACCGGCGGAGATTGCGCTGAACGCGTCCTGGTTCAAAATGTTGCGTGCGGCGCGAACCATTTCGATCCACTCGCGACGGTCGTTCTCGGTGGACAGGTAGTTGAACTGGATGGCCGGGTGCTTGAACGGGTCGCGCGACTTGATCTTGAGTTCGCCGCGAACGTCGGAGTACATCGGGCCGATGTGTACCTGGTAGCCGTGCTTTGCGGCCGGCTGCGTACCGTCGTAGCGCACTGCGATCGGCAGGAAGTGGAACATGAGGTTCGGCCAATCCACGTCCTCGTTGGAACGAATGAAGCCACCGGCTTCGAAGTGGTTGGACGATCCGACACCCTTGCGTGCAAACAGCCACTGCGCACCAATAATGGGGGCAAGTGCCATGTTGAACCACGGGCCAATCGACACGGGCTGCTTGGCCTCGTGCTGAATGTAGACCTCCAGGTGGTCCTGCATGTTCTGGCCAACGCCGGGCAGGTCCATGATCGTGCGGATTCCGAGGCTTTCCATCAGCTTCGGGTCGCCAATGCCCGCTAGTTGCAGGATTTGCGGAGAGTTGAACGCGCCACCGGCCAAAATGACCTCGCCGGCCTTCGCGGATTCCTTCTTGCGACCAAAGCGCAGGTAGTCAACGCCGACCACGCGGTTGCCTTCGGTCTTGAGGCCGGTTACGTGCGCCAGGGTTTCGACGCGCAGGTTCTTGCGGTCGCTGACCGGGTGCAGGTATGCGCGCGAGGCGGACAGGCGACGCCCGTTCACCACGTTGCGGTCAAACTTCGCGAAGCCTTCCTGACGGTAGCCGTTCACGTCGTCGGTCAGCGGGTAGCCGGCCTGCTGGACGGCCTCAAAGAACGCGCCGAACAGCGGCTTGTCCGCCGGTCCGCGGCTGAGCTTCAGCGGGCCGGAGCCACCGCGCCACGCGTCCGCGCCAGCCAAAGTGGTCTCCATCCGCTTGAAGTACGGCAGCACGTGGGCGTAGTCCCACTCTTCCATGCCGTCTTCTTGCGCCCAACGCTCGTAGTCCATCGGGTTACCGCGCTGGAAAATCATGCCATTAATTGAGGACGATCCGCCGAGCACTTTTCCGCGCGCGTGCTCGATCCGACGGCCGTTCATGTAAGGCTCGGGCTCTGTTACGTACTTCCAGTCGTAAAGCGGGTTTCCGATTGGGAAAGGTAGTGCGGCCGGCATGTTGATCAACGGATCAAGTGCCCAGTCGGCGCGACCGGCTTCTAGTACCAGTACTGAAGTCTCAGGGTCAGAGGACAGTCTGTTAGCAAGAACCGATCCTGCTGAACCTCCGCCTACGATTATGTAGTCGTAATATTTCACGAGTGCCTTTCTGTCTAACCTTCAATTTTCAAAGTTTCGGCAAAGGCCGCGCCCCCGCGTGTGGGGCTGCCCCGCCGCGCACAGCCCGCAAACTGCATCCGCGGGCGCGATGAGCGCTACAAGGTTAAGCGCTCGGATCCATTCCGAGCGCTAGCCTTTAGTTCTTGAACCAGCCGGCCGGAGCGGGCTTGGTGTTGTGCCAGATATGTTTGATTTCTTGGTATTCGGCAAGGCCGGTGGGGCCTAGTTCGCGGCCGTTACCCGACTGCTTCATGCCGCCCCACTCCGCGGGTGCGACGTACGGGTGGTAGTCGTTGATCCAGATCGTGCCGTGGCGCATCGCGCGGGCCATGCGTTCTGCGCGTCCCGCGTTCGAAGTCCAAACAGCGCCGGCAAGACCGTAGTAGGTGTCGTTTGCGATTTCGAGTGCGTTTGCTTCCTTTTCCTCATCCGTGTCGCCACTGAAAGTTTCGACAGTGAGGACGGGGCCGAAGGACTCATCGTGCACGCAGTCCATGTCGCGGGTGCACTCACCCAGGATGGTCGGCGGGTAGAAGTAACCCTCGGCAAGTTCGCCCTCGGGAATTTCACCACCAACAAGCACCTTGGCGCCCTGTTCGATGGCGCGGTCAACGTACGCCATGACCTTTTCGCGGTGCTCCTTGGAAATGAGCGGACCGGTCTCGACGCCTTCGTCAAAGGAGGCGCCCATCTTGATGTTTGCCGCGCGCTTTACCAGCTCGTTTACGACCTCGTCCTTGATGGATTCTTCAACGATCAGACGCGATCCGGCGGAGCAGACCTGGCCCGAATCCAAGAAGATGCCGGTTAGGGCATTGTCGATTGCGGCCTCCATATCGGCGTCGGCAAAAATGACGTTCGGGTTCTTGCCACCAAGTTCGAGGGCGACGCGCTTCACGGTGCCCGCGGCGGACGCCATGATCGAACGGCCCGTCACCAGGCCACCGGTAAACGAAACCATGTCGACGTCCGGCGACTCCGTGAGGACCGGGCCGACCTCCGCGCCGGAGCCTAGAAGTAGCTGCACCGCGCCGGGCTCCACGCCCTCTTCAATCAAAATCTTGGTCAAGTAATGGGTCGTGGACGGGGTGAGCTCAGAGGGCTTCATAATGATCGTGTTACCTGCCAGCAGTGCGGGCGCGACCTTCCAGGATGCCTGCAATAGCGGGTAATTCCACGGCATAATGAGGGCGCAAACGCCAACCGGCTCATGCACAATCTTCGAGGAAATGCCGTCCATGGAGGGCTCCACGACGCGGCCCCCATCCGCGTACGCCATGTCCGCGTAGTAGTTAAACACCGAGGCCACGTCATCCACGTCAGCCTTGCCTTCAGCGTAGGTTTTACCGGTGTCCATAGACTCCATGCGGCCGATCTCGTCGCGTTCGGCGATCAAGCGATTCGCAACTTTACGCAGGATCTCGCCGCGCTGCGCGTAGGTAGTTTTTGTCCAGTTTCCGGTGTCAAACTCTTTGCGGGCGGAAGCGATGGCCGCTTTCGCGTCTTCCTTACCTGCCTCCGCTGCGCGGATGTGGATCTGCCCGTTAGCGGGGTACTCAATCTCGCGTTCGTCGCCAGATTTCGCAGGTACAAATTTGCCATCGATAAATAATTCCAGAGTCTCCAAAATCTTCCTTCGCTCGAGAAATAAAGTTCTCCCGAAATGTAGTCTAATAAGGAAAAATAGCTTTCACAGCTTTTTTGAAACTCTTCACAACCGCGTTAACCCGCCGTTAACCCGCGTTTTTGCCTCGCTGACAGATATTGCAGACAATCCGAAAATCAAATAAAAATAGCAATCAAAATTGCGATTTATTGTTTAATCTTTACCCCCATTAATTACAAATGAACTGCGCCCACGTGAATCTGGACTTATTCCCATCACAGTGGGGATAGCCAGTCGTGGGCGCAGTTCGTTAGGGTACTTGGTTTAGCCGCGCGGAGTACCGATATAAATCGTCTCTAGGAACTCTTCAATTCCTTCCGTACCACCTTCGCGTCCCAGACCCGAAGCCTTGACGCCTCCAAACGGTGCCGCGGCGTTCGAGATGGTGCCGGAGTTCACACCAATCATGCCCACCTGGAGCTCCTCCCCCAGGCGGATGACGCGCTGCATGTCGTTGGTGTAGACATAGCCCGCGAGGCCGTACTGGGACTTGTTTGCAAGCTCTAGCACTTCCTCTTCGGTATCGAAGGAGTACACGGGAGCAACCGGTCCAAACACCTCTTCTTCCAGTAGCGGGTTATCCGCGCTGTCCACGGACAGCACTGTGGGCGGGAAGAAGAAGCCCGGGCGATCCAGACGCTGACCGCCAACCTCGATGCGGGCACCCGACTGGAGCGAGCGGGTAACCAGATCCTCAACAGATGCCAGTTGCTTTGCCGACACGATCGGGCCGACATCCACGCCCTCTTCCATTCCATCGCCAACGACCAGCTCGGACATGCCCTTGCTGAACTTTTGCGTGAACTCGTCAGCCACGTCGGAGTGGACGTAGAAGCGCGAGGACGCGTTGCAAGCCTCACCCATGTTGCGCATCTTCGTTGCGAGCGCAGCCTCGACCGCGAGGTCAACGTCGGCGTCCTCAAACACGATGAACGGTGCGAGACCACCCAGCTCCATGGACGTGCGCAGTACGTTTTGCGACGCTTCCTTCAGCAGTGCGCGACCAACTTGCGTGGATCCAGTGAAGGACAGCTTGCGCAGGCGCGCATCCGCAATCATCGGGCCGGTCATTTCCGGCGTGGACGACGTCGGAATAATGTTGACAACACCCTTGGGCACGCCAACGTCCTCAAGAATCTTGACGAACAGTAGCGAAGTGAGCGGAGTGATCTCGGCGGGCTTCAAAATAGTGGTACAGCCGGCCGCGAGCGCGGGCGCCACCTTCCTGGTCGCCATTGCGAACGGGAAGTTCCAGGGGGTAATAAGCAGGGACGGGCCAACCGGGCGCTTGTGGGTGATTACCTGAATCGACCCTTCCGGCGTCGGGTAGTAGTTACCCATGACGCGCGGGGCGCCTTCGGAGAACCAGCGCAGGAACTCGCCGCCGTAGGTGACTTCGCCGTAAGCCTGGTCCAGCGGCTTACCCATTTCTAGGGTCATGATTGCCGCGAAGTCGTCCTTGCGTTCCATTACGAGTTCGAACGCGTCTCGAAGTAGTTCTGCACGGTAGCGCGAGGAGGTTCGGGCCCACTCTTTTTGCGCTTCACTTGCCGCCGCGAGGGCGTCCATTCCGTCTTCGGGTTTTGCCGAAGCGATGGTGGCAAGCTTTTCTTCAGTGGCCGGGTTGATTACGTCGAGGGTCGACCCATCGGCAGAATCTCGCCATTCACCGTTGATGAATAGTTGATTAGGAATGCTCTTCAGTAACTCATCTTTGTCGATGTTTGGCACGTGTAGCTCCTTTGCTTGACGTCATGTCCATCATATATGGTCCGTTCGTTTCATCTGACTTTTAGCCACAAAATATGAGCAGTTACGGACTACTATTGACGTAGGTCACATTTTCACCTAATGTTGTGCTCATATCATATACGATATGATGAATCATGACTGAAGAGGGGCAAGGTAGCCCCCGCGAGCCAGCAGGCGGGAAGGTACAGTTGCATGGACATCATTACTGAAACTCTCAAGAAGCGCCCAGGCAAAATTTTTGCCGTTCATCTGTCTTACAAGTCTCGTGCCGAGCAAAGGGGCCGCACTCCCGCGCACCCCTCCTACTTCTTCAAGGCACCGTCTTCGCTGACCGGTTCGGATGTTGTCGTCCGTCCCGAAGGCACCGAACTTTTGGGTTTTGAGGGCGAGGTTGCCGCTGTAATCGGCAAAACGGCACGCAATGTAAGCGTGGAAGATGCCTGGAGCCACGTCGGCTGGATTACCGCATCTAACGACCTGGGCTTGCACGATCTGCGTTACGCCGACAAGGGCTCGAACGTTCGTTCCAAGTCCGGTGACGGTTACACTCCGGTCGGCCCGAAGCTACTTGACGCCCGTGAGCTTTCCGAAGACCGCATCGGTGTTCGCACGTGGCTTGACGGCGAGCTCGTCTCTGATGACTCCACCGCCGGCATGCTGTTCTCCATCTCTACTATGGTCGCCGACCTGTCGCGCATGCTGACTTTGGAAGAGGGCGACATTATCCTTACCGGCGTACCCGCGGGAGCGTCCGTTGCAGAACCCGGTCAGGTTATCGAGGTTGAGGTCTTCGACCTCGACAATGAGGACGTAACCACCGGCAAACTTCGCACGGAGGTTGTATCGGGCCCCGCACTTGCTGACATTGGAAACCCGCCGAAGGTTGACGACAAGCAGCGCTCCGACGCGTGGGGGTACCCCATTGGTGAAGAAGAGGAGAAGGCAAGGCAGACCGCCCCGCTGGATCCCGAGCTTCGTAAGCGCATCGAGAACGTACACGTCGCTACCTTGTCTGTGCAGCTACGTAACCGCGGATACAACGAGGTCTCCTTTGACGGTGTCGCCCCGCTTCGCCCCGGCATGAAGATTGTCGGAACCGCACGCACGCTGCGCTACATCCCCTACCGCAAGGACCTGTTCGACAAGATGGGCGGTGGATACAACCACCAGAAGCAGGCCATCAACAAGGTTGGCGAGGGCGAAGTCCTGGTCATGGAAGCTCGCCGCGACCCGACCGCAGGCACGCTCGGTGACATCCTCGCCCTGCGCGCCAAGGTTCGCGGAGCGTCCGGCATTATTACCGACGGTGCCGTCCGCGACGCAGCTGCCGTTGCGGAAGTTGGAATCCCCGTCTTCTGCGGAGGCCAGCACCCCGCTGTGCTGGGCCGCCGTCACGTGCCGTACGAGCACGATGTAACGATTTCTTGCGGCGGTGCGACCGTAATGGTTGGCGACGTGATCGTTGCTGACGATGACGGCGCAATCGTGATCCCGCGTCACCTCGTTGAAGAGGTCGTCGCAGCCGCAGAGGATCAAGAACACCGCGAAGAGTTCATCGCCGACATGGTGGCAAACGGTGCCAGCGTCGATGGTCTCTACCCCATTCGCAGCCCGCAATGGAAGGAACGCTACGAGGAGTGGCTAAAGGACAACCCGCTGCCCTCCACTAAGCGTCAAAGTAACTAAAACCTCACCCCGCGCCACCACACCTGTTAGGAGAAAAATGTCTAAGCGCCCCCAGAACCTACCTGACCGCGTACAGCATTACATCGACGGCGAGTTCGTTGATTCTGTAAGCGGCGAAACCTTTGACGTAATCGAGCCGACCACCAACGAGGCTTACATCAAGTGCGCATCCGGCGACAAGGAAGACGTCGACCGCGCCGCCAAGGCTGCGCGTAAAGCATTTGATGAGGGCGAATGGCCCCGCATGCTTCCCCGCCAGCGCGCACAGATCCTGTACCGGATTGCCGATGAGGTCTCGAAGGTAAACGAAGAGCTCGCAGCTATCGAGTCGTTCGACTCCGGTCTTCCGATCCGCCAGGCAAAGGGTCAGGCGAACCGCGCTGCGGAGAACTTCCGCTTCTTCGCTGACCTGATCGTCGCCCAGCACGACAACGCATTCAAGATGCCGGGCCGCCAGATCAACTACGTGAACCGCAAGCCGAAGGGCGTTGCCGGTCTGATCACGCCGTGGAACACCCCGTTCATGCAGGAGTCTTGGAAGCTTGCTCCCGCCCTCGCGTCGGGTTGTACCGTCATTTTGAAGCCGGCGGAGTTCACCCCGACTTCCGCATCGCTCTGGCCGGGAATCTTTGAGCGCGCGGGCCTGCCCAAGGGCGCGTTCAACATGGTTCACGGTTTCGGTGAGACCGCGGGTGACTCCCTGGTGAAGCACCCGGACGTCAACCTGATCTCGTTCACGGGTGAAGTTGGCACCGGCAAGATCATTTACGGCAACTGCGCGCCGAACATGAAGTCGATGTCTATGGAGCTCGGTGGCAAGTCCCCCGCCGTCATCTTCGCTGACGCTGACTTTGAGGCCGCCCTGGACTCCACCCTGTTCGGCGTGTTCTCGCTAAACGGTGAGCGTTGCACGGCGTCCTCGCGCATCCTCGTTGAGCGTCCAATCTACGACAAGTTCGTCGAGGCATACGCTGAGCGCACCAAGAAGGTCATCGTTGGTGACCCGTCCGATCCGAAGACCGAGATTGGCGCTCTGGTTCACCCCGAGCACTACGACAAGGTCATGAGCTACATCGAGATCGGCAAGCAGGAAGCCCGCCTGATTGCAGGTGGTGAGCGTCCCGAAGGCATGGACAAGGGCAACTACGTTCAGGCCACCGCGTTCGCGGATGTTCCGAAGGACGCGCGTATCTTCCAGGAAGAGATTTTCGGCCCCGTCGTGGCGATCACGCCGTTCGACACCGAAGAAGAGGCCCTCGAACTTGCCAACGGCGTCGAATACGGCCTCGCTGCATACGTTTGGACTTCCAACGTCCAGCGTGCGCACAACTTTGCGGGAGCAATCGAGTCGGGAATGGTGTGGATTAACTCCCACAACGTTCGCGATTTGCGCACCCCGTTTGGCGGCGTGAAGGCATCTGGCCTCGGCCAGGAGGGCGGTTACCGCTCGCTTGACTTCTACTCCGACCAGCAGGCTATCCACGTAACACTGGGCGACGTGCACACCACGCGCTTTGGTGCAACTGGATACGCCGACAACGACCTCGGCCTCGGCGGCCCGAGCGCCTAACTGACCCAATCAACATGGCTCTCCAAAGATGGACGGGCCCGACCGGAACCCACAAAACAGCCAAAGGAGGCTGACAATGAACGAAATCCAGGCAATCGATTTGCCCGACCTGCCCGCGCCGGACATTTTGCGTTGCGCTTACATGGAACTGATCGTTACCGACCTTGCTAAGTCGCGCGAGTTCTATGTAGACGCCCTTGGGCTAGTCGTAACCTACGAGGACGACGAGGTCATCTACCTGCGTTCCTTCGAAGAATTCATCCACCACAACCTGATTCTTCGCAAGGGCGACGAGGCCGCGGTCCGCGTGTTCTCTTTCCGCGTTCGATCACCCGAAGAGCTGGATAAGGCGGAGGCCTTCTACAAGGCGATGGGCTGCGACGTCCGCCGCGAGAAGGACGGCTTCGTAAAGGGCATTGGCGACTCGGTTCGCGTGCAGGACCCGCTGGGCTTCCCGTACGAGTTCTTCTACGACACGGAGCACCAGCACCGCATGATGTGGGACTACGACAAGCAGGGTGCAGGCGCCCTCGTACGTCTAGACCACTTCAACCAGGTGTTCCCCGACGTCGTACACGGCGCGGAATACCTCGAAAAGGGCTTGAACTTCAAGCGCACCGAGGACATTAAGGACGAGGACGGCGTCACCTACGCCGCCTGGTTCTGCCGCAAGCACACCGTGCACGACACCGCCCTCACCGGCGGCGACGGCCCGCGCATGCACCACGTAGCTTTCGCAACGTACGAGAAGCACAACATTCTCTACATTTGTGACAAGCTCGGCGCAATGCGCATGTCGGACCACATTGAGCGCGGCCCGGGACGCCACGGCGTTTCCAACGCGTTCTACCTGTACCTGCGCGACCCCGATGGCCACCGCGTTGAGATTTACACTCAGGACTACTACACCGGTGACCCGGACAACCCGCTAGTAACCTGGGATGTTCACGACAACCAGCGCCGCGACTGGTGGGGCCACCAGGTCGTTCCGTCCTGGTACACCGACGCATCTCGCGTGCTGGACATGGATGGCAACGTGGTTCCGCTCATCGAGCGCGAGTCGCCGAAGGAAATCGACGTCACCATTGGTGCTGACGGCTTCTCCTACACCCGCAAGGGCGACCAGGAGAAGGGCTTCAAGGTCGGCGAGCAGCTCTAGATCGCACGATCTGAACTGAAATAGAGAAGGCGCGCCGGTATTACTAAACTGGCGCGCCTTCTTTTTATCAAAGCGCCCAAGGCGTTTTCACAAAGAATATAGAAATTCCTATATTATGAATCGGCACATGACCCGAATAACCGCAGACCCCAACGTTGGGGTGCGATTGGAAAGTAGGCACGATGGCTGGAAAAGCTGAAGCAAAGGGTATCTCCAAGTCCGAACGCGTCTACCGTTCGCTACACGAGGGGATTCTCTCTGGCCAGTACTCCCCCGGATACCGCCTAGTTCTAGACCGAATCGCACGCGAGTTAGGCGTCTCCCCCGTTCCCGTCCGCGAAGCGGTACGCCTCCTAGAAGCCGAAGGCCTGGTCGAGTTCCAGCGCAACGTCGGCGCGATTGTCACCGGTGTGGACACGAAGGATTACGCGGTAACCATGGAAACCATGGCCGTGCTTGAAGGTTATGCCACCGCCCTCGCAATGCCGCATACTACAAAGGACGACCTGGCGGAAGCCGCAGAACTAAACGCAAAAATGCGAGACATGCTGCGCGATTCTTTTGACCCGCGCCAGTTCACCACGCTTAATAACCGGTTCCACCGGCTACTTACCCACAGGTGCCCGAACTACCGCCTGTTCGACCTGCTCGAGCGCGAGTGGGATCGCATTACCATCATTCGTAGGTCGGCGTTTGCGTTTGATCCGAAGTACTCCGAGCGGTCCGTTAATGAGCACGCTCAAATCTTGAAGGCCATCCAAGAAGGGGCGCCCTCGTTAGATATTGAAGTACTGGTTCGTGACCACAAACTGCGCACAATGCGCCAATACATTTCGGTGGAACACCGACCCGCATACTAAATGCACATCCGTGCACGCATTTGAACAAATCGCTTCTAAAAATTGAACATGACTCCTGCACTGCGGGGTAGACTAAGAATCGTATACGAAGCTCTAATCGATACGACGATGTATACGAGCCCAACTCCAAATCAGCCCTGGAAAAGCTATACCGAATCCGATTGATCCGCATAGCCACACCCATATAGATTTCAGCTTTATATCGGACAACTCCGGGACAATTTGAAGGCGGGTTAGTCGGTCCCTCTGCCCAAGGACAGGAGTTTAAAGTGTCTAGCGATCGCCTAATTCTGAGCACCAAGAAGAAGGAAGACCGCCGCGTTGCCGTCGCAACCTTGGTGGGTACTACCGTTGAATGGTACGACTTCTTCATTTACGCAAACGCAGTAGCGCTGATCTTTGGCCCGCTGTTCTTTGACCCGCTATCCAACGACAACGCGTTCCTCGGTCAGCTGATCGGTTTCGCAACCGTTGGTATCAGCTTCTTCTTCCGCCCTCTCGGCGCCCTCGTTGCCGGCCATTTGGGTGACAAGCTGGGCCGCAAAATCATGATGGTCGCAACCCTGATTCTGATGGGTGCGGCTACCGTCCTAATCGGTTTGCTCCCCACGTACCAAAGCATTGGCATGTGGGCGCCGGTCTTGCTGATCCTGCTGCGCGTGATCCAGGGATTCTCCGCCGGCGGCGAATGGGGCGGCGCAGCCCTGATGGCTGTTGAGCACGCTCCCGCGGACAAGCGCGGATGGTACGGCGGTTTCCCGCAGGTTGGCGTTCCGCTAGGCATGCTGACCGCGACCGGCGTCCTGTCGGTTGTCCACGCGATTTCAGGCGACCAGTTCAACGTGTGGGGCTGGCGCGTACCGTTCCTGTTCTCGATCATTTTGATCGTGGTCGGCATGTTTATTCGCCTTGGCGTTGCCGAGTCCCCCATCTTTGAAGAGGTCGCGAAGGACGACGTTCAGCTTCGCCTGCCCCTGTTCAAGATGTTCAAGTACAACGGCAAACAGTTGGTGCAAGGCGCCCTCGCATTCATGGGTAACAACGTGGTTGGCTACATGATTACGGGTGGATTCATCCTGGCTTACACGTCCGGTTCTAACGGCATGGGCCTGGATCAAAACAGGATGCTGAACATTATTACGCTCGCTTCGGCAGCGTGGATCGTAACCACAATGTTCTCGGCGTGGTTGTCTGACCGCATTGGCCGTGTGAGGACGTATCAGATCGGGTTCGTACTGAATCTAATCTGGGTGTTCCCCCTATTTATGCTTATCAACACGGGCCGTTGGAGCATGATTATCCTCGCGATTTTGCCGCTCACCATTGGCCTTGGCCTGACTTACGGCCCGCAGTCAGCAATGTTCGCCGAGATTTTCCCGGCGCGCGTGCGCTACTCCGGTGCAGGCCTGGCCTACGCGATGGGCGCGATTTTGGGTGGTGCTTTCTCGCCGCTGATCGCAACGTACCTGTTCGGCAAGTTCAACACCACGCTCGCGGTGTCCACGTACCTGTTCGTCTTCACGCTTATCGCGCTGATCGGAACTTCGACCATTAAGGACCGTACGGGGATGGACCTGAGCAAGAACGCGAACGACATTCCGGGCAACATCGAGCTCGAGGCGGCCGTGGAGTCCAAGAAGGTCACGGGCACGCCGGCCACCTTCGAGCTCGGTGCGGGCTACTAATTCCTGCCCTCCGCTTCGAAGCGGTTTACGCACGCGATGACGGGGTCTTTCTCGAGCTCTTCAGCGGTAACGTCGTTGACGTACTTCTTGTAGAGCTCGAGGTATCCTTCCGCGTCTTCGAGGCCGTTGCGTTCGGCTTCGCTGATCCACTGCTTTTCCAGGGAATCGCCGATCTTTTCTTCCCATTCCTTTGCCGCGGAGTCGTCCCACCTGACGAAAGAGTTCACGTTTTGGTGCTCTAGCATGTAGTCGCACTGGTGGGCGGCTCCTTCGGCGAATACTTCCATGCCTTTGCCGGAGTTGAACTCCTCTACGACCTCGTCCCAGATCTTCTTGTCTTCATCAGAGAAGCGCTCGTACGTGTCGGGGTTTAGCCACATGCCAAACGTGTTGTACTGTCCGACTCCCGGGTCGGCCCATTCGGATAGAAGCTCGGCAAGGTTGTAGTCAACCGCGCCGTCGATTGCCCACGAGATTGAGTCTGCAACACCGCGCTGCACGCCCTCGTACGTCTCGGCGCCGGGTAGCGAGACGGGGTTACCGTTGATCGATTCGAAGGCCTCCACCAGGTACGGGCCCAGCACGCGCCACTTGTCACCCTGCATGTCGGCAACATTGTTGATCTCGTGATTCGCACCGATCGTTAGTCGTCCTGCCGGCCAATGTCCTACCGGGATGAGGCCGACCTGCTCCCACTTAGCCTGCACGCCCTCGTGTTCCTTATACGCCTGCCAAAGGGCATTCATCGTGGCCTGCTGGGAGGAGTTCGATAGGAACGGAATCGAGACAATGACTTCCGCGGGGAAAAGTTGGGCCGTATAGTCGGTCAGCGCGACACCGATGTCAGCGCGGCCGTCTCGAACGCATTCGGCTGTTTCTGTCGCCTTGCAAACTTCCTGCGGGGACGTCATGTCAATATTGATGCGCCCGTCGGTGCGTTCATTTACTTCTTCGAAAAACCACTTGATAGCAGCGGCTTGCGGGGTCGTGTCTACAGTGATCGTTGCAAGAATGAGGTCGTGTTCGGGTGCTGTTCCAGTTCCGGAGGTCGTGCCGCTACAGGCGCTGAGAGCGATCGCTGCGCCTACGGTCAGACCCGCTACTGCAATTCGGGTTTTCATATTCCACTCTTTGTATTCGTTGGATTTGGTTGTAATAATGCCCCCTCGGCGCTTTCGCACCGAGGGGGCCCGCCCTCTGCCCAGGACGTTTATTTACCTTGGCTCGAAGGTGTTAAACCTGTACGAGCGAAGGAAGCCACAGGGATATCTGCGGGATGAAGAACAAGACCACCAGTACGGCCATGTCCAGCAGAACGAAAGGCAGTACGCCTCTGAACACGTCTTCGGTCTTGACGTTCGCGGTGCCGGCGACAACGAAACAGTTGATGCCAACCGGCGGGGTGACCATGCCGATCTCGATGAGCTTGACGATCAGGACCGCCAGCCAAACACCGGAGAATCCGAGTTCCATTGCGACCGGGTAGATCAGCGGAACCGTGATTACCAGAATCGAGATTGATTCCAGTGCCATTCCAAGTGGGATGAGGGCGAGGAGCATGATTCCCAGGGTTAGGTGTCCGGGTAGGCCCCAGCCGAGGACGGCGTTGGTGAGCATGCGCGGCACCTTCGCCATGACGAAGAAGGATGACAGCACTGCCGATCCGACAATGATCGAGAAGACCATCGACGTTGTAGACGCCGTTTCCTTGAATGCCTCGATGAACGCGCCAATCATGGAGCGCGGCCCGTCGCGGAACATTTCAATCGCGAGCATGATGCCGGCTGCCAGCGCGCCGATTGCGGCGGACTCGGTGGGCGTGAATACGCCCGAGTACATGCCACCCAGCACGATGACGAACAGGATGATCAAGCGTGCGATACCGCGCCACGGCAGTTCGCGAAGACGGGTGATCTTAGAGATGTCGATGCCTTCCATCGGCGCGTCCGGTACGGGGGCCGATGAGATGTTGCGCTGCTGGTAGGACCAGCCGTCAGAGACGTGAGCTTCCCGGATCGCCCTCACATCCGCTTCGGTTGCGCGGTTGGAGGCAATCGCTAGTGCGGACTCCAGGTCGGGAGCGTCAACAATCGCCTGCTTCTTAGCGCGGTGGCGCTTTACTGCGAAGCTCATGTACGCCGCGTAAACGATCGCGGAGAGGATACCGGGAACGATACCTGCAGCCAGCACTTGTGCGACCGATTCGCCAACCATGATTGCGTACAGAACCAGGAATACCGAGGGCGGGATTAGTGCGCCCAGGGTGCCTGCAACTGCAACGGCTGCGGAGGCAAGCGGAATCGGGTAACCGTACTTGCGCATCTGGCCGATCGACAGTTTCGACATGGTTGCCGCGGTGCCGATTGAGGAGCCGGACACGGCCGCGAAGCCTGCTGACGCCATGATGGCTGCTACGCCGAGGCCGCCGGGGACCTTCTTAAAGATGTAGGCGGCTACGGCGAAGACTTGTTCCGCGATGCGCGCTTTCACTGCCAGCATGCCCATGAGGGTGAACATGGGGATGATGGTGAGCGAGAACGACGCGGTTTCGGTAAATGGTAGGGAGCCGAGCACGTTGGTGGTGTGCCCCGCGCCCTTTAGGATGAGCAGACCGGTGGCGCCCGACAGGCCCAGAGCGAACGCAACGGGCATGCGGATTGCTAGCAGGACGATGAGGAGGATTAGGACAAAGAGGACGATTGCGCCGCTACTCATGCCTGTACTCCTTCCTCGTTTTGGCGTGCTTCTTGGACTACGCGCTCGTGTTCTGCCAGGCCGGAGTCACCGTAGATGTTCTTGCCGCGCAGCAGTCGAATGACGTTTAGTACGGCGACGATGAACATTGCGGCTAGTCCGACGACGATGATCCAGCGGGCTGGGTATTGTGGCCAAGCGATGAGGCCCATGCGGACCTCTTTCTCGGCGGTTGATTGCATTGCGCGCCCGACTGTTGCGTATAGCATCCATCCCACGATGCCGGAGGTTAGGGCCCAGGCGATGGTGATTAGTACGTGCGCGATTTTTGGTTTGATGCGTGTGACCAGCAGGTCAACTGCAACGTGCGAGTTCGTGAGGGCGGTGTATCCCATTCCGAGGAATACTGCCGCGACCAGTGCGGTTTCCGAGATCTCCAGAAGTCCGGGCAGTGACTTGTTATAGAACACTCGATAGAAAACATCTGCAGATATCGAGAACATCATGATGACGGTCGCGATAGTTGCTAGGATTCCGAGCCCCGATACGATCGATCGTATGAAGCGCTCCATGGGTTATCAGCGCTCGTTTCGGCCCTGGTCGTAGAACTCGTTGACGCAGGCGATAACCGGGTCCTTATCGAGGTCTTCCTGGGTTACGTCTTGGACGAGTTCCTTGTAGGTTTCGTAGTAGGAGCGTGCATCGGTGAGGCCGTTCTTCTCGGCTTCTGCGATCCACTCTTCTACTAGGCCGTCGAGGACCTTGTTGGACCATTCTTCGGTGTCGGCGTCATCCCAGCGGTTGAACTTGCTGACGTTGTTGTGGTCGAGCATGAACTGGCACTGTTCGGATGCGCCTTCCGCGAAGAGCTCCATGCCCTTGCCGGCGTTGAATTCTTCTACGAGTTCGTCGTAGATGGCGCGGTCTTCTTCAGAGAACCCGTCGAGGACGTCGCTGTTGATCCACATGCCGAACGTGTTGTAGTGGCCTACGCCCGGGTCGGTCCATTCGGGGAGGATTTCGACTAGCTTGTAGTCGACTGCGCCGTCGATGGCGAAGGCTGCTGCTTCAGCGACCTGTCGTTGCAGGGCTTCGTAGGTTTCGGAGGAGGGCATTGATACCGGGTTGCCGTTGACCTGTTCGAATGCTTTGACCAGGTACGGGCCCGATACGCGCCACTTCATTCCGTTGATGTCGTTGACGTTGCGGATTTCGTCCTTGGAGCCAAGGGTTAGGCGGCCGGCGGGCCAGTGTGCAACGGGCGTGAGGCCGATTTCATCCCACTTGGCTTGCGAACCCTCGTGCTGCTTGTGCGTCTGCCATAGGGCGTTCATGACTGCTTGCTGCGAGGAGTTCGAGAGGAACGGTACGGATACGATTACTTCGCCCGGGAACAGCTGGGCGGTGTAGTCGGCAACGGAGATTCCGATGTCGGCGCGGCCGTCGCGAACACATTCGGCGATTTCTGCGGCCTTGCAGACTTCTTCGGGGCCGGTCTGGTCGACGACTACGCGGCCGTCGGTGCGGGTTTCGAGTTCGTCGAAGAACCAGCGCGCGGCGTATGCCTGCGGCGTGGTGTCGAGGGCCATGGTTGCCAGGGTTAGTTCTTGTTCGGCAGCTCCACCACCGGATGCGGCGCCACCTTCGGTTCCGCCGCCGCACGCGGAGACTACAAGGGCTGCGGCACCAATAATTGAGGCAAGGGCAAGAGGACGTCTCTTCATTGGTTACTCCAGTTCTTAATGCAACTAAGCGTTGCGTGTATACACGTGTATTGACTGCTTTGGGTACACGGAATACGGGTTTGACAAGGATTTGATTTCAAAAGGATGCAGCTTTGCACCCTTTAGGAATCGTGAGAACTGACATCGTATACGATGCGATGCAGTTAAGTTACCCAGCAAAATCAGCCCTTGCAATAGGCTTTCAAATTTAACGCGCGTCAGATTTTACATCGTTACCGTATCGTTATATTTCGTATATGATTCCCCTCTTTTCGGCGGCCTTGGGCCCTCAGAGTTTCAGATGATTAGGCCGGTTGGTAGCATTGGCGATAGCCTTTAAGTTCATGCTTTTAGGACTTGATTGACCATTTTCCAATAGGGAGACTTTGAGATGGCACCAGCCAACGACGAGGCACACCGCACGAAGCTACCGGCTCCGACTGTTCCGGATCGCGTCAGTGCAGATGGCCTTGAAGAAAAGTGGATGGCACAGTGGGATGAGCGTGACATCTACGCGTTTAACGAAGACACGACGCGTCAGGATGTCTACTCGATTGATACTCCCCCGCCCACGGTTTCGGGTTCACTTCACGTTGGCCACGTGTTCTCTTACACCCACACTGACACGGTTGCGCGCTACCAGCGTATGCGCGGCAAGAACGTGTTCTACCCGATGGGTTGGGACGACAACGGTTTGCCTACCGAGCGCCGCGTTCAGAACTACTACGGCGTTCGTTGCGATCCCAGCCTGCCTTACGAGGAGGATTTCGAGCCTCCGTTTAAGGGCACCGCGAAGTCCGTTAAGAATAAGGACCAGCTGCCGATCTCGCGCAAGAACTTTATTGAGCTTTGCCAGACCCTCACCGTTGAGGACGAGAAGGGCTTCGAAGAGCTGTGGCGCAGGCTGGGGCTTTCGGTTGATTGGAGCCACACCTATCAGACGATTGGCGAGCGTGCGCAGAAGGTCGCGCAGGCCGGTTTCTTGCGTAACCTAGCGCGCGGTGAGGCCTACCAGGCGGAGGCGCCGGGCCTTTGGGACGTGACTTTCCAGACGGCTGTTGCGCAGGCGGAGTTGGAGCCGCGCGAGTACCCCGGCCACTACCACTCTTTTGCGTTCCACGGTGAGGACGGCGAGGACATCGTAATTGAGACGACGCGTCCGGAGTTGCTCCCCGCGTGTGTTGCCCTCATTGCTCACCCTGATGATGAGCGTTATAAGGATAAGTTCGGCACGACGGTGACTTCGCCTGGCTTTGGCGTTGAGGTCCCCGTTTTGGCGCACCCGCTTGCCGAGATGGACAAGGGTTCGGGCATCGCCATGTGCTGTACGTTCGGCGACTTGGTGGACGTCCAGTGGTGGCGCGAACTCGACCTCCCGCTTCGATCGGTGTTGGAAAAGGACGGTCGTATTCAGCGCGGCGTTCCGGAGTGGATTACCGACGAGGCCGGCCGTGAGCTGTACAAGAAGTGTGAGGGCGCAACGACGTTCTCGGCGCGTCAGACGATTGTGGACGCGCTGTCTGAATCGGGTGAGATGATTGGCGAGCCCGAAGCTACTAAGCGTATGACGAACTTCTTCGAGAAGGGCGACAAGCCGCTCGAGATTGTTACTTCACGCCAGTGGTACATCCGCAATGGTGGTAAAGAGTTCACGCGTCCGTCCTCGCAGATGAATCTGAACGACGAACTGTTGGAGCGCGGAAAGCAGCTGCAGTTCCACCCTGACTTCATGCGCGTGCGTTATGACAACTGGGTGCAGGGGTTGAACTCGGACTGGCTGGTGTCGCGTCAGCGGTTCTTCGGCGTGCCGATTCCCGTGTGGTACCGCATTGATGAGGATGGCAATGTCGATTATGAGGACGTGCTGACACCCTCTGAAGATGCGCTGCCGATCGATCCGACGACGGATGTCCCGGAGGGCTTTGAGGAGTCTCAGCGCAACCAGCCGGGCGGTTTCGCGCCCGAGGTTGACATTATGGACACGTGGGCGACGTCGTCGCTGAGCCCCCAGGTTGCTGGCGGCTGGCTACACGACGAGAAGCTGTTTGCGAACGTCTACCCGATGGATCTGCGTCCGCAGGGGCAGGACATTATTCGCACGTGGCTGTTCTCTACGGTTTTGCGCGCTCACTTGGAGTTTGACGGCCTGCCGTGGAAGCACGCGGCGATTTCGGGTTGGATTTTGGACCCGGACCGCAAGAAGATGTCGAAGTCTAAGGGCAACGTCGTAACCCCGATGGGTCTTTTGGATAAGCACGGGTCGGACGCGGTCCGCTACTGGGCGGCGTCGGCTCGCCTGGGCACTGACGCGGCGTTTGACGAGGGGCAGATGAAGATTGGTCGCCGCCTCGCGATTAAGTTGCTGAACGCGTCGAAGTTCGCGTTGACCATGGGTCAGGGTGCCGACCTGGATCTGAATCCCCTGAACGTTACGGAGGATTTGGACCGCGCGATTATCGCCCAGCTACGCGGAGTGATCGAGACCGCCACGAAGGCGATGGAGTCTTACGACCACACGCGCGCGCTGGAAACCACCGAGACGTTCTTCTGGGCGTTCTGTGACGACTACCTAGAGCTCGTCAAGGAACGCGCCTACAACCGCGATGGCAAGTGGACGCCCAGCCAGGCAATGTCGGCGCGCACCGCGCTCGCCCTCGTTGTCGATAATGTTGTGCGACTATTCGCTCCCTTCCTGCCGTTCGCAGCGGAGGAAGTGTGGTCGTGGTACCGTTCCGGCTCCGTCCACAACGCGCACTGGCCCAACACGCTGAACCTGGAAGACGTTGACGGCAATCCGGCCGTAATGGAGGCCGCTTCCGAAGCGCTGGTTCGCATGCGCCGCGTGAAGTCCGAGGCCAAGGTGTCGCCGCGCACGCCCTTCCTACACGTGACTTTGGAAGTGCCCGCGGGTATGGTCGACCTTTTGGAGCTGTCGCGTGAAGACCTCGCACTGGTCACGCACGTGGAAGGCGAGTTTGGTATCCGCCCGTCGAAGGAAGATTCCGTTGAGGTCGTGGACTTCGAGCTTGGTGAACCACCCGCCCGTAAGCCCCGCAAATAATTTCGAGCACTGATTTAAGCGAGTAGATGCAATGACCGACGCTGAGAAGAAGTTGTCAGCAGACACGTCATCAAACGAGAACTCGGAGTCCCCTGACTCGGAGGTTTTGGAGTGGCACGGGCCCGTCCTCGTAAGGACGGAAGAGCACATGAGTATCCCGTGGCTGATTCGCGAACGCGTTCGCAAGCATCCGCGTCAAACCATCATTTCGCGTAAGGCGCAGATGGGGTCGACGTGGCGCAACGTGTCGGCGAATGACTTCTTGGTTGAAGTGAACCAGGTTGCGCGCGGGCTTATTGCGCTGGGCTTACAGCCGGGTGATGCGATTGCGATCATGTCGCATACTCGCTACGAGTGGACTCTGCTGGATATTGCGGGTTGGAGTGCCGGCCTGACGGTTGTGCCGATTTACGAGACGTCGTCGGTTGATCAGATTGCGCGTATCTTGCAAGATGCCGACGTGAAGCTGGTTGTAACCGAGACGATGGTTATGGCTCAGCTGGTTCAGGCTGCGCGTAATCATGAGCTCGGTGGCCTGCAGGTGTTTTCGCTGGATAACTCTGCGCTGATGCGCATTGTTGAGGCGGGTCGGGATGTTCCCGAGTCGGAAGTGGATCGTCGCGTCGAGAACTTGACGATTAACGACACCGCTACGATCGTTTACACTTCGGGCACTACGGGGCCGCCGAAGGGCGTTGTGTTGACGCACGGTAACTTTACGACGCTTGCGCAAAACGGTCACGAGTGGATGCCCGAGATTGCGTTGCCGCGCAATTCGCGCCTGCTACTGTTCTTGCCTCTCGCGCACGTCTACGCGCGTTTCTTGGAGGTCTTCCAGCTAACCGGTCGCGGTGTTTTGGGGCATACCCCGAATACGCGAAACCTGTTGGCGGACCTCGAGACGTTCCGTCCTAGCTACCTGCTGGCGGTGCCGCGTGTTTTGGAGAAGATCTACAACTCTGCGGACCAGGCGGCCGGCTCGGGCGTGGCATTAAAGACGTTCCGGTGGGCGGCAAAGACGGCTATTGAGTACTCGCGTGCCCTTGATACCGAGGAGGGCCCGTCGAAGGCTTTGAAGGCTCAGCATCAGCTTGCGGACGCTATGGTTTACCGCAAGATTAAGAACCTGCTGGGCGGTAACTGCGAGTACATCATCTCCGGTGGTGGCCCGCTGGGTGAACGTTTGGGGCACTTTTTCCGCGGCGTTGGCGTGATGGTTTTGGAAGGCTACGGTCTGACTGAAACTGTTGGCCCGCTGGCTGTGAACACTCCCCGACTTTCCAAGATCGGTACCGTCGGCCCGCCGATTTCGACCGTTGCGGTTCGTATTTCCGATGAGGGCGAGGTGCTTGTGAAGGGCCCGTCCGTGTTCAACGGCTACCACAACATGCCTGAGGAAACTGCGGAGGCCTTTGAGGGACGCTGGTTTAAGACGGGCGATATTGGTTCGCTTGATCGTGACGGCTACTTGCAGATCACCGGACGTCAAAAGGAGATCTTGGTGACGGCTGGCGGCAAGAACGTTGTGCCGACCATTTTGGAGGATCGACTTCGCGGCCACCCGCTCGTGTCGCAGGTGGTTGTTGTGGGTGACAAGCGTCCGTTCGTGGCGGCTCTGGTTACGATTGACTCCGAGATGCTACCCGGCTGGTTGAAGAACCATAATCTGCCGGCGATGACCGTGTCTGAGGCGGTGTCTCACCCGGGCGTGTTGGCTGCGCTGAATCGTGCGGTTGAGCGCGCAAACCAGGCGGTTTCGCGCGCGGAATCCATCCGCAAGATTAAGGTCCTCACCACTGACTTCACCGAAGCCAACGGTATGCTCACGCCCTCGTTGAAGGTAAAACGTGCTGTCGTACTTCGCGACTTTGAGGACGAAATCAACGATATCTACGGAGGCCCGGTCCGCCAGGCTGGCGAGTAGGCTTACGCGGAAGGGCTGGTTAGCGTAAAAGCTAGCCAGCCCTTTTGCATGCTTTCGTCCGCTTCACGAGCGCCGCCTGTTTGCCCGCGGGCCGCGCGGCGGAAAGGCGCGGTTATTCCGATTGTCCGGACCGGTAGGTTTCTTTGATGACTTCGTGGTGTCGGATTACTTCGGTGACGATGAATCCTAGGAATTTTTCGGCGAAGACGGGGTCGAGTCCGGATTCTTCGGCGAGTGCTCGCAGTCGTTTGACTTGTTCGCGTTCGCGTGCGGGGTCTGCGGGTGGTAGGTCGTAGCGAGCTTTGATGTGGCCAACGTCTTGGGTGCAGCGGAAGCGTTCGGCGAGTATGTGAACCAGTGCCGCGTCGATGTTGTCGATGGTTTGGCGTGCTTCGGATAGTTCGCGTGGAATGTCGGTCATGGGCCCTCCCCTGCCGGTTCGTTAACCGCCGTCCGACATGCGCGGGCCCGCGGTCTTGGTGGGTTTTGTTCGCGGGTTTGCGCTTGGCGTGTTTTAGGCGGTTTGCGTCTTTTGTGCGTAGTCGTTGCCAATGTATTCGGGGTCGGCGCCGTCGGTGACGACTGCGGACGTGACCGTTACTTTGGCTACGTGTGGCATTGACGGTACCTCAAACATGATGTCGGAGAGTGTCTTTTCCAATATGGAAGACAGTGCCCTGGCTCCGGTGCCGCGTTCGCCTGCGGCTTTTGCGATTTCGCGTAGGGCTTCGTTGGTGAAGTTTAGTTCTACGCCGTCGAGGTCGAATAGGTGCTGGTATTGGCGGATTAGGCTGTTTTTTGGTTCCGTGAGGACGCGTACCAGGTCTTCCTCGTCTAGCTCTGAGACGGTGGTGACGACGGGTAGTCGGCCGATGAATTCGGGGATCATGCCGAATTTGTGTAGGTCTTCGGGGGTGACTTGCTTGTAGAGGTCGCCTAGTTCGGAGGCGGACTTTAGGTCGGAGCCGAATCCTGTGGTTCGTTTGCCGAGGCGTGCTTTGACGATGTCGTCTAGGCCGGCGAACGCGCCGGCGGCGATGAAGAGGATGCCGGACGTGTCGATTTCTAGGAATTGTTGGTGCGGGTGTTTGCGTCCGCCCTGTGGGGGTACGGATGCTTTGGTGCCCTCGATGATTTTCAGTAGGGCTTGTTGTACGCCTTCGCCGGAGACGTCGCGCGTGATGGACGCGTTTTCGGCTTTGCGGCCTATTTTGTCGATTTCGTCGATGTAGATGATGCCGCGTTGTGCTTTTTCGACGTCGCCGTCTGCGGCTTGAATGAGTTTGAGCAGGATGTTCTCTACGTCCTCGCCTACGTAACCGGCTTCGGTGAGTGCGGTGGCGTCAACGATTGCGAACGGCACTTCGAGCATTCTGGCGAGTGACCGTGCGAGGTGTGTTTTGCCTGTGCCCGTGGGGCCGAGTAGGAGGATGTTGGACTTGGTCATTTCCATGTCTAGCGGCTCGCCGGAGCGCATTGACGCGTGGAGGCGTTTGTAGTGGTTGTACACGGCGACGGCTAGCGCCCTCTTGGCGTCGTGTTGTGAAATGACGTAGTCGTTTAGGAAGTCGTAGATTTCTTGAGGGCGCGGAGGCTCGCTTAGTTCGGACTTCTTTGTTTCTTGAACCTCTTCTTGGATGAGGTCGTAGCACAGCTCTACGCACTCGTTGCAGATGTAGACGCCGGGGCCGCCGATGAGTTTGACGACCTGCTTTTGGCTTTTGCCGCAGAACGAGCATTTGAGGAGCTCTGTTGAATCCGTGAAGCGAGTCAACGACCTTTCCCTTCGCTTGGTCAGATTTGTTGGTCGAAATTGGCTGTGCCCAACGCTACTACTTTAGGCAACGTTGGGCACGGCGGCTAATCAGGCGCGCTGATTTGTTTACTGTTCAGCTTTTCGCGAGGTCAATACCTGGTCGATGAGGCCGTATTCGAGGGCCTGGTTGGCGGTCAGGATCTTGTCGCGGTCGATGTCGCGGCGGACTTGCTCCGGTGTGCGACCCGAGTGTTTGGCCAGCGTGTCTTCGAGCCAGGTGCGCATGCGGTCGATTTCTTCGGCAACGATTTCGATGTCGGATGCTTGGCCGCGCATGCCTTCCATGGCGGGCTGGTGGATGAGGACGCGCGCGTTCGGTAGTGCGAGGCGGCGTCCTTCGGATCCTCCGGCTAGCAGTACGGCGGCTGCGGATGCGGCCTGTCCGAGGCAGACGGTTTGGATCTGCGGTTTTATGTACTGCATGGTGTCGTAGATAGCGGTCATCGCGGTGAAGGATCCACCGGGGCTGTTGATGTACATGGTGATCATCGAGTCCGGGTCTTGTGACTCTAGGACTAGTAGTTGCGCCATGATGTCGTCAGCGGATGCGTCGTCTACCTGGGTGCCGAGGAAGATGATGCGGTCTTCGAATAGCTTGCCGTAGGGGTCTTGTCGTTTGAATCCGTACGCGGTGCGTTCTTCGAATTGGGGTAGCACGTAGCGTGCGGAAGGCATCGCGGGGGCTGCACCACCGATTTGTTGGGCCATGTTTGCGTTTAGTGCGTTCATGCCGGGTCCTCCTACTCGCTGTGGTTCATTCCGCCACCGGAGACGGAATCAGCCGTGGTGACGATGTGGTCAAAGAAGCCGTATTCTTGGGCTTCTTTTGCGGTGTACCAGTGGTCGCGGTCCGCGTCGGCGTTGATTTGTTCGACGGTTTTGCCGGTGCGCTCGGCCGTGATTTCGGCGAGTTCGCGCTTCATCTGCAGGATGAGGTCCGCGTTGATGCGGATGTCAGCTGCTGTGCCTCCGACACCGCCGGACGGCTGGTGCATGAGGATGCGTGCGTGCGGGGTTGCGTAGCGTTTGCCGGGGGTTCCTGCGGTTAGCAGGAATTGGCCCATGGAGGCCGCGATACCCATGGCTACGGTTACGACGTCTGGTTTGATGAACTGCATGGTGTCGTAGATTGCCATGCCTGCGGTTACGGAGCCGCCGGGGCTGTTGATGTATAGGTAGATTGGCTTTTCTGGATCTTCTGCGGCCAGCAGGAGCATTTGCGCACAGATTTGGTTGGCGCTCTCGTCCTCGACTGGACCGCCTAGCCAGATGATGCGCTCTTTGAGGAGGCGTCCGAATACGGCGTCTCCCATTGCCATTGACTTGGTGTCCATGTCGGAGCTGGCTTCACCGCGCCCTTGTGGAGTGGTGATCATTTCTTCTCCTACTTCTCGACTTAAAGCTTTCTTTAGCTTAGTCGCCGTAAGTCCGAATTGCTTGCGTGGGGCTGAATTTTCGCTGTTGGCGCATTTGAAAGCAGGGACCCACTTTCGTGGGCCCCTGCTTTGTGTGACAGTTATTGGTTACTTGTCTTCGGTTTCCTCGGCGTCCTCGGCCTGTTCGGTAGCTTCGGTGTCCGCGCCTTCTTCGGCGGTGGTGAACTCGTCGGCTTCTTCGGCGGGGTCACGGGTGAACTCGGAGAGGTCAACTTCGTTGCCTTCGGTGTCCTTGACCGTGACCTTGGCGAGGGTTAGTGCTAGCGCCTTGGTGCGGGTGAGTTCGGCGACCATTGCCTGGATCTGGTTTTGGTCTTGGAACATCTGGCCCGGGTCGATGCCGTACATCTGAGCGGTTTGCATCATGAAGTCGAACAGCTCTTGCTGCGAGATGTTGGGCTTGACGTCGGCGGCGATTTCTTCGAGGATGACCTGCTCGGAGATGCGGCGCGTTGCCTTCTCGGTTGCTTCGGTCTTTTCCTTCTTGGTGGCCTTGTCGTCGTAGTTCTTCTTGGCCTCTTCTTCGACGACGGATTCGGGAAGTTCGAGTTTCACGGCGTCGATGAGGTGGTCCATGAGGCGGTCGCGGGCCTGCAGTGCCTGGTCTGCGCGCTTACGCTTTTCGGCTTGGGTCTTGAGGTCTTCGCGAAGTTCTTCGATGGTGTCGAATTCGGACACCATTTGTGCGAAGTCGTCGTCTGCCTTGGGTAGTTCGCGAGCCTTCATGGCGGTCACGTTGATGGTGACTTCGGCTTCTTCGCCCTCATGCTCACCGCCGGCAAGCGTGGTGGTGAAGGTTACGTCCTCGTCGGCCTTCATGCCGGTGAGGGCCTTGTCCATGCCGGGGAGCATGGAGTTGGAGCCGATTTCGTAGGAGACGTCGGAGACGGAGTCTACTTCTTCGTCACCGATCTTTGCGACCATGTCGATGGTGGCGAAGTCGCCCTTCTTAGCCTTGCGTTTGATGGGCTTGAGGGAGGCGAAACGGTTTTGGAGTTCTTCGAGTTCCTGGTCGACGTCTGCATCTTCGATGGAGATCGGGTCGACTTCGAGTTCGACGCCCTCAACGGAGGGAACTTCGAACGGCGCAATGACGGGTACTTCGGCGACGAAGACGAGCTGGCCGCCGGGCTGTCCGGTTGCGTTCGGGATTTCGGTGACTTCGATTTCGGGCTGCGCCATGACGCGCAGGTCGTTCTCGGTGATGACGTCGGCGTAGAACTTCGGCAGGACGTCGTTGATTACCTGCTCGATTACGACAACGCGACCGAATCGCTGGTCAATAACGCGCGGGGGCACCTTGCCGCGGCGGAAACCGGGGACGTCAACCTGCTTCGCGAGGTCGCGGTAGGCGGCGTCCATGTCCTTCTTCAATTCCTCGTAAGGAACCTCGACGGTGACCTTTGCCCGCGTGGGTTCGAGATTTTCGACAGTGCTCTTCACGTACACGCACTCCAAAGTATCTAGACAAAAATGGCCGTTTAGGCCGATTACAACATGTAAATACTACTTCAACCGGTATCCCTTTGCGGAACCAGGTAGGCCTAAAGGTGACTTAATGCATTGAAAAGTGCCCTCCGCAAGATTTAGACAGCTACACAGTCCATTTGCGAAGGGCACTTTCGGTTTGATGATCGTAAGAAGACCAGCCTAAGACATGGCCTTATTAGTTGTCGGAGCTACTTAGTCAAGCCAGCGCGGCGACGGTTGTAAACGTCGAACGCAACAGCCACAACTAGCACCAGGCCTTTGACGATCTGCTGGGTTGCAGTATCGGCACCCATTAGCTGCATACCGTTAGAGAGTACAGCCATGATCAAACCACCGATCAGCGCCCCTGAAATCCGGCCGGTACCGCCGGTAGTGGAAGCACCACCAATGAAACATGCCGCAATAGCATCCAACTCGAACATGTTTCCAGCACCGGGTTGGGCACCGTTCATTCTTGCGGAGAAGGCAACGCCAGCAACACCGGCTAGGAAGCCCATGTTGACAAAGGTAAGGAACGTAATTTTGCGTACGTTGATACCCGATAGCCTTGCCGCATCAATGTTGCCGCCAATCGCGTAGATGCTTCGACCAAAGGTGGTTTTTTGGGTCACGATTCCATACAGCAGCACGAGGATCGCGAGGATAACCAAGATAACTGGCAGACCGCGCGAGATTGATAGCTGGTATCCGAACCACATCACTGCGAGGCCGAGGACAACAATCTTTGCAATCTCAATTCCTACTGGTGGAACGGGCTGTTTGTATTCAATCCTGCGCTTACGATCGCGGAACTTCGTGTAAATGTAACCAACCAGAGCAATGGCGAAAATCAAGAGAGTGAATACGTCGACTCCCCTACCACCCAATAAACCGTTAAAGAACCCGTTTGCAATGTTGTAGTACTCGTTCGGGAACGGTGATAGCGATACGTTGTCAAGGATCTTGTAGGTAAGACCCCTAAATAGGAGCATGCCGGCAAGCGTGACAATGAATCCAGGGATACCCATGAAGGCTACCCAGAATCCGTGGAATGCTCCCGCAAGTACACCCATCAAGATGGCGGCAACTACACCGACCCACCAGGGCATTCCTTGCTTGATCACTAGAACGCCGGATACCGCGCCGGTAACTGCAACTAGTGAGCCCACAGAAAGGTCAATTTGTCCTAGAACAATGACCATGAGCATACCCATTGACAAGATGAGAATGTAGGAATATTGAAGAACAATATTGGTTAGGTTTCCAGGGCTTAAGAAATTCGCATTTAGTATTGCGAAAAATATGACGATTACGATCAGAGCCAAGAAAATACCACTCTGACGTAAGTTTCCTACAAAGTTGGAAGTAAGAGTTTTCATACTCATTTTATTGGCTCCATCTCGGGCTCCTGTGTCATGAGCTCCATTAACGATTCTTGGGTCGCGTCTTCGCGAGGTACCTCGCCTGTCATACGTCCGTAGGCGATAACGAAAATTCGGTCAGCAACACCTAATAGTTCCTCAAGCTCCGAGGAAATAACGATGACAGCCCTGCCTTTAGCTGCCATATCGTTGATTAGGGAGTAGATCTCGTACTTTGCACCGACGTCAATACCGCGTGTCGGCTCGTCAAGTATGAGAACCTCGGGTTCTGTAAATAACCACTTCGCAAGAACGACTTTTTGCTGATTACCACCGGATAGCGATGACACGGGCGACTCGATAGATTCGGCGCGCACAGTCATGCGCTTGGCAAACTCAGCAGCCTCCGCCGATTCGCGTTCGCCGTGGATCAAACCACCTTTAGAAATTCGCTGCATGCATGCTTGCGTGATGTTGTGCTTGATCGAGGCTATTCCATTTAGACCGTTGCCTTTACGATCTTCCGATGCGTAAGCAAGGCCCGCATTAATAGCAGCCTCTGGCGAGTGGAGCTTCTTTTCTTTGCCGTCCAAAAAGAGCTTGCCCGACTTCTGTTTTCCGTACGAACGCCCAAACATACTCATTGCGAGCTCAGTGCGCCCCGCCCCCATAAGGCCGGCGATACCTACGACCTCGCCGTGGCGAACGTCCAAACTGACGTCGCTCAGCATTATTCGTCCTGGTTGGCTGGGGTGTTCAACGGTCCAGTTTTCAATCCTCAAGGCTTCGTCGCCAATTTCCGCCTCGCGCGGCGGATAGAGGTTTGTAAGTGACCGTCCAACCATTAGCGAGATGATCTTGTCCTGCGTTGTTTCCGGATCGCGCATATCCAAAGTTTCAATGGTTGCGCCATCACGCAGAATCGTGGTGCGATCCGCGATTGCTTCAATTTCTTTCAGCTTGTGCGAGATTATTACGATACTGACGCCTTGATCACGAGTGGCTCTAATGATGTCGAGCAATACCTGCGAGTCTTCATCGTTCAACGCAGCCGTAGGCTCGTCCAAGATAAGCAAACGCGCATTCTTAGAAAGAGCTTTCGCGATCTCCACGAGCTGTTGCTTAGCAACACCCAGGGTTCCCACTCGATCCGTCACGACCTCGTGAAGGCCGACTCGATTCAGAATATCGTTGGCTTTCTTATTGACCTGATGCCAATCAATCTGACCAAACTTCTTCGGCTTTTCCTGACCAAGAAATACGTTTTCTGCAATAGAAAGATCCGGCACTAATGCCAACTCTTGGTGGATGATAGCAATGCCGGCATCCTCGGCATCTCGAATCGAATTAAATTTGACTTTCTTACCTTCGTAAATGATCTCGCCGGAGTACTCTCCGGAAGGGTAAACACCGGTAAGAATCTTCATCAACGTCGACTTCCCAGCGCCGTTCTCACCGCAAATACTATGTACTTCCCCTTTTCGAACATCAAAATTGACGTTCTTAAGAACTTGGACACCGTTGAAGTCTTTGTCAATATGCCGCATCTCTAAATGAATCTCAGGCATGACACTCCTCTGCGTCTTTACTTTGGGGAACTACGGTTTGAGCCGCAGTTCCCCAAAGTTTTGTAAAGACCTACTTGACGCCCCGCTCAACTTCGTCTTCAGTGAAGTATTCGGAATCGATCAGTTTTTCTTGAATGTTGTCTTGGTAAATGGTCTCTGCCTGAAGCAGGTAAGACGGTACGACCTTCACGCCATTGTCATAGGTTTCGGTGTCGTTGGCCTCCGGCTCTTCACCGTTTGCAAAAGCTTCAACCGCCTTGACTGCCTCAGCTGCAAGCAAGCGGGTGTCCTTAAAGATCGTCGAGTGCTGCACCCCGTCGGCAATTAGCTTGACAGAAGCAATATCAGCGTCCATTCCACCAACAATCGGAAGGCCTTCCTCGATGGTGGGACCGTATCCGGCATTTTGTAGCGCGGTGATAATTCCTCGAGCAACGGGATCATGCCCACCAACGGTGGCACTTAGTTCTTCACCGCCGGAGTAGGTAGACGTTAGAAGGTCTTCCATACGCTTCTGAGCAGTCTCTTGTGACCAGCGAAGAATTGCTACCTGGTCAAAGTCGGTCTGACCCGACTTAACAACCAACGTGCCATCATCGATGTAAGGCTGAACAACAGAGAGCATTCCGTTGAAGAAGTGACCAGCGTTGTTGTCATCCGGAGATCCGGCAAACAACTCGACATTCAGCGGCCCCTCCGGCTTATCGGGTAGCTCGTTGCCGTCACGATCGGTAATACCGAGACCATTCAGTAGCGCCACGCCCTGAGCAACACCTACCTCGTAGTTGTCGAACGAGACGTAGAAGTCAACGTGCTCATTGTCGCGAAGGAGACGGTCATAGGAGATCACCGGAATGCCCGCCGCCTTAGCTGCATCCAGCTGACTTGACAGAGCAGTTCCATCAATCGAAGCGATGACTAGAATATCGGCACCATTCGTAATCATCTGATCGATCTGCTGGGTCTGTGTTGGAATATCGTCGTTTGCATACTGCAGGTCGACTTCATATCCCTTTTCTTCCAACTGCTCCTTCATTGCATTGCCATCTGCAATCCAACGCTCAGAAACTTGCGTAGGCATTGCTACACCGACGCGAATACCGCCGCCATCTGACTCTCCAGCTGCGGACGACCCTTCGGTATCTGTTGAACCTCCACCGGCTCCACCACCGGCACAGCCGGTTAGTACTAACGCTCCCGCGGCCGCAATTGCTAAAAGCGAGCGCCGTGCACGACCGAACTTCATTTTTTCTCCTCCTCATTGAGTGGCTAGTTTCAATCACTAGCAAAGTCGTAACTAAATGATACCGTTCACATTTGATTTTGCAACCCCCGTTCGTGCAACAAAAGCCAGGAGTCGCACCAATTGGGACAAAAACCATGAATATTTTACGAACTCATGACCATGTGCGCGAGACCTCGCTCACATGAAGGCGAAATTCGTGACCGTATGACAAAATTTAGGAACGCTAACAAAGCCGGACTCAGGATCTTGAAGGCTAAAGCTGTTACCGGTATCATTGCTATTAGCATTACCGTCTAGGTTGCGAACATCGGAGTTTGCACGAGGAGTGAAAAATGAGTGTGCTACCCAGCTTTGACAAGTTGAAAGTATGGTTCCTGGTTGGCAGTCAGGGGCTTTATGGCGAAGACACGCTGCGGCAAGTTAAAGAACAGTCCCAGCAAGTTTGCGCCATGCTAAATGATTCTGGCGACCTTCCACTTTCCATTGAATGGCGGCCCGTACTCACCGATTCAGCGTCCATCGCCGAAGCAATGGAGCAGGCCAACGTTGACCCGCAGGTGGTGGGTGTTATCGCGTGGATGCACACATTTTCGCCTGCAAAGATGTGGGTTCGCGGCCTCCAATTGCTTCAAAAACCGCTCCTCCACTTCCACACTCAAACTAACGTGAAGCTCCCCTACGCTTCCCTAGATTTCGACTTCATGAACCTGAACCAGTCGGCTCATGGAGATCGCGAGTTCGGCTACATCCTTACCCGCCTGGGGGTTCCGCGTAAATCCGTAGTTGGTCACGCCAGTGACCCCCGCCCTCGAAAAGAAATCGCATCCTGGATGCGAGCTGCCGTTGGACTCCACACGGCAAAGGGCATGAAGGTAGCCCGTTTTGGTGACAACATGCGCCAAGTCGCAGTTACCGAGGGAGACAAGACCGCAATCGAATCCGTCCTAGGTGTTTCCGTAAATACCTGGCCTGTCAATGAACTCGTTGAAGTAACGCAGCAGGTCTCCGACGCCGACGTCGAAGAACTACTACACACATACGACGAAGCATACGACGTGGTCAGCGAGCTACGCGCAGACGGCGCCCGCCGCGATTCGCTCCGCGACTCCGCACGCATCGAACTCGGCCTACGCCGCTTCCTAACCGACGGCGGTTTTTCCGCCTTCACCGACACGTTTGAAGACCTAGGCGGCCTCAAGCAACTCCCCGGCATCGCAGCTCAACGACTCATGGCAGACGGCTACGGCTTTGGTGCGGAAGGCGACTGGAAGACCGCAATCCTGATCCACCTAGCCGCAGCGATGGGCCAGGGCCTGCCGGGCGGAGCATCCCTAATGGAGGATTACACGTACGACCTCACGCCCGGACAAGAGATCGGGCTCGGCGCACACATGCTGGAAGTCAGCCCCACCCTGACATCAAAGAAGCCGAGCCTCGAAATCCACCCCCTAGACATTGGTGGTCGCGAAGACCCGTGCCGCCTCGTATTTACCGCAGACCCCGGCCCGGGTGTCGTTGCCGCACTATCCGACATCGGCCCTCGGTTCAGGCTCGTAGTAAACGAAATCGAACTCGTAAGCCCCGCCGAAGACCTGCCGAATCTGCCCGTAGGACGCGCCCTGTGGAAGGCCTCCCCCGACTTCGTCACAGCCACAAAGTGCTGGCTCGAAGCCGGAGCAGCACACCACACCGTCCTCAGTAATCAACTAACCACAGAGGTGTGGACAGATTTCGCACGAATGGCTGGCATCGAACTGGCATTGATTGACAATGACACCAGGTTCGCAGACTTCGAACGAAATCTCCGTTTTGAAGATATGTACCGCAAATAGACTAATAATTGCGGTATAAAAGGGGTCGTGTTCCACGTCTATACTGTGGAACACGACCTTTTTGGAGGGAGTTCTTTTCTTGGTACGCAAAGCGCCCAGCATCCGTGAAGTTGCCAGACGCGCAGGCGTCTCACACATGACGGTCTCAAGGGTTTTAAACGATAGTCCAAACCTGCGGCCAGAGACGCGCGCCCGCGTTGAAGCAACAATTGCGGAGCTCGGATACAAGCCCAACACGCTTGCGCGTTCACTCGCGATGGGGCGCACGCGCCAAATCGGACTCCTCATACACGCGTATTCGGAATACGGCCCAATGAGCATGCTGCGCTCCATGTATGCGGCAGCCAGGGACTCCGACTACGTGCCGATCTCTTACATGATCGAAGAAGGCACGTCAGAGGAACTAAAAGACGGCCTAAACGTGCTTCTTTCGCGTCGCGCCGACGGAATCGTACTCATCACGCCGCGGGTTAGCGCCCTCGATTTTCTAAACTCAACCGACCTACCCGAAGCCAGTTTGGTAATCAGTTCAGCCCCTTCTGAAAGCATCCAAAATCTTAAAGCAACGCGAGTTTGTATCGACCAGGAGGCCGGGGCGAAACTTGCCGTAGAGCACCTGATTGGACGCGGGCATCAAGTTATCGCTCACCTGGCGGGTCCAAAAGACTGGTTTGACGCCCAAATGCGCCTAAAGGCATGGGAAGAAACCATCGAGGCCGCGGGGCTTCCTAAAACAGCGCCCATATTTGGAAACTGGTCGGCGGACTCGGGATACGCGGCCGCGGATGCCATCTCTCAAATCCCGGGGATCAGCGCGGTTTTCGCCGCAAACGACCAGATGGCGCTGGGGCTTATTCACGGGCTAATAAACCGCGGGTTCCGGATCCCTCAGGACATTTCTATTATCGGTTTTGACGGGCAGCCAGACTCAGAGCACTTCTACCCGCCGCTCACCACGGTCAAGCAGGATTTTGATTCCCTCGGCAAATTAGGAATGAAGACGCTACTGGGAAAGCTGACAGACAAACAGGGCGAATCAGAACGCCCACCCATGGTCAAACCCAGACTGATCGTAAGATCATCGGTTCGATCTTTAAGCTAGCCTGTCGAATACTTCTCCAGTAGCGCCTTCAAACCACTACAGCGCTATGTGAGTCGTGTTAGCTGTTTTCAACCGCTGCCTGTTGCACAGCCAGAGCGCGACGGTAGCGGGCCAGGAATGCGTCAAACCCTTCCATTTCTTCGGCCTTTGGCTCAGCAGTTGTGAACTGCGTGGTAGCAAACACCTGGTTGTTCAGGTACTCAGACAAAGTCCCTTCGGGTTTCGCGGCGTACGCTGCAAGAACCGCGATACCCCACGCCCCACCGTTACTTGCCGTAGCCGAAACCGACACCTTGGTGCGCAAAGCGTTTGCCATAACGTTCTGCCCAACTCCGGCCGTCTTAAAGAAGCCCCCGTGGCCAACCAAGAGGTCGAGCCCCACGCCCTCGTTTTCTAAAATTTCCATGCCAATGCGCAAAGTTGCAAGGATTGCGTACAGCTGAACGCGGACAAAGTTACTTAGCGTGAAGGAGCTTTGCGGCGTGCGGAAGAACATGGGGCGGCCTTCATCGAGACCGGTGATTGGCTCGCCGGCCAGGTAGTTGAAGAACATGAGGCCGCCACCGTCAGAGTCGGCCTCCACCGAACTTTCTAGCAGCGCCTGGAAAACATCCGACATCGAGTACTCGCCGCCGAGCCGCTTCGCGAAGTCAGCGAAGATGGCTGCCCACTCGCCCAGCTCACTGGCGCCGTTGTTGCAGTGGACCATCGCCACGTCATCCCCCGCGGGGGTGGTTACCATGTCTAGCTCCGCGTAAGGCTTGCTAAGAGGCTGCTCGAGCACGACCATTCCAAAGATGGAAGTCCCCGTGCTGACATTGCCGGTTCGCGGGCTAACAGCATTCGTAGCAACCATGCCCGTACCAGCATCGCCCTCCGGGGCACACATGACCGCACCCGCTTCAAGATTGCCGCTGGGGTCAAGCAGCCTTGCGCCTTCTTCGGTTAGGAGGCCGCACTGCTCGCCCGCTACCTTGATCTGCGGCAACAGGTCGCGCAACTTCCAGGGCTGATCGGCGGTTAGCTCCTCGAACTTATCGACCATCGTCTGGTTGTAATCGCGGGTTGCCGAATCGATCGGGAACATGCCGGACGCGTCGCCAATGCCCAGCACGCGCTCCCCGCTTAGGAGCCAGTGGACGTAGCCGGCAAGCGTGTTCAAGTGGGCGATGTCGCGCACGTGAGTTTCGTTGTCGAGGACGGCTTGGTAAAGGTGCGCGATGCTCCAGCGGTGCGGAATGTTGAAGTCGAAAACTTCACTTAGTTTCTCCACAGCGTTGCCGGTGTTCGTGTTACGCCAAGTGCGGAAGGGAACCAGCAGGTTTTCTTCAGCGTCGAACGCCAAGTACCCGTGCATCATTGCCGAGATTCCCACTGCCTGAACGCGCTTTATGTGCACGCCGTACTTGGACTCAACGTCCGCATCGAGGTTGGCGTAGGCCTGCTGCAGGCCGTGCTTGACGTCCTCCAGGGAGTAGCTCCAGAGCCCGTCGACTAGATTGTTTTCCCACGCGTGTGCTCCAGAGGCAAGAATGTCGAATTTCTCGTCGATCAAAACGGCTTTGATGTTGGTCGATCCGAACTCGATTCCGAGGCTGACTGTCCCTGATTCCACACTTTCTGTTTGCTTCGCGAATTCCATCGTCATTGATTCCCTTCGTATCCACTAAGTGATATCTTGACAGTAGCATGTTATCGGTAACATACGCTAGGAGGAAGTCATGTCGAATACTATTTCTATCCCTGACGAGTTGCGGGATGTCGTCGAGGAAACCAAGGCGGTAGTAGCAAAGCTCCACCAGGAACTGCCTGATAATCAGCTGGTTGTTTGGACGGCTGGGAATGTGTCTCAGCGGATTCCGGGCGCTGACTTGTTCGTTATTAAGCCGTCGGGTGTTCGCTACGAGGAGCTAACGGCTGATGCGATGGTCGTTTGCGACCTTGACGGCAACCTTGTCGAGGGTGATCGTAGCCCGTCCTCGGACACGGCTGCGCACGCTTACGTTTACCGTCATATGGAGGAAGTTGGCGGGGTTGTCCATACTCACTCTGATTACGCGACTGCTTGGGCGGCGGTTCGCAGGCCGATCCCGTGCGTGTTGACGATGATGGGTGATGAGTTTGGCAGCGAAATCCCGGTGGGCCCGTTTGCGTTGATTGGTGATGATTCTATTGGCCGCGGGATTGTGGAGACTTTGCGTGAGAGCCGCTCCCCCGCTGTTTTGATGGCGAATCATGGTCCGTTCACGATTGGTAAGGATGCGCGCGCTGCCGTGAAGGCGGCCGTGATGCTTGAGGACGTGGCTCGCACGGTTGCTATCGCGGAGAAGCTTGGCACGCCCGTTCCGATTCCGCAGGAGAAGATCGATCACCTTTATGACCGTTACCAAAACGTTTACGGCCAGCACTGAGGTGTGCCGCAGGCCGTAAGATCGGGGTTGTGAACGCTTTTTCTAATGAGCGCTTGTACAGCCTCGATTACGACTGGCTTTGGGCCGCCCCGCCGCATAATGATGGGTCTGAAGCGCGCCTTCGCGTGTTTTTGAAGTGGACGTTGATCGATTCTAGCGATGATGCGTATGAGGGCGTGCCTGGCGGGCCGCTTGGCAAAGTTGTGCGCGACTGGCTGGGCTCACTGCCCTACAGCGATGGCGGTATTTGGGGTGAGGGCGGCTGGGCGGCCTCGATTATCAAAGAGGACTCCGACGGTGTTGTCCTGGATATTTGGTCCGCGGGTGAGGACGTGGCGGACGGGATTGAGGCGGGCACGCTTTCGCTTTTCGAGGGCGTCCTGCGCGCCCACCCGGTGGATGTGAGGTATGAGCAGCTCCCCCGCGTTTAGTTCCTCGTTCGCCCTGGCAATCAGCTGCCCTTACTTAAGTAGTCATTCGCTCAGGCGAGCCGCCAGCTAAGCTGCCCCGCGAGTACCTGGTTCAACAACCCCGCGGGTAGCCAGATGACGGCTCCGTTTAGCCTCCGTGGTAGAGGTTGGCGCGCACGCGAATCATGGCACCCACGGGCACTTCAATGTCGCACGGCATGGAGAAGGTCCGCGCGGGGTGGTTGATCGTTTCCACGGGGTTGCCTTTATCGTCTTGTAGGCCGTCGGCTGGAACTTCCATTGAGATGGGCGCGGAGCCGGGGAAAAGGATCTCCATTTCTTTGCCGGGCGCGAGCTTGTTCTTGGAGTGCAGGTAGAGCCTCGCCGCATCCGCGTCATAGCCGGTAACTAGACCGCCTAGCACCCACGTGTTGATGTAGCCGCCCTTGCGCACGTCTTCGCTGGCGGGTGATTCGGGGTAGTAGAACCCGGTGGAGTACGTCCGGTGGGTCACCTTGTAGGGCTCGTCGGCAAGCCATGCGGGAAACTCCACGGGGGCCGCGGGCAGCGGGTTGGCCGGCAGGTGCACTTGGTCGTGGAAGGGCGCAAGCGCAGCGCCGCCCTCGTCCTCGAAACCGCGTTGGATCATGTACTGGTTGACGGCGGTCTTGTAGGCGTTGGTCATGGCGGCGACGTAGTACGCGCTTTTGGCGCGGCCTTCGATTTTTAGTGAGGTGACGCCCGCGTCGAGGATGTCTGGGATGTGCTCCAGGGTGTTCATGTCGTTGGAGTTAAATAGGAACGTGCCTTGGTCTGTGATTTCGACGGGGATGAACTCGCCGGGCCTGCGTTCTTCAACGACGTGGTATTTGTAGCGGCATGATTGTGCGCAGTCGCCGTGGTTCGCGTCGCGCCCTGTTGTGTGTTGCGAGATGAGGCATCTTCCCGAGAACGCCATGCACATTGATCCGTGTACGAATGCTTCGATTTCCAGTTCGGAGGGCGTGTGGGCGCGCAGCTGGCGAATGTCTTCTAGGGATAGTTCGCGGGCGAGGACGACGCGGCTGGCGCCGAGTTGCGCGAGGGCGTTGGCTGCCTGGTAGTTGGTGACTCCTGCTTGTGTGGAGATGTGGATTTCGGTGTTGGGTGCGACTTCCCTGGCTGCCATTAGCACGCCGATGTCTGTGACGATGAGGGCGTCTACGCCCATGTCGCCGAGTTGCCCCATGTATTCGTTCATTGAGGTTACTTCGGAGGAGCTTGGCAGGATGTTGCAGGTGACGAACACTCGCCCGCCGCGCGCGTGCGCATAGTTTACGGCCTCATTTATGTCTTCAAGGGTGAAGTTTTTGGGGGCGGTGCGCATGCCGAACTGTTGGCCGCCGAAGTAGACGGCGTCGGCACCGAAGTCGAACGCGGTCTTTAACGTGTTGAGGTTTCCTGCGGGCGCGAGGACCTCGGGGCGTTTGCGGCGGATAATTCCTGGAAATGTTTCAGTCACGATGGCAAGTTTAGCGATAGTTCACCTCTGGTAAAGATTCTTCCAAAACCCTTTGGTGTGACAATACAGAGGCGTATACTTTTGGAAACTCTTTTTTCCTGAGTTTTCCCGTCTTATTAGCATGTCTCTTCGTGAAAGTTGGATCCGATGTCTATAAAGAAACATCGTGCCGCGCTCGCATTGCTTGCGACCAGCTCACTTTTAGTCGGCGGTTTCGCCGTATCTCCTGTCACCTTCGCCGAAGAGGGCGACACCACCCCCCCCGTTGCGGGCGCTCCTGCTGAGGGCATTCCCGCAACCGGCACCCTCACTATCCACAAGCGTCTAGGTCTGCCCACTAATACCCGCTCTGATGGTACTGAAATAACCGACCCGGACGGTGAGCCGGGCACTGGTATTAACTTCACCGTCACCCGTATTGGTACTGACGCCGCAACACCGATTGATCTTACAACCCAAGATGGTTGGGCAGCCATTAGTGGCAAGAAGCTCGACGATCAGGGCGGACTGCCTGCTGGTTTGGCTAAAGTCACCGGCTCGGAGAAGATCCTAACAACTAACGCGAACGGCGACGCTTCATTTGAGAATTTGCCCGCGGGCTTGTACCTGGTGGAAGAGCCTGCAAACCAAACCGACAGCAACGGCAACGCCGTGACGCCGGGCGCTCCCTTCCTTGTAACTGTCCCAATGACACACCCGCAGGGCACCGGCTGGCTGGACACGGTTCACGTATACCCGAAGAACCAGACCACTTCAAAGCCCAGTAAGCAAATCACCCAGCTAGGCGACGATGATCAGCCGGGTCTTAACGTTGGCGATAACATCACCTACGACATTACGGCTCCCATCCCCGTCGTTGTTGAGGGCGAAAAAAATAAGCTACCCAGCAAGTTCACCGTGACGGATAAACTGCCCGCCGGCCTCGGAGAGCCCTCCATCGATTCCGTGACATTTAACGGTACGAAACTAACCACTGACCAGTACACGGTAAAGACGTACGAGCTAGACGACGGTCGCTGGGTTTCTCGTGTTGAGGTTAGCCCTGCAACTCTTCTTCCAGAGGCCACCGAGTCTGTCAACCTGGTAGTTAAGCTTTCTGCACCCGTTGATGATCTTTCTGCACCGCTGAACAACACCGCGTGGGCAAAGCCTGATCAGATCACCACGCCAGGTTGGGATCCGGAAAATCCGAAGCCTGGAGAGGAAGATCCTGGTACCAGCACTGGTGACGAGCAAGCGTCAGTAAATCTCGCCAAGGTAACCATTAACAAGACTGCTACCGATGACACAACCAAGCTTAAAGGCGCAGAGTTCCAGCTCCACCGCTGTGATGCTAACGGCAAAGTCGTAGGCCACCCGCTCAAGTTGGGCTCCACCAAGCCGGACTCCACGGAAACACCGATTGATACCTGGACTACGGATGAAAACGGTGTAGCCGCCATCTCTGGCTTTACCTACACCATTACTGACACAAAGTCGACAACTGCCAAGGACCCATGGACAAGTATTGCCGGATACGAGACTTCAACGCAGTTCTGCCTGGTTGAGACTAAGGCTCCAGAAGGTTATTCCCTCAACCCGGATCCGATTGTCCTGACCTTCGATGTTCCTACTGCAGATCAGCCCATGTACACGGCAAAAGCGAACGTGCAGAACGCTTCAACCAGCGGAATTCTGGGCAACCTGCCCCTCACCGGTGCGGGCGGCATTTGGACGATGATCCTAGTTGGTCTCGGCCTTGCCACCGCAGGTGTTGCCGCTGTTGTAACGTCGCGCAAGAAGGCATAAGCACTTCAGGCAAAACGCGGTAGGCCCGCCAGGCTGGTTGAAACTCTTCAGCCAGCCTGGCACCGGCCTCGCGCCATCGTTCAGGGAGGGACACCATGACCACGGTCACCGCGGATACGCGCGCAAAACGCAAGCGCATCCGCGGTGTCCTCTCCTTTTTACTCGTTGTCGCAGGCCTTTTGTTGATGCTGTACCCCGTAGTTGCCACGTACTTTCGAAATGAGCAGCAAGCTAACATAGCTGAGGCTTACCGCCATTCGACGGTTAGTGGCCAGGATTTCAGTTACCTGATCGAGCAGGCTCATGCTTACAACCGCTCCACCGCTGGAGCACCTATTTTGGATCCCTGGCTTGAGCGCGTGGCGAAAGATAACCGCCCTTATCAAGACTATTTGGAACAACTAAACGTGTCTGGCATACCCGGCTCCCCCATGGGAGCCATCGCAATCCCAGATATTAAGGTTAATCTGCCTATTTATCACGGCACTGAACCAGATGTTCTTGAACGCGGTATCGGCCACCTGTACGGTTCGGCGCTTCCCATCGGTGGGGAGAACACCCACTCGGTACTGACAGGACACACGGGCCTGGCGAGCGCAACACTGTTCGATGACCTCGATAAAGTCACCGTAAGTAACCGCATATACCTGGACGTTGCGGGTTACGAAATGACCTACGAGGTTGACCAGATTGAAGTAGTCCTACCTACAGAGATCGACACCCTCCAGCCAGTCCCTGGAGAAGACCTATTAACCCTAGTTACTTGCACTCCGTATGGAATAAACTCGCACCGGCTTTTGGTGCACGCCCACAGAGTGCCTAATGAACCCGCAGAAACCACAGATGCCTTTAACCAGGGCAGTAGCATCCAGTGGTGGATGTTCCTAGTCCTTGGACTCATGTTGCTGATTGTGGTGACTTATCAAGTTTTCAGGAGACGCAATGCGCACCCGGATGGCCGACACCGCAGACTCGGGGATTGAAAACAGGCAGAGCACGTCAAAAAGACCATTTTCAAAGCTCTCTTGGCGCGTATCATCCCTACGCGCCACGGTATTCGTTGTGCTCGCTGCCCTCGTCATGGTCCCTTTGACCATTCCTGTGCTCCCAACCGCGCAAGCGCAAGAGTTGGAAACTGAAGCTCCAGCACTTGCTCTAGCGAGCGCCCCTACCGATCCGCCTAGCATTACTCGATGTGGCACGTCCTCCGCAATTCTTATTGACAGCGGATGGCATCTGGCCTACCTGAACATGAGTTTCACTGCGTTCGACATTGAGGACCTCAAAGACTTCATTTTACTTCCTGGTCTCGACGAACTCTCACGTAAAGATACCTCCGCCAAAGTTGGCCTCTACACCTATGACAAGGTCACTCCAGCAAACTCCGGAACAGGCTATAACTTAAGAGAGGAGAGCGTTTCATCCCCTGCTGTATCCGATTGGATTAAATCCCTGACAAAGGGACTAACGCCTGAACGCAATATGCAGGCAGGTCTTCTGGCAATCCTTGCGGATATTCAAGAAGGTCTAGCAAGTTACGATCAGGTTTTCATATTCACCGAGTGGGCACCAACAGCACGGGTTTTGGAAGATGGCAGTGTCGACGTCGGACACCGCGATCTGAGTATGGAGCACGAGGAGCTCGTAGCCACCCGAAATGCCGTTGATCAACTAGCGGCAAAGGGTGTTCAAGTGATTCCGGTGGGCATACAACAGTACTTCGACGCAAGCACGCCGGGTGGCGATATTGCCGGTGCGGGTATCCGTGATGGGAAATACTACGCCAAGAGTCCTAAGGATCCCGCAGTAGGGAAAGTCGACGACTACGGATTCCCCGTCCGCCGCGGGCCCGATTACCAAAAAGACTTGACCGCCAATGATTACTACCTGACAGGCCCGAACCTTCTCAAAGAATTAGCTACTGACCACCAAACCTACTTCGCTCTTGAAGACGAAAACTTGCCCTACATCCGAACTGCGGACGGGAGCCTCACAAATATAAAGTTCAATCTGGCTGATTTCCTCAGCCCCTGTTTATCCACCAGCGTTAACGTCATCGATCATGAAGGTAAGCTAGTAGAACGTACGGGCGGCCGCGAAGTGACCGTAGACGCAGACGCAACCGGCATCCTCTCTCCACAAACCCTTCGTACTGATATAACTGATGGCTACGCTCACTCCAGTATTCCTGGAGCACTGACTGCAGGTCAGGGCGAGTTTACCTACACGCGTCAGGCTCCTAACGAACTTGCAGCCGGCGGCCAGTGCTATATGCGAGAAAGCGGCTCGTCCACGTGGACCAAAATCGAAGCCACTTTTAGCTCAGAGGAGCAAGCAGATGGCACCGTCACGGAAAAAGCCACGTTTGATCGCTCACCAGACACGTCTTACCACTGTGCTTTCCTCGTTCGAGAAACCACAGAATTGTCCATCACGAAGGATCTCACCTCGAGTGATGCGATCAATAACGAAGTGAACTCCGAGGCCTTTGGCCAATTCCACTTTGCGTATCAGTGCACCGATGACAGTGTCTTGGATGCCGACGGTAAACCATTCGAAGTCTCCGGGGTCATTTCCCCGGCCTTTGAGGCAGGTTCGGAGCTTGATACCGATCTATCCGTAGATCTGCCCTTTACTCTGCCCGAACGTGTTCCCGTTGGCGCAGAGTGTACTGTGACGGAGGTAGAACCGCCCGTTCGTGAAGGCTACTTCTCGGTGACAACCAGCTGGAAACTCAACGGAGCAGAAATCAAAGGCTCTACCACCGCAGACCTACCGGAAGACGCGAGCTTCCAGAAAATAGTGGATGGCGTCTTAGTGGACTATTCGCCCACCGCCACGGGTGAAAATCCAACCGTTACCTTCCGCGCCGAACCTGCAGTGCGCGGCGATATCACCACGCTACTTGCCACTAACGCTTACCAGTCCCCCACGGTAGAGCAGCGCGTTAGTATCACGATCGATAACCCGGAAGTATTCTCTGGAGGGAATACCTCTTTGGCTCCCTCCTCGGTCTGGGTCAAGTACACTTGCCGGTACATTCCGGACGCATCGAACCGCCCCGAGGTCTCGGACCACCCAGACCAATTCCCCGTCTTCGTTCCCACTGGCGGCGATAATCCCGTAGAGGTCCCACTCAGTGAAAGCAACGGGAAGCTTATCGGCGAAGCCTCGCTGGGTACCTTCCCGGTGGGCACACAGTGTGGTTATGAGATCGTTGGCGAACCGATCGATAAGGACCGCTCCAAGCCCATTGTCGATGGTTACAGCCATGCCGCACCCGTATGGAGTTCCAAGGCGTGCATGAAGAATACCGATCCGAACGATCCGGAGGACGTCCAACCGGGATACACCACCACCGCGCGCGAATGCCCCGCCAACTACTCCTACGCGTACCCCGAAGTGCAGGAAAATAGTGAGGCACTCGTAATGGGAGCGTCCCTATCCTTCGCCCGAAACCAAAAGACACTAAATATTACGAAGGTTCTTGAGGGCGCAGCACAGGGTGACTTCGTCGGCCAATCCTTCCCCGCCACGCTCACCTGCACCCACGCTACCGACGATGCATGGGTTCTCAAGGGCCCAGAATCCATAACTTTGAACAGTGCACATGCGATCGAACGTGAAGTGGCGGTTAATTCCACGTGCGTTATTCAAGAAACCACACCAGAGGGTTTTGACAGTGGCAGGTACGATTTCACTGTCCCCGCCCCGACGCGTGTCAGCATCGATGCCGACACCACTCAACCCGCCACAGCAAAAGTTACGAACACCGTGAATGACAAGTACGGCCTAGTGACGGTGAACTACTTTGTCAACACTGCTGCGGTGACCAATCTTGATCCGGCACTGAATAACCTGGAAGCTCAACTCTCCGCGCATTGCACGCTTCCCGACGGAGAGCACGTCAGCCTAGAAGCTACCCGCACACCGGGTTCATTTACCGTCTACCCCAACGATGGGTACAGTTCCCGCTACGACGCTTCCAAGGGTCTACCCGCGGGCAGTATCTGCGCCTTCGGTATCACCGCTGAGGACTTGGCTAACTACGGTGTACAGCAAAAAGCTGGGACCAGTAACCCTTACACGGAATACAAGGTCGTGGGCGGCTCGCGACAGATTGATCTGCCATTGGTTTTAGAAAACCCTACAACTACATTGGAGATTGCTTTCCAACGCACCGCACTCCAGGTTCCGGATGCTTCAACCTACCTGCCGAATAAGTACGACGTCACGTATAACTGCAGGCTCCCTGCCCCAAGTAGCACCGTACTCGCAGATACCGTCTCCATCCCGGCCGATGGCTCCGAATCCATCATTTTGGATGTGGAAAATGGAACTTACTGCAGTATTGAAGTAAAAGAGGGCAACAGTGATAAGCACTATACGGAAGTGTTCACGCGCAAAGTTGGGTTCGAGACCGGTCCACCAGCCAATATCGTCCTCCCTGGCACGGACACCACGAACGGCGGGTCTGAGTTTAAGGGATATATCAATGTCGAGGACCACTCCGCTTACCTGCAGGCCGTGTTCACCTACAAGCCGATTACTGCGGATCTCAACCTGTACAAGAATTTGACCGCTACGGTCGACGATACGACTCCACTCGCCGCGGATTCTAACATCTACAAGGCGGTCTTTGGCTCTGATGCTCCCGGGTTTACCAGCAAGGTAGTGTGTACTCGTAACGGCAAGACTGTCCTGGACACAGGTGTCACTTTTAGCTCGCGGACGCACGGCTCCACCCAAGTACCCGCCGGGAGTTCCTGCACGATAACCGAAGTTGCACGCAACTTTGGCGCCGCGGAAAACGGCCCTGTAAGTATGCAGGTTGGTTCCACCACCACACAGGGTAACAGCGCCGTCTTCAACGTCCCGACCGGCACCGCCCAGCCCTTGATTGAGGCAACCGCCTCTAACGCCTATAACATCCTGACTGGTTCACTGAATGTGAAGAAGAAGGTTGATGGTTCCGGCGTGGCTACGGTGCCTGCGAATAAGCAGTTCCCCGTTCACTGGACGTGCACGCTTAACGGAGTGACCGTGTCCGAGGGCAACATGGAAATGGGACGCTTCACCAATGCAACGGACCGCGTCGTAAGTGGACTTCCGAAGGGCACGAAGTGTACATTCAGCGAGGATCCCGCAAAGGTTCAAGACCCGGAGTCCGCTAATCCTGAAGCCCAGGGTGAGGCGTATTATTCGCTGTGGAGTGTGCGCTGGAACGCCACAGAAGATGAAGCGGGCTTTGGCACAGAAGTTGCGTGCGACAACACTACTTTGTGCTCCTCTGGAACACAGGCCCATGAGGCTTCATTTAATGTAAGCAAGGCTGGTTTCAATTCCACGGTGGTGCTGTGGAACACCTACGACTACCTGATGGTTCCGGTTTCTGTAAAGAAGACTCTTAGCGGACAAGGCAAAACACTGCAGAACAAGGGTCATCTGACGACGCCGGCACGCGGCAAGCTAGTGTGTACGCACCCTGCCTATGCTGATCTTTCAGAAGGTCACTCTTATATTCCGAACCCAACCCGTGAAGCAGACGTGGTTTTCCCCGTTGAGGGCGGGCCGGCGCAGCTCACTTGGTCCGATCCGTCGGCTCAGTTTGGTGCAACTACCGCATCTGAACCGGGTCCGATCACCACTACCACTATGCAGGTACCTGCTAACTTCAAGTGCACGTTTGTCGAGGACGAACCGCAGAGCACCTTCAAGGTTCCCGGCACAACGCTAACTGTGAAGAGCACTGTGACTACCAGCTTTACGATGAAGACACAGGACAATGGAACGGCTGTCGAGCCTCCCGCGGTGAGCGCCACTCCAGGGGATGCACCCCGCTCGGCTAAGTTCGACATTGATACTTCCCTGGTGAAGAATGCCACCGATCCGGGTTACGAACAGACAGATCTGCAAACTCTTGTGGTTGACAACAGCTACCAGTTGGATACTGCTGAAATCACTGCGGATTACAACAAGATGACGGGCCAGCTGGGAGATGTGACTCCCTGGCTAGCAAATGAGGCTAACAAGCTCTCACCCACTGCGGTGTGTACGGATCCTCTGCTAGGCACTACCAGCAATCACGATGTGGAACTAACTGCCGGTGAGGCCGCGAAACCGCTGGCGACTGTCACCGTGGGTAGCTCTTGTGTGATAACTCCGAATGCCAAGGCTCTCACGGGCGGGCAAGAGTTCGTTCAGGTCACCGGATCTGTGAACCACACGCGTAATGGGCAACCAGTGAACACCAGTGCGCTGGCACCCGTGACCATCCAGACAGTAGCGCCGGGAACTGAAAATGTTTCGATTCAGGCCGCGTTTACGGTGCCGCAGATTGAACCCTCTGTGTCCAAAACCTTCGAGGGCTACCAAGCAGACACTCTGGTTCAAGATACAGACGAGTTCACGTTCAGCTACCAGTGCACATTTTATAATTTGGTAACCGGACAGCCAGAGCCCTTCGCTCCCAACGGTGAGTTCACCCTCAGCAGGAACGAGTCGACGCATCAGCTAGGTGCCATGCCCGCGGCGTCCTCATGCATCATTAAGGAGCAGGCATTCCCGCAGGCAGTGCAAGACAGGCTCAAAGCGGCAAACGTTAAGATGGTCCCCTTCTACACGTCATTGACGGATGAGGACGTTGAAGTAACTCACGCTATAGGTACCGCGGGTGTTACGCTCAATGCCGACTTACCAAAGGTGGAGATAACTAACGGTATCTACCGCACTGATGCTGAACTGCAGGTTCAGAAGGTGCAGGCAGATTTGAAAACCGCTTTGGGCGGCTCCGAGTTCGCAATATACAACGTTGCTGCCGATGGCACGGTTGGTTCCAAGGTAGCTGATATGACTACCGTGGCAGGGACTGCCGGTGACGTGGCCGATGCGACTCATTCGGTGCGCTTGCATCCGGGTAGCTACTACTTGGTAGAGACTAAGTCTGCGCCGGGTGCCGCATTGCTTCCAGGCGCGTGGAAGTTCGACGTCGTCGTTCCGGATACTCAGTCCAACCTTGCGGACCTGCAGATCTCGATTAAAGGTCGCACCGAAAACTCGGGTCTGATTACCTTGGTTGAGGCTAACCCTGAAATAGGAAAGCCCGCCATTGTTCAGGTAGCAAACGTGCTTCAAGGTAAGTTGCCAATGAGTGGTGGTAAGGGTCTTTTGCCGTGGATTCTGGGAGGCCTACTGTTGGCCACCGCGGCGCTATGGATAAATCGCCGGAGCATTTAGCCGATGCAGTCGGCATTGCCGAACATTTGGGAGATGAATCAGGACGCTTCAGCGATCTTAATAACACGCTGTTTTTACACGTCGCGTGTTTCAATTTCGTTTGAGCCGACGCGTGGCCTACCATTGTGGCCATGGCCGCACACCACACTGAAGCTCAACTAAGGGTCCTACAAGCCATAAACGACCTCGGCCCGAATGTCAGCATTGCCGACCTTGCCGAACACCTTGGCGGCCACCCGAACGCTTCACGCAGACACCTGGCTCACCTGGAGTCGTCCGGCCTCATTACAATAACGACCCTGAAAGACAACGCTAGCGGGCGCCCCGCAAAGCTATACACCGTCACCGATGACGGCCGCCGAATCTGCGCATCCAACACCAGCGAGGATGCGCCGATAACCGTACTGGCCCACCTTGCCAAGCACGTCGCAAAAGAGGACGACGCCGAGGCGGTCGCTTACGAAATCGGCAAACAGTGGGGAGAATCCGAGCGCGAGCAAGTCTTGAAAAACCCGCAGCAAGCACTAACGCGACAAGGATTCGCACCCGTACCAACACAGAACGAGGGCGAATACGACCTGCTTGCCTGCCCCCTACTAAAGGTTGCGAAGCAGACCCCCCAAGTTATTTGCTCCATGCACCGCGGCTACATCGACGGAGCTATACCGGAAGCCCACACCCGCCTGGAACCATTCGCGACCCCACGCGGGTGCCGAGTCTTCATCAACCGCACCCAAGCGTAGGGCCGCGAGCACCTTTACGCGCCGGCTAGTTCTTTCAGCTCTTTAAGCATCGGACCGTACGGCCCCTCCGGGTCGTGGGACGCCTCCAGCCACGCGTCAATCAGCGGCAAGGCAGCGGGCGCCGCAATCACGTTTTGCCCCATGCACAAAATCTGCGCGTCATAGTTCGCGACCGCTCCAACAACCGAGAACAAATCGTGAGCGGTAGCCGCCCTCACGCCCGTTACTGTTGACGCGGCAATAGCCGTACCGATCCCAGTGCCGCACACGAGCACCGCGCGATCAGCATCACCGCGGGCGATAACCTCGGCGGCTCGAACCGAAACCTGCGGGTATCCCCCGCTTGGATCCAGCATGTCGACGACCTCGTCGACGCGCCGATCTGCCTGCAGATAGTCCCGAATAGCGCCAGCCAACACAAGCCCGTTTGACGGAGCAGCCACAACAACCTTCATTTTTATCCCTTCGCTAAGCCAACACGCCCTCGTGCCCGTTTGACACTGCGGCGCAAACTGTGCTTTTCTTACATTATTACACATCCCGTGTATTAATGATCAGTGCTGATCGGAGAGACCATGAACCCGGATTTTCCCTTGTGGCTTCGAGCCTCACACTTAATAAACTTTGTCCTGATCGGAATGCTGCTGCGTTCCGGTTGGGAGATGCTGTCATCCCTACCCCGCCTGTGGTGGAATAACGACTGCGCGCCAGGCACCGAATGGCTCCGTTTTACAAAACGCAAGCTACCCAAAGAAGAGGGCGTATACACATCCCTAATGGATGAAACATCCCTGTCACCGTTGATCGGCCTGCCGGGCCGCGAAAACATTGGGCTCGGCCGCCACTGGCACGGATTTTCCGTAATGCTGTGGGTCCTGAACGGCATCGTCTACATCACCTTGCTGTTCGCCACCGGACTCTGGAGGCGCATCATCCCCACCAGCTGGGACATCTTCCCCGAAGCGTGGGAGTCCTTCAAGATCTACATCGGCTTCGGCGTCCCCGCGATCGAACACTTCCAGCCTTACGACGCGCTGCAAATGCTGGGCTACACGTTCGTGATCTTCATTCTCGCCCCGTTCATGATCCTGACCGGCCTGGCGATGGCGCCCGCAATCCGCTCGCGCTACCCGTGGTACGTGAAAATGTTCGGCGGCCACCAGGGCGCCCGCTCGCTACACTTCATCGCAATGGTCCTAATGAGCGGCTTCATCGTCATGCACGTCGGCCTCGTATTCATGGTTCACCGCGAATACAACCTGGTCCACATGGTGTTCGGCGACGTTGACACCGCGCGTTACGCGCAGGCCTTCGTCATCGTTATCTCAACGATCGTGGCCGTCACGATCTTCTGGATTGCGCTTTCCTACCTGACGCTCGCCAACCGTCCTCTGGCCCACAAGTTCCTGGTCGGCTTCACTGAAATCGGCCGCAAGATCTTCCTGAACTGGATGAAGCCGCGCTCCGCCACGCAAAACACGCTGACCGACGACGACATCTCTAAGTTCCACTGGACCAACGGCCTGCCGCCCACCGAAGAAGAATCCGCCGAATGGCACGAAGCCGCGGAATCCGACTGGGAGTCCTACCGCATCACCATCGGCGACGACACCACCGGCAAGACCCGCGACATCACCCTCGCCGAACTGCGCGAACTCCCCCAAGTTTCGTACATCGCCACGCACACGTGCATGCAGGGCTGGTCCGCGACTTCACGTTGGTCGGGTGTCAAACTAACCGACGTGCTCGCCCTCATCGGCGAAAAACCCGAAAAAGCCAAGTACGTCCTGGTTGACTCGTACGGCCTCGCACAAAAAATGATCGACGACCGCCCGCGCGAACCGTTCTACGCCGTTTACGACCTTGACACCGCGTATGAGGACGACACGATCCTCGCGATTGAGCGCAACGGCCACCCGATCGAAACCTACCTGGGAGCACCCGCGCGCGTACGCGTCGAATCAAACCACGGGTACAAGCACGTCAAATGGGTGCGTTCCATCCGTTGGATCGAGGACTACAAACAGTACGGAGACGGGCGCGGTGGCACGCGTGAAGACTCCGCACTGCAAGCACTGAATGGACGCATTTAATGCCGCGAATCGTCCAAACCCGACTTCGCGTTGAGGGCGTGAGGACATCACGCGAAGTAAAGGCGGCATTGCAAGAACTCTACGACGTTTTTGCAGATCAGGGCATGGGCCAGGCGACGTTCGAATTGGAGGCGAACGCGCCCGCCCACCTGATCATCAAACACCTAGCAGGTTTCACGCCAAACCTGAAAGTCATCAACGCGCAACTCGAGAAGGCTGGTCCTTTCCGAGTCGTCGAATAGCGGCGCGTTGGTTGCCGGCCAAGTCCACTGTCTGGCTGGCACAGGCTGAGCGAAGTGCAAAACCAACCGGTTGTGCACGCAGCTTGGCCGGCAATGCTGGGGACTACTCACGTATGGTTCATGGTCAGGTTGCACGCAGGGTCGGAGACTGCGTGCAGCAGGAGTCGGTAGAACCCCCGGCAAAATAGTTGAAGGCTGGGCCCGCGGGCCCAGCCTTCAACCTTGCCTCTGCCTTGTCAAACCGGCAAGAACTTCACACTATCCGTTGATTACGTGCGGGCGCGCAACCGCCTTCAAGCCCTCAACGCCAAACTCAAGCCCGTAGCCCGAGCCCTTTACGCCACCGAACGGAATACGCGGGTCAACGCCACCGTGGGAGTTAATCCAAGTCGTACCCGCCACAATGCGCGACGCAACCTCGATCGCGCGCTCACGGTTCGAAGACCACACGGACGAGCCCAACCCAAACTCGAGCTTGTTTGCCTCCGCGATAGCCTCATCAAGATCCGTGTAGCGGATCACCGGAAGTGCCGGGCCGAACTGCTCTTCCACAACCAGCGGGTTGTCCGGATCAATATCAGTAACGATGGTGGTCGGGTAGAAGTAACCCTCCGCGTCGTAGTCAGGGTTGCCGCCCAGCGCGACGGTCGCCCCGCCCTCAATCGCGGCCTTCACAAGGCGATCCACAATGTCGAACTGCGCCTTGTTTTGTAGCGGTCCAAGAACATTCGCCTCGTCTAATCCAACACCCATCGGCATCGACTTAGCGACCTCCACCAGGGCAGCCACGACCTCGTCATAAATCGAATCGGGCACGTACAGGCGCTTCATTGCCGCACACGTTTGACCGGTGTTAATGAACGCGCCCCAGAACAGGTCCATCGCAATTTCGGACGGATTTACATCGTCGAGGACGATTCCCGCGTCATTGCCGCCAAGCTCCATCGTGAGGCGCGGCAGGTTCGACGCGGACGACTCCACGATCTTCTTACCGGTTGCCGTGGATCCGGTGAACATGATCTTGTCAAAACCGTCGTGGGCGGACATTGCGGCGCCAACTTCACGGCCTCCCGCAACGACGATCAAAACGTCCTTTGGAAGTACCGTGTTCATTACGTGAATGAGGGCGAGCACGGACAGCGGCGTGTACTCTGACGGCTTCACAACAACCGTGTTACCCATGCGTAGCGACCCTGCAATCTGCCACACGGTGATCATCATCGGCCAGTTCCACGGGCCGATTGCGCCAACCACGCCGAGGGCGCGGTACGTCAAGGTTGCGCGACCGGTCTCGTCGTTAAGGATGGTTTCGGTCTCTAGCGGGGTGTCTGCGGCGCCTCGAAGCCACGCGATCGAGCCGCCCACTTCAAAACGAGCATTCGGGCCTTCCAGGGGCTTGCCTTGTTCGCGAGACAAAATAGTAGCTAGTGCCTCGGCGTTTTCTTCGAGGGCATCCGCGGCGGCGTGCAGTAGCTTGGAGCGTTCCTTGTGGCCGAGCGCCTCAAATGCGGGCTGCGCGGCGCGGGCCGCCTCAACTGCGGCGTTGAGGTCGTCAACAGTGCGGATTGGGGCGTAGCCGATAACTTCACCGGTGGCGGGGTCGCGAACTTCCTGGCCGGATTCAGCATCGGCCTGGATAGCTGCAAGAAGTTCAGAAGTGGCGGACGTCATTGTTACCTACTTTCAGGTCGGTTGTTTCCAAGTAGTATTGCTTACATCATTTGCATGACATTGACGTTGTGCGCACGAAACTTGTCTGATTCTGCTGGCTTACGCCTCAAAGAAGGGAACAATGCAGTTCGATATTTCCGAATGGAGGGCGAGCGCGTCCAGCCAGTTCGGCAAAATGACAATCACACCCTACGCGGAGGATTTCACTGCCGAGCTTGCCGAAGCACGCGTTGGTGACATCTTCCTGTTCGACATGATTACTCCCGCGCACAGGGTTGTGCGCGACGCGGCCTCCATCTTGGACAGCGATCCGCAAACGTACAAACTGAGTCTTCAAATCGAAGGATGCACAATCCTTACCCAGTTTGGCCGCGAATGCATAGTGGAGCCCGGTAGCCTCGCGGTTTACCACTCGCGGGTACCTTATTCACTGGACTATCCCACGGCGCAGCGGTCTTTGATCATGCAGTTCCCCTCCGACCGGGTAAAACTGCCGCCCTCCGCGATGGAGCACATAACCGCCCTGCCGATTAGCCGACAAGACCGCCTGGGTGCCGTGGCTATTCCCCTGTTCGAACAGCTCGCAGCCAACTTCAACGTACTAGAAGGCCCGCACGCCGGATCACTACTAAACGCCGCGATCGACATGCTGGTAGCCGTGTTCGCCGAGGAACTTTCAACAAACTCACCGGCAACTCCCCCGATTGCCAGAAAAGCAATGGCCTTCATCGAAGACCACCTCGACGACCCCGACCTGGGCCCCACAATGATCGCCGACGAGCTCTTCATATCCGTACGCCACCTGCATTCACAGTTCGCACTCACCGGCCAATCCGTGGGCGCATACATTAAGCAAACGCGGATGCAAAACATCCGCCGCGACCTCGCAAATCCAATGAAAAAATCAGAACCCATCCAACAAGTTGGCGCCAGGTACGGGATCCACTCCCCCGCCCACCTATCTCGCGTCTTCAAGGAGGCCTACGGAGAAACGCCCCGAGCATACAGAAAACGTATCCTCGAGGCGTAACCCCTTATGCAGACCTAGTCGTTATTACACCGTGGGGGCCGCGATCGGCTGATAGTTTGGCCCCTCCTCCGAAGAGACGGCTACGCGACCTTTCCGGATCAGCACTTCTCCCCAAATCAGGCCGAGCACGCCCGAACCTAAGATGACTCCCGGCATCAGCCAGACAAGCCAGGACGGCCCGGTGTCTCCGATCATGATGTCGAAGTTCATCAGGATCAACATCGTCACCACCGCGAGACCAACGGCCGCCAATGCGGGGGCTATGACCTTTACGAATAAGCCGAACTCGGGGTGATTCTTGATCGCCCAACGCATGATCGCCAACGAGGTGATCGTCATGAGGAACACGATTCCAAATCCGGCGGCGTTCGTCAGCCACGTAAACAGTGTGAGGACGGGGTACAGCTCACCCAGCTCGGATCCCTTACCGGCCAGCGCAAACCCGGCGACCACTAGCAAGGAAAGCGCGGACTGGGTAATCGATCCGACAACCGGCGCACCCGTGGAAGCTGTGGTTGAGAACTTCTGCGGAAGCACGCCGGAGCGTCCTAGCGAGAAGAAGTAGCGTGCAGCCGCGTTGTGGAACGCCAGAAGAGCCGCCAGGATGGAGGTTGTAAACAGTACGTGAATGGTATTTGCCAAAAGTGGACTGTACTCCGCGATCCACACGAACACGAGGTCGGGACCGTACATCTGGGCTTTTTCAATCACTTGTGACGGCCCAATTCCGACCGCCATTGCCCACGCTGATCCGGCGTAGAACAGGGCAACCGTGAAAACGGCAATGTACGTTGCACGCGAGATTGTACGTTCCGGATCGCGCGCCTCCTCAGAGTAGATAGCGCCCGATTCAAAGCCCATAAACGCCGCCATCGTGAATACCAACAGCACACCGATACCCGGTGCCGCAAACTCCGAAGGGGCTAGCGGGGCGGTGCTAACGCCCTCCGGCGCGGTAATAAATCCGAATACGGACACGCCCGCAACTACGATGAACTCCAGCGTCACTAGGATGCCAAGTAGTTTGGCGGACGCGTCGATATTACTTACGCCAAGCAGGCCAATCAGAAGCCACGCAACACCGCCGGTGACCCACCACGGTACGGAAACTCCCGTGATAGCCGCGAGCGCAGCCGATGCTGAGAATCCGAAGATTCCGAACAGGCCGATCTGCATCAGGTTGTAGGCCACCAGTGCAAGAATCGCGGCTGCGATCCCCTGACGAAGCCCAAGACCTTGCGAAACGTATTCGTAGAAGGCCCCCGAGTTGCGCACGTGCGCACTCATGCGGCCGTATCCGACAGCGAATAGGCCGACGATAACTCCGAAGGACAGGAAGCTGAGGGGAACCCCCAGCAGTCCTGACACGGCATAGTTCGTTGGGGTGCCACCAGCCAGCACCGTGAGCGGCGCGGAGGCGGCAATAATCATGAAGGCGACCGAGAGCGTTCCAAGTTTGCCTTGCTTTAGTGTCGCGTCATTCTGCGTCGTTACTGTGTTTAGAGCCATGGCACTTACCCGTCTTAACGCAGTTCGTTTATGACTTCACGAGCAACACCGATGCCCTTTTCGAGCGCGCCGTCTACGCAAACGCCACGCCAGCCATACGCATAGTCAGAGCCGGCGAAGTAGAGCCTGGAGTCGACGTTGTCGAAATGCGACCAGCCGTCGGTGAACTGGCCCTGACGCACAGTGCCCCACGCCTGGCCTACCCACTTGTCCGCAACCCAGTCGTGACCCGTCGTGTCCACGACCTCAAGGTCCGGACGCCACTGGTTCACAATCTCTTGAGCATCTTCAATCGAGTTCAGGTCCACATTCTTCGCGTCGTATCCAAAGCCAACAAGAATCGTGGTGTCATCATCCATGAAGTACTCGGAGCGCAGCACAGACATCTTGTGCGGCTTGGGCGCGTAGCCAAGGAAGCGGTGGTGTCCCTTAATCTTGATCCAGATTTTTGCGCCTTGCGCATTCCACTTGTCGTTAATGACCTTACGGATCGGGTCGGGGAGCTGCGGCGTGAACTCGATGTTGTCCAACGCGCCCACCGGTGCAGTGCAAATCACCGCGTCAGCCTCGATGGTTTCACCTGCTTCCGTGGTGACGGTGACTCCCTCATCGTGGTGGTCAATCTTTACAACCGGCGTCTCTAGACGAATCTCGCCGGTCAGATCGTTAGCGATCCCGTTGTAGATCGACTGCATGCCGTTCTTCAGTTTCCACTTCAGCGTAATGTCTTCCATCAGGCGGTAACGTCCATCCGAGAGGGCGCCCCACTGCTTAGCCATCAGCGCGGACCCGGTGTAAGGGTCGCCAATGTATCCGGCACACCAGAACGCATCAATCAGATCGATCGTCTCCTGGTCGAATCCGGCCTCGCGAACCACATCAATCGCGCTCTTGTAGTCGTCTGCAATGAAACGCTCGCGGACCTCTTCGGGACCGTCAAAATCCTCGGACATTACCCACAGCGGATCGTACGGGTTCGGGAAGTACTCCTCGGTATCCGAGTGGGTAGCGAGGATCGCGGCGGTAAGTTTTTCGTCAAGCTCGTCCTCGGTTCCCTTAACGACCTTGCCCTCCGTAATCCAGTGCGCATCGTTGCCGACCGGCGACGCTTCAATTTCTAGACGCTGGCCGTAACGCATGATTTCGGTCCAGATGTGCGCCTGGAACCAGTGCACCCAAGTTGCACCTAGCTCAAGCGGGCGCCCCATGCGTTCTTCGGTGTATGCGCGGCCACCAATCCTGTTAGTCGCTTCTAGAACCACGTAGTCAATGCCCGCTGTCTGCATTTCACGCGCTGCAGAAAGACCAGCGAAACCTGCGCCAACAATCACAACTTTCTTACCCATTTTGCACTTTCCCACTTTCATCCTTGGTTGGTTTGTGCGATGCACGACATCGTGCGTGGGTCAAATATCCCCTTAAAGTGATGCGCAAAATTGGTTGACAGTGCAAAAAAGTTTACAAATAACGCTCACCTTAAATTCGGTGAGCGTTAAATGTGAAACAGGATTTTGGGTGCTTTTCGCACGATTATTCAGTCGTCATCATCATCGTCGTCGTCGAGTTCAAGCTCGGGGTTTTCCGCACGGGCCTGCTCGAAAACCTCCTTAGCGGCCGACAGGTTTACGACGCCAATAACTAGTCCTACAGCGATGTCGGGCCACGGGCTTAGCCAGAAGATCGTCACAATACCGGCGGCCAAAATAAGAATGTTCGCGAGGACGTCGTTGCGCGCGGCTAGCCAAGCGCCGCGCACCAACGCGGTGTCAGCACCACGCAGGCGCATCAGCAAAATCGCACACGCCAGGTTAATAACCATCGCCAAGATCGCGGTCGCTGAAAGAGTGTAGGGTTCCGGCGCAACACCCGTGAACATCTTCCAAATCGCAGTTCCAAATGCAGCAATCGCGGGAATCAGAATCAGGCCCGCGAGGGCGAAACTGGCCTTGCGCCGGCTAGCTACCGACCAGCCGAGGGCTGTAACAACCAGCATGTTGATAAGAAAATCTTCAAGGAAATCAGCCGCATCTGCGAACAGTGCTGCCGAACCAATAACCGATGCAACGATCAGTTCAATAATGAAACCGACCAGGTTCAAGAACGCAACCCACGCAACAATTTTACGCGCGTGGGCGTCAAGGGAATTAGCTGTAAACACCGCCATAGAGTAACAGAACCAAGCGGCAGACACGTCCTCGTATCTTAAAAATTTCAGGACACTTAACACACGTTTGTTTAAAAACGCGCGTTAAAGTTTTGATTCATGTTATCTGTTGCAAACATTTCTGCCTGTGCTTGAATAGGCAAAACCTGTCTAAATTTGGCGCAAGCCACTGGTACATAAAGGAGCCCAAAGATGAGCTCAATTTGGATCATGCTCATCGGCTTAGCAATCATGGCCTTCGGTTACTTCGTTTACTCAAAGTACCTAGCAAGCAAGGTCTACAAGCTCGATGAGTCTTTCGTAACGCCCGCTCATGAATTCAATGACGGCGTCGACCACGTGCCCACAAACAAGATCGTCTTGTGGGGACACCACTTCACCTCCGTCGCGGGCGCGGCCCCCATCGTCGGCCCCGCAGTCGCAATCATTTGGGGCTGGCTACCCGCATTCCTGTGGGTAACGATCGGCACCATTTTCTTCGCCGGCATGCACGACATGGGAGCACTGTGGGCGTCGCAAAGGAATAAAGGCCGTTCAGTAGGATCGCTCGCGTCGCGCTACATCGGAAGGCGCGGCTCATACCTCTTCCTAATCGTCATCTTCATGGTGCTGCTGATGGTCGTCACCGCATTCGCAGTGGTCATCACCGGCCTGTTCATCTCCACCCCCACAGCCGTCATCCCCGCGTGGGGCGCAATCCTCGTCGCCATCGGCGTTGGCATCGCAATCTACCGCCTGCGACTACCCCTGCTCTGGGTGACCGTAGTTGGCGTAGTCATCCTGTACGCCCTCATCTTCATCGGAGACAAAGTACCCGTCGTACTGCCCGAAGGCTTCCTCGGCATCGGCCCCCACGCCTTCTGGATCATCGCACTGTTCGTGTACGGCGCCATCGCCTCCACCCTGCCGGTTTGGCTACTGCTCCAGCCGCGCGACTTCATCAACGGCGTACAGCTATTCATCGCCCTCGCGCTCCTGTACGCTTCCGTAATCATCGGCACGATCCTAAGCACCGACGCCACCCGCGTCGTCGCGCCCATGATCAACAACAGCGTGCCCGACGGGACGCCCTCGCTAGTTCCACTACTGTTCGTAACGATTGCTTGTGGCGCTATCTCCGGCTTCCACGGTGTCGTCGCCTCGGGTACCTCCTCCAAGCAGCTCGATAAAGAAACCGACGCCCGCTTCGTCGGCTACTTCGGAGCCGTTGGCGAAGGCCTCCTCTCTCTTGGCACGATCCTCGCCGTTGCGGGCGGTTTCGGCACCGTCGCACGCTGGGAAGAAATTTACTCCGCATACGGCGCCGGCGGCGTCAACGCCTTCGTCGAAGGCGGCGGCAACCTAGTGGAGCAAGGCATTGGCCTACCCGCCTCCCTGTCCGCTACGGTCCTCGCAACCATGGCCGTCCTATTCGCCGCCACCACGATGGACACCGGCATGCGCCTAATGCGCTTCGTCGTCCAAGAAGCTGCACTCACCGTAAACATCAAGGTCAACAAACACGTTGCAACTATCCTCGTGTTCTTCATCGGCATCGGCATGACGTTCTCCCAAGGCCTCTCCGGCGAAGGTGGCCTGCGTATCTGGCCGCTGTTCGGCACGTCAAACCAGCTACTCGCCTCACTTACGCTCTCGATCATCGCGGTCATCCTGATTCGCAAACGCAGCAACCCGCTGCCCGCAATCATCCCGCTAGTCCTCGTATTCACGATGGCGTTCTGGGCCGCAATCAAGCAGGTCAGCGGCTTCATGAACCCCGAGAATCCGGACTACGCCCTCATGGTCGTCGACATAATCATCATCATTTCGTCGATCTGGGTAGCGATCGAAGCGATCCTCGCGATGCGCCGCGCGTACTCCGAACCGCCGGAAGAAGCCGACGCGGACCTCACCTACTACGAGACGGAAAAGGTCTAACTTTCCGTGTCTGATCGCGAAACAAACGCCGGGCGCGCCCAAACTTTCCGGGCGCGCCTGGCCGACATTGGCCGCGGATTCGAAGAGTTCTACGCCCGCCCATTCGCTCAACCGATCGCGCGTGACAAGCAGGACGAAGACGACTTCTTCATGCTCGTGGTGCTCGGCGAAGCGTTAGGAATCCCCGACCCGGCCGCCTACTACAACGCAGAACTTCTGCCTTTCCTGTTCGACGACTTCCACAAGTGGCACCGTCGAGCAGGCATGCCAAGATCGCCACTTGACCACATTTCGTGTTGTTAAGTTCCGAGGGCGCCGCTGAGCTCTGTTTGCCAAGCGGCGCCCACTTCCTACGCCGCGCGTCCTTTGCCGCGCGCCCCTGTAGGCATGATTTCCAAGTCAGCCTGGTTTAGGTGTCATTATGAGTTCTAAGTTCAACTTCAGTCAGCACGATTCTGACTCGTTCACTCATCTGCTTGATCGCAAGATAGTGTTTGTCGGCGGCAAGGGCGGCGTTGGAAAAACCTCGGTCAGTTCCGCCCTCGCGTATCAAAGAATGCTGCAAAACGAGCGGGTACTTCTGGTTTCAACTGACCCCGCACACAACTTGGGACACCTTTGGGACGCGCAGCTAGACGATAAGACCACGCGGCTAGCAACGTCCGAAACAGGATTCATCGACGGCGTGGAGATCGACCCGCATCGCGTGGTTGACCAGCATTTCGACGCCGTTTACGACCAGATGCTAAGGCTCCTTCCAGAACAATTACACGGGCCAGCAAAGCGTCATTTGGATTCGGCACGCCACGCTCCGGGCTCGCACGAGAGCGCCATTTTGGAACGCGTTGCCGAAAACGTTGAACTCGGCCTCAAAGAATACGACGTCGTCATTTTTGACACGGCCCCCACAGGCCACACGCTACATTTGCTGACAATGCCCGAGCAGCTTTCAACCTGGACCGAACAACTCTTGAAGTCGCGACAAAGGTCAGACCAGTACTCCGCGATTCTTGGATCAATCGTCGGCACCAAAGAAACAGGTGACGCGGCCGCGAAAGAATCCGAACTACGCCGCGCCCTCATCCGACGCCAAGAACTCATGAGCCGCCTGCGTGACGCACTAAAATCCGACGCCGGATTCGCAGTCGTCACCATTGCCGAACCTATGCCTATTGCCGAATCATTAGACCTACTGGACCAGCTGGACCACATGCGCGTGCATGTAGACGGCGTGATAGTAAACCGCCGCTCCCCTACAGACGCCGGCGCGTTCCTCGCGCACAAGCACGCCCTCGAAAACACACAACTGCAACGACTACAACGCGAAGTTCGAAACCTACCAATTCGTCAAATCCCACTTTTGCAAGACGCACCGCAAGGCATCGATGGGATTGAGGCCGTCGCACACGCTCTCTTTGCTACGAATTCGTAGACTCTAGTCGCACACGCGTTGCAACCGGCGTGCCTATAATCCGAAGCATGACGGCAATTGATGAACTCTTAGCAAACAACAACGAATACGCGAAATCTTTTCCGGGCGAAGCAGGCCACATCCCCTCAATGAAGACGGTGGTCGTGACATGCATGGATAGCCGCTTGAATCCCTACGAGATCCTCGGACTCTCTAACGGTGAAGTGCACGTCCTGCGCAACGCGGGAGGCGTGGTCACGTCCGACACCATCCGCACACTCAGCATTTCGCAACGCACGCTCGGCACGCGTTCCATCATGCTCATGCAACACAGCGACTGCGGCCTGTCCAAAGTTGACGACGCGAAATTCATGCAGGAACTACGCGAACAAACCGGAGAAACGCCGTCCTGGACTTCCGAAGCATTCACCGACGTTGAAGAATCAGTCCGCCACGGCATGGAGCTAATCCGCCAATCGCCGTTCGTTGACTCAAGCGACCTACGAGGCTTCATCTACGACGTAAAAACCGGGGCTTTGAGCGAAGTCCTCTAAAATTAATTGGAGCGAGTGACGGGAATCGAACCCGCACCATCTGCTTGGAAGGCAGAGGCTCTACCATTGAGCTACACTCGCGTATCGACCGGCTGGGCCGTTTCGACAAATGAATATTACCCGAAAGTTTCCGAGTTGTGAAATGTAGGGGTCATACGGCTATGATTAACCCAGTCACGGGGTGTGGCGCAGGTTGGTAGCGCGTCCGCTTTGGGAGCGGAAGGTCGTGGGTTCAAATCCCGCCACCCCGACAAAAAATTTTTCAGGCGAGCTGTGACATCTTTCACGAAAAGATGCAATCTGTTTTTGAGCTTGTAACACTCAATTACATGGCTAATACAAAATATCTAGCACTCATGTCCACCGCCGCTTTGGCTCTGGGTCTGGCAGGCTGCTCCACCGGAGCGGAAGAGCCCGACCCCACCGAGGCGCCCGCCACCGAGATCACCCAAAACGATGACCAAGACGACGTGAACGACGACGCCGATGATCAGGATGACGACGGCGACGACCAGGACGACGTCGACGATGCCGATGATGATGGCGACGACCAAGATGATCAGGACGATCAGGACGACGCCGATGACAATGACGACGACACTGACGATGATCAGGATGACGCCGACGATAACTAAACTTGGCAAGACCGCAAGATAGCGAGCCTTGAAAACATAGCAAACCCCGAAGGGCCGGCTGATTCAAACCGCCGGCCCTTCGTCGTGTCTTCACCGCTCTCGCGCGGCTCCGCGAACAACGTACGCTGCTATGCTTTGCTACCCATGCGGCGGGTAAGCGTATTGGTCCCCTGCTCAACGGGACGAATGATCATGGAGTCCACATTGACGTGCTCTGGCAGGTTCATGGTCCACGCGATGGCTTCCGCAATGTCCTCGGCAACCAGCGGCTTGTCCACACCCGCATACACGGCGTCCGCGGCTTCCTTGTCGCCGAGCCTATTCAGCGAAAACTCTTCGGTTTGAACCATGCCCGGCGCGATCTCAATGATTCGAACCGGCTCGCCGACCAGCTCTTGGCGTAGCGTCAGCGGGATCATGCGCTCCGCGTGCTTCGCAGCAACATAACCGGCACCACCGGGGTAAGTATCGTGAGCCGCCGTTGAAGTCAGGAACACCACCGTGCCACCTTTTTGCCGCATTTGCGGCAAAAACGCCCTCGTCATCCGCAACGCCGTCATCACGTTGATGTCATACATTTCCTGCCAACGATCCGTGTCGGCATCCGCAACAGAATCAACCCCGCGAGCGCCCCCGGCATTATTCACCAGCGCGTCCACATGCCCGATCGTCGCCGCGTATTCAACAAGGCGTTGCACGTCGTCTTCTTTAGTGAGGTCGCCGGCGAAAGTGTGGCAGCCGATCTGGTCAGCCAGCCCGGCGAGGCGTTCCTCGCGACGCGCCACCGCTATCACGCCCCAACCCTGCTGTGAAAGGTTCACCGCCGTCGCGCGGCCAATCCCCGTTGACGCACCCGTAACAATCGCGAGTTTTCCAGTCAAAACATCCCCCTAAATAGATTCAATACGCCCCAATTTTAGCGACCTCACCGGTGCGTGGAGGCGCCCTCGAACATCAATGGACACAACTTAATAATTCATCTGTTCCCTAGTTTCGTTAGAGTTGGGGCATGGATAATTCATTTAAAACCTCTGTGACTGACCCCGAAGTGATGGATCAGTCCATTAAAGCGACCGACGATTTCTACCGTCACGCGAACGGCACGTGGCTACGCGACCACAAGATCCCCGGCGACCGCCCCGCCGACGGTGCCTTTTTGAATCTGCGTGATGAAGCTGAAAAGAACGTTCGCGCGATCGTCGACGATCTAAACCCGGAAAGTGAAAGCGAAGAGGAACGCAAACTAGCACGCCTTTACGCACAATTCATTGACGAGGACGGAGCTGAGCAGCGCGGATTCGCCCCGCTCCTGCCCGACTTTCAACTGATCGACGCCGCCACCACACACGACGAGCTCGCGGTTGCGATCGGCGACCTGCAGGCAACCGGCGTGAGCGGCCTCGTTGAACTGTTCGTTGACGCGGACATGAACGCGCCCGAGCAGTACACCGCCATGACGTACCAGGGCGGCCTCGAACTACCTGACGAAGCGTACTACCGCGACGACAAGTACGCCGACATGCGCACCGCCTACGTGGACTACCTAAACGGTGCCCGCCAGATCCTGGCCAAGGATGAACAGTTCAGCAACTGGGCCGACAAGGTTGGCGAAACGTTTGGCGAAGACGTCCTCGCATATGAAACCACAATCGCTTCCAAGCACTGGGACAACGTGGCAACGCGCGACTCGGTGAAGAGCAACAACCCCACCACTTTGAAAGAACTCGTTGAAAAGTACGAGGGCTTCCCGTGGGCCGACTGGTGGGGGGCCGCCGGTTTCCCGAACCGTGAGGACACGGACGTAAACGTGCGCCAGCCTTCGTTCCTTGAAGCAGTGCCTTCCCTGTGGAATGACACCGACCTGGAAACGCTAAAGAAGTGGGCCTACGCGCACGTCATTGCGGCGCGTAGCCCGTTCCTCACCAAGGAACTGGTCGACAACAACTTCGCGTTCGCTCGCATCTTCAGCGGCGTCACCGAGCAGCGCGCACGCTGGAAGCGCGGCATCTCGTTCCTGGAAGGCACCATGGGTGAGGCGCTTGGCAAACTGTACGTTAAGCGCTACTTCCCGCCCGAATACAAGCAGCAAATGACCGACCTGGTTGCAAACCTGATCGAGGCCTACCGCCGCTCCATCTCCGACCTTGACTGGATGAGTGAAGAAACCCGCGAGCGCGCCTTGGAAAAGCTCTCCCAGTTCACCCCGAAGGTAGGGTATCCGGACGAGTGGAAGGACTACTCGAAGCTGGAAGTTGGATCCGACCTTGTTGAATCCGTGAGGGCGTCCGCGCGCTTCCACACGGCTCGCGAAGCGGACAAGCTTTCGGGCCCGGTGGATCAAAACGAGTGGCACATGACCCCGCAAACGGTCAACGCTTACTACCACCCGACGATGAACGAAATCGTGTTCCCGGCAGCTATTTTGCAAAGCCCGTTCTTTAACCCCGAGGAGTCCGACGCCGTTAACTACGGTGCTATCGGCGCTGTTATCGGCCACGAAATCGGACACGGCTTTGACGACCAGGGTTCGTTATACGACGGGACGGGCCGCCTAAATAACTGGTGGACCGAAGAAGACCGCGAGGCGTTTGAACAGCGCACCGCAAGCCTGATCGGCCAGTACGACGAGTTCTCCCCAGAGCAGCTCGATGACTCCTACAAGGTCAACGGCAAGCTGACGATTGGTGAGAACATTGGCGACCTCGGCGGCCTTGGAATCGCGTGGAAGGCGTACAAGATCGCTTTGGAACAAAAGGGCATCGCGTCACCGCTTGAGGACGAGAAGGACGGGCTGAGCGGAGCGCAACAGTTCTTCTACTCGTGGGCTCGCATCTGGCGTCAGAAGTCGCGCGACGAGTACGCGATCCGCCTGCTGGCAATCGACCCGCACTCCCCCACGGAATTCCGTTGCAACGGCGTGCTTCGAAACATGGACGCATTCCACGAAACGTTTGGCACTAAGCCCGGGGACGGAATGTGGCTAGATGAAGACAAACGAGTCGTAATTTGGTAGCCAAAGCCCGCGGGTAATTAGGGCTTTCGGACCTATTTATCACGGAACTTGTGTGAAATTTGACCCTTTCAGCGAGCGTTTTTGCTCGTTGAAAGGGTCAAACTGTATAAAACGTGCAAGACTTATAACACTTGTGTGATCCCGTTCAACACATAGTTTTCTACATCCGCGGGGTTTCTTAATAGGAGATGACATGCCGGGGCAGAACCTGACGCGCAAAGAAGCTGAGGAAAGAGCTTCCATCGCAACCGTCTACCACTACGACGTGGAGCTTAACCTAGCTGAGAATGACGAAACCTTTACCTCTAAGTCGACGATTGACTTTGATGCTCACGACGGTGCTTCAACCTTTTTGGATCTGATCGCCGATGAGGTTTACTCAATCGAGGTAAACGGTGAGGCGCGTGATGTTTCCGCTTTCTACGACTCCCGCGTGCACTTGGACGGCCTGAAGGAACGCAACCGCGTTACCGTCATCGCTAAGTGCCGTTACATGCACACCGGTGAGGGCCTGCACCGTTTCACCGACCCGGCGGACGGCAAGTCTTACACGTATTCCCAGTTCGAAGTTCCTGACTCTCGCCGCGTGTTTGCCGTGTTCGAGCAGCCCGACATGAAGGCGCAGTTCACGTTCCACGTGATCACGCCGGCGGACTGGACGGTGTTCTCGAACTCTCCCACGCCCGTCCCCACCGATGTTGACGGCCTTAAGCGTTGGGACTTTACTGCAACCGAGCAGATCTCCTCTTACATCACCGCAATCGTCGCTGGCCCGTACGTTGGAAAGACCGGCTCACTAACGTCCTCCGACGGTCGTGAAATTCCGCTAGGCGTGTACTGCCGCCAGTCTTTGGAACAATACCTGGATGCCGACTGGGTTATGGACGTGACTCGGGCGGGCTTTAAATTCTTTGAAAAGGAATACGGCCGCCCCTACCCGTTCCGCAAGTACGACCAGATTTTCGTGCCCGAATACAATGCGGGCGCAATGGAAAACGCCGGGTGTATCACGTTCCGCGACCAGTACATTTTCCGCACCAAGCCGACCTCCGCGGAGCTTGAAGGCCTTGCGAACACGATCCTGCACGAACTCGCGCACATGTGGTTTGGCGACCTTGTGACCATGCGCTGGTGGAACGACCTGTGGCTGAACGAGTCGTTTGCCGAGTTCATGTCGCACCTGTGCCTCGCCGAGGGCACCGAAGAGTGGAAGAGCGCCTGGACGGGCTTCATGGCTCGCAAAGACTGGGGCATGCGTCAAGACCAGATGCCAACCACCCACCCGATCGTCGCTCCGATCCGCGACCTGGAGGACGTCGAGGTCAACTTCGACGGCATCACCTACGCGAAGGGCGCGGCGGTGCTCCGCCAGCTCGTGTCCTACGTGGGTCGCGACAACTTCTTTGCCGGCGTCGGCGAATACTTCAAGAAGCACGCGTGGATGAACACCACCTTGCCCGACCTCATGCGCGAACTCGAGGCCGCCTCGGGACGCGACCTGGACGCGTGGTCCAAGGTGTGGCTCGAAGAAGCCGGCGTCACCTTGCTACGCCCCGAAATTGTCGTGTCCGAGGACGGGACTTTAACTGAGCTTGCCGTCATCCAAGAGGCCTTCACCCCCGGTTCTTCGCTTCGCCCACACCGTTTGGCAGTTGCCGGCTACGACCTCGTAGATGGAAAAATTGAGCGCGTATTCCACGAAGAACTCGACGTCGATGGTCAACGCACTGTTGTTGAATCCGCGGCCGGCATTAAACGGCCCGAACTTATTTTGGTAAACGACGGTGATCTGGCGTACGCGAAGATCCGCATGGACGAGCAGTCTTTGCAGTTCGCGATCAATAACATTGCCAAGTTTGAAGAATCGTTAACGAGGTCGATTATCATCGCCTCCGCGTGGGACATGGTTCGCGATGCGCAAATGCCGGCGCGCGCGTTCATCGACCTGGTACTGGCGGCCGCGCCGGTTGAGCAGGACATTACGGTACTCCAGCTTTGGCTGCGTCAGCTTGATAAGGCTGTCACCGAATACGTGCCAAATGAAGACCGCGTTGCAGTTTTGGACCTGGTTGGGCACCGCCTGCTGATCCTTGCACGCGCAATGAGCGCCGGCACAGACCAGCAGCGCGTATTGACGCTGGCTGCAGCCAGGCGCGCATACACGCCGGAACAAGTCGAGGCGATCGACCGCCTGCGGACCGGTGAAGACACGCTCATGGGCCTCGACGTTGACGTCGAACTGAAGTGGGAACTCCTGATGGCATCCGTCGCTGGCGGCCTGGCCGGCGAAGAACAAATCGACGAGATGCTAAAGTCCGACACCACGATGACCGGACGCCAAAAGGCCGAAGAAGCACGCGCCACCCGACCCAAACAGGACGTTAAGGACGAGGCGTTCGCGAAGGTCATCTCCGACCCCAGCCTCGCCAACGACACGCGCATTGCCATCGGACGCGGCTACTGGCGCGGCGACGTTTCCAACCCGGACCTGTACGCCTCGCACGTACAGATCTACTTCGGGTCACTGCTCCGCATTTGGGAAGACAACACCTCCCACACGGCGCAAGCCATCGTCGCACTGGGCTTCCCCAGCAAGATCGTTGGCCGCCTAAACAGCGTGGACGTTGTAGCAACTGGCAACAAGTGGCTAAAGGACAATGAGGACGCCCCCGCCGGGCTCGTCCGACTAGTCTCCGAGTTCGTCGCCGAAGCTGAGCGCGCCACTCGCATCCAAGCACTGTAGCGGCACCACAATCCGCTTGTAACTATTCGCGGCGGCCCCTGTTCCTGAGGTAGGGGCCGCCGCGCAGTAGTATCCTCAATGTGTAGCTAAACTTCCCCGATCGCGTAGGAGTCAATGATGAGCGAAGAAAACGCGACCAAGGCTTCTGGGATTGTTTCTGGTCTTGGTGGCAAAGAAAATATTGAGTTTCTAGAGGCTTGCATTACGCGCCTTCGCGTGCAGGTGCGCGACACCGAACAGGTTGACGACGATGCGCTGAAAGACGCCGGCGCGTTCGGTGTAGTCAAAGTGGGCCAGGCCATCCAGGTCGTAGTAGGCCCCGAAGCAGACGATCTTGCCGACGAAATCGGACAGCTGTAAGAATGCTCGATGTCCACTCCCCGCTAAGCGGAACCACGCTCGCCCTCAAAGACGTCGATGATCCCGTTCTAGCGCAAGGAATCGTCGGCGCGGGCATTGCCGTCGCACCCGTCGAAGAACGCTGGCACAACGTCATGGCACCCGTCGACGGCAAACTATTAAAAGTCCACCCGCACGCGTTTATCGTGTTCGGCCCCAGCGGCGTTGGAATCCTCGTTCACCTTGGAATCGACACGATCAATCTGAAGGGTGAAGGATTCGAAGTTTTAAAGTCTGAGGGCGACACGGTAAAGGCCGGCGATGTCGTCGTCCGATGGGATTCCGCGGTCGCTAAGGAGCGCGGACTAGCAACCTCCGTGTCGGTCATCGCGTGTGACCTCCCACCGGAGCTGATAGTTCACCACTCCTCGCCGGGCAACGAGATTTCCAGCACCGACAGGCTTTACACCGTCAGATCCCCGGAGTAGTAACGACCTCATTCATAACGTTCGCGAAGCGCGCCATCGATTCGGGTGTGAGCCGATCCAGCGTGACTTCGCGGCCGTCCTCGTCCCCTAGTGGAATCTTCCAGTTCGGGTACTGCGCGTGCGTTCCGGGGAAGTTTTGCGGGCGGCGTTCGCGCACAATATCCACCAGTGATACGGAAAGTAGCCTTGAGGGCGCCTGCGCAATGTAGCGGTAGAGCGCGTCGATTAGCGGCTGCTCCTCGTACCTGTGCTCGGGGTCCAGCAGGCCGTACTCGATCATTCGCGCGGTGAAAGCTTCGAGCTCTTGGCGGTCAGATTCACGCACGACCTCGATAGGTTCTACGAGGAGGCCGAGTTCGTTTCGGATCGTCGTTTGGATTCCGTCAAGGTAGCCGGCCGTCGGCGGCAAGTCATGCGTGTTTACGGCGGCGAGGACGTCCCTGCGGTAGTGCTCTGGACGCAGCGGCGACCCGTCTTGTTCGCGTTCGAACCACAGGATCGACGTGCCGAGCACACCGCGGTCGTTCAGGTAGCCGCGCACCCACGGCTCAACGGTGCCGAGGTCTTCACCGATAACGATTGAACCGTTTCGCTTGGCTTCTAGCAGCAGAATGCCGACCATCGCTTCGTGATCGTAGTTCACGTAAGTGCCGAAGTTCGCGGTCTTGCCAGCCGGAATCCACCACAGGCGGAACAGTCCAAGAATGTGGTCGATGCGGATCGCGCCAGAGAACCGGGCGGCCGCGCGAATCATGCGGCGCAGCGGCATGTAGCCAACTTCTGCGAGCGCGCGCGGGTTCCACGGCGGCTGTGACCAGTCTTGGCCAAGCTGGGAGTACATGTCCGGCGGCGCACCCACCGTCGTGTTGGGCGCAAACATTTCCGGCGATGTCCACGTCTCCGACCCGTGCGGGTGAACCCCCACGGCCAGGTCAGACATGATGCCAATATCCATGCCAGCCTCGTGCGCGGCCGTCTGAGCATCATCAAGCTGGCCGGCAACAACCCACTGCATCCACATGTGGAAGCGCACGCGCTTATCGTTCTCATCAGCAAACCGCGCAACTTCCTCCGAACTGGAATCGGCATACTGCACGGGTAGCATCAGACCAAACTGTTCGACCAGCGCAGACCAGATCGCGAACTTACGCAAAGCCTCGCCGCCCTCTTCAATGAACGCGTCAAGTTCCGCATCGCGCTGCGCACTGCGACCGATTCGGAAGATCTCCCAAAGCGCTTCGATCTTCGCTTCCCACGTCTTATCGCGGTCCACGAGGCCCATGTCGTCAGAATCCTCGACACGCGCCGCCTTATTCAACTCCGCCACGTGGGTTTTCGTGATCTGCGTGAGGGCGTCGTACTCCGGGATTGACTCGGGGTAAATATAAATCGGTGAAATGAACTGGCGAGTCACCGGCAAGTACGGGGAAGGCTCCACCGGCACTGTCGGCGCCGCCGCATGCAACGGGTTAATCTGGTGGAAATCCGCGCCAATCTGGCCGAAAGTACGGTTCAAACTCGCCAGAACTTCCGTGTCCCCCATGCCCCAGCAGTCCTTGGAACGCACCGAGTACAACTGGCTGGCAACACCCCACTTCTGGCCCGGCAACTTCGAATCCACATCCAACGCCTGCGGCACCACAATGTAGTGAGCCTTCACAACCTCACCATTACCCAGCCTGGCGACCAAGTGATGGTAACCAAGCGGGAACCACTGCTCCAAAGCGAACGCAGCACGCCCTCGCAAATTCCCATCCACATTGCGCGCCGGATCCCAGTTATCGATTTGCGTAAGGTTGTGCTCCGAACCGTCCTCAAAAATCGCGGTAACGGTTACGGATTCGCCGTCGGGAACGTGAACGTGCAGTTCGGTCCAGTCCCCCTCACGCTGAATCGTCGTCGCGGGCAAAACGGACATCCACTTGTCGTCCTCAACACCGCGAATACGCGCATCAAGTTCTTCAGCGCCCGGCGCATCCGACAAATCCACGCCGAGGGCTTGCAGGGTACTTATCAGCGTCTGCGCAGAAACCTCGCGCAGGTTACCGTGCCAATCCCAAAAAGTTGTTGAAACACCGCTTAACTGAGCCAGTTGCTGAAGGCGGTTGAAGTTCTCTGGAGCGAAGTGTTGCGTCATTGGAATCTCTTACTGCGATACAAGCGTTCGGGACGATCTTAACCAAAAGTTGTGACCGTCCCGATTCTAAACAGGAGAATGGGATGAAACGGGGTGAATATCACTGACTCGGCACGTGAGCATTGCGGATGATTTCTTGCATTTCATCAACCAGCTCATCGGACTTAGGTCCAACGATTATTTGTACAAACTTCCCTGAAGAAACTACTCCCAGCGGGTTCGTTGCGCGGATGGCAGCAATATCCACAGCAACCGGGTCGTTAACTATCGCCCTGATGCGGACGATGCAGGGCTCTAGATCGTCAATATTTTCGATGCCTCCGAGCCCGTCAACTAGCTGCTGTGCAACCGACACTTTGAGTTTCCTCCCTTTTGATGTAAGCCACTTCACATCGTAGTGGCTCCGTGCGAATTTTAAAAGCTGGGGCGGCCGGTTCGCCATGCATTTGCCAGGGTTTTAACGAACAATGGTGACTATGACTGAACCGATCGCAGTTCCCCAAATCACAACGGAGCCCCTTTCTTCCGTACTTTGCGTCCTGCAGCTTCGCGGCGGTGAGCGCGACCTTTTCGAAGCCGACTCGCTCCCCCAGCTGAAGCGCGTTTATGGCGGCCAGGTTGTCGCCCAGGCGTTGTTGGCTGCTTCTTCGTCGTTGGAGGACGAGGCGGACTCTCGCCTTCCGCACTCTCTTCACGCGTACTTTCTGCGCGGTGGCGATCCATTTCGGCCAATCCAGTTGAAGGTGGGGCGCACGCACGATGGCCGCTCCTTCTCGTCGCGCCAGGTGAACGTCACTCAAGATGGACGCGACATCCTGACACTTATGGCCTCTTTTCAAAGACGGCAGGAGGGCGTCGAACACACCTCTGAGATGCCGGATGTGCCGATGCCCGACGAGTTACAGTCGGCCCTGGAGTACTTCCGCGCCCTCAATCACCCGGTTGGAAAATACTTGGGTAAGACGGCCGCGTTCGATGTGCGTCACGTCCAGGGGAACCTGTACGTTAGCCCTTCTAAGGACAGTGATCGGGGTCAGCAGTTGTGGATGAAGCCTCGCGCTGAGATTGAGGGCGCTTCGCAGATCATGTCGCGCGTGCTACTGGCGTACGTTATTGACCAGGTGATGATGGAGCCGGCCCTTCGAGAGCACGGCCTGTACTGGCTGACGCCCGGCATGGCTTTGGCGAGCCTGGATCACGCAATGTGGTTCCATCGCGACTTCGACATCAACCAGTGGCTGCTGTACGACCAGGAGTCACCCAGCGCGCAGAACGCGCGAGCCATGGGGCACGTCAAGGTCTACACCGAAGATGGTGAACTTGTTGCGGAGGCCATGCAGGAAGCCATGATTCGCCTGCCCGAAGGCGAGGAAGTCAACACCAAGTGGGGCTTCGAAGCGCCCCCGGTCTCGTAGCACCGCCCGCCTAGTGTTTGCGCGTGAAGTCGATTAGCAGGTCCATTGCGTCGGCGATTTCGTCGGTTGATCCGGCGAACGAGATTCGAACGAAGTTCTTTCCGTCCAGGACGGGGTCGAGGCCGTCGCCGGGCTGCGAGTTGGGTGCGAAATCGATGCCCGGTGTCACCGCCACACCCTTTTGTGCAAGGAGGTCTGCGGCCCACTGCGCGGAGTCTTCACACAGGTGGGACACGTCCGCATAGCAGTAGAAAGCCCCGTCGGCTGGCGCGAGTAACGGCGTGTTAATCAGGCGCAGACCCTCGAGTACGATCTTGCGGTTTTGCGCGTACCGTTCCACGTGAGCGTCCAACTGTTTTACTGATTCGGGTTCAAATGCCGCGAGCGCCGCGAACTGCGACAGGGTGGGTGCCGACAGGTTCAGGTTTCCAAGCAGTAGCTCAACGGGTTGGACAAGTTCGGTTGGTACGACCGCCCAGCCTAGGCGCCAGCCGGTCATGGAGTAGTACTTCGAGAATGAGCCGACCGCAATGTTTTGGTCCGAGTAGCTCATTACCGTGGAACATTCTGGGCCAAACGAAATGCCGTGGTAGATCTCGTCGGAGATGAGCAGGCAGTCGTTGTCGTCGCACCACTTTGCGACCGCCTCCAGTTGTTTTGGTTCTAGGATCGTTCCAGTGGGGTTCGAGGGCGAGGCTAGGATCAGGCCGGCTGGGCTCTTGCCTTGCGCTTTAAGGTCTTCTAGTTGCTGGACGCTGGGTTGCCACCTGGTTTGCGGGCCGGTGTCAATGTCTACGATTTCGCATCCGAGCGCGCCGAGCGTGTTGCGGTAGGCCGCATAGCCGGGGCGGGTCATTGCCACGCGGTCTCCGACCTCAAACGCCGCAAGAAAAATGGCGGTAAAAGCTGCTGACGACCCGGTGGTGATGACAATGTTGTCGGGGTTTACGTGGGCGTTGTATTCATCCAGATAGTGTTTGGCGATACGTTCACGCAGAGGGCTGATCCCGTTTGAGTCGGTGTAGCCGAGCTGCTGGGATTCGAGTGCCTCCCGTGCTGCCTCTAGGACGGGGCCGGGTGCGGGTGTGGACGGCTGGCCGAGGCACAGCGAATAGACCTCTTGCCCTTTCTGAGCTAACTGGTTGCCCTGTTTTAGGATCTCCATTGCCCGAAATGGGGGCACTTGACCTCGAGTTGATAAACGCACTGCCATGGACTCATGGTCGCACAAAGACGACGCGCGATCCGGCACTGTTCACTGTCTGGAAGTGAAACAGTTCGGATCGCGCGTCGCGAGGTTTTTAGTCGCGCTTGAGGCGACGGTGGGTTACGCGGTGCGGGCGCGCGGCTTCTGCGCCTAGGCGTTCGACCTTGTTCTTTTCGTAGGCTTCGAAGTTACCTTCGAACCAGTACCACTGGGCCGGGTTTTCTTCGGTGCCTTCCCACGCGAGAATGTGGGTTGCGACGCGGTCAAGGAACCAGCGGTCGTGGGTTACGACCACGGCGCAGCCGGGGAAGTTCAGCAACGCGTTTTCAAGCGAGCTCAGCGTCTCCACGTCCAGGTCGTTAGTCGGTTCGTCAAGTAGTAGCAGGTTGCCGCCCTGCTTCAGTGTCAAAGCCAGGTTCAAACGGTTCCGCTCACCACCGGAGAGCACTCCCGCGGGCTTTTGCTGATCCGCACCCTTGAAACCGAAAGCGGAAACATACGCGCGTGACGGCATTTCCACATTTCCGACCTCAATGTAATCAAGACCGTCGGAAACGACTTCCCAAAGGCTCTTATTCGGGTCAATACCGGCGCGCGTTTGGTCAACGTACGAGATCTTGACAGTCTCACCGATCTTGAGGTCGCCACCGTCAAGCGGCTCCAGGCCAACGATCGTCTTGAACAGTGTCGTCTTACCAACACCGTTCGGACCGATCACGCCGACAATACCGTTACGCGGCAGCGAGAACGATAGTCCGTCGATTAGCTTGCGGTCACCAAAGCCCTTCTCTAGGCCGCTCGCCTCAATGACGACGTTACCTAGGCGCGGGCCCGGCGGAATCTGGATCTCTTCAAAGTCCAGCTTGCGGGTGCGCTCGGCTTCTTCCGCCATTTCCTCGTAGCGAGCAAGACGGGCCTTCTGCTTAGCCTGACGGCCCTTCGCGTTCGTGCGAACCCATTCGAGTTCGTCCTTCAAACGCTTAGCCAGCTTCGCGTCCTTCTTACCCTGAATTTGCAGGCGTTCACGCTTCTTTTCCAGGTAAGTCGTGTAGTTACCCTCGTACGGGTAGAGGCGTCCGCGGTCAACCTCAGCAATCCATTCGGCAACGTGGTCTAGGAAGTACCTATCGTGCGTAACCGCAATAACTGCACCCGGGTAGGTGGACAGGTGCTGCTCTAGCCACAGGACGGACTCCGCGTCCAAGTGGTTAGTGGGCTCGTCCAGCAGGAGCAGGTCGGGCTGTTCAAGCAGTAGGCGACACAGGGCAACGCGGCGACGCTCACCACCGGATAGGACCTTCACGTCCGCATCGCCCGGAGGGCAACGCAGCGCTTCCATCGCCTGATTCAGCTGCGATTCAAGCTCCCAACCGTTAACCGCGTCAATCTCGGTTTGCAGTTGGCCCATTTCTTCCATGAGGGCGTCAAAGTCGGCGTCCGGGTTTGCCATCTCTTCGGAGACAGCGTTGTAACGCTCCAGCTTTGCAACCGTGTCGGCAACACCCATCTGGACGTTTTCAAGAACCGTCTTGTCTTCATCCAGCGGCGGTTCCTGCTGCAGGATGCCAACCGTGAATCCGGGGGTTAGGCGAGCTTCACCGTTCGAGGGCTCATCTAGGCCCGCCATGATCTTCAGGATCGAAGACTTACCCGCACCGTTCGGGCCGACCATACCGATCTTGGCTCCGGGCAGGAACGCCATGGTCACGTCGTCGAGGATTACTTTGTCTCCGTGCGTCTTGCGCGCACGGACCATTTGATAAATGTATTCAGCCAATCTGCTACCTTAATCGATCAAAGTGGCATTGATATTCCAGGCTAGTTTACGTGACTTGCGGCCGTGTTCCAACGTTTAGATGCTATGAGGCCGGGGCGGCAGAACTTGCTTTTACTACCACCCCGGCAACTTGCTTTACTGGGTTAGTGCGGATGCGCCCTGTCCCATTCCTAGCGGGTCCGCGAAGCTGTCTTTCTTGACCCGCTGGTATTCGGTGACGCCGTAGCCGAGGTCGTGGCCCACGGTTTGCGCGGTGATCACGAGCTCTGTGCCCCGATTACCGGTCTCTGAGTTTGACCATTCGTTCACTTCGAACTTACCGGTCGCCACCACGGGTTGGCCTTTCATTAGGGACTTCGAGGCGTTCTCCCCTAGTTGTCCCCACATTTTCAGCGTGTACCACGCGGTTGACGCGTCGTGCCAGTTGCCGGCGTCGTCTCGCCCTCGACGGGTAACTGCCAGCCTGCAACGTGCAAGTTTTGTGCCGGACTGCAACTGGCGGTACTCGATGTCGCTGCCGATTCGTCCGCGAACGGTTATATTCACCGCGTCGGATGCGAACGTGCGCAGTTTTGACGATGGCTGGATCTCGACGGTCGCGGTATTCAGGCCATCCCCGTTTGACGTCGCGCCGCCGGGGCCGGCGTTCAGGTCGGGACTGTTCGCGGGAGCGTTCAGATCCCACTTGGATGATTCACTCATGGTTTTTCTCCTTTGTCTTATGCGTCTTGGTTTTGTCGGCGGCTTTCAATGCGGAACATTAGGAACCCAACGCCCATAAGGGCCAGGGCAATGGCGGGAATGATGAGGTCTTCCGCACCAGTATTTGCAAGCATTCCGGCCTGTCGAATGTTGTTTTCGATTTGTGAGGGCGCCTCGGTGGGCTCATCAGTAGGTGCGGGTGTGGGCTCCTCGGTCGGCTCCGTTGTCGCCTGCTCGGCATCCTCGGTTGGTTCTTCGATAGAGCTGGTTTGTACGACTTGGAAAGTTTCGGACGCGATACCGAACTGCGACACGAAGTCTGATTGCAGTGTTGCGGCCGTGGAGTCGGCGTGCGGGTTCAGCTCTTGGTCCTGTTCTAGTGCTGACACCACCCACGTGTAGTACCCGGCTTCTAAAGGATCTTCCAGTTGCAACTGAGGCGTCTCATAGGTGCCCTCAGCCGCGGCCGTGAGGTAGGTGGTCGCGTATGGTTCCATTCCCTCCGGTGGCGCGTCACTTAGTTGGGGTGCTTGCTGCATCGGTCCGTACAGTTGCGCGCGAACTACGACAGATACTGGGTTTCCAGCTTCATCAACCGGCCAGCTGGGCGCGCTTACCGTGACCATGTCGATCGGCATCTCGTCGTCCGTGATAACCGGGTTCTTGACTTTAGTTTCGATCTGCAGCTGTAGTTTTTCGATGGGAATGTCAGTTGTGCCCCGCGCAAACAGTGGTTCGCCCTCCAGGGGAACGACCACTAGGTCTTGATACTTCGGATGCTCCCAAATCTGGATGGTGGCAGACGGAAGTCCAAGTACTTTCACCTCAACCTGGACTTCTCCGGGCCGGTCCGCGTCAAGGTCAAACTGAATGGGCTCACTCTTAGTTTTTAGGGTGTGGAGGAACTCCCCTGCATCGGGGTGGATCACCCGAAGTTCAACATCGAGCCCCGGGATCCACCCGCTGCGCCCTCGTACGCCGATATTTTGAATCTGTAACTTGCCAGATTCGTAGGAAGCCCACACGTCGAACTTGTACGGGCCGGCAATCTTTTCAGCCTCGGCAAGCATGCGATCCGCAAGCTTTCCACCGTCGCTAAGCGCGGGCATATAAAAACGGCCGAACGCGTCCAGTTGACTTTGAACAGCCCAACTAAACGATTCGGCCTGCAGTTTACTGTCGGAAACAGAACCTGCATACAAGTGATAGAGGGCGGCAACGATCCACGACTTGTCGGCGCTAACCACCGAGGTTATGTCCTTATTTCCCTGCGAAGTCTGCCAGTTGCGCGGAACATCAGCGCCCGCCTTGTGGCTGGTTAGTGTTCCCGAATCCGGGGTTAGGGGCGCTCCTTTGCGTACCTGGCTATCTCCAGCGCAAACTCCCACGATGTCGTCCGATACGGCAACGAAGTTCTGTCCCGTTCCAAGAGTGTCCCACTGCGCAGAGTCAGCTAACGCGGGCGAAGTGGTGATACCGACCAGTGCCACCATCGACGCCGCGGCTGCTAAAGCGCGCCGAATCGATTTTCGAGCCATGTGAAGTCCTTTCCGTTTGATGGATAACCCCATCTTGTAAACGCAAAGTTCATGGCTCGGCGATGCATCATCAAAGCTGTGGAGACAGTCCCCTATTTAGCGCCTGTGGATAAAGTTTGAGGACGTGGCCACCACGTGCCACGCCCTCAAAAATTAAAATCCAAGCATGTTTGACCCACAGCTGCGCAGTGCTAGAAACGCGGATTCACAGGCTTTTTGCGCACATCGCGCAAAATTATGGGCCGAGACTACTAGATGTTAGGAATGCCGAGGTCGACTACTTCCTTCGCGACTTGGCGGCATTCGTCGCGCGTGGGCCCCTCCCCCTTGGGGAAGAGGACGCGGCGGTAGTACTCCAGTTCCTGGATCGACTCGAGGATGTCCGCGCGGGCGCGGTGACCGCCGTGCTTTGCGGGCGCCTCTTCGAACGTGCGGTGGAACCAGCGCTTGGCCAGCTCCTTTATGGACGACACGTCAACAACCCGGTAATGCAGGTAGTTGATGAGGTTTGGCATGTCCCGCTCTAGGAACGTCTTATCCGTACCGATCGAGTTTCCAGCCAGCAAAGCCGTGCGCTTCACGGGCACATATTTTTTGACGTATTCGAGGACGCGCGCTTCGGCCTCCTCCATTGAAACGCCGTTTTCGAACTCGTCGATGAGGCCAGACTCGGTGTGCATCTGGCGCACAAAGTCGCCCATATTGTCGAGTGCTTCTTCACTGGGCTTAATGATGATGTCGATGCCGGGGTCGACTATGTTCAACTGCTCGTCAGTGATCACTACCGCGACTTCAACTAGCGCGTCTTTTTCCAGGTCGAGGCCGGTCATTTCGCAGTCAATCCAGACCAGGGGCCGGCGGGGTTTCTTGTTCGTCATACCCTCTAGCCTAGTCGCAAAGCACAATCCGCGTATTTTCGGTGTCTCACTAGATGTTCGACGGCGGCATCTTTTTTTACCGGACGCAACCATCTCTTTACACTTGAGCCATGAGAGCGATAGAGAGCACCGGTACCGTCCAAGTAAGTGCCCGAGATGTTGACGAGGCCGCTCGTCGGCTGGAACAAGTTGCGCGTATGACCGCGCTGGAACTTTCCCCGCGCCTAAGCGAAGAGGTGGGCGTTCCCGTCTACTTGAAGCGTGAGGATATTCAGATTTGTCGCTCTTTCAAGATTCGCGGGGCATACAACAAGATTGCTTCCCTAACGGCTGATGAGGCTCGCAGCGGCGTTGCGGCCGCTTCGGCTGGTAACCACGCGCAGGGCGTCGCGTACGCGTGTGCGAAGCTGGGCATCAAGGGCAAGATTTTCTTGCCGTCTAACACTCCGCGCCAAAAGCGTGACCGCATTGCCACTATCGGCAAGGGCTGGGTTGAGCAGGTTATCGTGAATGGCTCGTTCGACAAGGCAAACGAGGAAGCGCAACGCGTCGCCGCTGCAGAGGGCCTGTGTTTCGTTCCGCCCTACGACGATCCAATGACGATTGCGGGCCAGGGCACGATCGCCGTGGAGCTTGACCAGCAGATTCCAAAGGACACGGATTCCGTAGTTATCCCGATGGGCGGTGGCGGCCTGGCTGCGGGTATCGCCGTGTGGCTGAAGACTATGCGCCCCGAAGTTAAAGTTATTGGCGTTGAGCCCGACGGTGCCGCGTCGATTCAGGCGGCCATGCGCGCGGGACAGCCCGTGACGCTGGATCGCGTGGATAACTTTGTCGACGGCACGGCGGTTGGCCGCGCGGGCGACATCACTTACCCGATTTTGCGCGAGTACCTGGACGAAGTCATAACCGTTCCCGAGGGCGCGGTCTGTTCAGAAATGCTTGACCTGTACCATTCCGAGGGCGTCATCGCGGAACCTGCCGGAGCGCTCGCCTCGGCTGCTGTCCGCCGCTACTTGCCGCACATTCCGAACGGCCCGGTGGTCGCAATCGTGTCGGGTGGCAACAATGACTTGTCGCGTTACGCGGAAGTTCAGGAGCGTTCCCTTCGCCACGAAGGCCTTCGCCACTACTTCCTAGTCACCTTCCCGCAAGAACCGGGAGCTCTGCGCGGATTCCTCAACGATGTCCTCGCCCCCGATCAGGACATCATCCACTTCGAATACACCAAGAAGAACAACCGCGAAACCGGGCCCGCCCTCGTCGGCATTGACCTTGCGAAGGCCTCCGACTTGCAGGACCTGCGCCGCCGCATGGCCCAGTCTCCCCTTCACGTAGAACAGGTGCCGCAAGATTCCGAAATTTTCAGAATCCTAATTTAATTTCTACGAGGGCGTGCTGGCACGCGGCCAAGCATTCAGCGCTGTGCCCGGTTAGCGGTGACCCAGCCAAGCATTCAGCGCTGTGCCCAGTTGGCGGTGACGGGGTCTGGAGCTGTTCTATTTGGCTCGAGCGCCGCGCCCTCTTAGAATGGATGAGCGCAATCGCGGCCTCCTTGTGATCCGGGTGGTTCGTGGTTGTGTATGCCTCCGTAGCTCAGTGGATAGAGCAGTTGCCTTCTAAGCAATTGGTCGCAGGTTCGAATCCTGTCGGGGGTGCAACGCTAGGAAACAAAATAGGGCAGAAAACAAAACGAGCCTGACGAAATGTCAGGCTCATTTTCTTAGCTCACCAAACGGTGGCTGATAGTTTTTGCGACTAGTCCTCGATCTGGATCGCACCGGACTTGTACGCCTTAACTAGGCGACGAGGCACTCGGATTTCGCGGCCCTGCACACGGATAGTCTGAAGCTCGGGGAGTTCAGCCTTCCACGTCGACCGGCGAGTGCGAGTGTTCGACCGGGACATCTTGCGCTTGGGAACTGCCATAGCCCTGCCGCTCCTTCACATCTAAAGATTCGTTCACTTACCAAAGTACACTTTGCCACGTTGCGCACCCAAGACACCACTATGAACAGTGTGATTCACGTGATAGGGCGTGCTGGCAACTGTCCTAGCTTAGCAAAAGCGCCCCCGCGCTCCAAAGCCCTACCCGCTATTAGACCGACGAATGCGTCACATCACGCATCCCACGTGCTTCAAAATTAGTGGGACAATGTGTGCGAGGTGATCGAATGCGTAGCGTAAAGACGGGCACGTGGGTTAGGAACGAGTTGGAAATCCAGCGTTCCAGGTTCATAACCACTCTTGCGCACACGCCGACCGAGGATGATGCGCGATTGTTCATTGAACAGATCCGCGAGGAGTTCCCCGACGCGACTCATAACTGTTCCGCATTCGTGGTCAAGCCTGACGGCCTCAATGAGATTGGACACTCCAACGACGACGGTGAGCCCTCGGGAACCGCGGGTGCCCCGATGCTCGACGTGTTCCTTCGCGAAAACCTGGTCAACGTGACGGCTGTTGTCACCCGCTACTTCGGAGGTACCCTGCTCGGCGCGGGCGGCCTCATTCGCGCCTACTCATCCTCCGTCTCCGAAGCGCTCCACCTCGCACAAATTGTTCAAATTCAGCCGGTTTTGCGCTTCGAACTGGACGTTCCGCACGCATATGCGGGTCGTATCGAATCCGATTTACGAGGGCGTGGCTTCACCATCACAGACGTCCAATACGGCCAGGTCGCCACCCTGACTTGCGCGGTGGATCCACAGCGCGCCGAGCAGTTCAATCACCTTGTGGCTGAACTTTCCGCGGGGGAAGTGAGCCCGCGCGAAATCTCACCGACCTCCATAGAGGTCGACGAGGCGCGTTAGGCGCACTAAGATCAGGATGTGACGATGATTCACTTTTATGTAGCTCCTGTAGGTTTTCGCTCCGTTTACGCCGGCGAATGTAAGTAGGGTGCCTGCCTTTCCCGGACCCTACGGCTGGCGCATGCACCCTGTTTTCAATCCACAGGAACAAAATCGTCTAAGGAGCATAATTTTCAATGGCAAACATTGCCCACGATGTCACTGAAACAGTAGGCCACACTCCGCTTGTGCGCATCAATCGTCTATCGCAGGGCGGAGCTACCGTCCTCGCAAAACTTGAATACTTTAACCCCGGATCTTCAGTTAAGGACCGCATTGGCCTAGCAATCATCGACGCTGCGGAAGCCTCCGGTGAGCTTAAACCAGAAGGCACGATCGTCGAAGCCACATCCGGTAACACTGGAATCGGACTCGCCCTGGTTGGCGCTGCTCGCGGTTACAAAGTAGTAATCACAATGCCGTCGTCAATGAGCGAAGAACGCAAGAAGCTACTTCGCGCCCTCGGGGCCGAACTAGTGCTAACCGATCCGGCCCAGGGCGTTAAGGGCGCGGTCGATGCCGCCAACAAGATCGTCAGTGAACGTCCTGGCTCCATCTTGGCCTCACAGTTCTCTAACCCTGCAAACATTGAAAAGCACGAACAGACCACCGGCCCTGAGATTTGGGAAGACACCGACGGAAACGTCGACGTGTTTGTAGCCGGTGTGGGCACTGGCGGAACCGTATCGGGCGTGGCTCGCGCACTGAAACAGTGCAACCCGAACGTTTACACGGTTGCGGTAGAACCCAAGGAATCACCGCTTATCACCGAGGGGCACGCCGGCCCGCACGGCATTCAAGGTATTGGCGCGAACTTCGTGCCCGACAACTACGATGCGGATGTAATCGACGAAGTCATGCCGGTTGCCACCAGCTGCGCTCTAGAAACCGCTCGGAGGGCGGCGCGCCAGGAAGGCCTCCTGGTTGGCATTTCCGCGGGTGCAAACCTGTGGGCCGCAATCCAGCTGGCCAAGCGCGCCGAGTTTGCTGGCAAGACAATCGTCACCCTGCTCCCCGACACGGGTGAGCGCTACCTGTCCACTCCCCTTTGGGCCGAGTTAGGTGAGTAAGGCGAAAAATGGCACGCAGAATCCCGCTTAGCAAGCTGATTAAGGAAGACCTGCAAACCGCGCGTCAACGCGACCCCGCCGCTAGGTCTAACCTCGAGGTCGCCCTTGCCTACCCGGGCGTTCACGCAATCTGGACCCACCGGATCGCACACGCTATGTGGGGCGCCGGGGCGCGCACACCCGCCCGCGTACTATCTTCAATCGCGAGGTCGTTCACCGGTATCGACATTCACCCCGCGGCCCGCATTGGTCGACGAATCTTCATCGACCACGGCACGGGCGTGGTGATTGGCGAGACGACGAGCGTTGGCGAAGACGTCGTAATCTTCCACGGCGTCACCCTCGGCGGCGTCGCAATGGTCAAGGGCAAGCGTCACCCCACGATCGGCTCGAACGTCATGATCGGTGCGGGTGCGAAAATCCTCGGCCCCATCAAGATTGGCAACAACTCCAAGGTTGGCGCCAACGCCGTAGTTGTCCGTGAGGTTCCCGACGAGAACGTCGCCATCGGCATCCCCGCGCACAACCAGCCGATCTGCCAAAAGTCGCGCAAAGCCGACCTCATTGTCGATCCGACGCTACATATCTGACCCGCAAAGTCATTTTCGAATACAAAACTGGATACGCACGAACGCTCACCGAATCAAGAACCGGTGGGCGTTCGTCGTTTAAAGGGCGTTTCGCTACCGTTATAAGGCCGCGGGGACTAGGCTATATATATGTCACAGCTCACACTTAATGCCCAGTTGGAGGCCCTTTCGGGCCTTGAAAGACCGGCCGGAATTGAGCTAGCGACACTGACCCGCTACGACATTCCGGCACTCGCAGCCCTAGCGGTTGCTGCTTACGATTCGCCGGAAACCGCGGAGGACCTCTACGAAGCCGTCGACCAAATGCGCATGGCATTTGCGGGCGAATTCGGACGTCCCCTAGACAACAGTTACGTTGGCGCGTGGGTGGAAGGCGAACTGGTAGGCGCCATTTTCGTCACCATCGGCACGCCGTGGGAAGACGACGACGAACGCCCCTACATCGTGGATTTGATGGTCCATCCCGATTTCCGAGGACGTGGCATCGCAACTGCTTTGATTGGCGAAGCCGCTACCCGCGTCGGTGAGGACGGCTACGAGGATATTGGTTTGCGTGTCGACCTGCATCAGGCGCAAGCCGCCGCTCGCCTGTACGACTACCTGGGGTTCTCCGAGGTCAAGTAGTACCCGCGCGGCGCTGGAACCCGCGAGCGTGCCCTGCACATCGCGGGGCGGTAGCTACTAGCGTTGGCAGTGGCTACACCAGAACAGGCGCCTGCCCGCAACCAGTTGCTCTGACACGGGTGTGCCGCAGTTAATGCAGGGGCGCCCCGTGCGGTGATAAACGTAGAAGCGCGACGCTTCAGCGTCCCCTTCGATGGGTTCGGCGGGTGCGTCCTCGGGGTCGATCGTTGTGATTATGCCGGTTTGAACGCCGTCCTCCATTAATATTACGAGGTCGTCCCACAGCTGTCCCAGGCGCGTGGCGGACGTGTTTGCGCCTTTGCGGAACGGTGAGATACCCACGCGAAACAGGGACTCCGCGCGGTAGATATTACCCGGACCGGCGATGACCGATTGGTCCATGACAAGCTCGCCGATAGCTCGCCGGCGCTTTCTAACCTCCGTGACGAACGCCTTGCGGTCACCCTCATTCGGATCAAGCGGGTCGGGGCCGAGGCGGGCGATAACATGGCCAACCTCGTCCTCGGAAATCAAAACACAACGGCTGGGCCCGGAAAGGTCGGCGACCTGAGAATCTGAAACGATGCGCAAACGGACCTGACCGATCGGGGCGGGAACCTCGCTGCCTGCGAGGGTGGAAAATCTCCACTTGCCGTACAGCCCAAGGTGGATGTGGATGAAGCGGCCGCCCGTGAACTCAAGGAACAGGTGTTTTCCGTGAGCGCGCGCGTCAATGATTTCGTTGCCGTCCAGGATCGCGGCGGATTCGGCGAAGCGGCCTTGCGGTGATGACACTTGAAGGGGCTGGCCTTTGAACTCGGCATCGAAGCGGCGGGCAAGGCGGTGTAGTACGTGACCTTCGGGCATCCCTCATTACTACCAGTAGTTACCACGCGGTTCAAATGATCGACAGGGGCGCACGGCAGGCCTGCAGGCCGCCGCATTGCACGGTTCGAATCGGCCAAGTGCGCCGCTCGGCAAGTTTGTTCACATTCGGGTCGCAAGGGTCAAAAGCCTGTGAAAAAGGCAGTAAATGAGATGATTAAACCATGGCAAACTTTGAAGATAGCGCGATTTTGTGGCAAGTTTTCCCGCTGGGAGCACTCGGCGCACCGGCAACGAATCCGGAGGTCGACGGGGCCGATCACGCGCCCGCACGCACCCTTTCGGACCTGATCCCCTGGCTTGACCACGCGATCCGCCTGGGAGCAAATGCGGTGTCTTTGGGGCCCATTTTTCACTCGTATTCGCACGGCTACGACACGATCGACTACTACCGGATCGACCCGCGCCTGGGCGATATGGACGACTTTAAGAACCTTGTGAGTGCGGCCCATGAGCGCGGCATAAAGGTCATTTTGGATGGCGTGTTCAACCACGTGGGTTCCAACCACGAGATGCTGCAGTCTTTGAAGGAAGGCCCCGATTCGAAGTACGCCGACTACCTGCTACCAAACTGGGAGGGCTGGCAGGCCGGAAAGCTCCCTCACTATCACGCTTTCGAAGGCCACACGGGCCTTGCGACCTTGAACCACAAGAACCCGAAGGTTCGCGAGATGATTGCCCACGTCATGCAGTTTTGGCTAGGCCAAGGTGCGGATGGTTGGCGGCTGGACGCCGCGTATTCGATGGATCCAAGCGTGTGGCAAGAAATCCTGCCCGCAGTACGCGCCGACTACCCGAACGCGTGGATTGTCGCGGAGGTCATCCACGGCGACTACCCGCAACTGCTAAGCACGTCGGGGTGGGATTCACTCACGCAGTACGAGTTGTGGAAAGCCACGTGGTCGGCACTAAATGACCGTAACTTCTTTGAACTAGATTGGACGCTTGGCCGGCACAACGATTTCCTATCCCAGTTCCTACCGCAGACCTTCATTGGAAATCATGACGTCACCCGTATCGCATCAATGCTCGATAATGAGGGCGATGTTGGACTCGCCGTTGCTATTTTGATGACTACGGGCGGGGTGCCCTCGATTTACTACGGTGACGAGCTTGGCTTCACGGGGGTTAAAGAAGAACGTCTGGGCGGCGATGATGCGATACGCCAGCCGCTGCCCGACTCCCCCGCAGGCCAGCTGGATAGCCCGCGAGCGGGGCGCTTCTTCCACTGGTACGCGTCCCTGGCGGCTTTACGGCGCGAGCATCCCTGGCTGTGGCACGCACAAACCAAGGTTGTGCAGCTAGAGAACGAAGTCATGCGCTACGTGTCGTTCAACCCGGCGACGCCGGCCGACAGCGCGACTCACACACCTGCGGACAGTACCGCGGATTCACCCACCGGTGCTGCGGCTGAGCCCGCGCAGGCGATCACGGTGGTTTTGAATGCTAGTGATAATGCGCTGCCCCGCGACCATGAGGTGTTCGCCGGGGTAGGCGAACCGATCGCGGGGCAGTTTGACGATGGAGCTTTGCGGCCCCACGCTTACGTCATTTTTGAGGGGGCGTGTGGATCAAGTACACGTCCATAGTGCGCGACTTGTTTGGTTCCACACTGATTTCTTGGGCGAATTCGGGCCGGTTCATGATGTTCGGCATGAACCGGCAGAACTCGATGGCAACGGATTCGCGCACGCGGTGGGCTAGGCCTTCGCCGGTGAACACGTGGAAGACGCCGGAGCCGCGTTTGCCTGACCCCGCCACGGACGCTCGAACTTCGGTAGTTGCGCCACTGGCGTGATTTAAGAAGGCCGACGAGGTCGCTTCCACGCCCGTGGTCGTGGTGAGGTCGGTGTACGCGCGGTCGAGGTCTTGCGGGGCTGACAGCGTGAGGACGCCGCTTTCTTCGTCCCAGCCTTCGGCCGGTTCGAACGCTTCCGGGCCGTCCAGCGGGATCTTGCCCTCATCGATGCGAACCTGCGTGCGGGCGCGCATAGTGATCGAGGACTGCGCGCGCGGCCCGTCGTAGCGAATGTAGGGATGCCAACCCAGCGCGATCGGTGCCACCTCGGATCCCAAGTTCTGCACGTTCACGCGAATCCCGAGTTGCCAGCGCTGTTGCAAGAAGTCCAACTGGTAGCGCACCGTGACCTTCAAAGCAGCCGGGTACGCGAGTTTGCCTTCCTCGTAGCTTTCCCCAAGCTCGTCAGCGCCGACCTCGGATTGTAAAAGCGCCCAGTTAGGTCCGGCCTCAATTAGTTGAAAATCGCGTCCAACAAACAGGCCGTGAAGTCCGTCGCGGACTCCGTCTTCATCTGGTCCGAGGTCGTATGACACTCCGTTCCACTGGTACCGCGAGTCGCGGATGCGGTTAGACCACGGGGCTAGGATCGCGCTCCTAGCGCCGTTGCCCTCCGTTACTTCTTCGTCGGTGGCGTACCCGTCGATGACGTCGAAGGCGACCTCCCCTGACGGCACGGTCCACGACGTGACAACCCCGCCTTTTAGGCTGATTGTCGCGGTAGATCCCTTGTTCGAAATGCTGTGGTATTCGATTTTTTCTGCCACGGGTCCTCCCTGGTTGACGCGGGTTATCCCTCTTCGGCTAGTTAAACGATACCGCGCGCAAATACTTATTTGGGAACAACAATGCTGACGAGCTTCGGTGCACGGACGATCACCTTAATCGGATCCCGACCGTTCAAAGCCTTCTGCGCAGCCTCGGTTTCCAATGCGAGCTTGGCCAGATCGTCCTCGGAAATGGAAGGCGAAACTTCCAAACGCGCGCGAACTTTACCCGCGATTTGGACAACGCACGTGACCTTTTCTTCCTCGAGCAAAGATTCGTCTTCAACGACCGGGAAGGCAGCCCTGATTAGGGATTCTTCGTGGCCGAGTTTGGACCATAGCTCTTCGGCAATGTGGGGCGCGAGCGGCGCAACCATGAGTACCAGCGGTTCGATTGCTTCGCGCGGCACGCGGTCGATTGACGTTAGATGGTTGTTGAGGACGATCATGCGCGCGGCCGCGGTGTTCATGCGCAGGTTTTCGAACTCTTCTGTAACGTCAGCGATGGTGCGGGCAACGAGTTTCTTGGTCTCAAGGTCGGCCGGCTCGTCGCTTACGGTGACTTCGCCGGTGTTTTCGTCGATGACGTTGCGCCACAGGCGTTGCAAGAAGCGGTGCGAGCCAATGACTGCGCGCGTATCCCACGGGCGGGACACGTCGAGTGGGCCCATCGACATCTCGTACAGGCGGAACGTGTCCGCACCGTATGTTTCGCACATTTCGTCGGGCGTGACAGTGTTCTTGAGCGACTTGCCCATCTTGCCGTATTCGCGGAAGACTTCGCGGCCCTCGTACGTCCAGCCCGATTGTTCGTCGCCTTCCACATCGTCGGCGGGCACGTATTCGCCGCGCTTGTCGGTGAACGCGAAGGCTTGAATGTAGCCCTGGTTGAACAGTTTGTAGAACGGTTCGGAGGACGATACGTGGCCCAGGTCGTACAGGACCTTGTGCCAGAAGCGCGCGTACAGCAGGTGTAGCACCGCGTGTTCGATACCGCCGATGTAGAGGTCCGTGCCACCGGGGTGGCCTTCGCCCTTCGGGCCCATCCAGTACGCCTCGTTTTCCGCGGCGACTAGCTCGTCGTCGTTGTTGGGGTCGACGTAGCGGATCTCGTACCAGGATGAGCCCGCCCAGTTCGGCATCGTGTTCGTATCGCGGTAGTACGTCTTCTTGCCTTCACCCAGGTCGAGTTCAACCTTGATCCAGTCCTTTGCGCGCGACAGCGACGCTTCGGGCGTGGACTTCGCATCGTTGGGGTCAAACGTGCGGGGGCGGAAGTCTTCCAGCTCCGGTAGCGTGACCGGCAGCATGTCTTCAGGCAGAGCGTGTACGCGCCCGTCCTCGTCGTAAACGGTTGGGAACGGTTCACCCCAGTAGCGTTGGCGCGAGAACAGCCAGTCGCGCAGGCGGTAGGTAACCGTAGAGAATCCGTATTCCTTTTCGCCTAGCCACTTCGTGATGCGAGCGATCGCGTCGGCCTTGCCCAGGCCGTTCAGCGAGATCTCCTCATTTTCAGAGTTCACGATCACGCCGTCGCCCGTCCAAGCTCCGCCCTCAAAATCATCATCGGGCTGGATTGTGGTGATGATGTCCAGGTTGAATCGCGTGGCGAAGTCGAAGTCGCGTTCGTCGTGCGCGGGGACGGCCATGATTGCGCCGGTTCCATACCCCATGAGGACGTAGTCGGCGATGAACACGGGCACCTGGTTGCCGTTAACCGGGTTCGTGCCGAAGATGCCGGTGAAGACGCCGGTTTTTTCGGTGCCTTCGGCCATGCGCTCATCGTCGGTGCGCTCGGCGGCCCACTTGCGGTAGGCGGCTACTGCTTCACGCGGGGTGGCGTGTCCGCCGGTCCACTCCGAGCGGGTCCCTTCGGGCCACGCGTCCGGTACGGTCAGCTCGTCTGCGGACGCGTCTTCGCCGCCGACCAGTTCGTGTTCGGGTGCGACTACCATGAAGGTCGCGCCGAACAGAGTGTCGGGGCGGGTCGTGAACACGGTGAGGCGGGTCGACTCGGTTGCCTGCCCTTCGGCCACGTCGAAGTGGACGGTCGCACCCGTGGAGCGGCCGATCCAGTTGCGCTGCTGGGTGATGACCTTTTCGGGCCAGTCAACAGTGTCCAGGTCTTCGGCTAGGCGGTCCGCGTAGGCGGTGATGCGCATCATCCACTGGCGCAGGCGCGACTTGAACACGGGGTAGTTTCCGCGCTCGGAACGCCCTTCGTTGGTAACTTCTTCGTCGGCCAGGACGGTGCCGAGTCCGGGGCACCAGTTCACCGGCGAGTTCGCCACGTATGCGAGGCGGTATTCATCGACGAGGTCGGAGCGCTGCGCGGCGCTCATGTCGGCCCACGGCTTGTCCGGCGTTTCACGCTTGCCGGATTCGAACTCTGCGATCAGTTCGTCGATTGGGCGCGCAGTGCCTTTTTTGCCGTCGTGGCGCGTGGCTTCGGGGTCGTACCAGGAGTTGAAGATTTGCAGGAAGATCCACTGCGTCCACTTCACGTAGTCCTCGTCGGTGGTTGCGAACACGCGACGCTTGTCGTGGGACAGGCCGATGCGTTCCAGCTGACGCGTCATGTTGGAAATGTTGTTGTCGGTTGTGATGCGCGGGTGCTGGCCGGTTTGCACGGCGTATTGTTCGGCGGGCAGGCCGAACGCGTCGAAGCCGAGCGTGTAGAGGACGTTCTTGTTCCTCATGCGCTGGTAGCGCGCGATCGTGTCGGTCGCGATGTAACCCAGCGGGTGGCCGACGTGCAGGCCCGCACCTGACGGGTAGGGGAACATGTCGAGCAGGTAGAACTTCTCTTTTTCCGCTAGCGGCCCGGCTAGATCACCGACCGGGTTGTCGGCGCGAAAAGCGCCCTCGTCCTCCCACTGCTTTTGCCAGCGCGCTTCGATCTTATTCGCCAAAGCCGCGTCGTAACGGTACGGAGTTTCCGCTGCGGTTTCACTGCTCATCTTGACCTCTATTCGTGTACAAAATCCGGTAGTCACACTACCGCAAATCGGTGCAGTTTAGCGCATCGGTCCATTGGTAGATATTTCACGAGGGCGCCTTTGGCTTGACTCCTAGAAGCTTGGCGCGCCCGGTGTTTGGGTGGGCCGCATTTTTGCGCTCACCGCACATCTTGTGGCCGTGGCGGGCACAATGGGGTTATGACTGTTTTTGAGATGATTATTGCCGGTGAGATTCCGGGCCGTTTCGTGTACGCAGATGATAAGTGCGTGGTGTTTGCAACTATTGAACCGGTGCGTCCGGGCCACGTCCTCGTAGTCCCCCGTGAACCGGCCCCGGCTTGGACGGATTTGTCCGCTGATGATGCGGCGCATTTGTTTAAGGTCGCGCAGCGCATCGGTAAAGCTCAGCTGGAGGTCTTTGACTGTGAGCGCATCGGTTTGACGATTGCGGGTTTCGAGGTTCCTCACACGCATTTGCATGTGATTCCGCTACGTTTGGAGGCCGATTTGGCGCTTGGTAATGCGCGCGAAGCTGACGGGGACGCTTTGGAGTCGACTATGCAGGCATTGCGCGGCGAACTGGAGAATCAGGGGCTGGGGGCGAATGTTCCGCCCTCGATTGATTCGGCAGAGTTGAACTAGCGTAGGCGTTTTAGAACAGGGTTCCGATCTGGTCGCTCATGGCGAATAGGATGATGATGACGACCAGCAGGTGTAGCGAGATCATGCCGGCCCAAGTGTGGCGTTGCATGGATTTTCCGAAGTCTTTGGATGCCGGCATGCTTGCTAGCGCGAATGGGATTAGGACGCTGGCGAGTATGAGGGTTGCTGACCACACTGCCAGGCAGTAGGGGCACAGCGAGTGGAAAGCGGACGCTGACAGGTATAGGAAGTAGCCTACGAACGCGAGTCCGCCCAGTGCTCCGACGCCGGCTAGTACACCGACGATGGGTGGCATTTCTACGCGTAGGAGCATGAGGATTCCGAGGGTTAGGGTCGCACTGAATGCGGCCACACCTATCGCGGAGTTTGGCAGGCCCACCAGGTGGGCTTGCGGCGACATGAGTGATGATCCGCAGCCGATCAGTACGTTGAGGTCACAGTCCAGTGCTGCGAGTGGGTCTTTTAGGTGGTCTAGTTCGGTTTGTAGTAGGCCAAGTGATGCGATTAGTCCGAGGGCGGAGCCAATGATTAGGACGAGCGCGTTGATTGGGCCCAGGCGGTGCCTGCGGGGTGTCTTCGCTGCTTTGTTCACTGTTCGTTCCTTTACGTTGTACTCGCACGCTACTACTGACCTGATTGTATAGGTGTGGTGTAAAGCGCATGCCAGCGTTTTGCGATTTCAGTTTATTCGGCGTAAAGTTTTTGCTTGCACGCGCCGTTAGCTCAATTGGCAGAGCAGCTGGCTCTTAACCAGCGGGTTGGGGGTTCGATTCCCTCACGGCGCACCAAATCCCCGGCGCAAGTCGGGGTTTTTGTTTGCAAAGAACGTCCTCGCAGGATCAACAAGCAGCACGAATTTTTTGATTTGTGTTCTTGATCTCTGGAGTTTGTCAGAGGCATACCTCGGTGGTATTCTGACATTCGTTGTTTTTGACGCACACTATGCGAAGCAACGAATGCGCCGTTAGCTCAATTGGCAGAGCAGCTGGCTCTTAACCAGCGGGTTGGGGGTTCGATTCCCTCACGGCGCACTATGTAATTATCGCCTTGTTGCGGTGAAATGAAATCTTGAAAGGGCTGAGCAGGTGCGCCATCTGTCAACAGATGAAGAGCGTCTTCTCGTCGCGGTGCGCCAGCGCCTTCTTAAAGCGAAGAAGACTCATGTAAACGATGCTGTGATCGATGAGGTCACTCGCCTCGTTTCTGCGCTAACCGCTCCCCGCCCGTCAGTTGTGGACCAGGTTGGCCCAGTTTGTTCAACTGCTGATTTGGTTGATTTGATGGGTGTTTCCCGCCAGGCGATTAACAAGGCTGTTAAAGAGTTCCGCATTTTAGGAGTCCGGCGAGGGCGCGGCTCGTGGATGTATCCCACGTGGCAGCTCACTTCGGATTACCAGATCTTAGATGGCCTGCCTGACGTCCTCGGACGGCTTGAATGCATTGACGATTCGTTTGCTGTTGGAAAGTGGTTTATTACCGCTCACCGTGATTTGCAGGGCATGTCCCCCGCGGCTTGGCTTCGCGAAGAACGCGACGTGAGCCAGGCGGTGCGGGTGGCGGAAAACTTAGCCCGCCACCATCGCACCCGCACTGACGCTTAACGTTTAGTCACACCCAATGGTCTTGCGCACGCGGGCGACGTGCCCTTTCGCGCGGACGTTGTACATGGCGCGCTCGACCTTACGGTCCTTTCCAACAACAAGGGTTGAGCGGATAACGCCCTGCACGATCTTGCCGTAGTTTTTCTTTTCCCCAAACGCGCCCCACGGCTCCATTACGGTTTTTTCGGGGTCGGACGCCAAAGCAAAGTTGAGGCCCTGTTCGTCTCGGAACTTCTCAAGCGCGGGCATCTTGTCTGGGCTCACGCCGATCACGGTGTAGCCGCATGACTTCAGTGAGCTAAGCGAATCCCGAAAATCGCATGCCTCTGTCGTGCAACCGGGTGTGGATGCGCGCGGGTAGAAGTACACGACGACGCCCTTGTCGGCCTCGTCAATGATGCTGTAAAGATTGATTTCGCCTTCGGTAGATTCCAGCGTGAAATCTGGAACCTCCTGTCCTTCTTCAAAACGTGCCATGGCACTATTGTGCCCAAAATGGCGTAGCCTAGCTCGTTATGCCATTTGAGGGCGTAAACCCCACGCTGAGCGTATGCGCATGCTACGTCACCCGCAGGGCTCTTAGGCGCGGTACTTCCAATAACCGCGCGTAGCCCGTTACAGGCTCGGCACGGGTTTACACGAAGTCTTCGGTTTTGCCCCACTGCTGGCGTCCCAGCTTGGACAGCGGGTTGAGTTTTGCAAAGTCAGCCATGCCGTCCTGCGCCATGATGGAAGGATCCGTGTGGATGGCTTTCACGCGGCCGATCGTGAGCACGGAAGTCTCGAGGTCTACGAAGGAGTGGACTTCGCACTCAAAAGCAACCAGGGCGTCGTCCAGGATCGGAGCATTCACGTTAGGTGCCTTCGTCCAAGTCATGCCCGCAGCATCGGCCTCGGATTCGCCCTCTGGGAATTCTTTCGACGTCAGGGCTACTTGCGGTTTCTGATCAACGGTCGCGATGTGGACGGTGAAGGCCCCTTCACGTTTGGCATTGTGGTAGCTGTCTTTAGGGGAACGCGAAGAGAACTGCAACATCATCGGGTCAGTGCACACCACCGAGAACAGTGCGTACGGAGCCAGGTTTACAGAACCATCCTGGTTAAACGTGGCAATCCACGCGATGGGACGCGGAACGATCAAGCTCATAGAAAGCTTGTAGTTTTCAAGAGATGAATGCTCGTCAATAAGGTGGATATCGCGTGTCACTTTGGCCTTCTAAAGTCTTGAGTAAACCAGCACATTCTGTCGCCATGATACCCAAAAACCGCTCATGCCAAACTACATACGACTCCCGCCATACCACTGCGCCGCCACATCATTAACCACCGCATTCACCGCGAGCGCGTACCGTTCAACCATGAGACTAAACTCCGGTTCGGCGCGTTTGATCCACTCTGACACGGCGTAGGGGTCGACCGTGTACCTTGGCTCGTCTTTGTTGCGTATTCGGCCTCCGAGTATGTCGAAGTAGTGCAGTGCGAAGTAGACTTCTTCGGTTTGGCGTAGTTCTTCTAGCTCTAGCCATTGCAGTACTGCCCCCCTGCATTCACTGGCCTGCGCGAACCCGCCCTCAGCCTTGTACTGCCTGATAATCACATCTAGTACTGGCACTTCTAGCTCGGGATCACCGCTGAAGAAGCTTCGCGACTGGTAGTCGCGAAGGGCTTGGAATGGTGCGATTTTGAACTCTGTAGCATCCATTCCTTTAACGATCGGGTTATACCCGTCGTAAACACGGTCCACATCCTCCCTAGCGTACGTGTAGAACGTCTGATAAGACGCATAACCCGGGCGTTTACCATCCGCTTGCGCCATAACAATGCCCTCCCTCTAGCTCCACGCTCAACATCTCGCAGACTGTTCCACGAGTTCCACTACACGATTCTCACCGGTCACTTGGCTGCCGGCCGTCGCGTAGTAGCTGTATTTCACCACCGTACAGGGAGGATAGGACACGGAGTGTACGGGCCGGGTTCGACCCCGCGGGCATCGAAGGGTTCGTGGGACGCAGAAAGCCCCGGCCTTTCCAGGCCGGGGCGATTTGTGCCCGAGAAGGGACTTGAACCCCCACGTCGCTAAGACACCAGAACCTAAATCTGGCGCGTCTACCAATTCCGCCACTCGGGCAACGACAAAAAGTATAGCGAAAGAATCGGCCAACCTGTGAATTGAAAAAACGTGATCTACGTCCACATCGGAACAGATCACGTTCTTCCAACACTTCAGAGCGTCAACGCCAGGCGCAAGTGAGCTCTACGCGGGCAGATACACGCGTTACGCGGGCACAGCGTCCTCAGCTAGACGCTTACCCAACTGTTTAGCCGAAGCTGCGCCCTTCGTGCGCTCAGTACCGTCAATCACCGACTGAGCAATCACGCGGTTACCGCGGTACAGCACCAGGGTCTGCCCCGGAGCAATCCCACGCACCGACTCCGCCAAAGTGACGCGAAGCCCGCCCTCCTTACGTTCAAGTGCCTTCACCGGAACGGGACGTCCATGCGCACGCATTTGCGCATACAAGCACTCGTCCTCATCCGTACCCATGGGCGAAGGCTGAACCGTGCGAACATCGCCCTCATCGTCCCCGGCATCCCAAGTCAGATCCGTCGTGTTCACAATATCGATGCTGAGTAGCTCCGCAGGCCCCACGACCACCACGTTTTCTGACGGCCGCGTTTCAAGAACGTATCGAGGGCGACCATCCGCAGCTGGGCGATCGATCCCAAGGCCCTTACGCTGGCCAACCGTGAACTCAAAATGGCCGCGGTGCTTTCCAAGAACGTTACCGTCCGTATCCACAATCTGTCCGGAAGACTCCCCCAGACGACTACGCAAAAAGCCCTGCGTATCACCGTCGGGAATAAAGCAAATATCAAACGAATCCGGCTTGTTCGAAACCCCCAAGCCGCGCTCCTCCGCTTCCGCGCGAACAGCCGCCTTAGACGGCATGTCTCCCAAAGGAAGAATGACGCGGGACAGCTCTTCCTCCCCCATCACCGCCAACACGTAAGACTGATCCTTCGCCAAGTCGCGGGCACGCAAAAGCTGGTAGCGATCCCCGTGCTTCTCCACGCGAGCATAATGGCCCGTCACAACCGCGTCGAAACCAAGCTCGCGCGCACGAACCGTAAGCTCGCGGAACTTCACGAACTCGTTACAACGAACGCACGGATTCGGCGTGCGCCCCATTTCGTACTGCGACACGAAATCTGAGATGACCTTCTCTTCAAACTCGTCAGCCAAATCCCAAACCTCAAACGGAATACCAAGCTTCGCGCAAGCCGCCGCCGCATCCGCCCGATCCTGCGGGTTCGAACAACCCCGCGAAGTGCCGCAACTTTCACCCTCGGTCTTCAACGCCATGTGAACAGCGGTCACATCATGGCCAGCCTCAACAGCGCGAGCCGCCGCAACAGCCGAATCAACACCGCCAGACAGAGCTGCAAGTACCTTCATCCGGTTAAAGCCCCTTTTCCGCTAGTGCCTCAAGCGCCTGCGGGATCACCTCATTGAGGTCACCGACAACGCCGAAATCTGCAATCTCAAAAATCGGAGCATCCGGATCATCACACACCGCAACGATGTGACGCGAAGCCTGAATACCGCACGCGTGGTGAACAGCGCCCGAAACCCCCACACCCACGTACAGGTTCGGCGCAACCGTAACACCGGTCTGGCCGATCTGCGCAGAGCGGTCAATCCACCCCTCGTCAGCCGCAACGCGGGTAGCGCCAACCGCGCCACCAAGCTGGTCAGCCATCTGCTCCACAACACTGAAATCGCCGTCAACACCGCGACCACCGCACACGACGATCGGAGCTTCCGTGAGCGAAACACGGCCCGAACCGGCCTGCTCCACAGACTCCACCACCTCGACCCCGCGAGCGGGCGTCGAATAGTCAACGTCCAGCGCGATCACCTGCGGATCGGTCGGCGAATCAACCTCCTCAGCATCAACCGACGACGGACGCAACGCGATAACCGGCGTTCCGCGAGTCACCTTAAACACCGTGGTCCAAGAGCCGGCAAGCACCGACTTCTTAGCCTCAATCTGGCCGTCCAAAACCCGGCATGCGGTCACGTCAACAACCGCGCCAGACCCCAGTCGCACAGCAAGCCCAGCGGCGACCTCACGCCCTCGATAATTAGAAACATTCAAAATGGCCGCGTAAGAATCCTGCTTCGCAGCCTCATACGCCGCATCCGCCACAACTGCCGCAACGCGCGGCGACATTTGCGTAAGGTCCGGCGTGAACACGCGGCTGACACCATACTTCGCAAGCTGGTCAAGCTCCGGCTTCGGATTCAGCGCAATCGCGTCAATACGACCGTTCGTCAACTGGCCCGCCAAAGTCAAAAGCTGCTTCGACGGCGCAGTCAACACAAACCCGTCATCAGCATTACCCGTGTGATCAGTTATCACCAGGATGGGAGTATCTAGCTTTTCCACTACTTCAGCACCTCCGCGATGTAATCGGCGAGCCTCTTGCCGCCCTCACCGGCGTCCTGCACGATCTGGCCAGCGGTACGCTCGGGCTCCTCGTCAGCCGCAAGAACCATCGTTCCCGCGCCGCGCTCACCAACCGCAAGACTCTCGATGTCAGTCACATCCGCCAAATCATCCAACGTCCACACGTCCAACGGCTTCTTACGAGCCGCCCGCATGTCCTTAAAGTTCGGGAAGCGCGGCTCATTCACCTGGTCGGTAACCGAAACGACCGCCGGCAATCCCGCGCGCAGGCGGTCGTCAAAGCCATCCGCAGACCGCAGAGCCTCAACCGCGTCCTCGTCAATCTGAATTTCGGACGCCAACGAAATGTACGGCCACTGCAAATCCGCCGCAATCGCGGCCGGAACCATGGACGTCATACCATCCAGGCTGGCCATGCCGGTAACGATCAGGTCGATCGGTTCTTCTTCAGCCAGCTTGCGCGCGGCGGCCGCCAAAACCTGCGCGGTTCCAACAATGTCGGATCCGGCAAGACGATCATCAGTAATCACAATCGCTCGATCAGCGCCCTTTTGGAGGGCGAGCATGGCGGAGTCCTCAGCATCCTCCGGCCCCATCGTCACCGCAATCACCTCGCCACCGTGTTCCTCCACGGCTTGAAAGGCTGCTTCGATCGCGTTCTCGTCCAGCTCGTTCAGGGTGTCATCTTCCCCGCGGACCAGGCGCCCATCTTCTATTCGGCGTTCCGACATCACGTCCGGAACGTGTTTAATGCTGACAAAAACTCTCATAGCCCTAACATTGCCACAATTTTAGGCACATTGCCGTATTCAAATTCCTGTTGTGACAAACGTTATCAAGGCTGTGACTATCAGCATCGCTGTGATTTTGCACAGCTCAGGTATCATTTCAAAATAAACAAAATGTCGATAAGGCGCCTCGAATCACCTTCGAGACGTAAACGGTGGTTTAGTTTTATGGCTAGCTCAGATTCGCAGGCAGCACCACTGAAAACGTGGCAGGCCGCGTCAAAAACGCTTCCGCCTGCAACCGTTCAGCCTGCTACCCTTGGCGCAAATATTGTTGAGGGCGGAGTTGACTTCGCTGTTGCCGCACCCGGCGCTTACGGCGTAGAACTCTGCATTTTTACTAACAGTGGCCACGACGCTGTGGAACACCGATATCAGATGAATGCGCACGAAGCTGGTATCTGGTCCGCCCACTTGGCTGGCGGCAACGTCGGAACGGTCTACGGGTACCGTGTTAATGGCCCGTGGGATCCCGAGGGCGCCCAGTCGTTCAACCCGTTCAAACTGTTGCTGGACCCTTACGGTAAGGGTTTGGAAGGCGAGGTCGTACTTGGCCCCGCTATTCACGGTCACGAGGTTGACGAAGAGTTACTGCCGACCCAGACTCCGTTTGTTCAGTCGACTATCGACTCCGCTCCGTCTACTGCTCGCAGCATTGTTGTGGACACGTCCGGGTTTGGTGTGGCGCAAAAGCCGCGCACGTCTTGGAACGAGTCCGTGATTTACGAACTGCACGTAAAGGGTTTCACCAAGCAGATGGAGGGCGTGCCTAAAGAGCTTCGCGGCACTTACGCGGGTCTGGCCCATCCGGCTGCGATCTCGCATTTGAAGGCGCTGGGCGTCACCGCGGTGGAGCTGCTACCCATTCACGCGAAGTGGCCGGAACCTTTCTTGCTGGCCAAGCGCCTGACTAACTACTGGGGTTACTCCACGCTGTCTTACTTCAGCCCGGAACCGTCCTACGCGACGAAACGCGCGCAGCAGCTCGGCGCTCAGGCCGTGTTGGATGAGGTCCGCGGAATGGTGTCGATCCTGCATGAACACGACATTGAGGTAATCCTCGACGTTGTTTATAACCACACGTGTGAGGGCGGTACTCCGGGTCAGATGATCTCTTGGCGCGGTTTCGGCCAGGACTTGTACTACCGTCACACGGCGAACCGTCCCGTCCACATGATCGACGACACCGGATGCGGTAACACGGTTAACTTTGATGAGGCCCGCGTCGTTCAGATGACTTTGGATTCGCTTCGCTACTGGTCTGAAGACATAGGCGTTGACGGGTTCCGCTTCGACCTGGCGACCACGCTGGGGCGTTTCGCAACCGGTTTCACGCCCAGGCACCCGTTCTTTGTGGCCCTCGCCGCGGACCCCGTGCTGTCTAAGCAAAAGATCATTGCCGAGCCGTGGGATATTGGCCCCGGTGGCTGGCAGACAGGTAACTTCCCGCTGCCGTGGTCAGAGTGGAATGACCGCTACCGCGACACGATCCGCTCGTTCTGGCTGGCCGATATTGCCAGCCTGGAGGCCGGACGCCCCTCGCAAGGTCCCAACGACATCGCCACGCGCATCTCGGGATCCGCAGACCTGTTCGGCTCCACAATCGGTCATAACCGTCCGGCCAGATCTTCGATTAACTTCATCACCGCACACGACGGTTTCACGCTGGCTGACCTGACGGCGTACAACCACAAGAACAACTTCGACAACCTCGAAGGCAACCGTGACGGCACCACGCAAAACCTGTCGTGGAACCACGGCATTGAAGGACACATGAAGCGCCTACCCAGGCGAGCAACCGACGATGACACCACGCCCTCGGGCATGTTGGATTCGGTGTTCTACGCCCGCGAACGTTCGATGCGTAACTTGATGGCTACGATGCTCATGTCGGTGGGAACACCGATGCTGACCGCCGGTGACGAGATCGGCCGCACCCAGTACGGTAACAACAACGCGTACTGCCAGGACAACAGTATTTCGTGGGTGAACTGGGACATGGATTCGTGGCAGCACGACATGTTCGACACGGTTCGCTACCTGCTGGCACTGCGCAGGGTGCACCCCGTGTTCCGCCCCAGATTCTTTGCAAGCGGAACCGTGTTCCCCGGCGACGAGATTCGTGACCTTTCTTGGTATACGGCAACGAACACGAAGTTGCAGGCCGAGGATTGGCACCAGGTGAAGAACCGTACGCTGCAGGTGTTGCGCTCCGGCTTCCGTTACAACGACGTTGACCTTCTGGCAGTTTTCAACGGCACCCTAAACTCGGCGTCCGTAAAGCTCACCGAAGGGCGCGGACGCGGATACCGCCTAGTGTTCGATTCGTCGTGGACAAATCCGAAGGAGGGCGGCGCTGTATCGGACGCGTCCGACCACAGCTACTGCGATACGGCCAGCCCGGGATCAACGATTCACATCGAGCCGCAATCTCTGCAGATTTATCTGACTGAGTAGTGCGATAAGATGGCGCGCGTGAGTAATACTGCTGAAGAAACCCTAAGCCAAAGCACAGATTCGGCGTCTCTCGCGCGCACGCAAGCCCGCTCCGCCGAGATCGAAAAAGAGATCGACAAGGACCCATCCAGGTTCCGGATTCTGACAGGTGACCGCCCGACCGGGCACCTGCACCTGGGCCACTATTTTGGGACCATTAAGAACCGCATTGAGCTTCAAAAGCGCGGTGTGGAGACCTGGCAGCTGATTGCCGACTACCAGGTGATCACCGACCGGGACGGTGTTGGCCCGCTACGCGAGCGCGTCCTATCCCTTTTGGCCGACTACCTGGCGGCAGGCATGGATCCGAAGAATGCGACCATCTTTACGCACTCCGCGGTTCCCGCTTTGAACCAGCTGATGCTCCCGTTCCTATCCCTGGTAACCGAGGCTGAACTTCACCGCAACCCGACCGTCAAAGCCGAACTAGACGCGACCGACGGACGCGCAATGTCCGGCCTGCTACTGACCTACCCTGTCCACCAGGCGGCAGACATCCTATTTTGCAAGGCAAACCTGGTTCCCGTTGGGCAAGACCAGCTCCCCCACCTGGAGCAAGCCCGCCTAATCGCCACCCGCTTTGACAAGCGCTACGGCCGCGTCGAAAAAGACAAGCCCGTCTTTAGGCGCCCCGAGGCACTGCTATCCAAGGCAGCTCACGTCCTCGGCCTCGATGGTGAAAAAATGTCGAAATCGCGCGGTAACACGATCGAACTGCGCATGACTGCTGACGAAACTGCGAAGCGCCTAAAGAAGGCGAAGACGGACGCTGACCGCGTAATCACGTACGACCCGGCGAACCGCCCGGAAGTTTCAAACCTTCTACTCATGGCGTCAATGGCGTCCGGCGAGGCACCCGAAGAGATCGCCGACCAAATCGGTGACGGCGGTGGCGGCGCTTTGAAGGCGCGCGTAACCGAAGACCTAAACACGATGCTCGCCCCGATTCGTGCCCGCCGCGCAGAACTCGAAGCGAACGAGGACTACCTGCTGCAAATCCTGCGCGAAGGCAACGAACGCGCAAACGAGGTCGCAAACGAAACCCTCGCGGACGTTATCGCCGCCATGCACATGGACTACGCGTAAGAGGTTTGCAACGACCAACTACAGTGTGGAATCAACCAACAATCAACCCTAGAAAATTTTAGGGTTTTATATACATGGTCCGCCAAAAATCTTGCAATAAGGAGTCTTGACCAATGGCGAAAGCAATGGCCGACAAGAAGGCTACGGCCCTGAAGAAGAACCCCGTTCCTCCCCGAGCCCGTATTACCCGAATTCCAGCGACCGAAGTTTTCCCAGTAATCGAGCAGGGCATGTGGCCCGCCAAGGCCACCGAGGGCGAGTCGTTCCCAGTTCGCGCAACCGTATTCCGCGAAGGCCATGACGCTCTTGGTGTAGAAGCAGTACTGATCGACCCCGACGGCAAAGAGCACATGCGCGTACCCATGTACGACATTGCGCCGGGCTTGGATCGTTATGAAGCCTGGCTGATGCCCGACCGTCCGGGTGCGTGGAAGTTCCGCATCGACAGCTGGTCGGACCCCTACGCAACTTGGAGTCACGACGCGGCTATCAAGATTGCGGCGGACACCGATGTTGAACTCATGCTTGAAGAGGGCGCAAGGCTCATGGAGCGCGCCTCGGAAGGTCGTCCCCTGCCGAAGGGCTCACGCAAGCAAAAGGCACCCGCGAAAGAAAGCCGCGAGATCCTCCTTGAGGCTGCACGCCTTATGCGTGACACGACGTCCTCCCCGCAAACCCGCCTATCCGCGGGCCTGTCCTCCCAAGTTCGAGCAGTATTTAGGGAAACTCCGCTTCGCGAACTGTGGACGCGCACCCGCACGTTCCCGCTGAAGGTTGACCGCTCTAAGTCCCTATTCTCCTCGTGGTACGAGATCTTCCCGCGTTCTTACGGCGCTCACCGCGACGAGGACGGCAACTGGATTTCCGGCACCCTACTGCAGGCCGCCGACCACCTGCCGCGCATTGCGGACATGGGCTTCGACGTCATCTACCTAACCCCGATCCACCCGATCGGCACCGCTTTCCGCAAGGGACGCAACAACACGCTAGAGGCCGGCCCGCAAGATCCGGGTTCACCCTACGGCATTGGCGCCCCCGAGGGCGGCCACGAAGCGATTCACCCCGAGCTTGGCACGTTTGATGACTTTGACGAGTTCGTCAAGCGCGCACGCGCCCTCGACATGGAAGTAGCACTGGACCTCGCGTTGCAGTGCTCGCCGGACCACCCGTGGGTATCTGAACACCCCGAATGGTTCTCTATGCGCGCCGACGGTTCAATCGCGTACGCGGAGAACCCGCCGAAGAAGTACCAGGACATTTACCCGCTCAACTTCGACAACGACCCCGAAGGCATCTACCAAGCCGTCAAGGAAGTTGTACTGAAGTGGATCGAACACGGCGTGACAATCTTCCGCGTTGACAACCCGCACACGAAGCCGCTGTCTTTCTGGCAGCGATTCTTGGCGGACATCAACGAATCACACCCGCACGTCATCTTCCTAGCCGAGGCGTTCACCCGCCCCGCCATGATGCGCACCCTGGGTGGCGTTGGATTCCACCAGTCGTACACGTACTTCGCGTGGCGCACCGAAAAACAGGAGATCCTCGACTACTTCGTTGAAGTCGCCGAAGAAACATCCCACCTGATGCGCCCGAACTTCTGGCCGACCACGCACGACATTCTAACCCCGCAGATGACCACCGGTGGCACGGCCATCTTCGCCCTGCGAGCAGTCCTCGCAGCAACAGGATCGCCCTCGTGGGGAATTTATTCCGGCTACGAATTCATCGAAAACGTGCAAAGGCCCGGATTCGAAGAACAAATCGACAACGAAAAATACGAGTTCCGCCCCCGCAACTGGGAGCAGGCAAACCAGCACGGCATTGAAAACCTGCTCACCCTTTTGAACTCGGCGCGCAAACGCCACCCCGCGCTACAACAGTTGCGTCGCATCCAGGTACACCCCACGTCGGACGACCGCCTACTGTGCTTCTCCAAGCACGTGCCCGCAAAGTTCTCGCCGACCGGTGAAGACGACACCGTCATCGTCGTAGTAAACCTTGACCCGCACAACGAGGTCGTAGGATCCGTCGAAATCGACCTTTCCAAGCTGGGCGCCGCCGTCACATACGGCACGGGCGGCCAAATCCTGGAAGTTGTCGACGAACTAGACGGCCGCGAATACCAGTGGGGCGAGCACAACTTTGTAAAGCTCAACCCGCAAGAGCGCACCGCGCATATCATGGCCGTAAAGAATAGCCAGAGCAACTAAACGCTAGTTTTGCGGGGCGGTTAGCGCCGCCCCGCTTGGCGTAACCGGACTGTTAGGCAGGAACTGAATGACTCCAGCACCCATAGACCCCACACCCACGGGCGCGATTCCGCTTATCCCCCAGCCCGATCACGGCCAGGTATCTCACGAGGTGCCAAAAGAGCGCGTAGTCGCGACTCTACCCACCCCGGCAGAAGACCCGCAGTGGTACCGAACCGCCGTGTTTTACGAGGTCCTTACCCACTCTTTCTACGACTCGAACGACGACGGTACAGGTGACTTCGAAGGACTCCGCCAAAAACTTGACTACCTGTCCTGGCTGGGCGTAGACGCCCTGTGGCTACCACCGTTCTACCCGTCCCCCATGGGCGATGGCGGCTACGACATTGCCGACTACACGGGCGTCGATGGACGCTACGGTTCCATGGAAGACTTCCGCGTGCTGGTCGACGAAGCGCACAAGCGGAACATTCGCATCGTGATCGACATGGTCATGAACCACACTTCCGATCAGCACCCGTGGTTCCAAGCCTCCAGAAACGATCCAACCGGCCCCTACGGCGACTTCTACGTGTGGCGCGACCGCCCGTCAGAATACCTAGATGCCCGCATCATCTTCATCGATACCGAAGACTCAAACTGGGCGTACGACGACGTTCGCAAACAGTACTACTGGCACCGTTTCTTTAGCCACCAGCCGGATCTGAACTTTGAAAACCCTGCCGTTCGCGAAGCCATTAAGAACGTGCTGCGATTCTGGGCGGAAACAGGTGTGGACGGATTCCGCTTGGACGCGATCCCCTACCTGTACGAGGAAGACGGGACAAACTGCGAGAACCTGCCGCGCACGCACGAGTTCATCTCGGAACTGCGCCAGATGGTGGATGAAGAGTTCCCCGGCACCGTCCTCATCGCCGAAGCAAACCAGCCCCCGCACGAAGTGGTTGCATATTTCGGTTCCGATTCCGACCCCGAATGCCACATTTGCTTCCACTTCCCAATCATGCCGAAGATCTTCGCAGCCCTGCGCGAGGAAACCTCCAAGGGCGTTCGCGAAGCCTTCGCCGCCACCCCGCCACTACCAAAGGGCGGCCAGTGGGGCACATTCTTGCGCAACCACGACGAGCTGACCTTGGAAATGGTTACCGAAGAAGAGCGGCAAGCCATGTACGGCTGGTACGCGCCCGAGCCTCGCATGCGCGCAAACGTTGGTATTCGCCGCCGACTAATGCCACTGCTTCGAGGTTCACGCCGCGAGGTCGAACTCGCGCACGCCCTGCTACTGTCATTCCCCGGCTCCCCGTTCCTGTACTACGGTGACGAAATCGGGATGGGCGACGACATTTGGCTGAAAGACCGCGACGGTGTGCGCACGCCCATGCAGTGGGATGCGTCCGAAGGCGCGGGCTTCTCGAAGGCCGACCCCAAAGACTTCTACCTGCCGCTAGTGTCTTCAGGCTCGTACGCGCCCGCCGCAGTGAACGTGGCGGAACACCGTAAGCGCCCGACCTCAATGCTGAACTGGCTTCGATCAATGCTGGAAGTACGCAAACGCTACCCCGTGTTCGGCATCGGTTCGCTGACCCTGCTTTCCACATCGGACGACGCGGTGCTCGCATTCTTGCGCCGCGACGAGCACCAAACCGTGCTGTGTGTGAATAACCTTTCTACCTCCTCGCGCGCCGCGACCATCCAACTGCCCGGTATGGGCGGCTGGCACCTGTACGACACCGCGTCTGGCAACCGGTTCCCCGATGTGCGAGAGGACGAAACTGTCGATATTACTCTTGGCCGCCACGGCTTCTACTGGCTGGACGTAACTTTCCTAGATGATGAAGAGGAAGAAGATAACCAATGAGCGCTTCATGGCCGCCCGATGTCGATTTACTCGACGAGATCGACCAATGGCTCTACAAGCAACGCTGGTTCCCCGGTTCCACGGGTGAATCCGTCCGCCTGGTCGCCAACATCGACCTTTCCGCGTATTCAGCGCCCCTTGACTTCGACAAAGAATCCGGCGAGGGCCTTGACCCCGTGTGGATTTCCATCATCCAGGTGGGCGAGGCTTACGTCCAAGTTCCCCTGGTTTACACCGACGAAAAACTTGACTACGGCGTAGTGTCCGAGCTGCGTGGCGCGTACCTTGTGGATGGGGCATACGCTCCTTCATTTTTGAGGGCGTGGCTGCGTAAGGCTTACGAAAACGACACCCTTTCGCCGATCGAACCCGAGCTTGCTGACGACGTGCTCGCCGACTTGCTGGCGGCCGCGGATAACGCGTTCGTGTTAAGTGGCGAGCAGTCCAACACTTCGGTCATGTTCGACTCGAAGTACTCGTGCGTGCTTAAGATTTTGCGCGTGTTGCAGCCGGGTACGCACCCCGAGGTTGAGATCACGTCCGGCCTGGCCCGCGAAGGCTGGGAGCACATTGCCAAACCGATTGCCTACCTGGATGAGCGCATCCCGGTTGGTGACCTGGCCACTGACGACACGGTGCTGGGCTTCGCTGGTGCCGCTGTGAAGCATGGCCGTGACGGGTTCGAACTGTTTGTCGAGATGGCAAGCGCGGGCGAGGACCCGTCCTCGCTGGCCCGCGAACTTGGAGCCACCACGGCGGGACTGCACGAGCACATGGCGTCGGCGTTTGGCGCCTCGAGCACGCTGACGCCCGGGGAGCTGCGCGAGCGCCTGCACGTCAACCTGTCCGCGGCTGCCGCGGAGGTCCCCGACATTCGCGACTCCGACCTCACCCCGAGGCTAGAGGCCGCAATCGACCAAATCGGCAACCTGGACTCCCTGCCACCACTGATCCGCATTCACGGCGACTACCACCTGGGCCAGGTACTGCTCGGCGACCAAGGTTGGGTCGTCCTCGATTTTGAGGGCGAACCGCTACGCCCCTTGGCGGAACGGCGCGTGCCCGACTTAGCGCTACGCGACGTGGCGGGAATGCTACGGTCCTTCGACTACGCGGCCGCGAAGGGCGGTGCGAAAGACGGCTGGCTGTCCGCAGCCCGCGACTCTTTCATCGCCGGCTACACCCGCGGAGGCGGGTTCGGCGAAGTTGAAAGCGAACTCATTCGCGTCCTCGAAATCGAAAAAGCAGCGTACGAAGCAGTCTACGAATACCGCATGCGCCCCGACTGGATTTGGATTCCAGAAAACGCACTGCGCAGACTCGCCCAGTAAGCTTGCCGGTACCCCCGCGCGGGAAGGCCGCGCGGGCACGCCCTCGTAAACCCGACATTGTGATCAACCGGCATAAGCGGCATTCCCGTTTTCGCCCTAAGACCATCCCTTCATGGAAGAATTGCAAATATGAACGCCACACCAATCCCCGTTGATGAACAGACTCTTGCCGCGGTAGCCGGGGCCCGGCACCATTCTCCTCACTCCGTACTGGGCGCCCACGTCGGCGAAGGTTCGATTACGATCCGCGCTGTACGCCACCTGGCGGATTCCGTAGAGGTCATCACCAAGGACGCGACCTACAAGGCCACTCACGAGCAGGACGGCGTGTGGGTTGCAGTGCTACCCGGTGACACGATCCCGGACTACCGCCTGCGCGTCACGTACGGCGACCAGGTAGTTGAGGCTGACGACCCGTACCGCTTCTTGCCGACCCTTGGCGAGATGGACCTGTACCTAATCGGTGAGGGCCGCCACGAAACCCTGTGGGATGCGCTTGGCGCGCATTTGCGTGAATACGAGGGCGAGCTGGGAACTGTTCGCGGTGTGTCTTTCGCCGTGTGGGCGCCGAATGCTCGGGCTGTGCGCGTGGTGGGCGACTTTAACTACTGGGATGGGACCGGTAGTTCGATGCGTTCGCTGGGCTCTTCCGGTGTTTGGGAACTGTTCATTCCGGGTGTCGAGGTTGGGGCTCGCTACAAGTTTGAGATTTGCGGGCCGGACGGCAACTGGATGCAGAAGGCCGACCCGATGGCTAGGGCAACCGAGATTCCGCCGGCGACCGCGTCGGTTGTTACGGATAAGTTCCACGAGTGGAATGACGATGAGTGGATGGAGAACCGTCCGCTGAAGAATCCGCATGACGGACCCATGTCCATCTACGAGGTTCATATCGGTTCTTGGAAGCAGGGCTTGGGGTACCGCGGGCTCGCCGATGAACTGGTCCCCTATTTAAAGCGTATGGGCTTCACGCACGTTGAGTTTATGCCCGTGGCGGAGCACCCGTTTGGCGGTTCCTGGGGCTACCAGGTGACGTCCTACTACGCGCCTACCGCGCGTTTCGGTACTCCCGATGATTTCCGCTACCTGGTTGACAAGCTACACCAGGCGGGTATTGGTGTTTTGCTTGACTGGGTTCCGGCGCACTTCCCGAAGGACAACTGGGCGCTGGCCCGCTTCGATGGGACCGCGCTTTACGAGGATCCCGATCCCATGCGCGGCGAGCACCCGGACTGGGGCACGCTCGTGTTTAACTTTGGTCGCCGCGAGGTTCGTAACTTCCTGGTTGCAAACGCGCTGTACTGGCTTGAAGAGTTCCACATTGATGGCCTGCGCGTAGACGCTGTAGCGTCGATGCTCTACCTGGACTACTCGCGTAACGACGGTGAGTGGCGTCCGAACCAGTACGGTGGACGCGAGCACTTGGAGGCCATCCAGTTCTTGCAAGAGACGAACGCGACCGCGTACCGTCGCAACCCCGGTGTTGTGATGATCGCGGAGGAGTCCACCGCGTGGCCGGGCGTAACCGCACCGACGTCAGGTGGCGGCCTAGGGTTCGGCATGAAGTGGAACATGGGTTGGATGAACGACACCCTGCGCTACATGCAAGAAGACCCGGTGAACCGCCGCTGGCATCACGGGGAGCTGACGTTCTCGCTGGTTTACGCGTTCTCGGAAAACTTTATTCTGCCGCTTTCCCACGACGAGGTCGTTCACGGCAAGGGGTCTTTGATTTCGAAGATGCCGGGCGACAAGTGGCGTCGCCTCGCCGGCCTGCGTTCACTGCTTGCATACCAGTGGTCGCACCCGGGTAAGCAGCTACTGTTCATGGGCCAGGAGATCGGCCAGGAGTCCGAGTGGTCCGAAGCGTACTCGCTGGACTGGTGGCTACTGGACGATCCGGGTCACCGCGGCGTGAACCGCCTTGTCACTAGGCTGAACGAGATCTACACCAGTTCGCCCTCACTTTGGGACGACAACTTCACCGGCTACGAGTGGATTGAAGCCGGCGACGCGGACCACAACGTCATTTCCTACATTCGCAAGGGAAAGACCGAGGAGGGCGAGCCCGAACTCCTGGTTTGCATCTCGAACTTTGCGGGCAACCCGCACGAAGGCTACCGCGTTGGCCTTCCCTTTGCGGGTCGCTGGGAGGAAGTGCTTAACACTGACGCTGAGGTTTACGGCGGCTCCGGTGTGGGCAACATGGGTGAGATCGTCGCAGAGGAAGTTCCCTGGAACGGTAGGCCGGCCTCCGCGCAACTACGCGTCCCACCGCTAGGAGCCATTTGGTTGCGCCCCGTTAAGGACAACTAAGCCAAGTAAACAAAGTGGGAGGGCGTGCCCAGCTGGGCGCACCCTCCCACTTTGTTTACCTACAGGTACTTGCTTTGTTAAGGCAGGTCTTGAAGGTGGCTTCTGTCAGAAGCATCAAAGAATTCAACTAGTTCAGCATCACTCAACAGATCCGCGGGCACAGCACCTTTTACGATTTGTGCCACTTCTGTTCTTTGAACCGGACCATCGGGAGACTTTAGCTCGTAAGCCGCGCCATCACCCGTTTCGGGATTATATTCACCGTAGATGAGCGACGCGTTGGGGAGTTGGTATAGTATCCCTTCAAATTGGTTGTCAGAAGCAGTGCCGACTGTGACGTCAGGCGTAATAATGTGACCCTCATTAGAAACGAACCAAACGGGTGAGAGCACGCCGTCGGTCTTAACCAACAGCTCAGGGTTATCATCGCCCGAAATCTCAACTAGGGCGTACTGCGCCGACTCAAACGCGTAGTCCTCGTTATCTTTTAGTTCCTCTGGAAAAAATTTCAAGTAGTCTTCATCGTCTAAAACACTCATGTACATACCTGCAAGCTCGCTAGTGGGAGCCTCTTCAGCTTCCTCAGTGGCCTCCGATTCGGGTTCTTCAGTAACCGATTCTTCGGTGGTAGCTTGCTCTGTGGGCTGCGCATCTGCCTCAGATGGCTTCGATGTACGGTTTGCGAAAAATATTCCCGCAACTACTAATACGATCACGGCAATAACGCCTATCGCGATTTTTAGTCCGTTTCCGCTAGCCGCAGGGGGCTTCGAATTTTGGGATGATTCTGGCACTGTGTTGTTGGACATTGGGTAGAACCTTTCTAGTTGCATTCCAAGACCTGGCGTTGAGCCCGGTCTACTTCACCCAAAACTCGAATTCGGAGGGATCGTCCGGAAATGCTCTGGGCTGGGAGTAAGGCAAGGTTCCTTCAGATGGCCATCCGGCCTCCGGTGCAATCATCGTCACGTGCAGACCGTCGTATTCTTCCCACGCTTCAATTGCTGCTAGTTGCTCTGTCCAGCCAGGCCGGTAATCGACAAGGCCTAACATTTGCGCTTCACGGGTCAAAAAACCGGGATCAGCTCCTCTAGCCGCCGTGAAATCTTGCGGCTCGTCAAAGACCAAGACCGCGAAGAGCGCGCCCTCGCTCTCCGGAATGGCATCAAATGCGCCCTGGAAGTCGCGCAGCTCCTCCGCGTTAAAAACGCGAATAGTACCGCGAATAAGCTCCACGCCTGACCGTTCTGCAGCCGCAATTTGCGCGTCCGCCTCATCGTCCTCGGCAGGCGCTTCCGTCTTGGGCTCAGTCGACGGTGCCTCCTCAACTTCCGTTACAGGTTCGGTGGGAACCTCCTCGGAAGGCTCCGGCGTTACAGTCTCTAGTGAGGTTGCTTCAACTGAGGGTTGCTCACTGGCCGCGGGTGCTTGCGCGGAAGGCGCAAATACGGTCTTTGAAAGAATGACGCCGATACTCGCCAGGATCACAAGGGAAAAGATGCCAATCAAGACTTTCAGAGCTGTAGTTGCTCCAGCCGTATTAGAAAGCGGGCTACTCATTTTTTCCCTTAGTACTAGGGCGGGTATTTCCCCTTTATTTTAGCTAGAACAGCAAGCTTGAAAGGCGTCCTCGAGCATTTTTAACACGCGGATCAGCGTTTCCAAGAACGGTGAACATCTCTAGCAGGCGCGTACGAGCCGCCTCGAATGCCTCATCGTCAGACCCCTTGGAGGACTGAATAATGTCGAGTAGCATGCCGAACGCGGAATCCGCATCACCATCAACAAAAGCCTGGTCCGCGCGAGACATGGGCGAATCGTCCCCATCCTTAACGCGCTGAGCCAACTTCAGACGAGCAATCGCCTCCTTCGCGACCGTGTCCTTAGGCGAGTTGGCAAGTACCTTGTGCCACTGCGCAATAGCGCCCTCCAGGTCTCCGGCGTCCTCGGCCGCGAGCGCGGCCTCGTGCAGCGGATTCACTTTCGGGGCGGCGTCCTGCGGACTATCAATCATTCGGCCCGTGAGGCCGGCGTTGGCCGCAATCTTTAACAGCTCGTTGAATACGGCAACGACCTGTTCCTTTGGTTGAGCGCCCTGGAACAGTGGGACGGGGCGCCCTCCAATAATCGCAACGACGGTCGGAATCGACTGGGCTTGGAACATTTGCGCAAGCTGCGGGTTCGCCTCCACGTCAACCTTTGCAAGCACAACGCGGCCGTCGAGTTCCTTAACGATCTCATCGAGGATCGGGCTCAACTGCTTGCACGGCTGGCACCAATCTGCCCACAGATCAATGACGACGGGTAGCTGGTTAGAGATTTCAACGATTTCTTCGAGGTCGGACTCGTCGATATCTCGGATGATCGGGCCGGTAAGCTGCCCGGGCTGGGCGGCCGCCTCCGCGGCGGGGTAAGCCCCGTTAGCGCCAGTGGGAGCTCCTGCGCCGTAGCCTGACGCAGCTGCCGCGCCCGCCTGACCTGCCGGCTGCGCGCCAGGCTGGCCCAAAGATACAGCACCGCGCGTATCTGCGGGCATGCCCTGTTCGTTAGCCATAGTGTTCCCTCTCTATAAAAATCGTCTAAAGCTCACTGCCCGCCTTAAAAACGCGGCACGAGCCCCGTCTGCACAATCCCGGCAACCACGACGCGTGCCGTATCCGGGCGGGTGTGCCCCCGCACGGAGGCTGCGCGCAAAGCGGTGAAAGTTACCGGATCTACTCTATGCGCTTAATGGATCGGATTACGCGTTCGGCCCCGACCGGCTCGATAAGGGCACCAGAAACTTGCTCGGGCACTACCAAAGCCACGCTGACCAGGTAGGTGATCTCCACGGGCTGGTCACCGACCATCGGGTCTTCCATGAGCTCACCGGCGTAGCCACCGATCGTATAGTTTGCACGCTCATCCGTACGCTTGTGAGTCACGGTGTACGTGATGTGGCCGGACACCAGGGCCTTGCCGTCAACCAGTTGCACAGCGGTAATCGGCGACTCCGCCGGCGACGCCTTGAACGTCACCTCTCCGGATTCACCGGACGCCTCGTCCAGCTTGTCACGCTCCGCCTGGTAGCTCTTCGTAAATTCGTCTTCCGCGATCAGGTCCGCATTCTCGCCTTCGCCGTCAAGACGCCCCGCCCAGGCCGCCAACGCATCGGTCGGTGACAGTAAGTAGTCCGTAGAATCGTTGGGAACTACCCTCGAGCCCTCCGAGACTTCCACCGTCTGAACGCTCTTGCCCGGGTACATGCGCACCCAGCTTTCCAGCTTGTAGTCATCACGCGCCGAGTCTTGCGTAATAAACGCGAGCTTCGGCAGCTCGCCCTCATCTTCGATCGTCGGCACTACGATGGCGCGCGGCCACTCGTCAGTATTCGTAACAGTTGCGGAATCCTCATCGAGGACAAACTCCGGAACTTCCTTTTCCTTGACCTTAGCCAGCTGATAGTAACCCGCCCTCAGCGTCAGCGCGGGATCCTTCACGCGCGGGGCAAGCAGCTCCGAGTCTTTCGCCTCGTCGCCCTCCTTAACGACCTTCATAACATCTTCGAGGACGGTGCCGACCTGCTCCGAATCCAAGTTCGGACTCTCAACGGCCGTCGGCTGCTCAACAGGCTCTGGAACTTCGGGCACCTCATCAGCGCAACCCGCAAGACCGGCACTCGAAAGAGCCAGTACAACTGCGGCAGCGGCAATACGCGAACGTTTCATTGATAGGTCCCCTACTTCTTTGAATCGTCAGTTTTTTCGTTTTCCGAGGACGTCGCCGCATCCTCTGCTTCCGCGTCCCGCACCTTCTTCACTACGGGTATCAAACCCGTTTCAAAGCTCTGGCCACCAACGGTCACGGTAGATTCACCGCGCTCGCGGGCTTCTCGCATCGCGCGACGCGACGGGAGCACGTGGGTCCTGCCGGCAACCTTCGCTTCAATAGTCTGCTTCTCAGGTACTTCCACGCGGCGCTGGCGTTCAAACTCTTCCCGCCTGCGCTTCTTCGTAGCTTCCTTCTTGTCCTTGTCCGACTCCGCTCCGCGATTAGAACGGTGGAAGAACAACGCCAAGCCAAGTGCAATCAAAAGCGCACCCACACCAATCAGCACGTAAATCCACGCGATCGGACGGTCACGCTCCCACGACAGCGTCAAAGTCGGGGCCGGCTCAACACCGTCAGTCGCGGTCAGCAAAACCTGGTCGGAAGCCGGCTCATTAAGAGTCCAAGTGACCTCACCCGCACCCGTCTTGACCTCTAGCCACATATCCGAATCCGCTAGGTTACCGGTCTCGCCAGGCTCGTCCTCGCCCTCAAAAGATTCTAATTTCAAATCCTCCCAAGACGACAGGCCCACAATCTCGGTGTACGCAACACCCTGCAACCAGGCCTTCACATCGTCGGCACGACCCAATACCATAGTAATTTCCTGGTCATCGGGAGCCGTCGCAGTAACGGTCGCCTCGTCACCCACCAGGCTCAAAACGCCCTGATGGGTCGAGTAATACGCAGTTGTCGGGGCCGGCGCAGTAGCGTTCACCGTAGTGTCCGGACGGAACACGGTCGCAAACAAAACACCAACTACAACCATGACTAGCCCCAGCACGGCCAACGCGGTGGCCAAGCCTTGACGTTTCCAAGCGGTATTCAACGGATGCCCCTGTAGTTACGGAAAAATGTCATATACGTAAAGATTAGGTGTAAACCTGAAGTTAAACCACAATTGCGCGACAGTAGCGACTAATGACACCTTTTCGATACCGTTAAGGCGTCTAAACTGCGTAGCTTTTCACGCGAAGCCGCGTCGTTGTTTACACTAGGCACTAGCGTTAGTTTATTGTGCACTTTTAATCATAGGAGCAATCGGTGAGCGAAGAGCAAACAGATTTCCCGGTCGTCATGCGCGGCTACGACCGCGTCCAGGTCGACGAGCAACTCCAGACCTTGATGACCGCGCTTTCCGAAGCCCGCCGCCGCGCCGAGGTCGCTGAAGATCGCGCGCGCGGACTTGAGGCCGACGTTGAGGACTACCGCTCCCAGCTCGAAGAGCACGAAAGGGCGTCCTTCACGGGCATCGGTGCTCGCGTTGAACAACTCCTGCGATCCGCCGAAGAGCAAGCCAGCGCCGTCACCACGAAGGCGCGCGCCGAAGCCGACGCCCTGCTTGAGCGCACCCGCACCCAAACGCAACGCCTCACCCAACGCGCCGAAGCCGAGGCCGAAGCCCTCCTGTCAGAAGCCCGCCGCGAAGCTGACGAACGCACCTCGCGCGCACACACCGAAGCGGAAACCGTCCTCACAAACGCACAGCACCGCGCCGACGAAATGGTTGCGTCCGCCGAACGCGACGCCCAGTCTGCCCGCGCGGAAACCAACACATACGTAAACGACGCTCGCGCGTCCGTTGAACGCGAAGTTGAAGTAATGCGCGCCCGCGTAGAAAAGGACGCTGTTGAGCTACGCGTTCAAGCTGAACAAGAATCCACGCAGCTACGCTCCGACGCCAACGCTGACGCGCAGGCAGTGCGCGAGGCCGCCAACGCGGAAGCCAAGCAAACCATCGAAAGTGCCCGCTCCTCCGCGGAAAGCGCCCTCGCTTCCGCGCGTGCTGAAGCTGAAACCCTGCTTCGTGACGCCCGCCAACAAGCCGACGAGATGCGCGCAAACACCACCCAAGAACGTCAGGCTGCCGAACAAGAAATCGCCGACATGCGCGCCAAGGCTCGCGAAGCCGACGCCCGAGCACACGAACAAGCCCGCGAAGAAACCTCAGCCATGGTTGCCGCCGCTCGCGCGCAAGTCTCCGAAGCTGAAAAGCACCTGTCCGAAACCCTGCAACGCGCCGAGCGCCTACTCACCGACACCGACGCCGTCGTTCGTCGCCGTCAAGAAGACGCCCGCCGCAACGCGGAAGCCATGCTCGCAGCCGCAGAAGCCGAAGCCGACCAACTACGCGAAGCCGCACGCCAAGAAGCACTCAACGAGCGTGCCACCGCGCAACGCACCGTCGAAAAGCTGGAACGTCAACGCGAATCCATCGCGTCCTACCTCGACGAAATGCGCGGCCTACTCGGCTCCCCCACCGCGCGCAGCATCTCCGGACTCGAACCGCTCGAATCAAAGAAGGAAGAGCCAGCCAAGCTCGCCCTCCCGGAAAATCTGGACGAAAACAGCGCAAACTAGCGCCAAAACACTACTAGAAAACTCGTACCTTGTACGCCCTAGCGGCGTACAAGTAGTCGACGCTAAAAGTAGGTGCTGGATCCGACACCGCTATCCCAGCAGTGCGGATGCCAGTGCCTGCGCGAATCCACACCGTGATCGAGGCCGAAACGGCCCTCCTCACGCCAAACAACCACGTGCTGCGAGCCCGGCGTAATGGGGCGATGACAACCCGGACACGTGTAAGTCTTAGCCGCCGACGACAGGCGCTGGACGCTGAAGGTCTCTCCCCCGCGATCCACAGACCGCGGCATCGACGCCAAACGATCCATGTTCAGCGGCCTATGCCCCTCACTGTACGGGCGCTTATTGGAGCGACGACCCACCGGATTCAACCCCTCAACTATTAGCTACTACTGGCTACAAGAGTATACGCCCCGGCAAGATGCCGAGGCGTATCACTTCTATCGTCAGGTGCGGCCCTTAGCGGGTTAAACGAGTTCGCCGCGTCGGTAAACCGATACGGGCGCGAACTTTTCGTCAACCACCAGCACGTCACCCTTAGCACCCGCGTTCAGGTGTCCAATGGTGTCGTCACCGAGGATGCTCGCCCCCTGCTTTGTAGCCATGTACACGGCGTCCACAAGCGGGACGTACCCGCCCTCAACAAGCAGGCGAACCTGGTCAAGCAAGTGCGACGTTCCACCCGCGATCGAATCGCCACCCGTCAGGCGCGCAACGCCATCCTTCACCGTTACAGCCTGGGGTCCAAGTTGGTAAGAACCGTCCGGCATACCCGTTGCCGCCATCGCGTCAGTTACGAATACGAGGGCGTCGCGGCCCAGCGTCTCGTATACGGCTCGAACCATGTCGGGAGCCACGTGAACGCCGTCTGCGATTAGCTCCAGGATCGCGCCGTCACCCGCAGCGTCAGCTAGGAACTCCGGAACCGGGCCCGGGTCGCGGTGGTGGATCGGACGCATACCGTTAAACAAGTGCGTGGCCGTCGCCTTCGGTGAACGCGGCGCCGTTTCGCTTAGCTTTTCACGCGAGTACTCCAGGGCGGCACGCACGTGCTCCGGCCCCGAGTCGGTGTGGCCCCAGGACGGCAGAGCCCCGCCCTCAATTAGGGCTTCAGCGACAGACCCCGGCCCGTATGCCTTCGGCTTTTCCGGGGCGAGCGTCATCGTCACGCAGTAGCCTTCGCAAATGTCGATCAGCTTGCTTGTCAGCTGCGGGTCGGGATCCACGATGTAAGTGGGATCCTGCGCGCCGCAACGCTCGTGAGAGACGAACGGGCCTTCAAAGTGGATTCCGGCCAGTTCACCTGCCTTGCACAGCTCGGTCAGGGTCTTTGCGCGAGCTTCAAGCACATCCGCCGCCGCGGTAACTCCGGAGGCAACGAGCGACGTGGTGCCGTGCTTGCGATGCTCCATGATCGCGACAAGTGCCTGATCGGTGGTCTCGGCGTTAGGGAACGACTCCCCGCCACCGCCGTGGCAGTGCACGTCCACCAGGCCGGGCAGAATATAGCCTTCGACGTTAACTGCGGCTTCGGCTTCCTCATCGGTCAAGATTTCTGACGCGACGCCAGCCTTTAGAACTACTTCATCAAAAACGACTGCACCGTCGTCGATGATCTGTGAATCTGTTACGAGTTTTCCTCTAAGAACATTTGGCAACTTCATACCTCTATTGTGCTATCTCTTTAGCAAACTGTGAAGAAAATGAGCGAAGTGTGCCGATTCCCATATAATCCGGTCAGTTTTAATCAACTAGAACAGGCGGGACTCCACGTCATCCATGCCCCGCATGGCGTCGTAATCCAAAATCACGCACCGAATACCGCGGTCTTCTGCCAACGTACGAGCTTGGCGCGTAATCTCTTGCGCCGCAAAAATACCGGTAATACCTTCCAGCAGCGGGTCGCGGCCCAGTAGTTCCAGGTAGCGCGTCAACTGTTCAACGCCGTCAATCCCACCGCGGCGCTTAATCTCCACGGCAACCGGCTCATTCTTATCCGTGCGCACCATCAGGTCCACGGGTCCAATCGCCGTGGGATACTCGCGCCGGATCGTGCGCCACCCGTCGCCAAGCAACTCAACCTGATCAGCCAGCAGCTCCTGCAGGTGTGCTTCCACGCCGTCCTTCGTCAACCCCGGGTCAATACCAAGGTTCTCCTCGTGATCCAGGTACGTCTGGCCCAAACGGATCACCAGCGTGTCATCAGTCTTCGTCGCCTGAATCCGCCAAACGCGTTCCACACCCGCGGCAGCCTCGTCCTCGGATGGCTCCTCTTCATGCATCGTGCACGGCGCGGTCATCCAGTTCAACGGCTTATAAGATCCCCCATCAGAGTGAATCAGCACCGATCCGTCACCCTTCAGCATCAACACGCGCTTCGCCTTCGGCAAATGCGCGTCAAGGCGACCAGAATAATCCACCGAACAGTCTGCAATTACAATGCGCACAGGTTCTTATGGTTCCTTAAAAATCAAGATTCCGACAAACAGAATCTTCAGCATACCCAACGCGGGGATTTTCAGTATTGTTCACGAGGGCGTGGCGGGCCCGACTCCACCCAAGACACCAGGCCGTTATACCACTCCGACCGCATGGCGAGGTGCGCGCGGCTATCACCAGAAGAGATGATCACCTCGACTACGCCCTCCTGCCTGGAAATCGGGTTAGAAACCTTCATTCCTTCACGGAGCATCGTGAACTGGGGACCCACGTAAAAGCCGACAAGGCGGAACCACTGCAACTCGCGGGACCCAAAACGAGCCATGCCGGACACCCACCCCGACGACGTGTCAGGGCGCATCCAACACTCAAACGTGCCAACAATGTGGCCAATCCGGCGCACACGCAACACTAAAAACAGTAGGGCAATAATCACTACTGCCAGAAAAAGAAGGAGGAGGACAAGGAAAAACGTAATAACACCGCTCATCTTTGTCCTCCCCCTTTCATTTGTTCAACTACTCAGCGAAGTTGCCCTCTTCGACGACAATCGTCACGAAGTTCGAGTCGACGGAGGCGAACCCACCGGATACTTCTACCAGCTTACGCCCATCCGTTTCAGTTTCGATCGCAACTGAACCCGGACGTAGCACTGCTAGCAGCGGGGCGCGGCCGAATAGGATACCCAGATCGCCCTCGACCGACGGCACCACAACCGAAGAGGCGAGGCCGTGCCAGAGCCTCTCGGAGCGGGTCACCACCTCGACTTGTAGCATTCCAGTTTTCGTCGCCATATTCGTTACGCCTTCTGTAGCTTCGCGTACGCGCGCTCAAGGTCGTCTAGGCCACCAATGTTAAAGAACGCCTGTTCCGGAACATGGTCGAACTCGCCCTCGGAAATGCGCTTGAACGCTTCGATGGTGTCCGCAAGCGGCACCGTGGAGCCCTCAACACCGGTGAACTTCTCCGCCATGTACGTGTTCTGCGACAGGAACTGCTCGATACGACGAGCACGAGCAACCGTGACCTTGTCTTCTTCAGACAGTTCGTCAACACCAAGAATGGCGATGATGTCCTGGAGTTCCTTGTTCTTCTGCAAAATAGCCTTGACGCGGTTCGCAACGCGGTAGTGCTCTTCACCGACGTAAGCCGGGTCCAAGATACGCGAGGTCGAAGCTAGCGGGTCAACTGCCGGGTACAGGCCGCGCGACGCGATGTCACGCGAAAGCTCGGTCGTGGCGTCCAAGTGAGCGAACGTCGTTGCCGGAGCCGGGTCCGTGTAGTCGTCAGCGGGAACGTAGATTGCCTGCAGCGAGGTAATCGAGTTACCACCCGCGGAGGTAATACGCTCCTGGAGCTGGCCCATTTCGTCCGCGAGGTTAGGCTGGTAGCCCACTGCCGACGGCATGCGACCAAGCAGGGTCGAAACTTCCGAGCCTGCCTGCGTGAAGCGGAAGATGTTGTCGATGAACAGCAGCACGTCCTGGTTCTTCACGTCGCGGAAGTACTCCGCCATGGTCAGGCCGGTAAGGGCGATACGCAGACGCGTTCCCGGCGGCTCATCCATCTGGCCGAAGACAAGTGCGGTCTTGTCAAAGACGCCCGCTTCGTCCATTTCGTGAATCAGGTCGTTACCCTCACGGGTACGCTCACCAACGCCGGCGAACACAGAAACACCACCGTGCTCCTGGGCCACGCGCTGAATCATTTCCTGAATCAGAACGGTCTTGCCAACACCTGCACCACCGAACAGGCCGATCTTGCCGCCCTGCACGTACGGGGTCAGCAGGTCGATAACCTTAATGCCCGTTTCGAACATCTTGGTCTTCGGCTCGAGCTCCGCGAAGTTCGGCGGCTGACGGTGAATCGGCCAACGCTCGGTGACCTCGATCTTCTCGTCGCCACAGTTGAGGCACTCGCCTACCACGTTGAACACGTGGCCGCGGGTGACGTCACCAACCGGGACGCTGATCGGGCCGCCGGTGTCGCGTACCTTAGCGCCGCGAACCAGGCCGTCGGTCGGCTTCAGAGCAATGGCACGAACGAGGTTGTCGCCAATGAACTGCGCGACCTCAAGCGTCATCGTGAACGAGTGGTCTTCGTCGCTCCCATTGGATAGGTCCACATCCACGTGGAGGGCGTTGTACATCGACGGCATCTGGTCCGGCGGGAACTCGATGTCCACAACCGGGCCGATGACGCGGGCGATGCGACCCACGCCCGGAGTCTGATTAGATTCCTGAGTCATATTTATTCCTTGTCCCTGCCTCAGCCGTTCGCTAGAGCGTCGGCACCGGATACGATCTCGCTGATCTCCTGCGTGATCTCCGCCTGGCGGGCCGAGTTCGCCAAGCGAGTGTAATCATTAATAAGCTCTTCCGCGTTTTCAGTCGCGGTGTGCATTGCGCGCTGGCGTGAAGCCAACTCGGATGCGGCTGCCTGCAGAAGCGCGTTGCGGATTCGGTTTTCCACGTACAGCGGCAAAAGTGCGTCTAGGACCGCTTCTTCACTGGGTTCAAACTCGTATTCGGGGAATGCGAGTTCGGGGTGGTCTTCGAAGCCCAGTTCCTTTTCTCGCTCGTCGTCCTGCTGCGGCGTGTCAACAACCGTCAGCGGGATCATCTGGCGAATTTCAGGCACCTGGGTGACCATGTTCTTGAACCGTGTGAATACAAGGTAGACCTCAGCTACGCCCTCGTCAGGATTCTCATTCAAGAATGCCTGCAGTAGTTCGCGACCAATGTCGCGAATCATTTCTGAGGACGGATCATCGGACTCGCCGGACCACGACTTCTCGACTGGTTTGCCACGGAATCGGAAGTACGCCCCAGCGCGGCGACCGGAGGTGTAGAGCACGGGCTCCTTACCTTCTTCCTCAAGTTCGGTGAGGAGTTTTTCGGTCTCGCGCAGGATCGTAGCGGAGTACGCGCCGGCCATGCCACGGTCGGAGGTAACCGCGAGCACCGCGACACGCTTCGTGTCTTCACGCTCTCGCGTGAGCGGGTGGTCGAGGTTACCGTGAACCGCAACGGCTGCGACGGCCTGGGTCAGCGCCTTTTCGTAAGGGCCGGCCGAGGTCGCCAGATCGCGCGCCTTTCCGATTCGAGAAGCCGCGATAAGCTCCATCGCGCGGAAAACCTTCTTAAGCTTTTCCGTTGAAGCTATTCGCTGCTTGTAGACTCTTAGTTTGCCTGCCATGGATCAGGCCTTCTTGCCGCGAACGATCTGCTCTTGCGTGTGCTCAGCTTCTACTTCGCCGTCCGCGCCGCCGTCCTTCTTCAGGCCTTCAGCGGATAGGAACGACTCGTGGTAGTCTCCGATGCCCTTCTTAAGGCCATCTAGAACCTCGTCGCTAAGCTGACCGGTTTCCTTGATGGTCTGTAGAACGTTGCTGCGGTTGCGCAGGTAGTCGAGCATGCCGTGCTCGAAGCGCGATACGTCCTCGACCGGAATGTCGTCCAGGTAGCCGTTCGTGCCCATCCAGATGGAGGCGACCTGTTCTTCGATCGGGTACGGGTTTGCCTGCGGCTGCTTCAGCAGTTCCATTAGGCGTTCGCCGCGGACCAGCTGGGCCTTCGTGGCCGAGTCGAGGTCGGATGCGAACATTGCGAACGCAGCCATCGAGCGGTACTGCGCAAGCGTGATCTTCAGGGTACCGGCAACCTTCTTCATGGCCTTGATCTGCGCGTCGCCGCCAACACGGGACACGGAGATACCTACGTCCACTGCGGGGCGCTGGCCGGAGTTGAAGAGGTCGGACTGCAGGAAGATCTGGCCGTCCGTAATCGAAATGACGTTCGTCGGAATGTAAGCGGAAACGTCGTTTGCCTTCGTTTCGATGATCGGAAGGCCGGTCATGGAACCGCCACCGAGATCATCGGAGAGCTTTGCACAGCGCTCTAGGAGGCGCGAGTGCAAGTAGAAGACGTCACCGGGGTATGCCTCGCGGCCCGGCGGACGACGGAGAAGGAGCGATACCGCGCGGTATGCTTCCGCCTGCTTCGATAGATCGTCAAAGATGATGAGGACGTGCTTGCCCTGGTACATCCAGTGCTGGCCGATTGCCGAGCCAGTGTAGGGAGCTAGGTACTTGTAGCCTGCCGGGTCGGACGCGGGAGACGCGATGATTGTCGTGTACTCCATGGCGCCGGCTTCTTCGAGCGCGGAGCGAACGCCTGCGATCGTGGAGCCCTTTTGACCAACTGCAACGTAGATACAGCGGACCTGCTTGTTCGGGTCGCCCGATTCCCAGTTGGCGCGCTGGTTCATGATGGCGTCGAGTGCGATCTGGGTCTTGCCGGTCTGGCGGTCACCAATGATCAGCTGACGCTGGCCGCGACCGATCGGAATCATCGAGTCGATTGCCTTAAGGCCGGTCTCTAGCGGCTCGTGAACCGACTTACGCATCATTACGCCGGGAGCTTGCAGCTCGAGGGCGCGCGTGCCTTCCAGGTCGGTGATTTCGCCGAGGCCGTCGACGGGGTTACCCATCGGGTCAACAACGCGGCCGAGGTATCCGTCGCCTACGGGGACCGAGAGGACGTCGCCGGTGCGGCGAACTTCCTGGCCTTCTTCGATCTGGGTGAATTCGCCAAGGACGATAACACCGATCTCGCGGATGTCGAGGTTTAATGCAAGCCCAAGCGTTCCGTCTTCAAAGCGGAGGAGCTCATTGGCCATGACGCCCGGCAAGCCTTCGACGTGTGCAATGCCGTCAGCGGCTTGGGTGACGTGGCCGATTTCCTCCGCGGCGGATTCTGACGGCTCGTAGGATTCTACGAAGCTGTCTAGAGCCGCCCGGATCTGTTCGGGCCGGATAGAAAGTTCAGCCATTGAGCTTTTCCTTACCGTTTGTAAATAGTGAAATCATGGGATTTAGCGCACCAACTCTCGTTTGGCCTTGGCCAGGTTGGAGCTCACTGTTGCGTTGATACCGTCGTTGCCCACCTGAACGTGTACGCCGCCGAGGATTTCGGGGTCTACTACGACGTTGAGGGCGATCGGCTTTTGGTATCGCGTCTCGAGGATCCGTTGCAGACGCTCGAGCTGTTGGTCTGTCATGGGCTGTGCTGACGTGACGCGCGCGAATAGGCGTCCGCGACGGTTTGCAGCCATACGGGTCAGCTCACGCAACATCGAGAGCAGACGGCCGTGGATGGACAGCCTCACCGAGCGGCGCAGTAGTCGCGACGTGAAGCGGTTGAGCGAATCACCGAAGAAACGAGCTGCGAAGTGTGCACGGTCGTGTGCACTGCCGACGCCGAGGTCGGAGAGGTTGATTCGTAGTTCACGGTTTTCGCTGAGGAAGTTCGTGACTGCGAATAGTTGCTCTTCGACTTGCTCTAGTGCGCCTTCGCGTTCCGCGGCGATGAAGACTGCTTCATTGCCGAGGTTTTCGACAGCTTGTTCGAGGTCGCTGGGAGTCGACCAGCGTCCGCCGGCCAGTTCCTGTACGACTCCGATCGTTTCGGGTTCGACTCCCCCTGCCAGGAGGTCTTGCGCGAGCTGGCGCTTGTCTTCCACCGGCCGACCTGGATCCGTCAACGCGTGGTTAAGACGCGCCGAGTCACGCAACACGTCCGAGAAGCCGTAGAGGTTCTCGGCTATTGCCATTGCGTTTACGTCGTCATGGCGCATGGCTTGGAGAAGCACCTCGAGGCCAGCCTTGAAGCTGTTCTCACTCGCTGCACGCATTTAGGACTCCTGTACTGTCATATCGGATTCGAGGTCGTCGAGGAACCTGTCTACGACACGGGCGGAAAGCTCGTTGTCCTTTAGGTGCTCGCCGACAATCTTCTCCGCGAGTTCGGTGGCCAGAAGGCCAACTTCAGATTTGAGGGAAATCTCCGCTGCTTGACGCTCGGCCTGAATCTGGCGCTGAGCGTTCGTTAGGATGCGCTCGGCTTCTTCCTCAGCGTCCTTACGAGCGGCCGCCACAATGCTCTTGGCGTCCTCGCTAGCTTCGGAACGAATGCGTCCGGCTTCGGCGTTGGCGTCGGCAATGGTTTCTTCTGCCTTGCGACGGGCAAGCGCTTCGGCCTCTTTGGCGCGGTCTGCGGCGTTTAGTCCCTCTTCAATCCTCTGGGCACGCTCATCGAGGATTGCGTTGAACTTGGGTAGTGCGTACTTGTATAGAACAAGTCCGATGATGATCAACGCAATCAGCTGCCAGACGATGTCATACAGCGGTGGGAGCAGGATATTCGGCTGCTCTGCCGCTTCAGCTGCTGCGGGTAGGAACATCATGTTAGAAGATCAATCCCGGAACCAGGCCGATAAGACCAAGGGCCTCGATAAGAGCCAGACCAATGTACATGTTGGTGGACAGCTTGCCTGCAACCTCGGGCTGGCGGGCCGTAGCTTCCTGAGTCTTACCAATCATGTAGCCAAGGCCAATGCCCGGGCCAAGAGTAGCGATGCCGTAGCCTACTGCTGCGATCGAACCAGTCATGCTTGCTTTCCTTCTCTAAGTTGCCTTAAGTGCTTTTGCCTTAAGGAGATTTTGGGTGACCCTGTTGGGTCGGGTTAATGGGTTTCGATTGAGGTCTTGATGTAAACGGCCGTCAGGATCGAGAAAATGAATGCCTGCAGGCCCGCCACGAAGATTTCAAACGCGGTGATACCAAGCGCGCCGGCGAAGGTCAGTACGCCCGCTGCCTTGATGGCGCCCGCGGCCTCAAAGAAGAGGTAGTGGGTACCGAAGAAGGTGAGGGCGAGCATTAGGTGGCCTGCCAGCATGTTGGCCAAAAGACGGATTGTTAGGGTTACCGGGCGGATGATGAACGTCGACAGTAGTTCGATCGGCGTCAGCAGGAAGTACAGCGGCCACGGGACTCCCGGCGGGAAGAGCTGGTTCTTAAAGAACTGGCCCGCACCCAGGTGCTTGATGCCGGCACCGACGAAGACGATGTACGACAGCACTGCGAACACGAGCGGTACTGCTACTACGGATGAAGCCGCGATGTTCAGACCCGGAATCACGCCGGTAATGTTCATGAACAGGACGCCGAGGAAGATGACGGTGAGGATCGGCGCGTACTTGCGTCCGTTTTTCTCTCCGAGAGTCTCGATTGCGACCTTGTCACGGATGAAGAGGATGAGTACCTCAAGAATTGATTGTCCCTTCGTTGGGACTAGGCGGGCGCGAGAGGCTCCGATGCCGTAAATAAGCACGAGAGCTGCGGTAGCGATAAGCCGTACGAGAACCAATCGGTTCATTTCAAAAATTGTGCCTTCAAAGGCAAATGCTGGTGGGAAGAAATCCCCCAACCCTGGCTTCGCTAGGACCGGCCCTTGACTAATCATTGTCAAAGCGGACGATACTGTTGCGGTGAACAGGATGCACCCCCTGGGACGTGTGTTGATGTTACCTTTTCCGGTAACTGAGGCGTTATTCCCAAACTGTATACGATTAGTTAAACGCTTGGGCTCAAACCGTACTAAATGCTATCAGCATTACAGTGGCTACTTAACACTTTTTACCCATTTTTGATGTCTTCAGGGCTGTCAATGGTAGGGATTTTAGATCTTGCTAAAGTCCACGTTTGAATAACAGCTTGAGCGACAACAGAAATGATGAGTGCCAGGCCAAGGGCCTTGTGATCCAGTGAGGTCAAGTTCTTTACGACCAGCACTGCGGCAACCACTACGACTACTTTGAACAGGTAGTCGCCGACCATGAATGCAGCTTGCGAATCAAGATTTTTCATAGCCATCGACATGGTCAGCCATGTGACGCCTGCGAGGACGATTCCGACGCCTCCACCGAGTAGCGCTGACAGGCCCGAAAGTTGCCCGCCTGCAAAGAACGCTACTAGTGCGGTTAGTAGTGCGATTACAACGGCAACCACAGCCACGTTGCGAATAGTCGCGGATACTGCTCGTCGAAGTGCGGGCGTGGGCTGGAGGGGTGTCGACATGACCACTACTTTCTTTGTAGCTTGCTTCTTAATCCCGGTAGGAATCGAATGGTCAGGATCATACTAACGAAGATCGCGGGGATTGCCACAATCGCTACTTGGCGCGGGCTGTATACGATGAGGGCGACCGCGGGGAAGGTGATTACTGCGGTCCACAGGTACATGATGAGGACGACTCCGACTTGGGAGTGTCCGAGTTTTAGCAGGCGGTGGTGCAGGTGCATGCGGTCGGGGTGGAAGGGTGACCTGCCGGCGCGGAGCCTGCGGAATACGGCGAGGGTCATGTCGACCAGGGGCAGCACGATTACGAGTAGTGGCAGGATGATCGGCAGGAATGCTGTTATCAGCTGGGAGGTGCCGAGCACGGTCGGGTCGATCTGTCCGGTGACGATGATGCCGGCGGCCGCGACGATGGTTCCCAGTGTTAGCGCGCCGGAGTCTCCCATGAATATGGTTCCGGGGTGGAAGTTGTGCGGCAGGAATCCGATGCAGATTCCAACGAGGATTGCGACCAGTAGGGACGCGGTGGTTGCGTAGGTGAGCGCCCCGGTTACGCGCGTGAGCATGTAGGAGTACGCGAAGAATCCGATTGCCCCTATTCCGACCACGCCGGCGGCGAGTCCGTCTAGCCCGTCCACGAAGTTCACCGCGTTCATTATCGCGACGAATACGAAGATCGTGACTAGCAGTGACAGCGTTGATGAGCCTATTGTGATGCCAAAAATGGGGAACGAAATCAGTTGCACACCAAAATACGCCATCATTAGGGCCACTAAAATTTGGCCGGCAAGTTTTGCGGTCCAATCCAGGTCCCAAATATCGTCGATGAGGCCGAGACTGGCAATAGCTGCGACGCCCGCCAGCACCGCCCAGGGCGTGTTGGTTGCAAACACGGGGTCGAAGTACGGTAGCCGTGATGCGAATAGGAGGGCGACTCCGAAACCTATTGCCATGGCCACTCCCCCGAGTCGCGGCGTGGGCACGGTGTGTACGTCGCGTTCACGCACGGGGGTAAGCACGTGCCATTCAAGTGACAGCCTGCGCATGACTGCGGTCATTACCCACGTGATGCCCGCGGCGAGGACGGTCAGCAGAATGTAGAGCTTCATTCGCCGCGGCCTCGAATTTCTTCTCCGCAGATTTCTTCGATGACTGCCACGTCGATGGCGCCGGCTCGAAGTAGTACGGGGTGCTCCCCCGTTACGTCAATGATTGTGGATGGCACCGGGCCGGGTGTTGGGCCCGAATCGATGTAGCAGGCGACGTCCTCGTCGAAATATTTGATTGCCTGTTCGATGTTGGTGGCGGGTGGTTTCCCGGTTAGGTTTGCGGACGTGACTGCGAGTGGACCCGTGTGGCTAAGCACGTCTAGCGTTACGGGGTGGTCGGGCATGCGGATTGCGATCGTGTCTTTGATGTCGCCGAGGTCGAAGCGCAGGGTTTCGGGCGCTTTGGTGATGAGGGTGAGGGCTCCGGGCCAGAGATTCTGGATTAGGGCCCGCGCGCAGTCGTTTAGGTCTTCGGATACGTTTTCAGCGTCTTCGGGGGTGGGAATGAGGACGGGCGGCGGCATTTGGCGGCCTCGTCCTTTGGCGCGAAGTACCGCGTTCACCGCGGCGGTGGAGTACGGGTTTGCGCCGATGCCGTACACGGTGTCAGTGGGGAGCACGATTACGCCGTCGGATGCGATTATTCGCTTGATTTGGTCGGCGTCGAGGTCGTTTAACTTCGTACTGCACTGAACTATATTCATGGGGGCATTATCTCACGTGGAGTGCGCCGAGCCGACTTGGCGCGGTTATGCGCCCGGTTTTGTGGCGATTAGGAAGCGGTCGCGCTGGTTGAGGTCGGGTATTGTGTGGGCTTCGAATCCGGCGGCGCGGGCTAGTTCCACGGTTTTGGCTCCCTGCGTGTCGTCGTGTTCGACGCCGAGCCGCCCGCCCGGTTTCAAGTATTGATACGCAATCGGTAGCAGCGAGCGAATGAAGTCCAGGCCGTCTTCGCCACCGCCCCACAGGGCTTCGGCCGGGTCGTGGTCGAGTTCGGGGTCTAGCTCTCGCGCGGGCACGTACGGCGGGTTTGAAACCACGAGGTCAAACCTGCCGGCCCACTGCGCATTCACCGCGAGCGCGTCGCCCTCGATGACGTTTACGGGCAGGTTAAGACGATCCGCATTGTCTTTGGCTGCTTGGGCGGCGACGGCAGATTTCTCGATTGCCGTAACGGCCGCGTTTGGGTGCGCGTGCGATATTGCGATTGCGAGGGCGCCCGAACCCGTGCACATGTCCAGCACGTGAAGGGCCGAGCCTCCACTTTTTCCGGGCGTGGCGCCTTGAAGTTTGGTGAGGGACTCGATGGCCCACTGCGCGAGCACTTCGGTTTCGGGGCGGACGTTGAACACGCCCGGCTGGGCTTTTAACGGCAAGCCCATGAACCACATTTTTCCAAGCACGTGTTGCAGTGGCACGCGTTTGGCGCGCTGGGCGACCATTTCTTGGATCCGCTCGGCGCTGGCCTGCGGAATCGTGGCCGGCCACATGTAGGGCGGCTGGTCTAAAACGGCCTGCAGGATTTCGCGGGCATCAACCTGCGGGCTGGGAACGCCGGCGGCTGTCAAGATACGGGTGGAGTCGTTCCACACGCGGTGCGGGTTAACCCCACCCGTCTGGGCTGGCATTAGTCTTCCTGGTTGCCGGCCGCATCCATGCGGGACTGCTCGTCCATGACGATAGCCGACTCGATGACCGGGCCGAGTTCACCGTCAAGCACGGTTGACAGGTTGTACGCCTTGTAGCCGGTGCGGTGATCAGCAATGCGGTTTTCGGGGAAGTTGTAGGTGCGGATGCGCTCGGAGCGGTCCACTGTGCGCACCTGGGATTGGCGCACGGCGGCCTCTTCAGCTTCGCGTTCTTCCTTGGCCTGTTGGATTAGTCGGGCCTTGAGGACGCGCATGGCGGCCTCACGGTTTTGAATCTGCGACTTTTCGTTTTGCATGGACACGACGATGCCGGTGGGAATGTGCGTAATACGAACCGCGGAGTCGGTGGTGTTAACCGACTGGCCACCCGGGCCCGATGAGCGGTACACGTCGATGCGAAGGTCGTTTTGGTCGATTTCGATTTCCTCGTCGTCGTCCTCCACTTCGGGTACGACGATCACGCCGGCCGCCGAGGTGTGTACGCGACCTTGAGATTCAGTTACGGGCACGCGCTGCACGCGGTGAACCCCGCCCTCGAACTTCAAATGCGCCCAAACGCCGTCCTCGGGCGCCACGTTTCCCTTAGACGCGATGGACAGCGAGATTTCCTTCAAGCCGCCCAGGCCCGTGGGCGTGGAGGAAAGCTCTTTGACCTTCCAGTTTTTGGTCTCCGCGTAGCGCGTGTACATGCGAGCCAAGTCGGCTGCGAACAGAGCGGATTCTTCGCCGCCCTCGCCGGCCTTGATTTCTAGGATCACGTCGTCAGCATCGGACGGGTCGCGCGGAATGAGGGTGCGAACGAGCTTGTCGTGAGCCTCATCAAGCGCGGTCCGCATCTTGGGTAGCTCGTCGGCAAACGACTCGTCGAGTTCCGCCATTTCTTCCGCGGCCTGCAGGTCGCCAAGTGCCTGCGTGAACCGGTCGGCAACAGCCTTAATGGCGCCGAGTTCCGAGAAGCGCTTCGCAAGTTTGCGCGACTTCGCGCGGTCGCCAAGGACCTCGGGGTCGGCAAGGCTCAGTTCGACCTCCTTGTACTCCTCGAGCAGGGGTTGAACCGCCTGTAGTTCATGGCTGTAGTCTTGCTCGCTCACGCGTTTCCTCCGAGCATCTAAGTTTGTTTGCTTACCTACCGGTCGTAGGCGTTTGAGGGCGAGTATGCGGTGGCGCCCTCACGCACCTTTCAAAGTATACGAAACGGCGCCACCCCCAATAATTTTTGGAGGGCGGCGCCGAATGTTAAAAGCTACTTCTTGCGCTTGCCGTAGCGCGCTTCGAAGCGTGCCACGCGGCCACCGGTATCCATAATCTTCTGTTTGCCGGTGTAGAACGGGTGGCAGTTCGAGCAAACGTCAACGCGGAGTTCCTCCACGCCTAGCGTCGAACGCGTATCAAACTCATTGCCGCAGGTGCAGGTTACGTGCACCGGGGTGTAATCGGGGTGAATGCCCTGTTTCATGGTGTTCTCCTTAAGGAATTCGAGGATGCCGGGTCCAGACACTTTTCGTGCTGGTGAACCGGAACCATCGATCTATTTTGCCAGGTTCAAGGCGAACTATCCACCTTCAAAACGTCTTTTTCATCACGTTGAGGGCGTGCTGGGTGCGCTGTTTGTGCTTCGTCCGGCGCGGTTTTCCCGGGTTAGTCCTTGCGCGGTAGGGCTGTGCGCGACTCGCCCGTTAGTCGGGGGCGATGGGCGGACTGTGGAATGTACCTGTTGAGAATGGTTTTGCTGTCGTTTAACTTTTACTTATGGATACCAATGCAGGTAATGGCGCCGTTGCAGCGTGGCAACGCTGGCGCGAAGAAGAAGATGCACAAATGCGTAAGTCGCACGGCTGGCTCACTGTAATCAGCTTGGATTTCTTGGATGAAACCCCTCGAGAGGTAGACGAGTTTCCCGGTCTTTGGAGCGTGGAGGGCGACCTGGTACGCGTCGAGTTCTCCGAAGATGATGGCGTGACGCTAGACGGCAAGTCCGCCGCCGGGGAACACGAGTTCCCCGCCGACTCGGACCCCATGCCGCAGTTCACCCTGGGTTCGAAGGTGCCAGAGATCGCGCTGCGCGGAGGGCGTGTGCTTGTCCGCGTGCGCGACGATAACGCCCTCTTCCGCAAAGCTTTCACCGGAACACCCACGTACGACTACCAACCGCAGTGGGTTGTGCCCGTCACCTTCCGCCCCTACGACGCTCCGCGAACGCGTGACATTTTCACCGCGCAAGAGGGGTTCACGCGCAAAATGAACTTCATCGGCGAGGTGGATATTCCGTTTGAGGACCGCACGCGCACGCTCGTGGTGACGCAGGCGCCGGAGCCTTTCGTGATTTTCGAAGACCTCACCTCCGGCAAGGAATCCGCACTTTGGCGCAGGGCACCCCTGCGCGAGACCGAGGACGGCTTCGTGGTCGACTTCAACTATTCGCACAACTTCCCCGCCCACTACCTGCCGTTTGGCACGTGTCCGCGCCCGGTTGGTGAAAACATCATCGACGTTGCGATTCCAGCGGGACAGAAGAAACCGAACGAGACCTACCAGTCTGTGAATTCTTAAAAGCAAGCGCAAGCAACGCGGACGCACGCAACGCGGGCTGAACCAAACGCGGTAGCGAAGCGCGCAACCAGAGGCGGTAGCGAAACACGCGAGTAACGCGGGCGCAAGCAAAGGCGACGGCAACCAGATTCCCTGGTTGCCGCCGCCTTCTTATTTAGATTGACGCGAGGCCCCTTCATGTCGGGTGCCGCGCTTTGTTGCCTAGTCCTTGGGCGTCGTCTTTGCGATTGCCATGAGGAACTCGGCGTTGTTCTGCGTGTCTTGCAGCTTGTCAAGTACAAGCTCCAGAGCCTGCTGCTGTTCCAAAACGCCCAGCACGCGGCGCAGACGCCACATGATTGCGAGTTCTTCCTTCTTGAACAGGAGCTCTTCGCGGCGCGTGCCCGACGCGTTGACGTCGACGGCAGGGAAGATACGGCGGTCGGCCAGCTGACGCGACAGGCGCAACTCCATGTTGCCGGTGCCCTTGAACTCCTCGAAGATGACCTCGTCCATCTTGGAGCCGGTCTCGACCAGAGCCGACGCAATGATGGTTAGCGAGCCGCCCTCTTCAACGTTTCGTGCGGCGCCAAAGAACTTCTTCGGCGGGTACAGCGCGGACGCGTCCACACCACCGGACAGGATACGACCCGACGCGGGGGCCGCCAGGTTGTAGGCGCGTCCCAGGCGGGTAATCGAGTCAAGGAGGACAACCACGTCGTGGCCGAGTTCGACCAGGCGCTTGGCGCGTTCGATTGCGAGTTCCGCAACGATAGTGTGGTCCGAGGCCGGACGGTCAAACGTCGAGGCGATGACTTCGCCCTTGACCGTGCGACGCATGTCGGTGACTTCCTCGGGGCGCTCGTCGACCAGGACGACCATCAGGTGAACGTCGGGGTCGTTTTGCGAAATCGCGTTAGCGATCTGCTGCATGATGATCGTCTTACCGGCCTTCGGCGGGGATACGATCAGGCCGCGCTGGCCCTTACCGATCGGCGCAACCAGGTCGATGATGCGCGGCGTAATGGCCTTAGGAGTGGTCTCCAGACGCAAGTGGTCGTCGGGGTAAAGCGGGGTGAGCTTCGCGAACTCCGGGCGGCCACCGGCCTTATCAACCGGAATGCCGTTAACCGAATCCACGGCTACCAAAGCGTTGTACTTTTGACGCTGACGCTCGCCCTCACGCGGCTGGCGAACCGAGCCGACGACCGCGTCACCGGGACGCAGGTTCCAACGGCGAACGTTACCGAGCGTTACGTAAACGTCGTTCGGGCCGGGAAGGTAGCCGGACGTGCGCACGAACGCGTGGTTTTCCTGAACGTCCAGGATGCCCGCGATCGGGATTAGTACGTCGTCTTCGTCGATCTCTACCTCACGGTCGTCGCGGCGGCGCTTGTTGCGGTCGCGACCGCGCCGGCGACGGCCTCCATTATCGCGGTTATTATCGCGACGATTGTTACGACGACGGTTACCACGATCGTTATTATCGCGGCCGTCGTTGTCGTTGTTGTCCGAATCGTCGCTGTCATCATCCGCGGACGGAAGCTTAATGTCGTCGAGCGACTTCTTGTGGTCGTCACGCTTGCCGCGGTGATCCTGCTTTTGACCCGCGTTGTCATCGGACTGGTCTTTCTGGGCGGCCTTCAACTCGGCCTTAACATCCAGCTGGATCGACTCGGGAGATCCCGCGCCCGCCGTAGCTGCGCGGCGGCGACGGCGGCGAGGCTCCTCGTTAGAATCCTCCGAACCGGACTTGCCTTGGTCGGCCTTACCGGAGCCCTGCGCGTCCTGGCGCGCCCCGTCCTGGCGATTCGTGTCTTGACGGCCCGCCTCTTGGCTGTTGTCGCCAGCGGCCGCGGCGCCCTCGTTCGGCTTTGAAGTTTGAGATTGTGACGCTCCCCTGCCGCGCGGCTTGTCGCCACGAGCTCCGCGGATTGCCGCCAAAAGGTCAGGCTTGCGCATCTTTGCGTAGTCTTGAAGACCCATCTCTTCAGCGACTTCGCGCAGTTCAGCAAGACGCATCTGTGACAGTGGACGTCTCTTGGGTGTTGGGTTATCGCTCAACGAATTTCCTCACTGGTGATGCCATCGAGTGGCCGTGTGAATCTCTGCTCAAATAAGCAGGAGCGTTTCCATCAAAGAAAGCAGAAAAGAAAGGAACATCAAAAGGATGTGAGTACATTCTTCCCTGCACGAACAACGTGATGGAAGATTAAAGACGCTGACCGAAGCCAGCTTGCGGTTCGTTGGAACCTGTTGGAAATAGTATCAGTAGTTTTGTCTGGACGGAAATGGCAGTGAATTAAAGATCGTGTGCAACGCGTTTATTTTACGAGGGCGAGCAGCGTTTTAGTTGGATCGGGTTGCCTCGATGATCGTCGCACCGACAGGGCTGATGCCGGGGCACTTTACTTTCCAGCCGGCGGCCTCCGCTTCCCTGCGCATCGCGGGGTCAAGGTTTGCCAAAACCAGTACGCTGGGGCCAGCCCCGGACACGACGGCCGGCAGGCCGCGTCCTCGAAGATATTGAACCAGGTCGTATGTTGCGGGCATCGCGGACGCGCGCTGCGCCTGGTGGAGGCGATCCTCCGTGGCGGCCATCAGATGCTCCGTGGAGGCCACGCCCGCCAAAATCAGCGACAGCAGCGACGCGCGGGCAACGTTAAACGTAGCGTCCTCGTGCGGCACCTGCTCGGGCAACACAGACCGCGCCTTGGAGGTCGCAACCGAATAACTCGGCGTTAGTACGCAGGCGTCAATCCCAGCCGGCGGCGGAACCACAACAGTTTGCGCGTCGCGGTCCTCGCCCTCCATCCACGAAAAAGTAACCCCGCCAAACACCGCGGGAGCCGCGTTATCGGGATGCCCCTCAATCTGCGTGGCAAGTTCAAACACCTCACGGTCGCTCATCGCCCCCTCGCCAACCAGCGCGCGAGACAACATCAACCCCGCCACAATCGCAGCAGCTGACGACCCCAAACCCGACCCGTGCGGAATCCTATTGCGCGCCACCATGTGGATCCCCACCTGCGACGCATCCATATAATCCAGCCCGCGACGAACCGACTGGACGATCAAGTTATCCTCACCGGTCGGAACCGTGTCCGCACCGTGACCCATAACCTGAACGAACGTGTCACCAACGACAGCGCGAATCTCGACCTCATCAAACAAATCAAGCGCAAGCCCCGTATGATCGAAGCCCGGCCCAATGTTCGCAGACGTGGCCGGCACGCGAACGCGCGCAAAGTCGTTAGTGAGCCGCATTTTCCTAGTCGTCTCCTTCAACCCGCAGGCTAGACTCAATCGCCAAAACCGACTTCGACTTACCAAGCGCGTCAATAACAGCCTGCAAGTCAGAATCCCTAGTCGTATGCGTAGCGAGGACGATCTGCACGTCCTGACCATCCTTCGCCTTATTCTGTTGCACCGCGAGCAAGGACACGCCGTGACGAGCAAAAATGCCGGCAACCTCTTCCAAAACGCCAGCGGCCTCACGCACGCGAATGCGCACCTGGAAACGAGTCTGCGCCGAACCCGGATCGAGGATCGGAAGCTCCGCGTAACGCGACTCGCGCGGAGCGTGCCCGCCCCGCACGCGGTGCGACGCGCCCGCCACCAAGTCCGATAGCACTGCCGACGCAGTCGGAGCGCCGCCCGCGCCCTGACCGTAGAACATGAGGCGGCCAGCCGACTCGTTCTCTAGAACCACAGCGTTAAACGCGCCCGAAACCGTAGCGAGCGGGTGTGTAGTCGGAACCAGCGCGGGATAGACCTGCACGCCGATTCCCTCCACGCCCTCAATATCGACGCGGCGTTCAGCAATCGCCAGCAGTTTAATGACCATGCCCTGCTTGGCGGCTTCCTCCATGTCTTCGGCGGTAATCGACGTGATGCCTTCGACCTCAACGTCTTCCATGGTCACGCGCGAGTGGAACGCCAGTGACGCCATGATCGCGCACTTGGCCGCCGCGTCCAGGCCCTCCACATCCGCGGTCGGGTCGGCCTCGGCGTAACCCAAATCCTGGGCTTCTTTCAGGGCCTCCTCATAGCTGGCCCCCGTTGTCGCCATCTGGTCGAGGATAAAGTTCGTCGTACCGTTCACGATGCCGATCATGCGGTTAACGCGGTCACCCGCGAGCGATTCGCGCAGGCCGTAAACGATCGGCACCGCGCCCGCCACAGCGGCCTCATAGTACAGGTCCGTGTCGTTTTGCGCGGCAAGCTCGTAAAGTTTCGGACCGTGCTGGGCTAAAAGCGCCTTGTTGCCCGTAATCACGGTGGAGCCGTTCTTAAGCGCGCGCTTAACGTAGGTGAATGCCGGCTCGATGCCACCAATCAGTTCGATCACGATGTCGGCGCCGTCAATAGCGGCCTGCGCATCTGTCGTCAGAAGGTTTGGATCCACGTCCCAGTCGCGCTTCGCGTTGACGTCGCGCACCAAAACCGCAGACACGTTCAACTGTGCCCCCGAGCGCGCCTGCAGGTCGTCGCGGTGCTCATTAATCAAACGCAGCACCTGCGCTCCCACGGTCCCCGCACCCAGTACGGCAATGTTTTGGACGGTCATGTTTCCTCCAGATCCGGTAGATCCTTACCTTGAGCTTCCTTGAGCCTAGTTGTTTGCGTCCAAAAACGCGTCGCGTGCCAAAAGGTGATCAAGTTTTTCGGGGTACACAATCCAGTGTGGCTCCCCCGCGCCGACTCCCAAAGTTCCCGGTCGCGTCAGCATGTTGTAGTTCGACGACATGGCGTGCCCGTATGCGCCCGTCGCCGGGACTGCCAAAATGTCTCCGCGTTTAATATCGGCCGGCAGGGCCAAGTCGTGCACGACAATGTCACCGGATTCGCAGTGTTTTCCAACAACGCGTGCGTTTACGAGGGCGCTGCTGCCCTCTCGGTTTGCCAAGAGTGCCGTGTAGTTTGCTTCGTACAGCGCGGGGCGAATGTTGTCCGACATACCGCCGTCAATCGATACGTACAGGCGGGACATCCCCTCCAGCGGTACTTCTTTCACGGTGCCCACCTTGTACAGCGTGACCGTGGTGGGGCCAACCGTGGACCGGCCCGGCTCGATGGACACGTGCGGCACCTGCAGGTCCAGTTCCTCGCACGCGGCCCGTACCGCGCCCGCGAGCGCCCGCGCGATCTCCTTCGGACTTGCGGGTTCGGGGTCCGCCCCGGTGTACGTGATCGCGTATCCCCCGCCGAGGTCCACCTCGCGGCAGGCCACGCCCTCATTCGATAAATCTTTAACCAGGCCAAGCAAGCGGGACGCGGATTCAAAGAACGCGTCCAGGTCGCGGATTTGCGACCCGATATGGCTGTGAACGCCCACGAAGTCAAGCGAATCGTAGTTTTGAATGTCGAGGGCGACGCGCTTTGCAGTGCCGTTCGCTAGGGACAGGCCGAACTTTTGGTCTTCGTGCGCGGTCGCGATGAACTGGTGGCCGCCGGCGTGAACTCCGGTGGTTACGCGGATCATGACTCGCGCTTTTCGGCCTAGTTCGGAGGCGATCTGAGCGACTCTGCCGACCTCGTCGGGTGAGTCAATCACGATGCGGGCAATCCCCCGCTCGCCCGCGCTGATTGCCAGGCGGAGCTCCTCGTCGGACTTGTTGTTGCCGTGCAGGCCGATCATGTCCGGGTCGGCGCCCGCGCGTAGCGCCGTGGTTAGTTCACCGAGGCTCGCCGTGTCCACGCCCATGCCGGCCGCGGTCACGATTTCGATGACGCGCGCGCTCATCATCGCTTTTGCCGCGTAGTACGCGCTACCGCCGCCCATGCCGTAGCCGTCCCAGAACTCTTCGGCCATGACGGTTGCCCACACGGTTGCACGCCCCGCCAAGTCGGACTCGTCCAGCACGTACACCGGCGAGCCAAAGTCTTCCACCAGCTGCGTCGCCGGGCGGCCACCCAGCCAGAGCTGCCCGCCCTCAAACTTCGCACTCCACGGCCACAAATCCGGGCGTTCGTGGGGCTGTGGGCATCGTTCATTTTCGAGGGCGGTGCTCATGGGACTCCTTCACTTAACTTCTACTATTGCGGGGCCGCTGCGAACGCTGACGCCGGCTACCTACCCTGCGGAGGACCGCCGGTCTGGGTGCGCTTTGGTTCCGCTTCGGGCCGACTACATGCGCTCGGGCGCGGTGACTCCAAGCAGGCCGAGGCCGTTTGCCAACACCTGCTTGACCGCGTCGTTGAGCCAGCGGCGGGCAACGTGTCCGGCGGTGACTTCCTCTTCGGCGCGCGGGGTTACGCGGCACTGGGCGTACCAGGTGTGGTAGGCGGAGGCGAGCTCTTCAAGGTAGCGGGCAACGCGGTGCGGTTCCAAGAACTGCGCGGCCTGGCCGACTACCGCCGGGAACTGCGCGAGCACGCCTAGCAGCTGCGCGTCAGCCGGGTGGTCGAGCGCCGACGGGTCGAAGCCCTGATCGCGCGTCACACCGTGCTCATCCGCGTTGCGCCCCACGTTTGCGGTGCGGGCGTGCGCGTACTGCACGTAGTACACCGGGTTGTCATTAGTGTTTTGCGACAGCAGGTCGAGGTCGATGTCAACGTTTTGATCAATCGAGGTGCGAACCAGCGAGTAACGCGCGGCATCCACCCCAACAGCGTCCACGAGGTCGTCCAAGGTTACGACTGTGCCTGCGCGTTTGGACATGCGCACCGGCTTGCCGGAGCGAACCAGGTTAACTAGCTGTCCGATTAGGATCTGCAGGTTCTTGTGCGGCTCGTCGCCAAACGCGGCACACATCGCCATCATGCGGCCGATATAACCGTGGTGGTCAGCGCCCAGCAGGTAGACGGCCTCGTCCGCACCGCGGTTGCGCTTGTCCAAGTAGTAGGCCAGGTCGCCCGCAAAATACGCGGCGTCACCGTCGGACTTGATGATTACGCGGTCTTTGTCGTCGCCAAAGTCGGTGGTTCGAAGCCAGGTGGCTCCGCCCTCGTCGTAAATATGGCCGCGGTCGCGAAGGATCTGAATCGCTTCGGTGACGGCGCCCGATTCGTGCAGGGAGTCTTCGTGGAAGAACACGTCAAACTCGGTGCGGAACTCGGTTAGTTTTGCCTTGATTTCGGCGAACATGAGCTCCACCCCGCGAGCGCGGAACGCCTCCACGGCGTCTTCTTCGGAAAGCTCGAGCGGGTTCGGTTCGCCTGCGGCCTTCGCGTCGGCCATGACCTGGTTGGCGATGTCTTCGATGTACTGGCCGCCGTAGCCGTCTTCGGGGGCGGGCTCGCCCTTGGCGCGCGCGTACAGGGAACGCGCGAAACGGTCGATCTGCGAGCCGTGGTCGTTGAAGTAGTACTCGCGGGTAACTTCAGCTCCGGCTGCCTTGAGAAGTCGAGCCATCGAGTCGCCAACAGCCGCCCAGCGTGCGCCGCCCAAGTGGATGGGGCCCGTCGGGTTAGCCGAGACGTACTCGAGGTTTACGTGAGAGCCCGCCTTGGACTCGTTGTGACCGTACTGTTCGCCGGCCTCCAAAATGGTGCGGGCCAGTTCGCCCGCGGATGCGGCGTCGAGTCGGATGTTGATGAACCCCGGTCCCGCAACGTCAACTTCGGCGATCCCGTCTTGCTGCACCAAACGATCCGCCAGGATCTGTGCCAGTGCGCGCGGGTTCGTGCCCGCCTTTTTCGCAAGGCGCATAGCGATATTGGTGGCCCAGTCGCCATGTTCGCGGTTACGAGGGCGTTCCACGGTGACCTGCGCGGGAATATCTTCCGCCGCAAGTTCAACCGCGCCGCTTTCAACGGAGGTTGTTAGTACTGCGTGAATGAGTTCTTCTAAATCTTTTGGAGTCACGCCCTCAATCTTATGGGTTCGACCGTTTTAGGGGTAACTCGCGCCCGCAAATTGGGCGCCCAGTTGGTCACAACCAGGCGCCCAAAGCGTTGCTATTATGCGAGGGCGCAAACGCCCTCCCGGGCGATACAACCGCGGGTCGGTCAACCGCGCACGCCCTCGAAAATGTTACTTGCAGCGCTTCTGCTCGTAGTCCGCCATCATGGCGATGCGGTCTTCGTGGCGGGAATCGCCCGAGAACGCGGTAGCCAAGAACACCTTCACGAAGTGGGCGGCTTCCTCACGCGAATGCTGACGCGCACCAATCGCAATGACGTTCGCATTGTTGTGCTCGCGGGCCAACACGGCGGTGGATTCGCTCCACACGAGGGCTGCGCGCACGCCGTCAACGAGGTTCGCGGCCATCTGCTCGCCGTTACCGGAACCGCCGATCACGATGCCCAGGGAATCGGGGTCTGCGGCTACGGCCTCGGCGGCCGGAATGCACATGGTGGGGTACGCGTCCATGGCGTCGTATTCTTTGGCGCCGTGGTCAACAACTTCGTGACCGGCTCGCTCTAGGCGCTCAATCAAATATTTGCGAAGTTCGTAACCTGCGTGGTCAGCGGCGATGTGTACGCGCATGGGGCCTCCTATTTGTAATAACTTCTCTGCCCATTATCCACCTTTATCGCGCGGGCTTTGGGCGCGTGGGATACAACCTTGTTGCGGGTAGCAAAAGCGCCCCGAACAGGACTCGAACCTGCGACCTTCTGCTCCGGAGGCAGACGCTCTATCCGCTGAGCTATCGGGGCTAAAACCGCGTTTGCGGGCCGTACCTGCAACACACGTGCGCTAGCGAGTGCGTCGCGGTACCGGATCAGTCTAGTTCATTTTGACTTGGCATTTCCAAACCGGCCGTGAGGGCGAGCGTGGGATCGGGCAAGATCACATTCTGCCGCGCGCTTCAATGATTTCTTTTGCCAGCACGGGGTGGTCTGTGATGATGCCGTCGACCCCCATGTCGAGGGCGGTAACGATTTCTTCTGGCTCATTTAGTGTCCACACGTGTACGGCAACCCCAAGCCTGTGGGCGGTTGCTACGAAGCGCTTTGTGACGAGTGGGATCTTGCCGAAGTTCAGCGGCACCTGCGCCGCCACGATTCCGCGTTTTGGAAGCGGAACCCGCCCTTGGCGTTTGATGATTGCTGTCTGCGTGGTTAAGAACAGGCGCGCAACTTCCATTTGCCCCATCGACGTTTGCAACTCGGGCGCATAGCGGCGAACGCGGCGCAAACGAGCGGAATCAAAAGACGCAATCAGCACGCGGTCGGTGGCATCGTGAGCGCGAATGACGTCAACCATTGGCTTCCAAACCTGCTCTTCCTTAGCATCCAAGTTCAGGTGCAGGTTCGGAAATGACGACAGGACATCCTCAAGCAAAACCGGTCCGCGCGCAGACCCGTTGATAGTTACTTCCTGCAGTTCATCCCACGTGTGCAAAGCAACCGGTCCGAAACCGTCCGATACGCGCTCTAAAACGGGATCGTGAATCAGTACGACACGGCCGTCGGAAGTTAAGTGAGCATCTGACTCGACCAGGTTAAACCCCAGCCGGTCGCAGTTTTCAAAAGATTCCCAGGAGTTTTCTGGGGCGAGCAGGGCACCACCGCGGTGCGCTATGACAAGTGCTGGCCCAAAGTGTGGGACCCGGTACACGACTACTCGCAGCCCTGACCCGGCTGGCGGGCGTTTTGAGCTTCAAGCCAAGAGACAGGATCGATCGGGGTGTCACTGGAATCGTGAACCTCAAAGTGCAGGTGCGGGCCCGTAGAAGTTCCGGTGTTACCTACCGCCGCGATCTTCTGGCCGGCAGACACCTTGTCGCCCTCCTTCACGAGGACGTCAGAGGCATACATGTGCGCGTAACCGGTGTAGAAAGTACCACCGTCCGCGTATTCGTGCTGGATCTTAATCCAGTAGCCCGACCCGCTCTGGGGGTGGGATTCCAACACCACGCCGTCGGCCGGCGCAAAAATCGGGGTTCCGAGCGGCCCAGCCATGTCCACGCCCTCATGCATACGCGAATATCCGAGCACGGGGTGGAAGCGCATTCCAAACGGGGATGCAAAGTTAAACGTGCCGGACACCATGGGCCAGACGATCGGAGCGGACTCCGTGACCTCACGGTCACCGTTTGCGGGCATCACGGTCAAACACTCGGAGATTTCCAAAGGAGTTCTAAGCTTCGCCCTCGACGCCGCGGACGCAACTTCGCGAAGACCAACAGCTTCGGTAACGACGGTGTCTTCAGACTCGACCCAAGAAGACTCAGAGATGGGAGCCGCAACGGCTTTTGACGGAAGTGACAGCGAATTGTCGGGGCCTACGAAACCGGAAACGGGTACCGCGACCGTGGCTGCTGCGAGCACTGCAAGCAGGCCACCGCGGGTTAATGCGGATAGGCTAATGCGCTTACTCGACTTGTGTTTCGCGGTCGCCTGTTCGCGCAACTCACGGCGAGTTGGAAACGGCGATCCTTGCGGCGCATCGTGTGCAGTCAAGTTCTGCGGTCCTTCCGAAAACTTCCCCAATTCGCACACGCAAAATAGGGGTGCGAATTCAAAATCTCAGATATTTACGAACAGTCGAGTCGTTGTCTGTTCATAACGAACATATAACGGCCGAAGTAATTAAACCAATCTTTTTGTCATCCTGTGGAAAGTTTCACCTTTTGTTCTAAACCCTCCGCGAGCGTTGCACGTACGTTAAGCACTCATCGCGTCGCGGCGCTTTAGTCTTCGGCATCCAGTTCGCGTTCCATTAGAAGATCATCGCGTTGGAGGGCGTCGCGCACTTCCCCGACGAGCTCCTCAATAACGTCCTCCAGGAATAGGACGCCAACGGGCTTTCCATCCCGCACGACTTCCGCCAGGTGCGTGCCGGATTCTTGCATGATCCGTAGCGCGTCCTCGACTTCGTCTTCGGCGCGAACGATCGGCATTTCACGAAAACGCCAATCGTCAACCGGCAGGTCGCGCTGTTCGGGGCGCGCGTACAGCACGTCCTTTAGGTGAATGTAGCCGGCGGGCAGTCCGGAGTCGTCAAGGATCGGATACCTGGAGAACCCGGTCTTCGCGACTTCGCGTTCCACGTCCGCGGGCGTCACGGTAGCGGGTAGTCCGATTACGTCTTCGAGGGCGACCATGGTGTCCCCGACCGATTCTTCGGAGAACTCCAGGGTGCCTGTGAGCAGGCCGATGTCGTCGTGGATCGTGCCCTCCTGCTGGGACAGCTCGACGATCGAGGCGACCTCTTCGGCGGTAAATGTGGACGCAACTTCAGAGCGCGGCTCGAGGCCAAACTTGCGTACGAACCAGTTTGCGAGGTGGTCGAGACCCACAACGATCGGGCGAAGCAGGCGGCCGATTGCAACTAGTGGCGGCGCGAGGATAAGCAGCGCTTTGTCGGGCCTTGACACGGAGATGTTCTTTGGAACCATCTCGCCGAACACGACGTGCAGATACAAAACGATCAGGAGGGCGCCTACGAAGCCAACGGCGTGGGAGGCCTCCGCGGGCAAGCCCATGGCGACCATTGGTTTTTGCAGCAGGCGCGCGATGGCCGGTTCCGCAACAGCGCCCAAGGAGGTCGACGCAACGGTAATGCCCAGCTGAGAGATCGACAGCATCAAAGACACGTGCTCGATTGCCCACAGCGCTGTTTTCGCACCCCGCTTGCCCTCTTCTGCGAGCGGTTCAATTTGGGCGCGCCGCGAAGACGTCACCGCGAACTCCGCGCCAACAAAGAACGCGTTCAAGGCCAGCAGTAGCAAGGTAATGAGGAGTCCGGTGCCAATACTCATTTGGCGCCACCTCCCTTTCGCAGCTCGCGGCCTTCGGCGTCTAGCGTCGCATCCGCGTTTTGAGCCGGCCCTTCAACGATGATTTGGTCGATGCGGCGGCCATCCATGCGGGCAACGCGCAACGTCACGTCCCCCTCGGTTACGACGTCCCCCATCTGGCCGATGCGGCTGAGTTTAAACATCATGAAGCCGCCAAGCGTTTCGTAAGGGCCTTCCTCGGGCACGAAAATGCCGGTGCGTTCTTCAAGCTCATCCGGGCGTAGTGTGCCCGGCACTTTCCACTTGCCGTCCTTTTGGCGGCGAATACCGTGGCGGCGCATGTCGTGTTCGTCAGCGACTTCACCCACGATTTCTTCCACGACGTCCTCAAGCGTGACGATTCCGGACGTTCCCCCGTACTCGTCGACAACGACCGCGACCTGCAGGCCTTCGGAACGCAGTTGCACAAGCAGTGGTGCAAGCGCGAGCGTTTCGGGCACTTTTGGCGCATCCGATATAAGGGAGGACGACATGACGGAAACTTCGGCGCGCTTTTCAAAAGGCACCGCGATGGCGCGGCGAAGCGAGACGAACGCGATGATGTCATCGGAGTCATCGCCGACTACCGGAAAGCGCGAGTGGCCGGTGGTGCGGGCGAGTTCCACCACGTCGGCGGCGGACCCGGATTCGGGAATGTACTGCATGCGACCGCGGTCGGTCATGACGTCAACCGCGGACAGCTCCCCGATCGCAATCGACTTTGTAAGCAGCGTTGCGGTGGAGGTGTCAAGGGTGCCCTCCTCCGCGGAGTGACGAACCAGCGCGGCAAGTTCGGATGCTGAACGCGCCGAAGAGATTTCCTCCATCGGCTCGATCCCCATTGCGTGCAGCACCTTGTTTGCAGTGTCGTTAAGCAACTTGATGAGCGGGTGCAGCAGCTTTGAAAAACCCGTCTGCACCGGGGTGACCAAACCCGCGGTGTGTAGCGGATCCGCGAGCGCCATGTTCTTTGGCACAAGTTCGCCAAACACCATCGAAAACGCGTTTACCACTACCACTGAAAGCGCAACCGCGAGCGTAGTTGCCAACGCGGTTGCAAGCCCCGCGTTAGTCAGCAGCTTCGAGAACATGTCGAGCAAAGCCACCTGCGTGGTGTATCCCAGCAAGATCGTAGTCAGCGTAATACCGACCTGCGCGCCCGAAAGCTGCGTAGACAGGGTACGGATCGCGCCGAGGATTTGCTTTGCACGCTTGTCACCCGCGTTAGCTCGACGCTCAACAGAAGCGGAATCAAGGGCGACGTAGGAGAACTCTGCGGCAACGAACACCGCCGTACCAAGCGTTAAAACAACGCCCAGCAAGATCATCAGAAGATCATAAATCACCGGCTCACCACCGGCTTAAAACTTCGAGGAGGTTCATCTTTATTCATCCTCGTCAGCTTATCCAAAAAACAGTGACCGCGCGCGTACCGTTTCGTGGTTCTGCTAACGCCAGCCGCACCTCAACCCGCCCGGCGACACTCACCCACGGTCGGCGCACAACCCGATCCGACCCCTCGCCCGCCCTCGCAAATTTCAAAGCATATTTAGGTGGGTGTAGGCATTTGGAAACGGTTAAGCCATGGCCGATTATGGGTTGTCAAAAACTTCCTAAAATCTGGCTATATCACGCGAAATTACGCGGCTTTCGTCCTACACTATTAGCCAGTTGTAGAGCGCGATTATCCAGAATCGAAGCAACCAACTGGACTCGTTGAAAAGATCGCGAACCAAGGAAGCAGGAGCGATGACTGATAACACATCCGGTCCGATACAGGCAGCTGTACGCAGGCCCGCCCCGCCGGCGCCGTCGGACCCCTCAAAAATTTCTGCTGACTCCGCACCGATGAGCTCTTCCGCTCCGGTTGCCGCGTCGGCTTCACGTTTCAACCCGAACGCAACGGACGTGACTCGCTCCGACCTTCCGCCGCGCCCACTGTCGAAGATCGCGCAAGCGACTTCGCCGTACACGCGCCTTCAGCACAGCGGTGCCGCGTCGAAGTTGAATGAAGATTTGCGTACCGAGGACGAGGTCGAAACTCTAAAGGGTGCCTTCCGCGCAGTCGCCAAGAACATGGACGCCTCGCTGGAAGTTCCGACCGCTACGTCGGCTCGTCAGATTCCCGCGAAGCTTCTGATCGAGAACCGCGCGGTAATTAATGGACACCTGGCTCGCACTCGCGGCGGCAAGGTTTCGTTCACCCACCTGATTGGTTACGCGCTTGTCGAGGCTCTAGTTGAGATGCCTTCGATGAACGTCCGCTACACGATGGACGAAAAGGGCAAGCCGGCTATCGAGCATTTCGCTCACGTTGGCTTTGGCCTGGCGATTGACATCCCGCGCAAGGATGGCTCGCGCATGCTGATGGTTCCGGTCATTCACGACGCGGACACCCTCACGTTCTCTGAGTTTGTTGGAAAGTACGAGGACATCGTTCGTCGCGCGCGTAACGGCCAGCTGACCGGTGACGACTTTGCCGGCGGCACGGTCACGCTGACCAACCCGGGCACGATCGGTACCACCCACTCGGTTCCGCGACTGATGAAGGGCCAGGGCTCGATCATCGGTGTTGGCGCAACCGACTACCCGGTCGAATGGGCGGGCGCTTCCCCGCAGCGTTTGGCTGAGCTGGGCGTTGGCAAGATCATGACGATGACGTCCACGTACGACCACCGCATCATTCAGGGTGCGGCGTCAGGCGAGCTGCTGCGTAACGTTTCGCGCAAGCTTGCCGGTCAGGACGGCTTCTACGACCGCGTCTTTGACTCGATGCGTATCCCCTACGTTCCCTACCGTTGGGAGCGCGACAAGGAATACGATTCGGATCGCGAGAAGGGCAAGCCCGCACGCATCGTGGAGCTCATCCACGCGTACCGCGTTGCCGGCCACCTCGCCGCGGACACCGACCCGCTAGATTACAAGGTTCGCCGCCACCCGGATCTGAACCTGTCGACCTACGGCCTGAACGTTTGGGACTTGGACCGCTCGTTCCCGACCGGTGGTTTCGGCGGTCGCGACTTCATGACGCTACGCGAGATCCTCGAGCAACTTCGTGACACGTACACCCGCTCCGTGGGTATCGAGTACATGCACATGGTTGACCCCAAGCAGCGCGAGTGGATCCAACAGCGCGTTGAGCACCCGTGGGAGAAGCCTTCCTTGCAAACTCAGCGTCACATCCTGTCGATGCTGAACAAGGCAGAAGCTTTCGAGCATTTCTTGCAGACCAAGTACATCGGTCAAAAGCGGTTCTCGCTTGAAGGCTCCGAATCCCTGATTCCTCTGCTCGACCGCGTTTTGTGGGTTGCCGCTCACGACAACATTGCAGAAGTCGGCATTGGCATGGCTCACCGTGGCCGCCTAAACGTGCTGGCAAACATTGCCGGTAAGTCGTACGGCCAGATCTTCTCCGAGTTTGAAGGCAACGCCGACCCGCGTTCGGTGCAGGGCTCGGGTGACGTGAAGTACCACCTGGGTACCGAGGGCGTATTCACCGCCGACGACGGTCAGGCCACCAAGGTTTACCTGGCTGCTAACCCGTCGCACCTAGAGGCCGCTGACGGCGTGCTTGAGGGCGTTGTTCGCGCTAAGCACGACAAGCTGAACGAGCCGGGCTGGCCCGTCCTGCCGATCCTGATTCACGGTGACGCCGCGTTCGCCGGCCAGGGTGTTGTCTACGAGACCCTGAACATGAGCCAGGTTCCCGCCTACCGTAACGGCGGCACCTTGCACATCATCATTAACAACCAGATCGGCTTCACGACCTCCAACACGGTTGCGCGTTCCACGAAGTACGCCACCGACATGGCAAAGGGCCTGCAGGTTCCGATCTTCCACGTAAACGGTGACGATCCGGAAATGGTTGCGCGCGTTGCGAAGCTCGCGTTCGAGTTCCGTCAGGAGTTCCACAAGGACGTCATCATCGACCTCGTCTCGTACCGTCGTCGTGGACACAACGAGGGCGACGACCCGTCGATGACGCAACCGGTAATGTACGCGCTGATCGACCGCACTGCTACGACCCGCGATCGTTACGCTCAGGACCTTGTCGGCCGCGGTGACATTTCTGCGGAAGAGGCCGAGAAGGCTTTGCAGGAGTACCACGACCTGCTCGACCAGATCCTGAAGGAGACGCGCGAGGCCACGAAGTCTGACGCTTCAGCTGAAACGGTTGCCGGTCTGGAACGCCCGGAGGCACAGCGCCTGGGTCAGGGCATGATGCTGGGCTGGGAATCCCCGATTCCGCGTGACGTTGTCGAGCGTATTGGCGATGCTCACGTGAATATTCCGGAGGGCTTCACGCCTCACCCGAAGATGGGCAAGCTGCTTGAAAAGCGCCAGCAAATGTCCCGCGAGGGCAAGATCGACTGGGGCTTCGGCGAGCTTCTCGCGTTCGGCTCCCTGCTCATGGAGGGCACGCCGGTTCGCATGTCCGGCCAGGACTCGCGCCGCGCAACCTTCGTGCAACGCCACGCCGTCCTCCACGATCACAACAATGGTCGCGAATGGACGCCGCTGAACTTCCTGGTTGAAGGCCAGCCCAAGTTCGACATTTACGACTCGACGCTTTCGGAATACGCGCCGATGGCGTTCGAGTACGGCTACTCGCTGGAGCGCCCCGAAGCACTGGTTCTGTGGGAAGCACAGTTCGGTGACTTCGCGAACGGCGCGCAGTCGGTGATCGACGAGTTCATTTCGTCGGCCGAGCAGAAGTGGGCGCAGCGCTCCTCCGTGGTGCTACTGCTACCGCACGGCTACGAAGGCCAGGGCCCGGACCACTCCTCCGCCCGCATCGAGCGTTACCTGTCGCTCGCTGCCGAAGAGAACATGTGGATCGTCCAGCCGTCCACGCCGGCTAACCACTTCCACCTGTTGCGCACGCAGGCGTACAAGCGTCCTCGCAAACCGCTGGTCGTCTTCACTCCGAAGCAGTTGCTGCGCCTTCCGGCGGCGGCCTCCTCGGTTGAAGAGTTCACGTCCGGTGGTTTCAAGACCGTTTACGGCGAGCAGGATCAGGCGATCATCGACAACGCGGCAAATGTTGACCGCGTGATCATGACGTCGGGTCGCGTGTACTACGACCTCGTGAAGGAACGCGCAAGCCGCGGCGACAACAAGACCGCGATCGTACGCCTCGAGCAGTACTACCCGCTGCCCGTTGAGGACCTGAAGAAGGCTGTGGAACCGTTCGGTAATGCGCAGCTCGTTTGGGTTCAGGACGAGCCGGAGAACCAGGGTCCGTGGCCGTTCTTGGCGCTCAACATGTTCACCGAGTTTGACCAGCAGGTATCTGTCGTATCGCGTCCCGCCGCGGCCTCCCCGGCTGCCGGCACGATGCAGCTACACAAGTACCAGCACGGAATCTTGATGGACGAGGCTTTCCGCCGCTAAACCATTAAAAGTACGGGTGCGGGACTGGCTTTGGGGCCGGTCCCGCACTTGCTTTTGTTTTGCGTGCATGAGGGCGTGCTTGGGAGGCATCAAGCGTTAGGCAAAGCGGACGGTGTGCGCCCTCCCCGCATCCGCGGGTGGGCCCTTCGGGTGAATGACGCTGCGCGGCGTGCGTAGACGCCCTCCCCGCATCCGCTGGTGGGCCTGTGAATTCGGCGGCGCCGCGGTAAACAAAGTATTGTGAGTGCTTGAAGGAGGATCGTGTGGACGCTTTGAGGTTATGTGTAGTTGGCGATGAGCTGGTTGCTGGAACGGCCGATCCGCGCGCGCTGGGTTGGCTTGGCCGCGTTTTGGCTCGCACGGATATGCCGGCGAACTCGCACGTGTTTCCACTAGCGATTCCGGGCGAGTCCACTGCGGGGCTTGCAGAGCGTTGGGAGCGCGAGTGTTTTCCGCGTTTCAAAGATGGTGCTGACAATCGTTTGGTTATTGGGATTGGCAAGGCCGACGTTGAGGCCGGCTTATCCACGGCTCGCACGCGTTTGAATCTGGCGAATATCGTGGATGTTGCCGCGCAGCTTGACATCAAGGTGATGGTTGTTGGCCCGCCGCCACTTCCCACGTCTGACACTAAGCAGTTACAGCAGGTGTCGCAGGCGTGTAAAGAGGTCTGTGAACGCCGCTCTATACCTTTTATTGATACGTATAATCCGCTTGCAACCCACGATCAGTGGCACGATGACCTTGCGATGAGCCCGGTCGGCCTCCCAAATCAGGCCGGTTACGGACTGCTCGCGTGGATCGTGTTACACCGGGGTTGGTTCGAGTGGCTGGGAGTCGACCCCCGGTCGTAGACTCTAGGGGATACATTCTTTGACACGGATCTATCCGTGAATATTTTCGCAAAGGTGAGAGGATGCATTTCGAGCCAGACAAGGGCATGCTCCGCGATAAGTACGGCCGCGTAGCGCGCGATGTTCGCGTGTCTTTGACGGACCGTTGCAATCTGCGTTGCGCTTATTGCATGCCTGCGGAGGGACTGGATTGGCTACCCACCGAGGACACCCTGACCGATGAAGAAGTTGTGCGTCTTGTTCGCATCGCTGTTGAGTTGCTGGGTGTTGAAGAAATCCGTTTCACGGGTGGCGAGCCTCTGCTTCGCCGTTCCCTTGAAGATATAGTCGCCGAATGCGCCACTTTGCGCACCCATAAGGGCACCCCGCCACCCATGTCGATCACGACGAACGGGCTGGGCCTTGATAAGCGCGCCGAGTCCCTTGTGGAAGCTGGGATTTCGCGGGCCAACATTTCGCTGGATTCGCTGACGCGGGAGCGTTACGCTCAGATCGCCCGCCGCGACCGCTTGCACGACGCATTGCGCGGTATTCAGGCCGCCGCGGATGCGGGAATGTCCCCTATCAAGATCAATGCGGTTGCGATGAAGGGGATTAATGAGGACGAGGTCGCAGACCTGCTGGCTTTCTGCCTGGATCACGGCTATCACCTGCGGTTTATTGAGCAGATGCCCCTTGGCCCGGCTCACGGTTGGCGGCGTGACCAGTTGCTGACGCAACAGGATATTTTGGATCGCTTGTCGCAGCGCTTTGAGTTGACGCCGTCTTCCGAGCCGCGCGGTGCCGCTCCCGCCGAGCTGTGGAATGTTGCTGAATCCGCTGACCATCCGGCTGGCGATGTTGGCGTGATCGCGTCGGTTACGAACCCGTTTTGCACCGCGTGCGACCGCGCTCGCCTAACCGCGGACGGCCAGATGCGCACCTGCCTATTTGCAACAACGGAAACCGACTTGCGAACCCCGATGCGCGATGGTGCAACGGATGAGGAACTCGCCCAAATCTGGATCGGCGCAACCTGGGAAAAACAAGCGGGCCACGGGATGTCGCGTCCCGATTTCCGCCCTCCAGAGCGAACAATGTCGAGAATCGGAGGTTAAGTGGTGACCATTCGCTTTTTCGCCGGAGCCGCCGAGGCCGCCGGTGCCAGTTCCATCAAACTTTTATATCCCGAGGGCGAGCACGGTGACACGCCCGTAACGGTTGGGCACGTCCTGGACCGGGTGAGCGCGGGAAACGACTTGCTCGCAAGGATCCTAGGCGTGTCAACATTCCTGGCGCACGGACGTCGCGTTGAGAGATCCGACTCGGCCGCAAACATTTCGGAACTAGACGTACTACCCCCGTTCGCGGGAGGATAAAAGGCTCCGCTACGGCAAACGCGGTGGAATCGCGCCACTTGCAGAAGGGTAAAAGTTAGCCCGCGCAAACTAGTTAACTAGATGCGCGGGCTTTTTCGCTTCTCAAAAGTGCTTGAAGCTACCGGTTACTCGTTGGCGTCGGCGTCCTTTAGCTCGGCAATGCCCGTCCACTCGTGCGAGCCGTCCGGGAAGTGCTGCTTCTTCCAAACCGGCAGACGTTCCTTAACCTCATCCACCAAGTCCGAAACCGCACTGAACGCCTGCGAGCGGTGCGACGCGGCAACCACGGCGACCATCGCGTTTTGGCCGACACTCACGTGGCCGACACGGTGAACGCAAGACACGGCATGCACGCCCTCACGCATCCCAATTTCGGTAAGGATTTCACGCATGATTTGCGGCGCAGTTGGGTGGGAGGAGTATTCGATGGACGTAACTCCCCTACCCTGGTCGTGATTTCGAACGGCGCCGGTAAACGTGACGATGGCTCCCGCGCGGTCGTCTTGAACTTCAGCGCTGATTACGTGCTCGTCGACGGGGTCCGAGGAGATTCCAGCGCGAATAATGCGGGCTGCTTCGCTCACTCGTCGCCACCCTTGTAGTTGTCTGCGATGTGTGCGCGAAGGGTTTCAACCGACTCCACCGACTTCGCGATCAGGGCGTCGGAATCGCCTCCGGCAAGCCCCGCTACCAGGCCAACAATGAAGGCCGTGGGCGGCGTGCCCGGCCGCGAAGTATTACGCGCCGTATCGCCAGCCAAGTCAAGCAAGTGCGGCTGCGCAACCGCGAGCACTACCTTCGGATCAACTCCGAGTACGTTCGATGCGTCCTCTAACCACTCGCGCATTTGCGCCATGGTCTGCGGATCGTCCTTCTTTTTGCTCATGAGCCCTCCTTTGGAACAGTTTTCACCCAGAACTCAAGCCTACCTGTTTCATGCAAATTCGCTCGATCGCGAGAAGCTTTCCACAGCGTCACCAGATTTAAGAAATGCCCAATGTTTTTAAAAGCATACTGTTCGCTAAATCACAGTGTGTCGACCGACACTTTTCACTGACTTAACAAGGATTCGGGAGGTTCTAACAAACCTATTGATACTTTTGGGTTAAATTCTCATGATTTTAGGAGGCGTTTACTGTGCCCGTTAACGAGCTACACGAGCTCCAGGACACCCCAAAGGGGCCGTCTCGACGCTCATTCTTAAAGTGGAGCGCGGTCGCCGGCGGCGCGACTGCCCTCGCCACCTCCCCCGCATTCTTCTCAGGCAAGCCCGGCGTTGGACTTGCCAACCAGGCGATTGCGGCCGAGGGCGCGGAAGATGCTGAAGCCACCGTCTGGTCGGCTTGCACGGTTAACTGCGGTTCGCGTTGCCCGCTGAAACTTCAGGTAAAGGACGGGCAGATCTTCCGAGTACTGCCGGAAAGCACCGGCGACGACGAGATCGGCACCCAGCAGATCCGCGCCTGCGTGCGCGGCCGGTCGATCCGCCACCGCATCTACAACCCCGACCGCCTAAAGACCCCGCTGAAGCGCAAAGAAGGAACGATGCGCGGCGACGGCGAGTGGGAAGAGATTTCGTGGGAGCAAGCTCTGGACGAGATCGCCGACAAGATGAAAGAACTGTTGGACAAGTACGGTAACGAGTCCATTTACCTTAACTACGGTACGGGCACACTCGGCGCGACCGTGGCTCGCTCATGGCCGCCGGCGCAAACACCGTTCGCGCGCCTCATGAACCTGCTCGGCGGATACCTAAACCACTACGCCGACTACTCCACGGCACAGATCACCGCGGCATACCCCTACCACTACGGCGGATGGGTCGCGTCAAACTCCCTGGAGGACGCGAAGAACGCCAAACTCCAAGTGATGTTCGGAAACAACCCGCTCGAGACGAGGATGTCCGGCGGCGGCGAACTTTTCGTAACCCAACGCACCCGCAAAGAAAGCGGCACCAGGACGATCATTATCGACCCGCGTTACTCCGACTCCGCAATCGGCCTTTCCGATGAGTGGATCGCGCTACGCCCCGGCACTGACGCCGCACTAGTCGCCGGCATCGCGCACGTCCTCATTACCGAAAATATGCACGACCAGGCATTCCTCGACAAGTATTGCGTCGGATTCGATGAGGATCATATGCCCGAGGGCGCCCCTGCTAACGCCTCTTACCGTTCATACATTGAAGGTAAGGGTGAGGACGGCACCGAGAAGACTCCCGAGTGGGCCGCCAGCATCACCGGCGTTCCGGCGGCAACGATTCGTCGCTTGGCACGCGAAATGGGCACCGCAAAGCCGTGCGCAGTCACGCAGGGCTGGGGCCCGCAGCGCCACGCGAACGGTGAGAACCAGGCGCGCGCAGTATTCACACTGGCCGCAATGCTCGGACACATCGGTGTCCCCGGCGGCGGCACGGGCGCGCGCGAAGCGTCGTTCAACCTGCCGATGAAGTTCCCGTTCAACTCCACCGAGAACCCGGTCAAGGCCTCGATTTCGGTGTTCTCCTGGACCGACGCCGTAGACCACGGCGAACGCATGACCGCAACCAACGGCGGCGTTCAGGGTAAAGACAAGCTGGACGTTCCGATCAAGATGATCTGGCAGTACGCCGGCAACGCCCTCACAAATCAACACGGTGATATCAACCGAACTGTTGAACTGTTGCGTGACGAGTCGAAGGCCGAGCTGATTGTCGTCTCCGATATTCAAATGACGGTTTCAGCGCGTTACGCGGACTATATCCTGCCTGACATTTCCACCGCGGAGCAGGAGGACGTTATCAAGGAGGGCTCGTCGGGCAATCTCGGATACACGATCGTTGCGTCGAAGGCGATTGAACCCCTCTACGATTGCAAGTCGATCTACTGGGTTTGCACTGAACTGGCGCGCCGCTTCGGAGTTGAACAAGAGTTCACGGAGGGACGCACGCAGGAAGAATGGTGCGAGTACACTATCGACGCATCCCGCGAAGACATTCCGGACCTGCCGTCTTACACGGAGCTACGCGAGATGGGGATTTGGAAGAAGCAGGGCGATTCCGTGATTCCACTTGCAGACTTCCGTGAGGATCCGGAGGCGAATCCGTTGGATACGCCGTCTGGCAAGATCGAAATCTACTCCCAGCAGCTTGCTGAAATGGCGAAGACTTGGGAGTTCCCCGAGAACCTGCCCGGCGACAAGCTAACGGCACTTCCCGAACACGTTGACACATGGGAGGGCGCCCTGGAAGCACGCAGTAACGCGGAATACCCGCTGCAGTGCATTGGCCACCACTTTAAGGGTCGCACGCACTCCTCGTACGGCAACGTCGACTGGTTGCGCGACGACGCACACCCGCAAGTGGCGTGGATTAACACGCTGGACGCGCAGGAACGCGGAATCGAGAACGACGACCTCGTCCTCGTTTACAACGGGCGCGGTCGCATCAGGATTAAGGCACGCGTGACAAGTCGTATCGCTCCCGGCGTTGTGTCCGTTCCCCAAGGTTCGTGGTTTAACCCGAACAAGGATGGCATTGACATTGGCGGATCGGTTAACACCTTGACGTCGTGGCACCCGTCCCCCTTGGGTAAGGGCAACGCTCAGCACACCACACTCGTTCAGGTTGAGAGGGTTTAGGAGGTTTGATCGTGGCTAGTAAGCTTGGTTTTTA
>JAUNLF010000009.1 GCA_030532405.1 Actinomycetaceae bacterium | reverse complement strand
GAAGCCACCAGGGTGGATCGTTGGACCCGGGTTCAATTCCCGGCATCTCCACTACAGGGGCGCTCATTTTGATACAAAGTGAGCGCCCTTTTTCATGCTGACTGACGCGCGGGCTCGAGGTGAAGATGACCCCCGTGCCAGTGTTCGATCAACCAACGATCATGGCTGGCGACGATGAGGGTGCCTCGCCAATTACGTATCGCATCCTCGAGCGTGTGCATCGTTTCAAGGTCAAGATAGTTGGTCGGTTCATCGACGATGAGCACAGTTGGGTGAGTGGCTAGTGCGAGTGCAAGTTGGGCTCGGCGCTGATTTCCTTCTGATAAATCCGCGATAGGAGTTCTCCACATAGACGGATGCAGGATCCCTCTCCCGGCCTCACCGATCCCGCCATTCCACACTTTCGGGTGAAACCCAGGATCTGACTGGGTAGGAAGCCGCTGCGGCACTATGCTGACGGGTTCGTCGCGGCTGATGGTGCCACTGCTCCTAGGCCCCGCAGGCGCGCTTCCGGTAGCGATCCAGTTCAAAAGGGTTGATTTCCCTGCCCCGTTTACTCCCGTAACGAGAAGGTGTTCTCCGCGTCCCAAATCGAGCGTGACCGGAGCGAGGCGACCTTCCACTGACGCATCTCTCACCGAGACAGCCAGACCGGATCCGGGATCAAATTCTTCGTTGGGAAATTCCAGGCCATAGTGACGGGGTTTTCGTACTTCACGTTGGGAAAGGCGTTCCAGGCGAACGTCATCATTGCGAGTTCTTTTCACCGATGTGGCCGCGGCACGATCCATGAAGAATTTCTTTTCTTTGCGACTTGCAGTTGCCACACGAACCCCTCCGCGGGCGATCTTCATGCTCTCGCTCCGATGCTCCTGTAGCTTGCGTTTGTCGGCCTGCTGCTCGGCGTGGACCTGCTGGTGCTTTGCACGGGCAGTCTCCTTAGCCGCCAGGTAGGCCGTGTAGCCCCCAGCATTGCGGTACACACCCACAATCGTCTCTCCATCTGCTTTGGCTAGTTCTTGCCACACGGCGATGTCCATGTCGTAGATGACGGTAGCTGTACTGTCGATGAAGGATCTGTCGTGGCTGGTCGCGAGGACTGGGCCGTTCCAGTTATTGATAGTACTCGCGAGGAAATCGGTGGCTTGGCTATCTAGATGATTGGTTGGTTCGTCAAGGATCAATATCTCGGGTCGTACCATCAGCAAGGCCGCCAGTTTGAGTCGCGCACGCTGGCCGGACGAAAGGGTCTGTACCATCCGGTTGCTGCCGGGTCCGGCAACTTCTGCGAGCCCCAGTCCTGCAAGTGTTTCGTTCACACGCGCATCTAGCGACCACACATCCAGGGCATTCAACCGGGCGAGGATCTGATCGTACTCCATTGCCCGATGAGTGTCCCCCGTTGCAAGGGCATCTGTAACCTGGTCGAAGCGTGTTAGGAGTTCTTTGAACGGTTTGAGAGTCAGATCTAAGAATTGCATAACACTGCCATTGAAAGATTCTGGGTCGGGAACACGCTGCGGAACGATGCCGGAAACAACTTGGCCCGAATCGGGCGCCAGTTCGCCGCTGAGAACTCTTATGAGAGTGGACTTGCCTACCCCGTTCGGGCCAATTAAGAAGGCACGTTCACCGTTGGAAACTTGCAAGCTCACGCGGTCAAGAATGAGGCGGGAGCCGTAGGAGAAAGAAATGGAATCGAGGACAATTGCGGGCATAGTGATCTCCATGGCCTAGAAAGAACTTTGGTCACGTCTCAGCAATGCTGAGTGGAGATCACATGATCACCGGAACTGCACACTCCTCAAATCAGGCGCGTCATCAACTGACGAATACAGTCTTATCCTACACGAGGCACTTACCTTCCAATCGGATGCCAACAAATACAACATCGAGACGATCTTCTCGGGTTGCACGGCAGAGGGTAGGGTTTCTGCGACGACCTTGCTTGCACTTTCCATTCCTGGATTGAAATAGTCGCAACCACCGGATTCTCTACTTCGTGTACTGCACGGCGATGCGATCTTCGGGGTGGGTGTCGGTCGCGTAGATGACGGCTAGGAAGATCCACTCGGCGGGCTTCATTAGTATCCAAACTAGGTCAGCCACAAACTTGGTCCTGATGAGCCGGGCAACGGGGAACCCGTACTTGTCGTAAATGTGTCGAACCGTGCGGTGCGTTCGCGGAACATGCTCTTCTAGAACCTGTTCGAAAGCATTCGCCACAAGAAGCTGCCGGTTAACCACAACGGGCCTGCCATGGCGCAATCCCATACGCAGTGGCTTTACCAGGCTCGCGTGTCCGCCCGCAGCCACAGTGCACAGATAATGCTCATCAAGAAACAGGTTTGGTAGCCGGTCGCCTCGAAGGGCTCGCGTGGCGCGGATCAACTGACTGATCGTAAGTGCGACCGGATAGCCCACAGCGACTGCGAGTACGGCCGCCGACAAAATAAGGTTGGCGATGTTCCATCGCTCATATGTGGGATAAAGCAATGAACTGGTCACTGCACCGAGGGCTCCCAGTGCTAGCGCAAGAGTGATGCGGGACAGACTTGGGTGTTTCAAGATCTCAGAAAACCGCATTAGTCAACCCCGCATCACTTAGCATTTACCGCCTCCCCCATGACACTTCCAACACGGAGGCACCCTGGCTAAGCCCTAACTATTCGTCAGCTTGCTTGTTTTGCTTTGCCCGCTCGCGGGCCCTCTCAACAACTTGATCGAACAACTTTTGCACTGCGGGATCATTGACCGCTGTAACCGGAACGCCGAAGCCGTCCGGATGCAAAGGGTTCATCGAACACTCGTCGTGAGGCTCCTTAGAAAGGCTGAAGTACCTCCAATTACCTTTTACGCCGGCCCTGAGGGCGGTGCCTTCATCGTGGAACTTGGCAAATGAATCGGGATGGTCTTCCATGAATTCAAGAAGGTTCTGCAGTGCTGATTTAGAGTGGTGCCAATACGTCCAGACCTGGTCCTCGTTGGCGAACGTAATGTAGTTTCCGTCAACGTCGATAATCTCGACAGGAATGGCCGGATGCCGCAGACAGATTTTGGCTTGGATCCAATGCATCTGGTGTCCTGCAATCATCAGCTGGCAGGATTTGTCGGGAAGGTTTAACTCAACGCTCATAGCGAGCTCCTTAAAAATCGCGCGTCCACCAAACTTTTGAATGGTGGCGGATCTTCCCTCAGGGGCACCGTGTGCGACACGCGGTTGCCAGCCAACAAGCTGAGAGCCTTAACGTTGGGCTTCTTGATCCACCCCCATAATAAGGACCTCTCTCGCATTTGCGCAAGCACTTTAACTACACGCACATCCACCACCCCGGCGTCGACGCGACATCCATCACAAACAGTTGCGACACTAACAAAGATTGTACAAACTTGAACTATCTAGCGAGCGAGGTTGATTCTCGCTCCCAATCGAAAGACAAAGAGGTGCGACATGCCAACGATTAATGCGGGCGACGCAATGATGAAAGTTCTGCATTCTTGGGGCGTTAAGAGGATCTACGGGCTGCCCGGCGGATCGCTTGACTCGACAATGAACGCTATCCACAACTGGCGTGACAAGATCGATTACATCGGTGTTCGCCACGAAGAAGCCGGCGCTCTGGCCGCGGTTGCCGAAGCGAAACTAACTGGGCGAATCGGTGTAACCCTCGGATCTGCGGGTCCGGGTGCGGTGCACCTGCTCAACGGGCTCTACGACGCGAAGCTGGACAACATTCCAGTGCTCGCGCTCATCGGTCAGGTCCCCTCGTTCAACATGAACAAGGACTACTTCCAGGAGCTGCCCGAAAACCCGATTTTCGCTGATGTTGCCGTATACAACCGCACGGTCATGACGGCAGAGCAACTGCCGATGGTAATCGACAAGGCGATCTCGACCGCTTACGAGAAGCGTGGCGTCGCCGTCGTGGTCATTCCTAAGGATTTCGCGTGGAAAGAGGTTGAGGATAACTACGTGTCTTCCGCTGGTGTGTTCACTCAGCCCGAGTGGGAGCGTCCCGCGCGCGAGGAGGACGTGAAGAAGGCCGCCGACATGCTCATCAACTCGACGAAGCCTTACATCTACTTCGGTCAGGGTGTTGCGGGTGCGGCCGACGAGTTGCGCGAGATTTCGCAGCTTCTGCAGGTTCCGATGGGTTCGACCTACCTCGCTAAGCCAATCTTTGAAGGTGACGAGCCAGCGTGGATGATGTCGACTGGCCGCCTGTCTACCAAGCCGGGCGTGGAGTTCGCACGCTTCTCCGAGGACGTTCTCTTTATCGGCACGAACTACGAGTTCCCCTCCTTCAACCCCGAGGGCAACTTCATTGACGTGAACCTTCGCCCCTCCGTGATTGGCGACCGTCACCCGGCAATGCTCGGCGTTCTCGCCGACGCTCCGACGTTCCTGCGCCAACTCCTCGCGCACTTGAAGGAGCGCGCCGCAGCCGGTGAGGATCTCACGAGCAAGCACCAGGCCTGGTACGACGCCGCGCTTGAGGATCGTCGCGAATGGGACGCGTGGGTTGCGAAGCAGGCTGAGCGCAGCTCTGAATCGCCGGCGCGCATGGAGCCGATCTACAAGGTGATCAACGAGTTTGCAGATGACGATGCCGTGTTCGGTATCGATGTGGGCAACGTCAACATTGCAACGGCTCGATTCCTGCACTTGGGTAAAGACAAGGTCTTCACCACTTCGCCGCTCTACGCGACGATGGGTTACGGTGTTCCGGCCGGCCTCGCTGCCGCTCTGGAGTACCCGGACCGTGAGGTTTGGACGCTTTCGGGCGACGGTGGTTTCGCGATGATGAGTCAAGACTTGGTTGCCCAGCGCGACCAGAATCTGGGGATCATCAACGTGGTATTCACGAACAAGTCGCTAGGCTTCATTGAGGCTGAGCAGGACGACACGAAGCAGCCGCACTCAGGCATCGACCTTTCCGACATTGACTTCGCGAAGGTTGCCGAAGGCTTCGGCGTGAAGGGTTACACCGTTCGCACCGGAGACGAGTTCAGGGAAGTCATGAAGGAAGTCAAGGGAACTAAGGTTCCGGTGGTCATCGACGTGAAGGTGACTAACGACCGCCTCATCCCGAACGAGCAGTTCGGATTCTTGGAGGGCGAGGCCCTGGAGAATCTGCGCGTTGAGTACGGTGCTACCGACCTCACTCCGCTAGCCGAGCTTTACGAGCGCGCATCGTAGTAGGCCAAAACACTGATTGCGGGTAGCGAGAGCACTCTCGCTACCCGCTTTCTTTCATCTCCCACCTACGCGAAGACCTATTAAATACAGCAACTGAGGGCCACCCCGCCGGGTGACCCTCAGTGCTTTTACAAGTGCGATCTAGACAGTGCGCCTAGCAGGCAGCGCCCTTACTCCGCCTCGTACTTGGCAACAACAGCGGCTGCAACGCCCTCGTCAATGTTGTTCCAGTACTTGATGAAGTTCTCGCGGACAATGTCGTCCAGCTGACGCATTTCGCCGACCAGGGTGTCAACTAGGCGGGCGCGCTCCTCGTCGTTGAAAACTTCGCGAACCAGGGTGTGCGCCTGACCGAAGTCGTCATCTTCAGCGTGAAGCGTGTAAGCCGCGCGAACCATTTCGCCGTCAGCTTCCCAACCGTTCTCAACGCGGCCCTGCTCATTTTGGAACGCACGACCGTACGAGTTCGGCGAATACACCGGCGCGTTACCCGAATGGTGGAACTGCATTGCGCCCTCCTTATCGTAGGAGTTCATCTGGTTCGTCGGCGCGTTAACCGGCAACTGGTTGTAGTTCGTGCCAATACGGTTGCGCTGCGCATCCGGGTAAGAGAATGTACGGGCAATCAGCATCTTGTCCGGGCTGATTCCAGTTCCCGGAACCATATTCGAGGGCGAGAATGCGGCCTGCTCGATCTGAGCGAAGTGGTTGGACGGGTTCTCCTTAAGGGTGAAGCGGCCAACCTCAATGCGCGGGTAATCCTTCTGCGACCAAGTCTTCGTGAGGTCGAACGGGTTGAAGCGGTAGTCCTTAGCCTCCTCGTAAGGCATCACCTGAACATGCAGGGTCCAGGACGGGTAGTCCCCACGCTCAATAGCCTCAAAGAGGTCGCGGCGGTGGAAGTCAGAATCCGTACCCGCAAGCTTCTCGGCCTCTTCGTTCGTAAAGTTTTCAACACCCTGGTCGCTCAAGAAGTGGTACTTAACCCAGAAACGCTCTCCGGCCCCGTTAACCCACATGTACGTGTGCGAAGAGTAGCCGTTCATGTTGCGCCACGTGCGCGGCAGGCCACGATCACCCATCAGGTACGCAACCTGGTGAGCCGACTCCGGCACGAGCGTCCAGAAATCCCACTGCATGTTCGCCGAACGCAGACCCGAATCCGGGGTGCGCTTCTGCGAGTGAATGAAGTCCGGGAACTTCATGGGGTCGCGAACAAAGAAGACCGGCGTGTTATTTCCGACCATGTCGAAGATGCCGTCTTCGGTGTAGAACTTCAACGCGAAACCGCGAACGTCACGCCACGTGTCAGGCGAGCCAAGCTCACCGGCCACAGTGGAGAAACGCGCCATCATACGAGTGGTAGCGCCAGGCTGAAGGAACTTCGCCTTCGTGTACTTACTGACGTCGCCGGTAACTACGAACTCACCAAACGCGCCAGAGCCCTTGGCGTGAGGGCTGCGCTCCGGAACGCGCTCGCGGTCAAAGCGAGCTAGTTTCTGGACGAGCTCAACGTCATGAAGCAGAAGCGGACCATCGGGCCCAACTGATAGAGAATTGTCGTCAGACTGACGAGGTGTACCAGTTTCAGTAGTTGATGGAATATTCGGATTATGCGTAGTCACGAGTTCTGTCCTTCCCTTTCGTGAAGCTAGCGACCAGATAAGCCCGATCACCAGCTACCGAGATTGATTGGCATCCTCGGTAACGGCTTGAACCAGTACACAGGTGTAAATATTCCAGCCGAAAACGCTCCCCACCCTTCACGCGCGAATTTTTTCGACCACTTCAGCGGAGCAGACTGTGAGCAAACCGCGTGTTCACGGGCCGAAGTTGAGTGGGACTGGACACCTCTTAAGATTTAAACGGATTTTTCCGGCCATAATGGGTTACAGTTTAAAACGGCCGGTTTATTACACTCTGGCCAAAATCGTCAGAAACATTCTTCGCTTCTAAAAGAGGAAAAGTCGTGGCCCGAGCGCTTAGAGATCAAACAGCCATCATCTGGCTTCTAGCAGCGATCGTCATCGCTATCTGGCAAAGATGGGTGCCGGATTCAGCGTGGCTGATGGTCCACCTTGTGCTGCTGGGAGCACTCAGCCACTCGGTGATGGTTTGGTCCGAGCATTTTTCAAAAACCCTCCTGCGCACGCCCATTCGGCACAGCGCAACGGGCCGTTACGGGATGCTCGCGCTCGGGTCCCTAACCGTGTTCATCTCGATGCCCGCAAACTTTTGGGCCGGCGTTGTTGCGGGTGCGACCCTGATTGCGGGCGCGGTCACCTGGCACGTAATCGCAATCTTGCAGATCCTGCGCCGTGCCTTGCCCACCAGGTTCCGCAAGGTCACCCACTACTACATCGCCTCGGGCGTCTTCCTACCGATCGGCGCGAGCTTCGGCGCCGCCCTCGCGTACGGACTTTCAGACACGTGGCACGCGCGGTCTTTGGCAACGCACATTATTTTGAATGTCTTTGGCTGGATCGGTTTGACCGTGATTGGCACGCTAGTCACCTTCTGGCCCACACTGCTGCGCACCCGCATGGATGACCGCGCTGGAAAGCTCGCCGAACAAGCCCTGCCGATTTTCATAGCCGGCATCGCAGTTGGCGTTACGGGCGCATTGGTCGGAGGGCGTTGGGTCGTCCTTGGCGGCCTACTTATTTACATCGTCGGCCTAATCTGGGTTGGACGGTCCATGATTCTGCCGTTAAAGAAGCGCGGAATCACCGAGTTCGCCCCCGCATCCGTTGGTGCCGCGTTGCTGTGGGCGCTGGCGGGATTGGGATTCATGGCGGTTCGCCTGGCAATGTCGTGGGAGGCCTTCACCGACACCATCTTCACCACCGCGGGCATATTCGCCCTAGGGTTCGGCGTGCAAATCCTGCTGGGAGCACTCACCCACCTGTTCCCCATGGCTATCGGCGGCGGGCCCGCCGGATCGCGCGCCGCACTGACCGAACTCACGCGCCTTTCCACCTGGAGGCTCACCGTCACCAACCTCGGCCTCATCCTGCTTCTGCTTCCCCTGCCCAAGTGGATGTGGACAGCGGTCGCCGTCGTGACCATCACCGCGGTCGCGCTATTCCTGCCCCTATTATTCCGCGGCCTGTTCGCCGCGTTGCGTGTCAAAAGAGCACAGAATGAGGGCGCCTCAGCGGACTCCACCCAAAATGGTGGCGGTACGGCCGCGAGCGCGCAAAATACCGCCGCGGGCAAAGCAGACACGACTGCCGCGGAGGCGGGTAAGGCTAAGCCGGCCGCGAGCGCTCGCGTCATGGGAGCTCGCGCTACGAAGCCGGGCGGCATGCCGCAACGCACGCTTGTGAAGCCCGGCCAGTTCGTGTCGGCCGTCCTGACCTTGACGGTGGCGCTTACCGTGGGTGTTGCACTGCAACCGGCGGCCCTCGGCCTCACACCAAACCACATGTTTACCGCAACCGGAAACGAACCCACCGCCATTGCCGCCACCGGCGAAACGACGGAAGTTACCGTCACAGCAGCCGACATGCGGTTCACGCCCTCAAGTATCGACGTTCCCGCCGGAAACCGACTCGTAATTACGGTGATAAATGAGGACGAGGTGTCCTCTCACGACCTTGTGGTCGGCGATAAGCGGACGAAACGGCTCCTACCCGGCGAGAGCGAAGTGCTGGACGCCGGCGTCATTACCGCAACCACCGAGGGTTGGTGCTCTATCGCCGGACACCGCCAAATGGGCATGGTCATCCAGATCAACGCCATCGGAGGCGCCAACGCGCCGGCCATGGCCGCACCGGAGGGCGAGTCCGGGCACGCCCTCGAAAATGAAGGACACAATCACGCCAGTGCGCACATCATGCCCGACATGGACCAGCAACTGCGACAAGTGATCGATCCGAAACTGCCGGAGAAAACCGACGCGACCGTGCACAAACTAAACCTTGACGTAACCGAGCTCCCCCTGGAAGTCGCGCCCGGAATCTGGCAACAACGCTGGACATTCAACGGCAAAAGCGTCGCGCCAACCCTGCGCGGACGGGTGGGCGACACGTTCGAAGTCACGCTGACAAACAACGGGACGATGGGACACTCGCTTGACTTCCACGCGGGAGCGCTCGCACCCGACGAACCCATGCGCACAATCCCGCCGGGCGAATCACTCGTTTACACGTTCACGGCCGAACGCGCCGGAATCTGGCTGTACCACTGCGCTACGCACCCCATGGCCAGCCACATTGCCGCCGGAATGCACGGGGCTGTCATCATCGAACCGGACCACCTCGAACCCGTCGAAAACGAGTTCGCCTTCGTCCAGTCCGAAATCTACCTGGGCGACCAGTACGACTCACCAGAAACCGCGCAGGAAGTAAACGCCGACAAGGTCCTCTCCGAATCGCCCGACCTGATGGCCTTCAACGGCATTGCCGACCAATACGTGCAAAACCCGATCGAAGTTCCGGTCGGTGAACGCGTACGAATCTGGCTAATGGATGCCGGCCCCACGCGCGCATTCCCCTTCCACATCGTCGGCGCGCAGTTCCACACAACGTGGACAGAAGGCGCATATACGTTAAAGGAGGGCGAGGACGCCTTTGGCTACACGCAAGGCGGCTCGCAAGTCCTGCCCCTGCTGGCCGCCCAGGGCGGATTCGTTGAACTCGAATTCCCCGAACCCGGCCACTACACCGCGGTCAACCACGCCATGATCGACGGCGAAAAGGGCGCCCGCGCAATCTTTAAAGCTGTAGAAAAATGAGAAAAGACCCAGTCAAGCTACGCATAGCGCTACTCGCCCTGGGCGGAGCCGCACTACTAGCGGGGCTTAACGCCGCGCTCGTCGCCCTCGGAGTGTGGGCGCCCGTGAACCAACCCCAAATGGCGGACATTCACGGAATGGTGATGACACTGGGGTTCATGGGAACGCTCATCTCCCTAGAGCGCGCCCAGAGCCTTCGCCAGAACTGGGCATATCTTGCACCCGCGGTAATCGGAGCGGGCGCGCTCGCCCTCGTAATCGGACAACTAGCGCTTGGATCACTACTGCTGATTCAAGGAACCGCACTATTTGCACTGGTGTACGCGGCGCTGTGGTGGCGCGCGCGAGTGCCGCTACTGGTCATTCAGGTAGCGTCCGCGCTGATGGCATTCTTAGCGGCCGTGCTGTGGATGTTCTTCTCGGTAAGTGAACTGATCCCGCTACTGGCCAGCTACCTGGTGCTCACAATCGCGTCTGAACGCGCCGAACTCGCGGCCCTCACAATCAGGAACGCGCCCAAAATTCTGGCGGTCTTCACGCTGCCACTAGCGGTGCTACCGGTTGCGACACTCGTGTGGCCGGACGCGATCCGGGCCTTCGGACTAACCGTAATCCTGCTGGCCATCTGGCTGCTGCGCGCGGACATCGTGCGCAAAATGATCTTCACATCCGGCCTGTACCGGTTTAACGCGGCCGCCCTCGGGATCGGCTACATCTGGCTAATCATCGCAGGCGTGACGTGGATAGTAAACGGAAAAGTCTCGATGGGCGCGGTCTACGACCTAACGATTCACGCCACGTTCATCGGCTTTGGAATCTCCATGATCATGGCGCACGCACCCGTCATCTTCCCAGCCGTGCTATCCAGACCACTGCCCTACCACGCCGCCCTGTGGGTGCCACTGGTCGGCCTCCACGCGGGACTCGCCATCCGCTTCACCGGCTACCTGATCGGATCAAACCCGGCGTGGCACGCGGGCGCAGTCATCAACGTGCTATCCATCTTGTTGTTTGTGCTCACCGCGGCCGTCCTCGTCCTCACCGCAAAACCCGCCAAAGCAACACCCGTTCGCCGCGGCTGACCCGCGGCCCGCGCTGCTCTAACGGCCGGCCGCCTACCGCGCTCTCGGGTGCGCGGCCGGTTCAAAGCGGCGAACCCGCGCAGGGTCAGCGGTGGCCTTTCGCGAAGCGCTGCATTTCGCGCTGCGCCTCACGCTTGTCCTGCGCTTCACGCAGAGCCTGACGCTTATCCCACTGCTGCTTACCGCGGCCAAGCCCGATCAGGAGCTTCGCGCGCCCTCCAATGAAATACAACTCCAGCGGAACAATCGTGTAGCCCTTCGCCTGCGAGCGCTGCGACCACTTCACAATCTGATCGCGATGCATCAGCAGTTTGCGTTTACGCGTCGGCGCGTGATTCGTCCACGTGCCCTGCAGGTACTCGGGGATATTCGCCTGACGCAGCCAAGCTTCGCCCTCGTAAATCTCAACCCACGCTTCCATGAGCGACGCGCGCCCCATCCGCAACGCCTTCACCTCGGTGCCCGTGAGCACCAGGCCAACTTCCAACTTGTCTTCAATGAAATAGTCGTGGGTAGCACGACGATTGCGGGCTACGACCTTCTTCGCATCCGACTCCGCCTTCGCCTTTTGCGCCGGCGTCATTTTCGAGTTCTTGAGGGCGTTTGCCACGGGGGTTCCTCCTGACCAAATCGACTTTTCAGGATACCAGCCGCGGCCACCTAGTTTCGACCTCGATTTTTTGAGGGCGGACTGGGCCGGCCTTTTAGGGCTCGGCCAGCCAACGAGCCGCGCGTTCTAGGGCTGGGCCGGCGTTCTAGGATCGAGCCAGCCTACGAGACCGGCGCAGGGCCCACGAGTCGGGCGTTCTAGGGCGCGGGGCCCACGGGTCGGGCGCGTGGCCTACATGAAGCGGGTGCCGTCTACGGAGTACCCGTTCTGGATGAACTCGTAGTGCAAGTGGCAGCCCGTTGAACCACCGGTGTTGCCGACGTAGCCAACAACCTGGCCGCGCTTGACCTGCTGGCCAACTCCGACGGCCGCGCCCTGCAGGTGAATGTACATCGACTGGTAAGAGTTCCCACCGATCAGGCCGTAGTTCAGCGTCACGTAGTTACCGGAAACTGAGTTGTATGAAACCTCGGTGACCACACCATTCGCTGTCGCGAGGGCCGGAACACCGCACGGCGCACCGTAGTCGGTTCCCGCGTGTAGTTTCTGAATACCCAGAATCGGGTGGAAGCGGTACCCAAACGGTGACGTAACCGGGTACGCCCTCGGCAACGGGTATCCAAAAACGCCGGACGTCTGCACCGAACTGCCGCCACCACCGGACGTATTTTGCTGCGCCTGCTGGGCCTGCTGCCACGCGAGCTGCTTTTGACGGTTTTCTTCGTCAATACGCGCAATGTTGCGCTTGGCTTCTTCAAACGCGCGTTCAGATTCGATCAGCTGCTGCTTGGCTTCGTCTTGAACTTCCTCCACCTTAGCCGCACGCGCGCTCTCGGTTTTCTCAAGGTTTTGAAGTTCTGCAAGTTTCGCGCTCGCCATCATTTGCGCGTCAGCCGCCGCGTTTTGCGCGATCTGAGCCTGCGCCTGCAGGTTTGCAATTCGATCCGTGAGGGCGTCTTGGCGGGCCAGATGGTTCTTTTCAACGGCAACGGATTCACGCGCGGACAGGAAGGCGCGCGACTGGGCGATAGCTACGGTCTGTGCACCGGCGGTGCGCTTCGTAATGTCCGCCGTGGACTTAGCGGTCATCGCGATAACTAGGGGTGAAGAAGTTGTTTCGCCAGAACGGTACATTTCGCGAGCCAACTGAGCCATCGACGTGCGGGTGCGGTCCGATTCGTCGTCGGCCTTCTTAATGTCAGCATCAATGCGGTCTTTTTCGGCAACCGCGGCGTTCAACTGGTCGGTAACCTGCTCGTACTCGCGCGTTGCACTAGCAAACTGGGCCTCCGCGGCTGCGAGTTCACCTTGCGCAAGCGGGATCTCACGGCGAACATCATCGAGCTTCAAGTACAGCTCTTTTAAGTCCTCATCCAAACCGATCAGTTGCTGTTCCAACACAGCTCGATCAGATTCAGCCTGCTCTTTTTGGTCAACCCACTTGTCACGGTCGTCAGCTACAGCTCCAGCGCCAGAAAGCGTTATCGCCATTGCCGAGACCAAGGCAAGAATCGTCGCCTTGAAACCGCGCCTGTTCAACTTCGCGACCTTCCTGTATCGATGGTTAAACCTTAGTGTACTTCGCCAAAGACACTGCCGAGGCTATCGTCGCAAGTAAAATCGCGGCAAAAATTAGTCCCGGCGCCACAATCAGCAGTTCCTTCGTGCCAACAAACCGCGTCCACGTGAACGAGTTAGCCAGCCACGTATCAACCATCACCGACAATCCGGCCCACAAAGCCAGTACCGCGCCAACCGCACCAATCAGAGCGGCAATGGCGCCCTCAATCATGAATGGCAACTGGATAGTAAGACTGGACGCGCCAACATAACGCATGATCGTCGTTTCTTTTTCACGCGACATAGCAGACAGTCGGATCGTAGTTGTGATTAGCAAGATCGCGGCAACAGTCATGATGGCAGCGAGGCCGAGCGACATGTACTTCGCCTTGTCGATAACCGAGAACAACGGGTCAACAATCTCGCGCTGGTCAACCACTTCGGACACGCCCGGCGCACCCGCGAACTCTTCTTCAATCAACCGGTACTGCTGCGGGTCAACAAGCTTCACGCGGAACGACACCCACATCATGTCTTCACCAAGGAAGTGCGTCATGGGGTGGCCCTCGTAGAGTTCAAGGAAGTTTTGGTAGGCCTCAGCCTTATCCTCAACGTGGAACTCCTTGATGTAGCTGGACATTTGCTCCGACTCCAGCTTGTCCGTGACCGCTTGGATTTCTTCCTCGGTCGCCTCCGTCTGGTTACACGACGGCACCAAATCATCCTGCGCACACATGTGGATCGAAACTTCGATCTTGTCGTACCACTGCGACTTCATGATCGACACCTGCATTTGCGCAAGCGCCGCAATACCCACAAACAGCAGGGACACAAACGACACTAAAACGACCGAGACAGCCATCGCCTTGTTTCGCGACAGGCCCTTGCCAACTTCAGAAAGAATATAGCGAGTTCTCATAAGTACTACCCCTGCGTCCCGTAGACGCCGCCCTTTTGGTCGCGCACGACGCGGCCGTCCTCAAGCTCGATTACGCGTTTACGCATCTGGTCCACGATTTCCGCGTCGTGGGTTGCCATGACAACCGTTGTTCCCGTGCGGTTAATACGATCCAGCAGGCGCATGATTCCAAGCGAAGTTTGCGGATCCAAGTTACCCGTCGGCTCATCCGCCAGCAGCAGTTGCGGCCGGTTCACCATTGCGCGCGCGATAGCGACACGCTGTTCTTCACCACCGGAAAGCTCCCAGCGCATGCGTTTTTCTTTGCCCGCCAGGCCCACGAGTTCCAGCGTTTCAGGAACTTGCGTTTCAATTTGGTGACGAGGGCGCCCCAGCACCTGCAGGGCAAACGCCACATTTTCGTAAACGGTCTTGTTTTCTAACAGTTTGAAGTCTTGGAACACCATGCCGATCTGGCGGCGCAGGTGCGGCACTTTCCACCTTGATAGTTCGCCAACGTTTTGGCCAAGCACCCACACTTCTCCGGAAGTCACTTGCTCTTCGCGCATGACCAACTGCAAGAAAGTGGACTTACCCGAACCCGACTTGCCAACCAAGAACACGAACTCGCCGCGTTCAATTTCAAGACTCACGTTGTCGATCGCTGGCAGCGCGCCACGCGTATAAACCTTCGTCACATTGTTTAAACGAATCATGTTTCACCTACCCGCTTAACTAGTCCTGCTGTACCTCGGCATCTTTACGCCACCGGATACCAGCATTAATGAAGTCGTCGATTTCTCCGTCGAACACGGCCGCCGTGTTGCCATTTTCGTGTCCGGTTCGAAGGTCCTTCACCATTTGATATGGCTGGAGGACGTATGAGCGCATCTGGTCGCCCCACGATGCCTTAACGTCGCCGGCAAGTTCGCGGCGTTCGGCTTGTTCTTGCTCGTGGCGAAGTTGTAGCAGTCGTGATTGCAGCACGCGGAGCGCGGCGGCGCGGTTTTGGATCTGCGACTTCTCGTTTTGCATGGACACGACGATGCCGGTTGGAATGTGCGTCATGCGAACCGCGGAGTCGGTGGTGTTAACCGACTGGCCGCCCGGGCCGGAGGAGCGGAAAACGTCGACCTTGAGGTCCGCATCCGGAATATCAATGTGGTCCGTTGTTTCAATCAAAGGAATAACTTCAACCGCGGCAAACGAGGTCTGGCGGCGCCCTTGGTTATCAAACGGGCTGATGCGTACCAAGCGGTGCGTGCCCGCCTCGACGGATAGCGTGCCGTAAGCGTAGGGAGCGTTGACCTCAAACGTTGCAGACTTCAGCCCGGCCTCTTCGGCGTAAGAAGTGTCCATCACCTTGGTGGAATACCCGTTGCGCTCGGCCCAGCGAAGGTACATGCGCAGCAACATCTCCGCAAAGTCCGCCGCGTCAACACCGCCCGCACCCGACCTGATAGTTACAACGGCCTCACGCTCGTCATAATCGCCCGAAAGCAGGGTTTTGATTTCTAGGTCCGCGAGGTCCTTTTGAATACTCTCCAACTGACTTTGCGCGTCCTCGAGGAGCATTTCGCGGTCGTCTTCCTCTTCTTCAGCCAGTTCAATGATGGCTTCGAGGTCGTCAATGCGCTCCCCCATCTTCTCGACGCGAGCCAGTTCGGACTGCACGTGGGAGAGCTCGGACGTGATTTGTTGCGCGTTGTCAGGATCGTCCCACAGGTCCGGCGCGGCCGCTTGCTTTGACAGTTCGGCTATCTGCGCGCGCAATTCGTCGGGGCGCGTGACGGCCATAATGTTCGCAAGCGTTTCGCGAAGCGTGGAAATTTCCTCGGGGAATTCAGTACTCACGCCCTCCACTTTAGAGGATCAGTGCATTTTCGCAGTGGAGGCAACGCTGACCGTGAGCGGTTGGTTAATGAAATCCAGCACTGCACCAAACACGGGAACCCTTGGTGTCATGTTCATTTCCACAACCGCGGTCGTGTCTTGAATGCTGACCGCCGTGAGCCTGCGCGTGGTTCCAACGTCGCACGTCGTGGTTTGAAGCATGTTGAACGCGTCTTGCGCTTTGGCCTGCAAAGTCGCCTGCGCAACCGTGTTTTCTGTGCCCGCGTAATAGTCGGGGGCGGATGCTACACCCGAAATTGAAAGCGCCACCGCGTCCGCGCACGTCAGCAACTGGCGCCGTTGCACGTGGATTGTTGTTGCCGCCATCGATGTGAGGACGAGGGCGATCACCAGCACTGACAGCCCTAAAACCAGCAGGCTGATCCGCCCGGATTCCCCTTCACCATATGCTCGGATTCTGTTTACGCGCGCGTTCACTATTCCACCAGCTCGATCTTGTTCATTGGCATCGTGTAGTTCGCGCTGATTGGGACGGTGGGCACCAGGGCCGACCTCATGGAATCTGGAATAAGCGGCAGGTCAACGCTCACTTCGACGCGCACGCGCACCACGTCTGCCGTTGCGCACGGGCCAGGGCTGCACTGTATGTCCACGTTGCGCGTACTGTCCACGTGATAGTCGCTAAAGATTTGGTCAACCTGTCGGGTCACGTGCGCGTTTGCTGACGGATTGGTGGCGACGATTCGGCCGGTCTCGCGGGCCGCGGCTTCAGCGGCAAACACGGCCGATTGGATGCTAGCCATTGTGAAGATGAAGTATGCCAGCGGCACCAAGATCACTACCACCATTGCGATGAACTCGACTGTGGCTTCACCGGCCTCAGAATCGGCGTGCCTTTGCGCCCTGGAACTACCGGGTGTCATTCGGCGGGCTCCTTCCACGCGGATGCGGACACCACAAGCGTCTTAGAAAATCCGAGCGGCCCAAGAACCGGCAGGGTTGTTGCAACTTCAGCAACTACGACGCCCTCGCCTGCGCGCACGGTCTCGTAAACCCGGATCGATCGGGACGCGTCTGTGCCGAGCGCGTCGTTTAACAGCTCCGAAGTGCGACTCTGACCATCACCTAAGGACGTTCCGAGCAGCGCGGCGCGGCGAGCCCCTTCGCTTGCCGCATCTATCGCAACGTTGCGCGTATGTAGCACGAACGCCATTTGAAGCAGGGCGAGCACCACGAAAACAACTAAGACCTGGACAAGGACGTGGCCAACCACCTGCGAGCCCCGCTCGTCCTCACGCCACTTCCTAAGCCTTTCTTTCGCTGTTTGACGCATGTGCTAAGCCTTAGGTTTACGGGCCTTGAACACCTTGGATGGCGGTTTGGAAAAGGTTTGAAAGCGTGGGCGATGCTACCGCCCAAATTGCGGTTACGAGGCCGGCCGTCATCAAGGTGACCAGAACCCAGCCGGGAACGTCGCCGCGTTCGGAGTCCTCATCTGTCAGCCACAGGTAGATCCAAGTAAATAGTGTGTTCATGGTTTTCCTTCCTTATGTTTGTTAGAACCTCAAAGCAACCAGGCCCGGGTAGAGGGCGAAAACTACAGTGACCGGCAAAATCAGGAACACCACTGGGAACAGCATCGCGATTTCGCGTTTACCTCCCGACTCCATCAGTTGCCGGCGTGCCTCGTCGCGCAAATCGCGCGCCTGCTCGCGAAGCGTTGTTGAAAGTGGGGCTCCGCGTTCCATCGCGGACACTAAAGTTTCGAGCAAGCGAGACAGTTGCGGAGATTTCGTCTTGTCGCGCAGGCCAATCAGCGCCCTCGAGACCGATGAACCGTTTTCAATTTCAGCCAGCGCCCCACCCAAGTGGGCGCCAAGTTCGGGGCCAACGACGTGGCGAACACGTTGCAGCGCCGCCGGAATGGATTCGCCAGCGGAGACCGACAGGGCCAGCAGCTCGGCCGCGTCCGCCACTTGCGCGGAAATCTTGCGGGAAATGTTCCCAACCCGCCAGGTTAGGAACCGGTCGTAAATCAACGTTCCCGACACAAACCCGATCGCGATCATCAGCATCCACTGCAAAACGGACACCGGCCTCGCAAACGACATGAAGGCCGCGAGCGCCGCCATCGCGCCCGCCCCGCCGATGCCGGCAAAAAACTGTTGCAACCGGAAGTTTTCCACAGAGGACGTTATGTGCAGGGCCTCCAGTCGGTCTGACACGGATTCCGCGGTGGACCCAAGTTTTTCAAGCAGCGGGTTCAGCCACCGCAAAGATCTGTGCGATTCGGAGGTTCCGGTCGGCCTGGTAACCACCCGGTTTAATAGGCGCTCCCGCGATGCGACGAAAGCGGCGGCGATCATCCATATTCCGATTCCGAGGGCGAGCCCGGTGAGTATTGCCCACGACGTCATGCGCTCACCCCGTCTAGCCTGCCGATCTTGCGCATCACCAGGTAGGCACCCAAGCAGGCGGCACCACCGGTCGTCAGCACCGCGACCCCGGTTGGGCTGGAGTACGCGGCCGCCGCGTCCAGCCTTGTGGAGATCAGCACGAGCACCAGCCACGGAGCCGCCACCGCAAGCCGCGCGGCATTCACCGTCCAAGACTGGCGGGCAAGGAGTTCTCCCCTGACGCGAACGTCGTCCCGCATCACCGCCGAGAGGTCTCGAAGCAAGTGTCCCAGTTCGGATCCGCCAACTTCTTTAGCAAGTCGTAGCACCTCAAAGAGTCGGTCCGCAGTCGGATCCGCTAGGTCGGCCTGCACTGCGTCCAACGCGTCATGAAACCGTCCCGAAGCCCTGTATTCACGGGCAAACAACTCAAAGTGCGGCCTCGTGATCTGCGGGCCAACCTGCGCGAGCTGCACAACCGCTTCAGGCAGAGCAACCCCCGCGCGGATCGCCGCTAGCAGCGAGTCAACCACGTCCGGCCACGCCGTGCGCAGCTTCGTCGTGTGCTTCTCCACGCGCGCGTTCAACCAGGCAAACGGCAGGGGCGTCACCGCCAAAGCGACAGCCAGCGCAACCGTCCACGTCCTCGTAAGCCCCAAAATGAACAGGAAAACTACCAGGGGAACCAGGACGGCCACCGCTGTAAACAGGCGTGATTCGGACTCGTTCAAGCCGGCGCGCGCAGTTTGTTCACGCATTTTTGATCGCCGTCGAGGACGAACCGGCATCGGCCCTCCCTTTACAGCCCACACGACCAGCAGGACGCCGGCGGCAAACGCGGTGCCGATCAAGATACTCATGCGAACACCTTCATCGTCAGCCCTGTGCGACGCAGCAGCGGGTCGTCGGGGAGCACGTCCTCTTTTTGTAAACGCCCTTCCCGCCACGCGAAAACGGTGTGCGCTTCGATGTGCTCACCGTCGACGTGTCCGGGGACGCGCAAGATTTCTGAAACGTGGCGACTGCCGTCGTCTTCGCGAATTACGTGCACAACAATGTCGATACTGCTGGCGACGGTTGGGATGACGAACGATGAGGTGACGTTTTCGCCGGCAAGCAGGGGCAACAGGCACAGTTTGTGTAGCGCTTCGCGCGCACTATTTGCGTGGATCGTTGAGATTCCGGGGATTCCCGCGTTTAGCGACAGGAGCATATCCAGGGCTTCCGCGCCGCGCACCTCACCGACAATCACGCGTTCGGGACGCATGCGAAGTGACTCGCGCACAAGGTCGCGTAGCGTGACCTCACCGATTCCCTCAATGTTTGCCGACCGTGTTTGCATCGACACGCAGTCACGGTTTGGCAGGTTGAGTTCGAAAACTTCTTCGCACGTGATTACGCGTTCGCGAGGTGGGATTTCGTTTGCAAGCGTGCGGGCCAGGGTTGTTTTGCCCGCCTGCGTCGCACCGGACACGAGGACGGAAGCACCGGCCTGCACCGCCTTCGCCAAAAAGCTAGCCGCCTCGTCGGTCAGGGTTCCGCCCTCGACAAGATCCCAAATTGTGCGGCGAAGGTGCAGGTGCTTACGAATGTTTAACGACCATTCTTTACCCGCTACGGGCGGGATTACGACGTGCAGGCGTTCACCGCCGGGGAGCATCGCGTCGACGAACGGCACCGACAAGTCCAAGCGCCTGCCGGAGTGGTGGAGCATCCGCTCAACCAGGTCTTTCACATCCGCGGAAGTGAGGATCACGGATGTGAGTTCAGAACGGCCTGCGCGAGCTACGAAAACTTTGGAGGGGGCGTTCACGTAAATCTCTTCGACCTCGGGGTCTTCCAAATACTTTTGCAGCGGGCCGTATCCGCCAATGTCAGCCATGATGGCTGTCGTGATGGCGTGCTGTTCTTCCTCGTTATCCACCTGGGAGAGTCGGAATGATTCGTCAACAATTTGGCGCAGTCGCTCGGAGTTCGTGACAGGGTCGAAACCAGACTCGGCGACCGAGCGACGAACCCATTCGTTGCGGGCGGCTAGCGTCATTGCGGACATCGGAGCTCCAGTTGATACGGAACTAGGGTCAAAGCACACTCAAAATAGCTGATTAGGGTCACCTTTTGGCAGACACCTAGCGAAATTGTGGAAAACTTTTGGTTAACGTGGCTTACGGTAGGAGTCGTGAGCAAACAGATGTCCCCTTTGACCCTCGCGGCCTACGCTACGGCGGCTGTTCCCGGCCTCGAGGTGGTCAGCCTGTGCGAACCTTATGACAATGACGGGTCGATGGCCCGTCAAGGAATTGTGGATACCGAAGGCAACCACTGGGTGGTGTGCACGCCGCTGACTGATCAGGCTGGCGCGGGAATCCAAGCTCAAATGACTCTGCTTCGTATCTTGCATCGCGCGCGTGAGAAGGGTTTTCTGCCTTTCGACGTACCTTTGCCGGTGGTGAATAAGCGTCAGGATGAGGAGCAGCGCGTGCTTGTTCACCCTGAGATTCGCGGCGATTCGGGCAGTTGGGATTCCATGGCGTCCTCGAATATGCAGACCACGTCAATGGCCCGTGCTATAGCGGCACTGCACGAGTTGCCCGCGGAGGCCATCGAGTTCACGGGCCTGCCTACGTATTCTGTGGCGGAGGTTCGTGCGCGCCTGATTTCTTTACTTGATGAGGCCGCGGCCGCGACTCCCCTGCCGCCTAATTTGTACGACCGGTGGGAAGCCGCGTTGGATGATATTAGTTTGTTCCGTTTCCAGACGGTTCCTGTGCATGGTGATTTGGGTCCGGACTCGTTTATTTGCTCTGGAAACGTGGTTTTTGCGATGTCTGCGTTTGCGTCCGCGCATTTGGGGGACCCTGCGGAGGATCTCGCGTGGATTATGACGTGTCCTGATGAGCGTGTTCGTGAAGTTTTCCTTGACGCGTATCGGTCTTCGAGGACGGGCGTTGCTGACCTGCATTTGGTGGCGCGCGCTCAGCTGTGGTCGGAGCTTGCTATTTTGCGGTGGTTGTTGCACGGCACGCGAAGTGAGGATCGGGAGATTGTTGAGGACGCGAAGGGCATGCTCGATGAGCTTAGTGCCGCTGTTGGGGATGAGCCGCTGTTGCCTTCGCACGATTTTGTTTCGGCTGCGGATGAGGTTGAGTTGCCGGATCTGAGTGAGGTTGCGGAGTCGATGCCGCCGGTGGATGAGGTTGATCCGAATGCGCCGACGGTGAATTTGTCGGCTGTGTTGCGCGATGATGAGTGGCGTTAGCTAGCTTCGGGTGGTTTAGGGTTTTGGTTGGGCTTGCGCCCGGCGGGTGTCCGCCGGGCGCAAATATTTTTGGTGTTTAGTTGGCGTCTTGAATGTTTTGGACGACCGATTTCCAGTCGCGTTCGAAGTCGAAGTCTTCGAGGTACTGTTGGAGGTCTTGTGCGCGTACGCGCCTGTTGCCCGCATTGTCTTTGCCGCCGAGGAATACGAGTTCGGCTTGGACGTGGTCGAGTGGGACTTGTCGGGCTTGTGCGAGTGCTCTGCGGTAGACCTCGAGTTGTGTTGCGTAGGATCGCAGGTATTTGCTTTGGTGCGTTTTGCTTGGGGGTGCGCCGGTTTTCCAGTCGACGATCAGCCAGTGGTCGCCGTCGCGGAATATCGCGTCGTAGCGGCCGCGAATGGTGATTCCGTCGGCGGAGTATGCGAAGGGTTCTTCGACGGATTCCACGTTTTCGGGGTGGTCGCCGAAGATTTCGCGGGCGCGTTGTTGCATGGTTTCAAGCCGTGCGCGTTCGTGACCGTCTAGGCCTGCGATGTCTGCGGGGTCTGCAGATTCTCCGAGGACGTCGCTCGGAACTTGGGTTTCAGGTTCGTCAGACGGGTTGAACGCTGCCGCGGTTGCGCACCATTGTTCGGCCCACCGGTGGAAGATGGTGCCGAGTTGGGTCGCGTCACTTGGTTCGGGTGGAAGTGGCCGACGAACCGCCCTTGCGTATTCTTCCGGCGAGCTTAGCAGGCGTTGCACTTGGGTTGCTGAAAGCCTGTCTAGCTCAACGATGATCTCGAATTTGCGCGGCTGCTTTTGACGAATGATTGCGTCTTTAACGTATTGAAGCAAAAGCTGTTGCTGGGCTGCCTCTCGGGTGTCTAACTGGGGTTTCAGATCCTCGAATGCTTCGGCCAACACGGAGAAGCTGCGCTCTATGTCGTCTTTTGCGACCTCACGAGCACCGTTGTGCAACCGGTCGATTTGCGCTGTCACCTGTTTTGTACTTTCGGTGATTTTATTGCGCGAATACCTGGTTTCCCTGGGGAAGGATAGAAAATCGTGATCATTGGACTCCTCGATCTGCTCGATATCAATCTTGGAGCGGTGCGTAATAACCGGTGCGGGCGGTTCGGGCTGCCCTTCGACGGTAACTTCTTCAACGGATACGGGTTCGGCGAGTGGCCCCTCGCCCGGGATCCCTATGATCATCTGTTTTAGGTACCTGGAGGGTTCTACAGGTTTGTAATTTTCGTTGAACCAGTGTCCCGAAAGGACAAGCTCATTTGAGGCTCTGGTCCAAGCCACATAGGCAAGCCGGCGTGCTTCCCTATGCTCGTGGAGTGCAAGTTTCATTTTGTACTCGTTGATAATGTCTTCAGTTTCAACAACGTCGAAACCACTCAGTGAACCTAGTACGGGCAGAACCATTTCGCCGTTCAATTCTCGATCAGAACGCATGTCGTACGGCAGTTCGCCTAATTCGGACGTCCAGCCGCCTGTACTTTTAATTCCTGGCAGACCACTTTGGAGGTCATTCCAACTCTCTCCGTCTGGTTTTCCCTGGCCAACTCCGGGGAAGTCATCTTCGGTGCAGCCGACAACGATTACTTTGTCCCACTCCAAGCCTTTGGCCTGGTGAATGGTCATAATTTGCACCGTTTCTTCATCCACGTAGCTCACGGGTGCCTCAAAGCGTTCATCCGCTTCTAGAGCCATATCTATCCAGTCCAGGAAATTTTTAACGGTCGCATACGGGGTTTGAGATTCAAACTGCACGGCGATTTCAATGAACTCGTCAATGGCTGCCTCACCCTGGTTTTCCAAAGGGTCAGATTGGATATCAATGTCGAGGTCGAATGCGTTAACTACTCGGGAGATCACTTGCGGGAGGCCCTGGTCAAACTGGTCTCGAACGAGCGCGAGACGCCTGGCCAACTGCAGTATCCGAGATCTTGCCGGCCTCGAGAACCCACTCTTTTGTCGTTTACGCCAGCCGGCCTCTGGCGGGTTCATCACGGCGTCAAGCATGAACTCGGTATCTTGTGCGCGGTCATCGCCGCCCTTGACGCGTTGCTTGCCAAGTTCGCGCGCCCAATCCCAAAGGATTGAAATATCGTTTGTCGATAGGTCCAGATTTGCGATCAGGCGCATGATTGACGGCCCGTCGTCAGGGTCAACCAGAATTCGCATTACTGAACGGATGTCTGTGATTGTTGGGTGTGTGAAAAGGCCGCCGTAGCCGACGATCTGGGCTTTTATTCCGTGATCTTGCAATGCGTGATCAAGCGCGGGGAAGTATTTGCGTTTGCGCGACAGGATAGCGATCGATGGAGTTTTTTCGCCCGGTTGCAGATTTGTTTTCCAGTTGATTATCTTTCGTGCTACCAGTTGGAGTTCATCTTCTAGAATTGCCGGGTACATGTATTTGACAACTCCGCGCCCCTTGTGCGCCTTGTTGGCGCGTAGTTCACCTATTTCTACACTGGTTGCAGATGCGGGCGGCTTGGCACCGTAGATTAGTTTCCGCGCCTCCATTTCAACTTTGTCCGGCTTGGCTACAACGTTTGCGGCTTCCAAAATTGCCGGCCAGTTTCGCCAAGCGTCACGCAATTGCAGGACGCTGCCGGTGGATGTCTTTGAAAAGTGCGGCAGGAACATTGCGAGCGACGCGGCTGATGCGCCTCTCCATCCGTAGATTGCCTGGTTTGGGTCACCAACTGCGGTGACTGCTGTGTCGCGGAAAATGCCCGCGAATAGCTCAAGTTGTCCGACGGAGGTGTCTTGGAATTCGTCTAGCAAAATTGCTTGGTATTGGCCTCGAATATCGGCGACAACACCCGGATTAGCTTGCAGAATCTGACGGGCAAACACCAGTTGATCGGTGAAGTCCATTAGGTTGTTTTGTCGCTTGTAGTCTCGATACTGCAGCACTAGCGGGACCAGTAGGGCCTTGTCACGCATGCGTTTCGCTAAGCTTTTGACTCCCGCTCTAAACTTGGACCGTCTTGTTCCAGTGGAGGAAATTCCGGGTAACGGGTTTTCAAGCACTTCCGCGACGCGGTTCCATTCTTTAACGGCTTCACGTGGATCCACCCCGTGGTCGCCCATGTCGGCACTAAGTTTTAGGACTGCCTGACGCATGCTGTAAAGGCCTCTGTTGGGCAGTTCACCCGTGTAATTCAGCAGGAGGGCGTCAGCGATTTGCCAAGACCGCGCCTCGGTAATCATCATCGCTCGGGGTGGGACTCCGATCAGCGGCCCGTGTTCTTGGACTATGCTCGATGCGAATGAGTTGTAGGTGGATACGGTGGCTCCCCATTCGGCGAGGGGGTCGGGCTCAACTAGACCGGCTTTGCGCATGAGTTGTAACTGACGCTGTATGCGGTCGGCAAAGTTCGAGGTGGCTTTGCGTGTAAAGGTGAGCCCTAGGATCGAATCGGGTGAGTATCCTTCGCGATACATGAGGTATAGGGCGCGCAGCGACATTACTTCGGTTTTCCCCGAGCCTGCACCGGCAACGACCAGTGTGGGGGTGGCGGGCGCACCTACGACTTCGGCCTGGTCGTCGGAGAGCAGGATTTTCTTATCGCCGGGTTCTAGTTGTTCGTTGAGTTTGGCGACGAACTCTTGCGGGGTCATAATCATTCGATCGTCCTCAATCCACTCGTGTAAACGGGGCATATTGACATAACCGGACAGTACGAACAGTGCGCTCCGGTTTGCGCTGGGAATGTGTCAGACCGAGCGGTTCGGGCTGCCCGCGCGATTATTTTGCCGAGTCGTTCACGAATTTCTTTGACGTTATAGGCGTTCTTACCGATGGTTACAATGTCGTTTTCGGAAAATAGGTTGGGTTGGACCCAGTTTGTTGGTAGTGACTGTTTGAGTGCGAGTAGTCGAGCTTTAACAATCGGAATGTTCTGCGCGTTTAGGGCGTATTGGTATGCCGCTAGCTGCAGGTGTTCCACTGTCATATATTGGGCGGGCACATTACCCGTCTTAATGTCGGTGATGATAACGCCGTCGTCAGTGTGCTCAATGCGGTCCAGGCGACCGGCAATGTTAAGACGCTCGCCGTCAATTTCGACCTCTTGGAAAACAGGATGTTCGATCTGTACTTCCCTGTCGCGCCAGTGAACTAGGTAGGACGCGAGCTTGGTGAGTTTATCGACCGTATCCGAATACAGTTGTTCGCCGTACGCTGTGTCTCGCGAGAACGTGTCTTCGTCCCAAAGTTCTTCGAGTCTTTGGAGCATTTGCTCCAGATCCGCATGGGGCATTTCTTCAGCGATTCGGTGGATTAGGTTACCTACTGAAGTATTCAAGTTGAATGGGCGGTCACCGCCGTGTCTGGTTAGGAACCATTGCGCCGGGCAATTCACCAAAGTTTCAATTTGCGAGGGGGACAAGGTCACGAGGCCGTTGATTCCCTCACCATTTGGTGTTAGCCCGCCCGCGGCGTTCCAAACCTGAGGGTTAGCCAGTGCCACGCCCTCTTTTGCTAGTACGGCCAGCAATGTGGAGTACCACTTTTGCATCTTTGGGTCGTTGGTCTGCGTTAAAGCTTGTCGTAGTCGGGCGATAAGCGATCTCGTGTCAACGCCTGGTGCGACCTTTGTTACCGGCAGGTGGGTACCGTCAACCATTGGTATTTCTGCCCATTTGGCAAGATTATTTAATACGAACGAGGGCGCCTCTTCATCGCTTTGAACAGCGCTTATATGCAGTGCTGTGCTTGCTCTCGAGACAGCTGCGGCGAGTAGCCGGTATTCCTCAACCAGGGCTCGTTTACGCATTGCGCGGGTGGTAGCTCCGGTTTGGGCAAGGCTTTCGATCGTGGCGTTGCCGTTGGCGAGTTCGGCTACTTCTCCGGCGCGGGTCAACCGGTCGCGCAGGGTCAGGTTGGGCCAGCGTCCATCTTGGACACTCGCGATATAGACGACGTCCCAGTCTTGTCCGACAGCCTGAGCGACCGTTAACACGTTTACTCCCGGTGGTCGTTGTCCGGTATCTGCGAGCGTATCGGTTGGGAGCAGTTCCTCTAAGAGGTTGACGGCAAAGAAGTCCGCGTTAACACCGGGGTAGCGTTGCTCCCACACGTCAGCTGTTCTGAACAGCGAGACTACGGCGTCTAACCGTTCATCGTAAACTTCAGATTCCACGCCGGGCCGCATGGCTTTTTCCGCCCATTTGTGCTCAACATCCGCGACTTTCCACAGCTTCCAAAGAGCAGTCTGGGGTGATTCTGCCCCTACCTGCGTACCCGTTTGTACAAGTTTGAAAGCTTTCACCAAGTCGGCATACGTTTGCCCGTACCCGTACATGAATATCTTTTCAAGTACTTCAGCGGAGCCTTCTGCCCCATCCATCAGACTCTGGGTTAGTGCAAGCAATGTTGTGGGCTCATCGTTAACGTGCGCCCTGTAGAAGTCACTTATGCGCCTCACATCAGTCATTCGCGCATTGATCAGTGGGCTACGAAGGACGCGATCGTAGATGGTACTAGATTCAACCCTGTCCAATACCGGTGGGTACAGCACTTGCAGCAAGATTGAAGTAACCGGGTCAGACCTGTAAGTCAACGCGCGTCTGCGCACAGTGGTAGCGATCCCGTTTCTTTGCAGGCCGAACCGGATCCTGTTGACATCGGCCGCTGACCTCACAATGACCGCTTGTTTTGAAAGTGGAACGGGCCCTCTGGCTGCGCGTCCGTATCCGAGCTCGTACCTGCGAATCTCGCGGGCAATAGCATTAGCCTCCTGAGAGTGCGAGCCGTAAACGTTTACCGTAATCGCCGAGGGGTCAGTGGATGGATCAACGGATCCCACGGCGCGCCGTTTGGCAGAATCACGAACGGTAACCTGCTGGGTCACTTTTTGGACAATGCCTCGCAGAGTCTGGTTACCCCTGTGCGACGGTCCCAGGCTTTCGGTGCGAGCAGATAGACGCTCAATCAGCCTTCCATCCAGGTGGGGCTCACCACCGCGGTACGTCGCAACTGCAACGTCGGGGTCAGCGGTAGCAATGATGCGGGTCCCCGCATTGTGTAGTGCTTCAAGAAGTGACAGCGTCGCACCCGTACAGTCCTGCAGATCGTCAACAATCACAGCCTTCGGAGCATCAAGGTCAGCCAATACGCCCTCGTTGGATTTCAAAAGATCCCAACTTTTTATGATGTCCGCTGCTAGTTCTTGCAATGCGGCTGAATCGTAGAGTGCGGGAGTTTCAGAACTGACTGATTCGCGGGCTTGCTCCGCCCACAGTTCCATCAGCTCACCGGTGGAAACCCAGAGGTCTCGGCCTAGTTGCGCACCGATTTCTGCAAGCCTTTTGCCTGACCAGCCGGCTTCGCGGGCACGGGCCATGAGGTTGCGAACTTCCATTCGGAACTCCGGCATTGCAAGCGTTGCTGGGGTGAGCCCAACCGGCCACCGAACAACTCCACTTTCGATAGCGAACGCAAGATCAGAATCCTCGCGAGCCCCCGTCTTTAGTTGCGGCGCAGGCAGCGGGTTTTCGCGCTCCACAAACCAGCGGGAAGTGAAGTGAAATGCGAGCGCAATCGGTGTTCGCACCGGCCGCACGACGCCGGGCAGGGCGCGCTCCCCCGCCGCCTGCAGCAGGTCGGCTCGCAGGCGATCCGGCACGAGGATCCACACGTCCCCCCGACCCTGCTCGTAAATCTGCTTTGCAATATTCAAAGCCACTGATGTCCGCCCAGAACCGGGACATCCGCGGATGACTGTCGGTTGTGAGTCAGCGACGACGCGCTCAACAACAGCCGTGTTAGCGGCGTCCAGTTTCAGGTATCTATCGACTGACGCGCGGGCCAAGCGGATATCAATGCTCTTCGTTTCTGTCATGAGTCAATATCATCACAGGGCGCGGACATTAAATGTTTGTTTTGTCTCATTGGGGCAAAAATCGCGGCTTTTGCATACGATGGACCCAAGTATTCGAAAGGAAGCAACATGATCATTCAGATTGGTATTTCCGGCATTGCCCGCGAGCTCACGCTCGAAGTTGACATGGAAGAAGACGCGCTGTTCAACGCTGTTTCCGAAGCGGTCCAGAACCCGAGCCCGCTGCAGCTGACCGACGTTAAGGGCCGTCGCCTACTGATTCCCGCCGGACAGCTCGGCTACGTCCTCGCGGCCGAAGATAAGCGTCGCCCCGTCGGATTCACCGTCGCGTAACGGGCACTAAACAAGCCGTCCCAAACGGGATTAGAAGACATGCAAAACGCACCGGTTATCCGGTGCGTTTTCATATTTGAGGACGTCTCCGTTCTGTGGGCGTCTCGGTATTTACGGGTGCAGGTGAATGGCTGACAGGCGCTGCTTGTGCGCGTTGCTGAGGCGATCCATGAGGGCGTCCGTGTCGGTGTCTTCACCCAGAATCTCCGGGTTTGTGAACAGGAATGCGCGCACGAGTGATAGGGCTTCGCCGCCAACCCGGCGGGTCCAAAGCGACAAGCGCGCTTCCAACTGTTCATCTTCTGCTACGACGGGCTCCAGGCGCGCTCTAGCCCACTCGCCGTGTCCGAAGTCGTCGATTCCGCCTGCAAACTCTGCCTCGCCAACCGCGAGCGCGAGTTCTTTCATCGCGTCGGTAAAGATGCCCATGGCGACGTAGGTTTTGGTTAGGCGCTCCCACCACGTGGTTGGGCGCAGGCGCGCGTCGATTTCGTCGAGGATGCCCTCGTACGGCTGGATTGCGTCAACCAGGTCGAGCCCTACTTTTTGCGCGGTTTTTTCAATCGTTTCAAAGGTTTCCCAGGCGGTTCCCGACATGCGGGCCATGTCGATGTGCTCCCACGGCCGGGGAGCCTGGTCGCCGTCCTTCGCCAAGCGGGCTTGCGCATAAATCGCTGCGTATGCACCAAGTCCAAGAAGAGATTTGAGCGAGGTTTCGTTAGACGTAGTCAAGGCGATCTCCTAAATTCCGCGGGGCCTCGTTGCCAGTTCTTTCTATCATCCTAGAGGGCACGCGCGGTGAAGGGCGAAAATAACGCGCGATGTTTTGATCTTTGCGCACCGCGCGTGACGTGTCACATATTTGGAGTATTGCGCGGGATCGGTGCTAGCCTGGCAGTGCACATGCCGGTCGCTCCGGACTATTTTTGCACGTTGAACCCCGCTTTAGGGTTTATGAATTGCGCGATCGGTTTCAGACCAACACCACTGCGTTGACGCTCCTTGCACGTGCCCTGAGAGCTCCGTAGTGCAGAAAGATCGATGCAATGTCTAACAATGATGCGCCCCAGCAGCCGACGACTTATTCCGCTGGAGTTGTAAACCTTGAGGGCGTAAAGCTTCCTGACAATTCGGACGAGGCTACCCCCGATATTGAGGAAAAGATTTCTAAGGACGAGCTCGAGCAGAAGTCCTTCGCCGAGTTTGGGGTTCCTGAAGATTTTGCTTCCGCGCTTGACGAGAAGGGCATCACTTATCCCTTCCCTATCCAGGCGCTGACGCTACCGGTCGCGCTGGGTAAGCGCGACATTATCGGCCAGGCAAAGACGGGTACCGGTAAGACGCTGGGCTTTGGCCTGCCGCTGCTTGCTCATATTGCCCGCCCGGATGACCCGGACTACAACCGGAAGGTGCACTTCCCCGACCTGCCCCAAGCCCTGGTCGTACTACCGACCCGTGAGCTTTGTAAGCAGGTCGCCGGCGACCTACGTGACGCCGCGGCGAAGACGTCAATCCGCGTCACCGAGATTTACGGCGGCGCAGCTTTCGACCCGCAAATCAAAGACCTAAAGCACGGCACTGACGTTGTGGTGGGCACGCCAGGCCGCCTAATCGACCTCCTAAAGCGAAAAATCCTAAAGCTAACCAACGTTCACACGGTCGTGTTGGATGAGGCTGACGAAATGCTCGATTTGGGATTCCTCCCCGACGTGGAAATCCTGCTGTCACGCGTTCCTGCCGACCGTCACACGATGCTATTTTCGGCGACAATGCCCGGCGAGGTCGTCGCACTTGCTCGCCGCTACATGACCCAGCCGACGCACATTCGCGCGCAGGACCCCGAAGACTCGGGCGCCACAGTCGCGACCGTCAAGCAGGTTATTTACCGTTGTCACGCGATGAACAAGATTGAGGTCGTATCTCGCATCTTGCAGGCACGCGGCCGGGGCCTAACGATCATCTTTACGCGTACAAAGCGCACGGCTGCTTCGGTTGCGCACGACCTGGAGGGCCGCGGATTCGCTACCGCGGAGCTTCACGGCGACCTCGGCCAGGGCGCCCGCGAGCAGGCTATGCGCGCGTTCCGTCACGGCAAGGTTGACGTGCTGGTTGCAACGGATGTGGCTGCGCGCGGCATCGACGTTGACGACGTCACTCACGTTATTAACTACCAGTGCCCCGAGGACGAAAAAACGTACCTTCACCGCATTGGCCGTACGGGCCGCGCGGGCGCTTCGGGCACGGCCGTCACTTTTGTTGACTGGGATGATGTCCCCCGCTGGAGCCTCATTTCTAACGCCCTGGGCCTTGGCGTTCCAGAGCCTTTGGAGACCTACCACACCTCCGCGCACCTGTACACGGACCTGGATATTCCAACGGATGTTACGGGTCGCCTGCCGCGATCTGAACGCACCCGCGAAGGACTTGACGCCGAAGAGTTCGTTGACGTTTCCGGTAAGGGCGAACGAGGTCGAGGCCGCGGAAGGGGCCGTCGCCGCTCGGGTGGCGGACGCGGCGGAAATGGTCGCGGAAGCGGTAAGGGAACTCGTCGTTCTCGCTCACGCGGACGCGGTCAGGCGGGAGAAGGCAAGAAGCGCCAACGCAAACGCATCCGCAGAAACCACGACTAAGGCCGCGGCTACGCGGCACGGCCCGCGAATCCGGCGGCCGGACGCGACCGAACAACTCAGAGTGCCGGCCGGACGCGAGTGTATACCGGCCCGCGCACCCGGCGCGGGGCTAGGGCCTGATGATGTCGAGCTTGCCTTGGCGTTCGATCTCTTCGATAACTTCTAGAGGGGTCGTGTTTTGGGCCAGGCGGTTCGGTTTGCCTGTGCCGTGGTAGTCCGACGACCCGGTGATGAAGATGCCGTGTTTTGCGGCAAGGTCGCGAAGAATCTGCGCGTCTGCTTCCGTGTGGTCGGGGTGGTTGGTTTCAAAACCCGCGAGCCCCGCGTCCACGAGGTCTGCCAGAACTGACATCGGCAGTACTCGCTGGCGCTGCCGAGCCAGCGGATGCGCGATCACGGGTACTCCCCCGGCGGCTCGAATCTGTTGCACGGCGACCACGGGGTCTTGCGCCCAGTGGAAGTAGTAGTAGGGTCCGCGCGGGTGGAGCACGTACTCAAACGCCTGGTTCCGGTTCTCAAACGAACCCGCCGCAACTAGCGCATCAGCGATATGCGGCCGTCCGATAGCCCCGTCCTCGGGCGCGTATCTGAGGACGTCGTCCCACGTGATTGGGAAGTCCTGGGAGATGCGCTCAACCATGATTCGGGCGCGGTTTTCACGCGAGTCGATCGTTTTGCGGGCGGCGGCCAACAGGTCGGGGTCTGCGGGGTCGTGCAGGTAGGACAGCATGTGGACGGTGATGCCTTCCCACGCGCATGACATTTCCATGCCGCGTAGCAGTGCCACACCGGTTTCGGGTACGGCTGCGCCGGCCTCCTCCCAACCGAACGTGACGTCGTGGTCTGTCAGTCCGACCATGGCGAGCCCCGCCCGCGCGGCGCCCTGCATCAGCTGCGCGGGAGTATCTGTGCCGTCGGATTCGTTCGAGTGCGTGTGCGGGTCTATCAGCATCATTCTTCAAGCATATTTGCTGAACCCACGCACGTCCTCAAAGATGAATCCAACACGCAAAAAGAGCACAATGAAGGCATGGCTGAAAACGAAGAAACTACTGAACAATCCATGGCGGACCGCGGATCAAACAGGTCGCGCCGCCCCAATTCGCAGGCTTTCAAAGACTTTATTGGCACGAACTGGGCACCCCGGCCCACGCAAATGCCGAAGCGCGGCGAGGCGGCTGACTACCTGCAGGCCCGCCACGACAAGATTGGCCAGGACTTCAAGGGCGAACGCCTCGTAATCCCCGCGGGCGGCCTCAAAGTCCGCAGTAATGACACGGATTACCGGTTCCGCGCGCACTCTTCGTTTGCGCACATGACGGGCCTTGGCGGGGAGCTTGAACCCGATTCCGTGGTCGTCCTCGAACCAATCGCAAATGAGGGCGACGCGGCGGATTCCGGTGCGCACACGCACGAGGCGATCTTGTTCTTTAAGCCGCGCGCCTCAAGGTCTTCGGAAGAGTTTTACGCCGACGCGCGCTACGGCGAGTTCTGGGTGGGCGCGCGCCCGTCGCTTGAAGAGATGGAAGCGATGACCGGCTTGAAGGTGCGCCACATCGACACGTTGCGTGATTTCCTGGCAAAGGACGCGGGCCAAGTCCAGCTGCGCACGGTCCGCGAGGCCGACGCGAACATCCTGGCCATGGTGAACGAGGTACGTCAGCAGGCCGGGTTGCCGCACGGCACGGACGCGAACGAAATGGACGACGAGCTACAAGAGAAGCTGTCGGAGTTGCGCCTGCAAAAGGATGCTTACGAACTGGACCAGATGCGCCTCGCCGTGGAGGCAACCAAGGAGGGCTTTGAGGAAATCATCAAGCAGCTCCCCCGCGCGGTTGACCATCCCCGCGGCGAACGCGTCGTTGAGGGCGCTTTTGGCGCCCGCGCCCGCGAAAGTGGCAACGGCCTGGGCTACGACACGATTGCCGCGTCGGGAAACCACGCGAACACCCTGCACTGGATCGACAACGACGGCCAGGTAAAGGACGGCGACCTCATTTTGGTTGATGCCGGCGTCGAACTGGATTCGCTGTACACCGCTGACATTACGAGGACGCTGCCGGTAAACGGTAAGTTCAACGAGCCGCAAGCGAAGGTGTACAACGCCGTGTTGGACGCGTGCGGAGCCGCCCTCAAGGCCGCAAATGCGCCGGGCGCGAAGTTCCGCGACGTGCACGAAGCCGCAATGGTTGTCATCGCGCAACGCCTTGAGGAGTGGGGCGTCCTGCCGGTTTCCGCGGAGGAATCCCTGAAGCCGGAAAGCCAGTTGCACCGCCGTTGGATGCCGCACGGCACCAGCCACCACCTGGGCATGGACGTGCACGACTGCGCGCAGGCGCGCCGCGAAATGTACCTTGACGCGGAACTCAAACCCGGAATGGTATTCACCATCGAACCGGGCCTGTACTTCCGCGCCGACGACCTTGCCGTCCCCGAAGAGCTACGCGGCATCGGCGTGCGTATTGAAGATGATGTTGTCGTGAACGAGGACGGGTCTGTGACCCGCATTTCCGAAGACATCCCGCGCACGGTAAGCGATGTCGAGGCGTGGATGCAACGCGTCTGGGAGGCTAAGTAACAGGCTGACCCCACCCCCGCGTCGTCTAGTTAGAGTCGTCGCGGGGGTTTTCGCCGCTTTCTGGAGTGCGTTCACTCTGTTCTTGCTGCGCGCGCATTTGAGCTTCGCGCTGCTCGGGGGTTAGGCGAACGCCGTACTTGGGAGCCTCATCGGGGCGGGAGCCGAACGCGCTGGGCTTCGACAGGTCCTGCACCGGGGCGGGCTCGGGTTGCGGGCGGATCAGGTTACCGGGACTGTTCTTCAAAGCCTCACGGAACTGTGCAACATCCGCATTGGCGAGTACCGCGTAGCGGCTTGCAACAACCTGGGTGGCTGATGTGAAGTCGCGCTCTCCCCTGCGCATCGCGTACGGAACCACGTTCAAGATGATCCCAAAGAACGCGCCCATCAACAGGCCGACAAGCAGGATCGGCAGGAACTCGTTGGTCGTCCACAGGGCAAACAGTAGGGCGATGAACAGGCCGAACCACATGCCCGACAGGGCGCCATTCCAAATGACCTTGCCCCAAGTCAGCCGACCCGTGATGCGTTCCACCAGCTGCAGGTCCGTTCCCACGATCGTGAGCGAGCGGACGTTGTACTGCTCGTCCGACAGGTGATCTACGGCCTGCTGGGCTTCCAAATAGGTCTTGTACGATGCGACCTCCGTGCCTTGCGGCGGCGAGGGGACGCCCAAAAAAGTTAAAGAATGCGGTGAAGTCATAGTTCTACCCTTTCAAATGACTCAAACCCCACCCTGGAGGTTAGCTGGAGTTTCACTGAAAACTCCACCCGCATCGGAGGGATTGCTCACAAAGACCGCGCCAATGTGACAAGAACATGCGCGAGCGACGCGAAACCGCCCTCCTTTTCCAGTTACCCTAAAGACGTGAGTGCAGGAACAGAAAAACTTGGTACGCGCGGCACCCGCGTGTTTGTTGCCAAACTTGCCGGCACGGGTGTCTTTGACCCGATTGGCGATCAGGTGGGGCGCGTTTACGACGTTGTCTCGATTATTCGAGTAACCGGCGCCCCGCAGGTTGTCGGCCTAGTTGTTGAAGTTACTAACCGCCGCCGAGTTTTCGTCCCCATATCTAGGGTTACCGCTATCAAGCCGGGTGCTGTGATCACGACGGGTCTTTTGAACATGCGTCGCTTCCACCAGCGCAACGTCGAGACCCTGATTGTGTCGCAACTGTTTGACCGCGTGGTGCGAATGCGCGACGGTTCCGGGCCCGTGCGTATTCGCGATGTTGCGATGGAACAGCGCATGCCCCGCGAATGGCGGGTTACTGAACTGTTCGTTGAACGCGTCACGAAGTCCACGTTTGGTTTCAAACGCGGTGGTGAAACCCTGCTTGTTAGCACCGCTGACGTGGCGGGAATGGCGTCCCAGATTGGCGTGCAGGACGCGTCCAGCCTCATCGCGGCCACGCACGACATGAAGGCCGCTGACCTCGCCGATATTCTTCGTGACCTTCCGGAAGAAAGAATGCATGAGGTCGCAGCCCAGTTGCCCGATGAGCGTCTGGCTGACGTTTTGGAAGAGCTCCCCGATGATTATTCGGTCGCCATCTTGTCTACACTGCAGGCGAAGCGAGCCGCTGACGTTCTCGATGTTATGCAGCCTGACGACGCTGCCGACCTCATGTCTGAATTGTCGCCGCGAACCGCGCAAAACTTGCTTAACTTGATGGAGCCTGAAGAGGCTGAGGACGTTCGCCGCCTCATGGTTTACGAGGACGACACGGCCGGTGGTTTGATGACGACCGAACCCGTGATTCTGCCTCCGGATGCGACTGTCGCGCAGCTGCTGGCGAATGTGCGCAATGAGGATATTCCGCCGGCCTTGGCGGCTTTGGTGATCATTGCGCGCCCGCCGCTGGAGACTCCGACCGGCAAGTTCATTGGCGTTATCCACATTCAGCAGGCGCTGCGTGAACCTCCGCAGACCCTGCTGGGAACGATCGTGGACACTGATATTGAGGCCGTGGATCCTGAAGAGAGCATCTCTGCGCTTACCCGTATCCTGGCTATGTACAACCTGACTGCTGTTCCAGTGGTTGACGACCTCGGTCACGTCCTCGGCGCCGTATCGGTTGACGACGTGCTTGACAACCTGCTGCCTCCGGACTGGCGCGACCAGGACGCGGAAGTTACAGAAGCTGAAATGGAGGAGCGACTCAATGGCTGAACGTCTAGACACACCGCTGACTCGTCGTCGTAGGCTACCGCGAATTAACCTCCAGTCCGAGGGCGTGGGGCGCGTTGCTGAGGCGATCGCACGGTTTTCAGGCACGCCGCAGTTCCTGATTTACTTGTCGATATTCGTGTTCGCATGGTTGGGGTGGAACACGTTCGCGCCGGCCGCGTGGCAGTTCGATAAGGCTGAGCTGGGGTTCACCGCCCTCACACTAATGCTGTCCTTGCAGGCATCGTACGCGGCTCCCCTGATTTTGCTTGCGCAAAACCGGCAGGATGACCGCGACCGCGTAACCGCGGAACAGGACCGACGCAGGGCGGAACGCAACCTGGCTGACACGGAGTACTTGACGCGCGAAATCGCTGGACTTCGACAGGCAATGGGCGATGTTGCAACGCGCGACTTTGTGCGCTCCGAGATTCGCGACCTTCTTGAAGAAATCGTGGAACACGACCTGCAACGCGACAAGAAACGCGACCACAAACGCGAAGAGGAATAAACTCCACAGGCACCCGCGAGCGCCCAACGCAGACGCCTGCGAGTGCCAAATCTCGTTCGGCCAAATCCGATCCCAACCGATAGGATGGGGCCCATGAGTATGGTCACCGAAGAACAAGTACGTGAAGCGCTCAATGACGTTATGGACCCCGAAATTCGGCGTCCTATTACTGAGCTCAACATGGTCGATGGCGTTAAGGTCGACGGGGGCAACGTAGAGGTAACAATTCTGCTTACCACTGCCGGCTGCCCGCTGAAGACCACCATCACTGAAGATGTTGAGAACGCCGTTCAAAAACTCGAAGGTGTTGAGTCAGTTTCTGTCGTCATGGGCGTCATGAATGATGAGCAGAAGAAGTCTTTGCGCGAGCAACTAAACGGGGGCGTAGCCGAGCGGGATATTCCGTTCGCGCAGCCCGGCTCGCTCACCCGCGTTATCGCCGTAACGTCCGGTAAGGGCGGTGTGGGTAAGTCGTCCATGACTGCGAACCTCGCCGCCGCAATGGCGAAACAGGGCCTGAAGGTGGGCCTCGTGGATGCCGACATTTACGGCTTCTCGATCCCGCGCATGATGGGTGTCGACCACGAGCCGCAGGTTATCGACGGCATGATTATTCCGCCTATCGCAAACGACGTGAAGGTCATTTCGATCGGCATGTTCGTACCCGAAGGTCAGGCCGTTGTCTGGCGCGGCCCGATGCTTCACCGTGCGATTCAACAGTTCCTGGCCGACGTGTTCTGGGGCGACCTGGACGTCCTACTGCTAGACCTACCGCCGGGAACCGGTGACGTTGCGATCTCGATCCCGCAGCTGATTCCGAACGCGGAAATCCTGGTCATCACGACCCCGCAGATCGCTGCCGCCGAGGTCGCGGAGCGCGCCGGATCAATCTCGGGCCAGACCCGCCAGCGCGTGATCGGCGTTGTGGAGAACATGTCGTTCCTCCCCCAGCCCGACGGCACGCACCTGAATCTATTTGGCGAGGGCGGAGGCTCCACGGTGGCGGCACGCCTGTCCACCGCACTCGGTTACGAAGTGCCCCTGCTGGCCCAGGTTCCGCTCGACGTCGACCTGCGCGAAGGCGGAGACAACGGCACCCCCGTTGCCCTCACCGACTCCCCCGCATCCAAGGTGATCAATGAGCTTGCTGAAAAGCTCGGACACCGCGCTCGCGGGTTGGCGGGCCGCCAACTTGGCGTCACGCCAATGTAGAACTACATAAACCCTGTGGGGCCGGCGCTAGTCGGCCCCACAAATATGTTCGGCCCGTGATTCTCGCCCGCACTGACGCACTGGAAGGACCTTCGAACAGCTGACACTAGCGGTTGGCGCATTGGCCTTTCGCGGGGTGCAACTATTTGCGGCGAAGGTTGCGCGCGCGAGACTTCTTCGTAGTGGGCGCGGAACCTACGATCGGCCGGCGCCGAGCGCGAGTCTTATCCAAATGCGCGCCAGGCTCGCCCTCGAAAATCGAATTATTTGCAGAACCGGCGATGCTGGACGCGGCACTGCCCGCGGAACTGGAGCTGCTGGAAGCGACACCACCGGTGGACGTGGCCGCGGACGACTGGGACGGCGCGGAACTCGACTGCGCGGGACGGGCCTGTGGACGCGCGGGCTGAACGCGTTTGGACGAGGACGCGCTTTGCGGGCGCGTGGTGAGGCTACCGGGCTCAATGCCGAGGGGGCCGACGAGTTTTTTCCACTCGTCCATTTCTTCTTGGACAGCCTCGCGAATCATCCGCCGCGGGTCGTACAGGCGCGGGTCAAGTTTGCTAAGGTCAACGCCTTTCAGGTCGTCGCCGATTTCCGCGTCAAGGTTCGCACGCCACTTGGTTAGTTGAATGCGGAGGCGTTTGATCCAGCGCGTCACGGTCTCGGTGATGGCGGGTAGCCTGGACGGCCCAACAACGAGCGTGATGACCAAGAGGATCACCAACAACTCTCCACCACTGATTCCAAAAGGCATACCCACATTGTATGTCTAGCCCGCCCCAAGTCGAACCGAGCGGCGCTAAGCTAGTACCTAGTTAAAACTTTGCATGTTCCCATTTTTTGAGGGCGAAAGGGGCTCATCATCGCTACGGATAAAGCACTCAGCTGGTCCTACTGTGAAGAGTTCGTACCGGAGGGCGACGTTTTGCAAGCCACCCGCTTGCAGGCTGAAGACATGGGGTGCACGCCCGTGTCGACGGGCGTAGGGGCAACGCTTCGCACGTTGGTGGCGTCCTGCGGCGCTAAGGCCGTGGCAGAGATCGGCACGGGCGCGGGCGTATCCGGCCTGTGGCTGCTGGCCGGCATGAGTGATGACGCCGTCCTCACGACCATTGATTTTGAAAGCGAATACCACCGCGTTGCTCGGGCCGCGTTTTCCGCAGCGGGAATGAGGCCGCCTCGCACTCGCCTGATTACGGGCCGCGCGTTGGACGTGCTGCCGCGCATGGCGTCGCGCGCGTACGACCTCATGTTCTTGGACGGTGATCCACGCGAGAATCCACGCTATGTTGAGCACGCGGCAAGAATGCTTCGCCGCGGCGGCATCCTGATCGTCGCACACGCCCTGTGGCACGACCACGTTGCTGATCCCGCGCGCCGCGAGCCCGACACCGTGGCGATGCGGCAGCTGGTCAAAGACATCGCCGAATCCGCAGACTGGATCACCCAGGTCCTCCCAGTTGGCGACGGCCTGCTGGTCGCAGTACGCCGCTAAGACGCAGCCTCTTCCAAGTTGCGGCTCCCGCCGACATCTCGCCTGGTGGTCCACCCGCACCGGGGCGCGGCCAGCCCGCCATCGAACATAGAAATAGAGCCGACCCGATTGGGCCGGCTCTTTACTTTGCAGGGTTTCAAAAGCGCGCTAGGAGATCGCTGCCTGTAGTTCCTCTGCCAGGGTTTGAGCTTCTTCAGGAGTTAGCTCGACAACTAGTCGTCCGCCTCCTTCTGAGGGGATACGCATAACGATGCCGCGACCTTCTTTAGTCGCTTCCATTGGGCCGTCACCCGTGCGAGGCTTCATTGCAGCCATATTCCAACTTCCTTCCTTCAGCGAGGGAGTCCCATGCGAAACTATTAGACCCAGCTCGCCAACACTTCAACCTCAGTTTACTAAAGTTTGTGAGTTCCGGCACGAGGGCCGGATTCTACAGTGAGGCAGGTCACTTTTCAAACTCGGCTCGGACGCGTTCAATTTCTTGAACGCAATACTCCTCCACAATCTCAACGGCTTCCTCTGGCGTTTCAACCAGGTAAATCAAATCGAGGTCACCGGGTGAAATCGTGCCCGCCGAAACCATGGTCTGCTTCAACCACTCCAACAATCCACCCCAGTACCCCGGATCCACCAGGATGATCGGGAACTGCTTAATCTTGTGGGTTTGAACCAGCGTGAGCGCCTCAAACAGTTCATCCATCGTTCCAAACCCGCCGGGGAGGACGATAAAGCCCAGCGAATACTTGATGAACATCGTCTTGCGCGCAAAGAAGTAGCGGAAGTTAATGCCAAGATCAACCCACTTGTTCATCCCCTGCTCGTGCGGAAGCTCAATGCCGAGCCCAACGGATGTTCCTCCGCCCTCAACGGCGCCGCGGTTAGCGGCCTCCATGATTCCCGGGCCACCACCGGTAATGACCGCCAGGTTCTTTTTGGCAAGAAGCTCACCGATCTTGCGCGCGTCCTGATAGTACGGGTCCTCTTCCGGGGTCCGCGCGGATCCGAACACCGAGATCGCTGGGCCAAGCTCCGCGAGCGCCCCAAAGCCTTCAACAAACTCCGCCTGGATCCGCATGACGCGCCACGGGTCGGCGTGTAGCCAGTCCGCGTGGTCCTGCTCTTTTAGGAGCCTAGCGTCAGTGGTTTCTTGCGGTATCTGCTTGCCCCTCAAAATCATGGGGCCCTTCAGATACGTGGATCGCCTTCTCATAGGAGGCATTAGTGTTCCTTCCAGTTTTTATTTCAAAGTCTTAGTGCAAGATGCGCGCAACTTCAGACAGCGTTCCCGAAATCGACGGGTACACCGTGAATGCTGACGAAAGTTCGTCTACAGTCATGCGGTGGGTTACCGCGAGCGTCAGCGGGAAGATCTGCTCCGACGCCCTCTCGCACACGACAACGCCGCCCGTAATTACACCCGAGTCGGCCTCGGCGAAAATCTTCACGAACCCGTCCGATATGCCTTGCATCTTGGCGCGCGGGTTACGACCAATCGGGAGCGACGCGGCCTTAATGTCAACCTTCGACTCTCGCGCCTGCTCCTCGGTCATGCCAACCGTGGCGACCTCGGGAAGCGTGAAAATTGTTGAGCCAATCAGCGCCGTATCCAGCGGAGTTACCGCGTCGCCCAGCGCGTGCCACATCGCGATTCGGCCCTGCTGTGCGGCAACAGACGCCAGCGGTAGCACGCCCGTGCAGTCACCCGCCGCGTAAATGCGGTAGGCGGACGTGCGCGACACGCGGTCGACCTCAATATGGCCTCGATCCGTCAGGCGCACACCGGCCTCTTCAAGTCCGATCCCCTTCGTGGATGGAATCGATCCAACGGCAATGAGGACGTGGGAGCCTTTTAACACCTCACCGGATTCCAGCTCGACCTCAACCCCGGTTTCGCTACGACGCGCGGCCTTCGCGCGGGAACGCCCCTTGATGATCATGCCGCGACGCTCAAACACGTTTTCAACAAGTTCGGCAGCGTCTTTATCCGCATTGGGCAGGACGCGATCGCGCGACGACACGAGTGTCACCTGCGTGCCGAGCACCTGGTACGCGCCCGCCAGCTCCGCACCCGTCACGCCGGAGCCAACCACGATCAGGTGCTCGGGCTTTTCGGGCAAGTCGTAAAGCTGCGCCCAGTTGAGGATGCGTTCACCGTCAAACTCCGAGCCGGGTAGCGCGCGCGGGCGAGCACCCGTTGCGATCAAGAGGACCTCCGCCTCAAGAGTCGTCTCAAACTTACCGGCCTGCGCGTCTTCCCACGAGTTCGCAACCTTCACGCGGCGGGCGCCCTCGGGACTAATATTCGGGTCAATAACACCAACACCGTCAACAACTCGGACCTTTTGCTGTTCCAAGCCCGCCCTAATATCGCGCGACTGCGCACTCGCAAGCCTGCGCACGCGCGCATTAATATCACCAAGGTCAGCCACGGGATGATCCGTGCCAACCCGAATGCCTAGTTCTTCAGCCTGCTCGGTTTGGGTCAACCACTCCGCCGTTGCGATCAGCGTCTTTGATGGGACCACGTCGGTCAAGACAGCCGCACCACCAAGTCCCTGCCGCTCAACGAGCGTAACCTGGGCACCCAGCCTGGTCGCAATCGTCGCGGCCTCATAGCCTCCGGGACCACCGCCAATAATAATGACCCTAGAGCCTTCGCGGACCGGCGATGCGGAAGGCTCATGCCCCCTGCGCCCCGCACTCTGCTCGTTCTTCTCCGGGCCTGGCATTGACGTCTGATTCGTTGCGTTTAAAGAGTTAACCATGCTCCCATTGTTGCCTATTCGAGGTTAACAGGTGGCAATTTTCCACGTAGAATGGTGAGTTATGACTTATCCACACCAAGTGAATACGCAAGCTTTAGATAACCCATTTGAAATCGCGCAACAAGCCGCCGAATTCATCGCGAAGCGCTCTGGCGTGGAACGCCACGACATCGCGCTAGTCCTCGGATCCGGCTGGGGTGGAGCAGCCGACCTCATCGGCGAAACCGTCGCGGAAATCCCGGCGCACGAAGTCCCCGGGTTCTTCGCCCCCGCAGTTGAAGGGCACGTCGGCCTTACCCGTTCCATCAAGATTGAGGGCGGCAAGCACGCCCTCGTACTTGGATCACGCACGCACTTTTACGAAGGACGCGGCGTTCGAGCTGTCGCTCACGGAATGCGCACGGCAGCGGCGGCGGGCGCGAAAATCGCGGTTCTCACAAACGGTTGCGGCGGGCTGAATCCCGCGTGGGGGCCGGGCCAGCCCGTCCTCATTCGCGACCACATCAACCTGACGGCGGCCTCCCCGCTCGAGGGCGCAACTTTTGTCGACCTCACCGACCTGTATTCCAAGCGCCTACGCGACATTGCGCATAGCGTCGATGATTCGCTTCCCGAGGGCGTTTACTGCCAGTTCCGCGGCCCCCACTACGAGACGCCGGCGGAAGTACAAATGGCGAAAACAATCGGCGCGGACCTGGTGGGCATGTCCACTACGCTAGAAGCGATTGCCGCTCGCGAGGCGGGCATGGAGGTGCTCGGCATCTCGCTGGTTACCAACCTGGCCGCCGGGATTTCCGAAACCGCGCTGTCTCACGAAGAAGTAATCGAGGCCGGAAAGGCCGCGGGCCCGCGCATTTCGCGCTTGCTCGCGCAAATCGTCCGGCAACTCTGAGCGCCTTGAGTCATTTGGCGCCCCAGCACACGCGTGCTGTTACCGAAAGGAACAAAATGGCAAAACTCGATGAGGGAATGATTGAAGCCTGGATCGCAGACGATCCGGACGAACAAGCCCGCGCCGAGATCGAAACCCTGCTCGCCACGTATCGTGAGGGCGGGGCTGACGCTGCCGAAGCCGAAGCTGAACTGGCAGACCGCTTCGACGGCACCCTGGAGTTTGGTACCGCCGGCCTGCGCGGCCGCCTGGGAGCCGGCCCGAACCGTATGAACCGCGCGGTTGTCATCCGCGCTGCCGCGGGCCTGACCGCATTCTTGCAAGAGCGCGTGGGGTCGGACTTCCACCTGGTTGTCGGATACGACGCGCGCTACGGTTCGAAGCAGTTTGCACGCGACACCGCCGCGGTTGCGACCGCCGCGGGCGCGCGCGTCTCGCTGTTCGACCAGGCGCTGCCCACCCCGGTCACCGCGTTTGCCTTGAAGCACCTGAACGCGGATGCGGCCGTCATGGTCACCGCGTCGCACAACCCACCCAAAGACAACGGATACAAGGTTTACCTCGGTGGCCGCGCGGTGACGGATTCCGGCCAGGGCGCGCAGATTGTTCCACCGTTTGACGCCGAAATTTTCGCGGCCATTCAAGCCGTAAAGTCCGTATCGGCTGTTCCGCGCGCCGAGGACGGGTGGCAAATGATTGGCGAGGACGTCCTCGAGGCTTACCTGGACCAGGTCGTATCCCTCGTGCCCGAAGGTAGCAAGGACCTAAAGATCGTTCTAACGTCCATGCACGGTGTGGGCGGCGAAACCGCCCTCAAGGCGCTAAATCGCGCGGGATTTGCGGATGTTCACGTGGTTGAGCAGCAGCACTCGCCGGATCCGGACTTCCCCACCGTTGCGTTCCCGAACCCCGAAGAGCCGGGCGCCCTCGACCTGTCATTTGAACTGGCACGCAAGATCGGGGCCGACCTGATTTTGGCAAACGACCCGGATGCGGACCGCATGTCCGCGGCGATTCCGGACCCGCGCGGCAAGGACGGCTGGCGACAAATGGCCGGCGACGAAGTTGGCTCGCTGCTGGGTGAAAAAGTTGCGCGCGAACACTCCGGGGATGCCGGCGCGGTGTTGGCGAACTCGATCGTGTCGTCAAGGCTGCTTTCCAAGATTGCCAAAGCGCACGGCGTTTCCTACAGGGCTACGCTCACCGGGTTCAAGTGGATTTCACGCGTGCCCGGCATCGTTTACGGTTACGAAGAAGCACTCGGGTACTGCGTTGACCCAAGCCACGTTCGCGACAAGGACGGTATTTCCGCGTGCCTGCAACTAGCGACCATGGCCGCTCAGCGCAAGGCCGAGGGGTCCACGATGGTTGCAGAACTAGACGACCTAGCTCGCCGCCACGGCCTGCACGCCACCGCGCCGCTTTCGATTCGGGTCTCGGACCTCTCCCTCATCGGCAAGGGCATGGCGAACCTGCGTTCGGGCACTTTGACCGAGCTGGCCGGATCACCGCTGGAATCCGTGACCGACCTTTCCGAAGGCTCTGCGCAGCTACCGCCAACCAACGGCCTCGTGTTCCTAACCGAGCGCGGCGACCGCGTAGTTGCGCGCCCGTCCGGCACCGAACCGAAACTAAAGTGCTACCTGGAAACCATCGTCGAAGTACCCGAAGGTGCCGACATGACCCAGATTCGCACGGAGGCCGAAGCGCGCCTGGAACGCATGAAAGAAGACATGCGCGCCGCCCTCGGCATCTAACCGGCTTAGGTACGGCGTTGCCCTTGCCGCAAAGCCAGGGCAACGGGTGCCGGCTGACCAGCCTCGTGTGCCTGGCACAAATCCTATAGACGCGGGTGGGGCGAGCGGATTTTTCCGCTCGCCCCACCCGTTTGATTTAGCGTCCAGACTGTCTACAGTCAGCTCAGAAGTCCAGGCTGTCTACAGACAGCTCAGAAGTCTGGGCCGTCTACAGTTAGTTCAGACCGTCGAGGACCTTCTTGGAAGAAGACAGGCCCAGGCGGGAGGCTCCGGCCTCAACCATTGCGAGGGCGGCCTCAGCGTCGCGAATACCGCCGGAAGCCTTGACACCCAGGCGGTCACCAACAGTCTGTCGCATCAGCTTAACGGCGTGCACGGAAGCGCCGCCCGCCGGGTGGAAGCCCGTCGAGGTCTTCACAAAGTCAGCACCAGCGTTTTCTGAAGCCTTGCAGCAAGCGACGATCTCCTCGTCGGTAAGCGCGGCAGATTCAATGATCACCTTTAGCACTGCGCCCTCACTGGCTTCGCGAACAGCGCGAATGTCAGCCTCGACCTCGTCAAACTTGCCTTCCTTAACGAGTTTTAGGTTCACGACCATGTCGATCTCTTGCGCACCGAGCTCCACCGACTGGCGGGCCTCCGCGGCCTTAACTTCGGACTTGTGCGCGCCGGACGGGAAGCCGCAGACTACCGCGACTTTCAAGCCCTCTGGAGTTTCAATCGGCAGCTGGTTTGGCGATACGCAAACGGAGTACGTACCAAGCTGGGCGCCCTCTTCAATCAATGCCTGCACGTCCGCGGCGGTGGATTCGGGCTTTAGCAGGGTGTGGTCGATCATTTGTGCGAGTTCTTCGCGTTTCATGCTTATTCCTTAATGTCGCGTGGGATCAGGACCATGATGACTCGGGGCCAATACCCGAATGCGGGTTCCTTGTCGCAACTTGTGGATTTGTCCAGGAAGTGCTGCCACGTCATGGTCCAAGTTCGTCCCTTGGATGGTTCGAAAATGTCTATCAGGTTGCCGCGCCCAGTTGCGGAAACAACGTGTCGCGGTATTTGGTCTAGGTGGCACAGTTTTCCGCGCAGTTTCAACGTCGACCCGCCCGTGTAGAACACCACGTCTTTTCCGGAGTCGAGGGCGGCGCGCGCCAGCGGATACATGTCTTTGATCCACAGGTAGCGCCGATACTTCACGCCGGTTGCGGACTCCAAAAGGCTTTGCAGGGCCCAGGTGGAAGTCCCGAGTTTTTGCGGCCAGTACAGGCCGGTGTGGGACGCGATGTCGTGGACGCGGGCTTGTACTTTTTCGACCGCCTCCGGGGGCAGGTCGCGGTATTTTGCGACCTGCTCCTGGTTGCGTGCCGCCACGTGGCATGCGACCGCGATGCCACAGGAGTACGGCGTTGTCTGCGCGTGCATTACTGTGCGCTTATCCGATCGAGGACTACCGACTCGCGCTTTTCGGGCGCCTGCGCACCGATTTCGAAGCCGCCTTCAAGCGATTCGAGGGCGCGTTCAAAACGCTCGGGTGTCTCGGTGTGCAGGGTCATGAGCGGCTGGCCCGCCTTGACCTGGTCGCCGGGCTTCGCGTGAAGCTCAATGCCGGCAACGGCCTGCACGGCGTCACCCTTCGCGGCGCGGCCAGCGCCGAGCCTCCAGGATGCGACGCCAACCGCGAGCGCGTCCAACTTGGTGAGGTACCCATCGCGGTCGGCCACGACTTGGTGCGTGTCCTTTGCAACGGGAAGCTCCGCGTCGGGGTCGCCGTCTTGCGCGATGATCATTTGGCGCCAGCGATCCATTGCGCGTCCATCCTTGAGGGCGGCTTCAACGTCCTCATCTGGCTTGCCGGCGGCGGCTAGCATTTCGCGTGCCAGCGCGACCGTTAGTTCAACGACGTCTGCGGGGCCGCCGCCCGCGAGGACCTCTAGGGATTCGCGCACTTCGAGCGCGTTTCCAACAGTGAGGCCGAGCGGGGTGGACATGTCGGTTAGTAGCGCGGTCGTCTTGACGCCGTGATCGGTGCCGAGGTCGACCATTGTGCGCGCGAGGGTGCGCGCCTGGTCGATGTCTTTCATGAACGCACCGGAGCCGACCTTAACGTCTAGCACTAGCGAGTCGGTGCCCTCCGCGATCTTCTTCGACATGATCGAAGAAGAGATGAGGGGCACGCAGTCCACTGTGGACGTGACGTCGCGAAGCGCGTACAGCTTCTTGTCCGCGGGTGCAAGGCCGGCGCCCGCCGCGCAAATCACGCAGCCCGGGCCGTCTAGGATGTCCAGGATCTCTTGGTTAGTAAGGTCGGCACGCCAGCCCTTGATGGATTCCATCTTGTCTAGCGTTCCACCGGTGTGGCCAAGGCCGCGCCCGGAAAGCTGCGGGACGGCCACGTCAAACGCGGCAACAAGTGGAGCCAGCGGCAGCGTGATCTTGTCCCCCACGCCGCCGGTCGAGTGCTTGTCAGCCGTGGGGCGAGACAGCGAACTGAAGTCCATCGTCTCGCCGGAGTTAATCATGGCCTGCGTCCACCTGGAGATCTCCTCACGGTTCATACCGTTTAGGTAAATCGCCATCGCGAGCGCTGCCATTTGCTCTTCCCCGACAACACCGCGCGTGTAGGCGTCGATAACCCAGTCGATCTCGTCCGGGCCGAGCACCTCACGGTCACGCTTGTGTCGGATTACGTCAACAACATCGAACTTTTCAGCCATCCGCGCGCTCCGTTATCTGATGCAGGTCCGCCGGCCCAAACGCGCCGGGCAGCACCTGATCCATCGTTTGAATGCCGTCAGGCATGTACAGCAACAGTTCCTTACCGCTGTGTTCAAACAAGATTTGGCGGCAGCGTCCGCACGGCACGATCTTCGCGCCGTCCTCATTTACGCACGTGAACGCAACCAGGCGTCCACCGCCACCGTTAATAAGGTCAGAGATCACGCCGCACTCGGCGCACAGCGTCACGCCAAGCGCCGCATTTTCTACGTTACAGCCCGACAGGATCCGACCGTCGTCAACCAGTGCGGCCGCCCCCACGGGATACTTCGAGTAAGGCGCGTACGCCCGCTTCATCGCATCAACCGCGGTCTCGTGCAGAACCTGCCAAACCTCCTCGGTAACTTCATTCGTCATTTGTTACACCTCAAGTTTTTTGTCACGCCAGGCACGCCCTCCAAATGTTTAATACGCGTCAGTCGCAAAAAATGGTGGCATTCCAATTTCCAGTGGGCCATTTCCATTTTTTATTCACGAGGGCGGGCTGGCAAACGGTACGCCGGTAGCCCCCACACCTTGCGGGGGCTACCGGGCGGTTACGGTTTACGGATACGGCTTGCCTTCTGCGGCGGGTGCCCGCACGGATCCGACGAAGCCGGCAACTGCCAGGATCGTGATGATGTACGGGATCATGAGTAGGAACTCGGACGGAACGTCGGAGCCTACCGCCTGCATCGTGGCACCCAGGTTGGTTGCAAAACCGAACAGCAGGGCTGCACCGAATGCGCCCTTCGGGTTCCAACGGCCCAGGATCATCGCGGCTAGCGCGATAAAGCCGTTACCGGCCGCCATGTCTTTCGAGAACGCCAGGCCCTGACCGATCGTGAAGAACGCGCCACCCATACCGGCCAGTGCGCCGCCCAGCAGGACGTTCATCCAGCGGGTGCGGTTCACGCGGATACCAACCGTGTCAGCCGCACGCGGGTGCTCGCCGCACGCGCGCATGCGCAGGCCCCACCGCGAGTTGAACACCATGTACTGCAACACGATCACCGTGATGAACATGATGTAAACCAGCAGCGACTGGTTGAACAGGATCGGGCCGATCACCGGAATGTCGGACAGTACCGGGATCTTCAGGTTCGGCAAGCGGTTGATCGAGTTCAACTGTTCCGCGTTGAACTTCAGCACCGTGGAAAACAGGAACGACGTCAAACCAACCACGAGCATGTTCAGCACGACGCCCACAATAATGTGGTCGGTGCGGAAGTTGATCGTGAATAGTGCCAGGAGGGCGCCAACCAGCGCGCCTGCGATCGGAGCGCCGATGAGGCCCAAGTACGGGTTGCCCGCGATGGATGCGACGATCGCACCCATGAACGCGCCGAACAGTAGCTGGCCTTCAATCGCGATGTTGATAATGCCGGAGCGCTCGTTCACGACACCGGAAAGCGCGCCGAATACGAGCGGGGTTGCAAACGCTAGCGCGCCCGTCAGCAGTGAAACTGCGGGTAGGTGCGCACCCTTGCCGGCCACCGTGAACAGCAAGAACGCGATCACGAACGGGACAGCAACTGCCACTAGTAGCCAGCCGTTAACGTTCTTGCGGTTTACCGACAGGTACCAGATGTACGCGGTTACAGCCACGGCGATCAGGGCGAACACCCAGTTGACCGGGCCCGCCGGCACGTGCGTGTCCGCAATATCAAACCACGAGGTCGCGCCCGCCCACGAAACAATCGCTGTTCCCGCGGTGCCAAACGCGATGATGACCGTCAAGACCGCCATCACTGTGGACGCGATCGGGTCGCGCCACTGCATCTTTAGCCGGATGTCAGAGTCCGGCGTTGCCTTAGCTTTTACAGCTTCAGTACTCACTTGGACTCCTCCTTCTTAGCTTTGTCTGCGCCGGCGGTCGCGTTAGCGGCAACCCTGCGCTTTTCTCGGTAGTAGGCAACGGCCTCGGATGCGGCGATCAACAGCACGATGATTGCCTGCGTTACCTGGACGATATCGACCGGGATACCCGCAGACGCCTGCATCGTTGAACCACCGGCGGCAAGGGCACCAAACAAGATGCCTGCGAGCACAGTTCCGAGCGGAGTGGACTTACCTAGCAGCGCTACCGTAATAGCGTCAAAGCCGTAGGAGCCCGCGGTACCCGTTGTCAGGAATCGTTCCGTGCCAAGTACCGGAGCGGTACCCGCCAGACCTGCCAGGGCGCCGGAGATGACGAGCGTCAAGAAGATCACGCGCGGAACCGAAATGCCCGCGGTGCCAGCGGCGTGCGGGTTTGCACCCGCGGCGCGCAACTCGAAGCCCAGGGTCGAGCGCTCGAGTAGCCACCACACGAACACTGCCGCGAGGATCGCAATCACAAACGACAGGTCCAGGCGGTAGTTGCCACCCAGCAGACTCGGGTAGGCAGCCGTGTCTTGCACGTACATTGACTTGCCGGCCGTGCCGTCACCCTTCATGAACTCCTTCTTTAGAGTCCACCCCAGGAACAGTAGCGCGATCGAGTTAAGCATGATGGTCACGATAACTTCGTTCGCACCGGCCTTAGCCTTCAGCAAGCCGGGTATGCCACCCCAGATAGCGCCACCAATAATGGCAAACAGGATCGACACGATCAGGTGCGCCACGATCGGCAGGTTCAAGTGGATACCCGCAACCGTGCCGAACAGTGCACCCATGATCAACTGGCCCTGCACACCAATGTTGAACAGGCCCGCGCGGAACGAAACCGCGATCGCAAGACCCGCGATGATCAGCGGAACCGAACGGGTCAGGGTCTCAAACAGGGGTTTGATACCCGCGGCAAACGTGTCGGCCTGGTAGTTGTAAATAGCTCCCCTGAACAAGGAGGAGAAGAAGCTTTGGAACGTTGCTCCCGCTTCTTGGAAGAAGTCCGACGGGCGCGCGAACAAGTAGCCGGCGGCCTTTTGAACTTCCTGGTCGAACAGCACAACGATCAAAGCGCCGATAACCAAAGCGGCCGCAATCGCACCCACAATGATTCCGGTATTTATGTTCAAAACGCGCTTCATAATGCGGTTCGCAAGGGGTGCCTGGCCACCTTCGGGAGCCGGCATTTCACGGTGCGCAGCCTCCTGAGGAGTTTCAGGATTCTGAGGCGTCAACGATTCCTCGCTTGGTTTGGGATTAGGTCCCTGCGTCATCGGTCAACCTCCTCGGTAACGGCCGTGTCGTCTCCCGCTTGCGCCTGCGCTTCTTCAAGTGGCACACCTGCCATCATGAGGCCGAGGACGGAGCGGGGCGTACCTGCGGGAACAACACCGACGATCTTGCCGCGATACATTACGGCAATCCGGTCGGCCAGGGCATCGACCTCGTCAAGCTCTGTCGAAATCACTAGCACAGCGGTGTTGTTGTCACGTTCTTCGACAATGCGCTTGTAAACGAACTCGATTGAACCAACATCCAAACCGCGAGTCGGCTGGGATGCGACCAGCGCTTCGAGGGGGCGCGACAGTTCGCGAGCCAAAATCGCCTTCTGCGCGTTACCGCCCGAAAGGGTCGAAATGGGATCGTGAATCGAAGTCACGCGAACATCGAACTCGTCGCGGAGCTTCTCCGCGTGCTTCTCAATGACGCTCGGCAACATGTTGATGCCCTTCGCGAAAGGCTTCTGGTCGTACTGATCCAGAATCATGTTCTCCGCAATCGAGAAGGATGCGATCATGCCGTCAGTTGAACGGTCTTCGGGAACAAACCCGAGGCCGTGCTGTTGTAAGCGTTCCTTAATCGTGAACTTGCCCAGGTCAACCGTGCCGATCGTAACCGAACCCGAGTTCGGCTCAATGTTGCCAAGGATCGCTTCGGCAAGTTCTGTTTGACCGTTGCCCTGAACACCTGCAACACAGACGATCTCGCCCTTATGAACGTCAAGGTCCACGTGGTCGAGCAGGGTTTGACCTTCTTCGGAGATCACCGAAAGGTTCTTGACCGACAGGCCAACTTCACCCAGTTTCGGAGCGTCCTTGTCAACGTCCAGGTTGACCGGGCGGCCAACCATGAGCGACGCGAGTTCCTTCTCGGTGGACTCCGGTGATGCTTCACCCACAACCTTGCCGCGGCGGATGACCGTAATACGGTCCGCTACGGCTCGCACTTCGCGAAGCTTGTGGGTGATGAACACAATGGAAGTTCCAGCTTGCTTCAGCTGGAGCATGATTTCCATCAGTTCGTCAGTTTCTTGCGGCGTGAGCACAGCTGTGGGCTCGTCCAGGATGAGCACCTTCGCTTCACGTGACAACGCCTTAATAATTTCCACGCGCTGCTGAGCACCAACGGGAAGGTCCTCAATCTTTGCGCGCGGGTTAATGTCGAATCCAAAGCGGGAAGACAGTTCTTTAACTAGCTTTCCTGCCTTGGCCTTATTAATGATTCCAAGAGGGCCGGTAGGCTCGTAGCCCAAAGCTACTGATTCAGCTACCGAAAAAACGGGAACCAGCATGAAGTGCTGGTGGACCATACCAATACCGGCGGCTACTGCGTCGCCGGGGCCGCGGAATCTGACCGGCTTATCGTCGATGAGGATTTCCCCACCGTCCGGTTGGTATAGGCCGTAAAGTACGTTCATCAAGGTGGACTTACCCGCACCATTCTCACCGAGCAGGGCGTGAATTTCGCCGGGCTCAACAGTGAGGTTGATGTTGTCATTCGCAACCAGCGGGCCAAACACCTTGGTGATACCTCGAAGTTCGAGTTTCACGAGTGTTTTCCTTTTTCTTCAAAGAATGCGCCCATGTAAGCGCAAGATAGGCCCGGTACACCGAGAACGGTATCCGGACCTATCTTGCTGACTGTTTAGAGCGCAATTCTTACGGCTGGTTCGGGGTTTCTACCACAATTTCGCCGGAGACGATCTGCTGCTTGATGTTCTCCAGGCCGTCCTTCAGCTCCTGCGGAACCTGGTCCTCGAAGTCGTGGAACGGAGCGATGGAAACGCCACCGTTCTCCAGGTTTCCAACGTACTGTTCGGAGATCCACGCATCGTCGACAACCAGCTTGATGGTGTCGAATACAGCTGCGCCAATTTCCTTAACAACGGAGGTCAGGATGTACTGGCCGGACTCGGGCTGGGTCTCGTAGCCGTCAGCGTCAACCCAAACGACCTTGACGCCCTCGTTCTCGGATGCGGCGGCAAGCGCACCTGCGCCAACCGGGCCTGCAACCGGCATGATTACGTCGACGCCCTGGTCAACGAGCTGCTTGGAGAAGGTCTGGCCCTTAGCAACGTCAGAGAAGTCACCGGTTGCCATGCCGTCCTGAGCTTCCTTGCTCCAGCCGACAAGCTGAACGTCAGTCGAGTTCTCCTCGTTGTACTTGTTCATGCCATCTTCGAAGCCGTCAGCGAAGATCTGGGTGGTGGGCAGTGCCATGCCGAGGAAGGTACCAATCTTGCCGGTCTCGGTCATGCCTGCAGCGGCGTAGCCTGCCAGGTAGCTGGCTTCCGCGGTGTTGAATACGAGCGCGCGAGCGTTCTCGGGCTGCTCAGCAAAAGTCGAGTCGACGAGGGCGAACTTAACTTCCGGGTTTTCCTTTGCCTTCGCCTCTAGCTGGTCGGCCATCTTGAAGCCAACGCCAATAATGACGTCACAGCCGTCGGAGATCAGAGCGTTCAGGTTCGGCTCGAAGTCAGCGTCAGAGCTGGACTCGGTCGTGGAGATCTCAACACCAAGCTCAGCCTCAGCGCGCTTTAGGCCCTCGTAGCCGGACTGGTTAAACGACTTGTCATCAAAGCCGCCCTCATCGGAGACCATGCAGGCCTTCACATCAGTCGACGCCGCTGCGGTTTCGTTGGTCTCGCCATTGCCCTCGGTCGTGGGCTCTTCCGGAGCGGAGCCACAAGCGCCCAGCAACATAGCTGTGGCTGCTGCAAACGCGGCTACCTTAATCGAATTCTTCACAGTTCCTCCTGTGGAATGAGAAATAGTCAGATAACGAGTCTCCCCCAAGAGGATTGATCGGGGTCCGCTCGCGTGCACTGAATAGTGTAGCTAAAAGTCATTCAGAACACGAAGCAGCCCCTGGCTTTGTAACCGACCGGTTACCAACTTTACCGATCTTTTAACCAGGGGCTGCGTGTTTTAAGCGCTAAGCGTGAGCCAGCAAGAGAGGCGATTACTCCTCTTCAGCTTCGGCCTCTTCACCTTCAGCGGCCTCGGCCTCTTCGCCCTCACCCGCGGCGGCTTCCTCATCGCCCTCGGTCTCGGGAACTTCTTCAGGCACAACGATGGAGGCCAGAACTTCTTCTTCGTCCATGTCGTGGGTGACGCCCTCGGGCATCTGCAGGGCGGAAGCGTAAACAACGTCGCCCTCGGCCAGGCCCTCGATGGAAACTTCCAGGTGCTCCGGAATGTCGATAACGGGAGCCTCGACCAGGATTTCGAAGTACTCCTGGTTGACGACGGTGCCCTGCTCGGCTTCGCCGGTGAGGACCAGCGGAACGGTAACCTGAACGGTCTCGTCGCGGCGAACCGCGAAGAGGTCTAGGTGCATGATGTCGCGGCGAACCGGGTGACGCTGAATGTCCTTAACCAGGGCGAGCTGCTCCTCACCATCAAACGCGAGGTTTACAAGCGCGTTTGCGTTGTCCTTGACAACAAGGAAGGTCTCGTGACCGGGCAGGTCAAGGTGAATCGGCTCGACAGCGTCAGAGTAGACAACTGCGGGAATCAGGCCTGCGCGGCGCGCGCGGCGTGCAGAGCCCTTGCCGAACTCTTTACGAACATTAGCTTCAATACGCGTAATATCAGCCATTTTGATCCTCCTGGGATCTGTAGTAGTCGGTACATGAACCCCGGGAAGGTGTGCGGTAATACGAAAACGGCCCGAACACATCGGGCCGCCTCGAGAAAAACCGAACGCCCAGTCGATAACGGCAAACCAGGTTTAGCTGGTCGCCCTCGCCGAGGCAACTCGATTATTTTAGCCTATTTTAGGACGCTCCGTCGAACAGGGAGGTCACAGAACCATCGTCAAATACCTCACGAATTGCGCGGGCAAGTAGCGGTGCGATCGACAGGACGGTGAGCTTATCGAACTGCTTGGCCGGCGAAATCGGGAGCGTGTTGGTGACGACAACCTCGCGGGCGCCGCACTCGGATAGGCGCTGCGTGGCCGGGTCGGACAGGACGCCGTGCGTTGCGACGACGATAACGTCCTTCGCACCGGATGCGAGGAGCACCTTCACGGCTTCCGCGATCGTTCCACCGGTGTCAATCAGGTCGTCAACGAGGACGCATTCGCGGCCCTCAACATCACCGACAACGCGGTTTGCTACGGCAACGTTCGGGCGCGTGGTGTCGCGAGTCTTGTGGATGAACGCTAGCGGAGCGCCACCGAGCTTGTTGGCCCACTTCTCTGCCACGCGGATACGACCCGCGTCGGGCGACACGACGGCAACGTTGGACACGTCAACGCGCGAACGCACGTAGTCAACCAGGACGGGCATTGCCCACAGGTGGTCGACAGGGCCGTCGAAGAAGCCCTGCGCCTGCGCGGCGTGCAGGTCAACGGACATGAGGCGGTCCGCGCCCGCGGTCTTAAACAGGTCGGCCATTAGGCGCGCCGAAATGGGTTCGCGGCCCAGGTGCTTCTTGTCTTGACGGGCGTACGGGTAGAACGGGGCGACCACGGTGATGCGCTTAGCTGACGCGCGCTTTAGCGCGTCAATCATGATCAGCTGTTCCATGACCCACTGGTTAATGGGATCCGTGTGCGACTGGATCACAAACGCGTCACAACCGCGGACGGATTCGTTGAAGCGCACGTAGATCTCGCCGTTCGCGAAGTCGTACGCGGTGGTGGGCAAAACTTCCGTGTTAAGTTCTTTGCCCACTGCTTGCGCTAGTTCCGGATGCGCACGTCCCGACACCAAAATGAGGCGCTTTTCGCCGGTGGTGATGATTCCAGTCAACTTTCACTCCTAATTAACGAGCCGACACTTCAGTGAATGGTTTTAAGACCGTGCCGGGTTCAATGTCGGTATCGAATCCGAAACAGTGCGGTGCAACAACGCCCTCACCGACATTTACGTTACGTAGTGTCGTGTGAGGGCCGATGTGTGAATAAGTTTGGATAGTAGTGGTGCCTTCGAGGACGCATCCGGGCTCAATGGTGACGTCGGGTTCGATCTCGACGTCCACGTCAATCCAGGTGGTTTCGGGGGCCACGATGGTGACGCCCTCGCGCATGTGCTGGTCCAGGATGCGGCGGTTCATTTCGCGGCGGAGCTCCGATAGTTGCGCGCGGTCATTGCATCCTTGGGCTTGCCACTCGTCCTCCAAAATGAAGGCGCCGCAGTGGCGTCCTTGCTGGACGGCGACGGCAATCGTGTCGGTTAGGTAGACCTCGCCCTGATCGTTGTCGGTATCGAGGCCGGATAGTGCTTGGGCTAGGAACTGCGCGTCGAACGCGTAAATGCCCGCGTTGATTTCGTTTACTGCGCGCTGCTCGTCGGTGGCGTCGCGGTGTTCAACGATCGCGGTTACAGCCCCGTCCTCGCGAATAATTCGTCCGTATCCGGTTGGGTCATCCACGATCGTGGTGACGACGGTGACCGCGTTGCCGGCCTCTTCGTGGGCCTGGTTAAGTTTTTGAAGTGTCTCGCCAGACAGTAGGGGCACGTCAGCTGATGTTACGAGGACGGTGCCGCTGGTTTCTCCGACGGTTTCGATTAGCTGTTCGAGGCCGCACTGGACTGCGCGTCCGGTTCCGGGAATCTCGTCCTGATCGGCAAGGATTGCCGCCGGTGCGAAGTCGTTCACCATTTCGGCGACACGATCGCGTTGGTGACGGATCACGACCACGATCGACTGCGCTTCGGAGTCTTCTGCGGCAACAATGGCGTGCCCAAGAAGTGGGCGGCCACACATTTCATGTAGGACTTTTGGCGTATTCGATTTCATTCGCGTGCCCTGACCGGCGGCCAGAACAATTACGGCGCTGGGACGATTCACGATCCTGTCTTTCGTTTTGACCACAAGACGTGCCTGTTCACCCTTGATCATAGTGCCTACCGAAACACTTTTGACACAAAGTCAATGTGAACAAAGTCTTAACTAAGATTTAACGCCAAGTTTCAACAAAAGGAAAGGCGTTCTCACGAAATTGCTTCGCGAGAACGCCCGCTCGTTCCGCCCCTAGGATTCGAACCCAGATCTCAAGGCACCAAAAGCCCGCGTGCTGCCGTTACACCAGGGCGGAAGGCCTAAAACATTGTGCCATACTTTAGCAAATAGCACACACTCGGAAAATGACGATTGAGTTGAGGACGAACGATGGCATCGAAGCGAACTCGTATGACGGGGATTGAACGACGCGAACAACTGATTCAAATTGGTCGTTCAGTGTTTGCCGAGAAGGGGTTTGACGGGGCCACTGTCGAAGAGTTTGCGTCTAAAGCGGGCGTCACAAAACCCGTGGTTTACGAGCATTTTGGCGGTAAGGAAGGTCTTTACGCCGTGGTTGTGGACCGCGAGGTTCAACGCCTGGTGTCCACGATTTCCGCGTCACTACAATCGGCGGAGCACCCGCGCAGAATCGTTGAAAATACTGCGCTCGCGCTGCTGGACTATATCGATAATCACACCGACGGGTTCAGGGTTTTGGTGCGCGACGCGCCGCAGGACGGGTCGAAGGGCTACTACTCTTCGGTGATCGGCGACGTTGCAAAACAGGTGGAGCACCTGCTGGCAGCCCGCTTCAAGGCCGCTAACTTGGACGCAAAATCCGCACCCATCTACGCCCAAATGCTGGTCGGATTAATCGCACAGGTTGGACAGTGGTGGCTAGAGGAGCGCTCCCCCGCCAAAGAAATCGTGGCGGCTCATGTTGTGAATCTCACCTGGCTAGGACTGCGTAACCTGCATCCGCGCCCTGAACTGTTAAGCGAGAAAGACTCCAAGAAGTCCCGGTCTTAAAACTCGAGAAAATCCCCGCTATTTAACCGATAGTTCACACGCTGCGGCACAAAGACTCCCAAAACATCTCGACTTCAAGTATCTTTATGGTGTGAGTAAAGTCAGTAACGCGCCAGGACACGATCCCCAAGACGAGGTCGATCGCATCGTTGACGCCTGGCATGAGCAGCGTCCAGACCTCGACGCTACCCCGATGCTCGTGTTCTCGAGGATCACCCGCTTAGCGCGCCATTTAGACCTAGCGCGCCGCAACGCCTTCCTATCGCACGGGTTGGAACCGTGGGAGTTCGACGTGCTCTCCGCACTGCGCCGTGCCGGATCCCCGTACGCCCTCACGCCCGGAGTGCTCATGGGCGAGCTACTCGTATCCTCAGGGACAATGACCAACCGCATCGACCGCCTGGAGTCCAAGGGCCTGGTCGAGCGTTCTCCGTCACCATCAGACAGGCGCGCCGTCCTCGTCACGCTCACTTCCGAAGGCTGTAACAAGGTTGATTCCGCCCTCGTTTCATTATTAGAAGACGAACAAAAAGCCCTGGAAGGGTTAACGGAAAATGAACAAAAACAGCTCGGATTACTACTAAAGCCGTTACTGTTACCCTTTGATTCGTAGGACGCGAATCAAACATCAAAAGAGTCCTACAACGAACAAATAAATCCGTATACGGATGTTCGAACGCCTGGCCACCGCCAAAGCGGCAGTTCGAACAGGAAGGATTCTTATGGATCCAAGTAGGACGAGCGGCCCACCGGTCGCAATCGATATCCGAGGACTTACTAAAGTCTTTGAAAACACAATCGCCGTGGGCAATCTGTGGCTCGCGATCCCACGCGGGTCGTTTTACGGCATTGTCGGCCCCAACGGCGCCGGCAAAACCACACTGCTTTCCATGGCCACCGGGCTTTTGGTGCCAGATGACGGTGTCGCGTACATCAACGGCGTAGACATTTGGGATGAGCCCGCCGAAGCCAAGGCAATGCTAGGGGTGCTCCCCGACGGGGATCGTCTGTTCGACCGCATGTCCGGAACCGCCCTCGTTACATATATGGGAATGCTTCGCGGGCTCGACAAGGAAACGGCACAAACACGCGCGGCTGAACTAATGAAGGCGCTGGGCTTGGACGACACCGGGTCGAAAATGGTTGCCGACTATTCGCAGGGCATGACCAAGAAGGTGGCGCTGGCGTGCGCGCTGGTGCACGCTCCGAAGATTTTGGTGCTAGATGAGCCGTTTGAGTCTGTCGATCCGATTTCGGCGGCGGGTATTCGTGAGCTACTTGATAGCTTCGTGGCTTCCGGCGGCACCGTCGTGCTGTCGTCGCACGTGATGGAAACAGTTGAGAAGCTGTGCGACCACGTTGCCGTCATTAAAGACGGACAGGTCTTGGCCGCGGGCACTACCGCGCAGGTTGCCGACGGCATGAGCCTTGATGAACGCTTCCGCCAGCTCGTTGGTGGTGTCACGCACGCGGAGGGTCTTGATTGGTTAAGACAGTAATCGGCATCAAACTGAGGTCGATGTGGAACAACGCCACGAAACCCATGTGGAAGATTTTCCTCTTCGGGTTTTTGGTGCTCTACTTCGGCGCTCTCGCGGCGTTTTTGGTTTTCCTTGGCCTGGCGTCGGTGGTTGAAGGCTACATTTTCGAGTTCAGCCAAATCGCAGCGGTCACGAGTTTGTTTATGACGGTCGCGTGGCTGATACTTCCCCTGTTTGGGATGGGCCTTGAAAGTTCGTTAAAACCGCACCTATTCACTCCGCACGTTGCGCCTTCAAGGAAATTTTCGAGGGCGATGCTGGTCGCTAACATCGTTGGCCCCGGCGCACTGCTGTCTATGATCGTCATGTTGGTGGGCACGGTAGCGCTGTTTATTGCGGGTGAGGTCGCCCTCGGCGTGCTCTCGGTACTTTTGATTCCCGTTGCCCTGTTTGTTTACGCCCTGGTTTCTAGGACTTTGACTTCGTGGGTTTCTAGCCGCACCATGCAAACGCAGAAGTCGCGTGACATGACCCAACTGGTGCTGACTGTTGTGTTTATTGCCGCGATGTTTGCGTTCTCGTTTGTCGCGCAGGCACTTGGGGAGATGACTTCAACCGGCTGGTTTTCCGCTGTTTTGACGGTTGGGCAATGGACGCCCCTGGTGGGGCCGTTCGCGATTCCTTTCCTCATTTACACCGGACAGGTCATTCCAGCTGTCTTGCAGGTCGTTTACGTGGTCGTCATTGCCGCGATCCTTGGCAAGATCTGGCACGGTCTGGTTGTAAAGGCAATGATCGGTGTGAAAACCCCGATCACGCCGCAGATTCGTGAAGCTATCGAGCAGGGCCGCCCCGTTGTTGACCCGTCCGTGGTTACACGCGAGGTCGATGACACTAAGGCTTCGCTGGACTATGCGCTTCCCTCCCTGCGGTTTTGGACGAAGCTCGGCCTTAGCTCCCCCACCGCGGCGATTGCCGCGCGCACTGTTCGCGACTGGGTGAAGGATTCGCGCCTTGCGCCCACGACGATCGTGTCGTTCTTCCTGCCGTTACTTGGCGCGGCCGTTAAGTGGGCCGAGTGGGACAACATGACCCACATGGCCTTCATATTGGTGTTCCTAACCCCGATTACTCTAGGCACCACTGCGGGCATGTTGATCTCGTATGACTCCACCGCACTTTGGCTACAGATATCAGCTGGGGTTTCGGGTCGCACGGACAGGTTCGCCCGCTCGCTTGGCACACAGCCCCTAGCAATAGCGGTGTCGATTGTTGACGGCGTAGTTGCCGCGTACCTTTTGGACTTCAGGTACTCCACGTTCGCGTTGATCGCCCTCATTTACGCGGCGATGCTGATTACGATGGCGGGAATGTCAGCGATTACGGGGTTCCGCGCACTCGGCGTGCAACCGCCCGGAACGTCTGCCATGTCCACGAAGGGCACGTCCAACCAGTTCCTGGCAATGCTCATCATGTTTGGCCTGATGATAGTTAGCACAATACTGATTGCACCGGGAATCCTGGCCCTCTACTGGTTTGGCGGCACCGTGCTGCTTGACACCCTGATTGCTGTTGGCATTCTGATTTGGGGCATTGCCCTGCACGTGGGTGGCCTGATGCTCGGCGCGTTCCTTTACGAGCGCAACCAGGCGAGCATCCTCTCGCAGATCCGCAGCTGGCCCGGCCACTAGCAAAGTGGGCAGGCTACACGAACCTGCCCGTGCCGCTTTGGCCGCGCGCTAGTTTGGTCGCACGCTAGCAGTTTTAGGCGCTACCGCCCTTACGCGGCTCGCGCTTTGCAGAGGCCGCGAAATAGTTCGCTATTTTGCGGCCTCTGCTCTTTCCGCAGCGTCAAGCCACTGCATTTCTAGCTCTTCATGCTCATCGCGCGCCTCGTTTAGCTGCGCCGCAACGTCCGCCATTTTCGCAACATCGTCGGCCGACGGAGAAGTGTTTTGCGACAGCTCCCCCAGCTGCGCTTCCAACTTTTCAATGCGCTCCGCAGTGCGATTCATTTGCCGCTCCACGCGTTGCGCTTCCTTTTGCGCGTCCCTAAACGCCTGCGCGTCCGTACCGCTGCGACCAGATGCGGCACCATTTTTACCGTTGGAGGGCGCCGCTTCGCCCTCGGACCACGGGGAACTACCGCGCCCGGCGACACCGCCGATGCCGTCGCGGCGCATGGCCAGGTACTGTTCGACGCCGCCGGGGATCGCGCGGAGTTTTCCATCGCCAAAGAGGGCGAGCTGGTGGCTGGTTACGCGCTCTAGCAGGTAGCGGTCGTGCGACACCACGATCAGCGTGCCGGGGAAGGAGTCCAGCAGGTCTTCCATCGCGGCGAGCGTGTCGGTGTCGAGGTCGTTGGTGGGCTCGTCAAGCAAAATCACGTTGGGTTCGCCCATGAGTAGGCGGATGAGTTGCAGTCGCCGGCGTTCGCCGCCGGAAATGTCGCGCACGGGTGTCCACGCGCGCTGGCGGTTGAAGCCGATGCGTTCAACGAGTTGGGAGGCTGAGACCTCCTTGTCGCCAATCGTCACGGTTTGCGCAATGTCGGCGACGGCTTCCACGACGCGGCGGTGGGCGACGTCGTCAAGTTCGTGCGTGTCTTGTGACAGGGTCGCAACTTTCACGGTTTTGCCTCGCTTCACGCGGCCCGAGTCCGGTTCAAGACTGCCGTTAAGCAAGCGCAGTAGCGTAGTTTTTCCGGCTCCGTTCACGCCGACAATACCGACGCGCTCGGCGGGTGCAAACCGGTAGGTCACGTCGTCGAAAATGGTGCGCTTTGAGGCGCCCTCCCCAAATGAAAGCGATACGCCTTCTAGGTCCAGTACCTGTTTGCCAAGGCGCTGGGTCGCCATGCGCACCAGTTCCACGTCGTCGCGCGGGGGCGGCTCGTTGGCGATCAAAGCTTCGGCCGCCTCGACGCGGAAACGCGGTTTGGACGTGCGAGCGGGAGCTCCGCGGCGCAACCACGCGAGTTCTTTTCGTAGTAGGTTCTCACGCTTTTGCGCGGCGACCGCGGCCTGGCGGGCCCGCTCCGCGCGGGCCAGAATGTAGGCCGCGTAGGAACCTTCGTACATTTCAATCCGGCCGGCTATTTGAGGGCGATCTCCGCCGGGGTCAATGCCGGGAACGACCTCCCAAACGTGGGTACACACCGCGTCGAGGAACCAGCGGTCGTGCGTTACAACAATGAGCGCGCCATCTTGTTTGCCCGACCCGTCGCGCAGGCCCATACGGTTATTCAGGTGGCGAGCCAGCCAGTCCACGCCCTCAACGTCCAAATGGTTCGTAGGCTCATCCAGGATGAGGACGTCCGCGGGGTGGCCCTCAATCAGCCCCTGGGAGAGCACGCGGGCTAGGTTTACGCGCCTGCGCTGGCCGCCCGAAAGCTGTTTAACCGGCGCCTGAAGGTCGATGTCTTGCAACAGACCGGCGTGAATATCGCGGATCGCGGGGTCGGACGCCCACTCGTGGGCCTGACGGCCGGGGTGGATTACCTCCAGCGCGGAAAGGTCAGAGACCAGGTCGCGCTGGGACAAGTGCGCGAAAGTCACGTCCTCGCGCACGATCATCCGACCACCGTCGGGCTCGCGCTGGCCGGCAAGCATGTTTAGCAAGGTCGACTTGCCGGCTCCGTTCGGGCCGAGCACGCCAACGCGGTCGCCGTCCGCCACGGACACCGAAATGCCGTCAAGAATTTTTCGCGACCCGCCAATCGCCAGCAGGTCCGCGGTTCCAAATAGGTGTGCCATTAGTTCTCAATCCCAGCCGGCCGGGCGGGCCCTGAAGTCACGACGGTGCCCGCAATCCCCGGCTGCGTCTTCAAATGCTTTGCGAGGCGCCGCGCGTGTTCACCATCGCGCGCCAGCACCGCGATAGTCGGCCCCGAGCCCGACAGGATCGAAGCCACCGCGTCAGTCGCCTCAATGGCCTCCCACGCCCGGTTCAAAGTGGGGTGCAGTTCGCGCGCCGTTTCCTGCAGGTCGTTTTCCAAAATCTGCCCCACCTGATCAGCCGTGCCCAGGGCGGCCAGATGCTCGCGTTTTAGCGCGGTCGGCAAAGTGTCGCGGCCTCGTCCTCGTGCATCGAATTCCTTAAAAACACCCGGCGTGGACAGCCCCTGATCCATCGTCACCATCACCCAGTGGTGCTGCGGCGTGTCCGCATCATCCAGGCGCGTCATGTGATCGCCGTACCCGAGCCCCAAACTAATCCCGCCCTGCAAACACGCGGGTACATCCGCACCCAGCTGCCGGCCAATTTCATGCAGGTATTCATCGTCGAGGTCGAGCCCCAGCACCTCATTGACCGCCACGAGCGTCGCGGCGGCGTCGGCGGATCCTCCCGCCATGCCTCCCGCTACGGGGATGCGTTTCGTGATTTCAATATCGAGGACGTGCCCGGGCGGAATCGGCAGGTTTCGGCGGCGCTGCGATACGTCCCACAGGGCGGCGGCTGCCCTCCACGCTAAGTGCCGCTTCGGGTCGAGGTCCGCCAGTTCGGGCAGTTCAGCGCCGGGTGCGGTCGTGGTAACCACTATCGGGTAGCCGTCAATCAGCACGTCCGCCTGGGCCGGAGGGCGCACCTGTACGCTTGCGGTTTCGCGAATGTTCAGGGTTTCAAAGATCGAGTACAGCGGGTGGTACACGCGCTCGTCGGGCTTCGCGACCAGTAGCACCAGGTTCACTTTGCCGGGCGCGGATGCAATCACAGTCACTGCGCGTCCCCTTCAACGCCCGCGGCGGCACCAGATTCGGCGGCACCGGATTCGCTAGCTCGAGAGTGGGCGGCGCCGGATGCGGTCGCGCGAGACTGGGCGGCGCGGGCAAGTGCCAAGAACTGGTCTATGCCCAGGGTCTCTCCGCGTTTTTGCGGGTCGATGTCGGCTTGGGCTAGCAGGGTTTCGGCCTGTTCGGCTCCGCCGGCCCACTTCTTTAGGGCTGATCGCAAGGTTTTGCGTCGCTGTGCAAACGCGACGTCCACAATCTCAAATAGTAGGTCGCGATCCACACCCGCGGTGTCCGGTGCTTGCGCTCCGCCGCCGGGCTCGTCCGCGTCGTAGCGGGTGATGCGAACCAGCGATGAGTCCACATTCGGCACGGGCCAAAACACATTGCGCGAGATCGACCCGGCAAGCTCGGCGTGCCCGTACCAGGCGACCTTAACCGATGGAACACCGTAAATCTTGGATCCCGGTTGTGCGCTGAGCCGTTGCGCAACCTCGGTTTGCACCATTACCAGCAGTTGCGTGATGGTCGGAAAATACTCCAACACTCCAAGAACCAGCGGCACCGCAATGTTGTAGGGCAAGTTTGCGACCAGGCGCGTGGGTGCCTCCCACTGCTCTGTTGACCCGTCGGCAAACTTCGCCTCGTTTAGTCGCTCAATGGACCTTACTTTTAACGCGTCAGAATGCAGTACGCGAAGCGGAGCGCCCGGCGCGTGCCCCTGCACGGTTGCCGGCAGAGCGGTCGCGAGTACCGGGTCGATCTCGATGGCGGTCACGCGAGCACCGCCCTCTAGTAATCCAAGCGTCAGTGATCCAAGTCCGGGACCGATTTCGAGGACGTGCTCGCCCTCGCTCACGTTTGCGGCGGAAACTATTTTGCGCACTGTGCCCGCGTCGTGAACGAAGTTTTGGCCCAGCGTTTTGGTTGGCTGAATGTGTAGCGCCGAGCAGATCTCGCGCACATTCGTCGGCGTCAAAAGGTTCACTTCGTTCATGCCGCTATCTTACCGACCGGCCCGCGGCCGCCCCAACCTGGCGGGGAAACCGCGCACAGACACCAGCACGCAAACGCCCACCCACCGCCTGGCGGCGCATACAAAAGTGGCGGCCACCGAAGTAGCCGCCACTTTTTTAAGCGTAATGTTTAGGTCGCTGGATTACAGCAGGCCGAGCGATGCTGCACACGCGGGCCACTGGCCCCAACCTGCACGCTGTTGCAGGATCTGTGCACGCATGGTCTGCTCGGCCGCGGAGGCATCGGACGGAAGTCCGGTGCCGCCTACCGACTGCCAGGTGCCCAGCGAGAACTGGTAGAGGCCGTAGTAGCCGTTACCCGTGTTGGTCGCGGGGTTACCGCCGGACTCACACTGAGCCAGGGCCGCCCACACGCCTGCCGGAGCGGATCCGGTGCCAGCGCCGGGCTGGGGTGCCGGCTGCGGGGCCGAGTCTGCGGAGCTAGTTTCGACAGGAGCCTCGGTCGGGCGTTCCTTCGTGCCGCGCTCGATGATGTGATCGACAGGCTCGGTGCGCTCTTCCTTGATTACGGTTGAAACAAGTACGTCCTCGCCGCGCTTTTGTTCGTATTTAACGGTCTTTTCTAGGCCCTTCTTGCCTTCTTGGACCACGCGGGACTCGCCTTCGTAGAGCTCGTCGGTTTCGCGTTCGATGGTCTCGAAGTCGAGTTCCTTTTCTTCGGTCACGGTTCCGCGCGTCTGGCGGATGACGTTCACGACCGGGCCTTGTTCGCCGGACTCAAGGTATACCTGGTCGATCGGCGAAGCGGTTACCTGGGCGGCCTCCAGAATCTGATTCACGTTGGCGTCCGCGGGTACCGAGACGGATTTTTCTTTGCCGTCGACCGATACGGTCACGTTGCCGGCGTCAGCCAAGACTGCGGGTAGTGCCGTACGCGCTGCCGAGCGGTTCGCAGCTACAACAATGTCACGGCCGGAGTCCGACAGGATGTCCATGACTTCCTGCAGTGATCCTGCGGTCGACCAGATCTCCTGGTTGTCGCCGCCGTTCTTTACCGTGTAAGACTTGGCCGACGTAACGGTAATCGTCTGGCCGTCTTGGACGGGCGCGTTTTGTGCGGGGGTTACGAGGTCGTGTTCGCCGACTTCGACACCCGCCTGTTCAAGGGCGCCACCCACGGTGCCACCCCAAACGGAAACGGGCTTGGTTACGCCATTGGCGTTTACAAGTACTTCCGTGTGCGACGTGGCCACGGATACTCCCGCACCGGCGACCAAGAGCAGCGCAGACGCTCCTGCTACAGCAGAGATTGTCTTGCGTGAAGCGTTGGTTGCCCACCTACGCGAAAGGTTGTTGTCTTGCTTCAAGGCTTTTCCTCTGGGATAGATTTCTTAGACTCACACTACCGTAACCGGATCGTTACAAAAGTGGAAAGCAAATTAATGAACCTCACACGCTGGATGTATTGCACGTCACCAGTTTCGGAGGATAATGCCGTTTCGTTACAGCCTCATTCCGGTGGCTTACCCGTGTTTGTACTTGCGCTTTGCCGGGGGTGTTTACCAGTCGCCGTAGACGGTGCGCGTGTTGTTTTCTAGGCGTTCGCAGGCCTCGTCCTCGGATACTTCCCACAGGTCGGCCATGAAACGCACGGTTAGGGGCATTACGTAAGACGCGTTTGGTTGTCCGCGGTGCGGCACGGGTGTTAGGTACGGCGCGTCGGTTTCAATGACGATTAGTTCGGGCGGGAGGACGCGGAACGCTTCGCGTAGTTCGTCGTTGGCTTTGAAGGTTAGTGATCCTCCGAAGCTGGCGTACCAACCGTTTTTGGCGCAGTGTTCAGCCAGTTCGACGCCTCCGGAGAAGCAGTGGAACACGATTGGCGTATCGCGTTTGTCCGCGCCAACGTCGTAGAGGACGTCCACGCATTCTTGGTGGGCGTCACGGTCGTGGATCTGCACCGGCAGGTCGCGGGCGAACCCCATTTGCAGGTGCGCGGCAAACGATTCTTTCGCGGCTTTCAGGCCGGATTCTGCTGTGCGGAAAAGGTCGATGCCCGTCTCCCCTACCGCGACGATGGTCGGGTCGTCCAGGCGTTTGTCGACTTCCGCGAGCGCCTCGTCTAGCGGAATGTGGTGTTCTTTTTGGAAGGTTTCGAGGCCGTCTGGGCCTTTGTCCAGAACTCCGGCGTGCAGGGGTGCCTCGTTGGGGTGCAGCGCCAGGGCGGCGCGTACGGCGGGTGTTTGGGGTGTGGCTTCGGCGTATTCGCGTGCGATCTCGAGGGTTGGATCCAGGTCTGGCAGCGCGCAACCAACGGTGATGATGCGGTGCACGCCGGCTTCGCGGGCGCGGTGGAGCTGTTCGGTTAGGGATAGTTTGACGCCCTCGGCGCGCGGGATTTCCCAGTCTCCTACGGGCAGGTGCGTGTGGTTGTCCGTAACGGGGGTGGGAAGCGGTGCCGGGGTTTCGGGCCAGGGGCGGGGTCGTTTACTCACGGTTCTACTGTATCGCGCTCGGTCTTTGCGCGTTGACGCTGGTTTTGGTGGCTACTACGCCGGCGATTGGGAAGATTGAGCTGAAGCGGCGCCCCGCGTGAACGGTCCAGCCGTTGTCGCGAAACAGGTTTACAAAGCCGGTTAGGTCCCAGAATTCGTGGTCTTTTCCGTTTACGACTTTTAGGCCTTGTTTCATGATTTGCGCGCGTTTTGTGCCCGTGATGAACGAGGTCGCAATGATGGACCCGCCGGGTCGTAGCACGCGGGCGGCTTCGGTGAGGATCTGTTCGGGGTCTTCCACCACGTGGAACATGTTGGATGCGACTACCGCGTCGAATGAGCCGTCCGGGTAAGGCAGGTTGTGGGCGTTGGCGACTTCGAATGAAACGTTGTCGATCTGGACGCTTTTTTGCGCTTGCCGGATCATTCGTTCGGATGCGTCGGTTGCGACTACGGTTCCGCACGCGGATGCAATCCGTTCGGTCATGTTGCCGGGCCCGCATCCTAGTTCCAGTACCCGCATTGAGGGGGACACGAACGTGCGGATGAAGGTTTGTACGTGCGCGTACCCCTGTTTGTCGCTGGATACAAACGTTTTATAGACCGGAGCGACTATGTCCCAAATTTCCATTTGCGCCTCCCCGCTTCGGAGTTGTTCGTCGTTCAAAAACAATCAGTGCGGCCAGCAGCCCGACAGCTACAACGCTGACGACCATACCGGCAATGAAGCCTTGCGGCCTAAACTTCATCGAGATCGCGTTCTGTCCGGCCTGCACGGGAACCAACATTAATGAGTCACTGAACTTTTCAACCTCTACGTCCGTCCCGTTTACGGTTGCGTTCCAGCCCGGATCCCAAATTGTGCTTACGAGGACGTAGCCGTCCGCGGGTGCGTTCACGTTCATCGAGAGGCTGCGTCGGCCTCGATCTTGAATCTGGACGGGTGTTTGTTTTGCTGCCGCAATGGCGCTGTCGAACTGGGCGTCGTTTAGCCTTCCTGCCTGCACGTGTACTGTGCCGCCCTTGCCCTGCTTGGTTTTGATTTGTGCGCGGGCTTCTTCGCCGACCTGCAGGTAGCCGAGGTCTACCACACCGGTTTTACGCGTGGTTGCCGTGTACGTTTGGTCGGGCGCGGTCCGGCTGACGACGGATACGTTCTCGATCTCGCTGGCGCCCTGCTTGAAGGCAAGGTAGTGCTGGCCTTCTTGCGCAGCTGTCACGCTGACGTCAAACACTGCACCCTCGTCAGATCCGCCCGTCACGTTAACTTCGCGGCCGAACTCGTTTTCGCCGCGGACGTCCACGGTTGCGGACTCCGAGGAGAACTCGGGGGTTACGTCCGCAAACAGGTTACCGACGCCAAAGGCGACCTCGTACATCTTGGACTGGTTATCCAAATAACCGATCTCTTCGCTTACCCACTTGCCCGCGGACTGGTTTACAAAGAACGCCTGCGGCAAAACGTCAGGGTTTTCGTAAACGAGCAGCGACGACTTGTCGTAGTAAGTGCTGTAGTCGCGGGGCTGTTCCCAACGCTTGTCGCGCATGAACACGTATTTAACGCCAAAGAAGCTGTCCAAAGGTTTGGTGCCGTTGTACGTAAACGAGTTCAACCCGTTCGATGAAAAGCCCACGTTTTGCAGCAGTTGGAGCGGCTCTTGCGTGAACGTGGAACTGAACAAGTTGACGCCGTTGTACCCGTACAGGAAACCGTCGTTGTAAGTCACGTTGTCCGCAAGTTCCGCGCGCGGATTCGAATCGGGGTTGTCGGCCTTCATCTGGCTTGCGGCTTCGCGCATCTGGTCGGGGAAGTCGCCGGCCGCGTAGCCGTCGATCTTGCCGAAGACCTGCCCGTCGCGCACGTCTCGCAGGCCCAAAGAGCTCGATGCGAATAGCTCCACCGACACGACAACCAGCAAAGTTAATGCCAGCGCCTGTTCCGCTTTCATGCGGCTCAGGACATTCCGTTTGCGCTTAGGTTTAGCGATGGAAACCTCACCGGCCTCGCCCTCCGACACTGAAATCAGCTGTATATCCATGACGCTTACGCGAACTTTGCTACGCGAATAGTACGCGACAATACCCGCGTAGATGGCGAGCATTACGATGGTCAGGAACATTGTGCGCCCGCTGACCAGTTCCCTATCGACGCGGTTCAAAACGAGGGCGAGCAGGCCGACCCCTAGCGCGGCCTTGATTACAAGACTTCCGGTCTCGCCGCGATACGCGCGGAAGGCGTCCGCCGCCATGACGACCAGCACGAACACGGCAACGAACGCGAACCGGTGGTTCAACTGGTTCGGGTAGTGCATTCCGTGCCAGAAGAAGTTCAGGGAGTTAACGCTGAAGCTCAGCGCGAGCACCGCGAGCAGGGCGGCGTGCGCGAGTTTCGCCCTCAAAGATATTTTTCTAGACAGGAAGTAGATGGGGATGAATAGGAGGACGAGGACGCCCGCGTACAGGTTTGGCAGGCCGTCGCGGACGGCGGGTTCTGCCGTGTACATCATGCGGGCGGTGAGGTCCAGGGGCGAGAAGCTGAACTTCAGTTCTGCGGGCCACGCGTCGTCGGAGGCGGATGTGCTCTGCAGTTTTAAGTACACCGGGTAGATGAGGGCGGCGCTGATGGCGGCACCCAGCACGGATGCGCCGGCGAACAGGACCATCTTCGCAAGGCCGTCTTTCCACTTGTTGAAGGGAACGTGCTCTACGAGTAGGACGAGGAAGTACAGGGCGATAAACAGGGCGGCGAAGAACGCGACGTAGTAGTTGACGTACAGGGTGGCCGCGAGCGCGATCACGTAGGGGGCGATGCGTTCGTCACGCACCAGTAGCAGTGCCGTGTATGCGAGGACGGGCAGCATGATGACGACGTCCAGCCACATGATGTTCCAAAAGTACGCCAGGGTGAACGAGGACAGCGCGTAGCCCATTGCGAACAGGACGGCTATCCACGGCGTGTGGGCGCGTCCTCGACGCAGATAAATGTAGGAAGTGAAACCCGCGAGACCCGTTTTTAGGACTACGAGGAAGAGGACAAAGTTTGATAGTTGCGAGGGCGGGAACAAGACTATGAGCAGGTTCAGCGGCGAGCTCAGGTAGTACGCGAACAGTGAGTAAAAGTCGATGCCGAGGCCCGCGTTCCAAGAAAACAGCATCGACCCCAGGGAAACTATTGTGCGCCTGTATTCCGCGAGGAACGGCGCGTACTGGTGGTACAAGTCGATGGTCAGGATGTGGCGATCCCCGAGCGGGAAGACCTCCACGGATTGGAACGCCAAGAACAGGATCAATACGGGCAGTACGAACGCGGAGATTCCCGGCATCTTCGGATTCTTCAAAATCTGACCGAAGCGTTTCGAGGCCCCCGTCTTATTCCGCGCATTTTTTACCCGTTTTGAGGGCGCCGAGCGCTGCGCGCTCGAAGTCGCTACCACCGAAGGGTTTGACGCGTCTTCAATGGGTTCGCCCTGCTGGACCCCGTCCTGATGATTGGCTGCATCAGCCATCAACTTGCTCCTCGCATATCGACACTGCGTACCGCCTTGTATTTTGGCAGACTCTACAAGATTCACCTAGTAAAGAGGTCGCCCTGGACGAAGCGCCTCCAACTGAAGCCGAACATGCATAAGATAGTGCACAGTTTTTACACAATCTATCGGATCCGGGAAACCGTTATGGAAGACAACGAACTAAAAAAGCGGATGCTTCGGGGGAAAAAGACCGAGCGTGTCGTATTTGCCGCATCCGAGGAGATGAAGGCAGCACTTGAGATCATCGCAAGTGAGCGGTGTCTAAGTGTCTCAGCTGTGCTCACAGAAATCGTCTTGCACGAGATTTTGAAGAACAAGGTTCTGTTCGAAGAGGCTAAGCTCTGATGGCTATAACTCGAAAGCTTCTTGGACAAACAATCACCCGGGATCAGTGGCTTCTTCGGGAGACACGCATCATCGCGGATCTACGTTTGCAAGGTCTCGACGAGAAGGCTGTAACAGCGAAAGTCACGTCGGAGAATTTATTTCAATACGGGAAACTGACCTCAGTTAAGGAGGTAGCCCGGGCATGCCATAGGCGTATCGAGGCGGTTGAGAGCGACGAGATAGTTCGAATAGTTGCGTACGGGCATCTTGAAGCTTCGGCTCAGGCAAATCTTTACATGATGATGTGCACATATCCGCTGGTACATCATTTCATGCTGACTGAGATAGGTAGAAGATTCGCAGATTTGGACTACTCCTTCACCAAGGTAGATATGAACGCGTATTTCACGAAATTGGAAGAGGAGTACGTCAATTTTGCATCCGCATCCGATGGCACGATTGCGAAGTTGAAGCAGGTATTGCGGCGGTGTCTTGTTGAAAGTGGGATGCTTGCTCACAGGACGAGCGAGAGACTAATTCCGCCCATACTTGACCTAGACGTCCGAGATGCAATCGAAGCAAAAGGCGATACACAGGCTCTAGTCGCATTCAACGTTGTGGAAGTGATCTGAGTGGCTACACAACTCCAGATAAATGATTTCGAGAGTAGGCGCACCGCTTTGATCCACCGCCTCAACGACGCCGAGTTCTTATCGAACAAGGGGTTGGGTAACGAAGCTGGTATCTTCACCTTCTGTTACGACCCTTCCCTCGAACTGGTTGCCCGAGATTTTTTCGAGTCGTTGTCCAAGATCTCTCGTAAGGGAAGACTTGGTGCGTCGGGGATAAAGACCAACCTTATTGAACGTAACCTTTACGATGTTTTGCTCGAGATCACAGAGGCGAAACGAATTCTGGACAGAATTCCCGCCCAGGAGCTGAGGCACGGTAGCGACGGTCTACTAAAGAAAATTCAGCGTATAGCCACCCCGGAAGCATTCGTAACGGCCATGGATTGGCATCCGCATCAACTCGGCGATGTCCTTTTGGTTACGGGTGTCGGTGAGGTCTATCCCTATATAAGGGTTCACAGCATTCTGAACAATATGCAGAGCAAGTTTAGGGATGTGCCCGTAGTGGTCGCATACCCCGGGACCTTCGATGGAGGCTCCCTGAGCCTATTTTCGAAGCTCAAAGACGGCAACTACTATCGAGCATTTGATCTCATCTAGGGAGGGCACCATGCAGATTCAGAAGATGTTCAAGCGTGATATCACTCGTTACATTAACGGTGTTATCAGCGTTGGTGACGAAGAATCCATCAAGCAAGAGCTAGATGAGTATGTGGTTACTCGGGAGCTTCAACGCCATTTTTCCGATTTTTTTGAGGCCTACGAAAGAGGGCTTCTCGACCCACAGAGAAACACTGGTGTATGGATTCAGGGTTACTTCGGAAGCGGTAAGTCCCACTTCTTAAAGATGCTTAGCTACATTCTTGAGAATAAGACCGTAGCTGGCCGGCCAGCCGTCGACTATTTCGACGACAAGTTTGAAGACTCTATGACTTACGCAAGGATTCGCAAAGCTGCTGAGATAGAGACTGAGACGATTCTTTTTAATATCGACAAGAAGGGAGGTGGTTACAAAGAAGGTGATACTGCCGAAACTGCTGTTCTTCGGTCTATCGCCCGTGTTTTCTATGAGCATTTAGGGTTCTTCGGTCGTGATTATAAGCTCGCCAGGTTCGAGAAAATGATCGACGACCGGGGCAAGACCTTAGAGTTTAGGGACGCGTACAAAGACATCACCGGAACTTCTTGGGTCGAAACACGCGAAAGCTACGACTTCTTTGCAGAGGATATTGCGAAAGCAGCCAACGCTGCATTGGGGCTTTCAATACGATCCATTACTGATTGGGCGGAGAACGGCAAGACTTTCACGGTTGATTTTGGTGAGCTTGTCGATGATATTGCCGAGTATGCGAGAAAACGAGAGCAGGAGTCCGGTGGGACGTTCCGTCTTGTTTTCATGGTCGACGAAATGGGCCAGTACCTCAACGAGAATATTAGCAGGATGCTCAACCTGCAGACTCTGGTTGAGATGTTTTCTGAAAAGGGTGAGGGTCGTCTGTGGATGGTAGTTACCAGTCAGGAAGCCATCGACGAGATGATGACCGTGGTCTCAATGGATTTCTCTAAGATTCAAGGCCGCTTTTTGACCCGCCTCTCTCTATCCTCATCCAGTGTCGACGAGGTCATAAAGAAGCGCATTTTGGAGAAGACAGAGGACTCCGCGTGGTTATTGGAAGATCAGCATAATCGAAATGCCTCGGTGCTGAAGAATCTTTTTAGTTTCGAAGACTCACGTGGGGACTTGAAGGGGTATGAGAGTTCCAATAATTTTGTGGAGAGCTTCCCCTTTGTCGGTTATCAGTTCACCATCATGCCCAGTGTGCTTCGGGAAATTAGAAAGCACGGTTATCAAGGTAAGAGCCTGTCAACGGGTGAAAGAAGCATGCTCTCCAGCTATCAGGAGGCGGCGCAGGCGGTTAGGGAGCGCGACGAGGATGCGCTCGTTCCGTTCTGGCGGTTTTTCGACACGTTGGAAAAGGAGCTTGATCATGGCATAAAGCAGGTGTTTGAGCGTTGCCGTAAGGCGGCTGAGAACGATGACCGAATCGAGATGCACGATGTAGACGTCCTCAAAGTTCTGTATCTGATCAACTACATCAACGACATTAAACCCACGGTGGCGAATATTGCCGTGCTCATGGTCGACAGCGTGAATGTCGATATGAAGTCACTGAAAGAGAGGGTTAAAGATAGTTTAGACAGGCTTGTTCAACAGAATTACGTAGCTCGAAACGGCGAGCGATACACGTTTTTGACTGATGAAGAGCAGGATGTTGCGCGAGAGATCCGTGACGTTCCGGTGGATATACCTATCGTGGTTGAAGAGGTAAAGAAAATCCTCTTCGGACAGATTTTCACTGATAGAAAGTTTGAAAAGGGCCATAACTCGTTCCCCGTTGACAGGTTTGTTGATGGATCAATCCATGGAGCACCCCAAGGGGGAATGACTCTAGATGTTATTACACAAGCCAACGTAGAACTTGCCGATGCTTCTAGTTCTGATTTGGCTTTGAAGTCCATTCACAAGGCTTTGTTGGTGCTTGACACGGAGAACGATTACTTCGAGATCCTTCGTAATGCCACTCAGATTCAAAGCTACGTACGCAAACAAAACATAAGTGCGTTAGGGGAAACGAAACAACGGATTATTCGTGGGAAACAAGACGAAGCGGCCAGAAACAGGAAGGAAGCCGAGGTTCTTCTTGCCGAGGCTGTAGTGCGTGGCAAGGTCTTCGTTGACGGCACGGAGCGGAAAGTCACTGCTATCAGTGCGAAGCAAAAAATCGAGGAGGCACTCCGTGAGATTTCCTCGGTGATCTTTAGTAAGGCAGGGTTGGTTGATTCCCCGATCGAAGGAGAACGGCAACTAACTGAGATTTTGCGCGGAGATAATATCCAGTTCGGTATCGACGACGAACTGGGCGGCGGGAATATTGGAGCCATCAAGGCTATGCAACAGTTCTTGGACGCGCGGGCTATAACTCTGCAACGTACGACGATGGGAGATATCCAGCGAGACTTTCAGCAGGCACCTTTTGGCTGGAGGGAATTGGACATTGCAGCCGTAGTAGCTCTGCTCGTGACGAACCAGTATGCTCGCATTACCCGTGGTGAGGTAAAGATTGATCCGACTAACCCGATGATGCTGGATTACCTGTTGAAGCAATCTGAGGTAGACAGGGTCGTTGTGGAGAAACGGGAGAGTCTACCGGCAGCAGTAATTAGTGCTACGCGGAAGCTTCTTCGCGATCTCGTTAGGCGTGCCGATATTCCCACAGACGAGGACGGAATCGTACATTTCGTCAGGACTTATTTGACTGAACAGCGAGATAAATACAGCTCTTTCATTCAGGAGAGGTACCGCGACGAGGAGCGTTACCCGGGGCAAAGCTCCGTCAGAATGGCGATCCGGCTTGCTGACAGCATCTTGGATCAGGGCACGGACGACGCTGCATTTTTGGCAAAGTTTGTCGCCAACGAGGAAGCGCTTGTTGATAACGCTGAGCATCTACAAGAAGTAGAGGATTTCTTTGAGTCTGAGCAGAAAACGCATTTTGACAAGGCACTAAGAACCGTTCAAAAGATTATGGAGGAACGTGTATACGTTCAAAACCGTCAGAGCGTGCTAGGCGCGGTCGATGAGATTCAACAAATTTTGGAGAGCGATCACCCCTATTCCCGTATCCGTGACCTACCACGCCTTGTAGGCGTAGCAGAACAGGGTTACGGAGATCTACTGAAGGTGAAGCGTGCTGATACGCAAGACAAGCTTCACGCTGTGCTACGCGATGTTGAAGCCTACGCGCAGGAACATCGCGATCGGTTTAATGATGAGATCAGAAGTCTTAATGCGGATGTGAAGCTTTACCGCGAGGGCATGCTTAAGGAGTTACTTGACGCGGACACATTCTCGAGGCTTGACACACTCAGCGCACAGTTTGATACGTGGAGGGACGCACAACTGCGAAAGATCGATGTTGCTCTAGAGGCAACTGCAGTTAGTGCTACTGCAGAGGGTGCCTCTGGTAGTGATGAAAGTGCGCCGAAGCCAAAGGCAAAGATTCTAGATCGCAAGTCGGTGTTACCCGTGAGAATACTGCGAAGCGAAGAAGAGATCGACGACTACTTGTCTGATCTGAAGGCCGTGCTTCTTGAAGCACTAGAGAACCACGATTACATCAACGTGCGGTAAAGCGAGAAAAAATGGCAAGGCTTATTTCTGAGAAATTTGCGGCATGGGAAGCTGAGTGCGAAAAGCGTTTCAACACGTTAAAGACAAACGAAGAAGAGTTGAACCGTATTTTTGCTGAGATTTACGACATGGTTGGCGAAGTGCCGATTGAAGTTGAGGATAAATATGTGTCGGTTCGTAAGGCTGATTTACAACGCGACATTAAGAGCCTGCTTAGTTACGCTGTTGGATGCGTGATGGGGCGCTATTCTCTCGATAAAGATGGCTTGATTCTGGCGGATCAGGGCTCAACCGTTGAGGATTTTCTAGCAAAAGTCCCGGATCCTTCCTTTATGTGTGACGACGATGGAATTATCCCGATTACTGATGAAGATTATTTCGGAGAGGATGACATTGTCTCCCACGTTATTGAGTTTCTGAGGGTTGCCTACGGGGAGGAAACTCTGGAGGAGAATCTTGAGTTTATCGCCGAGGCCCTTGACGGAGCTGGGAAACCGGCTCGTGGGGTTATCAGGGACTATTTTTTGAAGGATTTCTATGTAGATCATGTCAAGACGTACAAGAAGCGTCCCATTTATTGGCTTTTTGACTCGGGCAAGTTGAACGGGTTTAAGTGCTTGATTTATATGCACAGGTATACCCCTGACTTCTTGGCGAGGATTCGTACGGATTACGTGCATGAGCAGCAGGAGAGGTATCGCACTCAGTTGGCTCATATTGATTCTCAACTTGAGCGGGCTTCAACTAAAGAAAAGGCGATCTTGCTGAGGCAACGGAAGAAGTTCCAGGATCAGTTGCGGGAGACATCCGATTTTGAGGAGCGGATCCATCATCTTGCTGATCAGATGATCTCTATTGACCTTGACGACGGTGTGGCTGTGAACTACGCCAAGTTCTCTGATGTTCTAAAGCGAATTAAGTAGGTACGCGACGATGAATGATAGTGCGATTAAGAATTACGCAATTTGGGCTCGTCGCGAGCTCATGGCTGGGGTACGAACGCGCAGTATGCTCTATGGAATTGATTCTGGCGACAGTGTTCCTGCTGATGCGGAGAGCGTTAATGGCCGTGTCTTGTCTGCTTTGGAGAGGGAGCAGCGCCGCGATCTTCTTGCTGCGGTGAAACGCGACGGTATTGAGAATCTCATCGAGCAGGCCGCGTACACGTGGTTTAACAGGCTTTTGGCGATCCGTTTTATGGAAGTGAATGATAGGTTGCCGAGTCATATCCGGCTCTTGTCGGCTACTGATGGGTCTTTCAAACCTCAGGCGTTGGATGAAGTATTGAATCTTCCGTTTGATTCTCTAGATTTTACTGATTTGGCGGAACTCGTTCAGAGGGGTGATGATGAGGCAACTTTCCGGCGTGTCTTCCTCGCCCAGTGTGATGAGCTGGCTGACGTTATGCCGTCTGTGTTTGAGAAGGTTGGGTCGGCGCTTGAGCTTTTGTTGCCTGATGACTTGTTGAGGCGTGACGGCGTTGTAGAGAGGCTTGTTCGTGATATTCCCGAGTCTGATTGGACTGAGGGTGTCGAGATTGTCGGCTGGATGTACCAGTATTACGTGTCGGAGCGTAAGGATGAGGTGTTTGAATCATTCAAGAAGCGTAAGAAGGCTGACCGTGATTCTATAGCGCCTGCAACTCAGTTGTTTACTCCTGCTTGGATTGTGCAGTATTTGACTGAGAATTCTCTTGGCCGTCTTTGGGTGTTGAATAATCCGGATAGCTCTTTGGTTTCTGGGATGCCTTATTTTGTTCGCCCAGATGAGGATAGTGATCTGGAGTTTAAGCGGGTGTCTTCGCCGGAGGAGATTACTGTTATAGACCCGGCGTGCGGTTCTGGCCATATTCTTGTGTATGCGTTTGATCTTTTGGCTCGTATGTATGCGGAAGCCGGATATTCTTCTAAGGATGCTGCTCGGCTTATCGTTGAGAAGAATCTTTTTGGTGCGGAGATTGATCCTAGGGCTGCGGCTATGGCTTCTTTCGCTCTTACGATGAAGGCTTGTGAGGTTGATCCGAGGTTCCTTCGCAGGGCGGTATCGCCTAATATTACGGTGCTTTCACGGACTGAGTTTGACTCGAACGAGTTGTTGCTTCTTCCCTCTTTGAGTGAGCATAGCGAGCTGCTTGAGGCGGTGGAACACCTTGATGAGTGCGGTAGTTTGCTCGAAGTGGATGAGGAGCAGATTTCTGCTGTTGAAAGGGACCTGGCGTCCCTTGCCGGTGACGACACTATTTTCGCTGA
>JAUNLF010000002.1 GCA_030532405.1 Actinomycetaceae bacterium | reverse complement strand
TGTTTCGCGGGTTAATCGCCTTTACGATGTGCCCCTCTTCGTCGCGCACTAGACCCTCGCACTGGAATCCAGCCGAGTGATCAAACCAGCCCAGATCGAACACAATCTCAAGGTGATCCTCGCCCAGGTCGAGCTGCGGCACGTCCGCCTCCAGGCGGAACCAAACCGTCTCCCAAGGCTTACCCCACGCATCCCCGACTGCAATCGGTTCAAAGGAGGCGGCCTTCGCCTCCTCAAACGAAACGGGCTCACCCACAACCGAGCCTTCCGCGGGCACAATCCAACGGCTGACCGACAGTGGTTTTACACTCTCAAACTGCGCGGGGATGATCCTCTCGCGCACAGTGCGCTCCACGCGACCCATCAGAATCTCGCGATTGTCGTGCACGTTACCTCCATTACTCAACTTCGAGCACTTTTAATATAGTACTAATCCGGTTTAGTTGCCAGAAAAATCGAAATTATTTACCCGTTCGTTATATAACTTAACTATGGACCGCCCTACCATCCGAGACATCGCCTCCGTCGCGAACGTATCCCCCACCGCAGTTTCTTTCGTCTTAAACTCGAAACCAGGTGTTTCAGAAGCAACCCGTGAACGGGTGCTTGCCGTTGCCAAACAGATGGGGTGGACGCCAAATGCTGCCGCCCGCGCCCTATCGGCTTCAAAAGCTAACGCTGTTGGCCTAGTGATCGCAAGACCTGAAACTTCTCTCAGCTCTGAACGCTTCTTTTTCGGCTTGCTAGTGGGAATTCAGGCCCGCCTAAAGCGGGACAACATGGACCTGGTGCTCCAAATTTCTAACAACATCTCCGAAGAAATCGAGACGTATCGAACCTGGTGGGGGCAACGCCGCGTCGATGGTGTTGTTGTCGTAGACCCACGCCTCGATGACCCGCGACCGGCGGCTTTGGAAGATCTGGGTATGCCCGCTGTGTTTGTAGGCGAGCCGGTCGAGGGTTTTAGCTGCGTGGTCGGTAACGACGAGGGCATGATTACCGACATCGCGAAGCACTTGGCAAGCCAAGGCGCGAAACGGATCGGATACTTAACCGGATTAGCCTCGCTTGTGCACACGCAACGGCGACAGCGCGCTCTAACAAGGTTCGGCCTGCAGCACGGTATCGACATTATCGTGTCTTCCGAGACGGATTATTCCGAGCAGTCGGGTATTTCCGAAACAAACCGTCTACTTGATGCTAGGCGCCCTCTTGACGCGATTATTTTCGACAACGAAATCTTAGCCCTGGGCGGCGCCCAGGCCATTAACGCCCACGGCCTGCAGATTGGCAAGGATATTCTTACGGCGTCTTGTGAGGACTCCCCCATTTGTCGTGTACTCACTCCGCCCATGACTGCGGCGGCGCGCGAACCTGCACTTCTTGGCGAGCACGCGGCGCAACTACTTCTTTCGGTGTTTGACGGCGAGGAGCCCAAGATTTTTGCCGAGAATGTACCGAAAATTATTGAGCGCCCGTCCTCTACAAGACAGCGAACGGGCGCCTAACAACTTCTATACTTGGCCGGCTTCAGCTACACCGCGAAGCCGGCTTTAGCTTTGCCAGCAGCAGGTGAGGTGGGCGACGACTGCCGCCTCACCTGACCGTGGAGACCCGGCCTATTTTTCAGCCTGCTTTAGCGCCAGCGCGAAGGTCGGGGCCAGCGGAAGATCCGGTAGCAGTAGCATTTGTGCCACGTGGTAGGCGTCGGGCTTGCCGGGCCACGTGTTGGTCGACGGCAGGTTGAACTGGTCGAGCTCGTGAATCCAGTTACCCTTCACGTCAATCAAGTAGCGTTCGGCGTAATCCCAGTATTCTTGCGGCAAGCGGCGAAGTTGCTTGATAAGCCCCTTCTCGTCCTCACGCTCATCTCTGCGAAGCTTTGCTAGTAGCGTTTCGACTGCGCCGATCGCTTCGCATAGGACCCAGTGCATGCGCTCGTTAGCAACGGGTTTACCGTCGCCGTCAACGGTGTAGACAAATCCGGGTTTACCATCAACATTCCAGCCGTCCTCAATGGCGCGCTGCACGAGCTCTTTCGCGCCTTCGCGAATCCACTCGGGAGCGGTTTCACCCGCGAGCTCGAGCTCGGCACCGGCGTGCAGTGCCAGGCGCGCCCACTCCAAACCGTGCCCAGGCGTGTAACCGTACGGGCGGAACGGATCCTTAGGCTTATCGATGTTGTAGTCGGCAATCGGCTCCCAGTCGGGCGTGTAATGCTCCGGAATCCGCCAGTTGTTGCCAGCCGCCTGCTCGTTTAGCACCCATTCCAGGATCGCGAGCGCGCGGTCCAGCCACTTCCTATCCGCCGTCGCGTCGAACGCCGCTAGGTACGACTCCACGGTGTGCATGTTCGCGTTCACACCGCGGTAGTCCTCAGTTTCGGTAAGCTCCCGGTTGAAAGACTCGCGCACCTTCGCGTGCTCGTCCTCCCACCAAATTTCGTCTTGCGCCAAAAGCGCCATATTCAGCAGTTCGTCCGCGCCTTCAATTTGTGCAATCGTTGCCGAGGACGCCGCTAGCACCACAAACGCGTGAGCGTACGCCGCCTTGGTGCCATCAACAATCTCCACGTCTTCAGAATCGTGTCCGATTGCGGAGAACCAGCCACCAAACTCTTTGTCATGAAAATACGTGGAGAGGGAGTGCACGCCGTGTGTTGCGAGCTTTGCCGCCTTCTTGTCGCCCTTCAACGCCGCGAGCGAAAAGACGTGCGTCATCCGGCAGGTTATCCACAACTCGACCGGACGCGAAGTATCCACATTGCCTTCGGCGTCAAGGTAGCCAAATCCGGTATCTACGCGAGATCCTTTTGCAAAATTAACGATCGCGTCAAACTGTTCGGCACGGGTTTCGGCGTTGAACGATGCCACTGGAGCTCCAATCTAGAAGAAAAATCGGTACTACCAGGTTAATCACTCTTACAGCCGGGCACGGTACAGTTGCGGGCAAGTTCTACAGTTTCTTCAACACAAGCGGGCACCGTCCGGATCCGAGTCGCATCCGGCGCCGCCTTTGAACACCGGTGGCCGCACACCAGCACGAGGTTAGACTCACCGTCGTCCACGCCCTCCACAACGTCCGCGTCCGCCGCGAGCGAGCCAACCAAAACAAGCGTGTGTGCGTTCAGGTCTTCGCGGAAGTTCAAGATGACGTCAATAATGTCGCGCCGAATCACAGTCGGATCCGCCGACGGGGCCGTAACCGGCAGAATCCGCGCAGGCACGCCCTCCCACTGTAACGAAACGCCGATAACGTGAGCGTGGAGTTCACGGTTCGAATCGCAAACTATGAGGACGCTACAAGCGTCGGGCGCGGTGGCGGCGTGTTCGTCAGCTTGCACCGCGATCTCGCGGAGTACTGACAGCGTGGCCTGTTTGATCAGCGCGCGAGGGGCGTATCCGGGCAGGTCACCGCCGGGCGGGTAGTAGCTGTAGCGCAGGGCGGGGCTGATGAACTCAGTCCACGTGCGCAGCAGGCCGGTGCGGGAAATCAGCACGTCCAAATTACGTTGAAGGCCCGCGAGGTCGTTTTGGCGCGCCTGTTCAACCAGTTGATCCACGGTGAACTCGCACTCGCTACCAGCCAGCACGTCATTTGATTCGAGGATCGTCCTGGCGGCGTCCGAGGGCGATACGCCCTCTCGAACCAGACGCACCATGTTCTCGAGCATCGCGACTTCTTCGGGCTCGTAGCGCCGACGTTTGCCGGGCTCGCGTTTGGCGGGCCCGAGGCCGTATCGCCTCTCCCAAGTGCGGATCGTCGAAGCGGATACGCCAATGCGCTCAGCAACCGCAGCGATCGCAAGCGGCGCCGTCGTCACGTGCGATGTTAGGTTCGGGCGCGGCATTGGAAGTCTCCTCCATCACTTTCCAGGTTAGTTCCCAGGATTATTTAAGGTTATCTGGTTACAAACTTAATTGTCGCTAACGAATACGTTTTGTGCCACCGGAGCAAAATGGTTGAACTACTTACGAAAAGACCTTGAACAACTTTTGCAAAACTTGTAAAGTTGCGGTAGACACAAAAAGCGGCTATTGCGTGAAAGGAAGCAGAAGATGACAGATATCTCGAGGCTTCCCGGTCCAGTGGCGGACCGGTGGGATTGGCAATATCAGGGCGCGTGTCGCAACCTTGATACCGAACTTTTCTTCCATCCAGAGGGCGAACGTGGCTCAACTCGTAGGCGCCGCGCCGAAGCGGCAAAAGCTATCTGCGCAACCTGCCCCGTTTTGGAACAGTGTCGTGAGCACGCCCTTCGCGTACAGGAACCCTACGGTGTTTGGGGTGGCATGACCGAAGAGGAACGCCGCGAGATCATCAACGCGCGCAAGCGTCGCAAGACTGCTTAACAGCGCAAGGCAACCAGCTGGCACCGTGTAGTTAGAAGTTGCACCGCGGTGCCACACAAGGAATGCATAACTGCCCGCAACCGCAGCGAGGTTGCAAGATAGCTTAAGAACGAACACGTAAATGGCCCGCCGGCTTAAACCGGCGGGCCATTCGCGTTCTAGTCTCGCTGCGTTAAAGCTACGAGTCAGCTTTCTAAGCCTAGTTTTGGTTAGCGCTCAACAATAGCTAGTACGTCGCGCGCGGAGAGGATTAGGAACTCCTCGCCCTGGTACTTGACCTCGGTGCCGCCGTACTTGGAGTAAATAACGACGTCGCCTTCAGCAACATCCATCGGAACACGGTTGCCGTTGTCATCTACACGGCCGGGGCCTACTGCGATGACGGTGCCTTCCTGCGGCTTTTCCTTGGCGGTGTCCGGGATGACGAGGCCGGAGGCAGTGGTCTGCTCGGCCTCAACCTGCTGGATCACAATGCGATCCTCTAGTGGCTTAATGGAGATCGACACTGGTCTGCTCCCTTTCATTTTCGTGACTGTTCGAACACGTCGCCGCACGGAAATCTTGGTATCCGCCGTCGCGGGTGGTCGGACCCGGTTGTGCGGTGTAGCGTTACAAGACATAGATTAATTGGCTTATTAGCACTCTTGCAAGTCGAGTGCCAAAAGACACGTTTCGTCCCGCGATTTTTGAGGAGTTTCGTGAGCGCGAATCCCATCGAATTAGTTCTTCATCCAAAAGCGTGGGAGGCCCTTACCGTTTTGGAGGCCGCTCCTGCACCCTCCCGCGGTGAACTGGTGGCAGACCTTGAGTTGACCGCGGATGAGCGCGCAGCCGTCCTCACCCAGCTTGACCTGCGCGACCAGGCACAGGCGAAGTTGGGCGAGTTTGCTCGCACCATGATCTTCACGCGAGACGGCCTCGAACAGGCAACGCGCCTGGAGGTCGCCGCTATGCACGCCGCCCGTTTCCGCGAGGCCGGCATAGCTACCGTTGCTGATCTTGGGTGCGGCATTGGGGTGGATTCGCTGGCGATGGCGGGGCTGGGTATTGAGGTGCGCGCGTGGGATTTGAATCCGCAGGCGGTGGCGGCCGCGACGGTGAACCTGCGTTTTCACGACAATGCGACCGTAAACCTGGGGGATGTTACCGAGCTGGACGCCCCGAGCCTGGTTCAAAGCGGAGTTCAGGGGATTTTCGCCGACCCCGCCCGTCGCACGGGCGCGCAGGCCGGTGGTCGCCGCATTAACGACCCCGAGCAGTGGTCGCCCGCCCTGTCTACCGCCCTTTCGTGGCGCGAGCATCTTCGCGCCGGTGGACACGACGCGCTCGGCCTCAAAGTCGCACCCGGCATCGATTACCGCCACATTCCGGCCGACTTCGAGGCTCACTGGATCTCAGTTGACCGCCAGTTAGTGGAAGCCAGCCTGTGGTCGCCCGACCTAACCAGCGGCCCGCAACGAAGCGCAACCGTCATGCGCGGCGGCGAAAAACTCACCTTTAGCGATCCGACCGACCCGTCCAGCCCAGCCGAACAAGCACCCGGCAGCGCCCTCGAAAATTATATTTTTGAACCCGACCCGGCCATCATTCGGGCTGGATTAATCGCCTCCGTGGTACGCGATTTGGGCCTTTCGGGAACCATTTCGCCTTCAATCGCGTATTTGACGTCAAATTCGATTCCCGAGGGCGATGCAGCCAAGGCGCTCACCGGGTTTGAGGTGCTGGAAGTGACGACGTTGCGGCCGAAGGCAATCTCGAAGGCTCTGCGCGCTATGGACCCCACCGGCGTTGAGGTTAAGAAGCGCGGCGCGGACATCAATCCGGCGGCCCTGCAGGTTGCACTAAAGCGGATTTTGGTGCCAAAAACTAAGGATTACGAGAACGAACTGACTGTTTTTGCCACGCGAATTGGCGGCAGACATCAGGCGATCATTGCGCGAAGGCTTTAAAATTAAGGCTATCTGACCTCGGAGAACCCAAGAGGGCCACAATGAAATTTGAAAAGTCCGAACGCGGAACTATCGGAGTGGAGTGGGAACTCCAGATGGTCGACATGGACACCGGCGACCTGCGCCAAAGCGCGGACGCGGTCATGGACATCATCGAAAAGACCGGCAGACACCCGCAAATCCACCGCGAAATGCTGCTGAACACGATCGAAATTACATCCAAAGCGCGCCACCAGGTGTCAGACTGCCTGGATGACTTGCGCAACGTGATTCGCATTCTGCGGCCCGTGACTACTCCTATGCGCATTGAGCTCGCGTCGGCTGGAACGCACCCGTTTGCGCGGCCCGCATACCAGCGCGTAACGGACTCGCAGCGGTACGCGGAACTCGTGGAGCGCACGCAGTACTGGGGTCGCCAAATGCAGATCTACGGGGTTCACGTGCACGTCGGCGTTGAGGATCCCAAGAAGGTCCTGCCGATCCTGAACGCTCTGCTGACGAGGTTTGCGCAGTTGCAGGCAGTCTCGTCCTCGTCCCCGTATTGGGCGGGAGAAGACACGGGGTACGCGTCGAATCGCGCAATGTTCTTCCAACAACTACCAACCGCGGGGATTCCGCGCGCGTTTGACCACTGGGACGATTTGGACCGCTACGTGGATGACATGGTGAAAACGGGGGTTATTGAGGACTTCACGGAGGTGCGCTGGGACGTGCGCCCCTCGCCCGCGCTCGGAACGATTGAAGTGCGAGTTTTCGACGCGGCGACAAACATTGCGGAGGTCGGATTGCTCGCGGCACTGACCGCGACGATGGTGGAGTACTTCTCGCGAATGTACGACCGCGGCGAAGAACTGCCCCGCATCCCCGACTGGTACGTAGCGGAGAATAAGTGGCGCGCATCCAGGTACGGCATGGACGCGAAACTTATCGTGGACGACAAGGGCAACCAGGAGGACGTGATCACGACCTTCCGGAAGATGCTCCCCGAGCTGCTACCCATCGCCGACGACCTGGGTTGCCGCGACGAACTGGAACGCATCCACGAAGTCACCCGCAGAGGCGCGGGCTATCAGCGCCTGCAAATCGCGGCCGCCCGCCACACGATGGGACCGCGAGCGATGGTCGACTTCATGATCGAAGAGTTCAAAGCCGACCGGCCCCTCGACCCCCTAACCTTCCGCGCGAAGAAACCGAACCAGCTGAACGAGGAGCTTCGCAGGCGATAACCGTTTGAGGGCGGGAACCTAACGCTACGCGCGGCCTTGGCGTTGGCGCCGCCCGAAAGGTGGGTTGCGCAGCAACTTGCCTGGATATCTAGTTGATCTTGAGGATGTCACCGGGTTGGCATTTTAGGGCTTCGCATATTGCGGTGAGTGTAGTGAAGCGGACGGCTTTGGCTTTTCCTGTTTTCAAGATGGAGAGGTTAGCCATGGTGAGGCCCGTTTGTTCCGAGAGCGCCGTGAGGGTCATGCCGCGGTCTTGGAGTACCGCGTCCAGCGTCACTTGAATGCGGTGTTCTGGCGCTTTAGATGACATAGTCGAGCTCCTCCCTCATTCGCGCTCCCTGTCGGAACGCGGCCCAGAGGGCGAGCGCTAGGACACCGGCGAACACGATTGCGAAGGAAAGCATGGGTTTAACCCCTACCGCGATCGCACCAAAGTCGGGGTGCACGGCCTCCTGGAATGCAATCGAATCAGCCTGCGTCGCACTGGTTGCCGCGTCTGAAATCACCGCAAGGACGATTCCGCCGAAAATGAGCACCAGCCCAGTGAAGCCCATGCGCCTTAGCGTTACCGGGGCAAAAGCACGCCCTTTGGCTATCAGGCGTATCACAGACGTTCCTACCACCAAGGCGATGAGCACTACTAGCACGGTGGCCGCAGCCTGCGCGATGTGTAGCTGAATCGTCGAAGTGGACACGTAGCTCAGGGGAACCTCAGATTCCCCATTCATGCAGAAATGCGGGATGTCGCACGCACTTATCGGGGCGCCCCCAAACAGGCGTTTGCCCGTAACAAGGTTGAAGATAACCTCCAGTTGCCCCGCGACTACAAGGACAGAGAACAGCCAAACCAAACCTACAGCGAACCAGAACGGTACCTTTTCCAACCGGGACATCACGCCCTCCTTTATCGAATACCGATATTATTGATTAACGATAAATCGGATGGGGCGGGAAGTCAAGGAGCGGACTGAAAAAATTGGAAGCTGCGCGCGCGATCCAGCGCATAGAAAAAGGACTACTCGGCGGCAGATGGGTTCGCCGTGGACGACTCGCGCGACTTTGCGGTCTCTTTACGATGGGTGATGTACGCGCTGCCTTGGCGAACCATCGCAAGGGCCCCAAAAGCAAAGACCGCCAGTAGCAGAAGGTGCGTCAACATGCCCACCGTGTCGCCTGTTCCGACCAGCGCACTCATGCTGTATTTTCCGTGCGCGTAAAGCGCTCCGAACATTAGAAGAGTCGACCAAACGGAATACCATTTCGGAACCGTTTTAGAACGACCAGCGGTAACGAATATGACCACAGCAGCCGGGATCAGCAACGCTGACCTAAGGTTACTTTCAGTGGTTTCCTGCCAATAGTTCGTGTACGTAACACTCGCGAGAAACACCGCGAAATACACGAAGGAAACTACAAATCCAGCTACTGCTTTTTTCATCAATCACGCCTTTACAAAAGCACTTTAAAACTCTTTAAATTCTACACCAACAAGGTCTGTGGGTCGCAAAACTTCTGCATCTTTTAATTCACAAATACGCTGACTCTATCGCATCCACAGCTCCGTGATTTCTGGCCCCCTTGAAGATTCCAAAGGTTCTACATTACGCTTATGAAGCGACGAGACCTCATCAAAGAGCTCAGAATTATCGCCAAGGAAAACGGCGAAACTATCAAGTTTCAAGAGGGCGGCAGACATACCAAGGTAATAATTGGTCGTTGGAGCGAACCCATACCTCGACACCGCGAAATCAACGAGCTTCTTGCAAAAGCGATCCTGAGGAGGGCTAGGAATGAATCTCGTTAAAGCAAAAGTCCAGTACAACGAAGGCTGGTGGGTTGCGGACTTCAGTGTCGACGACAAGCAGTACGGAACTCAAGCTAGAACCTTAGATGAACTTGAGCCCATGGTGCGTGACGCGGCGAACCTGATGACAGGTATCCCCGCAGACAATTTCACGGTCGACTTCGAGCCCGCGCATAGCGCCATTAGTTAAGCCATAGCCATTTCGTCTAGTGCCATTTGGGAATCGGGTGAGAACTCCAGTTCGGACGGTTCCACACCGTTTCGCGCGAGCTGCGAACCCATCGCCGCGATCTGCGCGCCATTGTCAGTACAGAAACGAATCGGAGGAATACGAACCGTAATCCCCTTCGCAGCGGCGCGTTCCTTCAAAAGTTCACGCAGCCTAGAGTTCGCGGAGAACCCACCACCAACAACGATCGTGTCTACACCATGATCAACCGCGGCGCGAACGGCTTTCGCAGTCAAAGAGTCGTTAACAGCCTCCGAAAATCCAGCGCAAATATCTTCCTTGCTGATTTCTTCACCGCGCAACTCCTTCGCCTTCACGTAACGCGAAACCGCGGTCTTCAAACCCGAGAACGAAAAATCGTACTTGTAACGCTCCTTATCGCGGCCACCCGACAGGCCGCGCGGGAACTTAATCGCATCCTTATCACCCTGCTGCGCCAGGCGGTCCACATGCGGGCCACCCGGATACGGCAAGCCAAGCAGGCGCCCAACCTTGTCGAACGCCTCCCCCGCCGCGTCATCAAGCGTGCCGCCCAGCTCCTGCACATCATTCGCAATGTTATTAACCAACAGCAGGTTCGAGTGTCCACCAGATACGACGAGGCCGATGAACTTCTCCGGCAGCGGGCCATCCACCAACTCGTCCACAGCCAGGTGGCCAAGCACGTGATTCACACCGTAAATAGGCACACCCAGCGAGGTGGCGAGCGACTTCGCCGCGCAAATCCCAACAGTCAAAGACCCCACCAAGCCGGGCCCCGCGGCTACAGACACCGCGTCCACGTCAGACAGTTCCACGCCGGCCTCTTCAAGCGCCGCTTCTAGCGTGGGCAAGAATGACTCCAGGTGCGCCCTCGACGCGATTTCGGGAATAATCCCACCGTAACGCGCATACTCATCCATCGACGTGGCCGTACGATCAGCCAGCAGCTCTCCGCCGCGAACCAGTGCCACACCGGTCTCGTCACACGTAGATTCAATACCGAGAATTAAAGGATCATTCATTTTGCTCACCTGTAGCATTCTAGACCCTGCCGTAGCCTGCGCACATATGGGATTGCGCACCCAGGCTCGCCCTATCAAATGAAGAAAACTGTGCGCCTGTGAGACCATGAAGTCATGAAAAAACTCGTATTCCTAGATCTGGACGGCACGGTCATTAACGCTGATCAGACGGTACCGGAATCGACGCGCGAGGCATGCCGGCGGGCAGTCGAAAACGGTCACACCCTGTGGATGTGTACGGGGCGTTGCCTAATGGAAATCTACCCGTGGCTTTGGGACATCGGCTTCCACGGTTTCATTGGCGCAAACGGCGCGCACGGCCGCCTGGACGGTGAAGACCTGTTCGACCATCGAATTTCCGCGGAAACTATCGCGCAGGTCGACGCCTACTTCAAACAGCACGGCATCACGCGCGTGTGGCAGGCCCCCGACGCGATGCACCCGTCCGAAACTTATATGGATGACTTTTTTGCCGCGAATGAGGACGTTGCCGCGCAGTGGGCGGCGTACATGAATCAGGTTCGCCCCTACTTCCGAGAGGGCACGCCCACCTCCGCGTCGAAGGCAATGTTCACGATTCCACCCACGTCGGATTTACAGGTTGAGGACGTCGCCGCGCATTTTGCCGGCACTCTGGAAATCATTCCCGCATCGGTCGACACGGGGGTCGGAAAATCTGGTGAACTAACGCAGGTGGGCTACAGCAAGGGCACGGGCCTGCGCGAAGTCGCCCAAAAGCTCGGCTTCCCCATCGAGCACACCGTCGCGGTCGGTGACTCCTACAACGACCTGGAGCTCGTAAAATCCGCCGGCCTTGGCATCGCCATGGGCAACGCGGTCGACCACGTCAAGTCCGCCGCCAAATGGGTTTCCACATCCATTGATGAGGACGGGCTTGCAAACGCGTTGGACTACGCAGGCCTACTCGACTAACTGGATTAAACGCTTTGCGGCCCCAGGGAAGATTCCCTGGGGCCGCTTGGCCAATACTGCTTGGCTTAGACGCCCTTTAGGACGGCCTTTCCAAGCTGGCGGTTCAGCGTCGAGATGACGTCTAGCGGAATCTGCTTGGGGCAGACTGCCGCGCACTCGCCAATGTTGGTGCAGGTGCCGAAGCCTTCCGCGTCATGCTGGTTCAGCATGTTCGTTACGCGGGTGAGGTTCTCCGGCTGGCCCTGCGGTAGTAGGTTCAGGTGGGTTACCTTCGCCGAGGTGAACAGCATTGCCGAAGCGTTGGGGCATGCCGCGACGCAAGCACCACAGCCAATGCAGGCTGCTGCTTCGAACGCGCGGTCTGCGTTCTGCTTCGGAACCGGAGTCGAGTGAGCGTCCGGTGCTGCACCCGTGTTAACGGAAATGTAGCCGCCTGCTTGAATGATGCGGTCCAGTGCGGAGCGGTCAACTACCAGGTCCTTAATGACCGGGAAGGCTGTTGCACGCCACGGTTCGATGGTGATGGTGTCACCGTCGTTGAAGGAACGCATGTGAAGCTGACACGTGGTGGTTACCTCCGGGCCGTGTGCGATGCCGTTGATGACGACGCCACACATGCCGCAAATACCTTCACGACAGTCGGAGTCGAACGTGATCGGCTCCTCGCCAGCTTCGAATAGTTCTTCGTTGAGAATGTCGAGCATTTCCAGGAACGACGATTCTTCAGAAACGCCGTGAACCTTGTACTCGTGCATCGCGCCGGCATCTTCGGGATTGGCCTGGCGCCAAATCTTAAGGGTGATGTTCACTTGTAACTCCGCTGCTTCAGCTCGATGTTGTTGTAGATCAGGTCTTCCTTGTGCAGGGTCGGAGTTCCAGTGACTCCGTACTCCCATGCCGCTACGTAGGTGAACTCTTCGTCGTTACGAAGTGCTTCACCTTCGGGCGTCTGGGATTCTGCGCGGAAGTGGCCACCACAGGACTCTTCACGGTGCAGGGCGTCAATACACATGAGTTCGCCTAGCTCCATGAAGTCGGCTACGCGGCCGGCCTTCTCTAGCGACTGGTTCATCTCGCCCTTGGACTTACCCGGGATGCGAACGTTCTCGTAGAACTCTGCGCGTAGTTCGCGAATCATTCCGATGGCCTTCTTCAGGCCCTCTTCGGTACGTTCCATACCGCAGTATTCCCACATGATGTGGCCAAGTTCCTTGTGGAACGAGTCTACGGAGCGGTTTCCGTCGATTGCCATTAGGCGGTCAACGCGTTCTTGCGTTGACTGGAGTGCCTCTGCAACTTCCGGAGTGTTCTCATCCAGCTTTTCGAATCCGAACGCGCCAGCAAGGTAGTCGTTGATCGTGTTCGGGAGGACGAAGTAGCCGTCGGATAGACCCTGCATGAGTGCGGATGCGCCCAGACGGTTTGCACCGTGGTCCGAGAAGTTCGCTTCACCGGCAACGAACAGGCCGGGCAGGTTGGACTGCAAGTCGTAGTCAACCCACAGGCCACCCATGGTGTAGTGAACTGCCGGGTAGATACGCATCGGAACTTCGTACGGGTTGTCGCCCGTAATGCGCTCGTACATGTCGAACAGGTTGCCGTACTTAGCGGAAACAGCTGCCTTACCCATGCGTTCGATAGCTTCAGCGAAGTCTAGGTAAACGCCGCGGGCAACGCCGTTGATCTCCGGGCCTACGCCGCGTCCTTCGTCACACATGTTCTTCGCCTGACGTGAAGCAATGTCACGGGGGACGAGGTTACCGAACGAGGGGTAGATGCGCTCTAGGTAGTAGTCGCGATCCTCTTCAGGAATGTCACGCGGATCCTTCTTGGTGTCTTCCTTGCGCTTCGGAACCCAGATGCGTCCGTCGTTACGTAGCGACTCAGACATTAGCGTGAGCTTAGACTGCTGGTCGCCGTGCTGCGGAATACACGTCGGGTGAATCTGCGTGTAGCACGGGTTCGCAAAGAATGCGCCCTTGCGGTGTGCACGCCAAGCGGCGGACGCGTTACAGCCCATCGCGTTAGTCGACAGGAAGAACACGTTGCCGTAACCACCGGAAGCGAGGACGACAGCGTCAGCCGTGTGAGCTTCAAGCTCACCGGTGACCATGTCGCGGGCAACAATACCGCGAGCGCGTCCGTCGTGAACGATTAGTTCAACCATTTCGTGGCGGCGGTGCTCGGTTACGGTGCCAGCTTCAACTTGGCGTTCGAGCGCCTGGTAGGCGCCGATAAGGAGCTGCTGGCCCGTCTGGCCACGAGCGTAGAACGTACGGGATACCTGTACGCCACCGAACGAACGGTTGTCTAGCAGGCCGCCGTATTCGCGGGCGAACGGAACACCCTGGGCGACGCACTGGTCGATGATGTTCGCCGAAACTTCTGCGAGACGGTAAACGTTGGTTTCACGTGCGCGGTAGTCGCCGCCCTTAACGGTGTCGTAGAACAGGCGGTAAACCGAGTCGTTGTCGTTGCGGTAGTTCTTCGCCGCGTTGATACCACCCTGCGCTGCAATGGAGTGCGCGCGGCGGGCGGAGTCTTGGTAGAAGAATGCGTCAACGTTGTAGCCCATTTCGCCAAGCGAAGCAGCGGCTGCGCCGCCTGCCAGGCCGGTGCCAACGATGATGACCTTTAGCTTGCGTCGGTTGGCCGGGTTCACGAGCTTTGCGTTGAACTTACGGGTTTCCCAAGCCTGCGAAAGGGGCACGTCCAAAGGTGCCTTTGTGTCCGCGATTTTCTCGCCTTCGCGGTAGAGGCCGTGGATAAGCTGATCAGTCATTTCACGTTCCTCAAGAAATCATTCCGAATGCGATTGCAACCGGAGGCGCCATGAACATTACGAACACAACGGCTGCGACGATGCCAGAAATGACGATGACTACGGGCTGAGTGTTGCGACGTAGCCAGCCCATGGTCTGCAGAGCGGACCAGGTGCCGTGACCGATGTGGAGCGCAAGCGTTCCAACGAAGACCGCGTATAGTACGACGATCGCCGGGTTCGAGAAGGCGCCGATCATCCTCATGTAGGGGGATGTTTCAGCAGCATCAAAGCCAGCCGGGATGGTGGCGGTGGTGAAGTGGAGGATGTGGAAGGTGATCAGCAGCAGAAGGATGACTGCGGAGACACGCATCGTGCGTGCAGCGTAGGAGTCCGCAACGTTCTTCTTAACGGTGTAGCGATCAGCGCGTGCACGGTTCGAGATGGCCCACGTGTGGAAGGCCGAACCGATGTGGAGCACTGCCAGCAGGATCATGGCAATGCGGAAAATTAGGATTAGTCCACCTTCTGGTAGCAGAGGGTAGAAGGCGTCTCCCTTTAGCCATTCAGCGTAGGTATCGTACGCTTCCTGGCCGAAGAACATCTTCAGGTTTCCGTACGAGTGGACGATTACGAAAAGGACGAAGAAGATGCCTGAAATAGCCATGAGTTGTTTGACGAACACATTGGTACTCCAGGCCCTGCGCTTCCTCGTAGCGAGATTTGTATTGGCCATGTCTTCGAGATTACCCATTCGGACCATGCATGAAGTCCTATACGATTCCGAATCGTTGGGGCCGATCTTGCTTAGGTGAAGCTTTCCGCATGTTGGTGCGAGTTAATGCCTGAGCAAATACGCCGTTTTAACGACCCCAAATGGGCGCGTCCTAGGCTGGCTTGGGGACAAATAATGTCCTTTTAAGAAACATTAAGGTTTCGAAAAGATGTTGCCTGGTTCATACGCCCGTGAGGGCGCGGTCCATGATCAGTGCGTCCTCTTCGGGGCGGTGGTAGTAGCGTGGGATTTTGCTGACCTGCTTGAAGCCGTGGGATTCGTATAGCTTGATGGCGGGCGCGTTGGATGCGCGCACTTCGAGGATGATGCGTTCCACGCGGCGTATTGGTTTTTCGATTCCGCCTGTTGGTTTTGGAGGGCGCCAGTCGGCCTCGGCTATGAAGATATGTTCGCCGGTGATGAGTCGCACGCGCGTGAGGGTGTCGAGCATTTCTTGAAGGAGGCGGGTTGCGAGGCCGCGGCCGCGCCACGCGGGGTGGACGCCGATGGTCATGAGTTCGGCGTCGATTCCGAGGCGCACGCCGATCATGGCGATGAGTTGTTTGTTGGCGTACGCCCCTAGGTAGAGCCGGTTGGGTAACGTGAGTTCTTCGGCGAGCATGGAGTGCGTCCAGCGGTCTGACTCGCTAAAGATTTCAGCTTCGAGTTCGATCGCGGCGAACAGGTCTGCGCCGGTCATGGTTTCGATGACCGGTTTGGTGTTCACTGTTGTTTCTTCCCGGGATGAATGTCGGGGCGGCGTAGGTATTGCGGTTCGGTTGGGAAGTTTTCTTCGCCGGCTTCTAGGCGGGCGCGCACGATTCGTGATGCGATCGCAACGTCCACGTCACCGTCGACGCGGGAGGACGGGAGGGCGTCGGGGTAGGCTGCGCATCCGGGGCCGGCGAACTCGACGTCTTGGGAGCGGAACTTGTTGGCGACGAACTCGGCGGTGTTGACGGCGGGCCCTTCGATTAGTTCAACGTCGCGCGGGCCGCGAGCGCGGTAGTGCGCCCAGTAGACTTCTTTGCGGCGCGCGTCGGTGACGACTACGACTTCGGCGTCGGATGGCATTTCGTCTAGGTATCCGCGGGCGAGGATGTCGAGGGATCCCACTCCCCTGACGGGCACGCCGTTCACGCGGCCGATTACGCGGGCGGTTACGAGTCCGGCGCGTAGTCCGGTGAACGGGGCGGGTCCCGTACCGACGATCACCTGGTCTAGGTCCACGTCTTTGGATGCGCGGCTAAATCCGGCCTCTTCTAACGCGTCTGCAACGAGGGCGGATAGGCGTTCGGCGTGTGCGCGTGAACTGGGCTCGGTGGTCGAGGTGATTTGATCTTCGGTGACTACCGCAACGGTGGCGCCAACGGACGTGTCAATGCAAAGGTCGATCATGCGTAGTTCTCCTCAACGGCTGCGCGTAGGGCTTCTTCTAGGGTGTCTTCGGCTTGCCAGCGCAGGCCGACGGGGTTGAAGCGCAGTTCGCGCACGCCCGAGTCGGCGGTTTCCAGGTCGTCGGCAACTTGTGAAATGTCTGCGGGGTTGGTGATGACAACTTCGAGGCGCTCATCGGTTAGCGCTTCGGTTTTTCCTTCTCCCCATTCGACGACGACGACGGCTTCTTCTAGTGCCGTGTCCAGGTCGAGTGTTTCCAGGTCGTCTAGGTCTTCGATCCGGTAGGCGTCCACGTGCACGAGGTCAGGGCCGGAGGTCCCTTGGTGCACGCGGGCGATGATGAATGTGGGTGATGCGACGCGGCCTTTGACGCCCATTGCGCGGCCGAGGCCTTGCGTGAACGTCGTTTTACCGGTTCCGAGGTCGCCGGTCAGCATGATGAGGTCGCCGCCGCGCACGAAGTTTGCTAGTGCGGCGCCCAGTTCCTGAGTGTCTCCCGCATTTTTCGCAGTGATACTAAACATTCAGTTCCTACGGTTCTTAGTTCTAGTGGTTGTTGCAGCGTGTGGCTCAGCGAGGCTCGCCCTCAAAAATGATACGAGGCACGCGCGCGCCGAGCCGGGTTACGATTTCGTAGTTAATGGTACCGCTTGCTTTGGCCCAGTCGTCAGCGGTGGGGCATCCGGCTGTGGATAGGCGCTGCGGGTTGCCAAAGAGGATGGCCCAGTCGCCGGGATTTGCGGGCGCTTTGTTTGCGGGTCCGAGGTCGATTACGAACTGGTCCATGCAAACTCGCCCAACGACGTGGGTTCGCACAGTTCCTTGCCGCGTTTGTACGTGCACGGGGCCGGCGTTTGATGCGTGGCGTGGGATTCCGTCGCCGTATCCAAGTGGTACAAGGGCGAGCCAGGTGTCGCGCTGGGCGATCCAGGTTCCTCCGTAGGAAACTGTCTGGCCGGCCTTTACTTTCTTGACGGAAGTGAGTTGGGCTTTCAGCGTCATGACGGGCTGGAGTCCCAGGTCTAGGGTCGCCGTGTTTGCGGGGTCTGGTGATAGGCCGTACATGGCGATGCCGTCGCGGACCATGTCGAAATGCGTGTTCGGGTGCCAGATTTGGCCCGACGATGCGGCTAGGTGAAGCTGGAAGCCTTCGAGTCCGCGGTCTTTGGCTAGTTTGGCGGCGGTTTTAAAGATTTCTAGCTGGCGCATGGTTGCGGCGTTGCCGTCTTCACCGGCCTCGTCAGCGCGGGCCAAGTGAGACCACACTCCCACGATTTGGATCCCGCTTTTTTGGGCTTGGATTGCGGCGTCCACGAGGGCTGGGAACTCTTCCGGGGTTGCCCCCGCACGGCCCATTCCCGTGTCCACCTTCAAATGAATACGCGCCGCCGCGCGGGAGGACGCCGCCTGTTGAGCCTGCGTAAGGCTGGCGTACGCGGAGGTGATGGCTTCGATTTGCGCTGGTGTTGATACTGAAAGTTCGATGCCGGTTTGGAGGGCGTCGCGCAGGGTGTCTTCACCTACGGGTGGGAGGATCCACGAGAATACGGCGACGTTTTGGAAGCCTGCAGCGTCTAGTTCTTTGCGCGCTTCGAGGGCTTCGGCGAGTTGCGCGATGCCAACGATGTCGTAGCCAAGTTTGGCGAGTTGCACGGCAAAGAGGGCGCGGCCGTGTCCGTACGAGTCGGCTTTGATGATGCCCATGTGGCGAGAGTTCGGCGCGAACTCTCGCATTTTTTGCACATTGTGGGCGAGTGCCTGCAGGTCGATCTCAGCAACCGCCGGGTACCGTGAAAGCTGTTCGGACATCTTTTCCTCCTGCGTCGAACTTACCACCGCGCGGGCAACCAACAGGCCGCGATTCCACTATTACGTAGCATTCCGCCCTCCCGCGCGGCGCCGGGTGGGCGGGGTTGAAAGGTGCGGCCACGAGGCGTTCGCGGGCGCGCGGCCTCCCGCGCCCATCCTGGCGCCTCTGGCACCCGCGCTGCGGCGGTTACGGTTTGCGGAAGACTACCCAGCGTTGGCCGGCGTAGTTCAGGATGACGAACAACACCATGCCGAGGCCCATGGCGACGTTGTCGGCAACCGTTACAGACACGCCCTCAAGCACGTTATAGATGATTGGTTTTGCCATTCCGTAGGCCAGTAGGTAGCAGATTGTAATGTTCGCGATGAAGAGGACGACTTGTTTGAGGGAGCGTTCCTTGTTTTGGAATGTGAAGTATTTGTTCAGGAAGAAGCTGACGATCGAGCCGATTATGTAGTTCAGCGCTGACGACACCCAGTAGCCGAATCCGAGCCAGTTGTACGCCAAGAACATGACGGTCGTGCCGACAATCGTGTTGATGACCCCGACGATCGCGAACTTCCAGGTGGTCGCGTCGATCAGTTTTTCGCGCGGCTTTTTCGCGGCGGCTTCCGATGCGGGCGGCCCCGCTACGCCACCCTCGCGCGTGGGGTGCCCTGCCACACGGGCGTGCGAAACGGGTTGCCCCTGCGCGCCGGGTTCCGGCGTGTTTGGGTGCGGCGCTTCAGGCTGAGACAACTGGCCCCCTTAACTGCGTTTTCCGAATGTGGTCTCCCAGATTACCTTGCTCAGTTTACGCGCAATGTCAACGGCTGCGATCGGGCCGCCCGCCCTCCTCCATTTCCATTTGAAATCCGGGTAGCCGACATTACTCGTGATCTCGAAATTCGCGTCACCCGTCGCATCGGCCACCTTTGAGGCGGCCGTGCCGTGGAGCCAGACCGCGCTCGCGGCGGCCCTCGTGAACTTTTCATTCCAGTCATGTTCATTCGCGTTCGAGGGCGAGCTGGCTTCCCGCTCCACTTCGACTTGCTGGTGGGCGACGCGCACAGCAATCACACCAGTGAGGACGTCGCCGCTCCCCGCGACGGCCGCCCAGGCGGGGGCCTGCGTCTGCGCGTACACGGTCCCGGCGGGGTTCACGACCAGTGTGATTCCGCCCTTCATGACGATGATCCCACCGGTGAGTTCAGCCAGGCGGCGAGCCGCCACCACGGGGGCTGCCTCAACTTTCGCGCGGTCCCACTCACCGTCGTCAAGGATCGTGAGAATCGCGGCGGCCTCCCCCGCGTGCGGAGTCCACACCGCGGGCGCCGTGAAATCGAAATCGTCAGCCACCATGCGAGCCGCGACACTCAGCGCGCCCGCGTCAATCACGACAGGAATGGACTGGGCGCGGGCGCCTTGCAGCGCCGCCTCGATTCGCGCGTACGTCTTGCGATCCTCGGGATCCATCCCCGACCCGACCGCTATCGCCTGCGCCCGGCCCGTCCCCGGCACAATCCCGGGTGCCTCCTGTAGTGCCAGCATTTTCGGGGTCTGCGTGGTTTCCAACCTGACCATGCCTACCCCGGTGTTTTGCGCGCCAAGCGTCCCCAGCACCGCCGCTCCCGGATACTGCTCGGATCCCACAACCATTTGCACGACTCCGCGCGTGTACTTGTGGTCGAGCGGCCCTGGCACGGGATAGTCGTCGTGAAAGTCCTTGAAATCCAGGGTGCGAGTTTCGCCCTCGTCCTCGAAATCCAATAACAAGTCCACTAGCTCTATGCGCCTATGTAGGTACGCGGCGGGTGGTAGCAGGAGGGCGGGTTTGATGGCTCCCATGGTTACGACGGTGTCCGCGAAGAGGGCTGGCCCACTGACACTGCCGTCGTCCGCGGTCACCCCTGAGTGAACATCTACAGCAACGACGCGGCGCTGGTAGTCGCGCACGTTTTCTTCCGGGAACTGCCAGCTGGGGTCGAATAGCGGGTCGCCATATTCCAAATTGACGGGCTTAGCGGACAAGAACTCGAAATCCACTTTTCGCCACGCCCGTAGGGCGTCCAGCCTTTCATCACCGCTGCTTTCAGGCTCGACCGCATCCGCGGACTTCGTATCCCGGTCCTCGTCGGCGCCGTCTGAAGTTGGGTCTGTTTCCAAAACGAGCGGGTGGGGCGGTTCAGTGCGAATGGCTTCCAGGCCGGCAATAATCGAGCGTAGGGGTTCACGCAATTCGCCTTTGAATCCAGTACCTAGAATCCCATCAATCCACAGGGTTCCGTATTTGGCTCGATCCACAACTTCTTCCGCAGACATGTTTGAAGCATCAGTGATTTTCACGCGCCGTCTGACTGCTTCCGCAAGTGCGCGTTCGTGCGGGTGATCTGTTAACAGTATGGCTTCGACGTCGTAACTAAACATTGCCAGTATTGAAGCGGCATAGAGGGCGTCACCACCGTTGTCACCACCACCAACAAAAACGATGACGTATTCGTAGTACTCATCAACTTGACGTAGCATCCGGTTTGCCGCTTCAGCTACGCCGATCGCCGCTTTCCTCATGAATAGGTCCGTTGGTGCAGCCGCGACAGCCTTCCGCTCGACTTCCCGGATTGTTTCAACGCTGTGGGTGACTATCATTTGAGCTCCACCGTCCCTAACTTTTTATCTCTTTGACTTTATGTCTCAATGGTACGGATAGGCACGGACATTAAGTTGTAGCCTCGATCGTCGTGATTTTCCCTAAGTTTTTCTATTTGAAAGTCGCCCATACACGCGCGGGGAGTGTTTTTCAGGCAAGATAGATTCGTGTATTCCGATTTGCCCGCAGATGCTCAACGAGTCGAGCCGTCCCCCTTCGAGTTTTTCACGCGTGAGGCTTGGCGCTCGCTTGCAGATTCAACACCGCTTCCACTGACCGCGCATGATGTTGACCGCATCTCTAGCTTGGGTGACCCGCTTGATTTAAGTGAGGTCGACGCTATCTACCGCCCGGTGTCTGCACTGTTGCAGATGTACGTGGATTCGACTCGCCGGCTGGGCCGCGAACGCCACCTGTTTCTGCAGGAACCCGATCGCCCTCCGGTCCCATTCATTATCGGCGTCGCAGGGTCGGTTGCGGTAGGTAAATCCTCCACTGCGCGCCTACTTCGCGAGCTTTTGCGGCGCTGGCCCTCCACTCCGCGCGTACAACTGATTGCGACCGATGGGTTTTTGTACCCCAACAAGGTGCTACAAGAACGCGGAATCATGGAGAAAAAGGGCTTCCCTGAGTCTTACGACCGCATTGCGCTCATGGAGTTCATTTCCGCAGTTAAGTCCGGCAAAGAAGAAGTGTACGCGCCCGTCTACTCGCACCTGTCTTACGACATTGTGCCCGGCGAGTACGAACTTGTAAGCCGCCCCGACATCCTCATCGTTGAGGGCCTGAACGTCCTCCAACCCGCCCGCACAGCCCTGGGGCAAACAGGAGCGGTTGCTGTTTCGGATTATTTTGATTTTTCAATCTACGTTGACGCAGCCCCCGAGGACATTGAAAAGTGGTACATTAACCGGTTTTTGAAGCTTCGCGGCACCGCGTTCACGCACGACCAGTCGTATTTCAAGAACTACGCAGATTTGGATGATGAGGACGCCGTGACACGCTCTCGCGAAATTTGGCGGCGCATCAACCTGCCCAACCTCGTAGAAAACATTGAACCCACCCGCGAGCGCGCAACCCTCGTCATCGAAAAAGGCCCCGACCACCGCGTCAAAGGCCTCAAGCTACGAAAAATTTAAAAGGCCGCACCCGGCACCGGGTTGGTGTCGGATACGGCCTCCTGGAAAGCTCAGGGTTGTCCTCAGCGTTTGGGCGGGCTAACCAGACGAGTAGGAAAGCACGCCCTCGTACACCGTTATAGGGAGAGGCGTTCCTTTACGACGTCGGCAATCTTGTGTGCCTCGCGGTCGGCTTCGTCCTGCGTTGCGGCTTCAACCATTACGCGAACTAGCGGCTCGGTGCCAGACGCGCGCAACAGTACGCGGCCGGTGTCGCCCAAACGCTCCTCAGAGGCAGCAACGGCGGCCTGCAGAACTTCATCGTCAGTACGGTTCTTATCCACGCCACCAACATTGATCAGGATCTGCGGCAGGCGCTTAATGAAGCTCGTAGCTTCAGCCAGGGACTGGCCGGTCTCCTTAACCATGCGGGCAACCAGCAGCGCCGTCAACACGCCATCCCCAGTTGTCGCGTGGTGGCTAGCAATAACGTGACCAGACTGCTCTCCACCAAGCGTGTAGCCGTTCGCCCTCATTTCTTCAAGAACATAACGGTCACCAACCGCCGTCTGAACCGTCTTAATGCCCTGGTCTTTCATCGCCAAAAGCAAACCAAGATTCGACATGACGGTCACAACCAAAGTGTCGTCAGCCAGCTTGCCGCGGCGGCGCATATCCACAGCCAGCGAACCCATAATCTTGTCACCATCAATCAGGTTGCCCTGCGCATCCACAGCCAGACAACGGTCAGCATCACCATCAAAAGCAACACCAAAATCAGCCTTCGAAGCCACCGTCAACGCCTGCAACTGCTCCGGATGCGTCGAACCACAATCCTGGTTGATATTCGACCCGTCCGGCGAAGCATTAATAACCACAACGTCCGCGCCGGCCTCCTGCAAAGCCTCCGGCCCCAACTTCGACGCCGACCCATTCGCCGCGTCAACCGCAATACGCAAACCGCGAAGCGACACGCCACACGCATTCACCAAATGCTCAATATAAGACGCCTCCGCGCGGGAGTCATTAAACTCAATCTCCCCAACACCCTCACCAATAGGACGCTCCCACGGCTCACTCATCAACCGCTCAATCGCATCCTCAGCGCGGTCCTCCAACTTGAAACCGCCATTAGCAAAAAACTTAATACCATTGTCCGGCATCGGATTATGAGACGCCGAAATCATCGCGCCCAAAGCAACGTCCTCCGTCGCCGTCAAATACGCAACCATCGGAGTCGTCGCAACACCAATACGAGTCACATCCATACCCGCCGCAGCCAACCCCGCCGCCAAAGCGTGATCCAAAAACTCGCCAGACACGCGCGTGTCACGGCCAATGATGGCTTTAGGCTTAACCGTCTCGCCGAACTCCGCGCGCATACGCGCCACATAACGCGCAGCCGCCTCACCAAGCTCCAACGCCAACGACGGAGTAATATCCCTATTCGCCAGCCCGCGCACACCATCCGTGCCAAACATCCGTGGCATTAGCTATCCTTCCATCCAACGCCCCACGCCCGCAGCAACCAACTGCCGCCCTCGCGCGATAAAACGCGTTCAGATCACTAAAAACTTTTCAACAATAATATAAGCGCCCAAAATTAGAAAAGCCCCACACGACGTGCGTGGGGCTTTTCGTGTCGCAATTGACACCAAACTTTAACGCTTGGAGTACTGCGGAGCCTTACGTGCCTTCTTAAGACCAGCCTTCTTACGCTCCGTGACACGAGCGTCACGAGTAAGGAAGCCAGCCTTCTTCAAAGCCGGACGGTTCGCATCGCGGTCAATAGCATTGAGGGCGCGAGCGATACCCAGGCGAAGGGCACCAGCCTGGCCGGACGCGCCGCCACCATTAATGCGGGCAACAACGTCAAAGCGGCCTTCAAGGTCAAGCAGTACAAACGGTGCGCGAATAAGCTGCTGGTGCAACTTGTTCGGGAAGTAGTCGTCAAGGCTACGGCCATTAACGGTCCACTCGCCGGTTCCCGGAACTAGACGAACACGAGCGACAGCGCGCTTGCGGCGTCCCAGGCCGTGACCCGGAGCGGTAATGGACTGGCCGGAGCCCGTCTTTTCGGACTCGGTTTCGGTTGTGTACGAGCTGGGGGCGTTCTCCTCTTCCAGCACGTCGGTTTCGGTGGTCTCAGCCACAGTTCTCCTCAGTTTTTCTTACTGGCGTCCACAGCGCTGGGCGCTTACTGGGCGACCTGGGTGATCTCGTAGGGAATCGGCTTCTGCGCAGCATGGGGGTGCTCAGATCCACGGTAGACCTTAAGCTTCTTCAGCTGCTGGGCGCCGAGTTTGTTATGGGGAAGCATCCCACGAACAGCCTTTTCAACGGCACGTTCAGGGTACTTAGCAAGTAGCTCGCGGTAAGAAACGGACTTCAAGCCACCCGGGAAACCGGAGTGACGGTAAGCGAACTTCTGATCGAGCTTATTTCCCGTCAGACCAACCTTGTCAGCGTTGATAATGATGACAAAGTCACCTTGGTCAATGTTCGGCGTGTAAGTCGGCTTGTGCTTCCCACGAAGTAGCTTGGCAGCCGCTGCTGCCACACGGCCGAGGACGAGGTCAGTGGCGTCAATGACGTACCACTTCTTGACGTCGTCTCCGGGCTTAGGAGTATAAGTGCGCACGGGCGTGGCCTTCTTCTTCTAACTAAGGCGGACGGGCAAACTATTCGGTATTGAATATGGCGTCCGCTCGCGTTCAGGTATTGCTCGCGTCATTGCGTCCGGGCGTTAGACCAGTGAGTGGGAATTTCTGGTCCGCGCACACTAGACGCACAACGTCTTACAGCTTAACCGCGATGCCCCTTACCCGTCAAAGCTCGTGGCGGATTTAGTGGCGGATTACTCACTTAAGCCCGCGCGTTTCGCCACGTTTTTTTGTTTACGAGGGCGAACGGGCCACCTACTTAGGCTCGTCGCATTCACCGCGCCTGCGCCGCGTCTGGTGCTGCTGGTCCGCCCAATGCTTCGGGTCGGGATAGTCCACGCCCAGCATCGTCAGCCCGTGCGCGGGAGCCACCGGAGCCGGCTTCAACCTGCCCGGATTATCCACAAGCTCTTTGACCCACAGGTCCGAGCGGCGCCCTCGTCCCACTTCCACTAACGCGCCCACAATCGAACGCACCATGGAATGACAAAACGCGTCCGCGCGAAGCTCCACAAAAATACCGTGCTCATCGCGCGAAACCGTAATCGCCCGCAGCGTGCGAATCGTCGTCGCCCCTTCACGAGGCTTACAAAACGACAAGAAATCATGCTCACCAAGCAGATGCTGCGCGGCCCGGCTCATCGCGTCCACATCCAACGCGTAGTTCACCCACCACACCGCGTCCGCCGTCAACGGATCCCGCGTGGTCACCGAATCCGAAATCCGATACCTATAACGCCTCTGCACCGCCGAAAAACGCGCGTCAAAGTCGGCGTTCACCGCCCTCACGGCCAAAATAACAACATCCGAACCAGGCGAATCCGACCCCCGCGCAAGTAGCGTATTCAACCGATTTCGAAGCAGTTGCAATCCATTTTCGAGGGCGCCATCGCGCGCCAACGCCCGCACCCGCGACTCCTCCACATCAAAGTGAGCCACCTGAGCCAACGCATGCACCCCCGCGTCCGTACGCCCCGCAACCGTCAGCGTCACCGGGACGCGCAGAAGCAACCCGAGGGCGTCCTCAACCGCGCCCTGCACCGTCACCAGGCCCGGCTGCGCCGCCCACCCGTGAAACGCAGTCCCGCGATAGCGAATATCCAAGCGCACGCGAAGCGGATCGACTAGACCTCCCACGCGCGCACTCCCCCGCGAATCCCCGCATCATTAGGCACAATCACAACATCCTCACCCAAGCTCGCGCGGTGCGTCGGCGTAATCCGAACCCCGTTACCCCCACCAATGTAGAGCCTGTCCCACATGTACATCGGCCGCAAACTCGCCACCACGCGTCGCACCCGCCGAGACCAGTGGGCATCCCCCAAACGCAGGCGCTCATGCTCGCCAATGTAATCGTCGTACGTCAACCCCCACCGGATCGGCCCCTGCGAAATCTCCGTATGCGGCGCCAACCGGCCCGCATCAAACACCGAGTTTCCAAGCCCCGTGCCCAGCGTAATGATCATCTCTAGGCCCGTACCCGTAATCACCCCGGCCCCAGCGACCTCCGCATCATTCAATACGAGGGCGGGCACGCCCAAACGGTCCCCCACAGCCAAACGCATATCAAAGTGATCCCACGCGGCCACCAGGTTCGGCAACACCTTAGAACGCGGCCCATCCTTCGTAATGTAGTGCGGCGTGGCAATTACAATCCCATGGCGAATCATGCCCGGCATTCCAACCGTCACACGATCCGTCGATGGCAAATGGTCCGCCAAGTCCGCAATCGTGTCAACCAGCAGCTCCGGTGGCAACGGGTACGGCGTCGCCGTCCGCACAGCCGGCGCCGTCATCGTCCCATTCTCATCCAACACGGAAGCCTTAATGCCCCCGCCACCGCAATCAACCGCTAACGTTCTAAGCTCAGTCACACTGCGATTGTACAAAAACGCGGGAGCCACCCGTTAAGGTAACTCCCGCGCTCGTAGCTAAAAGCTAAGACTTACTTGTCTTCCTCAGTCGAGGCTTCCTCAGACGCCTCTTCCTCGACTACAGGCTCCTGCGCAGAATCCGCGGACTCTGCGGAAGCAGACGAAGCCGACTCAGCCGAAGCCGAAGACGCGGACTCAGCAACGTCCTCATCCTCAGCGGCAGCAGCCATCGCAGCAGTCTTATCCGCCTCGGCAACAACAGCCTTCTTCTCTAGCTTCTCGGTGACCAGCGAAATGGTAGCCATCGGAGCGTTATCGCCCTTACGGTTACCAATCTTCGTGATACGGGTGTAGCCACCCTCACGCTCCGGGTCAATCGACGGTGCGATCTCATCGAACAAGATGTAAAGAATATCCTTGTTCGGAATCGTCTTCGCAACAGTACGGCGAGCGTGAATGTCACCGCGGCGAGCCTTCGTAATCAGCTTCTCCGCAAGCGGCTGCACGCGACGCGCCTTAGCAACCGTGGTCGTAATCTGGCCGTGCTGGAAAAGATCCTGCGCGAGGTTCGCCAGCATTAGTCGCTCGTGGGCGGGGCCACCACCCAGACGAGGGCCCTTCGTAGGCTTGGGCATTATTTCTCCTATAAAACTTTCAAACGAGTCTTACTCGTCGCTGAACTGAATAGAGCCGGGCTGATCAGCCGCTGCACCAGGCATGACCGCATCCTTGAGCGTCATACCCAGACCCGCGAGCTTCTCCTTAATCTCCTCAATCGACTTCGAACCGAAGTTACGAATGTCAAGCAGATCCGCCTCAGAGTGGGCAACCAACTCGCCAACCGTCAGAATGCCACGGCGACGCAGAGCGTTGTAAGAACGCGACTGCAAGCCAAGATCCTCAATCGGCAAAGCAAGATCCTGCGCGAGGGTCTCATCAGTTGCGGACGGTCCGATCTCAATACCCTCAGCTTCCGTGTTCAGCTCACGTGCAAGGCCAAACAGTTCAACAAGGGTCTTACCAGCAGAGGCAAGAGCGTCACGCGGCGTAATAGCCGGCTTCGTCTCCACGTCAACGACGAGGCGATCAAAGTCGGTACGCTGCTCAACACGGGTAGCCTCAACCTTGTAAGTCACACGCAAGACCGGGCTGTAAATCGAGTCAATCGGAATACGCGAAATCTCGGCATCCGCATAGTTGTTCTGCGCGGCGGAAACATATCCGCGGCCACGCTCAACCGTCAGCTCAATCTCGATCTTGCCCTTCTCAGACAAGGTCGCAAGGTGCTTATCCGGGTTGTGGATCTCCACGCCCGCCGGGGGCGTGATATCACCAGCAGTAACAACACCCGCGCCAGCCTTGCGCAGGTACATCACTACAGGCTCGTCATTCTCAGACGACAGTACGATTTCTTTAATGTTGAGGATGATCTCAGCAACGTCCTCCTTAACGCCGGGCACGGTCGAAAACTCGTGCTGAACGCCGTCAATACGAATGGACGTAACTGCCGCCCCCGGAATCGAGGACAGTAGCGTGCGACGCAAGGAATTACCAAGCGTGTAGCCGAAACCAGGCTCAAGGGGCTCCAGGGTGAAGCGCGAGCGGTAGTCGCTAACCTTCTCTTCTGTCAGAGTGGGTCGCTGTGCAATGAGCACGTCTGTGATCCTTTCTTCCCGATATCCGCCATATGACATCGGGTTGTGTTACCAGCTGGCGCTGGAACAGGTGTGTGTCGGCGCCGGGAGGCAAACCGACTTCGACGTGGAGACTCAGTGGTCTCGTATAAACGCTTAGACGCGGCGACGCTTCGGCGGGCGGCAACCGTTGTGCGGCTGAGGCGTAACATCCTGAATGGAGCCAACCTCAATACCCGTAGCCTGGAGCGAACGAATCGCGGTCTCACGGCCAGAACCGGGGCCCTTAACGAAAACGTCAACCTTCTTCACACCGTATTCCTGAGCACGACGAGCTGCGGATTCAGCAGCTAGCTGAGCGGCGAACGGAGTGGACTTACGTGAACCCTTAAAGCCAACCTGACCAGAAGATGCCCAGGACAGGACAGCACCCGTCGGGTCCGTAATGGACACGATCGTGTTGTTAAACGTCGACTTAATGTATGCGTGGCCGTGCGGGATATTCTGGCGATTCTTACGCCGTCCCTTACGGGCCGCCTGCGGACGTGGTTTAGTAGCAGCCATAATTTATTCTCCTGCGAGTCAATAGCGCACCCGAAGGGGTTACGCCTTCTTCTTTCCAGCAACAGTGCGCTTCGGACCCTTACGGGTGCGGGCATTAGTCTTGGTGCGCTGACCACGGACCGGCAAGCCACGACGGTGGCGCAGACCCTGGTAGCAACCAATCTCGATCTTGCGGCGAATATCAGCCTGAACCTCACGGCGCAGGTCGCCCTCAATCTTGAAGTTGCCTTCGATGTACTCGCGGAGCTTCACGAGATCTTCTTCAGATGCGTCCTTAACACGCGTGTCCGGTGAAACACCGGTCGCAGCCAGAGACTCCTGGGCGCGAGTGCGGCCGACGCCGTAAATGTAAGTAAGCGCAACTTCCAACCGCTTTTCGCGGGGGAGGTCTACGCCGGCAATACGTGCCATGTTTTCTCTCCGTTAGTGAGAAGGAGGTGTTCACCTCACCATCTGGACTTACGTTGCTCCAGCCCCGGCCTCCTTAACCGAGGGTCCCGCCCCAGCAGAGGCGCCCTCAATCATCAAAACGATTAAAGGGCGCATAACTAAAACGGCCGATGAAGTGCTTACTGATTTCTAAAGCTAGCTACTGGGCTTAACGGCCCTGGCGCTGCTTGTGTCGCGGGTTGTCACAGATGATCATGACCTTGCCGTGGCGACGAATCACCTTGCAGCTGTCACAAATCTTCTTGACACTCGGCTGTACCTTCATGGTTCTACCTCCGCCGAAATCGGCTTAGTGTCGGTTCACTTGTAGCGGTAAACGATGCGTCCGCGCGACAAGTCGTACGGGCTTAGCTCAACGACGACGCGGTCTTCAGGAAGGATACGAATGTAGTGCTGGCGCATTTTTCCTGAAATGTGCGCAAGTACCATGTGCCCATTGGTGAGCTCAACTCGAAACATCGCGTTCGGCAGTGCCTCCACGACTGTGCCTTCCGTTTCAATGACGCCGTCTTTTTTCGCCATATCCTCCGTCGTTCCTCTACAGTTCGTTTGAAAAACCCTCATGCTTGATAAGGGCAAGGTCAACACCGGTTACAAATTGCAATTCCAGATAATGACCCGACTATCAACTCTAAACGATTGATCTTTTAAGTAAAAGTCACTTCGGCTGTTAAATCTCTCACGGCCGGGGTTTAATACCGTACGGCGCCAAGCCGGCCTCTCCCCCATCGGGAGCCGTCAACACCCAAATGCCGTCCTTAGTTTTCGCAACCGTGTGCTCCCAGTGCGACGCCAATGAACCGTCCGCGGTCTTAACCGTCCACTCGTCCTCAAGCACATACGTTTCAATATCACCATCAGTGAGCATCGGCTCAACAGCCAGCACCATGCCCTCCTTGATTCGCGGTGACATTCCGCGCGCACTGTAATTCAACACTTCTGGCGCCTGATGCATCGCCGTGCCAATTCCGTGGCCCGTGTATTCCTCGATAATGCCCGCGGTCCAAGACCCGTCGCGGTATTCTTCCACCGCTTCCTCAACAGCATCCCCAATCGCGGACACGCGCCTACCCGTCGCAACCGACGCGAGCGCCGCCCACATCGACGCCTCAGTCACCGCGTTCAGCCTGCGAGCCTCCATCGAGCCCGCCTCGTCGCCACCCACGATCATCGTGAACGCCGCATCACCATGCCATTGACGCCCTCCGCGCTCAACATATGCACCGCAATCAAACGACACGAGGTCGCCCGCCTCCAGCCGCGTCATGTCCGGAATCCCGTGAACCACCGTGTCATTCACCGAAATACACACCGTCGCCGGGAAACCGCCGTACCCCAAAAAGTTCGACTTCGCATCATTCTGCGCAATCACCTGCGCCGACACTTCATCCAACTCAAGCAACGTCACACCCGGCTTCGCCGCCTCACGCAGCGCCGCATGAATCTTCGCGACAACCAAGCCGGCCTCACGCATCCACTTGATCTGCTCAGCAGTCTTAATCTCAATCCTTGGCATTTTTACCTTTGCAAACTATGAACGTAAAATGCAATGAACCCGCTGGATAGTCAGCGGGTTCATCAACAGTTAGTACTACTTACCTTCAGCCACGAGGCCGTGTTCTTCGAGAACTTTGTAAATCCGCTCCCAAACCTCGTCGATCGTTCCTTCACCGTCGATCTGAACAAGCTTGTCCTGATCAGCGTAGTAAGTAACCATGGGCTCGGTCTGCTCGTGGTACACCTCCAGGCGGTGGCGAATCACCGGCTCAGTGTCATCAGAACGCCCCTCGATCTCGGCGCGGTTCAGCAAACGCTTCACGACCTCATCGAAATCAACAGTAATCTCTAGGACCAAGTCCAGCTCGCGGCCGGACTCCGCCAACGTGTTGCGCAAGTAGTAAGCCTGATCGATCGTGCGCGGGTACCCGTCAAGCAGGAATCCCTTCTGCGCATCCGGCGCCTCAAGGCGCGCCTTCACCATGGGGCTAGTGACCGAGTCCGGAACGAACTCGCCGGCATCCATGTACTTCTTCGCACGGTTACCAAGCTCGGTACCATCCGCCATGTTCTGACGGAAAATCGCGCCCGTCGAAATCGCGGGAACATCAAGCACCTTCGCAATATTCTTAGCCTGCGTCCCCTTGCCAGCGCCCGGGGCACCAAGAATCAAAACTGCAGGCCCACGTTGATCTGCTTCTTTCGATGTCATTGGAGGAATCCTTCGTAGTGATGCTTCTGTAGCTGCGAGTTGATCTCCTTAACCGTCTGCAAACCGACGCCCACGATAATCAGTAGCGTCGTACCACCAAACGGTAGCTGGCCTGCTTCGAGTTGTAGGGGGATCATCGCCATGGACGGCAACAATGCAACGATCACTAGGTAGATAGCGCCCGCTGTCGTGATCCTGTTCATGACGTAGCGCAGGAAGTCTGCGGTAGGACGGCCCGCCCGGATGCCCGGGATGAAGCCTCCGTACCTCTTCATATTATCCGCGGTTTCCTCCGGATTGAACGTAATCGAAGTGTAGAAGAACGCGAAGAACAGAATCAGCAGACCATTCAGCAGCATGTAGAGGCCGGAGGTCGACAGGAAGTTACGCTGAATCCACATGACCCAGCCTTCGGTCGGCTGGCCAAAGTTCGCGATCATCGGGGGCATCGCCAAAATAGATGTCGAGAAGATAACCGGGATAACGCCGGACATGTTGATCTTCAGCGGAATGTAGGTCGTGGATCCGCCCATTAGGCGACGGCCAACCATACGCTTCGCGTACTGCACGGGGATGCGGCGCTGCGCCTGCTCGACGTACACAACCGCCATCGTGATGGCGAGGATGAGCAGGACGATCCAGAACACCTTGTTCCAGCCGCCACCGCGGCCAATGGCCAGCAGCTGCGACGGTAGGGTTGCGGTGATCGACGTGAAGATCAGCAGGGACATGCCGTTGCCGATGCCGCGCTCGGTGATGAGTTCGCCGAGCCACATGATTACGCCCGTGCCCGCGGTCATGACGATAACCATCAGGATGAACGTGACCGCGCTAGCGTCGGGCACAATGTCCACGGAACAACCCGGGAACAACTGGCCCGAGGTTGCAAGCGAAATAATCGTCGAAGACTGCAGGATGCCCAGGAAGATCGTCAGGTAACGCGTGTACTGGGTGAGCTTCGAACGGCCCTGCTGGCCTTCCTTATGAAGGTCGTCAAACCTTGGAATTACAACACGCAAAAGTTGAACAATAATCGACGCCGTAATGTAGGGCATGATTCCCAGGGCGAAGATTGACAGCTGTAGGAGGGCGCCGCCAGAGAACAGGTTGACCAGATCAAGCAGGGATGTTTGGTCTTGTTGTGCTAAACAGACCTGGACGTTAGGTGTGGAAACTCCCGGCGTTGGGATGAATGAGCCGAGCCTAAACAATCCCATGATCATCAAGGTGAACAGCATCTTGTTCCGAAGATCAGGTGTTCGGAATGCTTGTGCGAATGCGCTTAACAAGCGTCCTCCTTGGGATTTCAAGTGTTGTGTTGAAAGTCGAGTCTAAGACTATCGGAAAATACGACTAAGTCTGAAACCAGTTTTGGATTGGTGGACAAAAGTGGCCCGACCAAAGCCTGATCGGGCCACTCTCGTCATGAAATTATCGCTGACTTAGCGGGCGGAAATAGTTCCGCCAGCCTCCGTGATCTTCGCTTCAGCGGAAGCGGACCACTTATCAACGGTGATGTTGAACTTCTGGGTTACTTCACCCTGGCCGAGCACCTTAACCGGCTGCTTCGGACGCACAGCGCCCTTAGCTACGAGATCCTCAACGGTGACGTCGCCACCTTCGGGGAACAGCTGCTCGATCTTGTCCAGGTTAACTACCTGGTATTCAACACGGAACGGGTTCTTGAAGCCGCGTAGCTTCGGAAGGCGCATGTGCAACGGCATCTGGCCGCCCTCGAAGCCTGCGGGAACCTGGTAGCGGGCCTTCGTGCCCTTGGTTCCACGACCTGCGGTCTTACCCTTGGAGCCTTCACCGCGGCCAACGCGCATCTTGCGCTTGTTGGAGCCCGGAGCCGGCTTCAGATCGTGGAGGCGTGTGATTGAGTATTCTTCACTCATGGTCAGTCGACCTCCTCTACCTCAACCATGTGACGCACGGCGTTAACCATGCCACGGTTGGACTTGTTGTCCGGAAGGACTACCGACTGGCGGATCTTGCGCAGGCCGAGCGCACGCATGGTTGCGCGCTGACGCTCGGAGCGGCCAATGTCGGAGCGAACGCGAGTGATCTTAAGGTTCTTAGCCACTACTTGCTCACCCCTGCGGCGGCCTGTTCATTTTCGGCCTTTTCCTTCTTTTCGCGTTCTTCAGCTTCGCCCTCTGCGCGTGCGCGGAGCATCGAAGCGGGAACAACGCGTTCCAGCGGAAGTCCACGGCGTGCTGCGACGGCCTCGGGCTGTTCAAGCTGCTTGAGGGCGTCCACAGTTGCGCGGACAATGTTGATTGCATTTGCTGAACCAAGGGACTTGGTTAGCACGTCGTGAATACCAGCGCACTCGAGTACGGCGCGGACCGGGCCACCTGCGATTACACCGGTACCGGGGTTAGCCGGACGCAGCATAACGATGCCAGCGGAGTCCTCACCCTGCACCCTGTGCGTAATCGTCTTGCGGATCATCGGGACGCGGAAGAAGTTCTTCTTTGCCTCCTCGACGCCCTTAGCAATGGCCTGGGGAACTTCCTTAGCCTTGCCGTAGCCAACGCCGACGGTACCTTCGCCATCGCCAACGACGACCAGAGCGGTGAAGCTGAAGCGGCGACCGCCCTTCACGACCTTGGACACGCGGTTGATGGTAACGACACGCTCGATGTACTGGTTCTTCTCATCGCGCCTGTTGTTGTCACGGCGCTCCTGGCGACCTCCGCGGCGTTCGCGACGCTGCTCGTCGCGGCCCTCAGAGTTTTCCTGATTTCTAGCCATCAGTGTGTTCTCTTCCTTTCGTCGCTCTTACAGCTCGAGGCCGCCCTCGCGGGCGCCTTCCGCTACAGCGGCGACACGGCCGTGGTACTTGTTGCCACCGCGGTCAAAGACCACGGAGGTGATGCCGGCTTCCTTGGCACGCTCAGCGACCAGTTCGCCTACGCGGCGAGCTGCTTCAACCTTGGTGCTGTTGCCGTCGAACTCGTCTTCCATGGTGGAAGCCGATACGAGGGTGTGACCAACCTGGTCGTTTACGACCTGCGCAACCATGTGACGGTTGGAGCGGGTTACGACTAGGCGGGGACGCTCGGCGGTACCGTTGACGTTCTTGCGAACACGCTGGTGGCGACGCTTGCGGGCAACGAACTTGCCCTTGCCTTTAACGGTGTAAGACATTACTTACCAGCCTTTCCAACCTTGCGACGTACCTGTTCGCCGGCGTAGCGGATGCCCTTGCCCTTGTAGGGTTCGGGTGCGCGGATCTTGCGGATCTTCGCTGCGGTTTCGCCAACCAGCTGCTTGTCGATGCCGAAGATAGCGAACTTGGTCTGGTTCTCGACCTTGAACTCGATACCTTCCGGGGCCTTAACAAGAACCGGGTGGGAGAATCCGAGCTGGAACTCCAGATCCTTACCCTTCGCAACAACGCGGTAACCGGTGCCGACAATCTCTAGAGCCTTGGAGTAACCCTCGGTTACGCCAACGACCATGTTGAGAATCAGGGAACGCGTGAGGCCGTGCATTGCGCGAGCCTCGCGAGTGTCACCATCGCGGGTTACGGTAACTTCGCCGTTTTCTAACTTAGCGGCGACCGGACCCTTAACCGCGTAAGACAGGGTGCCCTTCGGGCCCTTGACCGTTACGTCGCGGTCCTGGATGGTTACGTCAACGCCTGCGGGGATCGGAATCGGAGTCTTGCCAATACGTGACATTGATATTCCTCCTTACCAGATGTAGGCGAGGACTTCCCCACCTACTCCCCTGTTGTATGCCTCGCGCTCGGTGAGCAGGCCGGACGAAGTCGAAAGAATCGCTACGCCAAGACCGCCGCGTACGCGGGGCAGGTTGGTGGACTTTGCATAAACGCGCAGACCGGGCTTAGAAACGCGCTTAACGCCAGTGATTGCGCGTTCGCGGTCAGCGCCGTACTTGAGTTCGAGCGTAAGCGTCTTGCCTACGCGCGCGTCCTCTACCTTGGCTCCGGCAATGTAGCCTTCTTCGACAAGGATGTCAGCGATAGCTGCTTTTAGCTTTGAGTGCGGCATCGACACCGAGTCATGATGTGCCGAGCTCGCATTACGCAGACGCGTGAGCATGTCTGCGATGGGATCAGTCATTGTCATCGGGGTTTCTCCCCTTCCTCATCGGGGTTTCCCTCAGTTGCTTATCAACTGGGGACCTGCGATGTAGTCGTTACCAGCTGCTCTTAGTCACGCCCGGGAGCTCGCCGTTCAGAGCGAGTTCGCGAAGGCAGACACGGCACAATCCGAACTTGCGGTATACCGAACGCGGACGACCGCAACGGTTACAGCGCGTGTAGGCACGAACCGCAAACTTCGGCTTGCGGCTTGCCTTTACTTTCAAAGACGTCTTCGCCATTTGTCAGTTCTCCTTGAGCGGGAAGCCCAGGCCACGCAAGAGGGCACGGCCTTCTTCGTCGGTTTTGGCTGACGTGACGATCGTGATGTCCATACCACGGACGCGGTCGATGTTGTCGACGTTGATCTCGTGGAAGACGGACTGTTCCGTCAAGCCGAACGTGTAGTTTCCGTTACCGTCGAACTGCTTCGGGGAGAGTCCGCGGAAGTCGCGGATTCGGGGCAGTGCCAGGGAGATCAGACGATCCATGAACTCCCACATACGGTCGCCACGCATGGTTACGTGAGCGCCGATCGGCTGTCCTTCGCGAAGCTTGAACTGTGCAATGGACTTGCGTGCCTTGGTAACGATCGGTTTCTGCCCGGTGATGGCAGCGAGGTCGCGGATCGCGCCGTCGATTGCCTTCGAGTCACGAGCCGCTTCACCTACACCCATGTTGACGATGACCTTGGTTAGGCCGCCAACTTCCATGGGGTTCGGGTGGTTGAAGTCCTTCTCTAGCTTGGGACGGACTTCGTCTGTGTACTTCTGCTTTAGACGAGGGGTCATGCTCCGATTTCCTTTCCGGGTTCGAGGCCACGCTTGGTGCCACCACGAACCACGCGAATCGGGTTGCGGTTCACGCGCTTGCCGTTCTCATCACGGTCTACGCGGAAGCCAACGCGAACGCGCTTCTTGGTATCGGGGTCAACCAAGGCCACCTTGGATACGTGGATCGGGGCTTCGATGTGCTCGATGCCGCCGGTCTGTGCACCCTGGGCGGACATGCCGCGACGCGTGTGACGCGTCTTGACATTGATGCCCTCAACGAGGACCTTCTGTTCCTTCGGGAAGACCTTGATTACGCGTCCCTGCTTGCCCTTGTCTCCGGGAGCGAGCGGTGCAAGACCTTCGGCCTCACGACGCTTGTTTCGTTCGTCAATCTTCTTCTGGTCGCTCGTGCGACCAGAGATGACCTCTACGAGGTCACCCTTCTTAATTTTTGCTGCCATCAGAGCACCTCCGGTGCGAGTGACACGATCTTCATGAACTTCTTGTCGCGAAGTTCACGGCCAACGGGGCCAAAGATACGGGTACCACGCGGTTCGCCATCACTCTTGAGGATGACAGCTGCGTTTTCATCGAAGCGGATGTAGGAACCGTCCGGACGGCGGCGCTCCTTGCGGGTGCGCACTACCACTGCCTTGACGATTTCCCCCTTCTTCACGTTGCCGCCGGGGATGGCGTCCTTCACGGAGGCGACGATGGTGTCGCCAATTCCCGCGTAGCGCCGACCCGAGCCACCGAGGACGCGGACGCAAAGGATTTCTTTTGCACCCGTGTTGTCGGCAACCTTTAGTCGCGACTCCTGCTGGATCATTCGTTGTACTCCTGTCGTCGAGCTGGTTCTCGTCAGCGCACACAAAAGGGCGCCTGAGCCTGGCCGAACGTATACGGACTTGAGCGCGAAAAGCTCGCGCGATGTACCTATCTGCTTCAGACTCGAGCACACCGGGTTAACCTTGGTGCCAGGTCTCTGAAGAGATTAGGTCGAGTCCCACGGTCCCAGGCGTGGTGGGTTAAGCCACTCAGATTTGTAGCGCGTATTGGATTTGGCGCATTCTGCTGGTTCGCATGAAACTGCAACTTGTCTAGCTTACGACATTTGCCTAGTCATTCAAAAGGCGTCAAGCTTTAAAACCCTTGTGCCTTTCCTCACCTGACGTGTGATTTTCGCCCTCATTGGCACAAATTTTTGACCGGTGAACGATTTTTTCATATTTGAGGGCGTAAAAATGTAGCCACCCAGGATCTGGGTGGCTACATTTTTGCGGTTTTGAAAGGCCCGCTCTTTGCAGGCTGCTAACTATCTAGTTAGTTGCGCCCGAAAGGCTTACTTGGCCCTTTCGATCACCTCGACTACGCGCCAGCGCTTGGTGGCTGACAGCGGGCGGGTCTCCATGATGCGAACGAGGTCGCCGGTGCGGATTTCGTTGTTCTCGTCGTGTGCCTTGACCTTCTTCTTCTTGGTCATGACCTTGCCGTATAGAGGGTGCTTGGTGCGATCCTCTAGTTCGACGACGACGGTCTTATCCATTTTGTCGGATACAACGTAGCCGCGGCGTACCTTGCGCTGGTTACGAACTTTCTGCGTATCGCTCACTTAAGCTCACTCCTCGCTGTTAGGTGCGGTGCGGATGCCGAGCTCACGCTCACGCGCCACTGTGTAGATACGGGCGATGTCACGACGAACGGCCTTGAAGCGGCCGTGATCCTCGATCTGTCCGAGAGCCTTGGAGAAGCGGAGGTTAAACAGTTCAGCCTTCGCCTTTTCTAGTTCCTCTTTGAGCTGGAGGTCGTCCATCTCGTCAAGGTCGGCGGTTGTTAGACCCTTCTTGTCTGCCATTATGCGTCACCACCCTCACGAACCACGAACTTGGTCTTAATCGGGAGCTTGTGCTGCGCGCGGCGCATAGCTTCACGGGCTACGGGCTCGTCAACACCAGCAAGCTCGAACAGAATACGACCCGGCTTCACGTTGGCAACCCAGAACTCCGGGGCGCCCTTACCGGAACCCATACGGGTTTCAGCCGGCTTCTTGGTGAGCGGGTGGTCCGGGAAAATGTTGATCCAGACTTTACCGCCACGCTTGATGTAACGGGTCATTGCGATACGAGCGGCCTCGATCTGACGGTTGGTGATGTAGGAAGGCTCTAGGGCCTGAATGCCGTAGTCACCGAACGAGATCTCAGTGCCACCCTTTGCCATACCCTTGCGGGTGGGGCGATGCGGTTTGCGGTACTTAGTCCGCCTTGGGATAAGCACGACTAGGCCTCCGTTCCGGATTTCTCAGCCTGCGGCGCTGCTTCAGATTCGGCAGGAGCCGACTGCTGCGCCTGTGGCGTCCTGTTTCTCTGCTGGTCGCCTCCGCGACGCGGGCCACGACGGCCACGGCCGCCACGACGTCCACCACGGTTGCCAGCTTCCATCTGCTGCTGCTGGAACTCGCGTTCGGTCATGTCGCCCTTGTAGACCCATACCTTTACACCGATGCGACCGAAGGTCGTACGTGCCTCGTAGAAGCCGTAGTCGATGTATGCACGGAGGGTGTGTAGGGGTACACGGCCTTCGCGGTAGAACTCGGTGCGCGACATTTCAGCACCGCCAAGACGGCCGGATACCTGGACACGGATGCCCTCGGCGCCAGCGCGCATTGCGGACTGGATGCCCTTACGCATTGCGCGGCGGAAGGATACGCGGGCAGCGAGCTGCTCTGCGATGCCTTGCGCGACGAGCTTTGCGTCGAGCTCAGGACTCTTTACTTCAAGAATGTTCAGCTGTACCTGCTTGCCGGTCAGCTTTTCGAGCTGCTGGCGAAGACGGTCAGCTTCTGCGCCGCGACGGCCGATAACAATGCCGGGGCGGGCGGTTTGCAGATCGACGCGAACGCGGTCGGTGGTGCGTTCGATGACGATCTTTGACACGCCGGAGCGTTCCAGGTTCTCGTTGAGGAAGTCGCGAATCTTCACGTCTTCGATCACGTAGTCGCTGTAACGCTGGCCTTCCGCGGTGGAGTCAGCGAACCAGCGGGAGCGGTGCTCGGTGGTGATACCAAGCCTAAATCCGGTGGGGTTAACCTTTTGACCCATTACCGGCCTTCCTTCCCATTGTCGTCCTTCGTGCCTACCACCAGGGTGATGTGGCTCGTGCGCTTCAGAATCTGGGCTGCACGGCCCTGTGCACGCGGGCGGAAACGCTTCATGGTGGGGCCTTCGTTTACGTACGCTTCGAGTACGTAAAGGTCCTCGTCCTTGAAACGCTCTCCAGCGTTTTCGGCCTTCACTTTCGCGTTGGCCATGGCACTCATCAAAACTTTTCTAACGTCTCTTGCGACAGCCTGCGGAGCGAACCGCAGAATGTCCGCAGCCTCCAAGGCGTTCTTGTTGCGAATCTCGTTCACAACGCGACGAGCCTTGAGGGGCGTGACGCGTACGTAGCGCGCCTGCGCCTTGGCTTCCATTAAATCCTGCCTCACTTCTTGCCTAACAAGTTCCCAGGCTTAGCGCCTGCGGCCCTTGCGATCGTCCTTGTCGTGGCTACGGAACGTGCGGGTGGGTGCAAACTCTCCGAGCTTGTGGCCAACCATTGCTTCCGTAACGAAGACCGGCACGTGCTTACGGCCGTCATGCACAGCAAACGTGTGTCCCAGGAAATCCGGGGTGATGACGGACCTGCGAGACCAGGTCTTAATAACGTTCTTTGTACCCTTTTCGTTCTGCTCATCTACCTTCTTGAGTAGGTGATCGTCTACGAAGGGTCCCTTCTTCAGACTGCGTGGCATAATCCAGCTCCTCTATCAGCGCTTCTTGCCGGTCCGGCGACGGCGCACGATGAGCTTGTCGCTGGGCTTATTCGGACGACGGGTACGGACCTCGGGCTTGCCCCACGGGCTGACCGGGTGACGGCCACCGGAAGTGCGGCCTTCACCACCACCGTGCGGGTGGTCAACCGGGTTCATGGCAACGCCACGGACGTGCGGACGGCGTCCCTTCCAACGCATGCGTCCAGCCTTGCCCCAGCTGATGTTGGTCTGTTCGGCGTTGCCGACCTCGCCAACGGTTGCGCGGCACTGTGCGTCTACGTTGCGGATTTCACCGGAGGGCATACGCAGCTGAGCGAAGCGGCCTTCCTTTGCAACTAGCTGAACGGAGGTGCCTGCGGAGCGGGCGATCTTTGCGCCGCCACCGGGGTATAGCTCGACAGCGTGGACAACGGTACCGACGGGGATATTGCGTAGCGGCAGGTTGTTGCCGGGCTTAATATCTGCGTTCGGACCGGATTCGACGCGGTCACCTTGGTTAAGGTTTGCAGGAGCAATGATGTAACGCTTCGCGCCGTCTGCGTAGTGCAGCAGGGCGATACGGGCGGTACGGTTCGGGTCGTACTCGATGTGAGCGACCTTTGCCGGTACACCGTCCTTGTCGTTACGACGGAAGTCGATTAGACGGTAGGCGCGTTTGTGGCCACCACCGCGGTGGCGGGCCGTGACGCGACCCTGATTGTTGCGACCGCCGGTCTTGGTCAGCGGGCGAACCAGAGACTTCTCCGGAGTGGACCGGGTAATCTCCACGAAGTCCGCCACGCTGGAGCCACGACGACCGGGCGTCGTCGGCTTGTACTTACGGATTCCCATTTTGTGTAACCTTTACTTCTTCGATGACTCAGGCGAGTTCGCCGAAGATGTCAATGGTGCCTTCGCTTACAGTAACGATGGCTCGCTTCGTGTTGTTTCGACGGCCAATGCCATCGCGAGTGCGGTAGCGCTTGCCCTGTCGGTTCTGCGTTGCAACGTGAGAAACTTTCACACCGAAGATTTCTTCGATTGCTTTACGAATCTCAGTCTTGTTTGCGCGCGGGTCCACTAGGAAGGTGTACTTACCTAGGTCCATGAGTCCAGAGGACTTCTCGGTGATGACCGGCGCGAAGATGATGTCGCGGGGGTTCTTGGACGTTTCGAGACTCACTTGTCCTCCTTGGATGCGAGGAAGGCGTCGAGCGCGTCCTTGGTGAACACAACGTCTTCGGCGTTCATAACGTCGAGCGTGTTCAGCTGGTCAGCCCATAGAACGTGTACGTTCGCGAGGTTGCGAACCGACAGGCGGTTCAGCTTGTCTTCGCGAGCAACAACGACGAGGGACTTGCGGGCGTCCGCAACCCTCTCAAGAGCGATGCGTGCGGTCTTCGTGGAGGGTACTTCGCCCTCGACGAATCCGGTGACGACGTGGATGCGGCCACCGCGTGCACGATCGGACAGCGCACCGTAGAGGGCGCCTGCCTTCATTTTCTTAGGCGTACGTTCTGCGTAGGAGCGCGGCTGCGGGCCGTGTACTACGCCGCCGCCGACCCACTGCGGAGCTCGGATGGAGCCCTGACGAGCACGGCCGGTGCCCTTCTGGCGCCACGGCTTCTTGCCGCCGCCGGAAACCTGGCCGCGAGTCTTGGTGGCGTGCGTGCCACTGCGAGCTGCTGCCAGCTGGGCCTTAACGACCTGGTGGATCAAAGCGATGTTAGTAGGAGCATCGAAGTACTTTGCGGGGAGTTCGACCGTGCCGGCCTTCTCTCCGTCAACTCCGATGACGTCAACAGTCAGTGCATTAGCCATTTATCGTTCACGCACCCTTCACAGAGGAGCGAATCAGGACAACACCGTTCTTCGGGCCAGGAATGGCGCCGTGAATAAGGAGCAGGCCCTTTTCCTGATCAACTGCGAAAACGGTCTGGTTCTGGATGGTACGACGGACATTGCCCATGCGGCCTGCCATGCGCTGGCCCTTGAACACGCGACCGGGGGTCGCTGCGCCGCCAATGGAACCGGGCTTGCGGTGAACCTTGTGTGCACCGTGGCCTGCGGGGCCGCCTGCGAAGCCGTGACGCTTCATGGCGCCTGCGAAGCCCTTGCCCTTGGTGTTGCCGGAAATGTCAACCTTGTCGCCAGCGGCGAATACGTCCGCGGTTAGTTCCTGGCCGACCTCAAAGGAGTCGGCTTCGGAGGTGCGGACCTCTACGAGGTGACGGCGAGGCGTTACACCAGCCTTTTCAAAGTGTCCGGCTAGTGGTTTCGTGATGCGGCGAGAGTCGATCTCGCCGAAGCCAATCTGTGCGGCTGAGTAGCCGTCAGTCTCTTCGGTGCGCACCTGCGTAACGACGTTGGTGCCCACCTGCACGACCGTCAAGGGAACGACCTTACCGTCGTTGTCCCATGCCTGGGTCATGCCGAGCTTGCGGCCGAGCAGCGCCTTAACGGGCGCAGCCGCCTGCTTGGTGTTTGTAGTCATGTCTGCAGGTTTCCTCAGAGTTTAATATCGATTTTTACGTCTGCCGGGAGGTCGAGTCGCATGAGCGAATCGACAGCCTTCGGCGTCGGGTCGATGATGTCAATCAGGCGCTTGTGAGTGCGCATTTCAAAGTGTTCGCGGCTGTCCTTGTACTTGTGGGGCGACCGAACGACAACGAATACGTTCTTCTCGGTCGGCAGCGGCACCGGGCCCACGACCGTCGCACCTGCGCGCTGCACAGTGTCGACGATCTTGCGCGCGGAGCTGTCAATGACCTCGTGGTCATAGGACTTGAGCCGGATGCGGATCTTTTGTCCCGCCATGCCGTCTTACCTCTCTTAAACAGCTTCTCACCGGTCCCCGCACTCGGGCGTGTCGCTATTTGCAACAAACTGAAGCGCGGTACTTCCCTTCTGGCGGGAAGTGGACCGTTTTTCTTGTGATCAAGAACGTGGGGCATACACCCCTCAGCACACACCCGGATGGGTGGGCTGTACGATTTCTCAGACATTCCGCGGTTGCTTCCTGTCTGAGGCAACTCAAATAGTTTTACATATCAGGCCGCGGATTCCAAACGAATCATGAATTAGTGTTGCGGTTCTCATAAACCAAGGCCGGGAACTGGCAGTAATCGATCCCAGGGCCCAGATTCCTGTCAGTTAAATCGCGGAGCTGCAGTTGTGGAGCGGACGATTAATTGCGTGGGCACGACGACGCGACGACGCGCAACAGCATCCCGACCCTTTTCCAGTTGCTCTTTCACCAAGTCAAACAAGTGCTTCCCAATCATCTGATAATCCTGCCTCACTGTTGTAAGCGGAACAGGTAGATGCGCGCTCAACGAAAGATCATCAAACCCAACCACGGATATATCTTCAGGAACTCTTAGACCGGCTTCATGGAACGCATGGAGCACCCCCATCGCCATCTCGTCATTGGCGCAATAAAGGGCAGTAACATCTCCCCTTTGCGCAATCTTCTTCCCTATTTCGTAACCTGATTGCGCAGACCAATCACCATAGAAGGGCTCCGGCGGGCGAATTCCGTTTTGCTCCAACACGCGTTGCCAAGGTAGCAAACGCGCTACAGAAGGATCCGACCCCTTTAAACCAGCAAGGTGATGCACCTGGCGGTGCCCCAGTCCCAGTAGGTGCTTAGTTGCAGCAACACTTCCTTGCTCATGATTCAGTGTCACAGCTGGATACAAGCCCGCCAACCGAGAGTCAGCAACCGCAACCGGAAAACCGGCAGGTAGCGCGAACTGCTCGGGCGTATGCTCAGCTCGAAGGATGACCAGCCCGTCAATTGCCTGGCTAGAGAGTCTAATCGCGGCATGATCCCAGTCGCCAAGCTTGTTTTCTTGAACCGTGACGATAGTAACCGCATAATCCTGCGCCGTTGCCGCTGCGATTAGTGCGCTAGTCGTTAACGATTCCCCCGTGCGGTCAAAACGATTCCCAAGAACACCAATAGCCTTAAACTCCCCTTGCCGCAATGCGCGGGCAGCAATATTCGGCGAGTATCCAAGCATCCGCATAGCCTCTATAACTTTATCGCGAGTCTCAGGCCTGACTTGGTCCGACCCATTCGACACTCGCGAAACAGTCTGCGACGACACGCCTGCCAGCCGCGCCACGTCCGCAATTGACACGCCGCCTTTTGAACGAAATCCCTGTCGCGCATTGTTACTCATGCTAGCGATCATACCCCATTGTGATCGTTACCAAACTGATATTAACCAAATTTCCTTTGCGATTATTGACAAATTGAAAAAATAGGAGTTTATTATGTTTACGTAAACATTCCTACGACGAAGGAGTCTAGGTGAGCTTCGCAATCTCCGATGACGGATTCATACTCGACGGTCAGCCTACGCAGATTATCTCCGGGGCCTTACACTATTTCCGCGTGCATCCAAGCCAGTGGGCCCACCGCCTGGACCAGGCGGTAGCGTTAGGTTTGAACACGATCGAGACCTATGTAGCTTGGAACTTTCACTCGAGCAAACCTGGCGAGTTCCGCTTGGACGGATGGCGAGACCTTGGCGCGTTCCTGGATCTTGCAGCTGAGCGTGGTCTAAAGGCTATCGTGCGCCCCGGCCCCTATATCTGCGCAGAATGGGATAATGCAGGCCTTCCATCTTGGCTAACTGCGAGTGGAATTAAGCTGCGTACTAGCGACCCACGTTACCTTGCGGCAACCAAGGAGTACTTCAAAAACGTCCTCCCCATCGTTCAGTCCCGGCAGGTCAGTCACGGTGGCAACGTAATCATGGTTCAAGTTGAAAATGAATACGGGGCATTTGGAGAGGACAAGGAATACCTACGCGCGCTAGCGGATCAAATAAGGGCGGAAGGCATCGATGTGCCACTGTGCACCTGCGATCAAGCAAACGAGGCCATGCTCGAGCGCGGATCGTTGCCCGAGCTGTTAACCACCGCCACCTTCGGGTCACACAGCCCTGAGCGTTTAGGTGTACTTCGTCGCTTCCAACCTAACGGGCCACTAATGTGTATGGAGTACTGGAACGGATGGTTCGACAGTTGGGGGCAGCACCATCATGTGACGGATCCAGAAGAGCAAGCAGAAGATTTCGCCCAGCTACTCGGTATGGGCGCATCTGTAAATCTCTACATGTTCCACGGCGGCACGAACTTCGGTTTGATGAATGGGGCTAACCACAAGGGCACGTACAGTCCAATCACCACCTCATATGACTATGACGCACCGTTAGCTGAGGATGGCACAACGACCGAAAAATACAATCTATTTCAACAAGCTATCTCCAGTAATCTCGGCACCGCCGTTGCTCAAGCAAACAACCCCGTGCACGGAACTGCCGTTAGCGACTTACCGCTGTTTGTAGGCCCAGACTGGAAGATGTCCCTCACTGAGGGAACCATGTACAAGCGTCTTCCGAGCATCGATGAAGTTTCACCAACTGCAAAATTCATGATTTACGAGACCGAAGTCAATGAAGAAGACCAGGTCCTTATTTTTGAAGACGTGCGCGACAGAGCGTACTTCTTCCTGGATGGGGAATCTATTGGATCTATCAACAGGCTTCACCGCCAACGTGCCTTAACCATTCCCCGCCGTAAAGGCAGACTAACCGTAATTGCTGAAGATCTTGGTCGCGTCAATTACGACAAAAGAATTGGGGAAGAAAAGGGACTAATCGGTCCATGCCACACCGCAACCCGTGACATTTTCGACTGGAAAGTGTCGACCGTAGACCTCGACCTGATGAGTAGCCTAAATGCAACGGATCCTCAAAAGCTTGCCAGCCCCCAATCTGGCCCAATTATTGCAACGGCAACGTTCAATGCTGATGAAGGCAGAGACCTCCATCTAGACACGCGTAACCTAACCACCGGTATTGCTTGGTGTAACGGTTTCTTGCTCGGACGCTACTGGGCAGCTGGACCGACCGACACGCTTTATATTCCCGGACCACTAATCAAGGCGAACCACAACTCAATAATGATTTGGGAACTAGAAGCAGTTACTGCACCCTCGATTTCGTTGCTTCCTAAACCGCTACTCGGCCATACGGAAGCGTAGGTCAAATGATGAGCGATACTGTTACACCATTCTCTCCGGCGAAGATAACACTACGACGACCGAAGCGGGACTGGAGGGGTTGGATTTTCGTTGGTCCCTTCATGTTCTTCTTCACCATAGTTTTCATCGCCCCGCTCCTGTACGCGATCTACCTGTCATTCTTCGAGCCAAAGATGGTATGGGGCAAGTCGCAAGGCGAACAGTTCATAGGTTTTGAAAACTACATTACGTTGTTCCAAGATCCCAACTTTTGGAGCGGCGTCAGAGGTGTAGGACTTTTCCTTCTGATCCAGGTACCTATCATGCTAGGAATATCTTTGTTTCTAGCCCTTGCACTTGACTCCGGTCGACTGTGGGGAGCGAAATTCTTTCGAATCTCCGTTTTCCTTCCGTACGCCATCCCCGCTGTGGTCGCAACTCTAATGTGGGGGTTCTTATACGGAACTCGCTACGGCGTAGTCGGTTCTCTCAACACTACTTTTGGTACCTCAATTGATTTCTTCACCCATGACCTGATTTGGGTGGGTATCGGAAATATTGTTACCTGGTGTTATATCGGCTACAACATGTTGATCTTGTACTCAACGCTGAAGACGATACCCGAATCGCTGTATGAGGCAGCCATTATCGATGGCGCAAACGAGTTCGACATCGTACGGGCAATCAAGCTACCTGCATTGCGCGGTTCACTCATGATCACGGTGATTTTCTCGATTATCGGTTCATTCCAACTATTCAACGAGCCCAACGTAATGCAACAGATGTCGAACAACGTGATTACTACGTACTTCACACCAAACTTCTACGCATTCCACCTAGCTTTTGAAGCGCATAGCCCGAACTACTCGGCAACTCTCGCAATCGTTATGGGACTAATAACCGTGGTTGTGGCTTACGTCGTGCAGTTGTGGGGAGCTCGAGGAGGCCAAAAATGAGCACGCCGACCAACCTTGCCACTCCAAGACGCCGGAGGACTAAAGGATACAGTCCAACGAGACCACGAAAGTCCATTGTTCTCACGGTCATCGTCGCACTAATTGCGATCTACGCACTCATGCCTTTAGTGTGGCTCGTCATCAACTCCACTAAAACACAGGCGGACTATATAACCACGTTTGGCTTTGCGTTTGGTGACTCATTCGCGCTTTTCGACAACATCAAACAAACACTCGAATACAGGGACGGTATATTCGTACGCTGGTTCCTAAATACTCTGCTCTACGTGGTCGTGGGCGCTGGTGGCGCAACGTTACTCGCGGTCCTAGGAGGCTATGGGCTTGCCAAGTATCGCTTCCCCGGTCGCAAGGCAGTCGTCGCCATTGTCTTGGGAGCAATTGCGGTACCGAGTACTGCACTCACTGTTCCCTTATTCCTGATGTTCAGTCGCGTTGGAATAGTGAATACCCCAATTTCAGTCATCATTCCTTGCCTCATTACGCCCTTTGGATTCTATTTAATGTGGGTATTCGCCGAAGAGGCCGTGCCTATGGAGCTTATCGAAGCAGCACGCGTAGATGGATCTAGTGAACTCAACACCTTCTTCAAGGTGTCACTTCCACTGCTTGCGCCCGGAATCGTTACCGTTGCACTTTTCACTATTGTCGCGACATGGAATAACTACTTCTTACCGCTGATCATGCTCACTTCCGAAAAGTGGAAACCGCTCACCACGGGTCTCAATGACATCAAGTTGCAAACCTATTCCGCTGCCGGCGGTGTTGAGCCACTCCAAAACGTGATTATCACGGGGTCTCTCTTAACGATCATTCCGCTCTGTATCGCGTTCCTATTCCTGCAACGCTACTGGCAGTCCGGTCTGGCTGCAGGAAGCGTAAAGGAATAGTAAGCGCCTTGAACATCTTCAAAACGGATTACTGATTTTTCAACGTCGAAAACAAATTGAAAGGAAACAAACATGAGGATTAAGCCCCTTGCCGTAACGGCTTGCACCGCTGTTATGGCACTAACTCTAGCCGCCTGCGGTGGGAATGCAGAAAATACAACAGACACAACTCAGGGAGCAGGCGCGTCATCCGGAAGCGAAGAAGTAACCCTTACGCTGTGGGCCTGGGAGCCCACCCTGACACCGGTGGTTGAAGAATTTGAGAAAGCCTACCCGGATATCAAGGTAGATCTCCAAAATGTTGGCGGTGCCGCTGACACCTACACAAAGATCGACAACGTTCTTGCAGCAGGCTCGGGAGTGCCCGATATTGCGCAAGTAGAATACTACGCGCTCGCCCAGTACGCTATCCCCGGTCATCTTGCTGACCTGTCCCAGATGGGCGCAGCCGACTTGAAGGATCAATACACGCCCGGCACGTGGAACTCGGTGACATTGTCCGATAGCGGTCAGGTATACGCTCTTCCCATGGATTCGGGGCCAATGGCTTTGTTCTATAACGAAGCTGTATTCAAGCAAGCCGGAGTAGACACCCCACCTGCAACTTGGGACGAGTACTACGAAGCGGCAAAGAAGATTCGTGCACTGGGAGACGACTACTACATCACTTCTGACAATGGTGACGCTGGTATGGCTACCTCGATGATGTGGCTAGCGGGCGGTCAACCGTTCTCCGTCGAGGACGGCCAGGTAAAGATCGACCTCGCTGACGAAGGAGTTATGACCTATGCAGACTTCTGGCAAAAGATGATCGATGAGGACCTTCTGAACAAGACTGTTTCAGGTTGGTCAGACGACTGGTTCCGTGGCCTTGGCGACGGAACTATTGCAAGCTTGATCACGGGTGCGTGGATGCCGGCGAACCTAATTGGTTCGGCACCCGAAGCATCTGGTGACTTCCGAGTTGCTCCGGCCCCAGTGCCCACGGCAGGAGAAACAGCTAACTCAGAAAACGGTGGATCTTCACTCGCTATTATGAGTGCCTCGGACAAGAAGGATGCTGCCTACAAATTCTTGGAGTTCATGAGTGTTGGAGACGGGGCGAAGATCCGTGTGGAAAACGGAAACTTCCCTTCAACCAACGAAATGCTCACAGATGAGGACTTCCTGACATACACCGACGAGTACTTTGGCGGCCAGGAGTACAACAAGGTTCTGGCGCAGGCTGCGGCAGATGTTCTACCCGGATGGAGCTACCTACCATTCCAGCCGTACGCTAACACGATTTACGGAGACAAGATCGCGGGAGCTTTTGCAGGGACTACCACCGTCGAAGACGCACTAGCTACATGGCAAACCGACCTTGAATCCTACGCAAAGCAAAACGGTTTCATGGAGTAGAACACCAACTTCATTGCGAAATTGAAATAGCCCCGGGAAGTTAACGACTAATTCTGGTCTTGCTTCTCGGGGCTATTTGATTTACCTGACTACATGCGCTTCCTACGACTAATAGTCACAGCCGAAATTCCTAGAGCCCCCAATCCTATGCCGAGCACAGCCAAAGCAGCCACCTGCACACCTGTCTGCGCTAACCCCTGCTTGTTAGGCTTCTGATTATCACCCAATTGCGACGGATCGGTCATTCCGCTCTGCCCAGGATCAACCGATACCGACGGTTGGGTAGATTCCTCAGGAGCAGTCGGCTCCTCAGGAATAACAGGCTCCTCGGGTTCGGTCGGATCATCAGATGTTTCCGGCTTTTCGGGATCCGTGGTTTCCGTCGTACCAGGCTTTTCGGGATCCGTGGTTTCCGTCGTACCAGGTTCTTCCGGATCCGGGGATCCTTCGGGCACACCGTGCGCCCTCACCGTGAAGTCGAAAGTTTCCTTATTCGATGACTCATCCATCGCTATAACCCGTAGGATCCGTTCCCCCTCCCAGGTAGGCGTTCCACTGATGGTAAGGGTCTGCGCATCGAACGTGATACCGTCGGCCAGGTCTGTCATAACCTCTGCAGAATCACCTTCCTCATCCACAGCTTGTGACGCCTCAACAAAGCCGACAGCTACAGTCACATCGGACGTATTGTCAACAGCTGTGATTTCCACCGGAACCATTTCTTTGCCAGCTGCAACATCCTGAACTCCCCAGGGCGTGCCCCACACTTGCGGAGCCGCGGAGTCTACAAGTTGCGCTTCACCATCATCGTTCTTGACAGCAAGACCCTGCGAAACATTGCCCGCGTAGTCACGGATAACGTACTCGATCTGCGATTCAACCGTGCGCCGCTTCGTGAGACTACCGTTCTCATCACTTTGCCCCCACGAGGAGCGGTTACTCTTACCGCGAGTCGCTGTCCATTCCTCATCACCAGCGGACACTATTTGTTGCCAGTCATTAGATGTGGGATTGTTCAGTTGGAAGCTCGCACCCCCAAGCAAACTAACGTCTCGCATCTCAAGTGGCGCAGAGTATGCGTCGTGGTAACGGCCAACCACTGACTTGGCTGCCACAGCACTCGAGTCATACCCATCCGGCGTAACAGTTACACGGAACTTCATGCCTTCAAGTGGTGCCGGTAACGTAACAGATGTGGTGTCAGCCCCGACGTGGCGCTGTGTGTAACCATGGAATGGACTTACCGCATCTGCGTACAAGGTCTCCATGCGCACTGTGTACCCATCTGCACCACTTGCGGGAGACTGCCAGGACACCTCAACTTCACCGGCGTTGACTGCTTCCGCAAAGTGTTCGTTTTCATCCATAGCCTCATTTATTTCGAGATCGGTTGGCAACGCGCTTGAACCTACGAAAACCATCGCCGGCTCCGAAGACAAACCAGACTTACCAATAGCGCGAACCGACAAGAAGTAGTCACCATCAAGCCCCACGTCCTTCACATAATGAACGTCACCAAACGTCTTGCCCAGATGGCGTACTTGACCATCATTTCCGATGGCTTCCAGCACGTAGTAGTCGACCTGTTCAAACTCGCCAATATCCCACGCTACGGTCGCCGATCCGTCGGTATTTAATTCGCGAACGTTCAGTCCTGTGGGAGTCGCCGGAGCATTAGTGGATGCCCTTCCTACCGATAGTTCGCCGATATTGACCTGCGCCCCCGTGGCTTGTCCATCGATTATCAAACCGATTGTTGCGATCTGCTTGCCCGCGAACTCCGATAGATCAATTTCCGCAGTAGTCCATTCGCTCGTGACTTCTGGAAGATCAACTGCTACGGTCTGTTCAGCATCGTCTTTGAATACGAGGCCGAGCTTGAGACTCAAGTTTCCGTTAGCGGCTGCGCGCAAGGTTACTTTTGCTTTGGAATCTTCAGCGATCGCAAGATCAGTCTTAAATAGACGCAGGTCGTGAGGCTCGGAGATGTCGCCGTGCAAAACCAACGAGTTACCCCCATTGTATGCACCCACTGGCTCGAACGGTGTAGAGATTTCGTTGCCATAAATGTCCACGCGTGGTTCCGGCCCGTAGTCGAAGTCAGCCTCCAACGTAGTGTCGCCAGACTCTGTGCTTATCCACCACTGCCAAGACGGCAGGATTGATTGTGCACCAAGGTCAATCCACTCTGAGTCATTGGTGATGCCACCATTGGTGTACGACCTCATCCCCTTTCCCGTTGAGAAATCAGTTGCGAATTCGGTCCCATCAATTACAGACCGTGCGGGAACAAAGTCTGCTACACCAATCCAACCCTCCTCGTCTACAGCGATTTCGGGTCGAGTCTGCGTATTTTCGGGGCCTGTCTTTGTCACATCGGAATAGGCACCGGAGAAATACATGCGCTCACGATCAGCGATCATCCACTGATACGGCTGCTGCTGCATGAAAGGCTTAGTTTTATCGACCCTCCCTGTTAGCCCCTCAATCTTTCCGTCAAGTTCGCGCTGATAATGATCTGATGGCGTAAAGAGGGCGATAGAAGTCAGCGGCGAGTGATTCTCTGCCGAGGCGAACCCCCTGGATACTCCCCCATCACCGGCGAATCCTGTTTGGTTTGCTTCGATACCTGCAAATACCTGCGCGTAAGGGTCATATCCGTTCTGCACTGACCACTCGTGCATTTGCGAACCATTATTTCCGTAGTTTACGAATACCGAGTCATGGATTTTGCCGTACTGCTCATCACTAAGCCACTGAGCCTTTCGGGCATCCATATAGGAGTTTGTGTCATACCACTGTGTATAAAGCCCCTTCGACGTCAGGTATGCCATAAATGGTTTGAACTCTTCGCGGGCCGGGCCGCCTTCTTCCTCATTCAAGAAATAGCCGTCAAAGCCGTAATAGTTAGCCATCTCGACCAGTTTGTCGGCCACCACGTAATTGCCGTCCGCATCCTTTTCAAAGAGCTCCTTGTAGGTCAGTCCTGGACGGAAGTAGGGGTCAAAATACAGTACAGCAATAGATTTCACGCCGTTACGGTGAGCAGCATTTGTATACTCACGTGTTGGTAGTGTCATCACGCCGAACTCGAAACCACGATTTCGCCAATCAGAGTTTTGGGGATCGTAGATTGCCTGCGGAACGCCAACCGAGGCAGCTCCGTGCCAGGGTGACCAGTAGTCGGCGTACTGCCAGAAGTTGAACGCCAACTCGCCAAACGTATTGTTATGAGTCGTCGACCCAAAGAACGAGTTACCGTAGTCGCCCTGCATGAGCATGATTTCTGCCTTGCCATCAAGCTCAGGTTTGACCTGCGTCTGCGGATTCGCTTCATTACGTTCTTGCAACGGAACAGTTGCACGTAGTTGCTCTGCGTACGGATCAGATTCCGGGGACCAGTCTCGAATATTTTGGACACGGTAACCCGACACGACCGGTTGTGATGCTTTGACACTAGCGTCACCTTGTGGCGGATAAGAGTCAGCACCAAATGCAAGTGGAGTTGCTAAGGCTGTAATAGCAAGCCCCGTAATCGCGACGGAACCCCAGCGCTTCGCGCGTGCACCTTTACTTAAAGTCACTCAAAGCTCCTTTGCTTTTAGCTAGGTGTTAATGAACCGGTTTAGTACCGGACAAAATCACCCTAGCACCAACTTTGGGTGAATAACTAGACTCTTAAACAACTCTTTTCAAGACAAATGCATCTATTTCTGTCTTTTTCGAAATAATAAAACAAACCGTTGTCGTTAAAGCTAAAACGTTAAAGCAACTTTGTGCCACAATGGCGCGTAAAAATAACGCCAACTACACCAGCGTCTGCCGTGCAATCTTGGAGTTTTTAGAAATAGTTTTGGCCCAGAGCATTGCTCTGGGCCAAAACTATTTAGTCAGCTAAGACTTAGGAAAGAACCTCGGTCACACGACCGGAGCCAACGGTGCGGCCACCCTCGCGGATAGCGAAGCCGAGGCCGGCCTCCATAGCGATCGGCTGAATGAGCTCAACGGAGATCTCAGTCGTGTCGCCAGGCATAACCATGTCGGTGCCCTCCGGCAGCTCGATGATGCCGGTTACGTCCGTGGTACGGAAGTAGAACTGCGGGCGGTAGTTGGTGAAGAACGGCTTGTGACGGCCACCCTCCTCCTTCTTCAGGATGTAGACCTGGCCCTTGAACTTGGTGTGCGGGGTGATCGAACCGGGAACGGCTACGACCTGGCCACGCTCAACGTCCTCGCGCTTGGTGCCGCGAAGAAGTAGACCACAGTTCTCGCCTGCCCATGCTTCATCCATGGACTTGTGGAACATCTCAATACCGGTGACGGTGGTCTTCTGCGGGTCACGGATACCGAGGATCTCGACCTCAGCGTTGATCGGCAGCTTGCCACGCTCTACACGGCCGGTAACAACGGTGCCACGACCGGTAATGGTGAAGACGTCCTCAATCGGCATGAGGAACGGCTTGTCCATGTCGCGCTCCGGCGTCGGGACGTACTCGTCAACGGTTGCCATGAGGTCCTGAACAGCCTTGACCCACTCTTCTTCGCCCTCAAGAGCCTTAAGAGCGGAAACGCGGTGGATCGGGGTGTTGTCACCATCGAAGCCCTGCGAGGACAGAAGCTCGCGAACCTCTTCCTCAACCAGCTCAAGCATTTCTTCGTCGTCGACCATGTCGGACTTGTTAAGAGCAACAACGATCGTCGGAACGCCAACCTGGCGCGCAAGCAGAACGTGCTCGCGGGTCTGAGCCATCGGGCCGTCGGTTGCTGCGACTACGAGGATAGCGCCGTCCATCTGGGCAGCACCGGTAATCATGTTCTTAACGTAGTCAGCGTGACCGGGGGCGTCGACGTGTGCGTAGTGACGCTTGTCGGTCTGGTACTCAACGTGGGAAACGTTAATGGTAATACCACGGTCGCGCTCTTCAGGAGCGTTGTCGACCTGGTCGAACGGGGTGAACTCGTTCAGATCGGGGTACTGGTCTGCCAGAACCTTGGTGATCGCCGCGGTCAGGGTGGTCTTACCATGGTCAACGTGACCGATGGTACCGATGTTTACGTGCGGTTTCGTACGCTCGAACTTGGCCTTCGCCACTTGTGTCCTCCTGGACTCGGGTAGATGAGTTTCTTAACAGCTTAGTGCTAGGAAGTAGCCTAACACTTGCTAAGAATCTGTTACTACTGGATTTTATTACTGTGGGCGGGTTAACGCCTCATTTTAGGCTTGAGCAGGCGCTCACTCGCCTGAAGCATTGCCGATGACTTCCTCAGCTACGTTTCGAGGAACTTCATCATAGCTGTCGAACTGCATCGAGTAGACGGCACGACCCTGCGTCTTCGAACGAAGGTCACCGACGTAGCCGAACATTTCTGACAGCGGAACTAGTGCTCGTACAACCTTGACGCCAGCAGCATCTTCCATCGACTGGATGGTGCCACGACGGGAGTTGAGGTCGCCGATAACGTCGCCCATGTACTCCTCGGGGGTACGAACTTCCACGGCCATGATCGGTTCAAGGAGTACCGGTGCAGCCTTGCGCACGCCCTCCCTGTAGACCATGGATCCGGCGATCTTGAAGGCCATTTCCGACGAGTCGACGTCGTGGTACTGACCGTCGAGCAGGGTGGCCTTGAGGCCAACCATCGGGTAGCCAGCCAGGACACCAGTTTGCATGGCTTCCTGGATACCGGCGTCGACCGACGGAATGTACTCGCGCGGAACGCGGCCACCAGTGACCTCGTTTGCGAACTCGTACGTTTCCTCAGCGTCGAGCGGTAGCGGCTCGAACTTCACGATCACCTTAGCGAACTGGCCAGAACCACCAGTCTGCTTCTTGTGCGTGTACTCAACCTTCTCAACCGTCTTGCGAATGGTTTCACGGTAAGCAACCATCGGAGCACCGACGTTTGCCTCAACCTTGAACTCGCGACGCATGCGGTCAACAAGAACGTCCAGGTGGAGCTCGCCCATACCACCAATAATGGTCTGGCCGGTCTCTTCATCTAGACGCACCGTGAAGGTCGGGTCTTCCTCAGCAAGCTTCTGAATAGCCGTGCCGAGCTTCTCCTGGTCCGCCTTCGACTTGGGCTCAATAGCCACGTGGATGACGGGGTCGGGGAAGGACATGGACTCAAGGATCACCGGGGCATCCTGTGCACTGAGCGTGTCACCGGTCGTGGTGTCCTTCAGACCAATGAAGGCGTAGATGTGGCCAGCGTGTGCAACGTCAACAGGGTTCTCCTTGTTGGAGTGCATCTGGAACATCTTGCCAATACGTTCGCGCTTGTCCTTGGTCGAGTTGATGACGGTGTCACCGGACGCAACCTTGCCGGAGTAGACGCGAATGTAAGTTAGTTTGCCGTAGAACGGGTGAACAGCAACCTTGAACGCAAGGGCTGCGAAGGGATCGCCCTCGCCTGCCTTACGCGTGATCTGCTCTTCTTCGTCACCCTTGGCGTGGCCCTGAACAGCGGGAACGTCAAACGGCGAAGGAAGGTAGTGGATAACACCGTCAAGCATGGGCTGTACGCCCTTGTTCTTGAAGGCGGAACCACAGAAGACGGGGTATGCCTCGGACCTAATGGTCAGCTCGCGAATACCGGAACGGATCTGCTCGACCGACAGCTCGCCAGCTTCGAGGTATGCCTCCATGAGTTCCTCGTTAGCTTCGGCAGCCGCTTCAACCATGGCTTCGCGGTACTCTTCAGCCTCGGCGACCATGTCCTCGGGGATCTCTTCGGTCACTACGCGAGCACCGTAGAGGTCGTTGCCCTTTTCGTCCTTCTCCGGGAAGTACAGAGCCTTCATGCTCATGAGGTCGACGACGCCCTTGAACTCGGACTCCGCTCCAATCGGGAGGGTCATGACGATCGGGTTTGCACCCAGGCGGTCCTTAATCGTCTGGACAGAGTACTTGAAGTTCGCACCGAGCTTGTCCATCTTGTTGATGAAGCAGATACGGGGAACATCGTACTTGTCAGCCTGACGCCACACGGTCTCAGACTGCGGCTCAACACCTTCCTTACCGTCGAATACTGCGACGGCGCCGTCCAGGACGCGCAGTGAACGCTCCACCTCGACGGTGAAGTCAACGTGTCCGGGGGTATCGATGATGTTGATCTGGTTGTCGTTCCAGAAACAGGTGGTAGCAGCGGACGTAATGGTGATGCCGCGCTCCTTTTCCTGCTCCATCCAGTCCATGGTGCCAGCACCGTCGTGGGTTTCACCCAGCTTGTAGTTGATGCCGGTGTAGAAAAGGATGCGTTCTGTAACAGTGGTCTTGCCAGCATCGATGTGTGCCATGATGCCGATATTGCGGACCTTGTTTAGGTCGGTAAGCACGTCTTGTGCCACGTGTGTTTCCTTCGCTTGTGTCTGCTACGGGCAGTACTGGTATTACCAGCGGTAGTGAGCGAAAGCCTTGTTGGACTCCGCCATCTTGTGCATATCTTCGCGACGCTTTACAGCGGCACCGAGGCCGTTGGAAGCATCCAGAATCTCGTTCATCAAACGCTCGGTCATCGACTTTTCGCGACGTTGACGCGAGAAGTCCACGAGCCAGCGGAGTGCCAGCGTGGTGGAACGCGATGAGCGGACCTCGACCGGAACCTGGTAGGTTGCGCCACCGACGCGGCGGGAGCGAACCTCGAGGGACGGACGAATGTTGTCGAGCGCGCGCTTTAGCACGACTACGGGATCCTGGTCGGTCTTTTCGCCGACGCCTGCGAGTGCACCGTAAACGATGCCCTGCGCTACGGAACGCTTGCCGTCTAGGAGCACGCGGTTAACGAGCTGGGAGACGACCTTCGAGCCGTATACGGGATCTTCGACTAGGGGGCGTTTGGGAGCTGGGCCCTTACGAGGCATTACTTCTTCTCCTTCTTCGCGCCGTAGTGGGAACGTGCCTGCTGGCGGCCGCGAACACCCTGGGTGTCGAGCGCGCCGCGCACGATGTGGTAGCGAACGCCGGGGAGGTCCTTAACGCGACCGCCGCGGACTAGCACAATGGAGTGCTCCTGCAGGTTGTGGCCTTCACCGGGAATGTATGCGGTGACCTCAATGCCCGAGGATAGGCGCACACGAGCGACCTTACGCAGAGCCGAGTTCGGCTTCTTCGGCGTGGTAGTAAATACGCGGGTGCAAACGCCGCGGCGCTGGGGGCTTCCCTTTAGCGCGGGGGTTGCAGCCTTCGCGGGCTTGGTGCTGCGTCCTTTGCGCACCAGCTGCTGGATTGTAGGCACTACTTCTCCGTCTTCCTTTGTTATTTCTAAAATCTAGTTTCGCGGCGCCGGTTAAGCGCTTGTTTGCGCTTCCCTGATTGTGGGCACACGGGTGTCCGTCAGGGCCGGCCCGCCATTAGCCTCACTGTCGCAAAGTTGTGAGGGTTAAAGGATGACGTCCGGAGCTCCGACGAACTGTCTGGGAGCCCACTTGTCAACATTTGCGGTCTGTTGGACTGCGTTTGTTGAGCGGTAGTAGCCCGGCGACGCGGGCACCGCCAACCAATATATGGCTTTTTGCCCGGTATGGTCAATGTTGGGGTGTTTTCTGGCGTGCGTTTGTGCGCGATTTAACAGTGTTTTGATTGTTGAGGGCGGACTGGGCCGCTCCCCCACCTGAGCTAACACTTCGGCTGGCTTGCAGCCGGGCCGCTGGGCCGCTCCCCCACCTGAGCTAACACTTCGACTGGCTTGCCGCCGGGGCGCTGGGTTGGTGAATTGGTTTCGCCCCCGCCGAAGCGGGGGCGAAACCTACTGAGCACTAAGCTAACTCAGCTTTGAATGGCTTAACGGAAGTCCGGGTCCGAGAACGTTGCTCCGAAGTCGATCGAGTCGAGGGATGCGAGGAAGTCCTCGTCAACCTCGCCGATCTGGAAGTCGGCTTCAACGTAGTCGGCGTTAGCCATAGCTTCTGCGGTGGGCTCGACGCGCACGTTGTTATAGCGCGGCAGGCCGGTGCCGGCCGGGATGAGCTTACCGAGAATGACGTTTTCCTTAAGGCCTACCAGCGGATCCGACTTGGCGCTCATCGCGGCTTCGGTCAGGATCTTGGTGGTCTCTTGGAACGATGCGGCCGCGAGCCACGAGTCGGTTGCAAGCGAGGCCTTGGTGATACCCATGAGTTCGGGGCGTCCAGCGGCCGGACGGCCACCTTCCGCGACGGTTGCGCGGTTGATGCGCTTGAACTCGACCTCGTCAACAAGCTGACCGGGTAGCAGGTCGGTATCGCCCGGATCGTCGAGGACGGTCACGCGGCGCAGCATCTGGCGAACGATTACCTCGATGTGCTTGGAGTGAATGTCCACGCCCTGCGAGCGGTACACTTCCTGAACTTCGTCAACGAGCTGGCGCTGCGTTTCGGACTTGTTGCGGATGCGGAGCATCTTCTTGGGGTCCAGGCGGCCGGTGGTTAGCTTGGTGCCAACCGCGATGTGCTCGCCCTCTTCGACAAGAAGTTCCTGCCTGCGCGAAACCTCAACCACCAGATCCGGCTCGCCGTCGTCACGCGTGATGACGATCTTGCGGGTGGCCGCGTCGGAGTCGTCGATGTGTACCTTGCCGGCGGCTTCAGCCATGGTGGCTTCACCCTTCGGGGTACGCGCTTCGAAGAGCTCCTGAACACGGGGCAGACCCTGCGTAATGTCAGCTGCGGATGCGACACCACCGGTGTGGAAGGTACGCATCGTCAGCTGTGTGCCGGGCTCGCCAATCGACTGGGCGGCGATAATGCCGACGGCCTCGCCGATGTCGACGCGCTTGCCGGAAGCGAGCGAGCGACCGTAGCAGGCCGCGCAGGTGCCGACCGGGGACTCACAGTTCAGCACGGAGCGAACCTTGATCTCGGTGATTCCGGCTTCGACGAGCTTGTCGATTACGACGTCGCCCACGTCAACACCGGCCTCGGCAATAACGTTGCCTTCGGCGTCCTTAGCGTCGGTGGCCAGCGTACGAGCGTAGGCGGTGGTCTCGACAGTGTCGAGGCGGTGCGCCTTACCCTCGTCATCCAGTTCAGCGATCTGCATCATGAGGCCGCGACGCGTACCACAGTCGGCCTCGTGGACGATGACGTCCTGCGAAACGTCGACCAGGCGGCGCGTTAGGTAACCGGAGTCAGCCGTACGCAGAGCCGTGTCAGCCAGACCCTTACGAGCACCGTGGGTCGCGATGAAGTACTCGAGAACCGTGAGGCCCTCGCGGTAGTTCGCCTTAATCGGACGCTCAATGAGCTTCTGCTTCGGGTCCGACACGAGGCCACGCATACCGGCCAGCTGGCGAACCTGATCCCAGTTACCACGCGCACCGGAGTCAACCATTTGGAATAGGTTGTTGCGCTCGGGGAACGCTGCCTCCATGGCGTCTGCAACTTCGCGGGTTGCCGCGGTCCATGTTTCAACGAGGGCGTTGTAGCGCTCGTCCTCGGTGATCTTACCGATTTCGTAGTCGCGCTGGATCTTCGCTGCGGCGGATTCGTACTGGGCGAGGATTTCGCCCTTGTTTTCCGGCGCAACAATGTCGTTGAACGTCAGCGTCAAGCCAGACCAGGTGGACCAGTAGAATCCGGCGGCCTTGAGGGCGTCTAGCGACTCGGCAACCAGGACCTTCGGGTATAGCTCGGCGAGGTCGTTCACAACCTTGCCTAGCTTCTTCTTGTCGACCAGGGCCTCGACGTACGGGTAGTCCGACGGCAGTAGGTCGTTGAACATTGCGCGACCAAGAGAGGTCTCAAGTTCAATCGGGTCGCCCTCTTGCCATCCTTCGGGAGCCTGCCAGCCCTTGGGCGGCACGACTTCGTCGAAACGGATGATTGCGCGAGCGTTGATGTCCAACGTGCCGCGGTCAAACGCCATGATTGCTTCTGCTACCGAGCTGAAACGCGGGATGATTTGCTCGCCGGTTTCGGGGTCGCGTGCGACCTCGACGCGCGGATCCGGATCCAGGGTCAGGTAGTAAAGGCCGATGATCATGTCGTGCGACGGCATGGTCACGGGGCGGCCGTCGGACGGCTTCAAAATGTTGTTCGCGGAAAGCATGAGGATGCGGGCCTCAGCCTGCGCCTCCGCACCGAGCGGAAGGTGAACAGCCATCTGGTCGCCGTCGAAGTCAGCGTTGAACGCGCCACAAACGAGCGGGTGCAGCTGAATAGCCTTACCTTCAATCAGCTGCGGTTCGAACGCCTGAATGCCGAGGCGGTGAAGCGTGGGTGCACGGTTCAGCAAAACCGGGTGCTCGCGAATTACTTCGTCGAGGACGTCCCACACCTCGGGGCGCGAACGGTCAACCTTGCGCTGCGCGGCCTTGATGTTCTGCGCGTACTTCTTCTCGATCAGGCGCTTCATGACGAAGGGCTTGAACAGCTCCAGGGCCATCTGCTTGGGCAGACCAGCCTGGTGGAGCTTCAGTTGCGGGCCAACAACAATAACCGAACGGCCAGAGTAGTCAACGCGCTTACCGAGCAGGTTCTGACGGAAACGTCCCTGCTTACCCTTCAGCATGTCGGAGATCGACTTCAGCGGGCGGTTACCCGGTCCGGAAACCGGGCGGCCGCGGCGACCGTTGTCGAACAGTGCGTCAACGGACTCTTGCAGCATGCGCTTTTCGTTGTTGACGATGATCTCCGGAGCGTTCAGCTCCAAAAGTCGCTTCAGGCGGTTGTTACGGTTAATCACGCGGCGGTACAGGTCGTTCAGGTCCGAGGTCGCAAAGCGGCCACCGTCCAGCTGAACCATGGGACGCAGGTCCGGCGGAATAACCGGGATGGCATCCAGAACCATGGCTTCGGGAACGTTATCGGTGGTGAGGAACGCGTTAACGACCTTTAGGCGCTTGAGGGCGCGGGTCTTACGCTGACCGGTACCCGTGTTAATGGTTTCGCGAAGCTTCTCAGCTTCCGCTTCAAGGTCAAAGTTCTGCAGACGCTTTTGAATAGCGGCTGCACCCATCGAACCCTTGAAGTAAATGCCGTAGCGGGCCTGCATGTCGCGGAACGCGAGTTCGTCACCCTCCAGGTCACCGACCTTCAGGTTCACGAACTTGTCCCAGACCTCTTCGAGGCGCTCAAGCTTTTGCTCGAAGCCGCGGCGAATCTGGTTCATTTCGCGCTCACCGGCGCGACGCTCCTTGTCGCGGGTCTCCTGCTTGTTGCCCTTTTCTTCCATCTCAGCCAGCTTGGCCTCAAGGGCCTCCGCGCGGGCGTTAATGGCTGCATCGCGACGATCCTCGATGCGCTTGCGCTCTACCTCAAGCTCGTTGCGTAGAGTCGGTAGGTCTTCGTGGCGAGCGTCCTCGTCCACCTCCGTGATCATGTACGCGGCGAAGTAAATAACCTTCTCCAGGTCCTTCGGCGCAAGGTCAAGCAGGTAGCCAAGGCGTGACGGCACGCCCTTGAAGTACCAAATGTGGGTGACCGGAGCGGCGAGCTCAATGTGGCCCATACGCTCACGGCGCACGTCAGCACGCGCGACCTCTACACCGCATCGCTCACACACGATGCCCTTGTAGCGCACGCGCTTGTACTTACCGCACTGGCACTCCCAGTCCCTGGTGGGACCAAAAATGCGCTCACAGAACAAGCCTTCCTTTTCCGGCTTGAGCGTACGGTAGTTGATCGTTTCTGGTTTCTTTACTTCGCCATGGCTCCACCTGTGGATGTCATCAGCAGTCGCGAGTCCAATGTGAAGCTTGTCGAAAGCATTGGCGTCGATCAAAGTGAATCCTTCTGTAGTACACCGGGTCCAGCGTGGGATGGTCCGGCTCCCTGGCCGCCCGCTGGAGCGACCGGGGCGCCTGCCCGTCACGTCCTCCCGAATCGATTTATTTCAAACCGGTCTGGTGATGGTCGCGACGGGAGGCGGACTAAATATCGTCGATAAGGGCGCCAGCGTTGGGGCGGGTATCGATCTTGATACCGAGCTCCTCCGAAGCTGAACGTCCAGAGTCATTCTGAGTCGTTAGGTCAATCGCGTTGCCTTCAACGTCAAGTGCCTCAACGTTCAAGCACAGCGAACGCATCTCGTACATGAGCACGCGGAACGATTCGGGGATACCCGGCTCCGGAATATCCTCGCCCTTCACAATCGAGTTCACGACGGAAACGCGGCCGTTCATGTCGTCCGACTTGATCGTCAGCAATTCTTGGAGGGCGTACGCGGCACCGTAAGCCTCAAGTGCCCACACCTCCATCTCGCCGAAGCGCTGGCCACCGAACTGGGCCTTACCGCCCAGCGGCTGCTGCGTGATCATCGAGTACGGACCCGTGGAACGGGCGTGAATCTTGTCGTCAACCAGGTGGTGCAACTTCAGCATGTACGTGTAGCCAACCGCGATCGGGTACGGGAACGGTTCGCCGGAGCGGCCGTCGTACAGCGTGGTCTTGCCGTCGTCGTCGATCAGACGGTCACCATCGCGGTTCGGTAGCGTGTTGCGAAGTAGTCCCAGCAGAGCTTCAGGCTCGAGGCCGTCGAACACCGGGGTGGCAACGTTCGTGCCAGCCGGCGCGGTAATGCCCTCTTCTGGAATGTACTTGGCCCAGTTCTCACCGTTCTTAACGGCTTCGGAAACATCCCAACCCATGGCTGCGATCCAGCCCAGGTGGTATTCCAGAACCTGACCGATGTTCATACGCGGGGGAACACCCAGCGGGTTCAAAATAATGTCGACCGGCGTGCCGTCAGCTAGGAACGGCATGTCTTCGATCGGCAGGACCTTCGAGACGACACCCTTGTTACCGTGGCGGCCTGCAAGCTTGTCACCGATCGTGATCTTGCGGCGCTGCGCCACGTAGACGCGAACCTTCTGCTGTACGCCGGGCTGTAGGTCGTCCTCGTCCGCGTTCTGTTCGCGAACGCCGATGACGATACCGGATTCCCCGTGGGGAACGCGCATCGAGGTGTCGCGAACCTCGCGGGCCTTCTCACCAAAGATTGCGCGGAGTAGGCGCTCTTCGGAGGTCAGTTCGGTCTCGCCCTTCGGGGTGACCTTACCGACCAGGATGTCGCCGGCCTCAACCTCGGCACCGATGCGGACAATGCCGCGCTCGTCGAGGTCCTTCAACGCGTCTTCGGACACGTTCGGCAGGTCGTGGGTGATCTCTTCGTAACCCAGCTTGGTTTCGCGGGCTGCGATCTCGTATTCCTCAATGTGGATCGAGGTCAGCACGTCATCCTGGACGACGCGGCGCGACAAGATGATCGCGTCCTCGTAGTTCAGGCCTTCCCAAGACATGTAGGCAACCAGCAGGTTCTTGCCAAGTGCTAGTTCGCCACCCTGAGTTGCGGGGCCGTCTGCGATCAGGTCGCCCACCTCAACACGGTCGCCCTCGTTCACGACAACAACCTGGTTGGTGCAGTTACCCGGGTTCGAACGGCCGAACTTTTCAAGGCGGTAAGAATCCGTGCCACCTTCGTCGGTCATGACGGTTACGAGGTCAGCGGAGACCTCCGTGACAACGCCGGCGTTCTTCGCGGTCACCATTTCACCCGAGTCCAGTGCGGCACGGCGCTCAATGCCAGTGCCGACAAGCGGAGCCTCGGTGGTGAGTAGCGGAACAGCCTGACGCTGCATGTTCGCGCCCATGAGTGCACGGTTCGCGTCGTCGTGCTCCAGGAACGGGATAGCGGCGGTCGCGACCGACACCATTTGGCGTGCGGACACGTCCATGAGGTCGATTTCCTCAACCGGGACCAGCGCAGGGTCTTCACCGGCGATACGGCATACGACCGAGTCGCCAATGAAACGGTTGTTCTCATCCAGCGGTGCGGAAGCCTGCGCGATGGGGTGGCCGTCCTCCTCATCAGCGGTGAGGTAGTGGATTTCGTCGGTTACCTGACCGTCGCGGACAACGCGGAACGGGGTTTCGATGAAACCGAACGGGTTGATACGACCGTAGGTTGCGAGCGAGCCGATTAGACCAATGTTCGGACCTTCAGGGGTCTCGATCGGACACATGCGGCCGTAGTGTGACGGGTGAACGTCACGAACTTCCATGCCCGCGCGATCACGAGACAAACCACCCGGGCCGAGCGCCGATAGGCGACGCTTGTGGGTAAGGCCCGCGAGCGGGTTGTTCTGGTCCATGAACTGCGACAGCTGGGAAGTTCCGAAGAACTCCTTGATAGCGGCAGTTACCGGACGAATATTGATAAGTGAGGTCGGAGTGATCGCCTCGATATCCTGAGTGGTCATGCGCTCACGGATGGTGCGCTCCATGCGCGCCATACCCGTGCGGACCTGCGCCTGAATCAACTCACCCACCGCGCGGATGCGGCGGTTACCGAAGTGGTCGATGTCATCGGTTTCGAGGGGCAGCTGGACGGACTCGCCGCCACGCATGCCAACGAACTTGACCTGGTCGCGGTCGCGGCCGGTTGCGTTGCCGCGCTTGTGCAGGGCAAGCAGGTACTTGACGGTTGCGACGATGTCTTCCAGGCGGAGCGTGGACTCGTCAAGATCGGCTTCCAGACCAAGCTTCTTGTTGATCTTGTAGCGGCCAACCTTTGCCAGGTCGTAACGCTTTTCTTCGAAGTAGAAGTTGTTGAGCAGGTTCTCTGCAGCTTCAGCGGAGACCTGTTCACCCGGGCGGATCTTGCGGTAAATGTCGGTCAGGGCTTCGTTCTGATCCGAAACCGTGTCCTTTTCCAGGGTTTCTAGCAGTACCGGGTAGTCCTCGAACTCGAGGCGAAGTTCAGACTCGGTCATACCCAGCGCCTTCAGGAAGTGGGTTACCGGCTGCTTACGCTTACGGTCGATGCGAACACCTACGGAGTCGCGCTTGTCAATCTCGAACTCGAGCCAGGCACCGCGCGACGGGATGATCTTGGCGGAGTAAATGGTACGGTCCGACGTCTTGTCGGCCGCGGCCTCAAAGTACACGCCGGGAGAACGCACGAGCTGGGAAACAACCACGCGCTCGGTGCCGTTAATGATGAACGTGCCGCGGTCTGTCATGAGCGGGAATTCGCCCAGGAAGACCGTCTGCGACTTGATCTCACCGGTGTTTTGGTTCATGAAGTCCGCTTGTACGTACAGCGGAGCCTCGTAAGTCTTGTCCTTTTCGCGACACTCCTCCACCGAGTACTTCGGCGGTTCAAAGTGGAATTCGCGGAAATCTAGCGACATGTTGTCGCCCACGTCTACGATGGGCGAAATCTCTGCAAAGATGTCCTCTAGGCCAGAAGTCGTCGGGAGCTTCTGAGCGCCGGACGCGTTTGCTTCCTCTACGCGCTTACGCCATGCTTCGGTACCAAGTAGCCAGTCAAAGCTCTCCAGTTGGAGGCTAAGAAGGTTGGGCGCATGCATCGGCTCGCGTAGCTGAGCGAAAGAAATTCTTTTGTTAACATGCTTTGCGGCAGATTCACTCTGTGCAGCCAAAGGGGGTCCTTCCCTGCTCTAATCTAATCAGCGCGCACGTCCTGGGCCCCTCGTGCTATCCATACCCTACCCACGCTCAGCGCATTCATTAATTGCGTGCAGGCATAGTACACCTCGGACACAGGCGTATCCTCCAACTTATCGACTTTCCCGCGCGATCTCTAGCCTCAAGCGCGTGCTTTTACTCACGTTTTACCGTTTTGTCAAATATTTCAGGAGGGCGGGGCGCCGCCGGGCTGGGATATACAAAACGCGCGAGCCAGGCTTTCACCTGCGACCCGCGCGTTTTGTTGTAAGTACAGAGCTTACTTGAGGGTGACGGTACCGCCAGCAGCCTCAATGTCAGCCTTGGCCTTCTCAGCATCTTCCTTGGAGACGCCCTCAAGAACGGTGGACGGTGCGCCGTCAACCATGTCCTTGGAGTCCTTCAGGCCCTTGCCGGTCAGAGCCTTAACAGCCTTGATGACCTGAACCTTCTTGTCGCCAGCGGCTTCAAGGATGACGTCGAACTCGGTCTGCTCTTCAGCAGCCTCAGCCTCTGCGCCACCCGCTGCCGGGGCAGCTGCAACAGCGGCAACCGGAGCTGCGGCCTCAACGTCGAACTCTTCCTCGAACTTCTTGATGAAGTCAGCGAGTTCAACCAGGGTGAGTTCCTTGAAAGCGTCGATGAGCTCTTCAGCGGTGAGCTTTGCCATTTTGGCACTTCCTTCCATGTATTCCTGCTGTAGAAGCAGTTGTTAGTTTTTTGGACCTCGGCACGGTACCGGGTGTCCGGGGTGGCCGTGTCAGGCCGCCTGCTCCTGCTTCTCGCGCAGGGCATCGATGGTGCGTACTGCCTTAGTGGGCAGTGCGGCGAAGGCAAACGCAGCCTTGGACATTCCAGCCTTGAGGACGCCAGCAGTCTTGGCCAGCAGAACCTCACGGGACTCAAGGTCAGCGAGCTTCTTAACATCATCAGCGGAGAGCTTCGCGCCCTCCATCACACCGGTCTTGAGGACCAGCTGTGGGTTTTCCTTAGCGAAGTCACGCATGGCCTTCGCGGCGTCAACGACCTCGCCATTTACAAAAGCGATAGCGGTCGGGCCAACCAGGTCCTCCTCCAGGAAGTCGAGTCCGGCTTCCTTTGCGGCGATGGCGGCCAGCGTGTTCTTCACCACGGCGTATTGCGCGTTTCCTGCCATCGAACGACGAAGAGACTTCATCTGCTCAACGGTCAGACCGCGGTACTCAGTCAGCACAACAGCGTTGGAGTTGCGGAAAAGCTCCACTAGCTCCGCTACTGCGGCTTCCTTGTCAGGCCTTGCCATGGGCCCTCCTTCCGTGATCATCCGCTGGTCCTACTGGTCGGGTAACCCCAATCTAAGATTCCAGGAATTAAAAAATCCCCTGCACGCACGGCGCACAAGGGCTACACGCAACCTAGTTGCGTTCTTGTTCACCTGCGTGGGTCCCGATTAGGAGTTACACCTCGTAAGAGGTACCAACGGTCTTTGGCTACGCATCAGGTTAACCCACCGGTTCGAACCCACGCAAGTAAGATTCCCAGTTTAACGCGAAATTATGAGCGTTCTAACACGAAAGAGGCAGGCCCGTCGGAGCCTGCCTCTTTCATTGAACTCGGTCTAAAGCTAGTTAGCCTGAGCCTGCTTGTAGCGGGTCGTCTTGGTGATATCCAACGGGATACCCGGACCCATCGTGGTCGAGATGGTGCACTTCTTGATGTAGCGGCCCTTAGCGGAAGCCGGCTTCTGGCGAAGCACCTCATCTAGAACAGTCGCGAAGTTGTCGCGTAGCTGCTCGGCCGTGAAGCTGGTCTTGCCAAGAATGAAGGCGAGGTTCGAGTGCTTGTCGATGCGGAACTCGATACGGCCTCCCTTAATCTCCTTGACTGCCTTCTCAACATCCATGGTGACCGTGCCGGTCTTCGGGTTCGGCATGAGGCCACGGGGACCGAGGACGCGGCCAAGACGGCCGACCTTGCCCATCATGTCCGGGGTTGCAACAGCGACATCAAAGTCGGTGTATCCGCCCTGGACCTTTTCAATCAGTTCGTCGCCACCGACTTCGTCAGCGCCAGCATCGATTGCCTGCTGTGCGCGCTCACCAACGGCGAAGACCAGGACCCTGGAGGTCTTACCGGTGCCGTGAGGAAGAGTGACGGTGCCACGAACCATCTGGTCGGCCTTACGAGGGTCCACGCCTAGGCGGAACATGACCTCGACGGTCGAGTCAAACTTCGTGACGCTGGTTTCTTTAGCGAGCTCCATCGCTTCTAGCGGCGCGTAAGACTCGTCGGGACGAATCTTCTCCGCTGCTGCGAGGTAGCCCTTTGAACGCTTAGCCATATCTGCTTTTTCTCCTTGCAGTTGTGGTGTGCGGGCGGCTTGTGCCCTTCCACTGATTTAGTAGGCCTCCCTGCTGGGACGGCCCGGTGGGATCAGGCCTCGACCGTGATTCCCATGGAACGCGCGGTGCCGGCGATGATCTTCATTGCGGCTTCAACGTCGTTCGCGTTGAGGTCATCCTTCTTGGTCTCGGCGATCTCACGGACCTGAGCCTTAGTGAGCGAACCGACCTTATCGGTGTGCGGTACGCCAGAGCCCTTCTGCACGCCTGCTGCCTTCTTGATCAGCTGAGCCGCCGGAGGCGTCTTCGTGATGAAGGTGAAGGAGCGGTCTTCGTACACGGTGATCTCAACGGGAATAATGTTTCCGCGCTGGGATTCAGTAGCCGCGTTGTAGGCCTTGCAGAACTCCATGATGTTCACGCCGTGCTGGCCCAGAGCCGGGCCAACCGGCGGTGCCGGGTTAGCAGCGCCAGCCTGAATCTGGAGCTTAATCAGGCCGACAACCTTTTTCTTCGGTGCCATAAATATGGGTCCTTTTACTTGTCTAGTTTCCGGCCATGCAAGTTGCGTGACCGGCGTTCACAGACCCCGTAACTATCCGTTGCGTAAATAGGCAACACAAAATAGTGCCAAAGTCTGCACGATCGATAATCATAACGCCCGCGCCGCCTGAAAATCCAGACGGCGTGGGACACATCACCCGCGAAGGTGGTTAGTCGATTTTCTCGACCTGATCGAAGGTAAGTTCGATCGGAGTTTCACGCTCGAAGATCATGATCGACACGGTCAGCTTGCGCTGCTCGGGGATGACCTCCGAAACGGTGGCGGGCATGTTTTCGAACGGGCCGTCCGTAACCGTTACAGATTCGCCAACCTTGAACGTGATTGCCGGCGGGGTAATAACCGCGGCAGCGGCTTCCACCTGGTCGGCCTTCGCCTGCCACATGGGAGCGAGCATGTTGACGACCTCGTCGAGGTATAGCGGGACCGGGTCGCGCGCATCACCCACGAAGCCAGTTACAGCCGGGGTTTCCTTTACGACGCGCCAAGATTTTTCGTTCATTTCCATGCGTACGAGGACGTAGCCCGGAATACGAACACGGTCTACCTGCTTCTTCTTGCCGCCCTTGGTTAGTTCGGTAACGGTCTCCATGGGGACCTCAACCTGGTAGATCCAGTCCTCAGCGTTTTGCGACTGGATGCGCTGCTCGAGGTTGGCCTTCACGCGGCGCTCGTGGCCGGAGTAGGAGTGGATGACATACCAGTCACCGGGGAGCACGGAGAGTTCTTCGCGCTTTTCTTCAATCGGGTCGACAACCTCGGGCGTTGCGGCCTCTGCCGGCTCCTCCGCGGGCGCGGCATCCTGGGCCGTGTCTTCAGCAGCCGCGGTGTCCTCTGCCGAGTCTTCGGCAGGTACGACCTCGTCAATATTTTCTTGATCCACTTGCGGACCTCCTCAAACGCGCGATACGGCGTTTCAAATACGGGCGATAAAAAGTAACACACCCTGGTCGGTGACCTCGGGTGTGTTGAATACGGGTTTAGTTTACTGCAAAAACTGGAGTTTTACTATCCAAAAATCCAGACGCTCAGCTGGCCGAACGCCAGATCAAGCAGGCCGGTGAACGCCATGATCGCGCCCACGAAGACTAGGACGACTAGGAAGTAGGTCCACCACTCTTCTTTACCGGGCCACACGACCTTCTTAAGCTCGGCGATAACCTGGCGGACGAAAAGCACGATACGCCCGAAGATGTTGAGATCATCATGGACGTTCTCGTTGCTCGAAGGCGATGTTGAAGGCTGGTTTGCCATCTTCCTTCAGCCCTTCCTGGTCTTACCTACACGGAGCAGGGCAGGCGGGACTCGAACCCACAACCGCCGGTTTTGGAGACCGGTGCGCTACCAATTGCGCCACTGCCCTTCGCACCCTTTTGGAATCAGTGTCCCAAACGTGTGCGTCAATGAGTTTAACCGTAGCACGCCGTCTAAGTCCAACCGGCCCCCCATTTTGTTATCTTCGCGACCCTTCGACGCCGGATTTGCGTTCCAAAATAAAGAATACCCGTGCTCTAAGGCGCAACTTTTGTAAAGCTTAGGGGGTGAGTACTAACAGAGTTTCAAAACGTTTAGGCGCCATCGCGCCCTCCGCTACCCTCGCCGTTTCTAATCGCGCGAAAGAAATGAAGGCCGCCGGCCGTCCCGTTATTGGTTTTGGTGCGGGCGAGCCCGACTTCCCCACCCCGGACTACGTTGTGGAAGCCGCTGTGGCTGCCGCTAACGATCCGGCGATGCACAAGTACACGGCTAACAAGGGCCTGCCCGAACTTCGCAAGGCGATCGCTGAAAAGACGCTTCGCGATTCGGGGTACGAGGTCGATCCCAACACCCAGATTTTGGTAACTAACGGCGGAAAGCAAGCTGTTTTCCAAGCGTTCGCAGCCGTTGTTGACCCCGGTGATGAGGTTCTGCTTCCCGCTCCGTACTGGACGAGCTACCCCGAGGCCATCGCACTGGCTGGCGGAACGACTGTCGAAGTGTTCGCGGGCACCGATCAGGGTTACAAGGTCACCGTCGACCAGCTTGAGGCCGCCCGTACCGATAAGACGAAGGCGTTGCTGTTCTGTTCGCCCTCGAACCCGACGGGCGCTGTTTACACTCCCGAAGAAGCCACGGCTATTGGACAGTGGGCGCTGGAGCACGGCATTTGGGTGCTGACCGACGAGATTTACGAGCACCTGCTGTACGACGATGTGGAGACCGTCCACATTGCGAAGCTGGTTCCCGAACTGCAAAACCAGACGATCGTGATGAACGGTGTCGCTAAGACGTACGCGATGACGGGTTGGCGCGTGGGTTGGATGATTGGCCCCGCCGACGTGATTAGCGCGGCCGCGAACTTCCAGTCGCACCTGACTTCGAACGTGTGCAACGTGGCTCAAAAGGCGGCGCTGGCCGCGGTGTCTGGCAACTTGGATGCCGTGTTCGAGATGCGCGAGGCGTTCGACCGTCGCCGCCGCAAGATGGTAGAGATCGCCTCCGAGATCAACGGGTTCACCGTTCCGACCCCGCAGGGCGCGTTCTACGTGTTCGCATCCGTGGAGGGGCTAATCGGCACGCAGGTCGCCGGCGTGCAAATCAATTCTTCTGCGGATCTTGCCGAAGTTATTTTGAACGAGGCCGAGGTCGCCGCTGTTCCCGGTGAGGCGTTTGGCAGCCCGGGCTACCTGCGATTCTCTTACGCCCTGTCCGATGAGGACCTGATTGAGGGCATGAACCGCGTTAAGAAACTGATCAACGGAGCAAATTAGCTTCCGTAGTTGCAAGTGGGGGCGGCCGGAGTTTTCCGGCCGCCCCCTTCTGCTTACTTCCAATCGGGAGCGAGGAAGTCTTGCGCGTTGGTAAGGTCGGGATCCTTCTCTAGGTACGCCTTCGTTTCACGCACGATCAGGCCGGACGCGAGTAGCAGGCCGATTAGGTTTGGAATCGCCATTAATGCGTTCATCATGTCGGAGAACGCCCACACGGCTTTCAGCTCGGTGATAGCGCCGATGAACACGACGATCGTGAAGGCGAAGCGGTAGAACTTGACGCCCTTCACGCCGACTAGGCGCTCGGTGGAGCGCTCACCGTAGTACGCCCACCCCAGGACCGTGGAGAACGCGAAGAACACGACGGACACCGCCACGATGAAGTGGCCTTGCGTTCCGGGGAAGCCGATCGAGAACGCTTCCGCGGTTAGGGGCGCCCCGTCGATGCCGGTCTGCCAAGCGTCGGTTACGACGATGACCAGAGCCGTCATGGTTACGACGATGATCGTGTCAATGAACGTTTGAGTCATAGAGACCAGGCCCTGACGCACCGGGTGGCGAGTCTTCGCGGCCGCCGCCGCGATTGCCGCGGAACCCATGCCGGATTCGTTAGAGAAAATACCCCTGGCCACACCGTATTGCAGTGCGATTAGGAACACGGACCCTACGAATCCGCCCGTTGCCGCCGTGCCCGTGAACGCGTCCGTGATGATGAGGGCGAGCGCACCCGGGATTGCACTCGCGTGCAGTGCGAGGATGATCAGCGCACCGCCGACGTACAGGATGATCATGAACGGAACGAACGCCGCGGTTACGCGACCGATCGACTTGATGCCGCCAATCAGCACCGCGCCCACACCCACGGCCATGATCAGGCCGACCAGGGTTGGGTCCCAGCCGAACGAGGACTGCAACTGGCCTGCAACCGCGTTCGACTGCGTCATGTTGCCAATACCGAACGACGCGAGGGTCGCGAAGATAGCGAACGAGATCGCGAGAACCTTGCCGAATGTTTTGTTCTTCGGAGCGTGTTCAAGGTAGTACTGCGGGCCGCCCGAAATGTCACCGTTGGCGTCTTTCGTGCGGTAGCGCGACCCCATGAACGCTTCAGCGTATTTCGAAGCCATGCCGACAAGGCCCGTGACCCACATCCAGAAAACCGCGCCCGGCCCGCCAATGTGGATAGCGGTTGCCACTCCGGCGATGTTACCCACGCCAACAGTTGCCGCGAGCGCTGTCGTGAGGGCCTGGTAGTGCGAGATATCGCCCTCCAAATCGGCTGCGAGCCCACTGTCGGAACGCTTGACGAACGCAAGTTTCATGGCGGGAACTAGCATCTTGAACTGCAGGCCACCCAGACGGATCGTCAGGTACAGACCCGTTCCCAGTAGTAGCGGAATGAGCACAAACGGTCCCCACAGGACCGATGAAATGCTTTCAAAAGTTTGCTGGAGCATTTGGACCTTCTTCGTTGATGGTGTGTAAAAGGTACCTACCGATCCACGGACCGTCCACTATCTGTCTCACACTTCAAACATTTTTGAGGACGAAAACGTGGGTGAGGACGCGCGCAGACCCGTGAAATCTGAAACACTTGAGCTCATGAAAGCTGAGATTAAGAAGCATTTAACGAGCCAGGACCCGGTGGCGTCGGTCCTGGTACTGCACGGATACGCAGAGCATCAGGGGCGCTACACGCACGTGATTGACGCGCTACGCGAGGCCGGTTTTGACGTGTACACGTACGACCAGTACGGGCACGGCACCGCGCCGGGACCGCGCGCAAAGGTTGACGTTGGCGGGTTGATTAAGGATCACGTGGAGGCTCGCAAGCAGGTTGCGGCAATGATGCGCACTTCCGACCTGTTCCTGTTTGGGCATTCGATGGGCGGCCTGGTGACGGCGGCGTCTAACCTGGTTGATCCGAGTAACGTGCGCGGCGTGGTACTTTCCGGTCCTGCATTTGACGCGACCGGCGGCATGGATCCGGAAATCGTGAGGAAGGTCGCTAAGGCAACACTGCTGATGCCCGGCGGAACTCCGACGACAGCGCTGAATCCTGAAGACCTGGCGAGCGACCCGAAGGTTGTTGAGGATTACAAGACGGATCCGCTCAACTACCACGGTAAAGTTCCCGCGAAAACTGCGGGAACACTCATGGTGCAGGGCCTTGAAACCATGAAGCGTGCGAGCCGGTGGCAAAACCCGCTGATCATCTTCCACGGCTCCGACGATGTTGCGTGCAATCCGGCGGCTTCTTGGCACTTCGCGCAAGAGGCGGGCACGGGCGGAGCTTCGGTTGAAATGATCGAGGTCCCCGGCGCCAAGCACGAAGTGTTCAACGAACCAACCGTGAGCGCCATGCTACTAGAGACAATGGTTATGTGGATGAACTCCCAAATCCGCAGACACGAAATGGGCAACCCGAACCTGTACGGGTAAGCGTAAGCTGACAGCCGGCCGGTCGTCCTTGGGACGCTACCGGCCGGTTTTGTGTTGCAAGGCGGTTGTTACTCGCGGGTCGGCGAGTGTCCGAGGCGTCCTCGTGCACGCCGGTGATGGTAAATGTCCGCGTATGAGCGCAACAGGTTTACCGAGGCGTCCTCGTACGCGCCGGTAATGGCAACGCGACGGGGATGCGTGCGGGTGGTGGGCTGGCTCGGGCCCGCGGGCTTACCAGTCGGATTCGCCGGCTAGTTTGGCCCACCACTGGGCGCGGGCGAAGCGTGCGCGGGCTTCGGCTTCCCCGTGTTGTAGGGAGGCCGACGATGCCAGTGACAGTGTTACAGCGGCGCACCGCGCGTACAGGTCCGCGGGGGCGACCTCGCGTTCGGCGCGCAGGCGCCACGCTTCTAGGACGGTCTCGGAGTCCGGGTAAGACGGGCACCGTTTCCCGGGCAGGAACTGGTCCAGGCGGGTTCGCCAAGGTTCCGTGGAGGGCGCGCTCACCCAGCGTCCGGGCGACAGGAACGGTAGCACTGACACGTGGGCCAGCAGGCACGCGTAGTCATCGGCGCGGGTGCCGGGCCCCAGCGAATCCAGGTCCAGCACCGTGGTGATGTTTGTGCCGTTGGTGAGGAGGTTCGCTTCGAAGAAGTCTCCGTGGGTGGGTACGGGCCGCTGGTCGTACACCAGATGCTGGTCGATAGTGCGCACAAGCTGGGTGGCGGCGGACTTCAGGTCCGGCAGGGCTTGCGACAGGGCTTTTGCGTAGTGTTTGCGCCTGTCGGTCCAAGACTTTTGCGGCGGTAAGTCAACCACTTCGGAAGGCAGCGCGTCCAGGACGCCCTTAATTTCGTCAAACATTCGGGCCGCGTCAAAAGGCCTGCGCGAAATCAGGTTCGCAAGCGGCTCACCCTGACCCTGAGCCTGCACGATCACGCCGGGCGCGGGCGTTGCAACCACGGGCGCGTGCGGAAACTGCGACCCGTTCAGCAAGCTCAGCGTGTCTAACACGGCCTGCGCGGTCTTTGGCTTCAGCACTTTCACCCAATACGCCGGCGAGCCGCCCTCGGAAATCCTAATCATCGAACGCCTGGTTGGCCGGTAAACAACCGGCCTGATTTCAGGGTTTTCAATGCTGAGCGCCCGCGAAATCGCGGTGCTATCCGCCGCCCACGGCAGGCCGGGCAGGTGCGGGTCGTGCGGGAAAGTCCAAACGTTTATTGGGATTGGGGAGGGCGATTCGGCGCCCGGTGCGATCACGGCCGGGTCGGCGCGAAGGACCATTGTGGAGCCGCGCGGCACGGACTCGGTGGATGCGACAGTAACGACGTGTAACGGTTTGCCGCGGCCCACCAGGTTCACGCGGTAGGTCACGGATGCACCCGCGTTTGGGCGCGCGTGGGTGGAGGTGACTTTCCAGGAGGCGACCTCGTAGTCCGTTAGGTACCGGTACGCCGATTGGCCCGGCGACGGCGGCAGTGCCGGCGCGGACTGTAACCCCGCGCGGATTAGCTGCAGGGCGCCCGGGCCCGACATGTAATCCAGTAGTTGGCGGTGTCGAATTTTTGTCACAATCCAAGTGGATCACAAACGCGGCGCCACCACCACCCGCCGAGGCTTCGCGGCGCCCTCGGGGCGGACAAACTACCGCGGATCGCGCTTTCGTGGAAGACTTACCGCATGAGGGACCTCGCGAAGCTACCGAAGGCACACCTGCACCTGCACTTCACGGGTGCGATGCGGCCAGACACGATGATTGAGCTGGCCAAAGAACGCGGCGTGCGCCTGCCCTCCCACCTGCTTGAAAACGACCCGCTGACCGTGCCGGCAAACGCGCGCGGATGGTTCCGTTTTCAACGCTCTTACGATGCGGCCCGATCGCTCGTGCGTTCAGAATCCGCCATGCGCCGCATTATTCGTGAGGCCGCCGAGGACGATGCTGCGGAAGGCTCGGTTCGGCTAGAGATTCAGGTGGATCCAACATCGTACGCCCCCTGGGTGGGCGGTCTGACGCCGGCGTTGGAGATCGTGATGGATCAGGCGCGCCGCTCCACGCAGGAGACGGGTGTGGAGGTCGCGGTGATTGTCGCGGCGTCCCGTATGAAGCATCCGCTGGATGCGCGCACGCTCGCGCGCCTGGCCTCCCAGTACGCGGGTGACCAGCCGGGCGAAATCGTCGGTTTTGGCCTGTCTAACGACGAGACCGCGGGCGATACGTCCCAGTTTTCTGCCGCGTTCCGAATCGCGAGGCGCGCCGGCCTGGCCGGAGTCCCCCACGGCGGTGAACTGCTGGGCCCCGAACACGTGCGCGAAGTGGTTGCCCACCTGAAACCCGCGCGACTTGGCCACGGGGTGAGGACATCCGAAGACCCCGCCCTCCTGGCCCGATTAATCGAAGCTGGAATCGCGTTCGAGGTCTGCCCCACGTCCAACGTTTCCCTGGGCGTCTTCCAAAACTTGGAGGACGTACCGCTTCGCAAAATGGCGAAAGCCGGCGCAACGATCGCGCTGGGCGCCGACGACCCGCTACTGTTCCGCTCGCGCCTGTTAGACCAGTACGAGTACGCCCGCTCCGTTGGTTTCAACGACCGCCAGCTGGCGGGACTTGCCCGCGATTCTATTGAAGCCTCGCTGGCCTCGCCCGCCAACAAGCAGCGCTGGAAACGCCAAATCGACCTGTGGCTGGAGTCCGAAGACGCGGCCGCCCTCGACCAGCCGGCCCGCGCCACGCAGCCGGCCCACGCCACGCAGCCGGCCCAACCTAGCCAGTCTGAGGGCCCGCGTGGGTAGCTACTCCGTTTCGAACTCCGTGGTCTCGATCGGCCGCAGAATGCGGGTCAGGGTCCACCGTTTTCGCCGCGATTTTGATGTCGAGGGCGAGCCCACGTTCGTCCTCGTACACGGAATTGGCGTGTCGTCGGGGTATTTTTTGAAACTCGCGGAGCTTTTGGTGCCGTACGGTGACGTCATTTCGCTTGACTTGCCTGGGTTTGGGAAGGCGACGCGGCCGGATCATCCGCTGTCGATTGCGGGGTTTGCCGCCGCGGTTCACCAGGTTTTGCGGTTTGAGGGTGTGAAGAATCCGGTGGTGCTAGGTCATTCGATGGGGGCGCAGGTTGTCACGGAGCTCGCCGCGCGCGACCCGGAGTGGATCGACCGGATCCTGTTGATCGGCCCTCCTGTGAACGCGTTGGAGCGCACCGCGTGGCAGGTGGGTTTGCGGTTCCTGCAGTCCTCGGTGCACGAACCCCTGGATGTGACCGCGTTTGCGCTGAGTGCCTACGCCCGGTCGGGCATCGTGTGGTTCATGCAAACACTGCCGGCGATGCTGACTTACCCGATCGGGATGCGGCTGGCGGATGCGCGTGCCCGCACCGTCCTCATGCGCGGAGAACACGATTACGTCGCCTCACGCGCCTGGCTTCACGACCTGCAACTTGCCGCCCAGTCCGGAACTGACGTCATCGCGCCCATCATCGAGGTTGAGGGCGGCGCGCATTCGGTTATCGTCCGTCACGCCGACGACGTTGCGCGGGCCATGATCGAACTTGGCCGGCAGGGTGCGCCGGGTCGACGCGAGGTTGAAAACTTCGGCGACGGTGGCGTCATTATTGCCGATGAGGACGGCTCTGTGCGCTTTGAGGCAGATGACAGCGCGGTTTGGGAGGAGCTGGACTCCCACCGTAAAAGTTTGCCGGCTGCGGGAACGGCGGTGCCGCTCGCGGTGGCGGACTACGCGCGGGCCGGTGCGCAGCGTGTGCGGACTCTTGCCGCTGAGGTGGGCGTGGCGGCGGGTGCGTCGCTGCAGGATTTGCGCGCGCCCGGGCGGCCCGTGGCGGTCGGCATTCCTGGGATCGTTGAAACTTGGCGGCACTTGGAGTTTGCCGGGGCCGCCCTCCGCAGGGCCGGGTGGGACGTTCACTTGGTGCCCGCGTTGGATTCTGCGCCCGGCCCGGTCCAGTTGCTGTCGAATCGGCTGGATGAATACCTGCGCGAAAACGACCTCACGGACGTTGTTATCTTTGCGCATTCCAAGGGCGGCCTGGTTGGCAAAATGACGATGAGTGGAGCGGAATCTTGGCGCGTTCGCGGCATGGTTTCGCTCGGCACACCGTACGCGGGTTCCGAGGTTGCAAATCTTGCGCCGCACTCGCTTGGCTTTGACAACCTAATGCCGTCGCACCCCGAGATTCGCAGACAGTTCACGGATTTGCGGGCGAACTCCAAGATCACGTCCATTGAAGCCAAGTGGGACCAGCAAGTTCCATCCGGTTCGTGGCTTCCGGGTGCCCGCGTCGTCACCGCCGACATGTTCGGCCACAACCACCTGCTGACCTCGCCCGAAGCCCTTCGCCTACTCGTTGAAGAAATGGAACGCTTCAAGCCCTAGGCGCTGGCGCCAGCCCGGAGTATGCGCGGGCGCCAGCCCGCACCGGGCGCACCCCGCGGGGTTTTACCCCGGCACGTGTGCGCCGGCCCCGCCTGCGTTTACAGGCCACCCCGAAAACCGCGCGCCAGCCTTAGGCGCGCGCCCACCTTAGGCCAGCAGCGGGATGTCCCAGCCGACGCGCACGGGTTCGGGAACCAGCTCGATGCCCCACTTTTCGAAGACCCCGTCGCGGACGGTGGCCGCGAGCGCGGCGATCTCGGCTGAGGTTGCTCCCCCGCGGTTTGTCAGGGCGAGCACGTGCGCGGTGGACAGTGACGCGTTGGATTCGGGGTCCGCTTTGTATCCGCGGTCAAACCCGGAGTTGTTAATCAACCATGCGGCGGACGTCTTTAGCACGCCCTCTTGAATCTTGTTTGGATCCGGAACGCTACCCCGCGGTGCAATTGCACGCACGGGGAACTTGGGCGCGTTTTCGGGCAGTTTCGCGGCTTCCGATTCGGGAATGATCGGGTTTGTAAAGAAGGATCCCGCGGAGTACGTGTTGCGGTTATCGTCGTCAAGTAGCATTGATTTTCCGCGTCGAAGTTCGAGGACGTTTTCGCGCACCAGCCTTTGATCCACTCGATCGCCGATGTTGACGTCCAGCCTGCGCGCGAGTTCCGCGTACGCGACGGGTGCGGAAAGTGACGCGTGGGTCATTTGAAATTCGACAGCGAGGACGATCCAGCGGCCGGTCGGCCCCCACACGCGGCCCTGCGACAGCGACGGGTCCAGGGTGGAGCGTTTCAGAATCGACGTGCGGTAGCCGAGCTCCACGTCAGACAGGAATAGCGTGCGGCGGCGCCCCTCCAGGCGGTCGTAGACGCGGACCGCGGACAGCGTGTCGGCGACCTCCTGCCCGTACGCACCAATGTTCTGCACGGGCGCGGCGCCAACCGTGCCCGGAATACCCGAGAGCGCCTCAAGGCCACTCCAGTCATTTTGGACGGCAAGCGCGACCAGCTGATCCCACTCCATGCCGGCGCTCACGCGGATCACAACCCCGCCGCAGCCCGAGTCATGCTCGACCTTCACATCCGACCGCATGTCGTGCACAACTGTGCCGGAGAACCCCTCGTCAGACACGACCAGGTTCGACCCGCCACCGAGCATTAAGACCGGCTCGCCCGCCTCGTCAGCGGCCCGCACGGCCTCAACAATCTCATCTTCACTGGACGCCTTCACGAACTTCGCGGCCGGCCCGCCAACTCCAAGCGTCGTCCAATCGCGCAAATCCACCGAGTCGGGCTTGTACTGGCGGTTCGACTGCACCGCCGCAACCGGTTCGGGATTCGGATCCTGTGGGAAAAAGCTACAACTGTCCATGAGCCTTCCTTTCTGGCCCCATTTTAGTCACCGCCACCGCAGGATATAAACGAGGGCGCACGACACGCGCCGCATACAGCCGCCCAACCGCGCCCCGCGGCGCACGGCTTCAGGCAACCCAGTCCGCCCTCATACACGATAAGGGCGCACCGCAAGCGCAGGTTACTTTTCGTCGAGGTAGCGCGTCAGGTAAAGCGACATGAGCACCGGCAAAACAATAAAGCCGAGCGCCAACTTGTAACCCGTGTAGTTGGCGATGTAGCCGATGACGGGCGGCCCAACCAGGAACGCGCCATACCCGACCGTAGAGAGGACGGACATGCGCGCCGCCGTCATTTTCGGATCATGCGAAACAGCTGACGCGCCCGTCGGGAATCCCAAAGACGCACCGATCCCCCACGCGATCACGCCGACGATAGCCAGCCAGGCCCACGGAGACAGCGCCAAAATCAGCAGACCCACAATAGCGAGCACCAAGAACACGCGAAGCATCGGCGCTGCCGCCCACCTACGTTGCATGCGCGGCGTCAGCAGCCTGGCCGTTGTCAGCACCGTTAGGAAGAACGCGAACGTCGCCGTACCCATTGCCGGCGCAAAGTCGAAGCCATCCACCATGGCGAGCGCTAACCAGTCGTTGGCGGCGCCCTCCATCAATCCGGTCCCGAGAACCATCAGGCCGATCATGATAGTTCTCTTCTCGCCCCACGCGCGCTTAGTGCGCTTCGCGGCGCCGGCGTCAGAATCGTACGAAATCTGCGCAATGATCGGCTGCGGCACATAGAACAGGCCCGCAACAAGTATCGCGACAGCCGTAAAGGCGATTATCAGGGTCAAGTGGAAGGGCACACTCACGCTCTTCGCGATCATCACCGCACCCACACCGGCACCGACGACTGTTCCAATCGAAAACGCGGCGTGATACCACGGCATAATCGCCTTGCGCGCCAACACTTCGATGTAACCGCCCTCGATATTCATCGTCGTGTTCGCAGTCGACGTGCCCAGCTGCGCGATAAACAACCCGGTAGCCAGCAAAGTCGGCGCGTGCTGGCCGTAAGTGGCAACGATGAAGCTCATCCCAAGCACCCACGCTGCGAACCCCGCCCAAATCGTGATGCGCGGCCCTATCTTGCCGGCCACCGCACCCGACGCCGGCAGCGCGATCAAAGAACCAAGCGACCCGATCAGCAGGATATTGCCAATAGCCGCGGGCGATAGTTCAAACGCGTCCCGGATGGTTGGCAGGCGGGAAAGAAATGAAGACAGCGTGAACCCGGCCAAGAAAAAAGTAACCAGCGTCGCAACCGATGCGCGCGTATACACAGCCGAGTTAGGCCTGGGAATGTCCAACCGTCCACCTCTTTCAAAACAAAAAAGAACCCTCACTCGCGGTGAGGGCTCTAGCGGCTCGACTTAGCGAGTCTCGCGGTGCGAAGTCGACTTACGACAACGCGGGCAGTACTTCATAAGCTCAAGACGATCCGGCGTGTTACGACGGTTCTTCTTGGTGATGTAGTTGCGCTCCTTGCACTCCGAGCAGGCCAGAGTAATCTTAGGGCGAACGTCAGAAGCTTTGCTAGCCATCCTTCTTACCTCTTTTCTATCTGCTCGGCGCTTCCAGTCTGGACAGGGCCGGTAGCGGGGGCGGGGCTCGAACCCGCGACCTCACGATTATGAGTCGTGCGCTCTCACCAACTGAGCTACCCCGCCGCAGGGGGTTTGCGCCACTACTGTGGCCACAAACAGAGCCCCGAAAGGGAATCGAACCCTTGACCTTCTCCTTACCATGGAGATGCTCTGCCGACTGAGCTATCGGGGCAACGCGTGCAACTCTACTTGAACGGCCGCCTCTGGGGCAACCCATCCGATGAGTTAGTTATCACACGGGCCTTTCGGCCTGTGGCGGAGGAGGGATTTGAACCCCCGAAGCGTAACGCGGCTGATTTACAGTCAGCTTCCTTTGGCCACTCGGACACTCCGCCGTTGTCTACCTTGAGCTTTTCGCTTCCGTTCCCACTGCCCGATCCGATCGAGTCTCGCGGTCCCGTTAGCGTTTTGTCCGGCTCGTTCGAGCCGCGCTCTTGGTGACGCCAATGAAGATTATCAAACTTCCCCTTCACTTTGCCAATTCGATTATGCGAATTTTGGCGTAAGTGATGAACGTCCCAGCTTCGTTTTCGCGTGCGAGGGCGAGCCGGTAACCCTAAGACCCTGTTTGGCCTAGTATCCCGCCAGTTTCTCTAGCCGCTCGATGCGGTCTTCCATGGGCGGGTGCGTGGAGAACAGTGCGCGCATGCCGGCCCCGCGGAACGGGTTCGCGATCATCATGGCCGCAGTGTTCTGCCGGGTCGGGGTTGGTTGTAGCGGGGCTTGCGTGTTGCCGCGCTCCAGTTTGCGAAGTGCGGACGCCAGCGCGAGCGGGTCTTGCGCGAGCTCCGCCCCATCGTGGTCCGCGTCGTACTCACGCGTCCTCGAAATACCCAGTTGAAGCATCGTCGCAGCCAGTGGCGCCAGGAAAATCATCAGCAAAGACACGAGCGCGTTTCCGCCCTCACGACTTCTGCCGCCGAAAAAGAACATGAACTGCGCGATCGATGTGATCGCGGACGCCATTCCCGCCGCAATCGTGGACGTTAAAATGTCGCGGTTGTAAACGTGCATTAGTTCGTGTCCGAGGACGCCTCGCAGCTCGCGCGCGTCAAGCAGGTCCACAATCCCGGTGGTCACACACACGGCGGCGTTTTCCGGGTTGCGGCCGGTCGCGAAAGCGTTCGGCGTGCGCGTGGGTGAAATGTACAGGCGCGGCACGGGCTGGCCGGCGCGTTGCGCGAGTTCTTCAACCATCGCGTAAATCTGCGGCGCCTGCTCGCGCGTTATCGGCTGGGCATTCATCGACCGCAGTGCCATCTTGTCCGAGTTCCAATACGTGTACAGGTTCATACCGAACCCGATCACTATCGCGATAATCAGCCACAACGTCTGGCCGCTGCCGTACGCAATCGCGGCGCCAATCAAAACAATTAGCCCCCACATCGCGCCCAATAGCACGGCGGTTTTCAAACCGTTGGAGTTCATTCGTACCCTTCTGCCCCAAGAGTGCGTCTTACTTTTCCTTACAGGTTAGAGTCCTTATCTGGAAACTTCCTAGAAATCTACCGAAGAATTCCATACCCGCAACTGGAAGGATCAAACCTTGAGAGCGGGTCGCGTCAATAATCGTGTACGAGGGCGAGCTTCGCGCTTGGTGCGACGCACAAAACAACGCCGGGGCATCCGCCCCGGCGTTGTTCCAAAGTGCTTACTCCCCCGGCGTTCCGATCAGATCCATGTCGTCATCGTCCTCGCCGCGCGAAATGCGGGTCATCGCTTCGCGAGACACCACCTTAATGCGTTCGCGCGGACCGCGATCGCCCACGACTTCGCCGTATTCTTCGCCGAGCTTTTGCTCGTACTGGTCCAGCAGCTCCCAGCCCGACCACTCGGTGTAGCGAACACCGCGGTCTTCGAGCAGCTTGATCATCGCCTCGTGGCCAACCTCTTCGGTATCCGCGTGCAGCTTGCCGGCCTCCGCGTCCTCCACGAGCATCGAGATCGTCTCTTGCGCATCCGACTTCGTCGACCCGATCAGGCCAACCGGGCCGCGCTTCACCCAACCGGTTGCGTAGATGCCGTTCAGCGCAGCACCGTCCTCGTCCACAACACGTCCGGCAACGTTAGGAATGACGCCCTTCTTGTCGTCAAACGGGATGCCATCGATCGGGCTGGAGAAGTAGCCAACCGCGCGGTACACGGCCTGGACCGGCGTTTCAACGATTTCACCAGTGCCCGAAACAGTTCCATCGCCGTTAAGTTTCGTACGTTCGGTGCGGATAGCAGCCACGTTGCCATCTTCGTCGGCAACAATTTCGGAGGGCGAATGGAACATGTGAATGTGAATGCGTCGGCTCGCGGTGTGCTCGTCTTGCATCGCGTAGTTCGTGATCGTCTTTACGACCTGCTTCGTCTGGTTAGAAGCGCGAATCGCTTCCTCGGAGGCCTCGTCAAAGTCGATGTCTTCCTCGTACACAATGACGTCAACGTCAGGCTGCTTGCCAAGTTCGCGCAACTCCAGCGGCGTGAACTTAACCTGCGCCGGACCGCGGCGGCCAAACACGTGAACGTCAGTGACCGGGCTCTTCGCTAGCCCCTGTGCAACATTTTCAGGGATTTCGGTGACCAGCATGTCTTCGGCGTGCTTTGCGAGCACACGCGCAACGTCAAGCGCAACGTTACCAGCGCCGATAACCGCGATTTCCTTAGCCTCCAGCGGCCACTCGCGCGGATAGTCAGGGTGGCCGTCGTACCAGAAGACAAACTCGGACGCACCGTAAACCTGCGGCAAATCAGCACCCGGAATGTTGAACGGCTTATCCCGATCCGAACCGGTAGCAAAAATGATGGCGTCGTAGTGGTCGTGCAAATCCTGCACGGTAATATCCTTGCCCACGTCAACGTTGCCCAGCAGGCGAATATCGCCCCGCTGCAAAATCTTGTAAAGCGCCACAATAATCTGCTTAATGCGCGGATGGTCCGGCGCAACACCGTAACGGACCAGGCCGTACGGAGCGGGCAACTTTTCAAACAGATCGATCGCCACATTAAGACCGGACTTAGACAAGATGTCCGATGCATAAATGCCAGCCGGGCCGGCGCCGATCACTGCAACATTCAACGGGCGTGTAGAGCTCACTCGACTTCCCTCTATCCTTTAGCCGAAAATACGCAACTTATAGTGTAGGGATATCAAGGCTCAGATTTCCACACCAGGGCCGTGCGCCACCGGTCTCACTTAACCGTTTCCAGCCCACCAACAACATTCGCGGGGGCGGGCAACTTGCGCGGCGGGGTTTCACCGCCGCGCAAGCGCAAAGTTACGCCATCCTATCGACGGCCACGGAAGCGTACTCGCGCAAAGCCTGCTTCACCGCAGACTCCGGCAAAGGCTCAATAGCCTGAAGCGCGAACTCGCCCCACTGACGCGCCTTCTCGCGCGTCTCATCCAAAACATCGTGCGACTTCAGCCGATCCACAACAGACTTCAAAACCTGATCGTCTGCCAAATCGCCCTCGTCAATATCACGAAGTAGCTGCATGCCATCCTCGTCAAGAGTGCCGTTTTCTGCACGCTTGCGAAGCAGCAAAACAGGCATTGTCGACACGCCTTCAACGAGGTCGGTTCCCGCGCTCTTGCCGGTTAGTTCCTCATCCGACGCGAAGTCGATCACGTCATCAGCAATCTGGAACGCAACACCAATACGCTCGGCGAACAGTTGCACAGCGCTCGACGCCTCTTCGTCCGCGCCACCCAGCCACGCGCCAAACGCGGCCGCCGCGTTAATCAGCGACCCCGTCTTGTCAGCCAACACCTGAATGTAAAACTCAACCGGATCAGCATCGCGCGGCCCAAACGTCTCATGCAACTGGCCCATGCACAGCCGCTCGAAAGTTTCCGCGTGATGCGAGATCGCGCGCTGGCCCAACTGCGACACAATCTGCGACGACCTCGCAAACAGCACGTCACCAGCCAAAATCGCGCGATTATTACCCCACTCCAACTGCACGGCACTAACACCGCGACGCTGCGGAGCCGAATCCATAACATCATCGTGATACAGCGTCGCCAAGTGGGTGAGCTCCACCGCGGTAGCAGCCGCAATCACCTGATCAGATGCAGGCACGCCCTCCGACCCCAAATGAGCACACAAAAGAGTCAGAATCGGGCGCATGCGTTTGCCGCCGGCAGCGGAAAGATGGGAGAGGAGCTCGTCGATAAGGTCATCCGACCCCTGCACCGATTCCTTGAGGAGATCCTCAACTCGGGCGAGGTCGGATGACACTAGCTCTTCAAGAGCTTCAATAGTTAGGTTCTGCTTCGTCGTCACGGTAGCAATACAACCACATTCGCTAGCGCGTCGAGAATCGGTTGCGGGAATACACCCAAACCGACCGTCACAACAGCGGCAACGATAACTGCGATGAAGGTGAACCCTTCGGACTTCACAACCACCGTGTTCTCGTCAGGTTCGGTGAAGAACATGAGGACAACCAGGCGGAAGTAGTAGAACGCGGTGATCGCCGAAGCAATCAAAGCGACAACAACCAGGCCGGTGTAGCCGGCGGTAATGCCGTCCGCGAACACTACGAACTTGCCGATGAAGCCGGACGTTAGCGGAATACCCGCGAAGCTGAGCAAGAAGATCAGCATCGATACTGCGGCCAGCGGGGACTTGCGTCCAACGCCAGCCCAGCGGCGGATCTCCGTGGCTTCGCCGGTAATGTTCGCGTTCGCGTCAGCGTTACGAACCAGCGCGATGACACCGAAGGCACCAATCGTCGCCACACCGTAGCCGAGCAAGTAGAACATGACCGAACCGGCCGAACGCTCCGTTGCCGCAAGAACGCCAATGAGGACGAATCCCGCGTGCGCGATCGTGGAGTACGCCAGCAGGCGCTTGATGTCGCTCTGGATCAAACCGACGAACGTACCGATCGCAATGGTCAGGACCGCGACTGCGCCGAGGATCCAAATCAGGTCCCACTCAACGCGCGTGCCGATCGTCAAGTAAACGCGGAGCATCGCACCAAACGCTGCGACCTTAACCGCCGCGGCCATGAAGCCGGTGATCGGGGTCGGGGCGCCCTGGTAAACATCCGGCGTCCACGCGTGGAACGGTGCGGCACCAACCTTGAACAGCAGGCCGACCATGATCATGAAGATACCGGCGATCATCATCCAGTCCATTCCCGGAATCATCGGGATGGCGCGGGAAATGTCAGCCAGGTTGACCGAGCCGGAGTATCCGTACAGCAGGGCCGAACCCATCAGGAAGAACGCCGATGCGAACGCGCCCAGCAGGAAGTACTTCAGTGCGGCTTCCTGCGACAGCTGGCGGCGACGGCGAGCCGTTGCAGTCAGGATGTATAGCGGTAGCGACAGCACTTCCAGTGCGATGAACAGCGAGATCAGGCTGGACGCCGCGGGGAACACCATCATGCCGCCGAGCGAGAACAGGACCAGCGGGAAGATTTCCGTGCGCTGGTAGTTCTTCGCAATCGACAGGTCCTCGTCAGAGGATCCGGGGCGGTCCGAAGGCTGGGCGGCGAAAGCACCGTCGCCTAGTTCCGTGCGGTCCGTAATGACCAGTAGCGCGAGGAACGCGATGATCAGCAGGATGCCCTGCGCGGCAAGTGTCAGAGTGTCTTCGTGATACTCGTTCATTGCCAGCGGGGATTCAATCGCGGCCTCCCAACGTGCGACTACCGCAACGAAGGATGCCAGAACCGCGAAGATGGACAGCAGAACCTGCACGGTACGGCGGCCCTTGCGCGGCGCGAAAGCTTCAACTAGAACACCAATCACCGCCGCACCCAGCACGATCAGGACGGGGGTCAGGGCCTCCCACGAGATCTGGGGTGGAGTAATGACTGTTTCCATTGGCAGGATCAAGTTCACTTGTCGCTCCCTTCCACGACATCCAGCTGCGCGGATGCGCCCAGGTTCTGATCCGAAACCGAAGCGGCTTCGTACTGTGCCAACGCAGTGTCAGCAACCGGGTTTAGCGCATCGACTAGCGGTGCGGACCAAATGCCGAGTACGACCATTGCGATTAGCACAGGTGTTATTGCGCCCTTTTCGCGCATGTTCATGTCTGTGAACTTACCCGCGTTTGCCGGCACCGGGCCGGTGAAGATCGCCTGGTACGGAATCAGCAGGTAGAGCGCTGCCAGCACGACGCCGAGGACCGCGAAGATCGCGGCGGCGGGGCTGACCTTCCACGTGCCGACAAGTACCAGGAACTCCGGTACGAAGCCCGACAGGCCGGGCAGTGCGACGGACGCGAGGCCCGCTACAAGCCAGGTTCCAGCAATAACGGGGGTGACTCGCTGCATGCCGCGGTACGCCGCGATTTCACGAGTTCCACCGCGTTCGGTTAGGAATCCGGAGATCAGGAACATGCCCGCAATCGAAACACCGTGGGCGACCATGTAGAACATTGCGCCAACCAGTGCCAGGTGCGAACCGATGTAAATACCGAGGACCATGAAGCCGAAGTGCGACACCGAGGTGAACGACACCAATCGCATGAGGTCCTTCTGACCGATTGCGGCGAGTCCGCCGTACAGGATCGAGATGATCGCGAGGGTGATGATGACGGGCGCCGCCTTAACCGAAGCGTTCGGGAACAGCGGTAGCGCGAGCATGATCATTCCGAACGTACCGATCTTGTCGAGTACGCCGACTAGTAGCACCGACGTGCCCGGACGTGCCGCGGCCGCGGTGTCGGGTAGCCAGGTGTGGACCGGAACCATCGGGGCCTTAATCGCGAATGCGATGAAGAACGAGATGAATAGCCACATCTCAACGTTCATCGGTAGCGCGGTTTGCGACATGTTTTCCATTAGGAACGCGTTCGGCCCCTGGTCGGAGTAGACCCACAGGCCGATGATGCCGGCCAGCATGATCAGGCCGCCGAGTAGCGAGTAGAGCAAGAACTTCAGCGCAGCTGCGCGTGCGTTCTTACCGCCGAAGCGTCCGATCATGAAGTACAGCGGAATCAGCATTGCTTCGAATGCGATGTAGAACAGTACGACGTCGCGTGCCGCAAAGATGATGACCATGAAGGCCTCAAGGATGAGGATCAGCGCCGTGTACATTCCCGACGTGCGTGCCGAGTCGCGTTTGCCTTCGTCTTCCTTCCATCCTGCGATGAGGACGATGGGTACGAGGGCGAGTGCGAGCAGGATCATGGCCATGCCCAGCTGGTTGACGCCCAGACCCCAGGACACACCGATGCGCGGAATCCAGTTGTAGGTTTCCGCCAGCTGGTAGGTGTTCGCTGCGGTCCAATCCATCGATACGGCTGCTGCCAGACCGATGACTAGTTCGACCAGTGACACGACGAGGACGATCCAGCGTCCGATCACGCGTAGTGGCGCGACCGCGGCGACTAGAACACCCATGATTGCCGGGAGTGCTATGAGAATGGACAGCCACGGGATTGAAGCTGCCGAGATAACTTGCATTTCCATCAGTTTCCTCCGCCCTTAGAACCGTGTTACCAGGACGACTGCGAGGGCCAAGAGAACTCCACCCGCAATGTAAGAGGCGTAGGAGCGAACGTAACCGGTTTGCGCCCTGGACGTGAGTCGTCCGAGGCCGGCGGAGAGTTTCGCTGCCCCGTTGACGATGCCGTCTACCACGTAGCGGTCGCCAACGGTTACGCCCTTCATTAGGGCCATGCCGGGAGCCATGAATAGGCTCTCGTTGAGTTGGTCTTGGAACAGGTCGTTGCGTGCCGCGTGCACAAGTGCGTTGCCGGCGGGAACGGCCTGCGGGACCTCGTCGCGTCCGTACTTCATCCATGCCCAGCCGGCGCCAACGATGATCAGCACGATGACTAGGATTTGGATAACGGGTACGGGCAGTACGGGCTCTGCGTGTTCTGCAACGCCAGTGACTGGCTCTAGCCAGGTGACGAATGCCGAGTTGATCGTTAGTAGTCCACCAATCGCGATTGCGCCGATGGCCAGGATGATCATCGGGACTGTCATTAGTGGCGATGACTCGTGCGGCTGAATCGGCTCCCCTGTCTTCGTGGTTGTCCAGCGGGCCTTGCCGTGGAATGTCATGAAGAACAGGCGCGACATGTAGAACGCGGTGATTCCAGCGCCAATGAGGGCGACGAGGCCGAAGACCCAGCCTGCCCAGACGGCGTCTGCGTTGCCGAAGTGGTTTGCCGAGAACGCGGTTTCGATGATCGGGTCCTTTGACCAGAATCCGGAGAACGGCGGTACGCCGAGGATCGCGAGCCAGCCCATCATGAAGGTGAGCCACGTAATCTTCATCGGGCCCTTCAGGGCGCCGAAGTTACGCATGTTCACCTGGTCGTCCATGCCGTGCATGACGGAGCCGGCTCCAAGGAACATGAGGGCCTTGAAGAAGCCGTGGGTGAACAGGTGGAAGATCGCGAATACCCAGCCGACCGGGCCGAGGCCTGCGCCGAGCATCATGTAACCGATTTGCGACATCGTGGATGCTGCGAGCACCTTCTTGATGTCGTCCTTTGCGGTACCGACGATCGCGCCGAACAGCAGGGTGATCGCACCGACGATTGCGACGACGGTTGCGGCGATCGGGGCCTGCAGGTAGACAGCGCCGGAGCGGACGATTAGGTAGACGCCCGCGGTAACCATTGTTGCCGCGTGGATGAGGGCCGAGACCGGGGTCGGACCGGCCATTGCGTCACCGAGCCATGCCTGCAACGGGAACTGTGCGGACTTACCGGTGGCCGCCAACAGGAGGAACAGGCCGATCAGGGTTGCGGTGCCCTGCGTCGCTCCGGCAACTTCACCGCTTACTACGCGGAAGTCAACCGAGCTGAACTGGGCGACCATAACCATCATGGCGAGTAGCAGACCCATGTCACCGACACGGTTCATTACGAACGCCTTCTTAGCTGCCGTTGCGTATTCGGGAACTTGGTTCCAGAATCCGATCAACAGGTAGGACGCCAGACCGACGCCTTCCCAGCCAACGAAGAGGATCGCGTAGGAGTTACCGAGAACCAGGATGAGCATCGCGGCAATGAAGAAGTTTAGGTATGCGAAGAAGCGCCTGCGGTCCTTGTCGTGTTCCATGTACGCCACCGCGTAAATGTGGATCAAGGATCCGACGAAGGTGACGAGCATTACGAACGTCATGGACAGCGGGTCCATGAGCAGGCCGAAGGAAACGCTGAAATCACCGGCTGGTATCCAGTCGAACAGCACGTGTTCCATTCCGCGTTCCGAGGCTGGTAGCGCCAGCATTTGGAACAGGATGAACGCGCCGATTACGAAGGAAGACCAGGAAGCGATGACTGCAACCCAGTGGCCCCAGCCGTCGGAGACGCGTCCGAGTAGGAGCAACAGGATTGATACCGCGAGTGGAATCGCGATCATCAACCATCCCAGTGATGCGGCGCCCGAAGCCGTGTTGAAGCCGGCTTCAGCGGCTACCTGGGGAAGAAGCATGGAGTAGTTCACCTTTCCTCCCTCAGTTCTTCAGTAGGTTGACCTCGTCGACCGAAGTGGTGCGACGGGATCGGAAGATGGACACGATGATTGCGAGGCCGACTACGACCTCCGCGGCGGCGACGATCATGACGAAGAACGCCATGACTTGGCCGGTGAAGTCACCGTGAATGCGGGCAAATGTGATTAGTGTGAGGTTCGCTGAGTTCAGCATGAGCTCAACGCCCATAAGCGAGATCACCGCGGAGCGGCGAACCATTACTACGGCTGCGCCGATCGAGAAGAGAATCATCGCCAAGATGATGTAGTACGACAGACTCATTTGTCTTCGCCCTCCTCTGTACCTGCTTCGACTTCTGCTTCGGGCTTTGCCTCAATCTCGGGGCGCGCTTCGTATTGAACGAGGCCGTCCGGGGCGGACTTGCCGCTCATGCCCCACGCGCCGGACTTCGTTACGCGGCTGGTGCCGGCAACGCCGTGGATCGCGTGTTCTGTGGGCTGACCGGACGCCTGCTTTTGGAGGGCGCGTGCGAGCTCGGGGTCGAGTGAACCAAGGGAGCGGTCGAGGCCGCGAACGCGCAGGACGCGCGGGATCGAGTCCTCAACGGGCTTGTGGGTTTCACCGGACAGGGCGCCAACGTCGAACGCGGTCGAGCGGGCGTAAACACCGGGTGCGGTGTGCTGGCCGACGTGGCGACCGGTTTCGGCGTAGGCCGACATCTTCGCTTCGACGACTGCGCGTTGCGTGCGCTTGGGCGTTAGGCGGTCACCGTGGGTCAGGAGGACGGCGCCAACCGCTGCGGTTACGAGCAGTGCGGCTGCCAGTTCCATCGAGAACCAGAAGTCTTGGAACAAGACTATGGCCAGGTTTTCTACCGGAGCGTTGGTGTAGGGGTCCACACCGAACTCTTTCGCGGCCGGCAGGTTCGCGTTCCAAATCAGAGTGGACAGTACGAACGCGAGAACACCTGAACCGATAACTGCCAACACAATGTTTGAGCGTTTTTGGTTCAGATAGTTATCGGTTGCCTGCAGGCCAATCATCATTAGGACGAACAGGAAGAGCATCATGATCGCGCCGGTGTAAACGACGACCTGCACGACGCCCATGAAGGGTGCTCCCTGCGCGAAGTAGAGGACGGACAGGCCGAGCATCACGGTAACCATGGACAGTGCCGCGTAGGCGGCTTTTTTGAAGAAGAGGACTCCGAGTGCTCCGGCAATCATGAAGATTGCGGTAATCCAAAACAGGACCGCTTCCCCAGTGCCGGTCATTTGCGGGCCGGCAGTGACTGCGCTAAGCATCATTGTTTCTCGCCTCCTCATTCTTTACAGGTTCGGAGCTAGCGAGAGCCATTTCGTTCTTTTCTGCGGCCTTCGCAGCGGCCTCCAAGGTCGGGTCGTCCGGGCGGCGTTCGCGTACCCATTCAACCTGTTCCTTCGTGGGGCCGGTTACGGCACCGCGGTAGTAGTCACCGTCAGTTAGTCCGTCAACCATGGGGTGAGGCGCGGCTAGCATGCCTTCCTTCATGGGTGCCAGGATCTGCGGCTTTTCGAAGATCAGGTCGCGGCGGTGGTAGTCGGCTAGCTCGAAGTCGTGTCCCATTGTGAGGGCGCGAGTCGGGCAGGCCTCGATGCACAGGCCGCAGAAAATGCAACGCAGGTAGTTGACCTGGTACACGCGGCCGTAACGCTCACCGGGGGCGAACTGTTCTTCAGGAGTGTTGTTTCCAGCCTCGACGAGGATCGCGTCAGCGGGGCATGCCCACGCGCAAAGCTCGCATCCAATACATTTCTCGAGGCCGTCCGCGTAGCGGTTCAGCTGGTGGCGGCCGTGGAAACGCGGCTGTACGTAAGGCCCTTCGAAGGGGTATTGCTCTGTGACGTACGGGCGGAAGAATGACGTGAAGGTGACGCCGAATCCCGCCACGGGGGCAAACAGGTTACCGAAGAATCCCTTCGGGTCCTGCTCGTACCGCATCTCGCCGTCGTTTTTCTGCTCACTCATCGCTATCCTCCTTCGGATCGGTAGCGGCCTTAGCCGTGGTGGTGACACCAACTGGTTCACGCCCCGCGCGCGGTGACGGCGGAAGCTGCTGGCCGGGTAGCGGCGGAATCGGATAGCCGCCGGCGAATGGGTCAAATGCTTCGGCAGGCTCGTCCTCGTCCTTGGTGGGCTTATCTGCCAACCACAGGATGATCATGATGACTAGGAAGATCGCGACGATGCCACCGGTGATAACCAGAAGCGAGTCGGTAACCCACATGCGAACGCCCTGTAGCACGGCGACGATAATCAGCCATACCAGGGAGATCGGGATTAGGACCTTCCAGCCGAGCTTCATGAACTGGTCGTAACGGAAACGCAGGAGCGTACCGCGGACCCAGACCATGAGCGAGAAGAAGAACCACATCTTCAACGTGAACCACAGCAGGCCCCACCAGCCGGCGTTGAAGTCAATACCGGGGATTAGTGATAGGCCGAACGGTGCGTGCCAACCGCCGAAGAAAACGGTGGTTGCAACCGCGGAAACGTTGAACATGTTGATGTATTCGGACAGGTAGTACCAGCCGAACTTCATCGAGGAGTACTCCGTCATGTGGCCCGCAACCAGTTCACCTTCAGCTTCGGGAAGGTCGAACGGGAGGCGGTTAACCTCACCGACCATTGAAATCAGGTAGACGATGAATGCGGGTAGGAGGGCGAACCCCCACCACACGGGGTACTGGGCGCCAACGATTTCCGAGGTCGACATCGAACCGGATACTAGGAACACGGATACGAGCGACAGGCCCATGGAGAGTTCGTAGGAAATAACCTGTGCGGCGGAACGAACCGAGCCGAGCAGCGGCAGGGTCGAACGGGTCGACCAGCCGCCGAGGACTGTACCGTAGAGCCCTAGCGACGCGATTGCGAGGATGTAGAGCACTGCGATGGGGGTGTCCGCCAGCTGCAGGGGTGTGGAGCGACCAAACATATTGACGTTTGGTCCCATTGGGATAACCGCTAGCACCATGAACGCGGAGAACGCCGAGATCGCGGGGGCGAGGAAGTAGATGAACTTCTCTGCCTTGTCGGTCCAGATGTCCTCCTTGAACAGGAGCTTCACGGCGTCGGCGAATGCTTGGAACAGGCCGAGTGGGCCTGCCACGTTCGGGCCGGGACGCGTCTGCATACGACCCAGACCGCGACGCTCGACCCACAGCGCCATAATGACCGACGTGATGAGGAACAGCACGATGAACAGGGCCTTGATTAGGCTCAGCCACCACGTTTCTTCACTGAAGTCAGCCGGCGCGGTTGTCGGTGGAGCAAACGGTAGCACTGTGAGAGCTAGGGAACTCACCGGGTCACCTCCGAGTTGGCTGTGATGGATACTACGGAGCCATTCTTAGCCCCGAGAGTTTCGTGTACGTGGGAGCCGACCGAGCATTCGGGTAGCCAGACCACGTCTTCAGGGAGGTCGCTTTCCACTACTGGAAGCGTGATGGTTCCGCGGTCCGTGCTCACACTTACCTTGCCACCCGCGGTGGCGCCGATCGCGCGCATGGTCGCGCCGGACAGGCGTGCAACGGAGCGGCGAGCGGTGCCCGCGAGTTCCGGTGCGAAGTCCTGTAGGCGACCTTCGTCGATCATTTGCTTGTGTGTTGCGAGGACGGCGTTGCCAACGCCCGGTGCGCGCACCGGTTCAGCGGCAACTGCGGGGGCCTCGATACGTGCGCCGTCCCAGTTCATGAGCTCGTTGATTTCCGCGTGCGTTGCCTTCATGTCGGGCAGTCCGAGGTCGACGCCCATTTCAGCGGCGAGGCGCTGCAGGACGTCACGGTCGGTTAGTGCACGGGAGCTCAGAGCCTGACCGAACGGGCGCAGGCGGCCTTCCCAGTTAATGAATGTGCCGTTCTTCTCCGCAATGGGAGCTACGGGGAATACGACATCTGCTAGTTCTGTGAGGTCGGTCTTGCGAACCTCGAGGGCGACTACGAACTCGGCTTTTTCAACCGCGGTCTTGAAGCCCTGCGAATCCGGGACGTCACGGGAGTCAACGCCACCGATGATCATCGCTGCGCGCGGGTCGTTGGCCGCGTCGGCGAGGATGTTGACGGTGCACTTCGTGTCGTCGGTCGGGATTGGTGCGCCCCAGACGGCCTCCATGTCAATGCGGGCGTCCGCGTCGGCAACGCTACGGCCAAACGGGAGCAGGCTCGGGTTCAAACCAACTTCGAGTCCGCCGCGCTCTCCGGCCCTGCGCGGGATCCACGCGATGCGCGCTCCCGTGCGGTCGGCTAGGCGGGCTACCTCGGTGTAGAGGCCGGGGATTTCAACCGCGCGCTCGCCCACCAGGATGACACCGTTGGCGAGTTCTTCTGCGAGTTCGCCCTCAATGGCTCCCAGTACTTCGGGCTCGGTGCCCGGAGCGGCGCGTAGCAAGTCGGCCTTCATCTTGCGCGTTGACGGCGTGGTGAACGGTGCGACGACCGATACCTTGACCGTTCCGGCAAGCATGCCCTTGCGTAGTCGTAGGAATACGGTTCCGATTTCGTCCTCGGCTTCCAATCCGACGATGAGGACGCGTCCGGCCTTCTCCAAATCCTTGTAGGTGACGCCCAGTCCGGTGCCCGCTACGCGACTGCCGAGGAACTGGGTTTCTTCCATGCTGGTGGAGCGCACGCGCTGGTCGATCTGGTTCGTGCGCATTACGACGCGAGCGAACTTCGACCACGCGTATCCGTCTTCCACGGATAGGCGTCCGCCGGGCATGAGGACGTTCTTGCCACCGCGAGCAGCTTCCAGGCCGCGCGCCGCGCGATCCAGAGCGTCTGCCCACGAGGTGGGAACGAGTTCGCCGTTTTCGCGAACGAGCGGGCTGTTCAAGCGGTCTTCACCGGTGGACCAAGAGAATCCGAAACGGTCCTTGTCGGTGATCCACTCTTCGTTGACCTCCGGATCATCACCGGCGAGGACGCGAACGACCTCACCGCGGCGAATGTCGACGCGAGTGGCTGCGCCAGAAGCGTCGTGTTCGGTGATCGACGGGGTGGATACCAGGTCGAACGGGCGGCCGCGGAAACGGTAGGAAGCCGCGGTCAGTGCGCCGACGGGGCAAATCTGGATCGTGTTGCCAGAGAAGTAGGAAGCGAACGGGCGACCCGTCGTGTCCTTCTCGGCCTCCCCCATCGGACCCGCGTGCAGGCCGGTAGCGTAGCCGGGGTTGCCAAGAGGTCCGGCAAGCCCGTCAACGGCCGGCAGGCCAGCGTCGTGGGGAACATCCGGGTTGTGGAAGTCCAGCACCTGCGTGTCGAACGTGCCGACCTGCTCACCCATGAACTTGTGCTCATCGGTCGGCGACGAACCGCCGCCACGTCCTTGCAAATCAATGAACGCGTCGCCCGCGATCTCCTTCGAAAAACGCACGCAACGCTGACACAGGATGCAACGGTCGCGGTCAAGCAGAATCTGAGTGGACAGGCGGATCGGCTTCGGGAAGACGCGCTTGGCGTCCGTGAAGCGCGAAACCGCGCGCCCCTCGGTCATAGCCTGATTCTGTAGCGGACACTCGCCGCCCTTGTCACAAATCGGGCAGTCCAGCGGGTGGTTGATCAGGAGGAACTCCATGATCCCCTTCTGGGCCTTCTCCGCAACCTCGGAAGTGCGCTGGGTCTTAACAACCATGCCTTCCATGACGGTCATCGTGCACGAAGTCTGCGGCTTCGGGAACGGGCGAACATTACCGGAGCGATCCGGCGCCGCTACCTCTACTAGACACTGACGGCAAGCACCGGCAGGCTTCAGCAGCGGGTGATCACAAAAACGCGGAATGCGAATGCCGACCTGCTCGGCGGCGCGAATAATCAGCGTCCCCTTCGGAACCGTGACTTCCGTGTCGTCGATAGTGAGAGTTACCAAATCCTCACTCATCGGGCACCTCCTTTAGCAAATACGGCGGACGCTTCATACGGGAACAGCTCGCGCGCGGGCGTAGTCATGCCAGCTTCGAACTCCTCGCGGAAACGCGCGATACCCGACTGAACCGGAACTGCCGAAGCGTCACCGAGCGCGCAGAACGAGCGGCCCGCAATGTTACCGGCAATCTCGAGCAGCTTGTCGATGTCGCCGGGCAAGCCACGTCCGTCCTCCAGGCGAAGCAAAATCTGCTTCATCCAGTACGTGCCTTCACGGCACGGGGTGCACTTACCGCACGATTCGTGCTGGTAGAACTCAACCCAGCGGGTGATAACGCGAACCACCGAAGTGGTTTCGTCAAACACCTGCAACGCGCGGGTTGCGAGCATCGAACCGGCTTCACCAACCGACTCGTAGTCAAGGGGCACATCCAGTTCTTCTTCAGTGAAGATCGGGGTGGATGAACCGCCGGGCGTCCAGAACTTCAACTTGTGGCCGTCGCGAATACCGCCGGCCATCTCGATTAGTTCACGCATCGTAATACCGAACGGCGCTTCGAACTGGCCGGGATTGTTCACGTGACCAGAAACGGAGAAGAGGCCGTGACCGGCAGACTTCTCGGTCCCCATCGTGTTGAACCATCCGGCTTCGTTTTGGAAAATACCCGAAACCTGAGAGATCGACTCAACGTTGTTCACAACGGTCGGGCGGGCGTAAAGACCCTCAACCGCGGGGAACGGAGGCTTCAGACGCGGGTGACCGCGGCGGCCCTCAAGCGAATCAAGCAGCGCGGTTTCCTCACCGCAAATGTAGGCGCCCGCACCGGCGTGAGCCGTAATGCGAAGGGTGAAGTCACCGTTCGGGCCAACGCCCTCACCAATAATGCCGGCTTCCTCAGCTTCACGAACCGCGTTAAGCAGGCGACGATACACGTGCGCGACTTCGCCACGCAGGTAAACAAACGCGTGCTCACAACGAATCGCGCGAGCCGTGATCGCCATACCCTCAATCAAAACGTGCGGGTTAGCCATCAGCAGCGGAATATCCTTACAGGTTCCCGGCTCAGACTCGTCAGCGTTAACAACCAGGTAGCGCGGCTTACCATCGTCAGGAGGAAGGAACGACCACTTCAAACCCGTGGGGAATCCAGCGCCACCACGGCCTCGAAGGCCCGCGGCCTTCACTGTTTCCGTGATATCGCCCGGCTCCATCTTGAGGGCCTTTTCCAAACCCTTGTAGCCGCCGCGCGCGCGGTACGACTCCAGGGTCCAGGAACGATCCTCATCCCAGCCGCGAGAAAGCACCGGGGTTAGGGTTCCGGGCTTCGAGAACGTCACGTCGCTCATTCGTCGCCCTCCTTATCTTCCTTTGTGGTCGCCGGGCGCTCCGCGGAAGAGTGCTCGCCGCCAACTTCCTGGGCGGGCTCAGTCGAGCCAGCCGAACCACTCGTGGTCGGAGCGGGGCATTCCCAGCCCTTTTCCTTAGCAAGCTTCAAACCGCGAAGCGTGGGTTCACCGGCAGACGGGCCTTCGTGTACGTGCCCGTCCTCAAAACCGGCCAACAGGTGCGAGATTTCCTTGAACGTGCGAACCTTTTCCGGTCCGCGCGTCGGCTGCACGTCGCGGCCAGCAATCAGATCATCAACCAAAGCGAGGGCGGATTCGGGCGTCTGGTTGTCAAAGAACTCCCAGTTCACCATCACGACCGGCGCGTAGTCGCACGCCGCGTTGCACTCGAGGCGCTCCAGCGTGATCTTGCCGTCCTCCGACGTCTCGTCGTGCCCCAAACCGAGGTGGCCTTCCAAGGCCTCCCAAATCTGGTCGCCGCCCATAACTGCGCAGAGGGCGTTCGTGCAAACACCCACGTTGTAGTCGCCGTTCGGGTGGCGCTTGTACTGCGTGTAGAACGTCGCAACAGCTGAAACCTCAGACCTGGTTAACTCCAGGACCTCGGCGCAAAAAGCGATACCGTCGGCGGACACGTAGCCGTCTTCAGATTGAACCAAGTGCAGCATCGGCAGTAGCGCGGAACGCTCGTGCCCGGCCGGGTAACGGCTCAGGATCTGGTCCGCTTCGCCGCGCAGGCGCTGCAATACATCATCGCTGTACATTAGCGATCAACACCTCCCAAGACAGGGTCGATCGATGCGAGCGAGACAACGACGTCAGCAAGCTGACCGCCCTCGGTCATCATCGCGAACGACTGTAGGTTAGAGAATGACGGGTCGCGGAAGTGCACGCGGTACGGGCGGGTTCCACCCGTCGACACGGCGTGGCATCCAATGACACCCTTCGCGTGCTCAACCAAACCTTGTGCCTGGCCGGCCGGGACCTTAAAGCCCTCGGTCACCAGTTTGAAGTGGTGAATCAGCGACTCCATGGACTCGCCCATGATTTCGCGAATGTGAGCCAGCGAGTTACCCTGCCCGTCCTCCGCGGACACCGACAACTGCGCGGGCCACTTGATGGCCGGGTCTTCAACCATTACCGGGTCGCCCTCGCACGCGTCGAGCTTGTCGAGCACCTGGTTAATGATTCGAAGCGACTGGTAGCACTCGTCAAAACGAACCTGGACGCGGTTGTAAGCATCCGACCTGTCGCGGACCGGAACGTCAAACTCGAGCTGATCGTAACCGAAGTACGGCTGCGACTTACGCAAGTCGAGCGGCAGGCCACCGGCGCGCAAGCACGGGCCCGTGAGGCCCAGCGCCATCATTGCCGACAGCGACATGTAGCCAACATTCACGTGGCGAAGCTTGAAGATCGGGTTCTCCAACGTGAGGTCCTGAAGCTCACCCACATCGTTGCGGACAAGCGGTAGGAGTTCACGAATGTAGTCCGTCGTTCCCTTCGGGAGGTCGGTCGAAACACCGCCGGGGCGCATGTACGCGTGGTTCATACGCAGGCCGGTGACTCGCTCAAAGATGCGCAGAATGTTTTCACGAGCGCGGAACGCGATCGTCATCATCGTGGTTGCACCAAGCTCGTTACCACCCGAACCGATTGCAACCAGGTGGGAGCTAATACGGTTGAGCTCCATCATCAGGATGCGAATCCAGTTGGCGCGCTGCGGCACCTGGTCGGTAATACCGAGTAGCTTCTCCACGGCCTGGACGTATACGGCCTCATTAAATAAGGGCGCAACGTAGTCCATGCGGGTACAGAACGTGACGCCCTGTGTCCAGGTGCGGAACTCCATGTTCTTCTCAATACCCGTGTGCAGGTAGCCCGTGTTGAGGCGGGCTTCGCGGACGATCTCGCCGTCAATCTCGAGGATTACGCGCAAAACGCCGTGAGTTGACGGGTGAATGGGGCCCAGGTTCAAAACGATGCGCTCGTTCGACAGGCGCTCGATTTCTGAAAGGACGTCCTCCCAGTCACCGCCCGACGCCATTACCTCAGGAATGTCGTCGGCATCGATGCCACCGGGCGTGGCGTAAAATACCGGTTTTTCGTTCGTCATTAGTTGTACGACCTCCGAGAATCTGGCGGCGGAACTGTTGCACCCTTGTACTCAACTGGAATACCACCGAGCGGGTAATCCTTACGCTGCGGGTGGCCTACCCAGTCGTCGGGCATGGCAGTACGGGTAAGACCGGGGTGTCCGGTGAACACGATTCCGAACAGGTCCCACGTTTCACGCTCGTGCCAATCGTTTCCGGGGTAAATGGAAACGACCGACGGGATCTTCGGATCAGCGTCCGGTGCGACTACTTCAAGACGCAGGTTGCGGTTGTGAGTCACCGACATCAGGTGGTAAACCGCGTGCAGTTCACGGCCCGCATCGTCGGGGTAGTGAACGCCAGAAACACCGAGGCACAGTTCAAAGCGCAAGTCCTGGTCGTCACGAAGCCAACGCGCTACCTGAAGCAGGTGCTCGCGCACGATGAAGATGGTGAGCTCGTCACGGTCTACAACGACGCGTTCGATTACGTTACCTACCTTGAGGCCCGCATCTACGATTAGCTCTTCAAGAATGTCGACGACAGTGTCGAACCAACCGCCGTACGGGCGGGCAGACTCACCGGGAAGTTCAATAACGCGGGTCAGGCCACCAAAACCGGACGTGTCGCCCGTGCCGTGAACACCCCACTGGCCGGTGCGTACATCAACCTGTTCAGGGGCTGCGGCTGCGCGTTCACTGAGTTGTTGCGGCTGCAGTTCACCGAACTGCTGCGGTGCTGGGGATTTGTCGCTCATGCAAGCAGTCCCTTCATCTGGTAGGTCGGGGTGGCTGCCAGTGCGGCTTCCTCCGCCTTGCGTGCAATTTCAGCGCGGTGAGCACCAACCGGCTCCTGGCCGATCTGTTCGCGCAAAACCAGAATCGCGTTGATCAGCGCTTCGGGGCGCGGCGGGCAACCGGGCAGGTACACGTCGACGGGAACAATGTGGTCACAGCCCTGCACGATCGCGTAGTTGTTGAACATGCCGCCCGACGATGCGCAAGCACCCATCGAAATAACCCACTTGGGTTCCGGCATCGAGTCGTACACGCGACGCACGATCGGCGCCATCTTGTGCGACAGTCGGCCAGAAATGATCATCAGGTCAGCGTGACGCGGCGAAGCGCGGAACACCTCCAGACCAAAACGTGCCATGTCGAAGCGGGGCGTACCGGCTGCCATCATTTCGATCGAACAGCAGGCCAGACCCATCGTCACCGGCCACTGCGAGTGCTTGCGAGCAAGGTCTAGGACCTTCTCCAGTGAAGTGAGGCCAACACCCGCGGGAATGCTATCTTCTAGTCCCATAGCTGATCCCTCCTATCAGTCCCAATCCAGGCCGCCACGTCGCCATTCGTATAGGTATGGCACCGTGATCAGCGCGATGAACGTAAGCATGATTGCAAGGCCGAATAGTCCGAGCTTCCCGAAGGTCACTGCCCACGGGTAGAGGAATACGACCTCAATGTCGAAAATGATGAACGTCATCGCGACCAGGTAGTACTTGACCGGGAAACGTCCCATATCGGCGTCCTGGTGAATCGGGTCGACGCCACATTCGTAGTTACTCGACTTCACCTTGTTTTTATTTACTGGGCCAAGGATTGCGGAGGCTCCCAGACCACCAAGCGCGACCAGGACCGCGATCGCGGCCATGATCAAAATAGGAATGTAAGGATTGTTCACTGTGCCTCCAACCCAACTGTTAACAATATTTTTTCAAGGGATCCAGGGGGCGAATCCGCCCCGACGCGTCTCATACCTTTGGCACCACCTTCGCCAAAGCTGTGATCAGCCTGTCGTCCCATTCGCCTCCGGAACGTTCGAACCCGTCCGAAAGTAGTTTGTGGACCAGTTTCATTAGACGAGGGCGGGGCAGGCCGTACTTGGTGCACGCGTGCATGATCTTCGGGTTTTCGATGAGTTTCACGAACCCGCGGCCGAGCTGGTAGTAGCCACCCCAGTCGTTGCGTAGTGCTTCGGTGTAGGTCTGCATTGCCTTGTCGAAACCGGCGTCGCTTTCGCGTGAGAGCGCGGAAACGATGGATTCTGCGGCGTAGCGTCCGGCGCGCATTGCGGGCGCGATTCCTTCTCCGTCGAAGGCGGATACCATGCCGCCCGCGTCACCAACGATGACTAGGCCATCCTTGTAGTGCGGCTTGCGGTTGAATGACATGGGGAGCGCGGCTGAGCGCAGGGGGCCCAGCTGGTTTTCTTCGGTCATTTCCCATTCTTCGGGAAGGTTAGACACCCATGTCTTAAAGATGTCCTTGTAGGGCAACTTGGTTGCCCTCGAGGTTGAAGATACTGATCCCAGGCCGACGTTTACGATGCCGTTGCCCATTGGGAATAGCCACCCGTATCCGGGAAGGAGGTCGGACTGTTCGCGTTTGCCGCTCCACAGTTCGAGGTGCGAGTCCATCCACTCCCCTTCACCCTTGGGTGATTTGAAGTAGGCGCGGGCCGCAACGCCGAGCGGGCGGTTTTCGATCTTTTCGATGCCGAGGGAGGTAGCTAGGCGAGCTGCGACGCCACCGGCTTCTACGACTACGCGCGAGTGGAACTCAACTTCGCGGGCGTCCTTCCCCCTGCCAACTTTGGCGACCACGCCGCGCACGCGACCCGTCGGGGTCTGCAGGGCGCTCATAACGTTGTGGCCTTCAAACAGTCGAACGCCGGCTGATTCAGCGCGGCGTGCAAGTTCTTCGTCAAGCTGCATGCGCGCTCGGGTCATACCGTAGTTAGGTGCGGATTTTGTTTCCGGCCACGGCAGATAGATGGAGTGGCCACCACCGATTACGTTCAAACCCTTGTTGCGCTGCCAACCCGTGGTGTCAACACCCATCAGGTTGATTTCGGCTACGGCTGCGGGGGTGAGCCCGTCGCCGCAAATCTTGTCACGCGGGAACGTTGATTTTTCGAGTAGCGCGACATCGAGTCCGGCGCGCGCCAGATAGTAAGCCGTCGCTGAACCGGCTGGACCCGCGCCAACTACGACGACATCGGCGGTACGATCGCCTGCGTCAGCCAGTTCCACGTGTTCCTCCCGCTTACTTTTTTCCATTAGGCACCGATCCTTCTTGTGAAATTCCATATTCCTCAAGTCGACCAGGCCATACGCCCTTTACTCTATCCACGTAATGCGGGCGGTATTCAAAAGATAGCGAAAATGGCGCGTTTGGCCGGTGAAATAGGGACATAGTTTGAGCGCGATCAATCATATTTGATGACGTCAATGTTTCTTATTTCTTCGTTAGAGACTGCTACGGGCGAAATTTATACCGGAAAAACCGTGTTTATTTAGAGCGTACAGCACGGTGCAGTGCCAGGATGCCGCCGGTGTAGTTGCGGTACTGCACGCGTTGCCAGCCGGATCGAGCAATCATTGCTCCGAGTTTCTCTTGGTCCGGCCATTCTTGGATCGACTCGATCAGGTAGTCGTAGGCTTCGTCGTCAGACGAAAGTAGGCCCGCCACCCTGGTCAAGATCTGTTCTAGGTAGAAGCTGTAAACCGTTGCGAACACGGGCCACGTGGGGCGGGAGAACTCGCAGATAACCAGGCGCCCTCCGGGCCGTACCACGCGAGCCATTTCGCGCAGCGCCTTTTCGGTGTTTTCGACGTTTCGCAGTCCGAACGAAATTGTTACAGCGTCGAAGGACGCGTCCTCGAACGGTAAATCGGTGGCGTCGCCCTGCACGAAGGTGAGTTCGGGGTGGCGCTGACGCCCCACTGCGATCATGCCTTCGGAGAGGTCACAGCCGACAACTTCGGCACCACTTTCCGCGAGCGCAGCGGTGGAACCACCGGTTCCGGCGGCGAGGTCGAGGATGCGTTCACCGGGCCTGGGGTTGAGTGCGCGGCGTACTCCGCGGCGCCAGATGTGGACCTGGCCGAGGGTTAAAGCTTCGTTGGTCAAGTCGTAACGGTGCGCAACTTTGTTGAACATTCCGGCGATTTCATGCGGTTTTTTGTCCAGATACGCGCGGTTGACTTCTGCTGCATTGTTCGGCCTTTGGGTCATGGGTATATCTTGACACGGTTTCGACTCTGGGGCGAAGTCGGCCTTTGGTAGTGGGCGCGGTAGGATTACTTACCGTGTCGTCTATGCAATCTTTATCTTTTGAAACTACGCAGGATTTAGCTGATTGGGAGCCGGTGCGCTCGCTTTTGCAGAGCGTGCGGATTACTCGCGAGTCGCAGCGTCGCGGCTTTGAGGAGCTCCTTTTGCGCGTCGGGTCGTCGGACACGATTTCTTCGTGGTCTGGCCCCGCGCTGGCTGGTGATGCTCAGCCGACGATTGTCGGAACGGGTGTGGCGCTGGCGATTGTGGCTAAAGAGGATGCGAGCCTCGCCCTCGTGGACCCGAATTTTCAGGAACTTTCTAGGGCGCTACTGCCGAATCCGCGGCCGGAGAATCCGGGGAAGGTGCAGAATCAGCCTCACATGAAGAGGGCGGGGGCCGCGTGGTTGCGACTCGTTTCGTCGTGTGAGGGCGTGCCTGGTGCGCGTGATTTTTTGGCGCGGACGGGTTTGGTGGCGCCGCTGGGGCTCATGTCGTTTGGGTTTGCGCCGACGACGCCGGGCGTGTTGATCTTGCCGCGCGTTACGTGGGTTTCGACGGAGGATTCTACGTGGCGTATTGAGGTGGGTGACGCGGCGCTCGGGCTTTCGGAGGCGGAGGAGGCGTGTCCGCACTTGACGGATCCGGAGAACTGGTATTTGGATCCGGGGACGATGTCGCGTACGGCGTGGAAGCGCGCGGTGGCTGCGGTTATTGAGGAGTTGCGCAAGGGTGATACGCATAAGGCCGTGATGGCGCGTGATATTACGGCGAGGGCGGACGATCCGATTGATTTGCGGGCGGTTTTGCGCGCGCTGGCGAAGGCGTATCCGACTTGTTGGAAGTTCTCGGTTGCGGGGATGACGGGCGCGTCGCCTGAAATGTTGGCGTCCGTGCGTGAGGGCGTAGTGAAGTCCCGCGTGCTGGCGGGTACGTGTGCGCCGGGTCAGGGTGAGGAGTTGTGGGATTCGGCCAAGGACCGTCAGGAGCACGCTTTTGCCGTGCAGTCTGTGGTGGATGCCCTGCAGCCGATGGCGTCGGATTTGGATGCGCCTGCCGAGCCGTTCTTGCTGGACCTGCCGAACGTTACGCATTTGGCTAGTGACGTGTCGGCGCATTTGGATTTGATTGAGCCGGGGTTGGCGCCGGTGTGCGAGGTTGTGCGGTCGTTGCATCCGACGGCAGCGGTGTGCGGTACTCCAACGCAGGCTGCGTTCGAGTTGCTTTCGGTTCACGAGTTGACGGATCGAGGGCGGTATTCCGGGCCGGTCGGTTGGATTGACGGTGGCGGTGAGGGTGCGTGCGCGATTGCGTTGCGGTGCGGGCAAGTGTTGCCGGACCGCAGGTCGATTCGCGTGTTTGCCGGTGGTGGGATCATGCCGGACTCGCAGCCTGAGGTTGAGTTGCAGGAGACGCAGGCGAAAATGATGCCGGTGCTGCAGGCGATCGGTTTAGAGAAGTAGCCGCAGGCTTTTGCATATTGAAGGCTCGGGTCAGTTCATTTGGCCCGAGCCTTCAATATTGTGACGACCACCGGTGGCGGCGTTTTTCGTCGCCGCCGCCTCTCGCGCGACAAACGCGCTGATTTACTTGCTTGCCGGTCGCACTATCACTTGTTTTCTGGTGGCGTTATCGTGCTTGGAGTTCGACTTGGACTTCGTGCAAGGTGCCGCCGCGGGCGACGCCGATGGTGACGACGTCTCCGGTGTTGTAGCGGCGGACGAAGCCGGTGAGTGAGCTCGATGAGACCACGTCGTTGCCGTCAATCGTGACGATTACGTCGCCGACTTGGATGTCGGAGCCAGCGGCAGCACCACCGGGGAGGATTGATACGACCTCGGCCCCCAATCGCGTGATGCCATCGACGGTTACGGCTGCGGATGTGATGGTGACGCCTAGTTGCGCGTGTTGTGCTTCGCCGGTTTCGATCAGTTGGGTGGCAACGTTTTTGACGAGGTTCACGGGGATCGCGAAGCCGAGGCCGATCGAGCCAGAGTTACCCTTTTCGCCGCCCATCGAGACGATCGAGGAGTTCACGCCGATCACGTAACCCGCCTGGTCGAACAGGGGGCCGCCGGAGTTTCCGGGGTTGATTGACGCGTCCACCTGGATGGCGTTGGTGATTACGGTTTCGGATTGTGGTTCTTGTTGGATGAAGGGGAACAGGTAGTCGAACTCGTCTTGTTCTTCTTGCGGCACTGCGGTCTTTACGGCAACGGGCCTATCGAGGGCGGAGATCACGCCCGTGGTGACCGTGTCGGAAAGTCCGAGCGGAGAGCCGATTGCCATGACGTCCTGGCCCACCCTGAGTTGTTGGGAGTCGCCGAAGTTGGCGGCAACCAGGTTTTCTGGCGGTGACACGAGTTTGATGACGGCGAGGTCGGTGGTGGAGTCTAGGCCGACGATTTTTGCTTCGAAGAGGCGCCCGCCTGACATGGTGACGGTGATTTGCGAGTCGTTTGAGCCCGCTGCCGCTGAGACGACGTGGTAGTTGGTGACGATGTGGCCGTCGGTGTCCCAGACTACGCCGGAGCCGGTGCCGCCGGAGTTTCCGGCGCGGACCTGGATGGAGACGGTGGCGGGGCGGACGGCGTCAGCGACGGCTTCCCAGTCGGTCGCGGAGCCTTCAGTCTTGACGACGTCGGTTTTTTCGCCTTCGGGTTGTTCGGCTTGTTGGCTCTGCGGCGGCTGGTAGCGAAGTCCCGCAATGTCTGTGGCGCGCAGTAGTCCGACTGTTCCAAGGACGGACAGTAGCGCGGTTAGGATCATGGCGACTACGAGCGTGCCCCAGCCGGGGCCGCGGCGTTGCTGCTTTTTGGGAGGCTCGTGCCTTACCTGCGTGTAGCCGGGGTAATACTGCGGCATGGGGTCGCCCTGCGGACGGTTGCCTTCTGCACGCGTGTCCTGCGAAGGCCGCGCATACGAGGGCGTCGCCTGCGACGGGCCGCCCTGCGACGGGCTGCCCTGCGGCCGCGCGTTGGGTGACTGCCAACCGCGCGAATACTGGCTACCCGGGTAATGGTTTTGCGCCGACTGCCTCTGCTCGGACTGACCGCCCGGGTACTGGTTTTGCGGAGCCTGCGCCCCTGCGGACTGACGACCCGGTGCTTGGTTTGCTTCGGCCGGGTTTTGTACGGGACCTTGCCACTGGACTTGTCGACCGGCTGGGTCTTGCGGCCAGTCTCCCCTGTTGGCTTCCCGACCCGCACCCGTAACGCCCTCCTGCGCGCGGGACGCGTCAGCGTTTCGCGGCTCCACCTGTCCGGGTTCCTGCGCACGTGGCACGTCAGCGTTCCGCGCCTCCGCCTGCCCGGGTTCGTGCGCACGTGGCACGTCAGTGTTTCGCGCCTCCGCTTGTCCGCCTTCTTGCCCTGCGGGTTGGCCGGGTGCGCCCTCGTTCATGTTGGACGGGCCGACGGGTTCGCTTGAGTTTTGCGATGGATCGCGGCGTTCGTCATCCATTGATTTGATCTCCTACAAACTTTGCTACGGCGGTTGCCGTTTTGATTGATTTAGTGGAAGTCTTCACCCGCGCGCTGAAGCGTTTCTTTACGGTTCCTGAACGCTTCCTGAAAACAGTGAGCGTATTTCGTCACGTATTTCTTCGTGGTTTGCGCGTATGTGGATGATTCTTCCGGAGGGCGGGCTGGCTAGCGCGGCTTCCAAGTCTGCTTGCGCGTGCTCGGTGGCGTAGTCAACGTTGACATACTGCCACCCGGTTGCGGCTGCGAGCGCTTGGTAGTCCATATTTTGGCCGAGTGCGAAGAACCGCTCGTACATGTCAGCGTCGGCGAGGCCGTGTTCTAGGGATTTGAAGATGCGTCCTCCCTTATCGTCGATTACGACGACGTCAATATTTGGCGCGCCTTGTGCGGCTGGATTTACGAGTGAGTTCAGGTCGTGTAGGAAGGTAAGGTCGCCGAGGAGTACTCGCACGGGCATGTCCAGTCTGGTAGCGATGCCTTTAGCGGTGGCGATGGTGCCGTCGATGCCGGCCTGTCCGCGCGCGGCGTGTACGAACGCGGATTGTCGCCCGTTTATGGGCGCGGATTGTTGGCCGTTGATGGGCGCGGAGGCTACGAGGTCGACGTATCGAATTGGATTTGATGCGCCGAGGACGAGGGCGTGGTTGGGGTTTTGCGCGTAGTGGTCCCAGATGGCGTGTGCTGCGCGGGCTCCGTCGGGGAGGGCGAGCTTGGTTAGGCCGCGCGTGATTTGGGCGCTGCGCTGGTGCCATTGTTTGGTCCAGTCTTGTACCGGCATGGGTGTTTTTGCGGGTGCAATGGCGGTGAGGACGAGGTCGGCGTTGCCCGATACGTCGGTGTAGTCGCGGTCGGTTGAGCACACGATGACGCGAATGTTGGGGTCTGCGAGTAGGCGCGAGACGGGGCGGGAGAGGCTCGGGTGTCCGAGGACGATGACTTGTTCGATTTCGTCCGCGTAGTGCGTGAGCATCTGTTGTTGGTGCGGGGCCCAGCCGGGTAGGCCGAATGCTCCGGAGGATGGTTCGGCGAGGAGTGGGATTCCGGCGGCCGTAGCGAGCGTTGAGGCGATCGGACCCGCCTTGTCGCCTGCAACGATGACCGTGCGCAGGGGTTTGACGACGTCCTCCCACGCGGGGACTGTATTTTCGCCTGCTTCGCTGGCTGGCTTCGCAGCTTCGCCCACGTTGTCACCTGCTTTGCTGTCCGCCTTCGCGACAGCGGCCACCTTGTCGCCCGTAACTACGTGCCCGGTCAAGCGATCGCTGGCGTTTGCGGCTGTGGGCTGGGGGTGTTTGGTGACGATGAGGTCGGCTACGGATGGGTCGCCATCTTGTGGGACTAGGGGGTCGCGGAAGGCGATGTTGATGTGCGCGGGGCCTCCGGGCGTGATTGTTTGCGCTGTTGGCACTTGCGCGTTGCCAATATCGCGGCGGCCGAGTGTGGTTGCAAGTAGGCGGCGAACCTTGTTGACGAGGGTTTTGGCGGGTACGTCCTCGTGTATGGAACGGGCATTTTTTGATATTCCGAGCCCGGCGGGGATGTCTAGGAATGAGGTGATGTGACTGCCGAAGAGGTCGGTTTGGCGGGTGGTTTGGGAGGCGCCAACGTCTTGCATTTCGAATGGGCGGTCGGCGGAGATGACGATTAGGGGCGTGTGCGTGTGGAAGGCTTCGATGACTGCGGGAAGAAGGTGGGCGGGTGCGGTGCCGGATGTGGTGATGACTGCGACGGGGCGGCGTGTGGACGCGGCGAGGCCGAGGGCGTAGAAGCCGGCTGCTCTTTCGTCAAAGAAGGGGTGCGCGTGGATGATGCCGGCCGCTTCAGCGTCGGCGACGGCGTAAGCGAGTGGAGCGGACCGTGAGCCTGCGCAGATTACGAAATCGCGAACTTCTTGCGCGAGTGCTGCAACGAGCCAGCGCGAATCGACAGATGCGGTCAAGATTCCTCCCAGACAGATGTGCTGTGCCTAGTTTAGGCGACACGGGGCCACATGACGCCTACTCTCCACGCCCCCTATCTACTCACGCGACTCTCGCGGCCCGGGACCACACCCGTTTCATCTGCTGTTTTTCTGGCCGAGATATACGCGACTCTCGCGACCCTGGACCACACTTCGCCCGGCGGCAATCGCTCTGTTTACGGCACACGCGACTCTCGCGGCCCGGGCCGACACCTGCTTGACCTTTTCGGGCGGGGGGGGATTTTTTAACGCGACTGTCGCGGCCCTGGACCACACACTTCGAAAAAGTAGTTTTTACAACGCACCCGCTATGCAACGCCACTGCAGCGCACAGCACCCATTTAGCCGTACACTGCACAAACACAAAAAACGAACACTACACCTCCAGACTCCAAAAGGAGTCAGCAGAGAACACGGTCGCTAGAGGGCATCCAGGGAGGAGTTTTGTGGATGAGCACCCAGGGAGCAGTTTTGCGGAAGGGCACCCAGGGAGGAGTTTCATGGAAGAGCATCCAGGGAGGAGTTTTGCGGAAGAGAGTTAGCGCAGGCAGTGCACCATTTCTTCTAGTCGGACGATCCATCGCCGCAGTTCACGCAGGTCGCGCTCGTCCGTGGGCAGGTAGGTGATGCGCGATTCGTCGATTTCAATGTCGCGAGGACGCAACTCACCGCCCTGCGGAATCATAGGCTCCGCAGTCACGTCATCCGTAAACATGCGGGCGGTCCCCAACCCGCACGCGAACTCTAAATCGTCAAGAGCGGCCGCGCACTCCACACCACGCGCCAAGCCTACGGACGAGTCAAGCGCCGACGACACCACCGCCGGCATGCCCGCATTTTGACAAACCTCAATCAAACGAGCCGCACCCCCAAGCGGTTGCACCTTCACGATCACCAGGTCCGCGGCCTCAGCCCGCGCAACCTCCAAAGGATCGGACGCCCTCCGAACCGATTCATCCGCAGCAATACGAACGTCAACCTGGCGGCGAACCGCCGCCAACTCGTCAACAGTCGGACACGGCTGCTCCACGTACTCCAAGCCGTCTCCCCCGCCACTCGCCGCGGCCGCATTCAACTCACGAATCGCCGCGAGCGCCTCATCCACATCCCACGCCGCATTCGCATCCACACGAATCTTGCCCTCGGGCCCCAGGACGTCGCGCACCGCCTCAATACGCTCACAATCTTGCGAAATCGTCGACCCCGGATCCGCGACCTTCACCTTCACGGTCGTACAACCACCCGAGTTCTCCACAATCTTCTGCGCCGTGAGCGGGTCCACAACCGGCACAGTCGCATTAATGGGAACAGCGTCACGCTTCAACTCAAGCGGCTTACCCCGCGCAGCTTCCAAGCCCGCCCTCAACCACTGAGACGACTCCGGCGCATCGTAATCCCAAAACGGTGAAACCTCCGCCCACCCATTAGGACCCTTCAGAATCAAACCGTCCCGAACATCAATACGACGAAACCGATTCTTCAGCGGCAACCGGTAATAAAGCAGCCGCGTAATCCCATCCAGCGCATTCAAAACCTCGGCGGGAAGGGCCTCAATACCAATCTCAATCAGCCGCGTATTTTTCGGAGGAGACGCAATATCGTTCATCCCTTCATTGTGCCCCACAACAACAATTTCGGAGGGCGAGCCGCACACACACCTATGCAAACCACCATCTCGACGTGGAATTTACGAGGGCGAACACCGCACCGCACCGTGGGCTAGCACGCACACGCGGGCAGGATTTAAACACCGGTTTCGGGGCACGCGCGTTAGGCTTGGCGTATGTTTATCCTCGCGTTTCTACTGGGAGTCGTCGCACTCGCCGGCACACTCTGGCTCCGCCGAGACACACCATCATCCCGCAGTTGGGAAACCCAACAAGGACTGATCGATGAGCGCTTCGCGTTCGTCTTCCTCCCCAGCTTCACCGTCCTACTATTCGGACTGGGAATCATCGGGATCTCCGGCCTCTTCGAAGACTTCACAATCCCGGTAATCATCCTCTTCGCAGTAGGCGTCATCCTCACCGGCATCGGCACACTCGGATCGATCATCGGACTATTCTCAAAACGCTACCCCCTGTGGCTACTACCCCAGTGGCGCCTGAATAGCCCCCACAGAAAGTAGACGAGCCAGAAAGCCGCGTCCGGCGCCGCGTGGCGCGCGCCGAAGCTCGCGCAGAGAATAACCGGAAGCAGAAAATCCAGAAAGCCACGCGGGCCGAAGCCCGCGCGGAGCGCAAGAGTCCCGAAAGTAAATAGCCCGCGCGAAGGGCGCGAGAAACCGCGCCTACTCTCGACTTACGATAGCCATCGCGGAGCGCGGCGCCACCACCGCGTGGCCCGTCGCTTCAGCCTGACTCAGCAAGTCAAACCCGGTGACGCCCGCCAACTGTACGGCCCGGTCAGAGTGGTTCAAATAGAACGTCACAACCCCGCGCTTCACGACCTCAATCCCATCGGGCAAATTCGAAGCCGACATGTCAACCCGCCCGTAAGCCGCCAATACGCGTACGAGGGCGTCGCGCCCCACCGCGTCCAAGTCGGTAGCCACGTACCACGCGGCCCCCTTGCCAACCTTGCGCTTGGTGATAGCAGGCCAGCCACCCAAGTCAGACTCGGGAGCAAACTGGGCGACCACCTCGACCTCGTCGTTTAACCACATCGGATCTGTGAACTGGTCGGCCTCCTTCGTGGCCATCACGTACTCGCCCCAAACACCGCCGCGCGGCGCCGGCCTCGGCGACCCAACCTGCTCCAGCGCGCGAACCAAAGCCGCAGACCGTACCTCCAAGTCGTGATAATCAACCACACCCGGAGTCTCAACCGCCCTCGTAATCCGATCCACACGCGGATCAACCATCCACAGATCCGACTGCGCCCACTTCGCCGCATCCGGCGAATGCACCGCATAATCCGTAACCACAACGCCCAACAAATCCGAAAGCGACCCCAAGTATCCACCCAAAACCGCGCGCAACGTCGGATTCACAACACCCGACGGGGCCGTCACAAGCACGTGCGCACCATTCTCCGCAGCCACCTGCAACCGGGCCGCGAACTTGGGGTAGTCAATAAACAGCTCGGGCACAACAATCACCGAGTAGCCGGCAAGATCGTCCTCGACCCCAATAATGTCGGTCGCAATGTTCTTCTCCCACAGGCTCCGGTGCCACGCGCGCGCCGCCGAAAACAGTGCGGGAGCCTCATTCGGCCCGCAACTCAAATGCCGCGCCCGCGCACTATCCGTATCAACCACGACCGCGACCTTCGCGTCCACACGCCCACCCACAACGGGCGCCAGGTTAGATAGCGAGCCGCCAAGTTTCACGACCTCACTCCACCAGCGCGACTTCTTCCCCGAATGATGCACCATGCCGCCGTGGAACATTTCCGCGCCACCCGGACTTTGCCGCCACTGGAACTGCATAACACCATCCGCGCCGTGCGCAACACGCGACAGCGACCACAGTTCAAACTGGCCCGGCCTCTTCACCGTATTTTGAGGGCGCCACTGCACGGCCGACGTCACCTGCTCCATCAGCACAAACGGCTGCCCGCCCTTCAAACCGCGCATCAAGTCCGCGTTAAACGCAACCTCATGCGCAGCGCCCGGCAGCGCCGGATCCGGATAGGAGTCATCAGAAACCACGTCCACGTGCTTTGCCCACTCGCGGTAATCAAGGTAGGTGAACTCGCCCATGAAGTTCGTCGTCACTGGAATGCCGGGAGTCACCTCGCGCAACTGCTCGGCCTCCCCCAGGTACAGTTTCAAAATCTGGCTGTCCGAGAACCTCCAAAAATCCAGCACCTGTGCCGAATTCGGGATGGTCGGCATCGTCCTCGGCACGTAAATTTGGTCAAAATCGGAGTACACCTGCGCCCAAAAATGCGTGTTCCAAGCATCATTCAGCGCGGAAATATCGCCGTACTTGTCGCGCAACCAGTCCTGAAAATCGGCCTCGCACACGTCGCAATAACAGTGCGGCACGTGGCACGCGTATTCGTTGTTAACATGCCACATTACGAGGGCGGGATGGTCCTTAAACTCCTCCGCCAACGCGCGGGCCAACGCCTTTGAACGGCTGCGATATTCGCGCGAGGACGGGCAGTACTGCTGGCGAGACCCAAACCCCAGGCGCACCCCGTCCTTATTCACGGGTAGTGACTCGGGGTTGTTGCGCGCCATCCACACCGGTGGCGCGGCCGTGCCCGTCGCGAGGTCAACAAAAATGCCAGCCTCATGACACCGATCCATGATGTCGCGAAGCCACGCGAAGTCGTACTCGCCCGGCTTCGGTTCCAGCTTCGCCCACGAGAATATTGCGAGCGACACCAGGTTCACCCCGGCCTCTTTCATCAACTCGATATCTTCAGCTACCGTCTGCGCGGGCCACTGGTCGGGATTCCAGTCGCCGCCATAACAAACGTCACGCGTGGGCAGGATCGTCATAACATCTCCATTGATTTTCGAGGACGCGCCTAGGCCGCCTACAACTTCTGCAACTGTTCAAGCCTACCGAACCGCGCGGGCGAACTCTAAGGCCGGCGTCCCAGGGAGGCAACCATGACGGCCTTAATCGTGTGCATGCGGTTTTCAGCCTGGTCAAACACGACTGAGCGTTCACCTTCAAACACGTCCGGTGTCACCTCACAGCCTTCCAGGCCGTACTTATCCAACACCTGCTTGCCGACCTCGGTTGTGGAATCGTGGACGGCGGGCAGGCAGTGCATAAATTTGGCGTCCCCCGCCCGATCCATCAGCGCCTGATCCACGCGATACGGCTTCAGCAGGGCGACGCGCTCGTCCCACGCCTGCGCGGGCTCACCCATCGAGACCCACATGTCCGTGTGTAGGAAGTCCACGCCCTCGACGCCCTCAAGCTCGTCGGTAACGGTTACGGAACCGCCCGACTGCAAGGCCCGTTCGCGCGCAACTTCAACCACGTCAGCCGGTGGTTGCAGCGACTTCGGCGCGACAATCCGCACATCCATTCCTAGCATCGCGCCCGAAACCAGCAGCGAGCGCCCCATGTTAAACCGCGCGTCACCCACGTACGCGAACGAGGTTTGCGACAGGGGCTTGCTCGAATGCTCACGCATTGTGAGCGCATCGGCGAGCATTTGCGTCGGATGCCAAAGATCGGTCAGCCCATTGAAAACGGGAACGCCGGACCACTCGGCCAGCTGCTCTGCGGTGGAGTGGTAGTTTCCGCGAAACTCGATCGCATCAAACATGCGGCCCAAGACCCGCGCCGTGTCCGCGACGGACTCCTTGTAGCCCACGTGCGAAGAAGCCGGATCCAAATACGTCGTGTGCGCGCCCTGATCAAACGCGGCAACTTCAAACGAACACCGCGTTCGTGTCGACATTTTTTCGAAAACGAGGGCGATCCTGCGCCCCTCTAAATACTTAACTTCCCGGCCGGCTTTGTTCGCCGCTTTAAGTTCGGCGGCCAAGTCTAAATACGATGCCCACTCGGCGTTGGTGAAGTCTAGCTCTCGCAAAAAACTGCGTCCATTAAGCGCAAAATCCATGGCCCAAGTTTAGCCGGTCCGCCGCGCAGACCCGCAGACGCTTCGCGTTATGGACGCGCGGGCACAGCCTCCGCGCGGCCCGCGAAGCCCGGCGGCTCGAGCAGGCCGGGGAGCCACCAACCCTGCGCAGTGCGCGAGCACGTAAACCCACGCCTGCCACGCGGCCATTGCGGCCAACACCGCTAGATGACGGGCATGGCGACGGGGCGCCCTCCGACTTCGCCGACGTTGACTTCGACGTTGAAGATCTTTTCTAAGACGCTGGGTGTGACGACTTCGTGCGCGGTGCCGTCGGCAACGATTTCGCCGTCTTTGAGGGCGACGAGTCGGTCGGCGTAGGCGGCCGCGGTGTTGATGTCGTGAATGACGATGACGACCGATAGGCCTTTGCGTTTACAGATTGCGGAAAGGTGGCGCATCATGTCGCGCGAGTGGCGCATGTCCAGGGCGGACAGCGGCTCGTCGAGCAGCAGGTACTTCGCGTCTTGCGCGAGCGTCATCGCAATGAATGCGCGCTGGCGTTGCCCGCCCGACAGCTCGTCCAAGAACCGGTCGGCCATGTCCATCATGGACACGGATTTCAACGCTTCCGCAACCTTAGCCTCGTCCTCAGCGGTCGTCCGACCGCGCGAGTGCGGATGCCTGCCCAGCATTACCAACTCCGCCACGGTGAGCCGCACCGACAGGTGGTTTTCCTGCCGCAAGATCGCCATGGTTTGGGCCAGTTCCTCCGGCTTCCAATCCTCCACATTCTTACCGTCAACGATCACGTCCCCACCCTGAAGCGGGTGCAGTCGTCCGATTCCGGCAAGTAGCGTCGATTTTCCAGCCCCATTTGCGCCAATGAGGGCGGTCAGCCCGTGGTCGGGCAGGTCGAAGGACACGTCTTTCACGACGGGCACGCGGTCGTAGGTCATCGTGACATTGCGGATCTCGATCATCGGCGCGCCGCCCTCACCAGCATGACCAAAAGTAGTGCGCCGCCAACCAACTCGATAACGACTGGCAGGACGGTCGCCTGGTTCAGCACGTGCTCCAAAATCGCCTGGCCCCCAACCAGTACGACAATGCCGATTGCCGCGGATGCGGGAATCAAGTGGCGCAGGTTCGACGACCCCAGCGCGTACACCGCAATGTTTGCAATCAGCAGGCCAAAGAACATGAGCGGCCCCACCAGCGCAGTCGCCGCCGCGACCAACAGGGCGGACGCCGTGAGGGCGAGCTTCACCTCGCGCTTGTAGTTAACCCCCAGCGCAACAGCAACATCTTGCCCGAGCGACAAAATATCCCACGTCCGCGAGCGCCACATCATGTACGCAACCACGCCCACCGTCACCGCGGTGGTCATCCACAGCGCCTGCGTGTTAATCGCCGCGAACGACGCCATCGCGCGGTCCTGCACTGCCAAGTATTCGTTCGGGTCCATGATGACGCTCATCATCGTCGTCACCGAACGCAGCAGCGTCCCCACTACGATGCCTACCAGCACCAGCAAGTGCACCGAGCTGCGCCCTCGCCCAATCATCATCATGAACATGCCAACGGCCAGCGCCGTCATCAAACCCGCTTGAATCAAAAACATTATTGAGGACGGAATCAGGTTCGCGACGCGCGCGGTCAAGAAGAATACGGACCCAGTTGCGACGAGGGCAAACATCGCGTCAAACCCCATAACTGACGGGGAAAGAATGCGGTTACGCGTCACAGCTTGGAACACGACCGTCGACGCGGACAGGGCGACGGCCACAACGACCAGGCCGATCACGCGCTTGGCGCGCAGGGCGCCGATGATCTGCCACGCGTCCAACGCGTCGTAAAACAGGAAGAACAAAACCATCGCCGTCGCCAGCGCCGCCGCGACCAGCAGGCGTTTGCTGACGTCGCGGTGCCGACTGGCAAGGATTGAGCGTACCTTCGCTATTGCCGCGGGCTGATGCGTCCTCGCGCCGCTTAACGTCAAGTTGGCAGTGCGCTGATTTTCAAACGTAATCGTGCTCATTGCTTAACCGTCCGTAACAAGATGAATAGGAAAATGGCGCCCCCGACGATGCCCATGACAACGCCGACAGGAATTTCTGCGGGGGCAATGATTGACCTGCCAATAATGTCGGCCACGAGGACGAACACGGCCCCACCCATTGCGACAAACGGCAGTGAGCGGCGCATGTAGTCACCCATGATTAGCGACACGATGTTCGGCACGACCAGGCCCAGGAAGGGCAGCGCACCGGCTACGACCGTCACGATTCCCGCAACGATCGCAACAATCGTGAGGCCGAGCATTGTCAGGCGGGCGTGGTTTAGCCCAAGATTTCTGGCCAGGTCTTCCCCCAGCCCCGCGACCGTGAACCGGTCCGCGAAAAAGTAGGTGATCGCGCTAGCGCCCGCAACGACCCACAGCAGTTCGTAGCGGCCCTTCAGCACGCCTGAAAAGTCGCCCGTCGTCCACGCTTGCAGTGTTCCTTGCAGTTGGAACTGCCACGCCAAGAACGTTGCGCCCGCGCCGATTACCCCCGACAAAACGATGCCGAGCAGGGGGACGACAATCACGTCGCGATGCGGGATAGATCGAATGAGGGCTAAAAGTAGCATGGTGCCCGCCAGGGCGAATACAACGGAAAAGCCCATCTTCGCCATGATGGACGCACCCGGGAAAACGAAGGTGACAACCAGGACACCAAGTCCGGCTGACTCGGTGACGCCCGTGGTGGAGGGCTCCACGTACCGGTTTTGAACCAGCATCTGCATGACCAGCCCCGCAACCGCCATGGATGCGCCCGACAAGATAATGGCGATCGTGCGCGGAATGCGCGAGACCGTGAGGACGCGTAGCTGCTCGGCGGACGCGTTGCCGGTCAGAATGTCGCGCACCGACATGTTGGCCGTCCCTACAGTGATCGACCACAACGCTAAAGCGGCAACAACGACGAGCCCGCCCGTAAGCCACAGTGCGTACCTGGGCTTTGAGGCATTGCCCGGGCGATTGGTGGCCGGGCTGGTAGCCGCGGCCTCTTTCGCCCTCATCACGGTCGTCATATGCTCCTGCTTTTCTGTTGCTCTGCGCGGCTACCTGGAACGTTGCTCCGGATTGCCGCCGGTTCGTTACGCGTTCACTGGATGGCCGCTGCGATCTCGTCAAGTTCTGCAACGAAGTTCGACGCTCCGGTCATGACGATGTACCAGCGCTCCGAAGATAGGTAGACGATGTTGCCTTCCTTAGCGGCGGTCGTGGAGGCAACCAGTTCGTTGTCCATGACCTGCTCGGCGGTTGTGCCCGCTTCGGTGTTGCCAACGGCGGCGTCACGGTCGACTACGAAGATGTAGTCGGGGTTAAGTTCTTGCACGGTTTCAAAGGAAATCTTTTGACCCTTGTGACCCTCGTCGGCCTTGTCGTCTTGGACGGGTTCGAAGCCGAACACGTCGTAAATGGGAGCCCAGCGCGACTTCGGTCCGTGCATCGAAATCTCGCCGCCGTTAGACATCAGCACCAACGCGGTGCCCTTATCAGCGGCAGTGTCGCTGTATTCTGCGAGCTTGTCCCCAATGTTCGCGGCCGCCTCATCTGCGGCTTCGGTTTGGCCGGTAGCGTCACCGAGCATTTCCACCATGTCGACTACGCGCTTTGAGTAATCATCTTGATCCCACGGCACCGAAGCGTCAATGGTTGTGAAGTACTGGGAGAATTCCTCGTAGAAACTTGCCGACCGTGACCCGAGGACGACCAGGTCCGGGTTTAGTTTGGCTATGGCCTCCAGGTCGGGCTCTTTCATGGTTCCAACGGTTTCGAGCTGCGTGTAATCGATGCCCTCATCGTCGGATAGCCATGTTGGAACGTCGGAGGCCGGAACGCCGGTCACCAGCTCGCCCGCGCCGATCGCGTCGAGCGTGTCTAACGCCGCCATGTCGAGTACGACAATGGACTGCGGCTGGGACTCAACCGTGGTTTCGCCCGCGTTGTGGGTAAGAGTTACCGGGAAACTGCCCGCCTCGTTGCTGGTTTCGGGTTCGGCTATGTCGCCGCCCGCTCCGTTTGCTCCCGCACATCCTGCAAGTAGTGCGGATGTGGCGGCTAGTGCAACAGCCGATGCAAGTTTGCGCATGAGTTCCCTCTCCACTTGGCGGCCCAATTACGCGAGGATTTTGCCTCGCAATCACAGACCTAGTTTTACGTAGGTAAGGCTTACCTAACACATACTAGGTCACGCCGGCCGCATTACACAACACGCATGTTGCGTAAATCAAAGTAGCGTCGAAGCAACTACGATAGTCACCATGAGTGCACTACCTAACGTTTCAGACACCTTCGACCCTTCCCGCTGGCGTGAAGTTGAAGGTTTCGAACTAACAGATGTCACCTACCATCGCGGAATTTCCAGGGGGGACGAGGACGGAGCTGAGGCCGGTACAGATTTGCCGGTTGTACGCATAGCTTTGGATCGCCCTCATTTGCGAAATGCTTTCCGCCCTCAAACTGTCGACGAGTTGTATCGCTGTTTGGACCACGCGCGCATGAGCCCCGACGTCGCGGCGGTCATTTTGACTGGGAACGGCCCGTCGGCGAAGGACGGTGGCTACTCATTTTGCTCCGGCGGCGATCAACGTATTCGCGGCAAAGCCGGATACCAGTACGAAAAGGCGGCGATGGAGGACGAGGCGGAGGTCTCGAAGCGACGCGCGAACATGGATCACGCGCGGGCCGGTCGCCTTCACATCCTGGAGGTGCAGCGCCTGATTCGCCAGATGCCGAAGGTCGTCATCGCGGCGGTGCCCGGTTGGGCCGCGGGTGGTGGGCACTCGCTGAACGTGGTTTGCGACCTGTCGATCGCGTCGATCGAACACGCAAAGTTTATGCAGACCGACGCGAATGTGGGCTCGTTTGATGCCGGTTACGGGTCGGCACTACTTGCCCGTCAAGTAGGCGATAAGAGGGCGCGCGAGATCTTCTTCTTGGCGCGCGAATACTCCGCGGAAGATGCGCAACGCTGGGGCGTGGTTAACGAAGCTGTCCCCCACGCCGAGCTTGAAAACACGGCGTTAGAGTACGCGCGGATCATCGCCACGAAGTCGCCGCAGGCAATCCGAATGCTGAAGTTTGCTTTCAACCTGGCCGACGACGGCCTGGCCGGCCAGCAAGTATTTGCCGGTGAAGCCACGCGATTGGCATACATGACCGAAGAAGCACAAGAAGGCCGCGACGCCTTCTTGGAGCGCCGCGACCCCGACTGGTCGGACTACCCCTACTACTTCTAAACAAGAACCCAGCGGCCGTTCGCCTCAAACTTGCGAACAGTCCGCGCCGCGGCATGCCCAGCGCAGAGCTGGGCAGCGCCCTCAAAAATGGAAATTGATATAGGAACTTTTATGACGAATATGACTGACCCGAGCGTTTACGATGCCCCGCAGCTGATGCTGGTGCCGGGTGGGACGACGCCGGGGGCGGTGACGATGACGTACTCCGCAGTGCACAAGCTGTGGGAGTTGTATGAGCGCTACGAGACCACGGGGGTTCGGCGCAAGTCGTGGACGATTGTGGTGCCGCGTGAAATGGCGGAGTGCCTACCGAACCGCGCGGCGCAGTCGAACGCGAAACTGCAGGCGCGCATCAAGCAGCTGCCGGTGAATGTGGACGTGGTTTTGGAGACCTCCGGGTCGACCACCGGCCAGCCGCGCCTGGTTGGGTTGTCGTACGCGGCGCTGGTGGCGTCGGCGCGCGCAACCCACGAAGTGCTGGGCGGGCCGGGCCGCTGGATTGTCGCGCTGCCGGTTCACCACGTTGCCGGCCTGCACACGCTGGTGCGCAGTTGCGTGGCGGAAACTTCGCCGATCATTGCGGACATGTCCACAGGTTTTGACGCGCAGTCACTGCTTCGCGCCTGCCAAACGGCCGTGGATGACAAAGACAATCGCAGCTACTTGTCGCTGGTTCCAAAACAGTTGGCTGACGCGCTTGACCACGGCGGGGAGCTCGTGGAACTACTCGCCCAGCTCGACGCGATTCTAGTGGGCGGGTCGGGCACTTCCCCAGCGTTGCTGGACCGCGCCCGCGCGGCTGGCCTGCGCATCGTCACGACGTACGGCATGACGGAGACTTGCGGCGGCTGCGTGTACGACGGCAAGCCCCTGCCGGGCGTCGATATTCGTGTTCAGGGCGGCAAAATCCAGATTGCCGGCCCCGTCCTCATGGAAACTTATTTGGATGAAAAACCGTCGACTGCGTTTGTGGAAGACGGCGGCAAGAAGTGGTTGAAGACGTCGGATGCGGGCGTGATTGAAGAGGGCGTGCTCTCGGTGCTCGGGCGATCCGATGACGTGATCATCTCTGGTGGGGTGAATGTGGCGCCCGCCCGGGTTGCGGACGCGATCACCGAGATGCCTGGGGTTGAGGCGGCTTCCGTGGTGGCTTTGCCGGACGACACGTGGGGGCAGGTGGTTGCGGCGGCCGTGGTTGGGCCCACTGAGCCTTTGGACGAGTTCGCGCAGCGCGTCCGCGACCATGTTGGTGACCGGTTGGGGCGCGATCATGCGCCGCGCGTAGTCGCCGTCGTGGATGAGCTGCCCGTGACGGATCTTGGCAAGGTTGATCGTTTCGGCGTGGCCTCGATGCTTCGCGATTTGGTAGATGGAGGGCGAGCCTGGGTACGCTGACCCCATGGCATCCTTCAACGATTGGCTGGAAGGCGCGCGTTTGCGTACGCTTCCGGCCGCTGCGGCTCCGGTTTTGATTGGGATCGGTGGCGCGCATTTCCTCGGAGAGTTTTCTGCTGTCCGCTCCGTGCTCGCTATGGCGGTCGCGTTGCTTTTGCAGATTGGTGTTAACTTTTCTAACGATTATTCCGATGGGATCCGCGGCACCGATAAGCATCGTACCGGCCCTCCCCGCTTGACGGGTGGGGGTAAGGCTTCCCCGAAGGTTGTCTTGTATGCCGCGCTTGGGTGTTTCGCTGTGGCGGGCGTGCTGGGTTTGACGTTGATCGCGATTTCGGGCACTTGGCTGCTTTTGATTCCGGGTGCGCTTGCCGTGTTGGCAGCGTGGTTTTATACGGGAGGGCGTTCTCCGTACGGCTACATGGGTGTGGGCTTGTCGGAGCTGTTTGTGTTCGTGTTCTTTGGCCTTATGGCGACTGTCGCGACTACGTGGGTGCAGGCGTATTCGGCGCCGTGGTGGCTGTGGGTCGCCGCGACGGGCACGGGCGTCCTCTCGGTATCTTTGCTGTTTGTAAATAATATTCGTGACATTCCGACTGATTCTGTGACGGGCAAGAGGACGTTGCCGGTTCGCCTTGGGGATCACGCTTCGCGGATTACTTACACAGCTTTGGTTGGGATTGGTACGTTGCTGACGGGGTTATCCCTTGCGCAGACGAGTTACATGCTTCCTTACTTGATTGTGTTTGTAGCGCCAATGTTCTTGATTCCGCGCCCGGTGTTGCGTGGCGCTGAGGGTAAGCAACTGCTGGGAGTACTACGCAATACCGGCCTGTTGACGTTGTTCACCGGCTTGTTTGTGTGTGTCGCGCTGGTAGTTTCTTAGGGTTTGGGTTCTGCCGATGAGGCGAAGCTGTTTGTCTAATACAATAGAAAGACAGTTTCGGGAGGTTTAAAACTTCAAATGGCACGAGTCTTGATGGTTATCTTGACGGTCGCGATCACGGTTTACGCGGTTGCGGATATTGCGCGGACCCCAAAAGATGAGATGCCCGCACGACTTCCGAAAGCCATGTGGTTGCTACTCGTCCTCCTGCTACCACCGCTGGGTGGCCTGGCGTGGATTATTGTTTCGCGCGTGACGCAAGCGGAGGCCCGCGGCGGTCAGATTAACCGCAAGGTTTGGTACTCCGATGAGTCCGCAATAAAGTCTCCAACTTTTAGGCGCCACCGCAACACCCCGTACGGCTATCACGCGCCCGACGACGACCCCGAGTTCTTGTGGTCCCTTGAAAAGGAGCTACGCTCCAAGCGTTCGGAAGAAGAGATCCGCGAGGCCGAACGCCGCATGGATGAGGCTCTCGACGCCCTCAAAAATCATAATAATCCCGACTTGGACACGGACGACTTAACCGACGAGTCCAACCCCACCGACACCACTGAAGACAACCCGGACGACACAAAGAAAAACGACGGCGAATAGTCACTGGCGGTATGAACGACCATCCTAGGGCGCAAGTGCGCTTCCATTTCATTCCCCGGCTACAGGGGGAGCATTTTCAAAGCCACGTAAGCCTCGAATACGTCTCAAGCAACGGGGTTTCGTTGCGAGAATCAGGCGGCTTAAGTTCACAGGAAATCTCAGCCTTTGTTGAAACGCTCGACAAGTGGTCGGCGCACGGCGAACTCCAGCAAACAAACGCAACCTTCGTAGAGACCGGGCATGTTTGCACCGAACCTGCACACGTGGACATGTACCTGCTTGAGGCCGTCCAGTCGGAAATAACCCTCAAGTCCTGCCCCCAGTGTGAGCAGCTGTTCCTATACTTCGATTTCCTCTCGGGGCAGGCCGAACCTATTCGAGAGAACATCGGTATCCCCGTATCAACCCCGGATATATCTGAGCTACGCCACGCTTTCGAAAACGCACCCATTCAAGAAGCATTTTGGAGCACCCCTTCAAACAGCTTCGAGTACGTCTTAGCGGCGAACCCCGCGGTCACACTCAGCCGCAATCGCGTGGTTATCCATACACCTATTCCACAAGTCTTCGACATCACTATGAGCAACGGCGAGTGGAGCGAAGTGCAGCGCCTCATTGCTGGGCTCAGTCGCGGTGTTGAGGTCGATAGGTTCGAGTACCCCGGTTCGCCCTCAAACCTCACATTTCAGATGAGGGCGCAGCACGTTGCAGACCCATTCAACCCTGGCGAAAACGTAATGCTCATGCGCCTGAACGTGAGCGATAGTAACGGTCAAACAGTGTCAGATATCGGCTTCGAACTCGCTGCGGATGGCGCAACAGTCGCCGACTCGGCACACCATAACTTCGCAGACCAGATTGTTCTGTACGGCCGAACTCAGCACCGGGTACCTAAATAGAGTTGAAGCTTAGTTCCGGCTACAAAAAGTGCCAGACTCGCAGTATTCACACCTTTCCAGTAGCCCGTTTAGTACACCGAAGGTGGCGAGGAAGCCCCTGCCACCTTCGGTTATAGTGCTTCTACTTTGTCGCGCGTTCTAACGCTTCGCGGCGAATCCTCTTCAAGTCGTGCATCACTTCGTTACCGCGACCAAACAGGTCGTGCAGGTACTTGTAATGCTTGTACAACTCGTCGTACTGCTTCGCGCGCTCCTCATTCGGCAGGTATGCGTTCTTCTCACGCTTACCCATCGCGTCAGCCGCCTGAGCAACCGTATCGTAAACGCCGGCGGCAACAGCTGCGAAAATCGCCGACCCCAATGCTGGAGCCTGCGCGGACAGAGCCGTCGAAACCGGCAGCCTGGTCACATCAGAGAACATCTGCATCAAGAACGGGTTCTTAATCAGACCACCAGCCGCAACAAACTCGTTGATCTCGATACCGTGCTGGGCAAAGTTCTCAATAATCACGCGCGCACCAAACGCCGTCGACTCCATGATGGCCCGGTACTGGTCTTCCGGCTTCGTCGCCAAAGACTGGCCGACAATCAAACCCGACAGGTTAGAATCCACCAAAATCGAGCGGTTGCCATTATGCCAATCCAATGCCACAAGCCCGTGCTCGCCGACCTCCTGCAAAGCCGCCTTCTGAGTTAGCAGGTCGTGAATCGAAACGCCCTGCTCCTCAGCCTCCGCGTAGTACTCGCCCGGCACGCAGTTCTGCACAAACCATGCGTAAATGTCACCAACCGCGGTTTGTCCGGCCTCAAAACCCCACAAACCATCAATCAGGCCACCATCCACAATGCCGAAAACACCCGGAACAGGCTGGAACTCGGTGCCCGAAACCACGTAAACCGCGGACGTTCCCATGATCGCCGTCATCTGGCCCGCCTCGGTCGCCTGCACCGCCGGAGCCGTCACGTGCGCATCAATATTGCCCGAAGCAACCGCAACGCTCGCGGGCAGCCCGGTTAACTGCTGGCCGCGCTCATTCAGAGTCCCAACACGCCCTCCAAGAGGCAAAACTTCAGCGGCCATCTTCTCCTTAAAAACGCCACCAAAATCAGGATTCAACGCGGTCAGAAAATCCTCATCCGGATACTTGCCATCTTGATACATGCGCTTGTAACCCGAATCGCCCGCAGCGTACGTCAGGTTGCCCGTAAGAATCCACGTCAACCAGTCCAAAGCATCCACAATCTGATCGGCCGCGTTGTAGACCTCCGGAGCCTTCTCCAGCGTTTCCAACGCCTTCGGCATTAACATCTCCGAAGACAAAGTCCCACCGTAGCGCTCCAGCCAATCAACATCGCGTTCACGAGCCAGCGCCACAATACGGTCAGCCTGCTCCTGCGCACCATGATGCTTCCACAACTTCACGTAAGCATGCGGATTATTCTTGAACTCGTCCTTCTCACACAGCGGAGTGCCCTGCGCATCAGTCACGATAACCGTCGCCGACGTGACATCAACGCCGAGTCCAACCACGTCCTCACTTGAAATCTGCGCCTTCTCGATCGCCTCCGGAATGATACGCGTCAGCACCTCAACGTAATCGGTGGGCACCTGCAACGCGAAGTCAGGCGGCAACTGCTGCCCATCCCCCGCGGTCAACGTGCGGTCCATAACGCCGTGCGGATAGTCCATCACGGCCGAACCAAGCTCGGTACCATCACTTGCATCAATCACAACGGCACGGCCAGACAGCGTGCCCATGTCAATACCAATGACGTACTTGGGTGAATCTGTGGTCATGTTTACTCCTGTGGATTCTTGTGGCTGCCCCAGAAACCATCATCCGAGAACAGCCTCTCGACAACCTCGTCGAGCATGTTGACGTCCGTCAAAAGGTCCAAAACCGTGTATCGAGGGCGAATCTGCTGCGCCTTAATATGCGTTTCACGGAAGCGGTCCCAATCGATCTTGATCATAGCCGGGTGGTAGGGCGCACCGGCGGCCTTCAGCATGTCCCACACCTCATTTGCACTTATGAGCTGCTCTTCGCAACGCTCCTTAATCGCCGGCCACGCCGCCTTGATCTTCTCCAGGCGCTCGCGAAGCTCATCGCCCTCCAGGTGCTTTGCCAACGTGTGCTTGACCGCGTCTTCTACAATCCGATCCGTTTGCATCGAACGCACGCGCGCCTCAACCTCTTGCCTTGTGGGCGTGTTGGCAACTACGTCCTCAATATCAATATTTTCGAGGTCGAGTTTCAACGCCTCTTCCCACAGGGCGCAAGACGCGACGGTGCCAACTCCGACTTTGAAGCCGTGGGATAGTGGCGGCTCCCAATCAAGGCCGTGGCCCTCCATTTCCCACGTGTGCGAGAACTGGTGACCCGCGCCGGACGCGGGGCGCGAAGACTGCGCGGCCTGCATTGCGAGGCCCGACATGATGTTGCCCTCCCCCAGCTTCGCGATCGCGTCAACATCGCCCGCGGCAATCGCCGCCGGATCTGCAAGCGTGTCGCGAAGCGGGCCTTGTACGAGGCCCCAAACGTAGTCGTCAATCGGCTCAATACCGAGCTCGTCAGCAAGGATCCAGTCGGCGCCGGCGGGGATCTTCTCGATCAGGTCGCCGTAACCCGTGGCCGTCAAGCGTTGTGGGGCCGCAGCCATCACATCCAGGTCCGCAACCAGCGCGGCGGGTGCGGGACACGAACGCGTGATCTTAAAACCATCGCGCGCAATAGACGCACCAAACGAGGCGTAACCATCAACAGACGCGGCCGTGCACACGTTCATGTACTCGCGGCCAAGCTCACCCGACGCTAACTTCGCAATGTCATTCAGCGTGCCCGACGCGATCGAGCACACCACCACGTCATCGCCCAGAGGCTCAATGAAATCGCGCAGAATCTCAACGTTTTCATACCCCGCGTACAGCGTCGGAGTGCCCGGGAAAACATAAGGTTCACCCACAGCTGGAACACCGGCCTCAGCTAGCGACCTCACGACCTCATCCCCGCAAGCGGCAAACGTGTTCCCATCCGCAACGACCAGGACTTTCTTGCCCGGGAAGCAGTCTTTAAAGATTTGTCCCGTCTTAGAAACGGCGCCTCGTTCAAACTCGATCGCCCGCGTTTCCGTAGCGGTTGAAAGCGCTTTTTCGATTAACTGGCTAGACATATTTGACTCCTTCTAATTCGACTCGGCCACGTGGTCGACACTCTTGTGGATAAGGTCTTGCATTTGCGGGTAAGCGTCCATGTACTGCTGCACGTAGAACTTGTACTCTTCGTGAACATCCATGTTGGGCTCGATTCGTTCCTTCTCGTGAACCATGTTCTCCGCGGCCTCCTGGATCGAGCTGTAATGACCCGACCCGACGGCGGCCAACATGCACGAACCCAGCACAACCGCGTCACCAACCTCGGTCAGAATCACCGGCAGTCCGGTCACGTCCGCGTGCATTTGCATCCAGTCGTGCGACTTCGTGGCGCCGCCGGCAAACACGAGTTCCTTCGGCACAAGCCCCGCATCGCCCATCGCCTTCAGCGTGTGCGCGGTGCCGTAGCAAACCGCCTCTTGGATCGCGTGGTACAAGTGCTCCGGAGTGTGGTGCAACGACAATCCCCAAATGATGCCGCGCGCCTTTGAATCCGTGTAGGGCGTGCGGTTGCCCTGGAAGTACTCGTTCACAATCAGGCCCTCCGAGCCCGGCGGGATATGCGCCGAAGCCTTATCGAGGTACTGGTACGGGTTCAACCCTACGCGTTCGGTCGCCTGTACCACGTCGCGCGCAAACCCGTCCTTGAACCACTTCAAAACCGAACCTGACGATACGAGCCCGCCCTCAACGGTGTATTGACCCTTGATCACGCCGTCCGTGTATCCGCCAAAGAATCCCGCGCCGTGTAGCGGCTTGTCCGACTGGCCGTTGATCACCTGCGACGATCCGGTGGTGACGGCGATGCGGCCGGGGTTAACTACGCCCATGCCGATCTGGCCCGCCCACGCGTCCGCACAACCCTGTGCGACTGGAATTCCGGGAACGAGGCCGAGCTCGTTCGCCGCGCCCGCTGTCAAAACCCCGATGGGCTCGCCCAGGTCGAGCACGCGTTCGGGTAGCTTGTCGAACACGTCGCCGCAGCCGATGTGTTCGTAGAAGTCGACGGGCCAGCCGCCGTAGTCGCGGTTGTAGTATCCGCGCATAGCCGCGGAGTTAATGTTGACCGACCATTCGCCGGTTAGCTTGTAGGTCACCCAGTCGGGTGCGTCTACCAGGCGGTAGGCGGCGTCGTAGATTTCACGCTCGTTTGCGCGCAGCCACGCGGCTTTGAAGGGGAACCATTCCGCGGTTGCACCGAGCGTGCCACCGCCGTTGTATAGGCGTGCCCAGTGGTCGATTTCGGATGCGCGTGCCGCTTCCTTCGTGGCGCGCACGTCCATCCACATGATCGCGTTGGATAGTTCTTTTCCGGCCTTGTCGATGGGCACGACGGTCATGGTGGTCGCGTCGTAAGAGATGCCCGCGATTTCGTGGGCTTTCACGCCGGTGTTGGTGAGGACTTTGCTCACGGATGCTTTCAGCGCTTCCCACCAGTCCGCGGGTGACTGTTCGGCCCAGCCCGGGCGCGGGTGGTAGGTCTTGTAGGGTGTCGCGTCGAAGCCGATCGGCTTTCCTTCTAAGTCGAATAGGGCTACGCGGCACGATTCCGTGCCGTAGTCGATCCCCATCAAGTACGGGCCTTCAAATCCTTGAGCTACCATTTTCTTTTCCTTTCAGCGTCGTTGCTTCGGTCGCGCTCCCTTGCGCGTTAGTTGAGAAGTTGTAAGCGGGTTGTTGCGTTTGCGTGCCGCGCCCGGTCAGTCGTGTTTGTTTGTGGACCGTGTATGAGGGCGAGGCTGCTAAGCGGCATTTCTGCCCGGTCGGGGTCGCTGCGAAACCGCCCGCGCGGTATGCGCGGCAACCCCGGCGCGGGGTTTACAGGTCGGTTTCGCTCCACCCGAGCTGTTCCCACTCTTTCGCGGGAATCAGGCGGTCGAGGCGGTCGAGCAGGAAGGTGGGCTGGTCCTTTTCCTCCAGTTCCAGCGCTTCTTGTAACGTGGAGTCCCCCGTTAGCGGCATTGCGGAGACCATTCCGGTCTGCACGGCCATTTGAATGTCGGTGCCCAGGCGGTCGCCGACCATGATGCAGTTGCGCGGGTCAACGTCGAGCCCGGTGATGGCGGCCTCTAGCATCGCGGAGTTGGGTTTGCCGATGATCATTTGGCATTTGGTTTGGGTGCACGCTTCGATGGCCGCGATGATGGCGGCGCAGTCGGGTTCGCCGCGTCCGCCGGGGAATGGGCAGTACCGGTCGGGGTTCGTGGCGACGAGGATTGCCCTCTTGTGGAACCAGATTGCGTCGAACGCGATTTGTAGCTTTTCGTACGTGAACGTGCGGTCGTATGATGCGACAACGATGTCGATCTTTTCCGGATCGTCACTCATTTGGATGCCGGCGTCGCGGAACGCGTTAATGAGGGGTTCTTCCGCGATTGGGAATACGACGGCGTCGGGGTGGTGCGTTTTCAGCCAGGCCGTCATGGTGACGACGGTGTTCGCGATTTCGGAGATGTCCGTTGGCAGTCCGAGCTTTTCCAGCTTTTCGACGTACTGCTGCGGGTCTTTAGTGGGGTTGTTTGAAAGGTATCGAACCGGCAGGTTTCGTCTGCGCAGTTCTTCAATAAGTCGTTTGACACCCGGCAGTAAGTGGTCGCCGAGGTAGATCGTCCCATCCATGTCGAATATGTATGCGTCGTAAAACTGGGTGGGGAATTTCAAATGAGAAGTTGTGTCAGTCATGTTTTCCCATGTTCATTTTTGAGGGCGAGCTGGGCTCACCACTGTTGTATGCGCGACCACTCGCGAAGTTGCCCACATCCAAGGCTTCTTGTGTGCGAGTACGACAATGGGTGCCGGGGACCGAGCTAACGATTCCGACCGGCACCCATTGCGGTTGTGTTTAGTTTGCGTTACGCAATGAGAGATCCAAGTACCAGGACGATTGTCGTGGACGGCCAGATAGCGAAGGCCGGCGGATCAATGTGCGTGTCGCCAGGTGCGTAGCAAGCGCGGTTGCCGAGCTCGCCGATTGCTGCCGACATTAGGCCGAAGACAGCGCCGAGGAGCAGGGCTAGAACACCGTTACCACCCATGGCTTCGAAGAAGGTCACGCCAGCCAAACCACCGATGATGGTGATGTGGTGGGTAACCGGAACCGTGACGCCCCAGGAGAGCAGGAAGATCGTCAGTGCCGAGAATGCGAACGGTAGGGTCTTAGCGTTTGCGAACAGGATGCCAGCGGTATCAGCGTCGAGACCGGAGGCAGCGTAGTAGTAAACCATCAGCGAGATGCCCGCACCGAGGAGGCCGCCGAAGAGGCCAATGGTAACCCACTGCTTCGGCTTTTCTTGCCACGGAATCCAGTGCTTGTCACCGGTCAGCTCGGATGCCCAAGCGAACGGTGCGGTCTTACCGAAGGCGATACGGGTGATGATGCCCTGGATGACAACGGTCAGAGCGACCGTGTCCGTGTTCGAACCGAACCACGGGATCAGGGCGATCAGGTTGTTGATGATGTAACCGACGATACCGAAGGCAGCGCCGACGACAAGAACGTCGGGTTGGCCTAGACCAGCCAGAGCGGTGTTGAGGTCACGGCCCGCGCCGGTTTCTTTAAGCTCGCCCTTCTTTGCAGCGTATGCGGCTGCGGCAGCGGAGCCTGCGAATGCGATGTGAGGGCCAAACAGAGGTCCGAAGGCTAGGTAGCTGAAACCTACGTCAGAGCCCGTGGCCATGGTGATGCCGAATGCTAGGAAGATGAAAACGCCGGTCATACCGAAGGCAACGTTAGCGCCGATTGCGGCGCCAATGAAGCCACCGCCAGCGGCGGCGATAAGCCAGAACAAATCCATATTTCCTAGGAATGTCAAGGCTGCATCAGGAGTCATATGTCCACCTTATTGATCTTTGATAGTTCGTAACTATCGGGTATGGGAATTTTCGCGTTGGATGTGATTTTTGTGTCAAACGCGAAACATACTGACTTTTAGACCCTACTTAAAAGTTTTGTATTTTTCGCACATGCCACACGTTGTGCACATACGTGCAATAAGGTTAGCTACACCCCTCGATTTCGTCCGCCTCCGAATCGGTCTTTCCGGTGTCATATGACTCCAAAGCCGCTACTTTTGGGGCAGAATGGGAATTTGGATCAAATTCGTAGCCGAGCCATTCCTTTGCGAGGCGCCTTGCGAGTTCAAGGCCGATCACTCTTTGTCCAAAGGTTAGGACTTGGGCATTGTTTGATAGGACGAGGCGTTCAACCGAGAACGAGTCGTGCGCTACTGACGCCCTAATTCCGGGTACCTTGTTCGCGGACATGGCGACACCCATTCCGGTGCCGCAGACGAACAGGCCGCGGTCTGCTTTTCCGTCAGCAATCATGCGCGCAGCTTTCACGGCCACGTGCGGGTAGTCGATGTCTTCATCTTTGCCGACGCCGGCGTCGATAACTTCATCTACGCGTTCGTCAGCTTCAAGGTCTTTCTTCAAAACCTCTTTGTAGTCGTAGCCTGCAATGTCAGCTGCGACGACGATTCTGAAACCCATAAGTCTCCCTCCTTGGAGTTTAAGTTTGACCAGAACCTTCACAAGTAAAGATACCATCGTTTAAGGGAGTTTCACCAGTATTTGTGTTAACTTCCCACTTTTGAGCATTTTTCCACGCGCTTTGAGATCGCGGTCACATAAAAATCCCCATTAGTTACCAGCTTGTGGGCCGACTAATGGGGACTGATTCAGTTAAAGGCGTCTAGCTACAAAGTGCTATCGATGCCGTTTACTTGCCGACGAGGACTTCCACACCCAGGTCCTGTAGGCGTTTGATGTCGTCGGGGTCTGTCTTTGAGTCGACGACAACCAGGTCGATGTCGGTTAGTTTTCCAAAGGCGTGCAGGGCGCGACGCTTGAACTTCGTGTGATCCAACAAAAGGATCGTTTTTTCAGCGACTTCCATCATCTTCGACTTAACGGCCGCCACGTCGTCATAGGGGTGATATACGAGGTCGTCGCGCACGCCCGACGCGGAAATTACGCAAACGTCAGCGTGGATGCCCTCAAGGTTACGAATGGTTAGCGGCCCCATGGTTGCGGCCGCCCACGCCTGGTACTCGCCACCAAGCAAGAGCAGCGAGTGCCTTGTGCTCCCCTGCAGCTCGGAGGCCACTAGCAAGGAGTTCGTTACAACAGAGAGCGACGAGATCTCTTTCAGCTCGCGAAGCACCCAAACACCCGAAGTGGAATCATCCAACAACACGGAGCTTCCCGGCGCAATGTGCGGGGCGACAGCGCGCGCCATCTCCTCTTTTTCAGGGGATTCTTGAGACAGCCGGTACCGAGCGGTCGCTTCGTGCAGGCCCGACGCCGATGCCACGACCTTGCCGCGGTTGCGGTGAACAACGCCCGCGCTTTCCAAGACCGCTACGTCACGGTAGACCGTCATGATTGACACGCCGCAAAATTCAGCCAGTTCCTCAACTGAAACTTCGCCCGCTTCCATCACGTGCGCAGCGATTTCATTGCGCCGCTCTGACTGGTCAACGGTTGTGCGCGAACCCGAGTGGGATGCCTTGGCTGGTCTAGTCATTTGAACTCCGAAGTGTCTGTTACGAGTCCTTATTGTGTCACAACGTCACATTTGTGCATCATAATTTTATTGAATGTCACGTTTTCTAAAAAAGCGTGCGCAGCAGGGAAAGCGTCCTCACGGCTAGCTGGCGGCTGTTAGAATCACCCACCCGAGCGCGGCTTCACCCGGAGGGAGGCCAGCACGCCCTCGTTAATTATCGTCTGCTACAGCAGTCTCGGCGGCCGACGTGCCCGGAACCATGTCAGCGGCTTCTTCAAGTAGCTCGGCGGCAGGCTCCCAATAGGTAACGGACTGCAACGTGGCGCCATCAAACTGAAAACTTGTCAAGGACGCCAGGGCGCATTCACGCTTGCGCGGATCGTGCCACAACGGCCGATTTTCAGCAAAAGACCGTAGCGTCCAGATGGGAAGCTGATGCGAAACCATGAGCACTTCCCCACCCTCGTACTTGCGCAGAGCATCCGACACGGCGGCGGTCATGCGCTGTACAAGATCCGCGTACGGCTCGGACCACGACGGTTTGAACGGGTTGATGTAGCGCTTCCAATACTTCGGGTGCGCGAGCATCGCCCGGTTCTTATTCACAGCCACGCCCTCAAACGAATTCCACGCTTCAATCAGCCGGGAATCCGACTCCAGCGGCACGTTAAACGCGCGCGCAGTTGGGGCGGCAGTTTGCTGTGCTCGTAGAAGAGGGGAGGCGACAACTCCCGTGATTTCGTGGCCTGATTCCTTGAGGACGTCAGCAACACGCTGAGCCATGCGTTGCCCAAGAGTGCTCAATCGGAATCCTGGCCGACGCCCGTAAAGGATCGCTGTCGGGTTGTGAACCTCGCCGTGACGCATGACGTGGATGGTGGTTTGCATGTGCTTCGCTCCCTATACAGAAAAGGCCCCGTGCAGGGGCGTTTTCTATTCGCGAATGTTACTTCTTGTTGCGACGCTGGTGGCGAGTCTTGCGAAGTAGCTTACGGTGCTTCTTCTTCGACATGCGCTTGCGGCGCTTCTTGATGACGGAGCCCATCTGGCCCTCCTAATACATAGCCTTAATTTTCTCCCAAACATAGGGAATTTACTAAGGTTTGCGGCACATTGTCAAAATGAAAGGGGTGTTACCGGCCGGTGGTTCCCGTCTCATCTACGTCCCACCCTGACAGTCCAGCTTCAATGAGGGCGGTAACCGCACTCTGTGGAACCCTGAAGGACTTACCTACGCGCATGGCTGGTAGTTCGCCGGCGTGAATCATGCGGTACACGGTCATTTTGGACACGCGCATGAGGTCAGCGACTTCCGCAACCGTCACAAACTGCGGCTTTTCCTGCTGCGCCATGTACGACCCGTTTCTGTAAGGATGGAAATTGAGGCTACTGCGTCAATGGTAGTGTGCCCACGCGCTATCTTAGTGGAATTTGCGGGGGTTTGGGTAAACACTCCAATATATGCGCTGTAAAGTTGCCTGTAGTAGAAGGTCCGCCAACCGGTTGTTGCGGATCCTTGAAGGTGTTGTAGTCCGATAAGGAGGGCGGCGCTATGGGCCTGTTCTCGCGCGCTGGCCGCGGGTCTTACCGACCCGTGTCGGCTCCGCCCTCAATGCATTCGGATCCGAGTGTGCACACCCCTGGCGGGCAGCCCATCGCGTTGGACCCAACTCCTATGGATCGGATGCGCGAGCGGGTTGATCATCTGGCTCGCACGTATCCGGCGCACCTGGCCCTCGTGGTTTTCGCGTCGATCATCGCGGTGATTACCGCGCTGCTTAGTTTGCCGTTTGCCACGCAGTCCGGGGAGCGCGCTCCGTTTGCAGACGCGCTGTTTAACGCGACTTCAGCCGTATCGGTTACGGGTCTGACGACTGTTGATACGGCTAACTACTGGTCGTTATTTGGACAGATCGCGATTGCGATCGGCATTTCGATCGGCGGAATGGGTGTCATGACGATGGCGTCCATTTTGGGGCTCGCAGTGTCACGCCATATTGGTTTGACCCAAAGAATGCTTGCCGCAACCGAGACGAAAACGGCTCAGCTCGGCCAAGTTGGTTCGCTGATGCGCATGGTCATTATTACGGCGCTGACCGCTGATTTCGTGTTGTTCATGGTGCTACTACCCCGCTATTTGACGCTGGATTACAGTTTCGCGCAGTCGCTTTGGTACGCCCTGTTCATGGCGATCTCGATCTTTAATAACGCCGGATTTGTGGTTTTGCCCGGCGGACTTGAACCTCACATTTCTGATATTTGGATGATCACGCCAATCATCATCGGAACGATGGTGGGCGCCGTAGGGTTCCCCGTAATGATGGACCTGACCCGCAACTGGCGCACGCCGCGCAGACTCACACTCCACACGAAGCTAACGCTCACGACCTACCTGTCACTGGCGATTATCGGCACGCTGATGGTTGGCGCCTCCGAGTGGGGCAACCCCAAGACGTACGGGGAACTGTCGGTAACTGACCGCGTCATGCACTCGTTACTTGCGGGCGTGAATGCGAGGTCGTCGGGCATATCTTTGCTGGACGTGGGCGAAATGAACCGCGGAACGTGGTTCTTCCAAGACATCATGATGTTCATTGGCGGGGGCTCCGCATCCACTGCCGGTGGCATTAAGGTGACGACCATCGCGGTACTGACCCTGGCGGTGTTAGCAGAGGCCCGCGGTGACCGTGACATTGAGGCGTTCCGGCGGCGCATTCCGTCCTCGTCGGTTCGACTAGCAGTTGCGGTCACGATGATTGGCGCGGCGCTGGTGGGGATCGCGACACTCATCTTGTTGCACACGACCTCGTACACGCTAGATAGGGTGCTTTTCGAAACGATTTCCGCGTTCGGCACGTGCGGGCTTTCAACCGGCATCACGGGGGAACTGCCGGATTCGGGTAAGTACGTGCTGTCGGCGCTCATGTATTTGGGGCGGACGGGAACTATGACTATCGCGGCCGCACTCGCGCTTCGCGAACGCAGACGCGTGATCCGCATGCCGGAGGAGCGCCCGATCATTGGTTAAAACGCTCAGCGGGCATTCGATCCCGCAGCGCGTGTGGGAAACTAGAACGGCAAATGGATTGGCCTTTGTGAGGAGGACTCGTGGCTGAGTCAGATTGGCAACAATCAAGTGGCACCCTGGTGATCGGCTTGGGGCGTTTCGGATCCGCTGTTGCGGCAACGCTTGACCGTCTGGGGCGCGAAATCTTGGCGGTTGAAAACGATCCGCGCAAGGTTCAGCTCTATTCGGGCCGTATTCCGCTTGTGGAGGCCGACGCTGCGAATGTTGAGGCCCTCGAACAGCTCGGGGCACGCGACTTTTCCTCAGCGGTCGTGGGCGTGGGGTCCTCCCTGGAGGCGTCCGTCCTGATCACGGCAAACCTGGTTGACATTGAGATGCCGTCAATTTGGGCGAAGGCAACTTCGCGCGAACACGGCCGCATCCTGCGCCGCATTGGCGCCCACCACGTTGTGTACCCCGAGTTTGACGCCGGCCAGCGCACCGCGCACCTGGTTGGCGGCCGCATGCTCGACTACATTGAAATGGACAAGCAAGGATTCGCCATCATGAAGATGCGCCCACCAAAAGAGGTGCAGGGCTTCACCCTGGCAGAGTCCGATATTCGCGCCAAGTACGGCGTGAACGTGCTGGGCGTACTGCAACCGGGCCGGGGGTTCGAGTACGCGGCCTCAGATACTCGAATCGACCGCGAAGACATCATTATCGTCTCCGGCGACGGCACCCTACTCGAATACTTCGCAAACAGGCCCTAGGAAGGCTACTCCCTACTGTTTTTAGGAAGGCTACCCCCTACTGTTTCTTCGCTTTCTTAGAGGCTTTTTTCGCGGCTTTGAGGGCGGCTCTGCGCTCGGTGACTTTCTCTTTTTCTAGTGGCCCGGCGATGTCGTCGACGTAGATGTAGTTGGTGCGGTCAAGACGCTCGTAGTCGTCATCGTGGTTGCCGGTCGGACGCTCGGGAATCTCGATTTCAGTCGGTTCGATCCGTTGCCACGGGATGCGATGCAAAATGTCGTTGATGACGTTGATCCGCGAGCGCTTCTTGTCTTCTGATTCAACGGTGATCCACCGCGCCCACGGCGTGTCCGTCGCGGCAAACATGGCGTCTTTGGCTTTGGAGTAGTCTTCCCAGCGCGTGATTGACTGCACGTCCATTGGGGATAGCTTCCAGCGACGCATCGGGTCAGATGATCGCGACCGGAACCTGGCCTCCTGTTCCTTCGCGGACACGGAAAACCAGTACTTGAGAACGCGAATCCCATCATCCACCAGCATGCGTTCAAACTCGGGAGCCTGCCGCAAGAAGCGGTGGTACTCCTCGGTCGTGCAAAAACCCATGACGCGTTCCACGCCGGCGCGGTTGTACCAAGACCGGTCGAAAATGACGATCTCACCGGCGGCGGGCAGATGCTCAATGTAGCGCTGGAAATACCACTGCGTCCGTTCCCGCTCGGTAGGCTTCGGCAGAGCCACAACACGGGCATGCCTCGGATTCAAGTACTGCGTGACCCGCTTAATTGCGGACCCCTTGCCCGCAGCGTCACGGCCCTCAAACAGGATGCAAATGCGCTCCCCGGTCGCAATGACCCACTGTTGCATTTCCACGAGTTCGGCTTGCAGCCGTCGCAGTTCTTTCTCGTACGCCTTCGTATCGAGTTTCGGTGGATTTCCGTGCTTAGAAACATTATCGGTCGCAGACATAAAACCACTTTAGCGACCGCGGCCCCGCGCGCTTGAAGATTTCGAAAAAAACGTGCGGTTTTCAGCCAAATTCGGCGTGGTTTCCACATTTTTGAGGGCGTAACTTAGCACTGTCCGTGGTCACTGTTACGCTTTTTGTAAGTCAGGGCGGTGGGCTCGGTTCGTTTTTGGCCGGCACCCAGGCCGTGAGACTGCAAGGCCGGAGGGATTAGGAGGCTCGGTGGCTAAGAAACCAACCGTGCAGTATGAGTGTAGCGAGTGCGGCTGGGTGACCTCGAAGTGGGTTGGCCAGTGCCGCGAGTGCGGGTCGTGGGGAACCCTGTCCGAAGCCGCGCCGATCGCACCTGTTTCGAAGGGCGCACCCGTCGCTCAGGCGTTGGCCCCCAGGTCGCAGGCCGCACCCATCTCGCAGGTTTCCGCAGACGTTGCGCGCTACCGTTCAACCGGGGTTTCAGAGCTTGACCGCGTTCTTGGCGGCGGCATAGTTCCCGGCGCGGTCGTCCTCCTGGCCGGTGAACCTGGCGTCGGAAAGTCGACGCTCCTGTTGGATGTTGCCGCGAAGTCGGCGATAGATTCCAGGGCGAATGAGGGCGGGCCCGTGCTGTACATCTCGGCTGAAGAATCCGCTTCGCAGATCCGCCTGCGCGCCGAACGTATCGGGGCACTGCACGACGATCTGCTACTGGCCGCCGAGTCGAACCTGGAGACCATCCTCGGCCACGTCGAGTCGCAAAAACCATCGCTGCTGATCGTCGACTCGGTGCAGACCATTTACAGTCACGACGTGGAGGGGTCCGCGGGTGGCGTGGCGCAGGTGCGTGCCGTTGCGGCCAGGCTCATCCACGCGGCAAAAGAGCTGAACCTTCCGGTAATCCTGGTTGGTCACGTAACCAAGGACGGTGGCATTGCGGGCCCGCGCGTGCTCGAACATTTAGTTGACGTCGTATGCCAGTTCGAGGGCGACAGGCACGCCCGCCTCCGACTGCTTCGCGCAATAAAGAACCGTTACGGCCCCACCGACGAGGTCGGCTGCTTCGACTTGCGCGACTCTGGAATCATCGGGCTGCCCGACCCCTCGGGGCTGTTCCTATCCCAAACCGGGTCGGACACCCCCGGCACGTGCATAACCGTCACGTTGGAAGGCCGGCGCCCCATGCCCACCGAAGTGCAAGCACTGGTTACGCACACAAACGCGGGCAGTCCGCGCAGGACGACCTCGGGAATCGATCATTCACGCGTGGCAATGATGTTGGCCGTATGCCAGGCGCGGCTAGGTGTGGACACGTCGTCTTCAGACGTATACGTGTCCACCGTGGGCGGGGCAAAAACCTCGGAGCCCGCAGCGGACATGGCGACCGCCCTGGCTGTCATGTCTGCCGCGTGGAACCGCCCGGTCGTTAAAGACATGATCGCGATCGGCGAGGTTGGTTTAACCGGAGAAATCCGCGCAACTGCCGGCGTGCAACGCCGCCTAACGGAGGCCGCCCGGTTAGGATTTAGTAAAGCAATCGTCCCATCAACTGGAAGCGACGACCTGAAAGCGGTCGATGGGCTCACAATTTATCCAGTATCAGATTTAGCAACAGCTGCACGGATCGGGCTGACTAAACCAGCTAAGCCGTGATATAGACGAAATAGAGGAATCGGACAGAACGAAGTAGTTATGACGAACTCAGAATCGGAGATAATGCGCAGCGCCCTAAAGGCGATGGCACCCGGCACAGAACTGCGCGAAGGTTTGGAGCGCATTCAACGCGGCCACACAGGCGCCCTTATCGTGCTCGGATACGACGAGGAGGTCGAGGCGCTATGCTCCGGCGGGTTCGAAATAGACGTGGAGTTCACCGGCGCACGCCTGCGAGAACTATCAAAAATGGACGGCGCCGTCGTCGTATCTTCCGACCACAAGCGGATTCGACGCGCAAACGTCCAGTTGATCCCCGACCCTTCGGTTCACACCACAGAGTCAGGCATGCGTCACCGCACCGCCGAGCGCATGGCCCGCCAGATCAGCATTCCCGTTATCTCCCTGTCCGCATCGATGAGGGTCATCACCGTGTACGTAGGATCCCTCAGGCGCACCCTGATCGAGCCGGAAACCCTGCTGTCACGCGCAAACCTAGCATTGGATACTTTGGATCGCTACTCGCAAAGACTCGACGAAGACCTCGCCACCCTCACAGTTTTGGAACAGCGCCAAAACGTCACGATCCGCGATGTTGCAACCACGCTGCAACGCATGGAAATGATTCGCCGCATTCACACCGAGATCTCCGGATACCTCGAAGAACTCGGCACCGACGGCCGCCTCCTCGAGTTGCAGATGGACGACCTGGTGCGCGGCTCGGCCTCCGAACGAGCACTGGTGATTCGCGACTATATCCGCCAGCCCAAACACGTTTCTGCCGCCGAACTCGCCCTGTCCAAACTGGACGACGAGGCCCTGGTCGACCTCACCCGCATTTGCGCAACTATCGGCCACGCCGTAGTGGACTCATCCGACCTTGACCGCGTGTTAGAGCCACGCGGCATTCGATCCCTTTCAATGGTGCCGCGCCTGCCGTGGACGATCATTGAAGCGCTCACCGAAAAGTGGCACACGCTCACCAAACTGCGTGAAGCTTCCATTGAAGACCTTCAAACAATCGAGGGCGTGGGCCCCTACCGGGCAAGCCTCATTTCTGACTCGCTACAGCGCCAATTCTTGGCGGCGTCACCCGAATCTGTCGGCTGGTAGCACGCGAGCCGGAGCCTGCGCTATTCCTGGGGTTCCCTGTCCTGAAGTTGGACGACGACTTCGCCTTTAACTTCGTCTAAGAACTTCAGTTGCATAACGTACGTGCCCGCAGTTGCATCATCGCCGGCAGTGCAGTTTTGATAGTCCTTGCCGTCCCAGGAAAGCGTCCCGTTCCAACTCCGCCCACTGCCGATTAGCAGGGGTTTTGTGGCCTCCGGGTCACCGCATTCGGTGGTGTCCACCAGCTTGTAGGATCCCGAGCTTACGATCATTCCGGCTGACGTTGCGGAACCGTCCGTCAGGCAGGGTTCACTGCCTGTGTTAGTTACTGTGATTTTTGTTGACCAGCCGTCGCCAACGGATGCTGACGTTTGGTGTTCACCGATCTTGAAATCGAGGTTGGCCGGCAGGCACTCCGCGATGGGGTCAGCAATGTCGCGTTCTTGAACCGAATCGATAATCGCCTGACGTTCCTGCAGGCTTCGCGTTGCCGAACTGATCAGCAAGTAAGCGGCACCAACAATGACAGCAACACCTAAAACTGCCGCAAGCACTATCGTGGCCACGCGGTTTCGACCCGTACCTGCCGGTCCACGACCGCGGGGCTTGCGCGCCTTGCGTGGCTGCGAGCCCGAGCCCGGACGCCCACCGCGGGCAGCGGACGCCTGCCTTACCCGCGCTTCACCACCGCGCCCGGAGGCTGACTTGCGCGGCGCAGTACCCTGCGGCCTTCCAGCACTCGCCTTACGAGAGCCACTGCGGCCCGCCTGTCCGCGCGAGTTTGCGCGGGCACCACTGGAGTTCGAAGCTCGCCCTCGTGAACGATTCGACGCGGGGCGATTACGTTGACGATCATTGCTGTTCACCATTTACCCTGCATTCTGTCCCAAGCCCTTAGAGGGCGGCTGTTCGTCATCGTCGTCAATCTGGCACCAGCGTTCCACGAGCACCGCAACGACAAGTAAAACTATCGCACCCGAGGCGGAAAGCACCGCTCCGAGCGCTGAAGTTTGAACATAGTCCGCGTGAAAGTTGCGGACCATCGACAAAATAGCGCCCGCAAAAAAGCCGATCGCCGCCGCGGAAACCCACGCGGAAGAATACGCAAACATTGCAACGTTCATTGCGCCCGTGGCGGTCAGGTTAGTTTCTTCATCCTTCTTGAGGGCCACGACTTTGCGTCCAAAATAAAGTAGCGCACCAGCCACCGCTACGAACAAGATGCCGGTGAACGGCGTGAACATGATAGTCGGAAAAGCCAGTAGCAGCACCGCGCCCACAGCCCCGAAAATCACCGCCGGAATCAGCAGACTTGGAAGGCTTAGAGGCTTCACGACTCGGCCTCGCCTCGCTCGCCGTGCCCGTTCGGCTTGGTGATCGGGATTGCGCCGGTCACGGTGGGGCGCACGATTGTCCGCCGGGACATGCGCTTCGGTTCTTCAGATATGGGAAGTAGTCCCGTCGCGAAGTCTTCCGCCAGTCCGCTTTCCATTCGCGGTCGTTGTCGTGTACGAGGGCGAGCTGGCACCTCGTCGTGGTTTTCGAATGCGTAGCTCCGGGCGTGCCGCCCCGTGGGCCGGGCTGTTTCGGGTTCGATTCGGTACAGTTCCGATGCGTCGTCAACGATTCGGCGCGGCTTCAGGGGGTGCCATTTTGGAAGGCGGCGCCGGCCGTGGCGGCTTGCCCTGGTGGGGAGCGTGCCCGCGCTGAGGCGTTCGCTCGTGCCTGGCTCACGCGCGATGGGGGGCTTAGCTACCGGCTCATCACCCGTCAGATCAACGCGCGGGATTGGACGCGTGTCGCTGGGAGCACCGTAAACCGCGCTGACATCGCCGTTCAAGCTGGCATCACTTTGCGCACTGTCAGACGGGGCAGGGTCCTGCACGTCACGTTGCTTTCCCGGATAGGTGCCCTGCGATGCTTCCTCCACCCAGAAGTCCGCAACATTCTCGATCCGTTGATCACGCACCTGCTCCACCAAAACGTCAACGCGGCCATGGCGTCCAACCGTAGCGTTGCGGTCAACCTGCAGCCACGGTTCCAGCACGAATGCGCGCTCGTGAGCGCGCGGGTGCGGCAAAGTCAGTTGCGGGTCGTCGCTTCGAACGCCCTCGTACGTGATGATGTCCAAGTCAAGTGTTCGCGGCCCCCAATGCTCGGTGCGAACGCGGCCAAACTCGTCCTCAATCTGCTGGCAAACAGAGAGCAAGCCAAGGGGGCTGAGCGACGTGCGGACCTCGGCGACAGCATTGTAGTAGTCATCTTGGCTGGCCTGTCCGGGCGCAAGCACGGGCGCGGTGCGGAACAGTGCCGAAACCCCGGCGATGGAAACACCGGGCGCGCCGTCCAGCGCTAGCACGGCTTGCGCGAGCGTCTGCCACGCATCACCCATGTTGGCTCCAAGCGCAATGACCGCGCGAACCTCGTCGTGGGGTGAGCGCGTCAAATCATCGTCCTCGTCGACCGTGGCAAGCGTTGCCCGGCCCACGGGAGAGGCGGCCGTCTGGCGGCTCGCGGAAGTATCGTCTGAAGCCCCACCATCACGCGCACCCGCCTCGCGGCGCGCCGCTTGAACCTCATCGCGCGTGCGGCGAATAGTCATGGACACGTCGTTGAACTCGTAGTTCATAGGAGCGTCCGGCTTGTGCACCTCGACCTCAACGATCTGAACAGCCTCATGCTGTAGCACGGCCTCGGCAACGCGCTGCGCCAACGTCTCAATCAAATAGACGGGCGGGCCCGCAAGGATCGCGTTCACGTCAGCTGCGACCTCGGAATAATCAACGGTGCGGCTAAGATCGTCCTCATTCGCGGCGCTTCTGGTATCAACGTGCATGATGACGTCAACGCGGAAGGGTTGGCCGTCGCGACGCTCGTACGGGTAAACCCCGTGGCGTCCGTTTGCGGTTAGGCCCATAATTTTGATTACGTCAAACTCGCTGGTGTTGAGTAGCTTCATACCTGGACCTCCCCTCTTGCACTATTGTTCTATGGTTGCACGAAGCCAGCGCGTTCCGGTGCGTATTGCTGCGGCGTTTCCCACCGCGTCGTGAACTCTGACCGCCCACGCGCCCTGCGCGGCAACTAAAGACGTGAGCGACACGGTGAGTTCATCCACCGACGCCTGCTCGTCCGCCATCGCTTTTAGGAATCGTTTGCGCGAATGCCCAATCAAAACAGGATAGTCCGATCGCTGCACGAGCCGCCCAGTTGCGGCCACCACGTCCCAGGACGCCGCGCTAGTTTTCGCAAAGCCCAGGCCGGGGTCCACAACGATCCGCTCCGGTTTCACGCCGGCCGCCAGCACGCGGTCCACTTGCGCTCCCAGTTCATCTAACACAAGGTCCGCCGAGGCCCGCTCCAAGATCCTCTCGTCAGCCGACCCCGGGAAGCCGCGCCAATGCTGGATGATGCACACCGCGTCCGTGTCCGCCATGACGTCCGCCATTTCGGGATCCCAGCAGGCTCCCGACACGTCGTTAATGATGCGTGCCCCGGCGTCGCACACCGCCCTCGCGGTCGCCGAATTAATCGTGTCTACCGACACCACGATGCCCTGGGCAGAAAGCGTGGATACGACCTCCAAAATGCGCCGAATTTCTTCGGAAGGGTCGATTCGCGTGGAGCCGGGTCGCGTCGATTCCCCACCAACGTCAATGATGTCCGCACCTTGATTTACGAGGACGTTTGCGCGCTCGATGGCTTTATCTACGCCAAACCACTTCCCGCCGTCCGAGAACGAGTCGGGCGTGATGTTGACGATCCCCATCAAAGCCGTGCGGTCGCTTGGCAGTGGGTGGGGCAGGTCGGTCGCGAATGTGGGGGCGAGCATTTAGCCGCGGCCTCCCATAACCAGAGTCATCATTTCTTGGCGTGTTGCCGCATTATTCATGATGCCGCGCAACGCGGACGTGACCGTGGATGCGCCGGGTTTGCGAATGCCGCGCATCGTCATGCACATGTGTTCGGCTTCGATAATGACGCACGCGCCCTGCGGGTTAAGTTTGTCGACGAGGGCGTCCGCGATCTGCGAGGTCAGGCGTTCTTGTACTTGCGGGCGGCGGGCAAAGCCTTCGACGACGCGCGCGAGTTTCGACAGGCCGGTGACCGTGTTGTTGCGCGGAATGTACGCCACGTGCGCTTTGCCGTAGAAGGGAAGCAGGTGGTGTTCGCAAACCGAGTGGAACTCGATGTCGCGCACTAGCACCATTTCTTCGTGATCAACCGTGAAGTGCTTCTCGAGGTGTACTGCCGGGTCTTCGTGCAGTCCGGACGTGATTTCCGCCCAGGCTCTGGCCATGCGCGCGGGGGTTTCTTGTAACCCTTCGCGTTCGGGGTCTTCCCCGATGGCGGCCAAGAGGTCGCGAACGGCCCGCTCAACGCGGGGAGCATCGTAAGTCATTTTGCCTACCTTCTGCCGACTTTTGTCAGTGGTTTGTGGCCCGCGGCCGCCTCGTTATGGCCGCGGGATGTGAGCCGGCATTTTAGTCTTGCTGGTCCGCAACGTTTTGCGGTGATTCACCCGTTTGGAGCGGGGCGGGCTGTTGCGGGGTGGCCGGCTTTTCGGACGCGTCCTCCAGGCCTACCGGATCGCCCCACTTGGTGCCGGGTACCGCCGCGTCGGACTGGTAGTTCCACACGGGTCGCTCGTCCTGTTTGATGACGTCCTTGAAGATTTCCGCGAGTTCGCCCTCATTCAAGGTTTCTTCATCCAGCAGGCGCTGTGCGAGCGTGTCGAGGACGGCCCTGTTTCGGCTGAGGATCTCCCACGCTTCGCGCATCGCGTCGTCTAGCAGGCGGCGGATTTCTTCGTCGATGATTGCGGTGACGGCGTCGGAGTTGTCCTTTGACTCGCGCTGTCCGCCCGCGCCAAACGGCTCCGTGTCGGCAGAGCCGAGCTTCACGAGGCCGAGGCGTTCGGACATGCCGTAGTCGGTGACCATTGCGCGCGCCGTGGAGGTCGCTTTTTCAATGTCGTTGGAGGCGCCGGTCGAAGGGTCGCGGAATACGAGTTCTTCGGCGACGCGGCCACCGAGGGAGTAAACGAGGTCGTCTAGCAGCTGGTTGCGCGTCTTGGAGTAGCGGTCTTCAGTCGGCATGACCATCGTGTAGCCGAGGGCGCGGCCGCGCGGCAAGATAGTCACCTTGGTGACGGGTGCCGTGTAGCGCAGGGCGGCTGCACACAGGGCGTGACCGCCCTCGTGGTATGCGGTTACGGCCTTGTCGTGGTCGTTCATGACGCGGGTGCGCTTTTGCGGGCCGGCAATAACGCGGTCGATCGCTTCGTCGAGCGCACGGTTGTCGATCAGGTCTGCGTTTGAACGCGCGGTGAGCAGTGCGGCCTCGTTAAGCACGTTTGCGAGGTCGGCGCCGGTAAAGCCGGGCGTGCGCTTAGCGATCATCTTCAGGTCTACGTCGGACGTTAACGGCTTCCCCTTCGCGTGGACCTTCAGGATTTCGAAGCGGCCGCGCATATCCGGGGCTTCCACCGCGATTTGACGGTCAAAACGGCCGGGGCGCAACAGTGCGGGGTCCAAAATATCTGGGCGGTTCGTTGCCGCGATCATGAGGACGTTCGTGCGATCGTCGAAGCCGTCCATTTCGACGAGCATCTGGTTTAGGGTTTGCTCGCGCTCGTCGGAGCCGCCGCCAATGCCGGAGCCGCGGTGACGGCCAACAGCGTCAATCTCATCGACGAAAATGATTGCCGGAGCGGCCTTCTTCGCCTTGTCGAACAGGTCGCGAACGCGCGACGCGCCCACGCCCACGTAGAGTTCCATGAACTCCGAGCCAGACATCGAGAAGAACGGCACGTTCGCCTCACCCGCAACTGCCTTTGCAAGTAGCGTCTTACCGGTTCCGGGAGGGCCGTAAAGCAGGACGCCGCGCGGAATCTTAGCGCCAACCGCACTGAACTTTTCCGGTTGCGCTAGGAACTCGCGGATCTCTTGGAGTTCCTCCACGGCCTCGTCTTCGCCGGCAACATCGGCAAAGGTGACTTCCGGATTTTCGCGGTTGAACTCTTTGGCCTTGGACTGTCCGAAGCCACCCATCATGCGTCCGCCCGACGCGCGAGTGGTCAGCCAGTAGAAGCCCGCGAGTAGCAGCATGATTGGGATCATCAGCTGGAGCAGGCCGCCTAGCAGGCTGGGCTGCGGGTTGAGGACGTTGTAACCGCGCTTCGGGTCGTTGTCCTCAACGATCTTCATCAGGCTCTCGCCCTGGTCGGTCGAGTAGATGAAGCTGACTTCTTTGCCGTGATTCTTCTGCTGGTCGCCCGCGAACGTGGGCTTGTGGATGAAGTCTTCGGAGAGCTTCAGGTCAACGCGTTGGGCCGGATCGTTAACGACGATCTGTTCGACGGTGTCGCCGCGAAGTAGCTCGATACCCTCGGAAGTTCCAATCTGGGAGGGTTGGAAGACCCTCCAGGCACCCCAAGCGATAGCGAGAATGATGATGATGGGCAGAACGATGGCAACCCAGTTGGTCGTGCCCTTCTTCTTCGACTTCGAATCGTTTTTACGGTCCGACTGCTTCACGCGAAGACCCTTTCAAGTTTTTTCGTAATTTGCCTAATTGTAGACGTGCGGCGCGAGAGTCCCAACAAATGGCAGATTGCGGTACTTTTCGGCGTAATCCAGACCATAGCCGATAACGAACTCGTTCGGGATGTCGAATCCGACATATTTTACGTCGACTTCGACCTTAGCGGCCTCCGGTTTGCGCAGTAGCGTGGCGATTTCGACGGATTCGGGGCCGCGTGAGGCCAGGTTCGTTTTTAGCCAGGCGAGCGTGAGTCCCGAGTCGATGATGTCTTCGACGATTAGCACGTTTTTGCCGGTCAGGTCGGAATCGAGGTCTTTCAGGATCCGCACGACGCCGGAAGACTTCGTGCCGGAACCGTATGAGGAAACGGCCATCCAATCCATTTCTAGAGGCGTTGAAATTACGCGGGCCAAGTCGGCCATGACCATGACTGCGCCGCGCAGGACGCCTACCAGGAGCAGTTCTTTGCCCTCATAGTCCTTGTCAATTTGTTCCGCCATCTCGACTAGACGAGCGTCGATTTCTTCTTTCGTGATGAGGACCTTTTCGAGGTCGTCGCCCATGTCGGACGCTTTCATAACCATCTCCCATTTCGCGGATTTAGACGTGTATCCAGTCTTCCACAAATCAGGCTTGTTTGAATATTTTGACCACCGCGCGAAGCGTTCCGTCCACCACAGTCTTTTCTCGCCGTGCGCGCACGCCGTTTGGTAGGTGGATTGGCCCGCCCCCGTTGTAGTTGGTGACGAGGCGTTCGAGGGCGTCTACGTGCGCGGCTTCGAGCGCGCCACTGCCGGCTTGGATTGCGGCGTCGATCAAAACGCGGGTCAAAATGGCGGGTTCTAGTTTGGCAAGTTCTTTGACGATGAGGACGTGGCTAGCTGTTTGTTTGGCTGTCTGTTTGTTTGCAAGATTTTCGAGGGCGGTGGCGTCGCGGTCGAGTAGTTTCGCTGACCGTGCGAGCAGCGGTACAACGTCGCGGCCGAGCGCTTTGGATAGTTCTGGGATGACGCGGTGGCGCATCGCAATCCTGGGCAGGGGTTCGCCCCGGCTGGTTGTCCAGCCGCCGTTGATTTGGTTGGATGGGTCCGCGATTGCGGGCAGGCCCAGCTCTGCGCACATGCCTACGGTGTCGGTTCGGCGGATGGATAGCAGGGGGCGAACCCACGCGCGGGAGTCCTCGGTGTATTCGCGCATTCCTGAAAGTGATCTTGTTCCAGATCCGCGTCCGAGTCCAAGCAGGACGGTTTCGGCCTGGTCGTCCATGGTGTGACCGAGCAAGATCGCGCCGCCGGGCCGCGTGTTTTCGCGTAGCGCCCGGTAGCGAGCTTCCCGGGCCGCGGCCTCCAAACCACCGGTTCCCTCCACGCGCACTTTTTCGATGACGCTGTCGATTCCCCACTGGGAAAGCAGGTTCGCGGTCTGGAACGCTTCCTCACCCGATTCTTCGCGCATCCCGTGGTCCACAATAATTGCGGTCAAGCGCACGCCCGTGCGCGCCGCCAAGTCGGCCGCCGCGAAGGTCAGCGCCAAAGAATCCGGCCCTCCCGAGCAAGCCACACTCCACGGCCTATCAAACAGATCCAGCCTGGTCATGGCACTGCGCACCGCGAGGGTCACCGCCCTCGTATGCGCATCAGGGGTGGATCCAATCAGATCGGAAACGAGGGCGTTAGTGGAACTCATCTCGCCCTCACGGATCGGAAAAAATCGGGTAAAACAACGGGTTTCATAGGCGCGTCAGACTCAAAGCGAACTCGTCCATTGCGGGGCGCGTGAAAAACGCTCCATCCTCCGCGTTCACAGACTGAACGTGGAAAATCAAAACACGACCACCCTTCGTAGTGGCGTAGCCGGCCAAGGACGATACGTCGTCAAGGGAACCCGTCTTCGCCTGCACGCGAACGCCATCCGCTTCATCGCCAAAACGCTTGTCAAGGGTCCCCGTGAACTGACCGACCGGCAAGTCACGCATCAACTGGGCAAGCGCGGGATCGTCCGCCTTCCAGATTTTGCGTAGCGCTTCAACGCTCGTGCGCGGCGCCATCTTATTGTTCTCATTCAGCCCCGAGCAGTCGTGCACAACCAGGCCCTCACTGTAAATACCAGCATCCGCGACGACACTGCGAACATGCGCCGCCGCTTCCGGCCACGTCGAACCCGCGCCAGACGCCTTCGAACTCATGCGGCAAAGCTGCTCCGCGACAGTATTGTCAGAGTTCGCCAGCATGAACCGCGTAATCTCACTGATCGTCGCCGATTCAACCTGCGCAACCAGGCTAGCTCCAGACTGGTCAAAGTCGTCGTTAGACTTCTCAACCTGCACGTTCACGCCATAATCATTCAAGTGCTTTTGCAACTGCTCGGCCACGTGCGCCCCAGGATCCTCCCGATACGGCTGATACCCCTCCCCCGGCAGCTCCCCGCGATCCACCGCAAAAGCAGAAAGCCGCCCAACCCAGTGCTCCATCCCAGCGGGCAACGCGGCCTCGCGAGTCTCGCCCTCAAAAATCTTCGGATGAAAAACTAGGCTCGTCACGGCAGTATCCGCATAGTTTTTCGAAAGCTCCTCCGCGGTCGCCTTCGCCAAATCCTCCAAGCCCGCACGGCCGTTAATCTTAACCGCACTACCCGCGTCATAACCCAAAAGCAGGTCGCCCTCACCAACCAGGTGCAAAGTACCGCCCTCATCAATGAACACGGAAGTCGCCAACCTGCCATCCGGATCCAACGAATTCACAGCCGTCACCGCAGTCAAAATCTTAATAACCGACGCGGGCGTCACCGCCCTCTGCCCATTTCCATCCAAGAGGACGTTCCCCGTCACCGCATCAACCACGTAAGCACTAGGGGTGAACTTCTGATCCTTACCCGCCTGCGAAATGTCCTTCCAAACAGGATCCAAATCCGACGGCGCAATCGGTGGAACATCCGCAAGCATTCGTGCAGGCAACGCGTCCGAAAGCTGAACAGATTCCCGCTGCGGGGCAGGCGAACCCACAATCGGCGCATTTTCAGTCAAAAACCCGGGCACAACATCCTGAATATCCGCATACACATACCCGCCGACGCCCGCAAGCACCACTAAACCACCTAGAATCGCGGTAGAAGTTCTTTTTGACATCTGCCCTCCAGGACGGGATCAACACTTATCCCAGTGTAGTTCGAATTTTCGAAGGTCCTGTCATGTAACCTGGAGATCATAACGGAGTGAAGGGAAAGATCACGATGGAATTCGACGTCACGATTGAGATCCCCAAGGGTAACCGAAACAAGTACGAAGTGGACCACGAAACCGGCCGCATTCGCCTGGATCGCATGCTGTTCACGTCTACGCGCTACCCCGATGACTATGGTTTCATTGACAACACGCTCGGTGAGGACGGCGACCCGCTAGACGCGCTCGTAATCCTCGAAGAGCCCACGTTCCCCGGTTGCGTAATCCGCTGCCGCGCGCTCGGAATGTTCCGCATGCGCGACGAAGCCGGAGGCGACGACAAGGTCGTATGCGTCCCCGCCGGAGACCAGCGCGCATCGTGGCGTACCGAGATCGACGACATCTCGGAATTCCACCGCCTGGAAATCCAGCACTTCTTCGAGGTCTACAAGGACCTCGAACCCGGCAAGTCGGTCGAAGGTGCGCACTGGGTTGGCCGCGAGGCCGCGGAAGAAGAAATCCGCAAGTCCTACAAGCGCGCTGAAGACGCCGGCTACTACGACAACTAAAACTTGTAGCACTGCGCTTTGGCCCAAACAGCTGGCACGGTTCTACTAGCGGAACGGCCCCAGTAACGGCACGGCCCAAACAGCTGGCACGGTTGCACAGGTGAAGGCGCGCAAGACGCTGTAGACATTGCAAAAGCGGCTCCCGACTGGGAGCCGCTTTTGCTGTGCTTACTCACCCCGCAGGGTGCTCGCGGTAATGCGAACTACGCGGAGGTTACGGGCGTCCTCCGAACGGAATCAAATCGCGGTAACGCATCGGGTTAAGCCTTACAACGTCGCCGGGCACGGTAGCTTCCACAATCTGACCGTTGCCAGCGTAGATCGCCACGTGGTAGATCGCGGCAGTGGACCCACCCGTTCCAAAGAACACCAGGTCGCCGGGCTGCAACGCGTTAATCGCAACGCGCTTAGTCGCCCAGTACTGCTGGGAGGACGTGCGCGGTAGCGTGACGCCCTGGGATGCCCAAGACATCATGGCAAGGCCGGAGCAGTCGTAACCGCCGGCACCCGTCCCGCCCCACAGGTAGGGGGTTCCAAGGCGCGCCTTAGCGAACGCGACAGCGCCAGCACCGCGTGAGGACGCGGCTTGCGCGGCAGCCTGCGCGGCGGCTTCCTGACGCTCACGCTCAGCTTGGGCGGCAGCTTCTTGACGATCTCGTTCAGCCTGCGCGGCGGCCTCTTGGCGTTCACGCTCGGCCTTTGCCGCGGCTTCTTGACGTTCGCGTTCTGCCTTAGCGGCAGCTTCTTGACGCTGACGTTCAGCTTCGGCGGCTTGGCGGCGGGCCTCCTCGCGGGCACGCTCCTCGGCGGCCTTCGCTTCGGCTTCACTCTTGCGTGCGGCTTCAGCTTCTTCGCGGGCGCGCTGTGCGGCGGCTTCTTCCAGTGCCTGCTGTTCGGCGCGGTCGTTGCGTTGCGCGGCGGCCGCTTGGGCGGCTTCTTCCGCCTGACGTGCGGATTCCGCCTGGCTTAGGTGCGCCTGTTCGCGTTCAACACGGGCACGCTCGGAGGCTTCCTGGCGTTCACGCTGGGAGGCCTCAATCTGGTCTTGACGTTCGCGTTCTTCTTCAACGCTGGTGCCGCGGCGGTCAGCAAGTTGTGTAATGAGGGCGTCTCGGCGCTGTTGAACTTGAGCCAGCTCGGCTTGCTTACCTTCTGCAAGGGCCTGGACTTCTTCGGAGCGCGATTGGACTTCAGCTTCCGCGGCTTCAAGTCGCTCTTGAACGGCGTTTGCCTGATCTTCGGTTGCCTTCGCAACCTGATGCATGGCGGCTACCCGCTGGAGCTTGGAGTCGGTGATGTGCGAGACGGTGCTAACGATCTTGGAGCGGCGAGCCACGTCCGCCAACCCATCAGTGGCGAAGTACGGGGCCAGTGCCTGCGCGTTACCGGAGCCTTCGCGGTATGCCGACTGCGAGATGATGGCGAGGGTTTCGCGTTCCTTTTCGTACTTTTCCCACGAGGAAGTTACGGCCTCGTTAGCGGCTGCGGCATCAGCTTTAGCCTGGCTGAGTTCGGCCTGCGCCTTGGCGAGTTCTTCCGCGACCTTTTGTACTTCAATGTCTGCTTCTACGGAGGCGGCGGATACTCGCGCTAGTTCAACTTCGATCTGCGCGACCGACATGTCTTCGTATGCAAGCGCGGACTGGGAGTCATCATCAGCTGTGGCAATGCCCGGCATCGTTACAAATAGTCCCGCGGACACCGCTAGCGCGACCAGGCCGCGCCCTGTCAAAAACTTCTTCACTGAATTGGTTCTTTCCAGTTTAGATGGGCTAGTGAATCCGGCTGTGGATGGGCCGATCCAATTGATTAATTCGAGATCTAACCTATCGCAACATTAGTCACATTGCTACCAGTTGCCACATCTGTAACATTTTTCATCGGCGTGTCCTCTTGATTTCAATTTTTGCCCACTCGCACCCCTCACGTCCGGACCCTTAAAAAACCGCGGACGAACACAGATACGCCTCCGCGAAGGCCCGCGAAATCTTGGAACGTGAGATAAACCCGACTAACACTCGGAAGATTTGTTGAAGCGGGTTAGATTACAACCATGACGAAACGAATGTGCCTGTGACTGCATGCCAGCACCGCGATTAGCGGGCATCTGGTCTGCAGTAGTGACCACCCAGCTGGTGGCCGCTTCGCACATTCATTAATACTTTTTGCATCAATGCATTTGGCGCTACCTGTTGCGAACAGGCCCCAGCTCCCGACTCTTTCGAAGAATCTAGGAGCTTTAAAATGTCTGAAAATTGGGCTTTCGAAACCAAGCAAATCCACGCCGCCCGTCAATCCGATCCCGTAACCGGGGCGACCTCCCTACCTATCTACCAGTCCACGTCCTTTGAGTTCCCCTCCGTTGAAGAGGCTCAGGCCCGTTTCCAAGTGAAGAAGCTCGGCCCGATTTACACGCGCCTTGGCAACCCCACTAACGATGCCGTTGAGGGGCGCATTGCCGCGTTGGAGGGCGGAGTCGGAGCTCTGCTCACGTCCTCGGGCCAGGCCGCGCAGACTCTTGCGATTTTGAACCTGGCGTCTCAAGGCAACAATATTGTGGCGTCCCCGAGCCTTTACGGCGGTACGGCTAACCTGTTCCGCCACACGCTACCCCGACTCGGTGTTGAGGTCCGGTTTGTTGAGGATCCGCGCAGCCGCGACCAGTGGCTGGAACAGGCTGACGACAAGACGGTTGCGTTTTACGGTGAGACTATTCCGAACCCGCAGGGCGACATTCTTGATTTCGAGGCCGTGTCCGGCGCGGCAAAGACGGTAGGCGTTCCGCTGATTGTTGACAACACCGTGGCAACACCCTACTTGTGTCGGCCGTTCGAGCACGGCGCCGACATTGTTGTCCACTCCGCTACGAAGTACCTGGGAGGCCACGGCACGGCGCTAGGCGGGTTCATCGTGGATTCGGGCAAGTTCGACTTTGGGGCTGACCCAAAGCGCTTCCCCGGCTTTAACGAGCCCGACGCGTCCTACAACGGAATCGTGTACGCCAAGGATCTTGGAGAAGATGGCCCGTTTGGCGCGAACGTGTCGTTCATCTTGAAGGCCCGCCTGCAGGGCCAGCGCGATTTCGGTTTTTCCGCCTCGCCCTTCAACGCGTTTTTGATCGAGCAGGGCATAGAGACGCTCTCGCTTCGCATGGACCGCCACGTCCACAACGCGCAGATAGTTGCGCGTTACCTTGAAAACCACCCGCAGGTGGAGTCGGTTAACTACGCCGGTTTGGAGTCCTCGCCCTACCACGAGCTTGCGAACAAGTACCTGCCGAAGGGCCCGTCCTCGCTGTTGTCCTTCGTGATTAAGGGCGGATTTGAGCCCGGCCGCACGTTCGTGGACAACTTGAAGCTGTTCGCCTTTGTGGCGAACCTGGGCGACGTGCGTTCACTGTCCGTGCACCCGGCTTCCACGACTCATTCCCAGCTGTCCGAGGACGAACTTGCCGCGGCCGGGATCGACCAGGGCACTATCCGACTTTCCGTTGGTATCGAGCACGCGGACGACCTGATCGCTGACCTTGACGCCGCGTTCCAAGCCGCAGCCAAGGTCACGGCCTCCGAAAGTGGCGTATCCGCGGGGTCCTCTGCGGATTCTGAAGCCACGTCCGGTGCTAGCTCGCCCTCCGAAACAAATATTTAAAAGGGGGCGAGGACGTGTCTAGGCAAACGCGAGACTTATCGGCGACGCTACCGGTGACCGGCGGGTGGCGCGAGGGCGATCCGGTGGCTTTCCGCAAGTTTGAACGCATCGGACCGTTGCGACTGGAAAACGGTGGGGTGCTGCCGGACGTGACGATGAGTTACGAAACTTTTGGGCAGCTGAATGAGGACGGGTCGAACGCCGTCCTGATCCTGCACGCCCTGACCGGGGACGCGCACGTAACCGGCGGCGTGGCGCCCGGGCAGAAGACCGCCGGATGGTTCAGCCAGATCGTTGGGCCGGGCAAGGTGATTGACACGCGGCGCTACTTCGTGGTGGCTCCGAATATTTTGGGAGGCTGTCACGGGTCGACCGGTCCGTCCTCGCCGCATAAGGATGGAAAGCCGTGGGGGTCGCGCTTTCCGGTGCTGTCCACGCGCGATCAGGTGAACGCGGAGATTCGACTGACGGACGCTTTGGGGATTGACAGGTTCCACTTGGTTTTGGGCGCTTCAATGGGAGGGCAACGCGCACTGGAATGGGCGATCATGGCGCCGCAGCGCGTAGTGAACCTGGCGGTCATCGCGTCGGGGCCAACGACGACGGCCGACCAGTCCGCGTGGGCGCACACGCAGGTGAACGCGGTCGCTCTGGATGAGCACTGGCACGGAGGCGACTACTACGACTGCGAGGTCGGACCGGTCAAAGGGCTCGGCCTGGCCCGCCAAATCGCGCACACCACTTACCGCAGTGCCGAGGAGCTGGGTGAACGCTTCGACCGCATCCCGCAGGGGCAGGAGGATCCGCTAACCGGAGGCCGCCTGGCCGTGCAGTCGTACTTGGACTATCACGGGCAAAAACTTGCGCGCCGCTTCGACGCGGGCGCTTACGTTGCGCTGTGTCGCGCCATGATCACGCATGACATTGGGCGCGACCGCGGGGGCGTCAGTGCCGCTTTGTCGCTGGTTCGCGCGCGCACGCTCGTGGTGGCTGTGGACACGGACAGGTTGTTTTCACCGTCGCAGTCCCTCACTATCGCGACCGGTGTGCGCCAGGGGTTTTACCGCGAGATCCGCTCCGACCACGGTCACGACGGCTTCCTAATCGAAGCCGAGCAAACCACCGAGCTGCTAAGCGCCTTCCTGCAAGCGCCCCGCCAGCGCGCCAAATGGCCCGAGACCGCGGAGGCTAAATGACCCTGCAACCGCTGGGTTTCGGCGCGCGAAGCGGCGGCGCTCGCGTTTGAGTGCACGAACCGGGCGGCGGCCGGCGGTCGGGGCGTAGACTCGAAGAATGAGCAGCGTCGATCCAACCACTGTTTTTGGTGATTACCCGATCCCGCGAGCGGGCGTGTGGGTGCCGGACATTTTAGGGCCCGGCTTCCAGGCTCAAGCCCTGCAGTTGTTACCGGACGACGAGGGCGAAGTCGTGGCAACCGTTGTGCGTCACGTGCGCTCCGAGGACCCGCACCTGCTGGCCGGCACGCCTGAGACCCCCGTGTTTAAGACGCTGTACATTCACGGTTGGAATGACTACTTCCACCAAAGGGAGCTCGCTAGGCAAGTTGCGTTAGCCGGCGGCGAGTTCTACGCCCTCGATTTACGAAAATACGGAAGGTCTTGGCGCGAGAATCAAACGTTCGGGTGGGTCACGCACCTGTCTGAATACGAAGAGGACATTGAAGAAGCGCTCGGCCTGATTGGTGAGGATCTGCCGATTGTGCTCATGGGCCATTCCACGGGCGGCCTGGTGACGACGCTGTGGGCGCACCACAATCCGGGGCGGCTCGCGGGACTGTGGCTCAACTCCCCGTGGCTGGAGTTGCACACCGCGGAAGTAATCCGCTTCCCCGCCCAGCAGGTTGTGGAAATCATTGGTGCGCGCGAGCCTCGCCGCATACTGCCGACCGGTGGGAACGATTTTTACTCAAGGTCACTTTTGGGCTGGACTAAAGATGACGGGGAGATGCCCGCCGAATACAGTGCTTTCGCGGACGACCCGTCGCTGGCGGGCTGGGGAATCAGCCCCGTGTGGAAGACGACGCGCAGCATTTACGCGGGCTGGCTTGCAGCCATCACGGAAGGCCACCGCGAAGTCGCCGACGGCCTGTCCATTGACTGCCCCATTTTGGTGATGGCGTCGAAGAAGTCTTTCGCCGGCAACAAGTGGACTGCTGACGCGCGCTTCCAGGACGCTGTTTTGGACGTGAAAGTGATCGCGGAACGCGCCGCCCAGCTGGGCGATAACGTGTGGATTTCCCGCATTGCCGGCGTCCACGACCTAACGCTGTCGATCCCGCCCGTGCGCAGGCAGGTTTGGCACACGACGCTGGGGTGGTTGCGTCACGCGGTTGTCAGTCGCGCAGATTTTACGAGGGCGGAGCCGGCTGAACTTCGCGATTTACGGGTTCCTGTGCCCGAAGATGTGCAACTAGCCCCGCTGTAACTCGGGGCGTTGGCTTCAGGCGCGGACCGTGCGGGCTATGCGAGCGCGCTGTTCGGCCTGGCGACTGCGAGTGGCTCGGGGTTAAGCGTCGTGGCGGGTGCGGCGGCCGCGGCGGGGCGCGCCCGCGTTTTGGTATTCGTTGCGGATCTCGCGGTTAAGTTCTGCGAGCGCTTCGCGTAGACTCGGACCCACCTGGTCGCCCAGGTGCCATACTTCCCAACCGTTGTACTTTGAGGATCCACCAACCATTGCGGCGGCTTCATTCGGATCTCCGGTAGACCAGTTGGCCGTGCGGATCTCACCCTCGGGGGTCAAGGTTGCCTCGAATCGCTCAACCTCCGTGTGCTGCCAGATAACAGGAGTGTCTTCCCCTAGAATCTGGCCGATCACGTGCAGGCCCTCGGCGGTCTCTTGAAGCTGCGGAATCTCAGCGTCCGCATCTTCAGCCTGGGCCGGCTCGGCAGTTTCGCCGTCGTCTACGACTTCACCATCTTCGACGGGCGCAACTTCGGTAGCGTCCCGCGACTCCACGTCTGCGGGCCCGTCCTCGGCCCGGTCAGCCTCGGCCTGGTCAACCTCGGCCTGGCTGAAATCGCCGACCTGATCAGCCTCGGCCCCGTTAACAAGGACGTCACCTTGCTCGGGTGCAGTCGCTACGTCGGCGTCGTCAGCCTGGTCAAAGTTATCGGCCTCGACGTCCTCATCGACCGGTTCGCTGGGTTCGTAAGCAGGTTCACTGGCCTCGTAAGCGGGTTCGAGGGGTTCGTCTTCGGACGCCTGCGCGCCGGGGGCTTCAGCGTCAACCGGGTGGTCGGCAGGCACGCCCTCGTTGGATTCATCAAATTTGGAAGTATCGCTGACGTGACGGGCTGGGGATTCGCCGCTTTCAACTTCGGAGGAGCTAAAAGAGGTAAGCTCCAGCGTTTGCGACGTGCGCCCAAGTAGCAGGTTGGGGTTGTGGCCGTAAAGGCGCGGGCCGACGGCCTGAACGTCCAGGAATTTGCGGCCGTTGGACATTACGCGAACGGCGATCTCGTGCACTTCAACACCGGAGGACGCCAACACATCCAGGGCCGGTCGCACGGAGTCGGCAATCGACCCGGCCACCAAAACTAGGCGGGGGCCGGGGGCGGGCGAAGGTGGCATCGCGTCACGGAACTCGGCCCAACCCATGCGGAACCCTTGAATTCCGCCGGGGTACGCGGCCGCGAGGTCGTTCCAACCAAGCGACGCGGTGTCGGCAAGTCGGGACAGCGAATCGATCATGGTTGTGGAATCCAGGCGTTCAACGACCTCAACGGATACAACTTGTCCGGATGCGTCGAGGGCGGTCAGGCGGGGCGCTCCCCCATCCATGCCCGACCCGACGGGTGCGGAATCCTGCCACGTAATCGGAAAGAGTGGCCGGCCGACAATTTCAAGCACCTGCTCTCGCACAGATTTGAGGATGTCGTCGGTCAATCCGTCGCGGACACTGCGTCCAAACTGCGCCGGGATGAGGCGACCGTCGTCGAACTCAAATAATGGCATTACTCCACCCATCCTGTGATCAGATACTTTGGGCTCTATTGTGTCATGAACGCAACCCAAAGTAATCTCGTACAAAATAAATTGCGGATGAATGTCCTATTTCTTTATCTTGAACCGAACTTTTTGATCAGGCTCGCCAGGTGCATGCCGTTGCGGCCTCGCAATTGTTCGGCCTGCGTGCGACACGAGAATCCGTCAGCCAGGTAAATGGCTCCAGGGTGAGCGTCCAACGCGGGTAGTAGCGAGTTTTGCGCGACCTTCACCGACACGTCGTAGTGGCCCTGCTCCATGCCGAAGTTGCCAGCCAACCCGCAGCACCCCGACAGTTTCGTCAGTTTTGCTCCGGCACGCGTCAAAATCGTCTGGTCCGCGTCCCACCCCATGACGGAGTAGTGGTGACAGTGCGGCTGCGCAACGACCTCCACGCCCTCCAAATCTGGCATCCAATCATCCTTATCGGGGCCAATTGGCGCGGGCGCGGTCAACAGTTCCGCAAGCGTGTACGTGGCTTGTGAAACCGCGGCCACGTCCTCGTTTGGAATTCCAAGATCGAGGGCGTCATCGCGCAACACTGCGGTGCACGACGGTTCAACGCCGACGATGGGGATGCCGGCCTTGGCGAAGGGGGCGAGCTCGGTGACCAGGCGGTCGATCTTGTCGCGGGCGACGTCCAGCTGGCCGGTGGTGATCCACGTGAGGCCGCAGCACAGGTCGCGCGAGGGTAGCAGCGGCGTGTATCCGGCGGCGACGAGGACGTCGATCATGTCGCGGGCACCCTGGTCGTTGATCGACTGGCTGAACGAGTCGGCCCACAGCACTACGTACTTGCGGCCGCTTTCGGTGCGCGGCACGTCGGCGGTCGCTTTCGCGCACGTGTGTTTGGTGGCCCACTTGTTGAATAGGTGGTTTTGCAGGTGCGGCATTTTCCGGCGCGGGTCGATGCCTGCGACTTTGAATGCGGCGGCGCGGATTGGTTTCACTTTCATGGCCGCGTTGGCGACCGCGGACATGCCCGGGATCGTGGCGGTTAGGCGCGTCCACTGCGGTAGGCGCCCCAGCAGGTAGTGCGAGATCGGCCGGATTTTGCCGCGGAACTTGCGGTAGATGACCTCGGAGCGGTATTTCGCCATGTCGATTCCCGCCGGGCAGTCGGTTGAACACGCCTTGCACGCCAGGCACAGGTCGAGTGCGCGTGTAACGCGCGGGTCGTCCCACGTGGCGATGAGTTCACCGTTCGTGATTTCTTCTAGGATTCGCGCGCGGCCGCGGGTCGAGTCGATTTCATTCTTCGTCGCCAAATACGACGGGCACATGAATCCGCCCGCAGCCGTGTTGTCGGCGCGGCACTTCGATACGCCGGTGCAACGGTGGACGGCGGTGGTGAAGTCGCCGTGGTCTTCGTGGAATTCGAATCCTCCCGACGCGCCATATTTTGTGGCCTGAGGGCGTCTTAGGTCCTCTTCGAGCGGGTTCGGCGCGAATGCCTTGGTGAACTCGGCGTGGTCGGGGTGCCCTCCGGCGGCACCAACCAGGGCGCGCGGCCGGGTGAGCACGCCGGGGTTCATGAGGTTCTGCGGGTCAAACAGGTGCTTCACCGCGGCTAGCAGCTCCAGTACTTCGGGGCTGTACATGTATTGCAGGAGTTCGGAACGCGAGCGGCCATCGCCGTGCTCGCCGGATACTGAACCGCCGTAGCGTCCGAGTAGTTTGGCGCCCTCAATTAGGAAATTTTTGGACTTTTGGGTGCCGGCCTTTGAGCCGAGCGGCATGTCCAGGCGCACGTGCACGCACCCGTCACCAAAGTGGCCGTAAAGTAGGCCGTTGATTTCGTAGCGACGCATGAGCGCGGTGAAGTCTTCCAGGTAGCTGCCCAGATTTTCTGGCGGGACGGCGGCGTCTTCCCAGCCGGGCCAGGCTTGTTCGTTGCCTCCGGTCACGTTGCCGTCGGCGTCGAGTTCGACGGGGGTTCGCCCGCCAAGGCCGGCGCCGTCAGCGCGGATTCGCCACAGTCTGGCAGCGTCGTCGCCGGGCGGGTAGATCGCGACCGCGTCCGAGTTCGCGTCGTCTGCCATTGCGCGCGCCTTTTGCATGGCGTCGTCCAGGTCGGCGCCTCCGACCTCGCACATTAACCAGCCTTCTCCCGAGGGAAGTTCGGGAACGGCTCCGGGGCCTTTGTGTACGCGGACGACGTCGACTAGGCGTTTGTCCATGCCTTCAACCGCGAGCGGCTTGTGTTTCAAAATTGCGGGCACGTCGTGTCCGGCGGCGACCATGTCGGGGTATCCGATTGCGACCAGGACGGGCGCGCGTGGCACGTCTACAAGTTTTACTTCGATTTCGAGGACGGATACGAGGGTTCCCTCTGAGCCAACCAGCATTCCGGCGAGGTTGCGGCCATTTTCGGCGAGTAGGTATTCAAGGGAGTAGCCCGATACTTGGCGGCCGAAGCGGCCCATTTCGGTGCGGATGGGTTGCAGGTTGGCGTCGACGAGTTCTTGCAGGCCTTCAACTTGGGACAGGTTGCCGCTGCCGGCGACGAAGTGGCGTCCTGTTCCGTCTATTACTTCTAGGGAGACCACGTTTTCGGAGGTCTTACCCCACGCGGTTGCGTGCGGGCCGCACGCGTTGTTGCCGACCATTCCGCCGATGGTGCAACGGTTTTGCGTGGATGGGTCGGGGCCGAAACGCAGGCCGAATTTCGCGGCGGCTTTTTGCAGGGTTCCTTCGACGCATCCGGGTTCGACAACTGCTGTTTTGTTTTCGGGGTCGATTGACAGTACGCGGTTCATGTGGCGGTGGTAGTCCATCACGAGGCCGGGACCGATAGCGTTTCCAGCGCAGGACGTGCCGGAGCCGCGCGGGGTGAGTGGTATTCCAAGTTCGCGGGCAGTGTTGATCGCGAGGATCGCTTCGTCCTTATCCACGGGCGCGAACACGGCTTGCGGGACGACCCGATAGTTGCCGGCGTCTGTGGAGTAGATAGCCCTGGCGGCGGTTGTGAAATCCAGTTCGCCTCTAACGCGCCCGTGCAGGCGGGAGGCAAGTTCACGCATCAGTGCGGAGTCCGGCTCATTCACGTCCGGATTGTTTGGATACAAACTTTGGAACTGCTGTGTCGCGACCATACTCACAGTGTGTCACGATTTTGCAAACCTTTGGTTAAGTGTCCAGCTTCAGGTCTGCATAATTCCCTCGGCCGCGTCCTTGGGACATACGATTGAGGTTATGCGCCTTGGAGTTTTAGATATCGGTTCAAACACGGTCCACCTGCTGGTGGTTGACGCGAAGGCACGCGTGCGCCCTGACCCGTTCTTGGATCAGCGGTCCGTGGTGCGTCTTATGCAGTATATGGACGATGAGGGCCGAATTAGTGACGAGGGCGTGTCGGCCCTGGTTGCGGCGATTAGGCGCGCGGTGATTTTTGCGCGCGATTCCAAGGTTGACCAGCTGATGGGCATTATCACTTCGGCGATCCGCGAAGCGCCTAACGGTGATGAAGTGATGGAGATTTTGGAGGGCGAGGCCGGCACTAGTTTCAAGGTGCTGTCCGGGCAGGAGGAGGCCGAACTGACCTTCCTGGCTGCGCGTCGCTGGCACGGTTGGGCCGCCGGTAGGTTGATGGTTCTGGACATCGGGGGCGGCTCGTTTGAGGTCGCGCTGGGTATTAACGAGGAGCCCGAGTTTGTCGCCTCGATTCCGCTTGGCGCGGGAAGGCTCACGAAGATGTTCCTGGACAGTGAGCTTCCTACTCGCGACCAGATCAAGGATCTGCGCAAGTACGTGAAGCAACGCATGGCGCCCCTTGCAGAACAGATCTTGGAACTAGAGAGACCCGACCACGTGGTTGCCACTTCTAAGACCTTCAGGTCACTCGCACGGCTTGCCGGCCAGCAAGTTGCGGTGGTCGGGCCGGAAGAGCGTCGCCGGATGAGCAAAAACGACCTCAAAGATTGGGTTGACCGGCTTGGACGCATTCCCGCATCCGCGCGCACTGAACTTCCCGGCATCACGCCGGAACGTAGCTATCAGATCGTTGCGGGCGCCGAAGTTGCCATGCAGGCAATGAAAGCGTTCAAAGTTAAGAAACTTGAGATTTGCCCGTGGGCACTTCGCGAGGGCGTACTACTTGAACGCATAGACAGGATGGAGTCCCAACCTCGATCTTCGGGGCTGGACCTCGCCGGCCTCGGCGAAGAACAGTAACACAAAGCAAAAAACTAACGTGGGGGCCACGCTCCCCCACGTTTACACGCGCGCCAGACGCCTGGCCTTCTCGTGCTCGGGGCAGCCTGCGTACGCCCGGCCCCCTCGTGCGCGCGGGTGGCTACGTTCGCGCACGCCAGCGCACTTCACCCGTGGGTGGCTACTGAAACATTTACTGGAACACCTACTGGAAAGTACTGCAACATTGTTACAGTAGATTTTTTGCGCTTGAACCTCGCCGTGCTGCGCCAGAAAACTTCCATGCCTAGGCACAGTTTCCGCTAGATTCCGCTAAAAAGTACGACCGTGAAGCCTCGCATCGCGGGCAACGAAGCACACCCTCGAAAATCTACTGAAACATTTACTAGAACATACTGGAACACCTACTGGAAAGTACTGGAAGATTGTTACAGTAGATTTTCCGTCGACTGCTGTAAAGAAATCAGGCCTGGCTAGCACCGGCTTGACGTGCGTCAAGGCGCGGCCGAAAGGAAGCGAGTTTACTGATAATCAACCGAGGCACCTAAGGGAAATAAGAGAGTGCCACCTGATTGAAAGGTCGATAATCATGTCGCTTGCAACCTACTCCACCGAACCGTTCACCTGCCCGTCTTGCATTAAGAAGATCGAGACCGCTGTTGGTCGCCTCGACGGTGTTGACGGCGTCGATGTCGGCTTCAACTCCTCGCGCGTGAAGGTCAACTTCGATGAGGCGCAGGTAAGCGCAGAAGCCATTGGCAAGATCATTAACGACCTTGGCTACCCGGTTCTGAAGACCAAGGTTAAGTAATCGTGAAGATTCAAACCAAACACCTAACTCTGGTAGCTGGCATCTTGTTGCTGGTGGGGTTTGGCGCCTGGGCTGCGGGTTTTCCTGTGGCCCAGGATTGGGCTTTGATTGCAGCATCGTTTGTTGCAGGCCTGCCAATCGCCAAAAAAGCAATCAGCGCACTTCGCTACCGCACGTTTTCGATCGACCTGCTGGTTACCATCGCGGTCATAGGCGCCCTCATTATCGGCGAATATGTGGAGTCCAGTGTTGTCGCGTTCCTCTTCCTTTTTGGTGCGTATCTGGAGCAGCGTTCTCTGGAGCGCACGCGCACGTCTGTGCGTGAACTGGTGGAGGCCGCCCCAACTACCGCCCGTCTTTTCCGCGATGGTAAGGAAGTTGAGGTCGAAGTCGACGACATCACGCTTGATGACGTTGTCATTATCAAGGCGGGCGACTCCGTTCCCGTTGATGGAACCATTATTGAGGGCGAAGGCCACCTGCAGCAGGCCGCCATCACAGGCGAGCCCGTACCTGTGGAACGCAGTATTGACGATGAGGTTTTCGCCGGAACTACGCTGGAAAATGGTTTCCTGAAGGTTCGCCCGAGCAAGGTGGGCGACGACACGACGTACGCGAAAATTATTGAACTCGTTGAGGACGCTCAAGATGCTAAGGCTCCGCGCCAACAGTTTCTCGATAAGTTCGCGTCGATCTACACGCCTGCAATCATTGTTGCTGCAATCATTTTCGGCCTCATAACGCAAAACGTTGAACTTGCACTCACGTTCTTGGTGATCGCATGTCCGGGCGCGCTCGTAATCGCAACCCCCGTCGCAATCGTTGCGGGAATCGGTAACGGCGCCAGGCGCGGCGTAATCCTGAAGGGTGGTGACGCTGTCGAACGCCTCGCGAAAGCAGACACGGTTGTTGTCGACAAGACGGGTACGCTCACGCAGGGCGCCCCGCAGGTCTCCGCGGTCAGGACGCTCGTCGGTTCCGAAAGCGATCTGCTTTTCGCTGCCGGTTCGCTGGAGCTCGCCTCCGAGCACCCCCTCGCGAGGGCCATCGTCGCAGCTGCTGAAGCTGAGGACCTTGCGCTATCCGACCCCGAGCAGGTGGAGGTCACCCGCGGAGTTGGCATCACCGGCCTCGTAAATGGCCGCGAAATCACGGTCGGGTCCGCGCGCGCACTAGAGGGATTGTCGGTCCCAGATTCATTCATCGATGAGGCGACTGCTATGGAGTCTCAGGGCGCAACCGTCTCCTACGTTTTGGAAAACGGACGGGTGCTCGGATTCGTAGCGATCTCGGACGAGTTGCGTCCGGGCGCCGCGCAGGCCATGGCCGCTTTGCACCGCGGAGGCATTAAGCGAATCGTGATGCTGACGGGCGACAACCCGCGAGCGGCCGCTCACATCGCGAAGATCGCTGGTATTGATGAGTTTCACGCTCAACTGTTGCCGCAAGACAAGGTTGCGCACGTTCAAAAAATGGTTGATGAGGGCGCAAACGTCGCCATGGTTGGTGACGGCCTAAACGACGCGCCGGCACTTGCCACTGCGAATGTTGGAATCGCGATGGGTGCTGGCACGGGCGTCTCCGTGGAGACTGCGGACGTGGTTTTGGCTGGTAACCGCCTGGATCAGTTGGCTCACGCGCAGCGCCTTGCGAAGCAGACTTTCCGCCTAATGACGCAAAATACTGTGATCGCACTGGCTACCGTTGCACTACTGCTCACGGGTGTCGTATTCGAGAGGGTTGGCATGTCGATCGGCATGCTCGTGCACGAAGCAAGCGTGTTGGCTGTCATCTTGAACGCGCTTCGCCTGCCAAGGTGGAGGCCTAAAGACATCGAGATGATTCCCTCCACGCCCTCCGCTTCGCTACTCGTCAGCAAGCGCGATGAGACCGTCCATATCTAACAAGATGATTCCTGACCCGTCGGGGGTGATAAGCCCTCGGCGGGTTAGGCGTTTCAGGGCTCTGGACAGGCTTTCCGGCGTGGTGCCAAGCAGCGAGGCGACGTCCTTTTTTAGAACCGGGAAGGTGACGCGAATGTCGTCACCAACAGGTTCGGCTTCGAGGCTGAGCAGGTAGTTCGCGATCCGTACGTCAACGCTGCGGCTAGTAACCTGGTCGAGCAGGTCTTGGGATTCTTGGAGCCTGCGAGAGAGGACTCCCATCATCGAAAGTCCGACCTGCGGGTGTTCTGCGAGTAGTTTTGCGAAGTCTTCACGACGAAACGAGCAAGCTTCAACATCTTCGAGGGCCACTGCCTCGTGTTCGGGTCGAGCTCCCGTGAGCAGGGTTGCTTCGCCACTGAACTCGCCTTCGTGAAGTACGCGGACGACTCGTTCGCGGCCATCGGCGGCGGTTCGTACGAGTTTCACGGCTCCGCGGTGCACGACGATGAGTGGCGCGTTGCGTTCACCCTGCATGAAAAGACGATCACCCGTTTTAACGCGCACGGGGCGGGCCAACAAGGCGACGGCGTCTTGCTGCTCAGGTGTCAGCTGCGAAAAGATCGGCACTCTTGCCACACACGAATCAGACATGCCCTCATGGTAGCGTCACGGCGGGCGCACCTAAACTTGTAACGTAGTGCGGGCGGGTGCGCGGTTGCAACCGCCCGCCTGCCTAGAGCGCTACCGCGAGTGCGGCAAGACTGATGGCGTCGCGAAGTTCACCCTGTGCAATGAGGCGCCCTAGCTCACCTTCGGAGAACCAGCGCTGATCGTCGATCTCGCCGTCGCGAGCATCCAGGGTCACGTCCTCACGGTCAATAATTACTCGGACGACTGCGATTTCGGAGGTGAGGAACCCCGAATCGGGGAAAATCATGCCCAAATATTCGCCGCTCTCGGCGCGGATTCCCGTCTCCTCGTGGAGTTCACGCAGGGCAGTCTGGACCGGGCCGGAGTCGGCTAGTTCAGCCATGCCGCGCGGCAACTCCCAAAGATGACGCTCAAGGCGTATGCGCTCTTGTCGCACCAGCAGGATCCGCCCGGTGTCACGCGCGCTCAGCACGGCAACGGCGCCCGCAAACGCGGCGTCCCCAACCGTAACCCGATACTGCTTGTGGGACCCGCCGGCAGGGCTGGGGGTCAGAGCGCTTTCTACACGCACCGGGAACTCCGGCGCCTTCCACTCCAGTTCCCATTTAGCCATCAGCCGCCTCCTTCATCTTTAACAACCCTCACCGCTGGCCGCCCTCATTGCTCACAGTGAGAGTTGCAGTCATCGCGGAACCACGTAGCCTCATCAGCTCCGCGAGATCATCCCACGGTAGCCCCGCAATCACACCAAGAATACCTGCAACGGCAACGGAAAATACCTGCCCGCCCCTAGACATCTGCGTCAAATCCATCGCCACACCCAGCAACGCGATCACGACGGCAAGCACAGTCATCGACGCGACCCTCATCAGCGTCACGAACCTCCTGTGTGCGTGAGTTTCTGGCTCTCGCACCGCCTCCCTCGCCGCGTATGCAACGTCGAACATCGCCTGCTGCTCGCCCTGTTGGATCAGCCTGTGCGCCGCGCCGCGCGTGAGCGGGTAGAGTTGCGCGAACACGGGCGGCGCGATCACGAGCATGTGGTCCAGGATCTCGCCCTCGATTCGGATCGTTTCCGCCTTGCGTACTTCAATCACCCTGCGCGAGCCATTCGCCGACGAGGAGCCAGCATCCTCTGCACGCGCTTGCTTTCGGCCTGTGAACAGCCGCTCGCGCAGGCGTTCCCACCGCGACCGCCTCGGCAGTGCGAGCCCGTATTGCGCGGCCAGAGCCTCGTTGCCGGTCTTGAAAGTGTTGTCGTAGAACGACAGGAACATGGCCCCGTCTTGCTCGGCGATCGCCCGGTAGTAGGCGCGCGACCACATGTCCATCGCCATGCGCGCCTCATGCCACGTCGTTTCGCCCCCTCCATTGCGGGCTTGAGGGGTCGTCATCCACTCGTAGACTCGGCCGGTCATTTCTTTGCGGAAGTTCGTGTTTTGCGCAAGTACAAAGCGGGCAAGCGGGCGCGGCTCCTCCTCATCGGAGAATCGTTCTCTCAACGCACCGGGCACGTCGAGCGGAGCACCTTTAGCGCCGCGATCCCAGCGGTCTACCGCCACGCGCCCGTCGAGCATTGCCCCTGCCCACGCCTCCTGCGCTTCCTCAATGAGGGCTTCGATGCGGCTCACGCTGAGATTGGTTGCAAAGTTGGTGAGGCCCGCGCCGCGCACCCAGTTCTCTCCGATGGGCGCGCAGAGCCAGTCGTTAGGGGTCGCCTCCGCCATTGTTGCCATGCGCGCGGACGACGCCTGCAAGAAGTCATCGGAACGCACTTTTTCAAGCTGTAAATCAATGTTGATAAGGTCTCCCCCGCCGGCGCTCGCTCCGCGTAGTGCGGGCACGCGGCGGTCCGCGCGGCTTGGGGTCTCCTCATTTGTGGCGGGTTCGGGCTGGCACTTGACCTTTATCGGCAAGATCGAATCTGGGCTGAGGCCTAGCTCACGGGCGATGCCCTGCGGCCCAAGGGCGAGGAAATAGATGCCGTCTAGTAGTTGGTTTCGGTCGATTGTGAGTTCGTCGCCGAGGAGGATTGCTGTGCGCAGCACGGCGGTGAGGCGTCTGGTTGCTTCGGCGGCTCCGTGCCTGCGCCACATGCTGGCTTGGCGTACCGAGTCGAACTCTGCAACTTGGATTTGCCGCGGTTTCGCGACCGCTTCAGCTGGGGCGTTCGCGTCTTTACTCGACAAGCCAGCCGGCCACGTCGAACCGGTACCATCTTGCACGCGCCCGGCCTGCCGGTCGCTACGGTCGCCGGCACGCCCTCCTGGGTACTTCGAATCATTCACCCAGCTATCATCCCAGCGCACGCAAGGAGCCTCAAAAGTTGCCGCAATGCGGAAATGCAGCAAATCCGAAGTAACCCACGTCACTATCCCCAAGTTGCTTAATGATAGCGGTTCTCATTATGCTTTACTGCGTGATGAAGAAAAAAGTAACACTAGCCCTGGCAGCCGTAGCTGCCTTCACGGTTCCACTGTCCGCATGTTCGCCCTCAAACACAGCGGCCGAGTCGCACGACCACGCCAGCCACGCCGAATCTGACGCCCACGCGGAACACGGCGACCACAACCCGGGCGTCGACAAAACCGCAGAAGAGGCCTACGAGAAGCTCGCTCGCCTCGCAGTTTCAACCGAGACCGGCGTAACCGTCCTCGATTACGACATGACTCCAATCGATTCTTTTGATCTTGGAGGACGCCCCACGCTCACCACTGCAGGCGACGACCGCCACGTCATGGCCGTGCAGGGCAAAGCAAACAAGATTGACGTGATCGATGGTGGATCTTGGACGAAGCCTCACGGTGATCACGTGCACTACTACCGGTCAGCACCATCAGTTGCGGACTCCCCGATAGAAGGAACCAAACCCACCCACGTGGTTGGCAACGACGCGACCGGAGTCACCGCACTCTACTTCGACGGCGACGCTCGCGCCCTAATCTTGACTCCCGACCAGCTTGCCGAGGACGATTTCAGCGGCGTTGAACTAAAGTCGAGCGCCCCTCACCACGGCGTGGCCGTCCCCCTTATGAACGGGCAAGTCCTGCTGTCCAAGAAGGGCGAAGAGATGTCCGACTCCATGGAGCTACTCGACGAATCCAACAACGTCCTCAATGAGTTCAAATGCCCCCGAATGCACGGCGAGGTTGTTTTTGAAAACACTGCCATTTTTGGCTGCGCGGATTCAATCCTGCGCGTAGATGGCGACAAGGAGACGATCATTAAGTCTCCGGACGACTCCGGCGAACGCGTCGGTGCGATTGTGGCCAACCAGGACGGTAGCGCGTTCCTGGGCGATTGGGCTGAAGATTCCCTACTTTTAGTCAAGGGTAGTGAGGCATCGGTGATTGACTTCCCATCCGCCTTCACCAACCGGGTCAGCCTACCGGGCGGCGGTTTTGCAGTGTTCGGCACCGACGGCAAACTGCGCGCACTCGACAACGACGGCAAAACCACCAAGGAGTTCAACATCATGGACGGTTGGACAAAGCCCGAAGGTCACGGCGGCGTCATGCCCATGATGGCGGCAGGCGAGAGCCAGGCAACCAAGTTTGTTTTCATCTCCGAACCGCAAAACAACAAGGTCCACCGCATCAACCTGTCCGCCGACGAAATTGAATCATTTGAGGTCGATGGAACACCAAGCTCACTTGCAGTAGTCAACGGCCGATAACACTTATTTGAGCGCGGGCACCCTCCCGCTAGGACGGTTGCAGAAAGCCCCCAGTCACCTGGGCTGCCTGCAACCGTCCTTTTACAATTGCCGCAATGCGGGAAACACGCTGCGAGACTCTAGGTTCTTACCGGCAGATCAAGCTGGTTCGAGGTTCCACTCAGACGGTTTGCCAAGCCTGCGAAACTGCGGAATAAACAACATACAGACCGCTCCGATTGCCTCAAGCGCAATAAATACCGCGAGCGTGCCTCCAAAGCCCACCATTTCCAAGCCGATGCCGGCCAATAGCGGACCAAGAGGCAACAATCCCCCATTTATCAATGCAGCCGCCGAAGTGATCGAACCAATCTGAGTTCGAGGAATCTGCGCTATCGCCCATCCCGAAGCAGCAGCGTTGAACAACGGCACCGTGAGGCCGAACAGTCCGACGCAAGTCAATATCACCCAAAAGTCACGCACAACTAGTAGCGGCATCAGAGTAAGCGCCGAAGCCATGATTGAGCCAATCGCCAGCTTGCCCGTAGGCGCGCGGGAGGCAAGCGGCCCCGCAATCAAAGATCCCGCGATCATCCCCACCGCTAGTGCGGTTGAGACAATACCGATTCGTGCTCCGTGTTCTCCTAAGGCGCCCAGGGCGAGGATTATCGTTTGCAACACCCCATTTGACGCCAGCGAGACTACTGCAGCAATAACGAGCAACAACGTTAAAGCCAGGTGTTCGCGCAGCCATGCGATCCCGGCTCGAAGTTGCTCCGTAACGCGCGGGAGCGACTCCCCCTCACCCAAGCCTGATTGAGGCCGCAGGTCTGCCTTAATCGAAACTGAGAAGAACCACGCGGCAACATGCCCAACAGCCTGCACGGCAAAGGGAAACCAAACCGAAAACGCTACCAACAAACCACCGAGAGGCCCCGAAACCACACGGATTGTTCCATCGCGCGCCTGGTTCGCCGCGAGCGCACGCGGCAACTGCTCAGGCTGCACCAGCATTCTAAGAACTGGAATGGAAACACCCGCAAAGAATCCCCCGCGAAAACCTGCAACCGCGGCCAAGATGAACAGCACGGATGTAGACAAGTAGCCAGTGAAATAAATGATTACGGCACTTATCCAAATGAGTGCGCCCAACCCGTGCCCAAGTGCCATGAGTCTTTTTCGGTCAACCCTGTCGGCAACCACACCACCTGGAAGCGTCGCCAGTAGAGACGAAGCCATCGACACCGCGCCCACCACACCAGCTAGGGACAACGACCCGGTTACCGCGAGCGCAATCAAGGGCATAGCAAATGCCCTGATCGCATCCCCCGTATCGGCAGCCACATCAGATGCAAACCACCTCAGGTAGTCACTATTGCGTAGCAACGGTTTCGAGCCGTCAACGCCCGTATTGTCAGAAACCTTTGTGTCTGTAGTCGTCATAACCGTAAATATAGTTCAGCAAATAATCTTGCGCAAGAACTATTGCGCAAATATTCATGTAATATTTTTTTATGAGCGTCGAACCTGAGGTCCTCCTGAAGACCATTGCAAGCCCTAAGCGAATGAGCATTTTGTACGAGCTTGCTTTTCAAGGCGGCAGCGCGCGCGTCAGCGATCTAGCGAAGGCGCTCGGGGAAGCTCCAAACTCCGTGTCGTACCACGTTCGCGAGCTAGCTAAGGCCGGTATCGTCGAGAAAGCGGAGAGCCCCACCACCGACGCTCGGGAGACTTGGTATCAGATTGCCGGATCCGGCCTCTACATCGACGCGGAGACACAGACTAACAAGCTTGATATTGGAGCGATCTTGGAACGCGTCTACGAGTCCAGGAGCAGCTCCCCCGTTATTGCACGCCATCGCGCCAAAGCCGCTAACAGTCCAGGTGGGTCCGACGTGGTGTACGGCTTTTTGAACGTGCTTAGGCTTACCGCAGAAGAAAAAGACGAACTCACGGAAGCGATCCAAGAGGCGCTCGACCGTGCACAGGCGCAGGACCGCAAGAACAAGGCACGGCTAGAAGACCCGAAGACGCGCGAGAGCGCACTAGAGGAAACCGAAAGGTTCTACATCGACGTAAACCACTTCCCCGTCATCGAAGATACAGAAGACCGGGCCACTACGCCTCACGAATAAGGACTAAACGCGCGGCCCCTGCGACCTCATTCACGGATAGAGGTTAAAGGTGACAACTTCGGAAATCTATTCATGGATAAGCGTTAAACATGAATGGTTTTGCCATCTGGCCATGTTTAACGCTTATCTAAGCCCCCGGAACACCCGTTTTGACGGCCAAAACCGCGCAACAGATTTACAACCTCTCCGCACAAAATGCTAGTGAGGCACTAACCCAGCTCCACGAGGCAGATATCCTCTCCACGCGCAAAATCTCGCGCGGAACCACTGCCTACATCGCGCACGACATCCTCGACCTCATCGACTAAGCGGGCAACCGGCGCAGTGGATCTTCACCTGATCCGACGTGCCCGTACCGCAGGCACCTAGCCCCGAGGCGCAAAGCGAGGTCGCGTTTTGCAGTCGCCCCGTACGTTCCAGGTAGTCAACCATGATCTGCGCGATCCCAGGCTTGATACCTGCGCGTTCAGCCGCGCTCGCAACCGTCGCTCCCCTGCCCAGTTCGGTGAGCAACCTCTGCATAGGTGCCTCGCGAAGTTCAGCCGTAGCACGTCCTCCAGACATCAAAACAACCGTCCAATCTGGAAAATCATCGTCGCTAAAATCCACGCAACCACAAGTTGCACACCCATGGCCCCAAGCGTCCACCGCGGGCCAATCTGACGCCACTGCTCCGCAACCGTCGCCAAACACGGCGTGTAAGTCAACACGAACACCAAGAACCCAAACGCCGCTAGCGGCGCATGCTCGCCGGCAGTGGATTCAAAAGTTTGCGTCACAAGCTCCGGCAAAGAACCCAGGTCGTCGCCACCATCCTGCGCGTTTCCAGCAGCGTCCTCCCCCAAATTGTAGGACGTAACGATCGACGAAATGACGGTCTCTTTCGCAACGAACCCCGTCATCAACGAGCCCGTCATATGCCAGTCGCCAAAACCAGTAGGCTCAAAGATCGGCTCCAAAGCCATAGCCGCCTGACCGTAGAGGGAATCCTCCATGGGCAAACCGTCTTCGGCAAAAGTATGCTCCGACGTGGTCGGGATCGAACTAAACAGCCAAACCACCAGCGTCATCGTCACAATGATCTTGCCCGCACCCGTCACAAACGACCACGCGCGCGACCAAGTATTCTTCACCGTAACCAACACGCGCGGCATCTGATACGCCGGCAACACCAGCATCAGCGGCGCCCTCGACGTGCCCCTCGTAATAAACGGACGCAACGCCAAAGCACCCAACACGACCATCACCAAAGACAGCACGTACATCAAAAACACCACGTTACCCGCGTGACCCGGGAAGAAAATCCGCGCAATCATCAAGTAAATCGTGAGCCTCGCAGCACACGACGTGTACGGAATAATCAACGTAGTCACCAGACGCTGACGAGCACTCGGCAACGCGCGCGTCGCCGCGAGCGCCGGCAGGTTACAACCAAACCCGACAATCAGCGGCAAAATAACGCGCCCATCCAACCCGATCATGCGCATTACGCGATCCCCCAAGAACGCGGCCCGCGCCATGTAGCCCGAGTCCTCCAACACCGCGATCGCAAAGAAAATCACGAACATCAACGGGAAGAACGACGCAACCACACCCAAGCCAGTCGACAAGCCGTCAACCAGCAGGCTACTCACCCAAGTGTCCGCCAAGCCGACACTCTCCAGGCCCCACTGAATTCCATTCGCGAACGAAAGCACGCCCTCATCCGTGGATGAAAACAGCTTGTCAAAAAAGTCCATAACCGGACTCGTCCAGTTCGCCGCGATCTGGAATAGCAGCCACATGACCGCGAAAAACACGGGGATTCCAACCAGCGGATGCAGCAGCAGCGTGTCGATCCTGTCTGAACGCGACAGTTTCTTCGTCGACTCCTCCTGGTGGCCGGCGCGACGCTCGACCTCCTCGACCCACTCGAACAGTTTCGACGCGCGGTCAAACTCCGACTCTTCAGCGGCAGCCGACAGCGCCTGCGTAGAGTCCACAGCGCCGCCCTCAAAATGCTCCGCTTCAGAACAATTACAATCCGGAGCGACCGCGCCAGGGAGGCCCTCGCCAATCCCCAAAATCGGATCAACCTGCGAGCGGCGCACTTCCTGTTCGAACGCGGCCTGCGCGGCCAATTGATTGTAGCCGGGAGCCGTCGGGTCGGGACGTATCGATTTCACGCGAGGGCGCGTCACTAACGCCGAGCGGATCATATCCTCAACGGCCCTCACGCCTTCGCGCGTGCGCACGTCAGTCGCAAGCACCGGAATACCCAGCGTTGTCGACAGGGCAGCCGCATCCACCGTGTCACCCTCATGCTCGACGACGTCCGTCATCGTCAAAACAGCGACCATCGGACGGCCGGTCTGCGCAACCTGGCCCAGCAAGTAAAGCGAACGCGTCATTGCAGACGCATCCAAAATCACGACCACCAAGTCGATCGAACGGCCCGTCGCCGGATCCGTAAACGACCCCGGCACGCCCGCGAGCGTATCTACAACAACCTGCTCATCCGGTGAGTTCGCAATCAGCGAGTACGTTCCCGGCAAATCCACCAGGCGCACATTCATATCCGTACAACGCCCCTGCATGACCTCCACGGTCGTGCCCGGCGCGTTCACAACCGCCTGATGCGCACCAGTGCAAGCGTTAAATAGTGTTGATTTTCCAACATTAGGGTTGCCAACGAGCACCACGTTTGGAGGCGTGTCATTAGACAGGCCGCCTATTTGTACGAGGACGCCCCTGGCATCCGGATTATCACAGGAATCGCGATCACCCGGCGAGCACTTTGAGCAACTCACCCCACTACCTCCACGTCAATAACTTTGGAAGAACGCCTGTCAACAGCGACGCGGGTTCCACCAACGTTCAATACGACTCCGCCGAACGCAGCCCGATTAGTCACAACGAATTTCGCGCCGGGACGCAGGCCCAACTCTTGGACGCGCAACTGGTAGCACGGCTGGACTTCTATCGACAGTAATCTCCCTCGATCACCGCGACTACATTCGGAAAGCTTCACGTATCTATATTAGATTAGGTTAGCCTAACCTGCGAGGACCTAGGGCCTCTTTTTCGCATCAATTTAGGTATTTCTAACTTGAGACGCTTTAGCTCATTGTCCGGACGCTTTCTTGCTAGTTGTGGCGGCATAACAACGCGAAATCAGCACCGCTTACACGAGCGTTCACCGCGGATATGCAAAACCGGGGCCAGCATCAGCTGACCCCGGTTTTCAGGCTTGTGGTACTAGTCCATGACCGCTATGCGGCCGGCCTCCAAACGGGCAACCGGTACGCGGAACGGCGAACAGGAAACGTAGTCCAGTCCAGTCTTGTGGAAGAAGTGGATCGAATCGGGATCGCCACCGTGCTCACCACAGATACCAAGCTTCAGTTCGGGCTTGGTCTTGCGGCCACGCTTCACGCCCTCCTCGACAACTGCGCCAACACCGTGCTGGTCGATCGTCTCGAACGGGGAAACCGCGAATACGGATTCCTGAATGTAGGTCGGGAAGATCGTGCCTTCCACGTCGTCACGCGAGAAGCCCCAAGTGGTCTGGGTCAAGTCGTTCGTGCCGAACGAGAAGAAGTCAGCTTCCTGAGCCAGATCGTCCGCAGTCATCGCGGCGCGCGGGAGCTCAACCATGCAGCCGATCGGGAAGTCATGCTCGATTCCGGCAGCTTCCGTCTCTGCAGCGATGATGCCCTCGGCCTCCTGACGGACGAGCGCAAGCTCGCGAACCGAGCCAACCAGCGGAACCATGACCTCCGGCTGCGGATCCAGGCCTTCCTTCTTCAGCGACAGGGTCGCCTGAATGAGGGCGCGGATCTGTAGCGCGAACAGACCCGGCAACAGGATACCTAGGCGAACACCGCGGGTACCGAGCATCGGGTTGGCCTCGTGCATACGACGGACCGCGTCAAGCATCGCCAGGTCCGCCTCGGAAACTTCCTCGCCCTTAGCCTTCGCAACCGCAACCTTAATCTCAAGCTGGGTGAGGTCGGGCAGGAACTCGTGCAACGGCGGGTCAATCAGGCGAACCGTCATCGGCTTGCCGTCCATCACGCGAAGCATTGCCTCAAAGTCAGAGCGCTGTAGCTCTTCCAAGGACTGCAGTGCCTTCGCGCGGTCTTCCGAGCCCGGCTCGGAAAGAATCACGCGCTCAACCAGCGGGCGACGCTCACCGAGGAACATGTGCTCCGTACGGCAAAGACCAATACCCTCCGCACCGAACTCGACTGCGCGAGCCGCATCCTCCGGAGTATCCGAGTTCGTGCGTACACGCAGGCGACGAACCTTGTCCGCGTGGGTTAGCAGGCGATCAACCGACTTGATCAGGTCAGCCAGCATCTCATCATCGCCAGCCGCCTTCAGACCGGTCTCCAGACCTTCAGTCAGGTAGGTCGTAACAGCCGAATCCGTTACCGGAACCTCACCAATGAATACCTCACCAGTGGTGCCGTCAATAGCGACAACGTCGCCAGCCTTCAGCACAGTGTCACCAACGGTAACAGTCTTCTCGGCCTCATTAACGTTCAACGCTTCCGCGCCAACGACACACGTCTTACCCATACCGCGAGCAACAACAGCTGCGTGAGACGTCTTACCACCGCGAGCGGTAAGAACGCCCTCCGCGGCGACCATGCCCGGCAGGTCATCCGGGTTCGTTTCACGGCGGACCAGGATGCACTTGCGACCCTCAGCGGCAGCGGCCTCAGCGTCCTTGTTGTTGAACACGAGCTCACCCACAGCGGCGCCCGGCGAAGCGGCCATCGCGCGGGTCAAAAGCTTCTTCTCCGCACGCGGGTCGAACTGCGGGAACATGAGCTGCGTCAGCTGACCACCGGTAACGCGAGTTAGAGCCTCGTCGATAGTGATGAGCTTTTCGTCAACCAGCTGGGTTGCCACGCGGAACGCAGCGGCAGCCGTACGCTTACCAACGCGAGTCTGCAGCATCCACAGCTTGCCACGCTCAATGGTGAACTCAATGTCACACAGGTCCTGGTAGTGAGTCTCCAGCTTACGCATGATCGCCAGAAGCTCCTTGTAAGACTTCTCATCATGCTCGCCAAGCTTCACCAGCGGCTCAGTGTTACGGATACCCGCAACAACGTCCTCGCCCTGCGCGTTCATCAAAATGTCACCGTAAACGCCAGAGTGGCCGGTAGAGGGGTCACGAGTGAAGCAAACACCCGTACCGGAATCCTCACCCATGTTGCCAAACACCATGGTCTGAACGTTTACCGCAGTGCCCAGGTCGTCAGAGATGCGCTCGCGGCGACGGTAAATCTTCGCGCGCTCAGTGTTCCACGACTGGAATACTGCTTCGATACCAAGGTCGAGCTGCTCGCGTGCGTCCTGGGGGAACTCGCGGCCAGTTTCTTCCTTCACAATCTGCTTGAACTGCTTTACCAGCTCGCGCAAGTCATCGGCGGAAAGCTCGTGGTCAAAGTGAACACCACGGTCTTCCTTCATCTTGTCCAGTGCATCGCCAAACAGAGCGCCATTGATCCCCATGACGGTGTCGCCGAACATTTGGATTAGACGACGGTACGAATCCCAAGCGAAACGCTCGTTTCCGGAAACCTCCGTCAATCCTTCTACAGATTCATCATTGAGGCCGATGTTCAAAACGGTATCCATCATGCCCGGCATCGAGAACTTCGCACCGGAACGGACCGAGACCAACAGCGGGTTCTTCGCGTCCCCCAGCTGCCTGCCAATCGTGTCCTCAACGTTACGCAGATGCTTAGTAACCTCGGGAGCCAATTCGGGCGGAACATCTCCAAGCTTCAAGTACTCACGGCAGGTATCCGTGGTAATCGTGAAGCCAGGTGGTACAGGAAGGCCTAGCTTGGTCATCTCGGCAAGGTTTGCACCCTTACCACCAAGCAGATCCCTCATGTCCTTGTCGCCTTCGGAAAAATCGTAGACGTACTTGACCATTCGTAGGCCTCTACTTTCTATATCTATTACCCAACCGCTTCGTCGCGGTTTCGTGCTTGCACACTGCCTCCTAGGTTATCAATTCTTGGGCCCTCGGACCCACTCCGAAAACAGTTGGAGGGGCGAATCTTTTTGATCCGCCCCTCCAACTTAAGGATTATTTAGTTTTGCAAGTTCGTGCCGTATCGAACAGTGAACTACTGTCCGCGCACAAGCCTCACCTAGTCTTCGTCACGCTTCGGAGTGAAGGTGAAACGACGCTCGCCCTCAGCGCCCTCAACGTCGACAATGACGGTATCGCCCGTCTTGATTTCGCCGAAGAGGATCTTCTCCGAAAGCATGTCTTCAATCTCGCGTTGGATCGCGCGACGCAACGGTCGGGCGCCAAGCACCGGATCGAAGCCCTTATCCGCCAAGAGCAGGCGCGCGTCCTGCGTCATTTCGAGGGCCATGTTCTGGTCCTTCATGCGCTCGGCAAGCTGGGCGATCATCAGGTCGACAATGCGTACGATCTGATCCTTCTCCAGCGGCGGGAAGACGATAGTTTCGTCGACACGGTTCAGGAACTCGGGGCGGAAGTGCTGCTTCAGCTCCTCGTTCACCTTCTGCTTCATGCGCTCGTAGTCGTTCGCCATCGCGCCCTCAGCCTGGAAGCCCGTCATGACACCCTTGTTGATGTCACGCGTACCCAGGTTCGTGGTCATGATGATGATCGTGTTCTTGAAGTCCACGACGCGACCCTGCGAGTCGGTCAGTCGGCCATCTTCCAAGATCTGCAGTAGCGAGTTGAAGATGTCGGCGTGCGCCTTCTCGACCTCGTCAAATAGGACCACGGAGAACGGGCGACGGCGAACCTTCTCGGTCAACTGGCCACCCTCGTCGTAACCAACGTATCCCGGAGGCGCACCGAATAGTCGCGATGCCGTGTGCTTTTCAGAAAACTCCGACATATCCAGTTGGATGAGGGCGTCTTCGTCGCCGAACAGGAACTCGGCAAGCGTCTTGGCAAGCTCGGTCTTACCAACACCGGTCGGACCGGCGAAGATGAACGAACCGCCGGGGCGCTTCGGGTCTTTAAGGCCGGAACGGGTGCGTCGAATCGACTGGGACAGTGCGCGCACAGCGTCTTCCTGACCGATGATGCGCTTGTGGAGCTCGTCTTCCATGTGGAGGAGCTTTTGCGACTCGGCTTCGGTCAGCTTGACGACGGGGATGCCCGTGGACATTGCGAGAACTTCAGCGATTTCTTCCTCGCCGATCTCCCCGATCGTGTCCATGTCGCCGGACTTCCAGGACGCTTCCTTTTCTTCGCGTTCCTTCATGAGCTGCTGCTCCAGGTCGCGTGCGGAGGCTGCGCGTTCGAAGTCCTGCTCGTCGATCGCAGACTCCTTGTCGCGGCGGACCTTGGAGATGCGCTCGTCAAGTTCGCGAAGCTCCGGCGGCGCGGTCATGCGGTGAATGCGCATGCGGGCGCCGGCCTCGTCAACAAGGTCGATTGCCTTGTCGGGCATGAAGCGGTCGGAAATGTAACGGTCGGCAAGCTGTGCGGCGGCGGCCAGTGCCTCATCGGAAATGATGATGCGGTGGTGCGCCTCGTAGCGGTCACGCAGACCCTTCAGGATCGAGATGGTCTCTTCAACCGTGGGCTCCTCAACCTTTACGGGCTGGAAGCGGCGCTCCAGGGCGGCGTCCTTTTCAATGTGCTTGCGGTACTCCTCCAAAGTGGTTGCACCAATCGTCTGGAGCTCACCGCGCGCAAGCATCGGCTTTAGGATTTGTGCCGCGTCGATTGCGCCTTCCGCGGCGCCCGCGCCAACTAGCGTGTGGATCTCGTCAATGAACAAGATGATGTCGCCGCGCGAACGGATTTCCTTCAGCACCTTCTTTAGGCGCTCTTCGAAGTCACCGCGGTAGCGTGAACCCGCAACCAGCGAGCCCATGTCCAGGGAGTAGATCTCTTTATCAGCCAGCGTTTCGGGCACGTCCCCGCGGATGATCGCCTGCGCTAGGCCTTCAACAACAGCGGTCTTGCCAACGCCGGGCTCACCGATGAGCACCGGGTTGTTCTTGGTGCGACGCGACAGGATCTGCATTACGCGTTCCATCTCGGTTAGTCGCCCAACGACCGGGTCAAGGGAGCCTTCGCGAGCAGCGTTCGTCAGAGAGCGACCAAACTGTTCCAAAATCGCAGAATTCGACTGCTGGCGATCGCGCATCGGAGCGCCCGCACCAACAGACTCGCGCCCACCACCGGACTGACGCTGATAGCCGCGCAGCAACTGAATCACGGTTTCACGCACCTGCGACAAGTCAGCCCCAAGTTCGATGAGGACCTTCGCCGCAACGCCCTCGCCCTCACGAATGAGGCCAAGAAGCATGTGTTCGGTGCCAATGTAGTTGTGGCCGAGCTGCAGGGCTTCGCGCAGGGACAGCTCGAGGACCTTCTTTGCGCGCGGCGTGAACGGGATGTGACCCGTGTTCGTCTGTGAGCCCTTGCCGATCATTTCAATGACGGCCTCGCGCACGGCGTCGCGTTCGATGCCCATCATTTCTAGGGCTTTAGCGGCAACGCCTTCACCCTCTTGAATCAGGCCGAGCAGCAGGTGCTCCGTCCCGATGTAATTGTGGTTGAGGTTGCGGGCCTCATTCTGCGCCAGCACAACAACGCGGCGCGCGCGGTCTGTAAACCGTTCGAACATGAATTGGTCCTCCTGCAAACTGTACTAAGTCCACACTAGAGGCCGCACGGCCCGATGTCGCGTTTGTTCACCACTAGCGAGAATTATTCGCGCCATGTGGAAACCCGTTTCATTTTTGAGGGCGAAAGCGCCGCGCATCTACCATCCGCACGCGCTCTTGTGCCGGTCAGGCCTCGAGCAGAATCGTGAACGGCCCGTCGTTTGTCAGCGAAACTTGCATCATTGCGCCGAAGCGTCCCGTTTCGACGTGCAGGCCGTGCGCGGTTCGTAGCTCTTCGACGACAGCGTCTACGAGCGGCTCCGCCACATCGCCCGGCGCCGCCGCATTCCAAGTGGGTCGCCTACCTTTTCGCGCGTCCCCGTACAGCGTGAATTGTGATACGACGAGGACGGGCGCGCCCACATCGGTTGCTGATTTTTCGTCAGCCAGGATGCGAAGGCTGGCGATCTTGCGAGCAATGGTCTGCACCTGCGCGGGGCCGTCGCCGTGGGTTACACCGACAAGCACGCAAAGCCCCTCGCCCTCAATGGCGCCAACAATTTCACCGTCTACGGTTACGGACGCGCCGTTAACGCGTTGGATTACAGCTTTCATGACTCACTTACTTAGGCCCATGCCGCCGATGGGGCGGTGTCCTTCAACGCCGCGGCGGATTCCGCGCAGGTCTTTACCGGGACGTTCCTTTGGGGACTGCGAGGACTTGCCCGCCGGGTCGACGATCATTTCTTGCGCCGCGATGATCGGGCCTTCTTCGGTGACGACGTCGAGGAGCACTTCGATCGCGATGCCGCGCCTGATTACAGCGAGTGCGATTGGACCCCAGTCGGCGTGACGCGCCACCGACGTGACGCGGCCGACCGCGCGGCCCTTGGCCTGAACTTCATCGCCGGGTTTAACGGTCTTGGATTCGGACCCATCCAGCTGGAGCAATACGAGCCTGCGCGGCGGCTTACCCATGTTCACGATGCGCGCCACGGATTCTTGGCCGCTGTAGCAGCCCTTGTTCAGGTGCACGGCCGTGCGGAGCCAGTCCAACTCGTGCGGCACACTCTTTTCGTCTACTTCACGGCCCCAGCGGGGGCGGAAATCCTCAATCCGCAGGGCCTCCCAAGCGATACGGCCTGCCCACTTGCCGCCGTCGTCGGCCCACTCTTCCGCGAACTGCGTTAGCTTGTCGCGCTCGATCAGGTGCAGGATGCGCGTGCGCGGCTTCGCGGGGTGCTCAAACCCAGGCTGAGTGTAACTAGCCCCGCCCTCAACCACGCCAGGCCAGGGATCCACCCAGGAAACCAGGTAGCCGGGATACTCAGCAACGTCCTCACGCGCCCTATTAATTGCTTCGTGGTTACTGGGCACGATCGCGCCGACGACGCCGACGCGTTCGGTTGCGTTTTCGATGCTGACGCGGAGCATGAACTTCATGGATTCAAGGAACTCAACGAGCGCATCCGCGCGGTCACCTTCGACCAGGAGCGTAGTTTTTTCCCCGTCGTCAAGCACTGCGGCCGCGAAACTGATGCGTCCGTTGGCGTCAAGGAGGAGGAGTTCTTTTGAGTCCGCCGGCGTCATCGGGTCGACAACTTGGGACGAAATTGTTGTCAGCCACGACAGACGGTCGGGTCCGGAAACGGTGACGATACCCATGTCGGACATGTCGGAAAAAGCGGTCCCTTTTTCTAAAGCCCACTGTTCGCCCGACAGGTCACCGTAGTGTGCGGCAACGTCGGAATCTAGCGAATCTTTGGCGGCTTTTGGAAACAGGGGCGATTGCATTACATGCCTTCCTTAGCAAATGGTGGTATCGGCTGGGGGTCCTGAACGCGAGCGACGCGACCCGACGCGGTCAGGTTGCCTTTCGGCGTGGTCATGGTCTCCGTAAAGAAGATATCGGAGTTCACCAGTCCGAGCATCCTGTCGCCCTTCGAGACAGCGAGGGCATCCTCCGTCCTGGCAAGCGTGTCTACGAGCAGGCGGATGCGCGGGCCCTGCACTTTACCGACCCACAGTAGCGCGAGCCCCCGCGTGGTTGCGGATGTTACCTGCAGGTACTTGTCGTCCTCATTTTCGGGGTCTGAGACGACACTCCAGTACGCGGTTTCCTCCCACGCAACGCCGGACTTGTTTAACGCGTCAGCGCCGTCGAGGGCGCCGGTCTGCGCGTCGAGTTCCACCGCGGAGTCCGTGCTATAAACCGTCAGCTGGCTGCGCACCCGCGTGCCGACAACTTGCGCGTCGAACTCAAACGAGATCAACACGTCCCCATCATCACCGGTCGCCGTACCCCAGCCGCGCCAAGTTCCAAGTAGCCACGTCAGCGGGGCGACCCGCTTTGGAAGATTCTCCGGAATAACAATCATGAGTACAGGCTAAAAGCGCGCGCTAGCTTTTCTTACGAGGCGTGCGGGGTTGACTCAGATTTCCGGCGCGTTTCAGCATTTTCTGCCGTATTTTTTTGTTTTCTGTACTGCCGTACTCCTGAATAGACAAGCGCGACCACGATGATGAGGGTTACGACTACGCCGACAGCCCACCAGGGGAAGCGTGGGAGGTCTGATGTTTCGCCCGGTTCTGGGGTTCCTTCGGGGTTCGGATATACGCGTTCGCCGGTGACGAGGATGCGGTGACTGTTGATACCGAGGGGGGTGCAGGTGACGAGGGTAGCGAGGTCTTCGCCGGGGACGGCGCGGACGGCTTCGCTGTCTTCGGGTTGTACCACTTGGGTGTGAATGACGCGGTAGGTGAGGATTTCGCCGAAGGTTTCGACGGTGAAGAGGTCACCTTCGCTGACTTTGTCGAGGTTGTTGAACAGTGTGGCGGAGGGGAGGCCGCGGTGTGCGGTGAGGACTGTGCGGGTTCCGCCACCTCCGACGGGGAAGGAGGTTCCTTCGAGGTGTCCGACGGCTTTGCGGAGGGTGGCTTCACTGGTGCCGTGTTGGATGGGGAGGTCGACGTCGATGCTTGGTATTTGGAGTCGGCCGATCATACCGTTGCTGTCGGCTTTGAGGATTTCCTCGTAGGGCCAGAGGTCTTTGGTGAGGCGTTCGTCGATTGCGCTGTCGGCTATTGGTTTGCGCTGGCCGGGGAGGAGGTTTGCGCCGGAGCGGAGGGCTTCGTTGTATTTGTGCGCTTGGGCGATTTGTTCTTGACGTGCGGGTTCGATGTTTTCGATGCCGGATACGTAGGCGTCGATTTCGCGGGACTGGTGGTATTGGGAGATCCATGACGCGGTGTATGGGTATAGGAAAAGCCCCGCTCCGAGGAGGGCGAGGATTGCTGTGATGATCCGCATGACGAGTATGCGCATGGTTTCTCCGTGGACTGTGGGGACAGTGCGCGTGGCACTGTCCCCACAGGTTGGTTTTGTTAGTCGCGCGACTTGTTGCGTGCGCCTACAAAGAACGTGCCTACTGCGAGTGCGATCAGGGCAGCGCCTCCGAGGGTAAGGAGGAGCGTGCCGGAAGCACCGGTAAGCGGCAGCTCAGGCAGGTCGGTACCCGGGGTTGCCTTCTTGTTCTCGATCTCGACGAGCGTGCCCTCTTTGTCGTTGATCTTGATCTTGTTAACACCGATGACCTCAACCTTGGTCTTTGTCTTGTTGATTTCGTAGCCTGCGGGAGCTTGGGTCTCAACTACGTAGTAGGTGCCGAACTTGAGGCCATCTACCTGGGCGAGGCCCCCGTTGGCGGTGGTAACCGTGTACAACGGATCGCCGCTGAAGGTTCCGTCTTCCTGAAGAGCTGCCTCTGCGTAGATGTCAAAGACTGCGCCGTCAAGAGCCAGCTTTGTCGCGCCCTTATCATTCGAAGCGTACTTGAAGATCTGGAACTTGCCCCAGCTTGAAGTCTCAGGTTTCTCCGGCGTTACGGAAGTGCTGGAGTGGTTAGGATCATTGAACCAACCCTGTGCGTCCGGGTTCGTAATCTCGCCGTCACCCTCGATCTTCTTAACCTCGACAACAATGGTGAGTACAACCTTCTCACCCTTGTTGGCATTGAGCGTGGTGAGGGCATCTTCCTCAAACTTGGCGGAGAGATCCTGCTTGGTGGTTCCGGAGTACTCGCCCCAAGTCAAGGTCGGCTTTACAGAGGTGCCGGTAACGTTGTCAGGTACTGGAATGGTGGTTCCAGCGGGAACGATCTGCGCGGTCGCAGAAACATACTCGGTTTTCGGGTCGAGCTTATCGGTGATCTCGAAAGACTTAAGGTCGTCGCCTTCGGGGATCATGAAGGAGACGTGCCACTTCAGCTGGTCGCCAACCTTAACTGCGTCGGTGTCTTCAACAACCTTCTCGGCGCTAGTCACGGAGTTCTTCGGGTACACGTGAACGTCGTAGTTCCAACCGCTCGCTTCCTTCGCGTCGGGGAATGGGATCGTCACGAAGAACGGAGCGGCCTTAGACGTAATGTTGTTACCACCCTCGTCACCCGTTTCCGTGACTAGATACACGCCCAGGTCAAGTCCGGTTAGCATCGCCTTGCCACCGTTAGCGGTCGTTACCGACTTTGCGCTGCCGAGGGTAAGTTGCGTAGTGCCGTCAGCCGGGACCCCGTCGATAGAGGTCTTGCCAACGAGCTCCTTGATGAGCTTCCATCCGGCGTCGGTCGCAATGTCAATACCTTCAACCTTTTGTACGTCAAAGGTGACGCCGTCAAGTGCAGTGTTTTTCGGTAGACCACCTGTGATCTCCCGACCGTCGTTATCGTTGCCGGTTTTCGGCTCCGCATACTTGTGAATGGTTAGAGAACCCTTTTGGCTCGCGTTGATATTGCCGCTGGCTACCTCAGTCGTATCCGCTGCCAGTGCCGGAGACATTCCAAACACTGCAAGCGTCATGATCGCAGCAAGTAGGAGGCTGAACAGGCCAGCTACTCGCCTCCGCACTGTGGGATTTTGCATGATTTACCTTTCTTGGTGTTGTTTATTTTTTGTGTAGTGTGTGTCGGCCGGTTGCGTACCGCTTTGGTCTCGAGGTGAGGTGAGCGATGGTTGCGAGGGCCAGGACGATTGCTCCACCGATCAGGAAGGCATCCCTACTGATACCTCCCGTGAACGGCAAGCTAGGTACTTGTTGCTGCTTGTTTGGAACAGCGTTCTGTGCTGTCTCCTCATCGACAAGAGAGATGAGGAGCTCTTTGTCACCAACTGTGGATTGGTGATATTTCTCGGGAAGATCAGCCGGCGCCGTGTCTGCGGGGCCGAAGTACAGGGTGATTGGCGTGCTGTCGGCGACGAAGCCCGCGGGAGCCTCGGTTTCTACAAGTTCGTACACTCCCCAAGGCAAGTTGTTAACCTTCAGGTAGCCGGCACGCGTGTCCACGTCTTTTACGCCCTCAGGACACGTGTCTTCGCAAACGTCCGCGACCTCCAGCGCAAATTCTCCGCCGTACTCCTGGTCAGGCGTCCTGGTCAGCTTCCACTTGGAACCAGCCAGTAGCCGGCGTTTATCCGAAGCATCGACCTTCTGCCAAGTAAGGGTGCCTGTCTTGCGAATGTCTGTAACGCGCTGGACGGTTGTTTGATCCTCTAGCACGGTCACGGTCCCCGGGGCTCTCACCTCACGAGTCTTGGTCGTGTAAGTGAGGACGCGATTGTAGTAGCCCGGTAGGAGTTCCGGCATGGTGACCTGGTAGTCGCCTGGCCGCCTGTCGATCTCCGTGGTGTAGCCGCTGGCCGCGGTGGTAAGCGTGTCAGCCGGGTCTCCTACAACCGGAGTGCCTGGCGAGGCAGGAACCGTGAACTGCGTGCCCTCAAGCGGACCTGTAGTACCGTCTAGAACGCCGGAAGGGTATGCCCACTCGTGCAGAATTTGCATGCCTCCGCTGGGAACCCGGTTCGTGATCGTACACTCACTAGCACCGGAAGCATTAAGCTCAACGTCCCAGCCGATTCTCGTTCTATCAAGAATGTACGGCGTGCGTTTTGTGCCGTCTTCGTCGAAACTACAGTGCAGATAGGGCTTATATTCGTCATAGTTCTCTTCAGGCAGTTCTTCCCAGACCCTAACCTTTACGCCACCACCAATACTTAAAGGCCCTTCTTTAGTAGCAAAAGGTCCCTTCCCTTGGGGGTCGTCGTCAGAGTAATAAGTGACACCCGAAGCGACGTCGACGAACTCATTCCCGCTGGGCGCGCTCCAACCAAACGTAAACTAGTCTTCCAGCGCGACCCTATTTTCAACAACCTTCTTCACTTCAAACGTCGGGCCATACCCGCCACCGTCAATCTCCTTAATCTCCGAAGAGGGGAAACGCGGGCTGGCAAAAACGATCCTGCTTTGAGACTGTTCTACAACAGCTGTAGTGCCGGTGTTGAAAACCAAGGGATACGAGCGGATAAACGACGACAAAGGAACATCAACTATCTTCCCTTCGTCAAAATCCTGGAGATTCCCCCAGTACGGGTCGAAGTTGTACTGGATAAAAATAGAACCATCCCGCCCAAACGCAAATCCTTGAACGTCATAAGGGAGCGGCATATTCTTAAACGTTTGATAAGGAGCCGCGTTAGCAAACGAGGTTGACACTTCGTTTAGTGACGCCACTTGGTACATTTCGCTCGCCGGCCAAGACACCTGCTTATTCGTCGTAAGATCCGTGAAGTAGGTTTGCAGTTTCGAGTTCGCAGTACCTTCGTATCCAAACCTTGCACTCTGCCAGCGATTCTCTAGAACGCTTGCAGATACCTTGTAGAGGTTGACGTGGTTTTTCTTCTCTGCCCCAAAGAACCGACTGGCAACCAGAATGTAAAGGTTGCCCTGCGCATCAAACTCCATGCCTGCCGACCCCTGCGTGGAAGGCATACCCACAGGAAGATCCCCTAAAATTCGTACCGGATACCGTTGAGCCGTTGGGTTGTACTCAAAAACTCGGAACCTTGCTTGACTTGCCTTATTATCCTTGTAGTAGAACCCGCCAAAGAAATATCTACCGTCGTAAGCTGCCCCGGCTTTAAGCTCGACTCCCAGGTTTTCTACCAACACCAAATATTCAGGCTTCCAGGTCTGGTTATAACCGCCAGAGGACATCAAAAACACGGGGCCCGACTTTGTGTAACGCCCATCATGCACGCCCGACCCGGATCCGGTCAGGAATCCCCAAAGTTGGCCAAAATTTTCTTTGTCTCGGCTCAAACCATCGTTGCGTCGGATTAGATTCGCGCCCGCAGCATTGTTGAAAATATCTTTCTGCTGCTGAGGGGTTAGACCACCGTTGGTGCCATAATCGGTCATGGTCATGGGCTCAACAGCAATATAACCACTGGGATCTACCTTGAAGTCTGCCGGATCCACGTGGTCTTTTAGCTCGAGATCCCACATCAGGCCGTGAGTTTCCAAACCTAGGATTCCGGTGTTCGGCACATACCCATCTGCCCTGGCATCAGCAGAGCTACGCACCGCGTAAGAGGTTTCTTCTTCACCAGAGACCTCTAGATCCTCTAAATCTTCTGGGCTAGCGGATGTTCCCTCTTCAGCTACCGGTAACTCGGTGGCTTCAGGATCCGTACCGACGCTTTCAAGAGGTACAGAGCTATCGGAGGAATCTGATTCAACAGTCGATTGGGAAGAAGGCGAAGTTGTCTCAGATGGTTGTTCCTGCGCACCCGCCATGGAAAATGGGAGTGCAAGAGCGAGCGACAAGAATGTCGCCGTCAACGCAGCAATCCGTCTACGCACGCAGTGCACTGCTCTCGCCTCCTCTATCAATTTTTAAGCACCGAAAGTAACGCAACGATAATCACAACAGGACTTAAGTCCTGCAGGCATTTATACAGATATCACAGAAAATCGGACTTGCTAAACGATTTTCCACAAAACTTGACCCAACAGCGCCCACACCAAGACATATAGCTCACACTTAGAAGAACGCCTGCGCGCTCAGACCTTTTAAAAAGAGCAGAGTAAACCGTGTCAATTTAGCGATATCTAGCGGAAACCGGACTCCCGCCCACACCCAACAACAGCTCAACAAGCATGATGGGATTTACAACAAAGCTACTGTGAAAACGCTCGCATGTGAGCTTTGGTACACGAGCGCAAAATGCCTTCAGTTAAGCGAATCTACAGGCTTACCCAAGCGCTCCGATGCGCACGATCACGTAGATCGGCATTACGACGAGCAGGAACTTCATTGCTCCACGAGCGAAGGCACCGGTTTCAGAGACCCTGCGGTTGTGTTCGCCAAAGAGGATGTCGATCAGGGCAATGGTTAGCCCGATCGCGAGGCCCAAAATGGTGGCGAGTATCAGCACCCATACGCTGGAGGGCACGGATCCCATGAGGGTTGGCAAGGCCAGGCGAACAATCTGCGATTGTTTGCCCAGTTGCACCGCGACAGCACCCAGGCCTAGTCCACTAACACTGCCAAAAATCAACGCCCAAATAGCATTGGCCTTAGCGCTTGTCCCGATCTGGTTGCCTATCACAGACAGGGTCACAGAAACCGCGGCGCCAACCATGATCGCGGACCACAGTTGCGATGCGGACAGCACGATCCACGCCGATCCAATAATTGCGACAAACCCGGCGGACACCGAGGATGATAGGGACCGCACCAAGTTCTCTCTGGGCAGAGGCCTGACCATCTCCATAATGGTCGCAATAGCAACAGAAAACCCGAGCACTATCGTCGCCCAAGCAAAATCGTCAGTGATCCGCACTGCCAGAACCGAAAGCAAGCCAACAGTCGCGACCGTCACCGCCGACGTGTACTTAACCGGCGTTTGCACCAGACCATTCCAGCCATTCGCCATAATCAAAATCGCCGCCACCACCGCGGCCGTCACAAAGTCACGCTGACCAGTTGCCAGGTAACCAACCGCCATGAAAACCGACAGCAATATCGCGACGGAGGCCGAAAGGTACTTCAAAGGCACGGACAGGATCCGCTGCATGCGCTGAGCACGCTTGTTTGGCTCAACCCGATTAGCTTCCTGACTACGCCTCAAGCTCCTAGAAAGTCGAGACTGACCAACCGTGCGCGCAGGCTCATCGCCCTCGGAAGGATTCTGCGGTCGGCTCACACCCGGCGTTGCCGAGTGGGAAGAGATCCGCGGCATACTCGCGTCATTCCCCTTCGACCGACCGGGCTTGTCCTGATTCGACTTCCTAAGACTCACGCTTCGATCGTCCCACAAAAACACACAACTGGGGAAACCATCCGACTACGCACACCAAACTTTCCGTAAACCCGCGGTTACTAAACCGAAACTTAGACATGTCGCAAAGTTGAACTGCACAAATCTCTAGTTTGATTTAGACTAGTCATAGGCATCGGACCGACTAAGCCCCGGGCTCCACCATAAGCCGCTACGAGCGGCCTTCGCGCCGACTGGCGCTTTTTGGTCCGATGTCTTTTTTATGCCCAAAAACTAGTTTCCGTTCGGACGCCGACCAACGCCGCCATCACCACGCAGCGACCGCGTTGCCGCCGAATCAAAGTTAAGCACTCCCATAGGATCCAGCGTCCCCGTCTCAACATCCAAAGGAGCAAGCGCGTAATCACTACTCTGCTCCTGCATCAAGAAAACCGTCTCCGTGTCACGCACGCACGACCACTGCGAAATCACGTCCACAACCGCATGCTGGATACCCGGAACATCATCAGCACGCAGCCGCAGAACCGCGTCGTACCCACCGGTCGTAACCGCGTAATAGTCCATCTGCTCCAGCTGCCCCAGCTGCATGCCGAACTGTTTCCACTTACTCTGATCCAGCGAAACAAAAACTAAAGCGCTTACCTTCTTACCCACCAGCCGTGGGTTAATCTCAACCGTAAAACGCTCAATCACGCCAGACTCAATCAGCGCGTTCAGCCTCGAATAAGCATTAGAACGCGAAATCCCCACAGCTTCCGCCAGCGCAGCCACCGAAATGCGGGAATCTTTTCGCAGCTCGTCGAGAATCTTCAAAAACGTCTCGTCGAGCTCAAAATCCAGATCTTTTGAACCCTCAGAACCCATACCCATAGTTTAACCGGACAGTATGACTTTTTCAGAGCCAGATACAGCACAAAATGAGGCTTCCCACTCCAAAGTTGAGACGATTCCAACAGATCCCAGCGATTATGCGAAAATTTTCGGGCTTTCGAGGACGCAGCTCGCCCTCACGGATAAAAAATGCTGACAACACCCACTAAGACACACCTCACATGTGAGTTTTAACAGCTTCGAACAGGACCCAGGACCCAGAAGACGACAAACTTCCCGCAAAATCAGCGAAACTAATAGCAACGCAAACGTTAATTCCAGATTACGAATGTGGGAAGAATAGGCAAAGTGCACTAGTCTGGTTACTGCATGTGCCCATCAATTTTATATGGAGTATGGAAGTGCGATTTTCTAGATCTGACACGGGCAATGGCTTCTTTGAGCTTTTGACTGAGCAGGCAAATCACCTTGTAGCCGGCGCGGAACTCTTAGCAAAGATCCACGCTTCAGACTACGAAAGGCGCGTAAAGCTCCGCGATGAGCTTCACGAAGTAGAACAAAAATGTGATGAAGTGACGCACAACATTGCGTCCAAACTAAACCAAACTTTCGTGACTCCCCTCGATCGCGATGACATCACCTACATTGCCAGTTGCCTAGACAACTGTATGGACTACATGGACGAAGCCGGCGACCTCATCGTCCTATACAAAGTAGAAGCCCTACCCGCCGGCGTATCCGAACAACTCAACGTAATCCAACGCTGCTGCGACCTGACCGCGGAGGCCATGCCCCGCCTAAAGACACTCGGCGGCCTACGCGACTACTGGGTCGAAATCAACCGCCTCGAAAACGAAGGCGACCAAGCCTACCGCCACACGCTTTCCGACCTCTTCGACACCGGCCTAGACCCCATGGAAGTCATCAAACTTAAAGACATCGTCGAAGCACTCGAAAAAGCAGTCGACTCCTTTGAGGAACTGGCCAATGGCGTAGAAACCATTGCCATCAAGGAGTCCTGACCCGTGGATCTCGCGCTTGTACTCGTAGTCGTCGTAATTGTTATTGCACTAGGCTTCGACTTTACGAACGGCTTCCACGACGCGGCCAACGCCATCGCAACATCGGTATCAACACGCGCGTTGACCCCCCGCGTTGCACTAGGAATGGCCGCCGTCATGAACGTTGTCGGTGCTCTACTAGGAACAGAAGTCGCGAAAACAATCGGTGAAGGCATCATCGACATTTCGCAATTCACAATGTCAACCGAACCCGTAATGCAAGTTCACGGGCTCGGCATCATCCTCGCAGCCCTCATCGGCGCAATCACGTGGAACCTCATCACATGGTGGTTCGGCCTGCCATCCTCGTCCTCACACGCCCTCATCGGCGGACTAGTAGGCGCGGGACTCGCATCCGCAACCGACGTGCTGTGGGGCGGCATCGGCATGCAGGTAATCATCCCCATGTTCGCATCCCCGCTGGTTGGCTTCGCCCTCGCATACTTCCTAATGAAGTTCGTATTGCTACTGGTGCGCAACCTGCCCTACCACAAGACAATGCGCAAGTTCCGCATGGCGCAAACAGTCTCAGCGGCTGCAATGGCGCTCGGACACGGCCTGCAGGACGCGCAAAAGACGATGGGTATTATCGTCATGGCGCTACTCGCCGGCGGATACGGAGAAACCCACAACATTTACGTGGACGGCGAACTAACCATCCCGTTCTGGGTGAAAATGGCGGCGGCTCTCGCGATCTCGGCAGGAACGTACGCGGGCGGCTGGCGCATCATGCGCACACTTGGCCGCAAGGTTATCGAACTGGACCCGGCCCGCGGATTCGTAGCAGAATCTGTTGCCGCATCAGTCCTGTACATAACAGCGTTCGTTATCCACGCGCCGATTTCCACAACGCACACGATCACATCGGCGATCATGGGTGTCGGCGCCACGAAGCGACTTTCCGCCGTCCGGTGGGGCGTCGCAGGAAACATTGTGATCGCTTGGTTCCTAACACTGCCGGCCGCGGCAGGCGTAGCCGCGCTTATATACTTACTATTGCACTTAGTGTTGCCTTAGCCAAGTTGGAACGCCGGAAAGTTTTATGACCAAAAAGTTCTCTTTGACTAAGCCCCGCCTTTTCGGCGGGGCTGCCGTTTTCGCACTGCTACTGGCCGGCTGCGGCTCAACCGTCGCAATAGACCTGCAGACCGGTGACTGCCTGCAGCTCCCCGAAGACTACGACCTGCAGGGCGGCTTCGAAATGACGTCGGTGAACACGACGAAATGTTCCGAGCCCCACGACGCGCAAGTAATCGGCCAAGAAGAACTTCAATACGCCGAGTTTCCCGGTTTGGACGTGATTCAAGAGGACGCCGCAGCCTTTTGCTCGGCTGCTTTTGAAGAATTCGTAGGCACGCCCCTGGCTGAGTCGCAGCTCGACGTCTTCCCGCTTTCCCCAACGGAAGATAGTTGGAACAAAGCCGAAGACCGCACGCTACTTTGCATTGCCGTAAACACGACCAGCCAGGTGTCCGACACTTTCAAAAACAGCGGCCGGTAGAGGCCTGTGCCGGTAGTGCCCTGAGCCGGTAGCAGTCTGAGCCCTTAGCGGCCCGCTCCGGTAGCGGCCCGTGCCGGTACCGACCTGAGCCTGCAGTGGCCCGCGCATAAATTAAAGTGAGGGCGGGTAGCGCTACCCGCCCTCACCGTGTCTCCCCTCCAGGAGTCTGTTAGGCCCCAGCTCCCTCTGAACACGAGGCCGTGTTCAGGAGTGCGGGTGCCAAGTTTTTAACCGAAGCGGCCCGAAATGTAGTCTTCCGTAGCCTTTTCAGTCGGGTTCGAGAAGATCTTCGAAGTGTCGTCGATCTCTACGAGCATGCCGGGCTTTCCTGCGCCCTCAAGGTTGAAGAAACCGGTGCGATCGGAAACGCGCGCTGCCTGCTGCATGTTGTGCGTGACGATAACGATCGTGTAGTCGTTCTTCAGCTCTAGCATGAGGTCCTCGATCGCCAGCGTCGAAATGGGGTCGAGGGCGGATGCGGGCTCGTCCATCAGGAGGATGTCGGGCGAAACCGCGATCGCGCGCGCGATGCACAGGCGCTGCTGCTGACCACCGGACAGTGAGGAGCCCGGACGGTTCAGGCGGTCCTTAACCTCGTTCCATAGGTTCGCGCCCTGCAGGGATTCCTCAACAATGTCGTCCTGCTCTGACTTCGGCAGGCGACGGTTGTTCAGCTTGATGCCGGCCAGCACGTTCTCGCGAATACTCATCGTCGGGAACGGGTTGGGGCGCTGGAATACCATGCCAATCGAGCGGCGAACCTGAACGGGATCCACGTCCTTGTCGTAGATGTTCTTGTCACCGACAAAAACCTCGCCCTCTACGTATGCGCCGGGGATGACCTCGTGCATACGGTTTAGGGTGCGCAAGAAGGTGGACTTACCGCAGCCGGACGGGCCGATTAGCGCGGTGATCGACTTGGATTCGATCTCCATGTTGACTCCCTTGACTGCAAGGAAGTCACCGTAATAAATGTTCTCGTTCTTAACAGAAATTTTGTCAGCCATGTTTATCTCTTAGTTCCGGCCCTTCGGGGCGAAGTAGTAAGCGACGATGCGCGCGATGAGGTTGAAGAGCATCACCAGGATGATCAGCACGAGGGCGGCGCCCCACGCACGATCGTAGTTGATGGTCTCCACACAGTTTTCCATGGCGCCACACGGAGCCAAACCTTGCGAGTACTGGCGGTATACGTATACCGGCAGTGTCATCAAGCGTCCTTCGAAAACGTTGTAGTTGATCGAGTCGATCACGCCAACCGTGATAAGTAGTGGCGCGGTCTCGCCAATAACACGCGCAACCGCGAGCATTACGGAGGTCGTCAGACCGGCCGCCGCGGTGCGGAGCACAACCTTCACGATCGTTAGCCACTTCGGTACGCCCAGCGCGTAGGATGCTTCGCGTAGTTCGTTTGGAACCAGGCGGAGCATTTCTTCACTTGAGCGGACCACCGTCGGGATCATGAGGACGGACAGGGCAACTGCACCCATGATGCCAGCGCGGTATGCGGGTGACACGAACAGGGCGAACAGCGATGCTGCGAACAGGCCCGCGACGATCGACGGGATACCCGTCATAACGTCAACGAAGAACGTGGTTGCGCGAGCAAGCTTTGAGTTGTTGCCGTATTCGACCAGGTAGATCGCGGTAGCCATACCGATGGGCACCGAGATGATGGTGGCCCATGCGGTGACCAGTAGCGTACCGATCATTGCGTGGTAGATACCGCCCGCGTCCATACCGCCGTAGACACCGCTCATCGAGACGGTCAGGAAGTAGGGAGAGATCCTTTCCCAACCGTTCGAGATTACGATCCACAGCAAAGAGAACAGCGGGATGACAGCTAGTGCGAACGCGATCGACACGCCAACCGCGGCGATCTTGTCCGTCATTTGACGTCGCTTATTTAGCGCAGGGTTCCTGGGCGCGAAAGGATTCGACGAGTCTTGAACTTGAGCTTGTGTCGACATCAGTTAGCTCCTGAGAACTCTGCACGGCGAGAGATGATCCAACGAGCGATCATGTTAACCACCATCGTGATTGCGAACAGGGCCAGACCGGTCGCGATCAACGCGGACCTGTCAACACCGGTCGATTCGGGGAACTGCAGTGCAATGTTCGCCGCGATCGTGGAGTGCTTTCCTGCTTGCAAAATGTTGAATGAGTAACTCGATCCAACCGAAAGGACCATCACCACAGCCATCGTTTCGCCAAGCGCGCGGCCAAGGCCGAGCATGGAGGCGGAGATAATGCCGGAGCGGCCGAAGGGAAGAACAGCCATCCTGATAACTTCCCAACGGGTTGCGCCCAGAGCTAGGGCTGCTTCTTCATGCGCTTTAGGTGTCTGGAGGAAGACTTCGCGAGCCACCGCAGTGATGATCGGAAGGATCATTACAGCGAGGATCAAGGAGGCTGACGCGATAACGCGACCGGTTGAGGAAACCGGGGGCGCGAATAGCGGGAACCAGCCTAAGTAGGTTGCGAGCCAATCGTAGAGGGGAACGAGTTTAGGGATGAGCCACATTGCGCCCCACAGGCCGTAGACAACGGAGGGGATGGCCGCAAGTAAGTCGACTAGGTATCCCAGGCTCTGGGAGAGTCGCTTAGGCGCGTAGTGACTGATGAATAGGGCGATTCCGATCGAGAGGGGGACCGCTAGGAGCATTGCCAGAACAGCTGCAAGTACCGTACCGAAAATCTGGGGTGCGGTGAACTGCCAAATATTAAGTTGTTCGGCGCTACCAACGGTTCGAACTCGAACACTCGGATCGCTGATTGCCGGCCAGGCCTGAATGATTAGAAACGCGGCCACCGCAGCGAGGGTCACGAGAATCGTGACCGCCGCTGCGGTTGAGCCTGACCGGAAGATCTTGTTACCGACCTTCCCGGTGTTTTTCATTTACTGAGCCGCCCCGATCATATCGAGCGACTTCATGACCTCGTCACGCATGGTGCTGGACAGAGGTGCGGAGCCAGCGGCTTCTTCAGCTGCTGCCTGGCCCTCTTCGGATACCTGGAAGCCGATGAAGTCCTTGACCAGGTTAGCGGTCTCTTCGTCCTCGTAGGTGGTGCAGACGATGGCGTAGGAGATCATAACCATCGGGTATGCGCCAGCATCCTCGGGCTTACGGTTGACCTCTAGGCCAAGGTCGCCCTCAACGCCGGACTCAACGCGCTCAGCTGCGTCAGCAGCGGTAGCAGCAGCCTCGTTGGAGAATGCGATGTAGCCGTCGCCAGCCTGCAGAGCTACGGTACCGAGGTCGCCAGCCTGCGAAGCGTCAGCGTAACCAATGGTGCCTTCACCCTGGTTAACAGCCTGGACTAGGCCTGCGGTCTTGTCACCGGACTCGCCGCCCTCAATCGGCCATGCCTTGTCGGGCTCGTGCGGCCATGCCTCCGGGGCAGCCTTGTTCAGGTAGTCGGTGAAGTTTTCGGTGGTGCCGGACTTGTCAGCACGGTGAACCGGGGTGATTGCCAGGTCGGGCAGCTCAACATCCGGGTTCTGGTCGGCAATGGCCGGGTCGTTCCAGTTGGTGATCTCGCCAGCGAAGACCTTAGCGATGGTCTCGGCATCCATGTTCAGGTTGTCAACGCCCTCAAGGTTGAAGATAACTGCAACCGGGGAGATGTAGACGGGGAGGTTGATGGCCGGGCCACCACAGCGCTCTTCAGCAGCGGTGATTTCGTCGCCTTCGAGGACGGCGTCGGAGCCTGCCCAAGCAACCTGCTTGTCGATGAACTGGGTGATGCCAGCACCCGAGCCAACGGGCTCGTAGGAGACGGTAACGCCGGGCTGTACACCCTGGTACTTAGCGATCCATGCGTTCATCGCGGCTTCCTGCGAGGAAGCGCCTGCACCTGCGAGGCTACCCGAGAGCTCTTCGCCAGTGGCTTCCGCAGCGGTCTCTTCCGGGGTTTCTTCGTTCTCGGTGTTCGGAACGGCATTATCAGAGCCGCAGGCAGTCAAAGCGAATGCTAGTGAGCCCGCGCCGAACGCAAGGGCAACTCGAGAGAGTCGGAGGTTCTTCACGTCGTTTTTCCTATTCGACTAGGTATGTTCCCAGGCGGTTCGCCATAGAGGGGAAGGTTGCTGGTGCAACCGGTATGACGTTATCGACGTAAAGTTACACTCCAATCAGTTTCAGGTGAACACTGCGTTAACTTCCATAACGATTTGGGTCACATTACACGCGTTTTATGGTTCGGTGGTACTCAATGGACACAATTTGGGGTTGTCCATTGTTTTCGCTTGGGTACGCGACGTGCGAGACCATGAGTTCCGCGGTTCGCAAGAATGGGTCTTCGGAGGGCAGTTCTCGGGCCATTTGGTTTGAGCTTATTTGCCGGATTGGTTCCATCATTGCGGGGAGGACGGGCCTGTGTCCGCAAACTACGACGGGCTCGGCTGGCCGTTGTAGTAGCCGTCGGATGACTTCGGATGCGGCGTACGGGTCTCGGCGCGTGGAGTCTTCGGTGAGTTCCTCCGCGGTGACTAGCCCGAGGTTTGCGACGGTTGCGTAGGGTTCTAAGGACGCCCTGCAACGCGTCCACGGGCTTGAAAGTAGACGCGTCACGCCGAGTGCAGAAAATATGTCTACGAGGTCGAGCGCCTGCACTCCGCCAGTGCGGTTGAGGGGCCGAGCCGCCTCGGTTCCTATCCACTGGTTGCGGGTTATTGCTGCGCCGTGGCGGACGATGGCAAGTGTTTGGGTGACTAGCGTGCCTGTTTGGGCGCGGGCGACAACGTCGTCGAGGAGGCGTTTGTCTCCGCGGCGGGTGAGCATTTTGCGCGCGTGGGGTGCGGTCATCCAACGTGTCGTGTCGATTTCTTTTGGCGTCGCGGGGACGATTGGAATGCGCGAGCGTTCCACTCCCCCGTGTCGAACTGGAACTCCGATCCAGTAGTGCACTTCTTTAGTTTGACCGGACCCGAGGCGGTACCGCTGGGTCATTAGGGGGGCGTGCATTTGTACGAGCACGCCGGTTTCTTCTTCTACCTCGCGCACGCCGGCCGCGAGTAGGGGTTCGTTGATTTCAGCTTTGCCTTTGGGCCAGGACCAGTCATCGTAACGAGGGCGATGTACGAGCAAGACTTCAATGTCGTCTGGCCCGTAGGTCTGGCCCACCCTGACCGGGGCGTGCACGTTTCGCGGTCGCCAAACAACGGCGCCCGCTGACCGCACGATACGGCTAGGTACTGGGCTTGGACGGAACTTAGCCACGGTGATCTTTCAAACTTTTGGTACCCCACTGGACCCCTGTTTCGGGGTGTGTATCTAGTTGTGGAGTAGAGCGAATACGGACAAATCTGATTCGATTCTATCGGTTCCGCGCCCCGCACGGTGGAAGCTTTCACGGATCCGCTAGAATCTCAGATTTGTCCGTACTCAATGTTTGAGGTCCGGGCTAGAAAACCTTTCGCCCTTTAACTCGGCTGGACGCGTTCTTCATGAGTAGCTCTTGAATGTCCATCAGGCGCTTGCCCTTCTTACCGTGCGTGTGGCGGACCCACTGTCCGTTGGGGCGCAGGTGCCAGGATGCGACTTCGTCGGACGCTTCCGTACGCAGCAGCTTGGCGAGGTATCCGATTTGGCCTTCGTCAGTGATTCGAACCAGTGCTTCTACGCGGCGATCAAGGTTTCGATGCATGAGGTCGGCCGATCCGATCCATACTTCCTCTTCCCCGGCCGGGCCGAAGCAGTAGATTCGCGAGTGCTCCAGGTAGCGGCCCAGGATTGAGCGGACTCGGATGTTCTCGGACAGGCCTGGAACCCCGGCGCGAATGCCGCAAATACCGCGGACGACCAGGTCAACGTGGACACCTGCCTGCGAAGCGCGGTATAGAGCGTCAATCACGGCCTCATCGACGATGGAGTTAACCTTGATGCCGATGTACGCTTCCTTGCCTTGTTTGTGGCGTTCAACTTGCTGTTCGATGCGTTCGATGAGGCCCGAACGGATCGACATGGGGGCGACGAGCAGGCGGTGGAACGTGGTTCGCGGCGCGTAGCCGGACAACTGGTTGAACAGGCGCGTGAGGTCCTGGCCCACGTCGCGGTCGCACGTGAGCAGGCCGAGGTCCTCGTAGCCGCGGGCGGTCTTCGGGTGGTAGTTGCCGGTGCCGACGTGACAGTAGCGGCGCAGGCCGTCAGATTCTTGACGTACCGCCATTGACAGTTTGCAGTGGGTTTTGAGGCCGACCATGCCGTACACGACGTGAACGCCGGCGCGTTCGAGTTTGCGCGCCCACGAGATGTTGGCTTCCTCGTCGAAACGCGCCTTGATCTCTACGATCGCAACCACTTGTTTGCCTGCTTGCGCCGCGTCGATTAGCGCTTGCACGATTGGCGAATCGCCGGACGTGCGGTACAGCGTCTGCTTGATTGCGAGCACCTTCGGGTCTTTCGCCGCGGTCGCAACGAAGTGTTGCACTGAAGTTGAGAACGAGTCGTACGGGTGGTGTAGCAGCACGTCGTGGTTACGAATCGATGCGAAAATGTCGCCGGCGCGCGCAGATTCGTACTCGGCGAGGCCACTGGGGGTTACCGGCACGTACTTGGGGTACTTCAGGTGCGGCAAATCCAGTTCGTGGAGGTCGTTCAACGCTGTCAGGTCGAGCGGCTCGGGCAGCTTGAAGACGTCCTGTTCGGTGATTTCGAGGCGTTGTACCAAGAATTTGAGGACGGACTCGGAAATGTCTTCAGCGACTTCCAGGCGTACAGCGGGCCCGAAGCGACGGCGAAGTAGTTCGTGCTCCATCGCGGTTAACAGGTTCTCCGCATCGTCCTCTTCGACCTCAAGATCCTCGTTACGCGTGACGCGGAAGGTATGCGATTCAACGACCTTCATTCCCGGGAAGAGGGCGTCGAGGTGCGCGGCGATGACCTGCTCGAGCGAAATGAAGTTCGTTCCCTGCTTGGTTGCCGCAAGGTCTTCGGGGGCGGTGCCCTCAAAGCGAGGCATCACGGATTCCACGTTGATCAGGCGCGGCAGCGAGGGCGGCACCTTGACGCGCGCGAAATGGTTCTTACCGGTGGCTTCGTTTAGGACCACGACGGCAAGGTTGAGGGACAGGCCCGAAATGTAAGGGAACGGGTGGGATGGGTCCACCGCGAGCGGCGTGAGGACGGGGAAGATTTGCTTACGGAAGTAGCGGGTGAGCGCTTCTTGCTGTTCCGGGTTTAGTTCCTCCCACTCGCGCAGGTGTAGGCCTTCGGCGTGAAGCAGGGGCAGGAGTTCTTGGTGGAAGTGCTCAACTTGGCGGGACGTGAGTTCGCGCGCCTGTTCGGTGATGCCCTCCAGAACCTGGCGCGGCGTGAGCCCCGACGCGGCAACCTTCGCGATACCCGCCGCGATCCTGCGTTTCAGGCCGGCAACGCGAACCATGTAGAACTCGTCCAGGTTTGACGAGAAGATTGTTGAGAACCACGCGCGCTCCAACAGTGGCAGCTCCGTATCTTCGGACTGCTCCAGTACGCGCTGGTTGAAACGCATCCACGACAGTTCACGGTCGGCGAAACGCCCTTCGGGCAGTGGATCCTTTTCGGGCTGCGCCTTTTCCGACTGCTCCAGGATGAACATGTCACGCTGTTCGGGCGAAGCAAACGGACTGTCCTTTTCACCGTCGCCGTCAGCAGGCACGCCCTCGGGCATGTCGGGTTTGACTACGGAATCAACGTCAATATTTGTGACTGGTATGGACTGGGGGTCATTGTTTTCGGGCATCGCGGGTCCTTTTCAGGGAAATGAACGTGCTTTTGGGAGTTTAAATTAGACGGCCAGCTTCGGAACGGTCCGCGGCTGTGTCGAGTTCTTCTGCGGTTTCAATGAGCGCGGACGCACGGCGCGTAACCATGTTTGCCAGCCTGTCCTTGTCGGAACGAATCCACGTGGTTCCGAACGTGGCGCCAGACGCCAAAATTCGCATTACGAGGGCGCTATCGCGCAGTAGTTTGGTGAGGTCGCCAAACTCGCGGCCCTTCATCAGGTTGTTGACCCGGCCGAATACTTCCTCAGCGTCCGGGGCTTCCGGCTTCGGGTCAGCATCGTCGATTCCGGCGGTAAACGGGGCGTTCAGGCCTTCCTTGTAACGCTGGTGAACGGTAAGCGTGTCGCGCTGGTACCACTCGTTGAACAAGTAGAGACGCCAAAACGCGCCCGGAAGCGTGAACTCGGGGCTACGCTCCCAAAGGTCAGCCACAATGTCAACGCCCTCTTCCTCAATAGCGGACACGAGGTTTTCGACAGCATTCGGGCCAAACTCTTCATCACTGAGGCCAAGGAGTGCTCGCGCAGATGTCATAGCCACTTGAGACGCTGCAGCGGGGTCATCATCGCCCTCAATCTTTTCAGCATCTTCAAAACTAAGCATGGCGGGGCGCCGGAAACGTGGACGATCACTCATAGAACTCATCTCCTAACAGATACCACAAACACACGCGGACGTGGCTGGGGTCACTCCCCTATTGTCTCGCAAACATTCCCACTTGGCACGGAAGTGCGACAGACTTACAAAGACTTACACTCACAGTCTCACTTAGACTTACAAATTGTAAGTGTCAGCGAAGGCCGCACCGCTATACTCGCCTCCACAGCGGGATGCGTACCTTAAGGTATGCGCTTTCTTATACGAAAGCGGAGCCATCCCCGTAATCTGTTTAAACACGCGATTGAAATGGGTGACGTTCACGAATCCGACACGCTCAGAAATTTGTGTCACATTCAGATCAGTCTCGTCTAGCAACCGCTGCGCTTGTCCGATCCTAATCTTGTTCAAGTACTGCATCACGGTTGATTTTGTAAACTTCTTGAACTCGCGGCACAGGTGGTACTGGCTGACATAGAACTCTTCCGCAATATCTTCTAGGCGGAGTTGCTGGCAGTGATTGTCATGAAGGTAGCGGACAACCTCCGCAACTCGATCGCGACGTTCAACTTCCGTATTGCTAGGTTCTTGGCGAGCCATACCGATCAAAAGCTCATTAACAAGCAATCGCATTTCGACAGCAGCAAATTCATCACCGCGCTGTTGGACCCCATCTAAACGACCAAAGATATCCTCTACACGACGCGCTTCTGGCCCATCAAAACTGTAACTATTGGACGCATTCCGAATCCTGTTCAACAACTTCGCGCTCGCAACCACTTCAGGGCTGAAGTAAAGCACATAGCGGTCAAACCCCACACCTTTGTCACCAAATGAGTGATGCATCAAGTAGGGCGGGAAAATAATCAACTCGCCAGATTTGATGAGGTGCAGGTGATCTTCTATCACGTGGTATCGCTGACCACTTCGAAGATAATAGATCTCAAAATAATGGTGAGAATGGGAGCTCACCATGTTGTCGTCAACGCCGACAGCCCTGGCGACAGCCACGTCGCTTCCCCCGGACATTAGATGCCCAGCGTTATCAATCATCGCAACCCCAATGTCTAATACGTGTGGGCCCACCGCTCATTTCAGAAACGATGGACCCACACGCGCGTGAGCGTTCTAATATCAATCCTTACACAGGTCGTATACACATGTAACTTCAGGACCGCGATGTATCGGTTCCTTAATCACCGTGTTGACGACCATCGAGAACGCCTATTCTCAAATCAATCCGAGCCACTGCGGAACAGCAAGGGAGAGCTGCGGAATGAATGTGATCAGCAACAGAACAACAATGAGCGCGCCGAAGTATGGGAGCAACTTCTTCGACACTGCTTCAATAGAAACATCTGCAACTGACGTACCCACAAAGAGGACCGAGCCCACCGGCGGGGTCATAGTGCCTATACACATGTTGAAGATAAGCAGAACACCAAAGTGAACGGGGTCCATTCCTAAACCTGTGACAATAGGCAAGAAAATTGGGGTGAAGATTAGGATTGCCGGGGTGATATCCATAAACACACCGACGATCAGCAATACAAGGTTCATCAGAAGCAAGATAACGATCGGATTGTCAGATATGGATAGCATCGCCTCTGAAATCCCACCGGGAATACCGGTATAAGCCATCACCCACGACATCGCTGACGACGCAGAAATCAGGAATAGGATAATACCGGAAGTCGCAGTCGAGCGAAGTAGCACCGACATGAAATCTTTCCACGTCATCGACCTGTAGATCAGAGCCAAAATCAGACAGTACAATACCGCGACACCCGCGCCCTCTGTAGCGGTAAAAATACCACCAACAATGCCGCCAATAACGACGACAATTAGCAAGAGGCTAGGGATGGAATCCAGTACGATCTTCCAGGCTTCCTTCGCCGGTGGTCTTTTGGACACCGGATACTTGTGCTTCTTTGCGTACAGGTAAGCAATGATCATCACGACCGCGGCCATCATAAAGCCGGGAACATAGCCGGCCATGAATAGTGCCGAAATCGAAACTCCACCGGTTATGGCTGAGTAGACAATGAAAGCCGACGTCGGCGGAATCAACAGCCCAATAGGCGCAGAAGCGATGTTAACTGCAGCCGCGTAGGCCGGATCGTAGCCTTCTTTGCGTTGCATCTTGTTCATCGTCCCGCCAATCGCGGCCGCAGCTGCAACAGCAGAACCAGACAATGCCCCAAACAACGTGTTACCCAAAACGTTGGTTTGCGCTAGCGACCCCGGTATTCGGCCGGCTAGCAACTGCGCAAGACGAATCAAACGCTGGGCAATACCACCGTTGTTCATAATGTTTCCAGCGAAAATGAATAGCGGTACCGCAAGTAGCGCAAAGCTATCAATACCGTTATTCATCTTCTGCATAACAATGAACCCAGCCTGATCTGAAGGAAGGTACATTAATGCGGTCGCCATTGATGAAGCAACAATGGTCACAGAAATTGGGATTCCTAAGAAGAGCAGGAACAAAAAGATTACAAACAGCACCAGTGCTGCAATTCCGACACTCATCCTTCTACCTCCTCTTTCTTAACTAGGACTTTCCCGGTTACGTCCTCCCAAATATTGATGATTTGGACCAGAACGATGAATACACCCGAGATTGGCGCCACGGCGTAGACAAGACCGCGGGAAATACCAAGCAATGGCGATAGCTCCATCCGAGCCGAGAATGCCAGTTGGGTTCCGGCAATAATGATGATGAAAATAGCAAACAGGAGAATCAAAATGTCGGTCACGACCATTAGGACCCTCTTTTGTTTTTCTGGCAGTCGCTCACGCACAAATATGAGTGCCATGTGTTGACGCGATCCGAAAGCGTAAGCTGCCCCAATGAAACCAGTCCATATTAGGAAATAGCGAACGAGTTCCTCAGTCCAGTCCGCAGGCGCATTGAGGACGTATCGACTAAACACTTGATACAACACCAGGAGTGTCATCACGACAAGCAGGAGCGCCGCAATTCTTGAAAGCGCGTAGTTAACAGCTTTTTTAGCTTTTCTCATTGTGGTTTCCACGGTTGCCTCACTTCGCCTGCTCGATGATCTCGAGGACATCAGCTACCTTCGGATATTCCTTCGCGTAGTCGTCAACCATTGATGACGTAGCATCCTGGAATGCCGCCCTATCGACGTCCTCCACAAATTCGACGCCCATCTCCTTAGCGTCTTCGATCGATTGATCAATAGCTTCAGCCCAGGCAACCTTGTGCTTTTCGGTGGAAGCAATAGCAGCATCTACAAGAATCTGCTGATCTTCCTTCGTGAGTCGGTCCCACACCTTCGTGGATATGACAAGCATGTCCGGGATCATTGCATGTTCGTTAACCGAGAACACTTTGGCAACTTCGCCGTGGTTACTCTGAGTCAGCGCGGTCTCGTTACTCTCCGCGCCGTCAATGATTCCAGACTCTAGTGACGTGTAGATATCCCCGAAAGGAATAACAACTGGAGTTCCACCTAGAGCACGCATCATGTCGGTTTGTGAGCGCATGTTTTGAACTCGGATTTTCATTCCACGCAGGTCTTCCGGAGTCCTAATCGGAGTGTTGCGCGTATAGAACGACCGTGCACCCGATGTGTAGTAAGTCAAAGCAATAAAACCATCATCGGCGGATGACTCATAAAACTCGCGCATAGCTGCGGAGTCCATTGCTTTGTAATAGTGGTCTTCATCTTCAAAGACAAACGGCAATCCGAAGGTGTGGTAGCCCTCGTTGTACATTGCTAGTCCCGGAGCTCCAACACGCGTCATCGCCCCTACACCGGCCATTAGTTGTTCTAGCACTTCCGTTTCGGAACCAAGCTGCCCGTTGGGATAAATCTTGACCTCTAAACGACCCTCGCTGCGCTTGTTCACGTCCTCAGCAAATTCGGTCAGAGCTACTGACGTGACGTGCTGTTCGCTGAGGTTATGCGCTGACGCCAATACCATTGGCTTTTCGGCAGTGGCGTCAGCGGAGTTTGCTACACCTTGGTTAGCGCAACCCGCCAGGCCTAAGGTCATCACCGCCAACAAGGCCATCATCTTCTTTATGGCTGACATGTCCTTCTTTCCTGTCTTAGATACCGATTAGGTCAAATACTTCAAATGAGACACATACTTCGTGGTCCTTCTTTGGGTTGGGATATTTGACTTGGACAGACCTCAAAGTTTGGGAGTAATACCATCCGGACTGCGCGGCGTCGAAGCGCCTACGGTCCAAGTAGTGGTGGAGTTCCACATCATCGACCTTGACCCAATACGGGGCTTTTTCTCTGTGGATTACATCAAGGGTTATGGATTCAACTGCAGATTCAAACTTGCCTGCATGAGTGACAGAAAACGTAACTTTTTCCCCAGCGGTCACAGTTATCTGGGTTTGCAGATACATTCCCTCCAGGTAGTCGAAAGTCATTCCGTCATCTTCGTAAAGGGTGAAACTTCCATCCTTATCTGGCGCGCAGACAACGCGCAGATCTGTGACGGCCTGGGTCGCCAGATTTGTCAGCTCATTGTCTGCAAGCACCAGAATCTGACCGGAACGGATGAACATTGGGATACTGCCAAGATCAACCGGAATACAGACGGCTTGGCCCCCCTCAAAGCGCTCCCGAGTTTGTAGGTCATAGAAAACCTCACCCTCGGGTAAGTACACCTTGCGCGTGGTAGCACCCTTTTCCACAACATTCGCCACTAGCAGAGCGTCACCGAGCATGAAGTCAACGCCCTCTTCATAAACATTTTCATCATGCTGGAATGCGGACACCATAGGCTCCATAATTGGTAGCCCTGACTGCGATGCCCGATACATTAGCGAATACAGGTACGGGAAAAGCCGGTAGCGAAGTTGCATGGCCTCACGGATAATGTCCGTCACCTGGGTATACATCCAAGGTTCTGTGACAGTGTTATCCGTATTCGTGGAGTGTATAGAGAATCGAGGCTGGAAGATTCCGTTCTGAATCCACCGCACCATAAGTTCGCCCTCTGGGGCGGGACCGGAAAAGCCGCATACGTCGCAGCCCTGGTTCGCAACACCGGACAGGCTCATACCAAGAATCGTTGCAATGTTGTACTTCAACGACTCCCAGCTGGTGTAGTTGTCGCCCGCCCAAGTTTGCGCATAACGTTGGATACCCGCGTGACCTGATCGGCACACCACGTAAGGACGCTGGTTATCAAAAACATTTTCAATCGCGGTGCGAGTGGTCATGCACATGAGGTTCGACATGACCGACTTCAGTTGCCCGACCGTTCCGCCCGTACCGTCGAAATAGCACACTGCGTCTTTGTCTACGACGCTTTCATACTCGCAGTTATCATTCCAAACAGACCACGTACCTTTTTCGAGGACGTTCTTGGTTAATGCTTCTTGCCAGTAGCTACGGGCATGCGGGTTGGTGAAGTCAACAAAGTGCCCCTTGCCGCCCCACCAGGTACCGGTTTGCGGCTTTTCGCTTCCCGATTCCTTTATGAAGATCCCTTCGTCTTTGAACTCATCCATGCGCGGGTGAACCAAGAGGATTCCCGGTTTCACGTTGGGTGATACCACTATCCCGCGTTCTTCCATCGCTTTGAAAAACCCTTCCGGATCCGGAAAACGCTCATCATTCCAAGTGAATACGCAACGTTTCAGACCCGATTCGGTTTCTTGCTGCGTGTAGCCGGAAGATAGGTGGAAACCGTCTACAGGGATTTCATAGTCGCGAGTAGTGTCAATAAATTCTGTGATCGCTTTGTCGCAATCCTTTGGAAGCTCCGGGTAATACATGGACGACCCCAGGTAGCCCAAGGCGCTCTTGGGTAGCATCACCGATTTCCCAGTAAGGTCGGTGTAGCGTTCCACCACGTCCCGAACTTTCGGTCCCGCGATCAAGAACAGATCGATATCGCCACCATCTACGCGGTAGTGAGAATGCGGCGGCCAATAGTTAGATTTGGCCCTCCCCATGTTGAAGTCACACTCATACGTGTTGTGGTAAAAATAGCCGACGGCTTTCTTCGTTCGCCCGGACAGTTTTATATAAAACGGTATGTGCTTATACAGGGAGTCAGTCTTGATTGGGTCGTATCCCATTGCATCGGCGGGCGCCATGGACATAAAGCTGCCCGCTTTGTTCAAATGTCCGGTTTTCTCACCAAAACCATAAAAGTAGTCATCGACGCTTATTTCACTTGTGTGGATACGGCGCTTATTTGAATCTTCGCGATAGCTAAGGTCTACTAGGTCGGCGTGCAGACAGTCACCTTCAGCGTCGTAAACCTTGATTTGGAATGGGGCTTTCCGCACCTGAACACGCAGTTTTTCTCCTTGCAGGGACCAGCCACCGTCCTCGTCAATCAACCTCAACGTTGATGCATCGATACGTTTTCTCTCTTTTTGAAATAAGCCGTCTAGACGGTCCTCCCACGCGGTGGTCACCAGCGAGTAAGACTCTTCGCGGAAATCCCCGTCAAAACCAGCACGAATGCGAATAATATCCGCAGTTAACGCTAGGATCCGGATGGGCACTGCATCCGTTTTGATTACATATCCGTTGCCTGTGGGTTCGATCGATTCTGCTCTTGTACAAATGCGCACGGTTCGGCCTTCTTATCTTCAAGTTTCATCTTCCGTCGTTGGAGGACGTACCTTGTTTCACCTTTGAAATGCGAGTTGTTCTCGCCGGCCCCCGCACATGTGCGACCATTCGCAAAGTCCGTCAACCAGGTAAGGGGTCACGCTTGTTGTTGACTTCGCGAAGAAAATCCCACGCGTACGGTGAGGCACAACTCACAAGGTACCGAGGGGCAGCGCAAAGAAACAGACAAAAATTGCTCAGAAATACGTGAAACTTTACATTTCTTGCTCAACTCAAACATTTGATGTCCTACCCCCTCCGTAGCCTGTTTATTGAAAGGTGATCCCCGGATTATTGAGAGGACTTGCAATGAGGCAACTGGACGACGTTGCGCAGGATGCACTACTAGAGGCAACCGAAAGATACGAACAAATTCTTAGAGATTTGGACGAAGACTCCGAAGAATTCAAGGAGGCCGAAGGCGAGATCATCCAGCTAATGATTGATCACCAGATCAACGAGCTCTGGTTGGAGGACGGAACCAATCTATTACTGGATCTTCCTTTCGAGGACGATGAGGACATGTTCTAGATCGGTCTTTACGACCAATCAGATGGGGACAAATAAGAGGAGTTGATATTTCATGGAGAATAAAGATTTGCAGCAGATTTCGGCCGAGGATCAAGGTAATCCTTTTGCCGCAATTGACTGGCGCAACGCTGAGATCCCGTTCGGAGACTTTGCCGAACTGGTCTTGCGCCAACTGGTGCCGCCTGAGGCCGCACAGGATCTCTCGTTCCTCTACAGGAGCATGTATCAAGATTTGACTGGAATGCTCGAATTTGGCCTATCGCAATATGTTCGCCGCGAAAACATTCATACGCACCGGGTTATTTACGCGGGACAAGACACACTTTTGATTGTGCTGCGACAAGGTCGGCGCAATCTTGGCGAGGCCATGCGACTGATCGCGGAGTCTAGACTGAGGGCTAAAAACTTTATGGCGGTAACCTACACTGGCTCCTACTTTCAGATATTTAACGTCACGACCGAGTTTCGTAGGTGGTTTGCTAAAAACGATGTTGAGGACTACATCTTTGACAGCTCTGAGATCCTAAACACGTGTGATCCCACTGAGTTTCCAAACAACTTCGATTTAGACAACGTGGTAGAAGCTGAGATTGGCGAAGTTACGGTCCACGATTTTCTGCGTCAGTAGCCCGCCAGTTTCGCTCCCAGTCACGGCCTCATTCTCGATGAGGCCGTCGCCCAGTGGTCAAGATCAGCCCTAGCCGTTTAGCTCTGCAGGTCCGACGGCTCGCGATACTCCCAGTTACGGTCGTCGTCGGTGATTTTCCGTATGAGTTTGGCGGGCACTCCACCCACGACACTCATGGGTGGCACGTTCTTGGTTACGACCGCCCCGGCAGCAACCACGGATCCGCGACCAATAGTGACGCCCGGTAACACTACGGCGTGCGCACCAATCCAGACATCGTCCTCAATAATTATTGGCGCTGAAAACTGTGTTCCGTCACGACGCGAATCCGGATGAACGGGATGACCCGTCGCCGTGAGAGTCACATTCGGCGCGAACATCACGTTCTTACCAATGCGGATCTCGTAGTCATCCACCAAAGTGAGGCCCGTATTCGCATAGGTTGCGCCAGAAAACGTCGTTCGATACCCGTAGGCAACGCTGATAGGCGGCTCGATGAACACATCCGACGTGTCCCCCGAAAATAATTCGCCAACTAGCCGCTTCCTTAGCTCGACATCGTCAACCGTTGTCTGGTTGAAGCGGGCTACCAGCCGCTTAGCCCGATCGCGTTCGGCCTTCAGTCCATCAAGACCGGGATCACCATCGCAATACAGTCCGCGGTTCGCGATTCGGTTACGTACTTCTTCTTCCGTGAGGTCGTGGCTCATCTGATAAATCCTCTAACAACTAGGCCCGCAAACAATCAGCTAGCATCCGCAGGAATGCCCAACCTGCATTCCCACTGGGAAAATCTTGTGTTTCGTGTGCTGCTCGCGCTTCTTTGCAAGTAGCATCTCAACTCCGTATTGGACCATCTCGGGGATAGGTTGCCGCACAGTAGTGATGGTGGGGTGAACATAGCCAACATCATCGGTGCCGTCGAAGCTGACTATGGCCACATCTTCAGGAACTCTCAATCCCGCGTCCAGAACCGCCTTAAGGAAACCAATCGCGATAGCGTCAGAAAAACAGAACACTGCCTTCGGCGGCGCGTCCATCTGCACGTACTTTTCGCCGGCCTCGTAGCCGCCCTCGCGCGTCCAGTCGCAGATTATCGGCTCAACCTCTTGTAGCCCGGCTTCACGCACGGCCTGCCGGTATCCGGTGTACCTCATGTTCTGCTCGCCGTGTTCGAACGTGCCAAAGATCGGCAATATTTCCTTATGCCCGTGGCCGATCAGATGCTCTGTGGCGAGTTTTCCGCCCTCCAAAAAATCGGGGCCAACCGTTATGAAGCCGTCGATTTCTCTTTGACGATCCAGGAGGACGGCGGGCACGGTGAGGTTCTGTTCGATCCAGCCTTCATCACTGATTGCCGCGTTGAGGACGATGAGGCCGTCCACTCCGCGCGCAACCATGTTGTGGATGACTGTTAGTTCTGCTTCCACAGACTCGTGCGAGTTTGACAGGAGCATGGACAGGTCGTGGCGTGACAACTCCTGGTCAACCGCGTGCACGACGGCAGCGTTAAACGAGTGGCTACCATTTGGCACAACCACCCCGTACGTGGACGTGGCGCCAAGGCGCAGAGCCCTCGCAGTCGCGCTCGGCATGTATCCAAGCTCCTCGATTGCCGCTAAGACCTTCAACCGCGTCTCTTTAGCGACCGGCCTCGGCCCATTATTTACAACGTAACTAACGACCGCAGAGCTAACACCTGCCCGCTCGGCCACATCCTTGCGGGTAATCCGGGACCCCACTGCGCCTCCCTTTTCACCTTTACTTAACCGCGCCTGCAAGCATTCCCTTGATGAAGTACTTCTGCAAGAACAGGTATGCCACCAAAACGGGAAGGACACCAAGGAACGATCCTGCGATCGCAGCATTCACGTTTGACCCCGCGGCCCCAAAGAATGAGGCGATTGCAGGCGCCAAAGTTCGCATCTCGTTAGTCGTCATAATATAGCTACTCAATGCGAACTCATTCCAGACATTCGTGCCCGTCAGAATTACGACGGTGATGGTGACAGGTTTTAGCAGCGGCAGAACGATTGAGAAAAATGTCCTCAACGTGCCCGCTCCATCAATTTTTGCGGCCTCTTCTAAGCTTTCAGTTATCCCTCGAAGTGATTGGGTGTAGAGGAAAATTGCTTGAGGCAAACCAAACGCCACGAGTGGCAGAACCAGCCCCATGTAGGAGTTCATAAGTCCGAGGCTCTTCAGCAGGCGAATCAATGGAACCAAAATGGATAGGGGCGGAATCATCATCACGGTCAGGGTTAGAACGAGGATGAAGTTATTCCATTTAGTTCTGCGCCTTGCCAACGGATAAGATGCTAGCGCTCCGATTACGACGACGAGGACGGTCGCAAGAACGGTGACAATCGCCGAGTTCAAAACTGCGCGTCCGACGTTTCCCCTCTCCAATGCGATGGTGAAGTTCTGCATCGTAAGTTCGGACAGTGGGAAGCTCCAAGCGGAGCTCAGGTCGCGTGAATCTTTAAAAGCAGCCGATATGCCCAGGTAGAAGGGCAAGATCTGCACGAGACAAACGAGGCCGAGCAGAAAGAGTATGAACTTGGGTGTTTGGCTACGATTCTTCGTCTCACTCATCAGATTCCCACCTTGTCCGCTCGCCTGTCTAACCACCAGTTCGTTAGCACAGTGAAGATGACGATTATGAAGAACAGGACAACTCCCTGCGCGGCCGCATAGCCCGCGGCCTGGCCACCAAAGTAGGTCTTACCGATCAGTGTGGAAACCGAGTTTGTATCGAACCCAGGACCACCATCGGTTAGAACCTTCACGATGTCATACAGCTTCAAACCGCCGATTAGATTGAGGACGACAGACGCCGCGAACGCTGGGTGAAGCATCGGCCACGTGATTTCTTTGAAGTGCTGCCACCTGTTTACACCATCCAGTTCGGCTGCCTCGTGGATCTCGGAAGGGATCGATTGTAGGCCCGATAGGTAAATGATCATGGACACGCCGACGAACTGGAAGGAGTTAATGAACACGATCACGAAGATCGCGAATGTGGAATCAGCTAGATAGGCGACGGGCTCAAATCCGAAGGCCTCTAAAATCCCATTTAGTGCGCCCTGCCGGTATCGAAATACCAAGTAGTAGAAGGTACCCATCACCACGGGCGAAATAAGAACCGGAAGGTAAACGATTGCTCGCAAAGCATTTGACGCTTTGCCCGACTTATCCAGAAGGATAGCTAGGAACAGGCCGACGACCTGCTGAATTAGGGTAGACCCCAAGCCGTAGATAAAAGTGTTTCGCACTGCGACCAGGAAGTTCGGATCTTCTACCAGTCGCGCGTAGTTGCTCCACCCCACATTATTTAGAGTCGGAGAGTACCCATCCCAACTCGTTGTAGATAGGTATGCGCCTTGCAACACTGGCCACATCAGGAAAACGGCGAAGACGGCCAGTGCTGGCAAATACATCAGGTTGATTGACGTACCTTTGAAATATCTCTTCAGCCGTGTTCTAGTTTCGCTCATCATCTACCCCAAAAGGCTTGGTGGGTGGCGCAAACTGTGCGCGCCACCCACCACATGCCATCGTTACTGTGACTGCAAAGTCTGGTACTGGTCAGACATCTGCTCGGATGCGACCTGCGAGGTCATTTGTCCGTTGATCACGCCATCCGTGGTGGTGACAATCGTGTCCCACATGCCGTTTGGCATGTAGAGGCGGTCAAAGAACGGCATGGTCGGGACTTCACCGGTAGCTACGTACTTGTCAAAGCTAGGCTGAATCGGGCCTAGATCGACGTCAACGTTGGTTAGACCGGCGTATGCGCCGAGCGACTCCAGGAAGGGCTTAGCGTTTTCGGGCTCTGCGAGGAAGTCGAGGAACTGCAAAGTGAGCTCTTGGTTCTTCGCCTTATTGGAAACTCCGAATGCGCTCACGCCCTCACCACCAACAAGGTAGCTGCCGTCAACGCCGGGCATCGGGACGAAGCCGAGGTTTGCATCCGGGTTGTACTCGTAGGCGGTTGAGAGTGTTGACGGCCATGCGAGGGCGAAGGCCGCGGAGCCTTCCGCCAACTGGCGCGCCATGTCATCGGCTGTTGCCGAAACGTAGTCAGGGTTGAAGTAGCCCTTCTCCTGCCAGAGCTGAAGGTGATCTGTTACGCCCTCTTGCCATAGGGCCTTATCGAAGCCTTCGTCCTTGAACGCATCGTTTTGTTCCTGAGTAAACGCGCCGGAGGCAATGAAGTTTGCGATGTCGCCAGCATTTCGATCCTTTGCGGAGGACGTGAAGGGGGCGATATCGAGCTCGTCCTTAATCTGTTGCATGGCGGTTTCCACGTCTTCCCAAGACTCGAAGCCTTCGGGATCAACGCCGACCTTGTCTAGGACGTCGTAGTTGACGATCAGGCCCGTTGTGCCGTACTCGAGTGGGAGTGCATAAATGTTTCCCTCTTCGTCATACACGACGTTTTCCAGGCCGGGGTTGACGAATTCTGCCCACGGACGATCGTTTAGTGGAAGCAGGAATGGCGCGTACCGATTCACCGACCAGCCGTGTGTCGAGAAGATGTCGGGTACCGAGTCCGAAGCCATCTTCACTTTCATGTCATCTTCAAAGGTTCCACCAGCGAACGTCAGGTTGATCGTTGCGCCTGTTTCCTCTTCGAACTTTGCGGCCAGGTCTTTCATCGCGCTTTCTTGTGGCGATCCTGTTGGCATAGCGAAGAACGCGTCGATGGTTTGGTCACCGCCGCCGGACTGCGCGTCACCGCCTTCACTGCCGCCGCTCGAACAGCCGGTTAGGCCGAGAGCTAGCGCGGAAGTCGCAGCGATCGCCGCGATAACAGTTTTCCTGCTCATTTATGACTCCTTCGTCGTTTTGTTTGTTGAACTTACTCGGCAACTACTTCGAAGAGCAGCGCCTGGTCTGAATAGAGGTTTGGTACCTGCAGCCCGCAGCGTGTAAGGATTGAGCCTTTCGCGGTAACCCCCTCGTAGTAGCGGAAAGGTTGTTCGGGTGATTTTGATTCTTCGAGGGCGCCAAACCACGGTGCGGGTAGTAGCCCGGCGGGTTTGCTGCCCACGATCACTGGGCGAATCCGGTACGTGGCGGAATCGTCGAGGCCGCTGAACCGCAGTTTGCCTCGCGGCGATACGGCGGAGCGGTCGTGCGTGGCCATCTGGAATAGCGCGCGCTTTTGATCCGCGGCAACCACGCCGCTCAGCATGATCGTCTCGTCGGGCGTCTCGCACCTGACAACGTTCGACGAGTGCAAGAACTCGCGGTTTGCCTTGTAAAAGTTGATCCAAGCAGCCAGGTCGCGGATCTCTTCGTCCGTTGCGCTAAGGATGTCCCACTCGATCCCGAAGTGTCCCCAAAGGGCTGTGGCACCGCGCATCGCCATGGTCGACGAACGCCCCGTCGTATGCGACTGCGAGGACGCCACGTGTGTGCCCATCAGTTCGGGCGGCGTGATCTGGTTGTACCAGCGCATCATCACCTGCCGGTCGACAGGGTCGATGCAGTCCGACGCCCAGAAACGGTCCGTATGCTGTAAGACCTCCATGTCGACTCGTCCCCCACCGGATGAGCAGCTCTCGATCTCCAGTCCCGGACATTCCGCCTTGATCTGGTCAAACAACCTGTAGACCGCGCGGGTCTGCTTCGAGATCGAAGCTCGCCCTCCAAGCATCGTCGTCCCCGCTTCGATCAAGTCGCGGTTGTGGTCCCACTTGATGTAGTCGATTGAATACTCGTGGACGAGCGACACGATGCGGTTCTTGATGTATTCGAACGCTTCGGGGATCGCGATGTTCAGCACCTGCTGATGACGCCAACGGACGGGCAGATCCGCGGGCTCGCTACTGCCCTGCCCCGCCATGATCCAGTCGGGATGTTCGCGGGCGAGGTCGGAATCCTCGTTGATCATCTCGGGCTCGAACCAAAGTCCGAACTGCATTCCCAGGTCGTGAACCAGGTCCGCGAGCGGCGTCAACCCCTGCGGCCACACGTCTGGATCGACAAACCAGTCACCGAGCCCCTTGTGGTCGTCGCGGCGTCCGAGGAACCATCCATCATCGAGGACGAAACGCTCAACACCGATCTCGGCCGCCTTCTTTGCAAGCTGCTGCAGCTTCGGCCACGAGTGGTCAAAGTACACGGCCTCCCACACGTTCAATGCGACGGGTCGCGGCGACTTCGGATGGTTTTCACGGTCGCGGAACCACGCGTGAACTTGCCGCGCCGCATCATCCAAACCATTTGCGTGGAGGGCGTAAAACCACGGCGTGGAGTAGGTTTCACCCTGTTTTAGGATCACCTCGCCAGGCATGAGGACCTCCGACGCGCCCACAACCTGCTGGCCCGAAATCATGCGTTCCACCCATACGCGGTGGTTCCCAGACCACGCGTTGTGCAGACCCCAGACCTCTCCGGCCTCGAACGAGAATCCCTTCGAACCAACAAAAGTGAATCCCGGTGCGTCAAAACCGGTGCGGCCGTGGCGCCCTTCGCGCAAATCGCAGCCGAGTACGACCGGCCGGCGCTGCGGGACACGCTCCTTGCCCCACCGGCCCGAGGTATCCAGAATCTCGTTAGCCTCAAGCGGCATCGGCAACGCTACGCCCAGTTCATTCAGGTAGTAGTCGGACTCGTGAAGGTTCGTAAGCTGTGCGCGAAGCCGAATCAAACCGTGCTTGGACGCGTCAAACGTGAGCTTTAAGGACAGTTGCGAAATCTGCGACGTGGTTTCCACCGCCACCTGCGCGTCGGTTACAAACGCGACACCGTCTTCAACCTTGCACCCTTCGGGCAATTGGAACGTGGCGGCCTGAAAACGCGGTGTCCAGCCAGTTCCATCTTTTCTATTCCCCACGAGGGCGGGCCGGCCCAGCCATCCGTCCGATTCCAGCGGCACGACTCTGGCGGGCAGGTGTTCGTCGGGCGCATTTCCCGCAATCACTTCCCGGTTTGCCGCAACCACGGCCTTCACATCGGCTGCACTTAGCGCACCAAGCGTTTGACCCCAATAGCAAACCTCGGGGATTCCCCCAAGGGTGTTGTCTAGAACTAAAGCTGTTTTCCCGGCGGTTAAGTAAACGGCATCGATGCCAGATTCACTCACGTCTTGCTCCTTTAAGTCACCGTCGACTCTGTCTGCGTAAAACCCAATATAGCTAAATCTACTCGAGTAGACAACACGTGTAGACCATGTTTACCAAGCTGTTATAAACCACGGTTTGAACTTGAGGAAACTTACACCGCTGATTGCCGCTGACCGTAATTGGTGTTTTCCGCTGCCTGTAACTGCCGATTGCCGCTGCCCGTAATCAGTGATTACCACTACCTGTAACTGCCGATTGCCGCTGCCCGAAATTGGTGACGCCCCGTCCCACACAATGTGGAACGGGGCGACTAAAACGCCTGTGGCGGCAGGCGATCTACTTGACGCGGTTACCCAAATCGCGCTGACGACGTGCCACCAACGCGCCGCCCATGAATAGCAAAACCAACGCGACTATTGCGTACACAGCCACACTCACGCCCGTCTTAGCTAGCCCACCAGACGGCGCCTTGTCCACCTGTCCAGTGGTCGCATCAGCAGAGCCAGTGGTGGAATCTGCCGACGGATTTACCGTTGAGCCCGAAGTAGGCTGCGCCGGCTCCTCGGACGTTGGCTCGGTCGCAGACGGGTCCGTTTCAACCGGGCCGGACTCACCTGGTTCAACCGGACCTGGCTCAGGCTCAGGTTCAACCGGCCCGGGTTCGCCTGGCTCAACTGGACCTGGCTCAGGCTCTGGCTCAGGTTCAGGATCAACCGGCCCAGGCTCACCAGGCTCACCAGGCTCAACTGGTCCGGGTTCCGGCTCAGGTTCAACCGGTGCCAGCTCAGTCATCGAAAGCGTGTAAGAGCCGCCAGCTTCTGTTGAGAACTTCAAGTGCTCCTGATCCAAAGCAGTAACAGCCACGCCCTCATTTTCGGAAATCGACTTAAAACGAGCTGCGCCCTCAAAGGCCAAGACAGCTTCACCACCGCGACGCGAATGAACTGTCACGTCGGTGACCTGCCCGTCCTTCCACGAAAAGTCCAGCACGAAGTTACCGCGAGCGACCAGACCGTCAGCCGACCCGTCAGCCCAAGCCGCGGGCAGTGCGGGAAGCAGGTGGATGTAGTTTGCGTACTCGTCCTCCCCCGTCTTAAACGTGGAGTTCGATTGCATTAGCATCTCGTTAACGCCCGCCGTGTTTCCAAAGTTTCCATCGATTTGGAAGGGCGGATGCGCGTCAAACAAGTTCGGGTAAATCGCCTTATTCAACTGTTTTTGGATCAGAACAAGCGCGCGATCACCGTCCCCAGTTCGCGCCCACGAGTTGATTCGCTGGCCAACACCCCAACCAGTTGCATCATCACCGCGAGCATTCAGCGACTTCTTCGCCGCGTCCATGTACTGCGGATTATCAACCGTGATCAGATCCCCGGGGAATAGGCCAAGCATGTGAGACAAGTGCCTGTGACCACCCTGGTATGCGGGAATAGCTTCACCCGTGTCCGTCTTGCCAAGCTCGCCCTCAAAGAACCATTCCTTGATCTGCCCACTGTCACCAACCTCGATTGGTTTCAACAAGCTGAGCGCACACGTCCAAGAACGGTTCGCGCTGGGCAAAGTGAACTCGCCGGCAGAGGATTTCTCCCAGTTGTCGACGGAACACTCGCCCGCACCGTCCCGCAGCTCCGCGTCAATCTCGAGGACCTCTGCGGATTCGATCGCGTCGTTTAGAAGCTGCCAAACCAGTGAGCTCTCATACGTATTACCATCCGTGCCCTGCGGCCCGTGCTCCGGCGAATATGCAACACCCGTCGTCAAACGCGGCTCACCATCAGAAGCCGGACGATTCCCCTTGTGCAACATGTAGTTGACGTAGAAGTTCGCCTCTTCTTTCAACAGCGGGTAGATCCGATCGCGAAGCATTGCCTCATCACCGGTGTACTCGTAGTACTCGTACACGTTCTGCAAAAGCCACGGCACAGCGGCGGGACTCCAACCCCAAGAGAATGCCGCGCCCGGAGTCGTCCAACCGTACGCCGTGTTCTCGGTGTGAGCCATGTAGCCCGCCCCCTCACCGATCGGCGCATTCGGATCCGTGGCCGCCCCAGCGTAAACATCGGCTGTGATGCGTCCCGGTTTCACGAGCCCCTCGGTGAACTCAATCAACGGCAGTGCTGAACCCGCCAAGTTCGAAGAATAGGTAGGCCAGTAGTTCATCTGCAGGTTCACGTTCATGTGGAAGTCCGACCCCCACGGCGTGCTACCGTGCGCATTGTCGGACGACAGCGAAGACCAGATTCCCTGCAAGTTGGACGGCAACTGGCTGTCCTCACGGGACGAACCAATAGTCAAATACCGGCCGTAGTTGTACACGAGCATCTCAAGCGCACGCTGCTGCGCCGCGTCCGCAGTTCCAGCCTTATACGCGTCCAGCAGTTCGTTAGTTGGGATGGCCCCAACACCGTAAGTATCTGCCTGACCGAGGTCTACAGAAACCCGCGAATACAAGTCAGCATGATCGCTAACGTGGTCTGCACGCACGCCCTCGTACCCCTTATCAACGGCCGCGGAAACGACGCGCGCAACGCGATCTTGTAACGCTTGCACAGTTTCGCCGGTTCGGTACGTCGGGTACGACTGTTCGTAATCGGTTGCAGCCGCGACAAATAGCGTCACAGACTCTGCCGATTCGATTCGCAAAGCGTCATCAGCGCCCGTGACGGATGCCCCTGCACCGGTCACATCCGCAGTAATCTGAGCGTTGTAACGCAACCCGTTGTTCGCAAGCGCACCCGCAGAAACAAGCGTATTTCCAGACACCTCGACCGATTCGTCCGTCCGCGTGTACTGCGCGTTCAACGGCAGCGAAACGTCAAAACTCAGCTTCTGGTCACCCTGCGCGTCAAAACGCAGAACCATTACGTCGTCCGGATTCGACACGAAGTATTCGCGCATGAAATCCGTATTTTTGTAGTTGTAATGAACCGACGCGATTCCATTTGTGAGGTCGAGCGAGCGCTCGTACAGGTAAACATTCGCATTTGCCGGCATGCTCGTGTCGATGCGAATCTCTCCCCAGTTTTGGTAGGACCCCTGGTGTGCACCATTGAATCCACCGGTGAGGCCGCCCGGATTGCTCACCTGGAACTTTCCGTCGGCTAGTTCTTGGTTCAACTCGCGTAGCGTTTCGCCGTGTCGGCCTCGATCGGCCGCGTTGCCACCGTTGTATTCGCGGCCTTCAGCCGGTCCGCCCGTCCAGAGCGTCTCCTCGTTGAACGTCACCCGTTCTGATGCAACTTCACCCCAAACGGTGCCGCCGACTTTGCCGTTGCCGATTGGTAGTGTGGCGCGTTGCCAGTTGTCATGCTCTCCGGTAACCCAGTTGCCAGTTCCAACATTTCCTTTCGGCGTGTTCAACGCTGATTGCTTGTACCAAAGCACGTCATGGCCCGTCATTTCGGCGACCTTGTCGTCCCACGCGCGAGGGCCGGTCGGTGCTGGCGCTTCAGGTTCTTGCGGAACCGTCACTTTGAGTTTTGGCGCGTCGGATGCTTGCAGGCCTCCCAGCACGCCTGAGGCTCCTTCACTCGATGCGAACCGTAGTTCCGCACCGTTCGTTTCGCCTACGACAAACGTCAATACCTTTTTGTCCGACTCGAACGCACTGTCGACGAGGCTCTTCACGTCCATCGTCACCGTGCGACGTTTGTCCGCCGGAACCGTCATCGAATCACCGGTGTAGGTGCCGGCAACGTTTGCATCAAACTCATCGGCAAATACGACGTCAGATTCTTCGAGGGCGAATTTCGGGCGTGTTGCCCACGTGGCTATATCGGTTGTACATGTGGTCGCAGAGTTTGTGCACTGCTCGGTATCTACCAGGGCGACACCTACGTGCGCGCTCTTATCAGCTGAACGAATGTGGCCGATGTAAGTAAGTTCAAGAACAGCGCTGTTTGGCGCGTTCTCTAGGTTGCTAAGGTCGAAGGTGAGCATGCCGATCTTACCGTCCGTGCCATCGGAGGTATCGGTTGACTCAAACCCCTCACCAAACAACCCGTACTGCTGCCCTTCCGTGGCAGTACCACCGGGGGTTGGATGTAAAGCTGCGATGTATGGCTTGGCGGAGTTCGACTGCGTCTTCTCGTTAGCCCAAGCTTGCAAAGTGGAATCGTGAGTTGTGAAAACTGTTTGTTCTTCGAACTGGACCTGGTCTTCAACTGCAAGTGCAGAAAGACTGCTGGTCCCCAAAATAAGACCGGCGAGAGCCACGATACTGGTAGCGCGTTTATGCATTATTTGAGTTCCTGAGCCTCGTTGCTGGGAATGTGTGTAGAAAGCAGGCAAGTGGCTGGGCGCGATCGCGCCCAGCCACTTAACCGTTATTAACTTCTGCGGCGAAGTACCAGAGTCGTACCACCTAGAAGCAGTAGCGTTGCAACGCCCGCTAGCACAGTGGTCGAGGTTCCGGTGGCTGCAAGACTCGCAGCAGGTGATTTAGCCGGCGCCTTCGTCGGAGTTGTAGCCGACTTTGACGGCTCCATCTCGCTTTGCGAATCGGACGGTTTCACCGTTGCGGACGGATCTGCGTTTTCACCCGTTTGCGAAGGACGCTCGCCTGTCCCTGACGGTTCACCGCTCGGCGCAGGCTCGGGTTCAGGTTCCGGCGCTGGCTCGGGTTCGGGCTCCGGTTCCGGCGCAGGCTCCGGTGCAGGTTGCTTGTCGATTGCAACGGGAACTTCTTCGGCCTCGATGGAAGTCGACCCGTTAGTTAGCGAGAGGGATCCCGTAATCACGCCTTCGGGAAGTGACTCGAGGTCTGCTTGCGAAAGGTGCAATTCCCAAAGCCCCGCCTGTGCGCGATCGTTGTTATTTTCTTCGTTAGAAGGTCGGTACTCCAAGCGTGACTTGGTCTCCAGGTTAAACGTCTTGCTCCCTGTGGCCCCGTCTGCAGAATCGTTCGCGCGCGTTACAGCTCGGGCAGCGGCCGCGGGTACCTCCAAAGTTAGCTGTGCGCTAACAGCATCCGCTGCGGTGTTCGGGCTGTAGCCGAATCCAACAAGGGTTGACGAACCGTCATTGGGAACGGATCGGATTAGAGGCTTGTGGTCAAGCCCCTGATCGTAGAACTGCACGCCCATCACCGTCAGCGCGGGTGTCAGCTCAACAATGCGGCCCTTCAGATCGTTCAATTGGTTGTTACGCACGGCCTGAGGTGTCCAACCGACTTCAGCTGCAGCCATCGCTCGTGGGAACGCCGGGTAGAAGAAGTCCTGGATCGAACGCACGTGCTCATTCCACATCGCGCCCTCAATACCAAGAATCTGATCGTCGCTTAGATTCATCTCCACGGCCGGATCATAGTTGTAGAACTCGGGCAGGCCACACGCCCCACCGCATGCCCAGGTCGGACCCCAGATCCCAGGACCAGCCTTTTGGGGGAAGTACAGGTTCGAAGCGTGCGAGTAGATGGCCTTGCCGTTCTTCTCGGTCAGACCAGTAGCAAAGGACGCTTTATTACCGTTCCAGAGCTGCATTACGTCGCCCTCGTTCGGAACTTTTCCATCTGGTGCCCACTCGTGCCAACCGACCGGGATCATGCCCAAGTCGCGGACCATTGCGGACGCCTCACGAAGGAACTGCACAGCCTTACCGGGATGGTGTTGATCCATCTTGTGGGTTTCGTCGCCTCCAACGTGGAAGTACTGCGACCCTGTAATCTCACCGACCTGTTTCACGACGTGGCGTAGGAACATCCAAGTTTGCTCAGACGCGGGATCCAAGTAGGAGTTACCTACAGCTCCGGTCGACTGTGCGGGTGCAACAATGTAATCCGCGGGATCCTCAATCGGGGCACCCGAAGCGTCCTTGGTCCCATCATGGGAAGACCCGGGCGTATTCAGCTGCGGGATCGAGTGGAGGATACTACCGGAGTGCCCCGGCATGTCTACCTCCGGTAGCACGGTGATGTGACGCTGCGCCGCGTAGGCAACGATGTCGCGAAGGTCGTCTTGCGTGTAGTAGCCGACGACGCCGGGAAGCGTAGTGCGCTCGGTTGCCCCCATCGCGGTAGCGCCACCGATCGTAGTCAAGCGCGTGTAGTCGATCGTGTCGCCCTCTTCACGGCCTTCATTCGTGATCTCGATGCGCCAACCCTGGTCGTCTGTCAGGTGCAGGTGCAGATAAGAGAACTTGTAGTTCGCCATCACATCAATGGCCTGCTTAACTTCATCAACCGTGAAGAACGAGCGGGCCGGATCCAGCATGATTCCGCGGTACGCGAAACGCGGGGAGTCCTCGATCTTTACAGACTGTACAGACCACGGGCCACTTACCACCTGATCCATAACCGACCAGGGGCCCAGCAGTTGCAGTAGCGTTCGACCACCATTAAAGAGGCCGTGCTGAGTGCCAGCCAAGATCGTAGCGGCTTCACTCGACGTTTCCAGACTGTAAGCCTCGCCCTCATCGCCCTCAATCATTTCAAAAACGATGTCCGGCGACGGGTCTGTCGACTTTTCAACGACAGGGAGGGCGAAACCCGTGGAAGTGCGTAGGACTTTCGCCAAAGCTTCAGCTTCAACGCTTGCATCACCGGAGGCGACAATGTCGGACTTCTCGGAAAGTACGAAGTCCCCACCATCCGCAGCAGCGTAGCTCGCGGGCTTCGGAATGAGAGGCGGTAGCGGTTCCGGAATCGGATCGGGCGTCACGGTGCCCATGACCTCGATCTCCCAGATACTAACCGGCCACTGGCTACGGTGTCCGAGCGTGTTCAAACGCAGATACCGGGCCTTGATCCCCAGTTCGGTGGTAACAGTCTCAGACTGCACGCCCTCTACAACCGGGCCAACATTCGTCCAAGTAACGCCGTCTTCCGACTGCTGGAACTGATACTCGGTAGCGAACTGACGCCCCCAAGTGACGTTAACCTGCGCGATATCAGCTACGCCCCCGAAGTTAAGCGCCAACCATACGGGAGGTTCTTTCGTGTTAGCAGACCAACGGGAAGCATCCGGACTCTTCCAGATATCGTTCGTCTCGCGGGTCGCGTAGTCGGTGCCATTATCACCGTCAACTGCGCGATCTTCCGCCCAGTTCGTACCCGACTCGTGCCCCGATGCAAAGACATTCGTTGTCTCTAGCATCGCCAGATTCTTTATTGTGTTCGCACTGTCGTCGGCAGGTTCAGCAACAGCGGCTGGCGCCAAACCTATCGTCAACAAGATTGCGCCTAGGGCGCCTACCAGGGTGCGTCGCATTTTGCCTCGCTTCTCCATTGAATTCTGCGCTGACTTAAGTCCATTTACTTTCCTTGTCACGAAGTTTTACCCCCGCCGACGACGCAGCGTGATTGCCGAGAACCCCAGCGCACCAAGTGCCAGTCCAAGGATCGCCAGTGCTGCGATTTCCACGCCGGTCTTAGCGAGGTTCTGGTGACCAGAATTCTGCGGGGTCGTAGGTGACTGAGTTGTAGACGTAGTTGAGGTGTCTGTCGGCTTCGAGGTCGGCTCCGAGGGGTTCGAAGGCTCACTCGGATCAGTCGGATCAGTCGGGTCCGTCGGGTTCGTCGGGTCCGTGGGTGTAGACGGACCGCTCGGCTCACTCGGGTCTACCGGTTCACTCGGCTCACTCGGGTCCGGCTGCTTCGCAGTGAGGGCGAGCAGGGCTGAACGCAGGTTGTTCGCAGCCGCGTCAATATCCCCCGGGTTATCCTTTGCCGCGCCCAATGCCGCGCTAACCGCTGCCCAGGTTTCCGGGGTGTACAGGTCCGGATCCAAAGCTTCAGCTTCACTGACCAGTTGTGCCAGGTCTTGTTCCGACGCTGCCGGGAGCGTGGCGTGTACCTTGATCTCACCAGCAGTCGCGAAGTCGCCCTTCGACTGGACGTAGTGCAACCTGACGTTAGTCGCATTCTTTACCGGCGTGTCAAACACGATCCGCTGGGTTGTGTTGACGGTGTCAACATTGCCCTGTGCCACGGTTTCGTAGTCGCCATCGGCGGTTTTGACGTCTACGCGGTACTCCATCAGAGCACCGTTTATGTTGCCGTCACCGCGCGGCATGTAGGTGATGCCCGTGACTTCTTGCGGGGTCGGCAGTTCCAGATCAATCCAGTGCGGTCCGGGGGCTGCCCCGTTGCTCCACTTCGTATGCCAGAACGTTCCGGGGTCGCCGTCTACTGCCGCGCTTGCGGGGGAAGACTCCTGGTTCGTCTCCTCGCTAGAAGCGCTGGCTGTCAAGTTGTCCACAACGAGCGCGTCCGCGTCCTTTTCGACTAGCGCTGCACGCGCATTAAGCAACGATTGCTCGAAGGCATCAACGTTTGACTGCAGTTCCTTTGGCAAGCCACGGTTCGCTTCGATCTGCTCGATCACGGCTCGAAGCTGATCAACCGACTTGTCCGTGTACCTCGACAGGTCAGACGGAATGGCCGCAATCAGTGCATCAACGCGACTGTAGTCAGCCACTTCGTACTCCGCGTTCGACAGGTACTCCGTCAATGCCGCTACCGCAGTGTCAATGTCTGCCGCAGCAGGATCAAACATGTCGATAATCTTTTGCCCATTATCAATGAGGGCGGCTAGGTCATCATCTTGGTTCTGAGCCAACACACCACGGGCAGTGATCATCAGTCGGTCTAGCTTCATCGTGGATGCGAACTCTTTATCAGTACCTAGACGAACGTCGTCAATGAAACCAACGAATCCGTTCTGCTTGGAACCGATGCGCTCCACTGGGAACATGCTCGTCGCCTTGAGTTTGCCGCGTCCTTCAACGCCGATCTTCTGAATCAGCTCACCGTCTACGTACAGCGTGGTGAAGTTCTGCTCGTTCTTGAACTCAAGTTCGACCCATTCGCCAACCGGTAGCTTGTAGTTGAACGAGTAATCTCGGTTTTCACGCGAGATTCCAACGTTTCCAGTTCCCTTCTGGACCGCCTTAATCTGACCGTAGTCAGATTCGAACAGGACCTGTTCCTCAGCGTCACTCATGCGCTTCACCTTCACGCGAAGGTTGTTGCCCAAACCAACCGTTCCAATACCTGTGGACGCGTAGCTGGAAGCAGTAGACAGCGACAAGACAGACTTGCCGTCAACTTCTGCTAGTTCCGCGCCCTCAGAAAGTGCGGCGTCAGCCTGCATGCCGGCAACATCCGAGGCATCATTCCAGATGTAGTGTGCGATCTCGCCCTCATCATTGGTAGCTACGTCATAGGCAAAATTAGTGGCCGGCGCATCCCCCAAAGCCCGTACATTCGCCTGCACGGTGGCGGCATCATTTGCGCCCTTGCCCCAAGTAGCTGCGCCAAACGCGCCCATGATCGTATTGAAGCGATCGTAAATGTCGAACTCGGACATGCCGTTATCGCGCTTGCCGATCATGTCATTCCACACGGCGAAAGTCGCGCCATACATTTGCGGATCGCCCGCGGGGATGCGGTGACCCCCATAGGAGTTCATCTCGTGGTTGTAAATCCTCGCCGGATCCAGGTAATCCCCGTAATACGTGGCGTTCGGAACAATATAGAACGCGCCATCTTGAGTATTAATCAAGCCGAATCCGAGGTCGTACATGGGCTTCATGTGAGCCCAACCGGTACTCCACAAGTTCATCTGACGGCGTTCACCATTCTCGGCCACGCCGCTTACCTGCACGTCACCCTTAATGTGGGTGAGAGACCCCCACACGCGAGCCGTACGACCAGTGTTTTCCACATGACCGAACAAGTCATTTACAAAGGTTCGGTACGCATTACCATCAGCCTCGAACTCGTCGGCCCCAATATGAACAGTGGTCTGCTGATCAAACACCGGATCCCCACCGGTTAGGTACTCGTCCCAAACGTCGGTGGCGAAATCGAAACTCTCCGAATACTTGTTAGCCAAATCCAGGTGATCATTACCGCGATGAGTTAGATTTTTCGGGGTACGCAAGTCAGGCCTTACCTTTGTAAAGGCCAAAGAGTGCGCCGGCATGTCAAATTCCGGAACGATGTTCACTCCGAGGGCGCGAGAATCCTTGATAAACGAGCGGAAGTCCGCCTTGGAATACCACACGTCCGTATTTGTCAGGTCAGCCTTGTTGAGACCCCCGTTTCCGCCCTCCTTAATGTCGGATTCGAGGCGGAATCCCGAGTACGCTTGGTCGACGGTGTCGTCGGTGTACTCCTCCACCCAAATGTAGTTGTCATTTAGGTGAACGTGGAAGTCGTTTAGCTTGTACCAAGCCATTTGCTTTACTACCTGCTTTAGGTAGTCGAGCGTGAAAGTTTTACGTCCTACGTCCAACATGAAACCGCGCACCTCGTAAAGCGGGTAATCGCGCGCAGTGCCCTGCGGAATCTTGGAGTCACCAGACTTCAACGCCTGCAAAATAGTACGCGTGCCCCAGTACGCGCCGGTGGCGGTCGTAGCATCGACTACCACCTTGTCGGTTACGGACAGGTCATAGCCTTCTTCGCCGAGGGCAGCCGCGCCATTGAGCGTCAGCAAAATGTCGCCGACGCCAGCCTCGGCGCCCGCCACAGTAACAATCTTCGAACCGAACAGGTCGGTGTAGTCACTAGCAAGCTCGCTTGCTACGCGCTCCAAGCTGGCATCGGAGTAAACCACACGACCGGTTGGCACAAACTCTCCGGCGCCACCCTTCCACTGGCGAAGCTCAGGAACAACGACGGGAGCAGCGTTATCCCCCTCAGCCTTTTCAAACTCGCCCGGCACCAAAACCGGGAGTTCCTTAAACACGTAATCTGTAGGGTTTGCCTTGTTCGTTACTTTGAACGAAACCTGCACTTCAGTTTCGACGAGTGGCGTGTGAATGCCCAGCTCGGAATCAATTACCTGCTCGTAGTCTGTCCCGTTGTACGTAATTTCGTATTCTTCCGAGGACGGAGCTTCGTACTGCAGGGTGTCATCACCCAACGCTGGCTGAGTCACGCTAATAGCGTTCGCTACTTCGTCCATCGAGAGGGCGGGAGCGCCCTCAAACAACTCGATTTCAAACAGGGAGACGGTTCCCCACGCCACACCACCATCGGGATCTGCAAAGGTATTCGCATCAATGTAGAGGCGAACGAAACGGCCTTCTTGCGGGTTATCAATCGTGAGCGTCTCGTTCAGCGCTGAAGGGTGACCCTCCTGGGAGTAAACCGTCACCCATTGGTCGCTATCCGCAGCCGGAGCGGTATCACCCGCAGCCACCTGGATCTTGTATCCTTTAGCCTTGCGTTGCTCCCAGTAGAGCCGGACAGTGCTAATCGTCCGACTCTGCTCTAGATCAACATAGATCCAGTGCGGACCGCCGTCACGGTCGCCAGTAGCGTCCGCAGCTGAAGCCCACCGCGACGCTTTCGAGGACGTGTCTCCGTCGACTGCCTTCGCCGCGTTAAAGTTTGTCGTTTCCTGCGAGTCAGCCACAGCTGTCTTACCCCTTGCCACGTTCTGCGCTTCAGCCGCGAAAGCCATGGGGTTGACGAACGAGATAAGGAAGAAGGCGGCTAGCAGCACAGCTATTAGCTTCTTAGGAGATGTTTTTCGACCACTCGGAGCACAGACTTGCGTGAGCATTTCTGAGCGACACGCAGTACTTGGATTCAATAATGAGCGCATAGAATTCCCTGACATCGATGTCACGTAGCAGTTTTCCACTTTACTTGCTTAACTAGGCAAATTTCAGCGATCCAGCTACCTATGTTGATTGTTATTGCTTGAATATCTAGCTTGTTGAGCTTAACTAATCAGAAAGTCTCATAGTTTGATTATCTGAGCGTTCCCCGCACCCCCACATAGTGACGGGGAACGCTCAAGTTTAAGGTGACTACTCAGCTCGGTTTCGACGCAACCTAACTGCCGATACACCGAGTGCAGCAAGTCCCAATCCCAGCCCCGCAAGAGCCGTGATTCCCACACCGGTCTTAGCCAGCCCCGGCTTGCCCGGCTTTTGCGAACCATCAGTGGCCTGAGTTTGTGTGCTCGGCTCCTGCGGAGCAGTGGGCTCGGCAGGTTCGCTCGGGTCCGTGGGGTCCGTGGGATCTGTCGGGTCGGTAGGGTCCGTGGGATCTGTCGGATCGGTGGGATCCGTGACCGTCTCGGCTTGGACGGTAATCGACAGGCTTGCCGTCTTACCTTCGTAGCTCACCTCGACAGTTGTGCGATCCGTAGTTAGCTCCTCGTCCAAGCCGGGAGTGAACACCATTGCGGCGTCTGCCGAGTACGGCACGTCCACCTTGGAGCCATCGCTGTACGTGACCGTCAAGACTAGACCCGCCGGGTCAAACGTCTCTTTGGCCTTGTAGATTAGCTTCGCCGGCTGAGTCTTAACCATGATGGTTTCCACTGTTGGCTGGTTTACAACAATGTTGAAGTTCTTCACGATTGTGCCCGAGAAACCTTCGATTCCCTCAATGGTTACAGTCGCTTCACCAGCCGCATCGTTGTTCTCGAACGAGAGCAGGTAGTCGACACCGTAGACGAGGTCGCACGCGTCCTCGCACTCCTTCAACTTGAGGCCAAAGCCAGCTGCGGCGAGCTGCGGGTACAGTACCGGATTGTCAGCATCGACGCGATCAACAGCGACCTCACCTGGAACGGTGGCTTCTACCTTCTGTTCGTCGGAAATATCGATCGTCTGGGGAGCCATACGAAGCCTGACTTCCGAGGCCGAGAAGAATCGGTCAGCCTGCGTACCTTCGCCTGCCGTATGTACCGGGATCAGGCGGAAGTACTTTGCGGTTACCGGTTCGAAGGTCGCGAGTCGCCAATCCTTACTGTTCGGATTGTTCCAGGTTCCTTCACCGGCGGTTTGCCACTGGGTACCGTCGTTGCTGTACTCGACCCGGTAGTCGGTTACGGTGCCGTTGACGTTGCCGTCTTGGCGTGGCAGGTAACGAAGGGCTTCAATCTGCGCGGGCTCTTGCAACTCCATAGTGAGCGAATGCGTGCTGAAGTCCGGAATCGACTGCCAGTTCGAGTGGTACAGAGTATTCGTCTTACCGTCGAACGCAAGCGCTGCGGGTCCTTCCGTTCCAGCCCCATTAATGGGCTGTTCGCTTGCAGCGGTTGGCGTGATTTTATCGACCGGGTAGTCGCGTGAATCATCATCCGCCGGGAGGGCGTCTACGCCAGCTTCTGCCGCCAGGTTAATGACAAAGGTTTGCAGGTCCGAGTTGTCTTCGGACTCAAGCAGGATCTTGATCTTGTTGTCAAAGACCGGCAGGACAGTTACGGCCGTGTTGTCTTTAGGATCGGCTTCCACCGTGGCTGACAATGCGCGGGTGGAGTATGAGCCCGATTCCAATACGGAGGCTTGCAACTCTTTACCGTTGACCTTGAGTGAGCTCAGGGCCGCCGTGCTGAACGTTTCAAAGCTACCTTCGGCGACTTTAAGTTCGATCTCGGTGATTCCCGTGCTTGGGCGCCACTGCGTTCCCGTTGGCTGTTCGGAGTTCTTTACGTGTACGCGCACATAGGTCGCGTTCACTGCGGAGAACTTGTAAGTGTAAGGCTTTACGCGCTCCGATTCCGTGCCGATAGTTTCGGTTGCAGTGACAGTCTGCCAGTTGTTTCCGTCCTCGGATACTTCAATACGAGTCGTATTCGGATCGGGCCAACGAGCAGATGCGGAATCTTGGAAGAAGTACACTACCGCTTCGCCAAAGCGTTGCTGCGTTGCGTACACGAACGTGAGGTCAGCTTCGGTCTTGCCCTTTTGCGATGCGCCCCAGTTTGACCAGGCGCTCGGGTTGTCGCCGCCGCCAACATTGGCCTCGTGAGCCGTACTGCCGTCGATTACTGCCAACAGCGTGTCGGACTGCTCAGCTTCATCGATGCTTTGCTCTACGCGTAGCGCGTCCGGAGCGATGTTGCTTCCAATAGAAATCGCTTCTGCTTGCACTCGAATGCTCGCATTTACAGTCAGATCTTCACCAAACACGTTGGCGACGCCCTCGATTTGGACGATTCCTGGCTCAGCAAATGCGGACGCTTCGGGCTCGTTCCACTGGACGGGGAACAGGGCCTTGCTCACTTCCCCAGCGGGCATTACAGCCGGCCGGGATTCAGGCAGAGCTGGCACCGAGCCCACCGCGGTTGTAGCGGAGTAGTTCAGTAGTGCAGCCACCCCGTCGATGACGTTCACGATCACCGAGATCGAGACGCCCTCAACTTCGCCCGAAACGGTGTACGTGCCGGGGGTGGAACGCTGTTCTTCGCTTAGCGAGTTCCACGCGACGGGCGCATTCTTGGCGGTGCCATCCGTGTACCGGACCTCGACCTGCTCCGGAAGGTTAAGAGCCGCTCCGGTCTTCAAGTAGACGTGACGCGAGTACTTGAAGCTATCGATCGCCTTCGTGTCGCCCCCGTTTTCTACGGACGTGGTCGTGATGCTTACCGATGCCGGTTCCAAACCTTCCGCGGAAGCCGTGACTGTTACATCTCCCGCGTTCTTTGCGGACTGGATGATTGCGACTAGCTCACCGGCGTGCGCCTTGCGGTTGTCGTCACGGTAAGACTGATGGTCCGGTGCGCTTCCGTTATCAATGCCGACGAGGGCGCCCTCACCACTTACTTTGAACGACACCTTATCGGCGGCGTTTGGAACCAGGTTGCCATCGGCATCCGTCACGCGTACGTGCACGTAAGACAGGTCGGTGCCGTCGGCCTTAATTTCGGTGCGATCCGCATTTGCCACAAGCTTTGCGGCCGCCCCGGCCGTAGTGACGGACCTGCGCCCATCCCAGTCGGAGGTGTCGATTTCGGCACCATCCGCGTCGTATGCCTTTGCGCTTAGTGTTCCAGCGTTGAACGGAACCTTCCAAGTCAGGTAAAGGTTTTCGTGTTCGTTAGCTGACTTGTCTGCGCCCTCGTAAATCTGGTATTCGAAACCAGCTTTTGTCTGCTTCTGCGAGAACTGCTTCTTCCCCAACGTTTGCGGCTCGTTAGAGCCCGCAGGCGTGAAGAACAGTTCAACTGCAGCAGCGTCGGAGTACACGACGACCGGAACCTTGTTGGCCGAATCCTTGTAGACAACGTCTTCGTTCCATGCGGGAAGGATGTGAAGCGTGCGCTTCGAATCATTCCACTGGCTCTGGTAGAAGTAGTACGAATCCTTAGGAAGCCCAGCAGTATCAACGATGCCGAAGTACGAGTTCTTGGGTGCGGGCCAGGTCGCGTTACCCGGCACGCCCGCGGTGACGCCATTCCAAGGGGTAGGCTCGCCGAGGTAGTCGAAGCCGGTCCACACGTACTCTCCGGCTACAAAGTCACGAACGATCGTGTCGTACCAGGCGCTGGATGCGGTCGTTCCCCACGGAACCGCGGAGTAATCGTAGGAGGTTAGCTGCTGGCCACCCGCGTCCTGCCTGGTGCCCACAACATTGTAGATGCCGCGGCTATTCACAGCGGAAGCCGTTTCGGAGCCGTAGATCTTCCACGTCGGGTTAGACGCGTGAACGTTATCGTATTGGCGGCCGTTCATGTAGTTGAACCCGTTGATGCCACCGGCGTTCGCAATGCCTTCGGGGTAGAGCTCGTTAGAACCACCCTTCGCCTTGTTGTCGCCTAGTGTTACCGGACGGGTCTGGTCCATACCTTTCGTCCAGTCGATTAGGTTCTGCGCGATCTGGTTGAAGCCCGGAACACCCGAAGTGCCTTCCGTAACTTCGTTTCCGAGGGACCACATGATAATCGAGGGCGCATTGATGTCTCTGGCAATCGACTGCTCCAGGTCAAACTGGGCCCAAGTCTTGCCTTCGGCGGCACCCACTAAAGACTCCACGGTCATCGATCCGCCAAAGAAGCGCGAGTAGTCGAACCTGTTTTGGTTCTTTGGCCTGGTCCAGCCGTCGAAGAACTCTTCGATTAGCAAGATGCCCTGCTCGTTGCATACTTCTACAAGCTGACGTGGCGGAGTGTTGTGCGTGGACCTAATCGAGTTCACGCCCATGTCCTTCAGGATTTTCACCTGACGTTCAATTGCCGCACGGGTTGACACTGAGCCAAGAGCACCCTGGTCATGGTGCATGGACACGCCCTTCAGCTTGAGCGCCTCGCCATTTAGAGAGAAACCTTCATTTGCGTCGAAGTTGAAGTAGCGGAAACCAAAATCCGTGTCGAAAGTATCGACCGTGTTCCCACCTACCTGCACCTCAGTGCGAACCGTGTAAAGCGCGGGATTTTGCGTAGACCACAACTTCGGGTTTTCCGCCACAATCTCCGAAGAGATTTGCGCCGCCGCACCCGCCGCAACGGTTTGAGCTTCAGTCGTGACCGAACCGATCACGGCCTCCTCGCCCTCAGACTTATCAAAAACTGACTGGACCAAAACGACATCTGCAGATTCAGCAGAATCGTTACGAACGTCCGCCTTGATCACAGTGCGAACATTCGCAGCATTTTCGCCATTGAGGTCGGGAGTAGCGACCGAGACCCCGTTTCCATCAATGTGAATGGCATCAGTGACGACAAGGTCCACGTCTCGACCAATACCGGAGCCGGAGTACCACCGGCTAGACGGAACCTGATTGTTCACACGAACTGCGACCGAGTTTTCAGCGCCAAACTGGACGGCGTCGGTGATATCAACTTGGAACGGAGAGTAGCCGTAAGGGTGATTCGCAACCCGCTTTCCATTTACATAAACGATTGCGTCCATGTAAACACCATCAAAGTCGAGGCGGATGCGCTTGCCCTCTAAGTCGGCACCCAGCTGGAAAGACTTTCGGTACCAGCCGACCCCACCGGGCTTGTACGCACTTTCAGCTTCGCCCGACTTCGTGTACGCCTGGTCAATCGAATAGTCGTGCGGGACCTGAATGTTGTCCCACGTCGAGTCGTCGAACACCTGGCTCTCGGCGCCCTGAATGTCACCGAGGTTGAACTTCCAGTTCTCGTTAAAGTTCATCGCGCGGCTACCCGAATCCGAGTACGCATTCGCGTAAACCACTTCGGGAACCGAGTTAACCTGCGTTGTAGAGGTGGATCGCAAGGTTACTGGATCATCATCAGTAGCCAGAGCGGCACTTCCAGAAACTGAAAGTAGCAAACCGGCCGCAGCGGTTAGTGCCACCACGCGCCTGCCTGAATACCGGCGCCATTGGCTGTCTTGGGGAAAAAGTCTATTCATCCCGGCTCTCTCCATGTCGCTTCCCTGCTCATTCAAGGAAGTTATCTAGGTGTTTCGATCAACTTTGAGAAACACAACTAACTATCTTAAATATAGGCGCAAAATAGTCTACAAATCTAGGGTTTTAGAATAATTCTGAGCAAACTATCGCTTCTATAAGCACAATTAATCAATACATTCGAGGTTTTCTAGGACAAATGTCCGGTAAACATCAGTGTGACGCGTGTCAGTTCCAAGGTTTGCGGACTTAGTTGCAGATCTTCGGGACCCGCGTTCTCGTAGAACAAATCTCAGATTTTAAAAATGGTGACTACGGTCTGACCCCGTACGGGGAGACAGGGCCAGACCGTTCACCCTTACTGCTCGCGGTAGCGGCGCAATACCATTACCGTGCCGCCGGTCAGAAGCGCTAGGACAGCGGCCGCCAGTGGCAACACACCCGCACCCGTCTTCGCTAGGCCTCCCGGTTTAGCGAAGTTGCCACCATCGGAAGCTCCGACCTGGCCAGATGTCGTCGCATTCCCCGGTTGATCCGAGGCGCTCACCGTTTCGTCTGACTGCGAAGGAGTCTGGGTTGGCGAGGTCTGGTCGCCCTCGGGCTCGGACGGCTCACCGCTTGTGGTCGGCACTGTTGTCTGGGACTGCGATGGCTGGGTCGTCGTTGTTTCCGTCGACTGCGTGGCCGAAGGCTCGGATGGCGCCTTCTTCACCGCAATGGTTAGCGGTTTTTCAACTTCACCCGTGTACTTTCCGATACCGGTTACAACAACGGTGGTATCTCCAGCCTTAGTCGGATTTGAGATAGATACTTCAAAATCCTCACCGTAGACCAATTCAGCAATGTCCTGATCCGGGTCTTCCCCTTCCGCGAGGACGGACCTGGCAGCCACGCGCGGCACGCCCTCATTCGCGGTTTCGACCTTCACAACCTTGAAACCGTTTGCCTTAAGATCCGCGTACTCCACGGGGTTCTCGGAATCTACCTTTTCAACCTCGATCTTTTGCGGAGACAGAATCTGCACCTTGGTCTCGTCTGCAATATCGATGAGTGCCGGAGTCTCCCCTTCATCTGGTCCTGTGCCCTCCGTCGATTCGGAAGGATTGGACGTGCCCGTGGTGCCGGAAGGATCGGAAGTTCCCGTGGTACCGGTTGACTCGGATTGCTCCGGCTCGGCGGGTTCTAGAGCCTTTCGCGCATCATTAAGCTCGCTTAGAAGGCGCTCGAATTCCATCGGTGTCGTGTCCGATGCCGCGAGCGCGTTGGTCAGCGCGGTGCGCGCCTCCTCGAATGCAGCGAATGATTCTTCACTGAATTCGTTCCCTTCGACGCCCTCGGCTTCAGTCGACGCACGCTGCGCTAGTTCGCGTTGGTGAACCGAGTACTTCAGTGCTTCCTTAGCACTGTTGATCTTGCCTATGAAAACTTCCAGTTCCCCAGTTGTAAGGTTCTCCGCATTTTCAAGGGCGGCTTGCGCGGTCTTCACAGTGTTTTCGTAGAAGGCAAATGTGTCGCCGGTGTAGTACCGCTTATCGTTTGACACGGCGGAATCCACGAGAATACGAAGCTGCCCCAAAAGCTCAGGATCTGCCTGAACCGGCGCATTCTGGATTGCGCGTTGCATCGTCTGCGTCATGGATTCGACAGTGGACTTTGCAACGTATTCGCTAGCGAGCACACGCTGAGCACTCGTCTTTAGAGCCTCAAAATCGGCCTTAGCTTGGGCAGTCCAAGAAGCAAAGTTCGAAGGCGTCTTTTCAACGAGGGCGCGCAGGGCGCTCTTAGCATCGGTTGCCTCTTCCGCGCTTGCGAGCGTGATTGCCTCGGAAATGCGGGGGATCTGCTCTCCCCATTCAAGCGAGTAGCTCAGTACCACCGCACCCTTTGGCATAAAGAAGTCTGTGATCGGCTGATCAAGCGTGCCGAGGACGACTTCAGAAACTTCACCGTCGGCGTTCACAATTTCTGCCTTCACGGTTGCGCCTGCCGGCTTGCCCGCAGAAACGAGGCGCAGAGCGGGAACGGCCTCATTAACCTGCCTGGTCAAAACGCCATCGGTGGAGGTTGGGACCCACGCTGTGCTGAAGTCTCCATCCGTCATCTTGGACGGGTTATGACCGGGGGCCTCAATTATCGTTGAGGAGAACTCGGCGTTCGCCTCCGGCGACAGGTATTCACCCTGGTTGAGCATGATCTCGTTGAACACGATAGCCCTGTTGGGGTAGTCCGCGGTGATAAGGATGCGAATGTATTGCGCTACCTTGCCATTGAGGTCGTCGTTTCCGTAGTACAGCACGTTCGGGTAGGTCGAGTCGACCATCTTGTTCGGATCGTTAATGGATCCAAAAGATGTTTCTCGATCAGAGTCGGTTGTGCGATCCCCAATTTCGAATGCGTCTTCCCAAGTGTTTCCATCTGCCGAGAGCTGGATACGCGCATCACGAATGTAGTCGGTCTGCGAGTCGGGCGTGTAGATGCGAACTGAACTAATCGGGATCGGCCTGCCAAGGTCGTACACGGCCGTGTTTCCAGCGCGTGGATTGCCTCCGAACTTTGTAACCGTCGTCATGTCCTGGTCGAAACCTTGACCGTCTTCGCGGGTATCGTTCCAATTGGCGGCAACCGGAATGTCGGACGAGACTAGGCGTCCGTACTCTCCGACAACGAGGTACTTAACAGCGAAGCCGGTTACGTCTACGGTGTAAGTTTCCTCAAACGTGTTCAGTAGGCGCACGTAACGTGCGCTCCTGTCCTTCACATCGTCAACTTCTCGCCAAACGTACTCGTTATTTCCAAGCTGCAATACTGCTTTTCCAGCATTAGCCGCCGGTGTAACTTCGGTAAGACTGCGGATTTGGCCAAGATCGATACCGATGTACTGTCCCGGGGCTAGCGTGATGGTGCCATCGCTTAGTTCGGCACCGTTGTCGATCTCGTTTGCTGTCAAGGTCGTTTCTTCAACGTTCGTGTACACGCCCACCGGGGTAGAACCGGCAGCAGGCGGGAATACTTCAACTTCACGCAGACGCCACCACACGGGCGCGTGCACGGTATTGCGAACGCGCACGTACCTTGCAGTTGCCTTGCCAGTTGCGGTCTCCTCGTTGAGGTTTCCAAAGTATGTCCACTCGTTCTTATCCGAGCTAACCTCTACGACTGCTTTTACCGGACGGTCGTTTGGCGCCCTGTCGTCGCCTGAATGCACAACTACTCGACCAATTTCGCGGGCCTGTCCTAGGTCCACAACCACAGCGCTGTTCGGCTCCATGTAGTCTTGGCCGTTACCAGTCTTCAGTTGTACCTGGGTGCTCAGATTCGCGTCGATCGCATTTGGCAACGCGTAGGCCGCAACAACGAGGTTTTCAAGGGAGATATCGGTTAGCTGGTACGGCTCGTCACCGACCTCGCGGTTTACTTCGATCCCCTTGATGTTTAGCCACAAGTCGTCACCATTGTCGCGAGTTGCGATCAGACGTACACCGGTCACGCCCTCGATGGATAGTCCAGAAATTTCGATGGGCGTTTCGTTGCCACGTGGGCGTTCGAATACTTCACTGCTCGCATCGGTCCACGCTTCACCGTCCAGCGTGTACTGGACTTTCGCCGCGTAGAAGTGGTTCTTGCCGCCACCAAATGCGAAACGGGCATTTTCCAATGTCATTGGACGCGAGAACTTCAAGCCAACATAGTTGTCCTTGTACAGGAAGTTAGGATTGCGGAATTCAGCAATCGTGGAATCGTCGCTGTCAAGAATCGAGTCAATCGATCCGGAGGTCGGATTCGTGAACACATCCGAAATGTACGTGGTTACAACGGCTTCGGGATTGCTTACTATACGCACCTGGTCGTTCAGGTAGCGGTCGATGGATTCTATGAACGGGACAATGTGTTGAACGCCAACTTCTGCGTATTCATAGTGGTTCACGTAGTAGAACTTGTGGGTCTTTGAATCTGCAAAAGCCTGCTGCGCGGTTGCCAGCTGGTTCATCATCATCGAGACGTCGTCGTTAATGTATGACTCCACCGCATCCAGGTATGCGAGTGCCGCGGCCGTTGTGTCGTCCCAAGCGTCCAGCCAGGGAGCCATCTGCTCGTTGGCATCCGGGGCCGAGTAGTCGTCCATGTTTCCGAGTAGCTTCGGGTTACCCAGTTCGCGGAAAGTCTTCGCCGCATCTTGCAGAACCTTAAATTCTGCGCGAACAGAGGCGATATCTTCACTAGTTACCGTTCCGGCTTGAATCTTTTCCAGGAGGGCGTTTAGGTGTTCGCGTAGTTCCACGGATTCTTGGAGCTCGCGCACGATGCTACTCATGTTCTGGTTGATCTGGTGCTTCGATAGTTCAAACAGCGCTTCGGAGGCGGGTGATGCTACCGCCGAATTGTCCTGCACGAAGCTGAAGGAATCGCGCCATGCTTGCTCGGCCTCGTCCTCGCTGTCCCAAATGTTCCACGAGTACGCGGCGTTGCCGAATATTCCGACCTTGCTGGGTTCAGATTGTTGCATCGGATTTAGGACGATGCCCTGAATATTGGTCGGGTCCACATTGGGGTGAAGGAACGTTGAGTATCCACCCATGATTAGGTGTTGCTTGGAGTTATCGGTGCACGGCCAGTTGATCCACAGGTAGGGTCCGCGACCGGCAGTCTGAGTAAAGCGTTCGGTAAAGTCTTGCGAGACCTCACCCCAAACGCGACCACCCGTCATAATGATTTGAACGTTGGACGGGAACTGTTGGAAGTAAGGATGACCGTAGCTCATGTACTCCTGCACGCAGTAAGGCAGAGTCAACTTTAGGTCTGGATAAATCTCCTTTTGTTGTTTGAGCCAGTTCGTCATGTCCGTCAGCAGGCGGATTGTATATTCTTGCTTCTGCAACTTAGCGTCGTCGGCAAGGATTGCGATCTGGCGGACGCCCGCGCTTAGAACCTGGGCGAACTTGTCCTGCAAAACCTTTAGATCCTGCTCGTAGGAGCTCTCAAAACGAATGGGGTTGTACATCAGCGGATGCAGAGCGTAAACGAACCTGGTCTTGGAACTATTACCAGCCTCTGCGAGCGGCTTGATCAGCGTGTCAAGCTCTTCTTGCGTGTAGAGCTCGCGCCACTCCTTGTTGTGCTTTGGATCATCCTTCGGCGCGTAGAAGTATGAGTTCAGTTTGTAGTAGCCGCCCCATTCCATGAGACTAATGCGATCTTCAAGGCTCCACGGGTTACCGTAGTAGCCCTCGATAAACCCGCGCGAGACGACGTCCGCGGAGTCAGTAACCGAGAAGTTACGGATAGTCCTAGCATCGATCTGCTTGACCACGTGGTACAGCGTGGTCAAACCGTAGAAAGCCGAATCTGTGTCTTTACCGAGGACATAAATGTTGTTGTCCCGGACTACCAATTGGTAGGCATCGATACCCTCAAACGTTGCGGCATCAGATTCTACATTCTGTGAGATAACCCGAGATGCCGGGCCTTGCGAGCCGTGCACTCCAACAAAAATATTGGTTTTCGCACCGTTAGCTGCATCGGACTCGGTCACCGATAGTCCCTTTAGCTCGGCAACTTCGCCCAGCCTGGCTTTGGTGGCCGAATCGACCTCGTTGTCATAAACAACATTCAAGTCTCGCAGGGCCCAACTGCCCTCGCTGTAGGAAATTTGTTTTGGAATTGGGTAGATCTTGTAGGTTGTCTCAGATTGTTCAGCGGCAGCTACGATCGGACCGGTAAAGACCATGCCCAATACTAGAAAAACTGCGAGGAACACACCGGTTAAACTGCGGAGCCTCGGCATTCGGATTTCCTTACTTTTGTAATGAACGCACCATCGCGCTGGAAAGCATAACTAAAACTGGCCAGCTAATCCGCCATAATAATACAAGTTACTTATTGAATGTAGGGGAAACGGAGTTTTTATCGAAACTTTGATATTGAACGCCGGCCTGGTTACACGCATTCAAAAGAGCATGAAACGACCGTCCCGCTGCGCCCTCGCACTTGAAAGCGCCGCGCCCTCGCAGTTGAAACTGCATACGACAAAACCCCTGCCGAAGCAGGGGTTTACCGGTAGGCCCACCGGGAATCGAACCCGGAACCCACGGGTCTTATTGCTATCGCCCGCGCAATCGCTACTGCCTGGCAAAATTTTTTTTACCAGAGTTACCAGCCACACCAGCTACGCCAGCGAGACCAGCGTCTCTACATCTGGACCGCTTTCAAAACGCTTATTTATAGTCATGTAGCCATTTATGCTGAGTTGGTTTTCATGAGAAATGAAAACGATCCACGCGCGTTAAAAACTCCCGCACTCTGGCGTGAGCCGATTAATGGATGGATGGCGATCCTAAAAGCAGGCAACCTTAGCGCTGGCACGCTGATTAAGCGGTCTGACCATGCGCGTCGGTTAGCGCGAGAATTCCCCGAAGTGCCGCCGCAGGAGCTCACAGCGGAACAACTACTGGCATGGGTATCTCAAAAGTCCTGGCAACCAGAAACAAGACATTCCTATTACAGTTCGATGCGCATGTTCTTCGCCTACGTGCAAGGACCAGAACCAAACGCTGCAACAGTATTGCCAAAGATTCGCCGCACCGTTCCACCACCGCGACCATGCCCAGAGAACGTGCTTGCAGACGCTCTAGATCAAGCACCAGAGCGAGAACGGCTAATTATCATTCTCGCCGCTTCGGTTGGCTTGCGTGTAGCAGAGATAGTGCAAATACACATTCAAGACATCGAAGAAGATTTATACGGGCGCACGCTAAGAGTTCGCGGCAAAGGGGCGCATATCCGTCTAGTGCCACTACTAGAACCCATAGACCGGCTAATAATCAGGGCCTGCATCAACGGGGATGGCTACGCCTTCCCTGGCCAAATAGACGGGCATCTATCGGCGCACCATGCCTCGAAGGTTACAAATCAATATCTGCAACCGCCGTGGACGCTCCACACTCTCAGGCACCGATTCGCAACCAAAGCCTACGCGGCCGAACGCGACTTAATCGCCGTACAAAATCTGTTAGGGCACCAATCAGTAGCAACAACCCAGCGCTACGCTGCCGCTCCCAACGAAGCTGCTTACACCGCCGCGCAAGCGGCATTGCCCAGCCAATACCGGCTATTCACCGATAAGTAGCCAGCGATACCAGCAACCCCAGCCACACCAGCAATACCAGTGTCTCTAGGAGGACATGATGCTCACCATTTCACTTTGCAACCAAAAAGGTGGGGTAGGTAAATCCACTACCACCTATCACCTAGCCCGCGCCGCCGTTCTTGAAGGTATGCGCGTGCTAGTCGTAGACCTTGATCCACAAGGCAACATCACCAGTAGCCTCGCACGCCACCCAGTAGACGAGGACGCTACAGGGTTGGCCGACGTGCTCTCAAACCGCACCAAGCTACCCATAAACGAAGTCACCGTACCTGGCCTATGGGATGGAGTAGACCTAGTGCCCACCACAGGTGAGGCGCTACCAGTAGTAAGAGACGAGCTAGTAGTAGCAGGAGCCGGACGCGAAAGCAGGCTACGCGCCGCCCTGAACGAAGTCGCACACGACTACGACTTGTGTCTTATCGACTGCCCACCATCACTAGACCAACTCACAATCAACGGCCTAACCGCCACCGACATAGCCCTAATCGTCACGCACTCCAAACTCTGGAGCGCCAACGGACTAGCACGACTACTCAGCTCCATCGACCAGATACGCACCTACTACAACCCGGAACTAACAATCGGGGGAATCATCATCAACCAGCACGAAGCCCGAACCACCAGTGGCGGACACTGGATGAGTGAGCTAACCCACGAAGTAGAACAACGCGGACTGACAATCTTCAACCCACCCATCCCCAAGCGAGTAGCAATCGCAGACAGCGTAGAAGCCAGTAAGCCACTAGAACAGTGGCCCACACAAGAAGCAGCAGAACTCGCCAACATCTACACCCAATACCTACACGCAATCCAAAACCACCAGGCAGGCAAACAATGAGTCGAATCAGTAACAAACAAGTCTTAGCCTCATACAACCAGGCAAGCCTTGAAGATAAAGACATCTACCTTAAGTTGCTTTACAACGACACGGTAAGAATATCTAACTTCCTCCAATACTGGATCGAACCAGAACGCATAGCAGCCGGGTCCTACACGTGGCGAGAACAAGTCCAACAAGTGCTAGACACTAAAGACTTTGAACAAATACTCCAGCTCGAAACCCGCCTATCACAAACCGCGCAAGCCATAAACCGACTACGCAAACACATGCAAAAACTCGCAGAAAGACAAACCAATGACTAAGCCCCAACCCAGACGCAGCGCACTAGCCGGACAAAGCGTAATCAACCAGGCAACAGCCAAACCACCAACGGCACCAGCACCGAAACCCGTAGTGGCTAAGAAACAGAAAATAACAATCAACATTGACGAAGAAGTCGCTAACACGGCGCGAGGCATTTACATGACTCAAGTAGCCCAAGGCGCGCCAACCAGTTTTAGCGGCTGGATAGAACAAGCCATACGCCACTACATAAACACCACCGCCAATCAGACAGATGGCCCCGCCCCGCAAGCCCCACCAGGAACGCTTCCAAGCGGACCACTACCGTCAATCAACTAGACTCAACACCAGCAAGTAAAGGAAAACACCATGAGCACGAACCAGCCCAACACTCCACCACAAGAAACAACCGAGCAAGCCTTGGCGGTTAAGCCGGTTTGGTATAAGCGCCCGCCCATTATCGCCACTATCGCAGTAGCACTAATCGCCGTGCTAGTAGCGGTCGGGTTGGCATGGAAAACCCAGGCCGACACAAAGAACGCGCGCGAGCAATACCAAACAGCCCAAGCGAGCTACCAGCAAACCCTAACCGAACTAGATCAGACCAAGACGCAAGCGGCGTCCCTTATCGAACTCGCAGCGCAGCGCGCAAAAGACACCGACACTAAGACCCTTGCCGAAGCAGTAGAAGAAGCAGACAACCTCAAAGGCGTTGAGGCGCAGGATGCCTCCACGCTAGGACTGGAAAAAGCCACGGAAGCCACAGCCGCGGTTAAGAGCGCGCAAGAGCAGGCTCAAAGCGTACTCGACGAACTCACCACTTCATTCAAGGATGTGCGCGAAGAAGTCGCGGGCAAAGCCGCAACTGAGTTTGACCAGGCAGTAAAGAACCTTAACGAGGCAATCGAGACGGCCGGTAAAGCTAATCGTGAAGGCGTAGAAAAGAACGTGAGCGACAAGCTAGACGCTGCGCTGAAAGAAGCTAAAGCTATCGACCAAGCCAAACCAGACAAACTAGAGACTGTGGCCGATATTGAGGCCGTATTCACTCGCGCTGACGAGGCGAGTAAGAGTGCTAAAGCCTTGAACGAAGCCATCAAGGCGGTAAATGACGCGGCGAAAGCCAAGGCAGAAGCCCAGCAGGCGCAAAGCTCCGGCGGATACGAACAAACCTACGACGGCGGTTACAGTGGCAATGGCTACAGTGGCGGCGGATACAGCGACTGGAACACCGGCAGTAATGGCGGCAATGGTGGCTACAACAATCCAGCTCCCGCCCCGCAGCCGGCACCACCGGCTAACAGCGATGGCGGCTCTAGCGGCGGATGGGTAGTCACCGACGAACAAGACATATGTTATGAAGGTGATACTTCGGGGAACTCTTGGGAGGTTCCTTGTAACTAAGTCTCTAACGACTGATCTGCCCGAGTTATGCCCGCGCCAATTGGTGCGGGCATAACTTGTGCGCGCACAACCTACGAGATACATGAAGCCCCTTAACGGGTTTCATGATCGATCATTCGCTAGAAAAGGGAGACATATAGTGTCTACTTTGAAAACAAAGCGCAACTGGCGCGAACGGATGCGAGCTAAAGCCCGCTCCGTAACAAAAAAGGTGGGCCTAGCTATTACGACTATGGCTCTGGCACTAGGTGGGGTCGCAGGCGCAGCCAGCGTAGCTCACGCGGAGGAGTTCCCTGGCCAGGCTGGGCCCGGCTACCAAGTAAACGGAATCCTCTCTACAGGTCCCGTCTGGTTTGGCGCACTGCAAAACCCTAAAGGTGGGGACTGGCTAGCATGGTGTACCCAAGCGGGCCTGATGGCACCACTACCAGGCGAAAGCGTTAGCGCAGCCACCCTGAGTGCAGTCGAGGCTAACGGCCAACCGGCAGACCTAACAGTCACCACCCCGCAAATGGCATGGATTCTAATGAATAAGGAATCCATTGCTACCGCTGAGTCACGCGCCGCTATCTCGTTCCTAGTTCACACGAACTACGAAACAGGCAACGGCAGTATTCCCGGCCCGATGCGTGTGGGACAAATCCTGCCCGCCATGCAGGCCCAGCACCCCAGTGTGGTAAACCTTGCTAAGCAGTACGTATCCGAGGCTAAAGCCTCCGGAATCGTCGATTACAAGCAAGTAACCGTTGAAGGCGAAAACACCCGTGAAGGTAAAATCCACGGAATCGGAGCGCTCAACGGCCAGGGGAACTTCGTCGCAGGAACTGACGTTGAAGTAACCCTGAACGGCCCGGCCGTGTTTAAGTCCACTGGTACTAACACCTGGAAGGGTAAGACCCAAGCCTCCGGCATCACTCTTGAGTGGGAGTCCACGGGTAACGGAACCGTCAAATTCAGCACCAAGTACAAGTCTGGACGTAAGACGCTAACGAAGTTTGGTGCTGACGGCTCCAAGCAAGACACTCTGACTTACGGCCATGGCACACAAGCTGACCCTGAGTGGACCAATGGTAAGGGCACGAAGTTCGATGTTATCTACGACTTCCAACCCATGCTCACCTCAAACGTGGCAGACGCGCACATTATTGACGATGGCAAACTATCGGATGTTCTGACCACCAAGGCAGACCCGAACTATGGGGATGGCAAGTGGCTAGAACTCGACTCGGGATACGTGCCCGTCACGTTTGTGGGCACCGCTTACTACACAGGCCTTACCCCTCCATCCGAGGGCGATGCTGTGCCCGGTGAGGAAATGATTGTCGGTAAAACCACGATCACCGCTAACGGGCCGGAAGAACTGCTTGCCGAACTCGACAATGTAGAAAACGTTAAGCCAAACTTCATTAACTGGCAGTGGTGCGTCTACAAGGACGAGCAGACCGCTGAGGTAACTCACGGTGGCAAGACTTACAAGACCTCCGAGTTCGTTCACGCTGACTGGTGTGATACTTACGGCCTGGCAGACGAAACCACTTCAAACCGTCACCCCGTCCAGATTGATTCCCAGCTGAGTGTGCGTGACACCAAGGCTGGTACTTACCTGGTAGATGACGTGTTTGTAACCGGCATGCCTTCCGATCACCCCAACTTTGAAGGCGCAGCAGGCTTTAAGGCAGACGAGAAAGAAATCTCTCACGAAGTGCTGTTCTTCCCCGCTGGACTTGAGGTAACCGAGGCGAACCGTGACCAGGCTGAAAAGATCGGTGAAACCGTCACCATTCCAGCTAAGAACGGGTTCTACCCCAGCATTGGTGACACCACTTGGATCGCCAAAGCCGACACTGATGGCAAGCTCATTGCAGGCACTTACGTGTTCGTCTCCACCTTCGCTGGTGATGACCGAGTACAACCATTACGCACCTCAGTTGAGGACGTGACTGAACAGTTCCGCGTCGCAGCAGAACCAAACATTCACACCACCCTCCTCTATGAGGACGAGCGCGGCCCGGTCCCTGGATACGGCACGCGCACGCTTACCGATGTGGTTACCTACACCAACCTCGAGGCCGGTAAAGAATACGAGGTTGTAGGAACCCTGATGGGTAAGGACACTGGTAAGGCCATCACCGACTCTAAGGGTCAGGAAATCACTTCCACAGCGAAGTTCACCCCTGAAACCGTTAATGGAACTGTGGACGTCGCCTTTGAGGTAGACGCTTCCCTATTCGCTGGTAAAACCACGGTAGCCTTCGAGGAACTATTCCAAGACGGCAAGTCCATCACCATCCATGCTGACATTACCGATGAGAACCAGACAATCACGTTTGAGCCTGGCCCGAAGCTAAAGACCACGTTCACTGGTGAAAACGGTGAAAAGACCCTCAAGCCTGGCCCCAACACCAAACTCATCGACAAGGTGTGCGATGAAAACGAAACCTTGATTCCGGGCACCGAGTACACCCTCAAGCTCAAGATTCACAACAAGACCACCGGCAAGATGGTCGAGGTAGACGGTAAGGAATATGAGGTAACCGCCACGTTCACCCCTGAAACCCCGCAAGACTGCGGCGAAGTCGTAGCAACTCTGGACACGACTGGGCTGGCAAACACTGAGCTAGTCGCGTTTGAATACGTCTACGACGCAGACGGTGAACTCATCGGCACTCACGAAGATGCTGACGACGCTGACCAGACCATCACGCTTAAAGCAGCTGATGACGATGGTGCAGGCGCGGCACAAGCCCTAGCTAAGACCGGCACTAACACTGCCTTCCTAGCAATCGCAGCAACTCTAATCGGAGCCGCTGGTGGCGCCCTCGCTTTCGTTGCGAAACGCCGCAAAAACTAACCTAGTTAGTCCACGCGAATAACAGTCAAGGCCCACACCCAATGGGTGTGGGCCTTACCTGTGCGCGCACAACCCACGTAGTAGGTATGAGCGAAAACATTACTATTTACACCACCCCGCACTGTCCAGGTTGCGCGCTCACTCAACGCAAGCTGGACAAGGCAGGAATCACCTATAACGCTATCGACTTGAGCAAGCGGCCCGACCTGGTAGAGCAGTTCAAAAACGAGGGCCTACTATCAGCCCCAATCATAGAAACCCAAAAGGGCCGCTCATCCGGGTTTAACCCTGAACGCATCCGCGAAATCATCGCCCTAGCAGACCCCTACACCAAACCAAACCAGACGGGGCAAACCAACAATACTGGCAGTGCCAGCGTTGCCAGCAACCCCAGCCACACCAGGAACGCCAATCAGTCTGCAAGCGCGCAGCAAGGCCAAGGGCGCAGGCTGTGAAAAAGTCACTAATCGCCTTCCTCGCAGGCCCTCTAATGCTCTTGCCCCTCATGATGGCTGGAGGCGACGCTGAAGGAGCAGGAACGGGCCTGGAGGGAGTGCCCCCTGAATACGTGCAAGCCGTGATGGAAGCGGGCAGTATCTGCACCGAAATCACGCCCAGCCTCATCGCCGGACAAATCGAGGCTGAATCCGGGTGGGACGCGAGCGCTGTTAGCCCAGCAGGCGCGCAAGGTATCGCCCAGTTCATGCCCGCTACATGGGCCTCTAACGGGATAGACGCAAACGGGGACGGCGTGGCCGACCCGTTCGACCCCATCGACGCTATCGCTAGTCAAGGCCAGTTCATGTGCGGGCTAGTTGAGACCGTGAAAGCCTACGTGGCCAGCGGGCAAGCCGTTGGCAACGTGGTTGATCTTGCCCTGGCCGCATACAACGCAGGCCCTGGAGCCGTACAACAACACCGGGGCATACCTCCATACGCTGAAACGCAAGACTACGTAGCCAAAATTAAACAACTGGCCGGAAAATACACTCAAGGCAGTGTCGCAGCCTCGTCAGTAGTGGCTGGTGCTCAAAAATATCTTGGCACCCCTTACGTGTGGGGAGGCACCACGGCCGCTGGACTGGACTGTTCGGGCCTGGTTGTGCGCGTCTACGCCGACCTTGGCAAACCTCTCAACGTGCGCACCGCGCACCAAATCATTACCCAAGCAGGCGCGCCCATAAATGAATCAGCCCTACAACCAGGCGACCTGATCGGCTTCGCCACTGCGGGCAGCGGGCACTACCACCACATCGGCATCTACGCCGGTAAAGACGCAGGTGGGAACCGGCTCATGATCCACGCCCCTAACGTGGGCGGGCACGTCGAACAAGTACCCCTCGACACCGCTTATTGGCTTGGTATGCAATGGCAAGCCGTCCGCATCTAACCAGACAAGTAATAACCCAACCATTAAGGAGGCAAATAGTGAGTTACATAGTACGAGCTGGAAACCTAGCAGGCCCCGTCAAACTCACCATGAACGATGACGGAACCTACCAAGGACGAGCAACCGTGATTGTGAACGACCGGGCAAAAGACCTAGAAAGCGGCAAATGGGAGGACGCGGCCACAACCGCCTACTACCTGAGAATCCAAGGCCAAACCGCTGTGAGACTAAAAGACTTCCAAGACTTAAATGGCAACGCTGCCATCATCTTCACCGGCACCTACCGCGCGCGTGACTACACCAGTCAAGACGGGCAAGAGCGCGTAGCTCACGACGTGTGGGTAGACCACATCGGGGCAGACATTGCCCGCCAAGAACTACACATCATCACCCAAAACGACAAAAACAACTAACTAGGAGAGAAAAATGGAAACCCAATACACCACGCTAGAGCTAGTAGAAACCCTCATCGAGCAGGTCGAGGCCCAGCAAGACCAGATCGAACAACTCACGGGGCGAGTCCAAGTCCTAGAAGCTAAAACCGGCCAGGTAGGCAACTAACATGGCTAGTCGCAGTAAAGAGAAGGCTAAGGAAGAACGTGAAGCGAAACTCGCGAAAGCTCACGAAGAAATAGCCGCCGCAGCGTCCCGGTTCAAAGACACGCAAACGTGGAAAGACATGCTGGACTACATGGTGCAAATGCCCCAGTACTCATTCCGCAATTTGGTGTGGCTCAACAATCAGGCACGCAAGCGCGGAAGCATGGAATCTTCGTTTGCTTCCTATACCGCTTGGAAAAAGCTAGGTAGACAAGTCCAAAAAGGAGAAAAAAGCTACCAAGTTCTAGCCCCCGTCACCTACAAGCTCCCCTTCCTAAAAGGTGAGGACCGGCCAATAGATAAAGACGAGCTAGATAAGTACGACAAGAAAGACATTATCTGGAAACGCACCGTCACCGGGTTTACAGTGCGGCCAACATTTGGCTACCACCAAACAGAAGGCGAGCCAATCAAGGGCCGCGACTTGCCCCAAGTAACCGGGCAACGTTCAGAACAATTATGGCAGCGCGCTAAACAGATCGTTACAGACCTTGGCTACAAATACGAAGAAACCACGCGCAAAGCTCTAGGAGGCGCATACGGGGTAACAATACGCCCCATGATCGAGGGGCAAGGCGAGAAAACCATCGCGGTAGCCACCGACGCTCCCGAGGGTCACCAATTCAAAACCCTCATCCACGAGATCAGTCACGCCCGCCTACACGTGGACCAGGCAGACCAAGCCGAGTCCATGCACCGGGGAATCAAAGAAGTAGAAGCCGAATCATGCGCCTACCTAGTCAGTAAATACTTCGGCCTAGACACGGCCGAATACTCCACCGGATACATCGCCGGATGGGCGAACGCGGACGAAGAAACCATCCTTGCCACCGGGGAGCGGGTAATCCAAAACTCTAACTGGATCATCGACCAGCTCAACCCGCAAACCCACCAAGCTCGACGCCTGACCCGATATTGCGTCGCATGCACTTACTTCTGGCGAAAGCAGGTCGCAAGCTGTCGATCAGTTTGTTTTATTTTGGCCGCGCGTTGCGCGGCCGTGGTTCACGCGGTGCGTGTGCGGCCTGGCGTGTGGAAAACCGACACTCGCCAAGGTGTCGCATGTTTACCACAAGCCATGCCGACTGGCTTGCACTCAAATGTGGACGGGCATGCCGCCCACAAATGTGCACAACCCCTATCGACCACGCAAAGCGTGGCCTCACTTGTTCTAAGCCACCCGTGGTGGCAACAATGGAGCGCGCAAGATTCATTTAAGGCGTGCTAACCCAAACGGGTTAGCACGCCCTTGTTGTTATTGCTCGTCCTTATCGAATGGGCTTGGGGTGGGCACGTCGATCTTCTTTACACGAGGTAGTTTAACTACGTCGAAGAAACCTGCGGCGTTTAGTTCGCGTTTGGTCCAGCCCGCGTCAGCAGCTGTTTTATATGCGTCCTTGTATGAAGATACGCCCGCTTCAAGTTGGACCATCGCCGCACCGAGTTCGCGCACAGCGCGCTCCCGATTCTCATCTTGGTTCAACAGTTTGGCCACTGGATCGAATTGGTTCGACATTAAATGTGTTCCTTTCACTTCACAAAAGCCAAGTGTTAATGGCTTCGTAAGCCACGTAGGTTGTGCGCGCACAAACGCGCACAACCACCAAACCAAACCGAACCTGCAACACGCCCACGCAAACGTGCATGGCGACTATCAAGAGTGTTCTTGTTGCATGGCGTAACGGTGCGTCGTCACGCTTCAACATTGCAACGGCGGACGCACCCGCGTAGCTCACCGTGGCTCCCCGCGCGGTGCGTGACTTGCACGGGTGCGCATCGCGGAAGCGGTCAAGCCACATCCATGTAGCTTGCAACCCACGCCAACCAAACGCACAAGGTGCGATCACCTCGCGAACCAGCGCACACAACAGTATGCGCGGACGCCTGGGTAGCAAGCTGGTAGATGATGGTACCATCATCAGGCTTGCAGGTAGACACACGGCTCTACCTGAGGCACACTATAAGTGTGATCCCTACGGGTCGCTAGCGCTGGGAGTAACTATGACTGAGACGAACAAAGCGGAAAGGAAGCGCGTTGAACCGCGTGACGTTCGTCTTGCCACTCGGCAGCCAAACGGCGTAACACGCACCTCCTTGCGCGTTCATCTCACACGTAGCGAACGCGCCCTATTAGAAGCTAAAGCCCGTAACTACGGTTGGTCTTTGTCACGCACCCTGGTGCATTCAGCCCTTCACTCGGTTCAAGCCGAAGAAATCGATACAAACCATCTAGAAGAAGTCATCGCCGATCTACGCGACTATCGTCGCAAACTCACCGGCCTAGCAAACAACGTCAATCAGCTCACGCGTTACGCGCACGGCAAACAAGAACTGTCAGAATACATGAGCGATGTTCTGGCACACATTGAACATAGCGTTGATGAAATCAACTATCTTCTTGCGAGTGTGCGCCGATGATGCCCAACATTGTTGATGGTGGCGACATGGGGGGACTCATACGCTACCTTGTCGGCCCTGGACGCGCTAACGAACACGTAGAGCCTCACCTAGTCGCGGGTTCACGCACCATCATGAATCGGTGGGGTGATTGGGATGAACTCTCAATCGCTCAAGCCTCCGAGATAGCAAACTATCTTGACTCGTTTATGCAGGAAACAGATGTTCGCCCTACCGGCCCTATCCGTAAATACAATCCCGACACCGGTAAGAACGAAGCCATTGACTACGGGCCTAACCACGTGTGGCATTGTTCCCTATCACTCTCACCAGATGAAGGGCCACTGTCAGAAGAAAAGTGGGCCGCTATTGCGCAAGACTTCATGGATGAAATGGAGTTCACTTCCGCGTCTGGTAAGTCCGAGTGTCGTTGGGTAGCAGTCCATCACGGCACGTCAAAAAATGGTGGCGACCATATCCACATTGCAGCCAACACTGTTCGCGAGGACGGTACCAAGTGGTGGAACTGGCAAGACCAAAGGCGATCACAGCGCGCGTGTAACACCCTTGAACACAAATACGGACTTCGCATTGTGGAATCGCGTCAGCATAACCGAGGTTCTAGGTGCGATAGTGCGCAGGCACTTAACGCCGCTAAACGTGAAGGCAGACGCAACACGGATAGAGCCGAACTAGAGCTACGGCTAAGAGCCGCGTCCAAAGCGGCCGCTCATGAGGCCGACTTCATTGGGCGGGCACGTAGCTTGGGTGTCAGGTTGCGTCCTCGCTTCGCTAAGGGCCGCACTGACGTGGTGGTTGGATACTCAGCCGCGTTGCATACAAGACGCGGACAAAAGACACAGTGGTACGGCGGAGGCTCCATCTCACGTGACCTAACGTTAAGCACGTTGCGTGAACGTTGGCCCAACACGCTCGACTCGGCAAGTGATGCGGTAGAAGCGTGGCGCGACGCTTGGAAGGGAAAGTCGTTCGACCCTCAACGCAAGTCTTATACGGCTGCGGAGTGGCAAGGCCACAAGCAAGCGTTGGAACTGTACCGAGGCGAGTTGAGAACCGTTGATCCAACTGATCCGCTCGCACTTGCCAACGCATCTAACGATGTCGCAGGCTTGCTTGCCGCTGCCGCGCAACAACCAGACTTGAGTGAAGGCACCCGCAATGCGCTTGACTATTCCGCCCGCCAAGTTGGACGCAACGCACAACTGAAATCCCGACCCGCCGCCTCGTCTCGCACTAACGCATGGGTTGTACTCGGCGCGCAACTGTTAAGCACTGCGGTTACTCCCAAGCACTCGCAGATGAACTACGCGCTCATGATCGTGGCGACCTTAGAGCTAGTGCAAGTACTCGCTGACTTGTACAGGCAGGCGCAACAAGTAAACACGGCGAACATGATTCTTCGTGACACTCGTGCCGTGTATGACCGGTTACGCGATGAGACACCTAGTGTTGCAACATCCTCATTTGCACAACTGGAAGCACACCACGTCCCACTACAGCAAGACACCTTGCCCGAACCAGACCAAGCCGACCAAGAGGTAACAACTGAACAAGTCACCGCTGAACCAGTCTTGGTTGGTGCAGGTATCGAACCGCAACGCGAAGAAACTTATGAGCAACAACTACGCAAACGTCATAAGTTCCTTAACACTTCAGCTCATCCTCTCTTTGACTCACCCGAGGCAAGACAACGACGCAAACAGGAAAAGGAAAGCAGACAGGGGAAGCCTCCCTTGCCTGGCCTAGGTGTCCCGCCTGTCCTACGTAAGGCGAAGAACCCGACCACACCAAACCACGTGCCTAAACAAGATCGTTCACGTGGCCACGGACGTTCCTTGTAGTGCGCGCACACCACACGTAGTCGGTATGGAAGAAGAACTTGAACAATCCGCTCCCGACATGCTGTATCAGTCGCTAGAACATTTTGTAAATGACTTCCTAGTGCGCATCTATAACCGTCCGATTGGCACTCGAAAAGCTTGGTGTCCACAGTGGTGGAAACATGATGAAGCTGTCTACCGATTGCAAGCCTTGTGGCTCGCCTGGGAACATATGCGTGTTCACGATGGTTCAGTGTCGTCTGCGAAGTGGCTCGTGTCTTATGCTGACCCGATCATGAATGTTCTATTCGACCCTGACGGATGCTTTAAGGGATGCAGCCCTGAGCGGGGACACCGCTTGGTGGAACGAAATCCAGGTGGAGAACTACCATCTGAACCGGCAGATCACGATGTATTAGTCTCACGCGAATAAGAACAGCGGCAGACACTTTCTAGTGTCTGCCGCTTCTCATTTGATTTCGCGCGTTGTTACATGCGACGAGTGCGCACTTGTGTTGCTTGTTGTGCCTGCGGGCGACGTGTCGGAGTTGTCGACGCGTTCGCCTTCCTAGTCGCTTGCGAGGCGGGCTTATGCAAACCCTTATCTGCTGTCATTGCGGCGCGCACCGCTTGCGGGTCTGCACCCTGCTCTAGCAATGATTGCGCGTGCGCTTCCCTGGCTTCTAACGTGTCCCATGCAGCCTGTTCGTTACGTCCCGCGTGCTTGGCTTCACCAGCTTCTTTCAGTACATCATCCTGCCCGTCATTGTCGAACATGGTCTTACCATGTTCATCCCCATCTACCTGCCTTGTTGCATCACGTGCTTCTCGTGATTCAACCCGAGTATGTTCACTTAAGTGAACGGCTTCGCCTTGAGCTTGAGACTGCATTCGTTCGGCAGCTTTAATGTCGGGATAAATATCGCGAATACGCTGATCCATCTGCTCATCGTTGCCGAGCCATTGCGATAAGTCGTCCTTCCAAATCTCGTTTAACCAATCCGGTGCACTGTCGTGTTGTTGTTCTACGAACTCCAAAATACGTTCAGTATTGTCTTGATCAACCATCACGTACTCACCATCTTGATAAGCACGATACAAAGCCTGTTGCACGCTGGGTCGTAGCTGTTCTTCTTCCTCATTAGCAAGAACAGGAGCCACCTTAAGTGCCTCCTCAACACTTGGCATGTCCTCAACGAGTTGAGCGCCACTATTTACGTCAATCCCCCAGCGTTGTTTCGCTTCACGTTCACACCTGCGTGCGGCAAGCTCTGCTTGCGGGTCAATGTCACTAAATCGTCTAGCAACACCGTAGACGTATGCGCCCTCTTCTTGGGACGCACTGTCCCACCAATCCGGTTTGAGCGCTTGCCCATACACTTTCTCGGCAAGCCTGCGCTCCTCCTCAATAGCACGCCGCATTGCGCGCTCTTGTTCAACGGAGGCTTGCTGCGCGTCACGCATGGCACGTTCGCGACGTTGCGCCATGAACCTGCCTACCGCCATGGCAACTTGCCAAGCGCGCATCATCTCCGCGTTACTCTGGTCTACTACTTGATCTGCCATACCTCTTGCCTAACCTAGTTCTGTACTTCACTTAGCTGAGGCTGTTCCCAAAACGGAATCAGCCTAATAAGGGTCGCAACCGCGCCCGAAGCAAACACCCACGCCCTGCCCTGTGGGAGTGCCTGCAAGTCCGCAACCGTTGCAATCGGGCGTTGCTGAGAGCCTTTCGACGTGGAATAAGACCTGCCCTGCGGCGAGCTGGACACTTGCATAGAGTCCACGTAGTGCACGCCAATCAGATCGGATACCAACCGTAAAAACTCTGGCTCGGACACGCCCCCACCGTAGACTTTCAGATTCGCCGCCGACCACAGCTTCTTCATGCCTGCCTCACCCCACACTGAGGTGCCTTGGCTCCACGACTGTAAAACCGTGTCCACGCAAATACCGCGCGAGCCGAAGTGTGAATACTGGTCGGGTAGCTCGGCCCACCGGCACACGTTCGCCGCCTCATCGAGCTCGATCAGCATCGGAACGCTAAGCCGCCCACCTTGCTGGGCGGCGGCGTACTTGACCGCTTCTTCTACCACCGCGACAGTCAGTGCTGTGACCACTTGGGTCGCACTACCGCGGCCTTCTTGCGATAGGCAGTACAGGGTCTGCTTGGTCTTGACGAACTCTGCCGGGTCAAACTCGTCCAAGCCTTCCACTGGTGTCACCCACCGCATAAGAGAGTCATTGTTCAAAAAGTTCATGATCCGACTAGCCCCGCCATATACGCCTGAGCGCGTCTCGGGCACAAGGTCGAGAATGCCTTGCAAGCTAGTGGCGCTCATATTCTCGCCCTTGGCTCGCAATATCAGTACCGGCTCATCATCAGTCTGATCATTAAGCCACCGGTGCAGCACGGTGATAGGTAGCCCGCCCCTAGCTGCGGCCAGTAGCATTGCGGCAATCAGGTTGCAAGACCATGATTCCCACTCATTCTTGCCCTTGCCCCCATTAGGTGTGCCTGCGGAGAAAAACACGTCAGCCAAGGCCGTGGCCTGCACAAAATCGGTTACATACGAAAGTGGGTTCCACCACCAAGACTGCGTTGCGCCTGCTAGATTCTGTGGGTCGAACACCCACGCGCGCTGGCCTGTTTGCTCCACCCTGCGTTGCTTGGTCTCATCTACAATGTCACGCTTGTTAGACGTGGCTACAACCGCGCCAGGGGCTGCGAAGATGCGGGGCACCACCCACGCCGTTGTCTTACCAGTACGTGGCCCTGCGACCGTGAGGCACACGTCCTCAAATGAAGACATCACCTGCGCGTCGCCTGCTACCGTGCGGCCCACCGGCAACCCGACTGCATCTTTGATGCCTAGACGTTGCGCCTTTGCCTTCACCGCGCCTTTAGTGATCGGTGCGATGTCACTACCGCGGCCCGCTAAGCGGGCGGCCCGGTCTCCCCTGCGAGTCTTACCGCGGCGCGACCTCACAACCAGCACGGTTGTTGCGACTACAAGGACCAGGATTACCCCGCCCGTGGCAGCCATCCACCACCCGGCCTGCCCCGACGGGTCAAGACTTTGGTCCATGAGGGCAAGCATCAAAGTAAAAGGATTCCACGACACGTCTGTAACCCCATTGAATGCCGCCCACAAGTGAGCACCAACAGTAACAATCAGGCTGAGTGTGACTACCACGCCGATTCCTAGGATCATGAACACGGTCGATGGCTCCCACAGCGTGCTCTCCCGACGGGTAGACACTTCACTTCCTCCGATTCCACCGCTGGTTCGTGTCAGACAAAGCGGCCTCACCAGCGACGAACTGGACTTGGAACGGAGTTCCGGGCGCGTTCGACGTTTTCAACATGAACTTGCCCATGCCAAGTGGCGGCGCGTCCCGCCCTGTGGTCGGGTCGTAAGTTCCCGGCGCGTTCCATGAAGTGAGCATGTCCTTTTCCTTTTGCGTCAAAGAAAACACGCCCTCCAACAAACTCATCTCACGCGCCGGTAGACCACCTAAGAACAGCATTTTCGACCGCTCCACGAACCCTAAGGCTTTGAGTCGGTCAGCCTGAGAAGCGAGCGCGTTGAAATCTGCCATCGAGTGCGTCACCATGAGCTGACCCACCCCGACAGTGCGATTAAGACGAGTGAGGGAGTCAATCCGCTCCACCAGGCCCGATGAGGCGCGCAAAATACGCCACAGCTCATCCATCACGATCTTGTAACGCCGCCTTGGCGCTACGCCCGCATCCGCGAGAGTCTGCGCGATCTCCACGGTAGCGAACCCGTAAGACCAGCACGCCAACAGTAAGGCAGCTTGCAAGTCCTCCGAAGCTTCCTTAAAAGCAGACACATCGAAAACTACCGAGCGGTCCATCATCATCGGCGTGGTAGTTTCCACTGCGAAAAGGCCACCAAAACGCCCAGACAATAGTGCCATCACTGATGCCTCCAAGCTCTCCGTGACTTGGTGGTAGTGCGCAATGTCGCCCCGATCAAGTGCGGCCGCACGTAATTGTTCTGGCGCTTGGCGCAGCACGTCTAAAAGGTCAGCCAAAACCACTGGCCTTCCGTAGCCTTCCAAAATACGAATCGCCTCATCCACAATCGTTTCTTCTCGATCCGAAGGCGGGGTGCGGCGAATAATGTGAATCAGTGAGCACACCATGTCTTTTTTACGCTCATGCGCCGCCGCCAGTAGCTTGTCGCGATCCTCAAGCTTGCCTGCCCGCTCTAACAGGTCTGCCGCCTGCGAGACGTTACCGGCATCCAACGGGTTAATCCCCGCCCCGCCGTGCTCAATCGTGATTACCTGCCCGCCCAGGGCCTCCACCAAGGCCACATAGTCTGGCTTAATATCGCCAAGCACCATGGTGTGCACGCCAAAACCTGCTGACGCGGTAATCATGCGTCGCACCAAGGAAGACTTACCCAGCCCGTTCAAACCCAACACCATAGCCGAGGGTGCAGAGATCAGACCGCGCTCAAACCAGCTAATCTCATCGGCACACACCGCGCCACCACCATGTAATGCCCGCCCCAGCGGCGCGCCCACAAGTGCCGTATTAGATCCGACAATAAAAGGGAAAAGGCCGCACACCTGCTTAGAAGTACCCCGCCAAGGCTGTAATGACGGGTAGCCAGTCACCGTGCCACTACCAGCACGGCCCTTACCAGAAGTAGTCGCCCCGCCGCCAAACAAGGCTTTAAATAAGTCCTTACCGAACGCGAACACTACCAGCCTCCCGTAAGAGACTGCGACACGGGCCGCAACCCCAAGGGCAAGCCCAGTGCGAACGCGCTATCTTGCGCCCCGTAAGCCACTCGCACCAAAAGGCGGGACGAGGAAGCTAAAGCCGTGACCGCACTGGAAGTATCATCGAGGTCATCCCCGCGCGTGGTCGCACTAATCACCATCGCGAAGTCCACCAAGCCCGCGCCCGAGGCTTCCTCATCAGCTACTTGCTGCGCGGCAAGCAGTTCGCGCCGCGCTGTAGCGGTCGGACGCGCTGAGTTTTCCACCCTAGCTGCCGCGCGGTTTACATCAGCATCCGCAGCTGCAGGTGCCTTAGCCGCATCCAAAGGCCGATAAATGATCGTCACACGCTTGCGCTCCACGTCGCGTGAGGGCTCCAAGATTTTACGAAGCACGCCAGATTGGACGTAGCCACGCGCCGGACGGCTCATCACCCACGAGCGTGACACTGCCGAATCGTGACGGTAAGAATCCCACCCCGCCTCGGCACGGATCGGACCGCAATCCTGCCACGCTAACGCCACCGTGTCACCCACGTTAGCTGCCTGCTCAAACAAGACCTCCGACGCCGGGTCAAAAGCGACCCTAGTTAACTGAGTTACCTCACGGGCAGTCAGCAAATGCACCCCGCCCGCACCAGTACCCATCAAAGTTTGAGTAAGACCCGGCAAATCCGACGCGATACGCGACACCACCTGGTCACGCTTACGAGCAGACGTGCCCATCTTCGCCGGATCAAAAGTGACCGTAATCCACGCGCGCACCCTAGCTGCTCCCTGCCCGTAGTCCGCCACCACGCGTTGCAAAACGTCCTTCGCAACCCCAGGGGCATCCTCACTCATACGAGAGTTCACCTCACGGCGAAGCCGGTCACCAGAATCAGGAATAGTCTCCAAACACACACTCGCCTGCGCAACGCCCATCTGGCCACCCAAATCGCCAAGCCACATGCCCCACAAGGCCACCTGGTGATCCACCGTGTCCTGATCGGTCAGCCCGCCCCCCTCGGGCGATACTGACATGACCACGCTACGCGTGCCATCACCATGCTCAACCAAAGCAAAAGGGCGTTCATACGAGTCCCTATGCTCGCTAAGCTTGGACGCATACAGCATTCCTGGCAAGTGGCACTTACCATGCGTAGGCTCCAACGCTAAGCCACCAGTGGCATGAATATTTGACTTCCTTCGCGCCGCCGTGCGAAACCTCATTCTTTGCCCCATCCTTTCCAAAACCGACACTCCGTGAACGTCACGCGACGTCATAAGAAACACGCCGCCCGCCCAGACCAAGCCCACGCCAGCGGCCATCATGACGCCCTTAACCATGGCCACAATCGACACCACTGCCAAGCCCGCCAAAACGATTAGCGACTCGGCAAAACTCAGCTTGCCCAAGCCCGCCCTACGCGGAATCCTCCAATTGCCATAAGTGCGGACCTGTACTGCTTCCTCACTCACCGTGTAGCCTCCCCAGAACCACTCGCGCTATCACCAGAACCACTTACGCCGTCCCCAGGAGCACTCACCTCACCAGAGCCTGACGGGCTCGCCCCCGCTACATCCGCACCACCAGGCGCGCTATGGGCTACCCCAGAGGGGCCCATATTGCTTTGTACTGCGCCTTTACCAACCTGCGAAGCACCACTAGCAGCCTTACCAGCAGCTACGGCACCCATAGCCACAGGACCACCCGCTACTGCCCCTGCCGAAGCGCCAGCACCAGCCGACGCACCCGCCGAGGTTGCTGAAGCGCCAGCCGACCCAGCCGAAGCGCCCCCAGTAGCCTTACCAGCAGCTACGGCACCCATAGCCACAGGACCACCCGCCGCGACCCCGGCAGAAGCGCCAGCACCAGCCGAGGTTGCCGACGCGCCAGCACTACCAGCCGTTGCCCCTGCCGAAGCGCCAGCACCAGCCGACGCCGGCCTACCAGCAGATTCTGCTGAAGCGTTCGAACCGCTCCCACCTGCGGGTGCGGACACGCTACCGGTAGCAACTCCAGAGCCGCCGCTACCAGCAGCCACGCCACCACCAGCACCAGCCCCAGATCTAGACGCACTAATAGCGCCAGTGGCCATCACTGCGCCAGCACCAGCAGCGGCACCCGCACCAGCGCCGCCACTACTCATAGCCTCCGTGGCGGGCACCATGAACGTAATCAGGGCCGGTAGTGCCGCCACCGCCAAAACCATCATCACCACTCCCGTGACGAAAGCAGTTAACTCATCCCCATCTGTCACTACCGACCACGACTGGCCAGACACCAGCTTGATAGCCGTCGCGTAAATCACCGCCGCCGCCGGTTTAAACAGCAAGAAAGCAAAAAACCAGGCAACGATCTTCCATAACCAGCCGCGCCCCCACTTAGTCGCATACGCTGCGCCCGCTAGAGGCAAGACGCCCACCAACAGAATCAGCAGAGCAGAACGCACAAACATTAGGCCCATTTGCGCCAAATTAGCGAGCAAAGCAAACAGTCCGCCCACAATCAAAACCATCCAGCCAACCGCGCCCGTTAAGTGAGCTACAGACAGAATCTTCGCAGCGAACTGACCGGCATCACCCTCCACAACCAGGCCAATCACCCACGTGGAAAACTCATCCGAGGCCTCAATAAGAATCTGCGCCGCACCAACCGATACGCCTGAAACCAACGCTAAAGCCATCAAGCCCTGCACGATCGAGCGCACCGAGTCTCCCTTGCGAGACATCGCTAAATAAATACCCGCCACCACAAGTGAGCCGATAGCAATAGCAACCACGAGTGGACGCGTCGTCGAATGCACAAACGCCACCGCCGAATCCGCGCCCGTCACGCTAGGCGTACCCACGCCCATCCACACTGTGCCAACCTTGATGAGCGTGTCCGAAACCGCGTTCATGATCGACTCAGCCCACTGGGCAATAATGTTGTCAGCAGCCTCCTGCACCGTCTCGTTAAGCTTGCAACCCAGCTCCCAAAAGTGGCACATTTACGGCCTCCACTCCACAAAGCCCTCCAAAGCTAAAGAATCAATCGCGGCCTCACCCCAAGAATCCGTAGCCGGAGCCTCCACCTTCCAATCCCCTGCCTGCCAAGTAAGCACCACCGGCCACGCCACAATGTCACCAGGCCTAAACGGCTGGGCCACCGCCAGTACAACCATCGCGTTATCAGGCCCGCGATCTTCATACTTATACCCATAAATCGTGAACGCCGAGCCAGTCTGGCCCTGCCACTCATCCTTAACAGCGGCAACCATCCGATCCTTATTCACTCCCTCAGCAAACAACTGCTTGCTGACCTCATCGAGTTGCTGCATCGAAGAAAACCACGTCATAAAATTCGCAGCCGCTAACACCGCGCCCGACGGGTTATGAGAAAAACACTTAGAAATACCATCCGTCACGCCCGGCCCATAACCGTCAACTCCCGGAACTAGTAAGCCATCACCTACCTCGACAGGTGAAGACGGTAGAGCATTATTAGGAACCACCATGTCTTTAGCCTCAAGCCCGCAAAAAGACTCCCCCTGCCGTGGCTGGGCCTGCGTAGCAGACTCTTGCGTGTCATTAGTAGGCTGAGCCGTTTCAGACACTGCACTGCCCTGCACGGACGGCGTATCTGCCGGTCGGTTTACAACCACGAACACCAGCCCCACAACTATTGCTACCAGTAGCAATACCGACATTAAAAAGCCAGGGCGAGCAAAAGCACTAACCGGCTTATCCTCGCCCGCCATTACAACAAGGCCTTCGCTAGAGCAGACGAAGCGGCAATCACAATCGCACCCAAAATGACGTAGCCAATGCGGCGCACATTATCATTACCCATGCCGCGCTCGTTAGACACTGCCAGCATCAGGCCACCCACAATGAACCCGACAATCACAGCAGCACCTGCAATCCACATCAGCCAGTTCAAAACCGTTTGAATCTTAGCCTCCACCCCCGGAGGCGCCTTCGGAGTCGGGTTAAGCTCAGACCTAATCCACGCCGAAATCAGCCAATCACGCGCAAACCCAGCAGTGTCTACCACCTTAGAAAACAGATTCATCAAACTTCCTTCCTAATCAATGAGATGTCTTTCAAAACCCTGCCCACTTCACGGCAAACAGGAGTATTCCAAGCCAGATGAGACCGCCAATTATTTTGGAATCCCACCTGCCAAACCTTCGGATACGCGCCCGCCACGCGGCGACGCAAATCAACTAAATCCTTAGGCATCCGCCCCGGCGCGTCCGCACCAAGAATCAAGCCCACTAGCTCCACACCCGCCACCTGCCCTGAAGCCCACTGAATCGCCGCTACCTGAGCTGCCTGCAAGCCCACCAGGGAAGAGCGCGCCACCACCACGGCCCGCGTCACCGAAACTGGACGCGGCCACGATACGCCAGCATCGCCAGCCGATAACAGGCGAGCCCACGACGTCGCTCCCGCGCCACCATGAGCCGCCACCACCCACAGGCCGCAATCCTCACCGTCAGCATCAACAATCGGAAGCCCTGACACCATGCTCACCTGCGCGCCCGGCTTCCACACACGCGCGCTACGCTCCACCACCGGCGAGGCCACCGGTGCCACCTCACTAGGGCCAGCCCAAGGATTAAAACCACTCATGTGCGCTCCCTTCTACGTACTACGTAGACAGTGCGCACACACCAAAAATAAAGGAAAAACAATGACCAGCAACTGGCCACCAATCACCATCACGCAAACCCCAAGCGGCACCACCATCACCGCCGCTGGAATCCTCCAAGCCACACTCGACCCAAACACGCCAAACCTGCACCAAGCAACCATGCAAATCGCACAAAAACTGGCGAAAACCCACCAACGCACACTACCCGTAACCGCCACCGGGCCAGAGGGCACCTACTACATGACCATCAGCCCAGACGGAAACATAACCACACTCGACGCCGACCCCACCCCCAGCAACACCAGCCTTACCAGCGATACCAGCAACTATGGCAAGACCAGCCACGCCAGCAACGAAATAAGCGAGCCCATCACCAGCCAAGACAAATACCCACAAACACTACGCAAACAAGCCAAACTACCACCCGCACCACCAGTCACACTCAACACAGCGCAGACACCAGACAACGAAAACGACCAGCAACACCAGCCATACCCGCCATTACGGCAAGACCAGGAACTACCAGCGAAAGCCGCGCTACCCATATCAAGCGCACCCATACGAAGGCGCAACTACAAGCGCATCACCATCACAATCTTCGCTAGCCTTACCACCCTTGCCGTGGCAACCCTTATCGCACTGCACTACCTCACAGCCGTGCCCACGCCAGACAAGCCCGAACGCGTCACGCCCACCACTGAGACCTCAAACACAACCACTGACAAAACAAATGAAGAAACCAGCGAGGCCACCAGGAAGGAAACTACCCCAACCACCACTAAGGAGACCACCAAGCCTGCAACTCAAACACAGCCACCCGCACCACCAGCAAGACCACCCGCCCCCGAACCAGAACCCGCACCAGCACCGGCACCAGCTCCCAACCCCCAACCCGCGCCTGCTCCCGCCCCGGCTCCAGCGCCCGCGCCCGAACCAGAACCCGCACCAGTAGGAGTAACCTCCATGAACACCTCCGTATCCACCAGTGGTGGCGGACGTGCCAGCTTTACCATCAACCTGTCAGGAAGCGGCAGCCACACGTGCACAATCAATGCAGGCGGCGCCAGCACCACCATCACCGCCAGCGCGCCCGGAACAGCCAGCGCCACCCTCACCGGCGTGCCCCTCGGCACTCAAACCTGGACCACCAGTTGCGCCGGACTCACCAACTCCGGCACCATCACGATTTACTAACCCGACCACACCAGAAAGCAACACCCATGCACCAAGTCGAAAAACACAACGAATACATCGTCACCTTCGAAGGACAAACACCCCAAGAAGCCGGAAGCCGATACTTCATCTCACCAGACTACGAATACGCCAAAAGCGAAGCTATCAAAGCAGCCTACGACCTTCGCCTCGACCCCGACCAAATCCGAATCTTCTACCGCATCGCCGTCACCCTAAACACCAAATGGGTAGAAGTAGACGAAGACACCAACTACGAAGAAGTAATCAAACAAATCTACGACGAATTCAAAGACGCATAAAACAAAAAGCATGGTGCAAACCTTGCACCATGCCCCAACCCAATTTGTGACGTCTACCACTATTAGGTCATGCTGCGTTCTCGATCAAATCCACAACCTCACGAGCCGCTACACGCAATGATTCATCATCTAAATCCAATAGTCCAGCCTTAGCGCCACGCCGTGACCCAACCAACATAGTCATCCACGCCCGGCCAGCCTGTTCACTAACCCCTAAGTCAGCCAGCCTCGGGTCCAAACCCGCCGCCTTATGCCGACGCGTACTATCAGATAGCGCCAACTCTGCTACGCGGCGCGTGCCCGCCCACGCAAGCGTTTCACTCATCCCAGCGGCCATCAAAGCATCCACCATGCGCTCAAGCGGGCCCTCAAAATCATCCACACTCACCCACGTGTCAGCCTGACTACCCTCACCCGGACGCTCCCCCACTTCCGGCATTAGCAGCGGGTCCGTCAAACACTCTGCCCGCTCCGCCCCATCACGAGACAAAACACGGCGCGTCACAATCGTCGTCCACAACGCCCACGGCCTACGCGCACTCACCAACTCATCAGTGCAAGTACGTGCCACTTCCCAAGCCACGCCGCACGTATCAGCCACTGCGTGAGACCACGACAAAGATGAAAACTCCACGCCACGCGCAACCGCTTTAGCGAACTGATAGGCACCCACCTCACGAAGCGTCACTGCCAAACACTGCGACGCCACACCATCCCAACCCTCACAAGAAGCCTGCACCAAAACGCTGCGCAACCCCTCATTATCATCCACGCTCACCGGCACGATCTGACCATTAAAACCACCATCCTGCCGCCAAACATCCTCAACTACGCTAGGCTGCGGCGCGACCACGCTCGCCCCGCCATGCCACACCAATGCAAACCTAGAAGCCGCTTTATGGCCCTGCCGGTAGCGAGCCTGACGATACAACACACCGCGTGACTCCAACCCCCGCAACGCGTAAAACACCGACCGGCGGGCAAGACCCGTCGCGGACACCAAATGATCCACGCCGCATATCGCCACACCGCGCGCATCGGCAAGGCGCGCCAGTTCAAACAACACCAAAGACTGCGAAGCAGTCAACCCACTCAAGCCACGCGCCCAGACAAGCCAAGAAACACTAACGCTCACAACAACTCACCCGCCACGCGCTCACACAAACGCTCCCCAAGGCCCACTCTCGGCCCGCTTAGACAAGCCACCACCCAAGCCGCCACGCGCTCCTGGCCGCCCCTGGAAGCCTCACACTCGGTCAAGAACTCGCGCACACCCTGGACGGTCCAGCCCTGCGAAAACGCGGCAAACACCGCCCTAGCAACAACATCTAAATCAGACGCGTTTGCTAACACGACACCATCAGGCAAACAAGACAACACCAGCTCCACCTGCGCCGCGCTCAAACGAGAACCACCACCGTGCATCACGCTGATTCACCCCCACGCAACGCCTCCACGCGAGATGGAACCAGCCGCGTCATCTCAACAGCAGACGCACCCGGATTCTCCGCCCGCACCAGCGCCCAAGCCCGCTCCCAAAGCGGGTCCAATTCGCCATCCACAGTTTCAGCCAAAGCCTCACTAGCCCTGCGACGCTGATCTAACCGCTCAGCCTCCACGCTACGGCGCACCCGAACTGGCGCCGCTTGCGGTAAAACATTGACTTCAAGCCGATGCGCGACCAGGGCCGCTAAACGACCTACCCGATCGGGTAGAGCCTGATCCATGACCCGGCGAATCTCACCCGGAGACCAACCAGCATCCACCCGCTCTCGCAAAAGCTCCTCCACGTGAGCCAGTCCCTGCGCATCCAGGGCTTGCATCGACAAAGGCAAGCACCGTGCCACTAGCGTCGACTCACCCACCCTGGCGTTAACGCGTTCAGACTGGCCGTTAGCCAAGGAATCAGCATCACCAACCCGACCGGACCCGACCGCCGGTAAGGTCACCGACTCGCAAACCTCGCGCGCGCGCGTTGGTTTGGTCTGGTTAGGTTGGGGGGTTAATTGGGGGTTATATGTACATATGGGTGCAACCTGTTGCATGTGTGGACTACGCAATTTTGCATGTGTGGAACCCTTAACACCCTCACATGTGCAAGATTTGCATGTGTGGCCACACCCGCTACATTCCGCGGAAAACTCCACATGTGCAACTTTTGCATGTGTGGAACTAAAATCACCCGTCACATCCAGATGCAACACGTAGGTTGTGCCCGACCGGTGCTTATGCGCTGGCTTACCAACACACGCCCCATCACGATCCTCACACCACGCATAACGCGGCCGACGAGAAATCAAACCCTTCTCATCCAAAGACTTCAAATGAGAAGCCACACTACGAAGTGAACACTCAGCGCGCGACGCAATCGCCTCGCGCGCCCGCCAAGTCTCATCCTCATCATTAGCAAACTCAGCCAACGCCAAAAGCACCAGCTTCTCACCCTGCGCCAAACCCCTAATCTGGTCAAACGCCCAAGAAACAGCACGGAAACTCATCGCGCACCACCTAACAAAAGACGGGCTGACCAGAAGCCCGAATCGGGCCACCGACGACCCTCAATAAGTCCCAAACGTTCCAGCGACACCAACGACGCCTCCACGCGAGACACACTCAAACCAGTAACACCAGCAACCGACGCTGGATCAATACGAACAGCACCCTCGCTATCCGCCTTCCACGCCAAACGAAGCAAAACCAACTTGTCACTCAAACGACGACAATCAACCCGCCAAGCCCACTGAACAGCCTCAGCACTCACCAGACTCACCAAACCCAGGCAAAGCCTGATCCTCAGGAAAGAGAGCATCGGTCGCCACACGCGGTGTAAGTAAGTCATCTACATCCGAGCGACGGAAAAACTTTCTACCGCTCGGCAGTTTTACATACGGAATCGCACCGATACGCGCCCAACGCAGAACCGTCTGATAGGACGTATCGGGCAATAGGTCGGCAACCTCGTGAGCTGTTAAAAGCTGTTCATGCTCTTTAATCTGCTTAATACCCATACGTGCAGATTAATCTATTCAAGACTTGTTGTCGAGCTTATTGCCTATTGACAACATTAATAATGAATGAAATACTTGAAACATGAACACGAAGCTCGATCAACTCAGCGCGGATGCCGCAATAGGAATTGCTGTAAACCAAGCGATGTTTTACCAGGGCGTTTCAAGGACTGAACTCTCAAGGCGAGTGGGACTCTCGCAGCCTTCAATATCGCTGAAGCTACGCGGGAAAGTTACTTGGAGCGTTACAGATCTACTTAACGTTGCGACTGCACTAGGGACTACCCCGAATGCCCTACTGCCTCAACCGGATGGCGAGGGCGGCTGGATACCGGCCCCGTTTGTCCCTGGATACGCGAAAGCCCCTGCTCTCGCAGGGGCGTCCGCCGGGTGGGCCCACCGGGAATCGAACCCGGAACCCACGGATTAAAAGTCCGTTGCTCTGCCA
>JAUNLF010000008.1 GCA_030532405.1 Actinomycetaceae bacterium | reverse complement strand
TTGCAACCCCACACCCAACCAACAAAAATAAAACCATGAACCACAAACCCAGCGATTCGAAGCGCTTGTGCACTGCGCAGCAGTCGTCGAGGGCGCTATGAGCATCGAAACAGCTCGCTTGTTGCGCTGGATAAGCGATGAGGAACCGGAAGTCACGCTGCTGTGCGCCTCCTCAAACAGAACGTATCCGCGCAGTTCCACACCCGTACGCCTACCCGGTTGCATTAGTGAGGCCGACTACGCCCTCGTGCCCGAAATGCTTGCGTGTGGTGCACCAAAAGTACTTATCGACTTGGAATCTTGTAACTGCAGGGCAACTGAGGCTCCGGTCGAATCGGATCCATCCGAAAAGCCGCAACAAAGCCCCGTGAACCAGGTTGAAGCCTCCGGCAGTGACGCTGAACAGGCCAATGGCGGTCGGCCGGCAGATGAGGGGCAGCCGAATGACGCGACCGGGATGGCTCACGAGAACAGACAGGCCGGGTCGTTAAAGGATTTGGCGGCGCAGCGGACGCAGTCTTGGCGCGGACTGCTGGGCGATAAAGTTTTGATTTTTGAGGGCGAAGAGCCGCGCTTTCGAAAAGCGGAGGTGATCCTCGCGGCGGCAGCTCCCCTGTCGCGTAGGGCGCTGTTCGGTTTGGGGTCGGAATCGAACTTGCCGGTGGATCCGTCACTATCTGCCGATGAGCGACTTTTGAACGCACTGGAAGTGCTAGGGGTCGCGCCCGAGCGGGCCGATAAGTTCGCACCCGCACCCGAGGCCGCCGCACTGCAGGCGAACGGGTGCACAGCATGCGGAGTGTGCGTGGCGGCGTGCCCGACGGGGTCACTCACACTAACCACGACCACGGCAAGTGGCCACGACGTGACAGTGCTCGAACACAACCGCACGACGTGCGTGGGCGCGGGCGAATGCATCCGCTTGTGCCCCGAATCGGCACTATCCCTGTCTAACCCGCTATCGTGGACAGAAGTTGCACAGGGCGAAGTGGCACTCACCAGTTTGCACACGGCAAAATGCAAGCGATGCAATGCCACCTACCCCGACGACGGCGAAGAGCTATGCCCCACCTGTCGGCGCAAAATGCAAGACCCATTCGGCTACTGGTTGCCACCGGGATTTGAAAGGAACAGCAATGGCTGAAGACATGAAGTTCACCCACCTGAACAACGCTGGCGAAGCGTACATGGTGGACGTTACGGCGAAAACGCCGACCGTTCGCGAGGCAACCGCAGTTGGAAAAGTGACCGCCTCCCCGCGAGTCCTGCAAGCGCTACGCGACGGCACTGTCCCCAAGGGTGACGTGCTAGCCGTTGCCCGCATTGCCGGCATTTCCGCCGCAAAACGCGTCCCCTACCTGCTCCCCCTGGCCCACACCATCGGAGTTCACGGGGCAAGTGTCGACCTCACCATTGAGGCAGACCACGTCGCCATCCAAGCAACTGTTCGCACGGCGGATCGCACGGGTGTTGAAATGGAGGCGCTCACCGCCGTGACCGTCGCCGCGCTTGCAATCGTGGACATGGTGAAGGGCGTTGACCGCTCCGCCGCCATTGAAGACTGCAAGATCATCGCCAAGTCCGGTGGGCGCTCGGGCAACTGGACGCGCCCCGAAGCCTAACGGCAAACGCCAAGGACACGCCCGGCCGTAAGCGCAGGCCACCGATCACAGTGGCCGCTCTGTAGCTCGTTGGAATTTAGCGGACGTGGTCGCCACCGTCGAGCTGGTCGATAATGTGCTTTGCGACCGGCGCAATGACGTCTATCGCATCCGACACGCCGGAGGGCGAGCCGGGTGCGTTCACAATCAGGACTCCGCCCGGACCCGCGTTAGTGACGCCAGCCAGGCCGCGCGTGATTGCGGCGTGCGGGCTCTTTTCCAACCCTTTAGCCACGATGGCACCGATCAGGTGCGGAAGCTGCACCTTTAGCTTCGGTTCCGTAGCTTCGGGCGTAACATCGCGCGGAGCAACGCCGGTTCCTCCGCTAGTAACCACCAGTCGGGCGCCGTCGGATACGACCTCGTTAATCATGGAACGAATCATGTCGATCGAGTCGGGCACTACCTGTACTTCGCCAACTTCGTAGCCAGCTTCTTGCAGGCGGCTGGCCGCGAGCGGGCCGGACTCGTCCTCGTATTCGTTTTTGAAGACACGGTCGGAAACGGTGATGACGACGGCTTTAACGGACATATTTACCCCTTTGTAAAACGTGAAAAATGTTGGATCTCTTCCAGTATGTACGTTGCGTCGCGATCTCGCCGGTCGAAAGCCCGCGATACCGTGCGCGTTTTTCAAAACACGCGGGCGCGGGCAAGGGTAGCTCCCGCGCCGGTTCTGGTTTAGGTTTGAGCCATGACGACCCGTTATGAGCGCAATATTGCGATCCGTGACATTGGTGAAACCGGCCAGGCGGCGCTGAAAGGTGCGCGCGTGGGAGTGCTTGGCGCCGGAGGGCTCGGCTCCCCCGTCCTGTATTACCTGGCGGCGGCCGGTTTCGGTTTTATCCGCGTTGCCGACTTTGATGTTGTGATGGAGTCAAACCTGCAGCGACAAGTCCTGCACTCGACGGCCAGGCTTGGCGAAAACAAGGCTGAGTCAGCCGCCAAAACGCTACGCGCCCTCAATCCCGAAATTGAAATTGATCCGATTAAAGAGGTCGTGACGGGCGAAAACGTGGCACGCATCTTTGCCGATGTGGATGTCGTGGTGGAGGCGTCGGATAACTTTGAGGCGAAGTTCCTGCTCGGTGATTATTGCGCGGATTCCGGCCAGCCCCTGGTGTGGGGTACCGCGGTTGGGTTGAACGCGATGGTGACGACGTTTGCGTCGCGCCCGCTCACGCCAAGCGGGCCGACGGCGACGCTTCGGGAGCTTTACCCTCAGATACCACCGGTGGATGTCACGCCGACCGCGGCGACCGCGGGCATCTTGGGGGCGACGGTTGGGGTCGCGGGCTCTTTAATGGCGATGGAAGTGATTAGAATCGTCACTGGAATGCCAAACGCGCTGGTTCGCCGCTTAGCTCTTATTGACATGCGCGAGCCAGGAATGCGCGTAACTACTTTTTAGGAGGACCCGTGATCAGCGTCGAAGAGTACCTCGACCAAGTAACCGCCGGCGTCACAAAGTTGCCCGCCGTAGAACTTCCCTTGGAGCAGGCGGCCGGTTGCATACTTGCCGAAGACCTGGTGGCAAAGCTTGCCGTGCCGCCGTTCACGAACTCCGCTATGGATGGGTTTGCTGTGAAGGCCGCCGATGTTGAGGGCGCGAGCGCTGATTCTCCCGTGACGTTGAAGATTTTTGAGGACGTGGCTGCGGGCGCGTCTTCGGATAATGAACTCCAGCCGGGTTATGCGACTCGTATTATGACGGGCGCGCCGATTCCTCCGGGAGCTGACGCTGTCGTCAAGGTGGAGGACACGAATATTTTGCCCGGCCCGCAAGAGCTTCCCGACGAGGTCACCATATTTGCGGGCCTGAAGCCGGGAAAGAATATTCGCAAAGCGGGTGGCAATGTGCAGGCTGGCGAAGTTGTGGTTGAGGCCGGCGCGATCGTCACGCCGCAGGTGATGTCTGCGGCCGCGTCGATTGGTTACAACACGCTTCCGGTGATTCGCCGGCCGCGCGTGGGCGTTATCGCAACGGGTACCGAGCTGGTTGATCCGGGCCAGCCCTTGGAGCCGGGGAAGATTCCGGACTCGAATTCGATTCTGATTGCCGGCTTGGTTCGCTCGTTTGGCGCGGAGGTCGTATACCAGGGCCGCTCGGGCGACACCCCGGACTGCCTTGCGGAAATGTACCGCGATGCGGCGCGCGAGGCTGACCTGATCATCACTTCTGGCGGCGTGTCCGCGGGCGCGTTTGACGTGGTTAAGGAACTGGGAATGACGGCGGGCTTCAAGTTTGAGACCGTCCGCATGCAGCCGGGTAAGCCGCAGGGGCACGGCGAGATTGACGTCGATGGCCGCAAGGTTAAGGTCGTCTCGCTACCGGGCAACCCCGTGTCCGTGTACGTATCGTTCATCTTGTATGTCCGCCCCGTCCTGTCTTTGCTGGCCGGGTTTGGCCGCGGCGATCTGCAGGGCATTCCCGCCGTTGCCGGAACCGACTGGAAGTCCACAAAGGGGCGCCGCCAATACGCCCCCATGATCGCGAAATTCACCGATGAGGGCGTGAAGGTGTATCCGACTCACTCCAGTTCCTCCGGCTCGCACCTGATTGCTACGTTGCACCGCGCGACCGGCCTGGTGCGGGTCGCGTCCGAGGTGGATGAGGTGAAGGCGGGCGACGCAGTGGTCTACTACCCGATGTAGTCGCCGCGTGGGCTTTCGCCCTCATAAATCGTAAAGGCGGATTGTCAGGTAAAGATTTTGCGAAAATATTTCGCGGTCTTTGCAAGACAATCCGCCTTTGTTTAAATTCAAACATTTTCAGACAAACTGTCATCATATTGCCGCATATGCGGGCCTTTTTAAATGCTGTCGCCGCAGATGCTTTGATAAGGTGACGCCATGGCACAATTAAAAGTACGCGAAGCAGCGATAATCCTGGGAGTTTCTGACGACACGGTCCGCCGACTGGTCGAGGATGGCTCCCTGAAGAGCGAAAAAGAAGGCACCCGAATCTTGATTGACGGCGAGTCCCTGGTTCAGCACATGCAAAAGGTGGCCGAATCAGACGAGCGTTCCGGTATCGATTCATCCAACCAGTCGATCCGCAACCAGATGAAGGGTCTGGTCACCAAGATCACGTCCGACAAGGTTATGTCTCAAGTCGAGATGCTGTGCGGCACGTACCGCATTGTTTCCCTGATTTCGACGGAGGCCGTGAAGGACATGGACCTCAAGGTCGGTTCGATTGCCATTGCAAACATGAAGGCGACCAACGTTTCGCTTTCGCTAGAAAGGGAGTAACCATGTCGAGGTTCACCAAGTCCATCGCCGCAGCCGGCACCGTCGCACTAGCAGCACTTGCACTCGCGGGCTGTTCAAACAGCACCGAGGGCACGGACGCCGCGGAGGAGACCCCCACCGAAGCCGCTTCGCAAGAAATCATTGTTTTTGCGGCCGCTTCTTTGAACAAGGTTTTTGAAGACATCTCCACGCAAGTTTTTGAACCGGAAAATCCGGGCGTGAACGTGTCCTTCTCGTTTGAGGGATCCTCCACGCTGGCTGATCAGATTCAGCAAGGCGCCCCGGCCGACGTGTTTGCCTCCGCCGATGAGCGCAACATGCAAAAGGTTCTGGACGCCGAATTGGTCGACGAGGCTGTTAAGTTCACGCAGAATGACCTCACTTTGATCGTCCCCGCGGGTAACCCCGCTGGCGTGACCGGCCTGGATGATTCACTCGATGGAATCAAGCTGGTTGTCTGCCACCCGGAGGTCCCCTGCGGTAACCTCACCACGCAGGTCTTCGAAGAGGCCGGCGTTGCGCTGAACCCTGTTTCTGAAGAGCAGAAGGTAACGGACGTTCGCGGCAAGATCGAATCCGGTGAGGGCGATGCTGGGTTCGTCTACCACACTGACGCGATCGCAGCTGGCGACAAGGTGGAAGTGATTCCGATGAGCGTTCAGGGCACCAACAAATACATGATGGGTGTAGTCAACGAGTCGAAGAACGCTGAACTGGCGCAGAAGTTCGTTGACGCGGTCATGTCGGATGAAGGTCAAGCACTACTAGAAAGCTACGGATTCTCTAAGTGAGTCGTCCCGCCTCTGTCAAAGGGCGCGCACGTGCGGATGGTCTAACGCCGGCACCATGGTTAGTGGTGCCGGCGGCCGTGGCATTGATCTTTGTGATCGTGCCGTTTATAGGCATGTTTGTGCAGGTGCGTTGGTCCGACCTCGGAACACTACTTGCGGGTGAAGCCGCCCAAGACGCACTGTGGTTGTCTATTCGTACCACGGTTATTTCCACTGTGCTGTCGCTGGTTATGGGCGTCCCGTTGGCTCACATTATCGCCCACCAGGGCACGGGTAGCTCCAAGGAGTCTTGGATTGGGCGCACGTTGAAGGTCCTCGTGACTCTTCCAATGGTGTTGCCTCCCGTGGTTGCGGGCCTTGCGCTGCTAATCACGTTTGGGCGACGCGGCCTGGTCGGCAAATACTTGCACGTTGCCGGAATCGACATCGGGTTCACAACCGTGGCTGTTGTGATGGCGCAAGTTTTTGTGGCGATGCCGTTTTTGGTTGTATCCCTTGAGGGCGCACTGCGAACTCGTGGAAATGACCTGGAGAAGACCGCGCTGAACCTTGGCGCGTCTCGTTCGCGAGTGTTTTTTGAGATCACTCTTCCTTTGACTTTGCCCGCGGTCGTGTCGGGTACGGCGCTCACGTTTGCGCGTGCGCTGGGCGAGTTCGGTGCGACGATCACGTTTGCCGGATCGCTACAGGGCGTTACTCGAACACTGCCGCTGGAAATCTATGTGCAACGCGAGATCGACACGGATACCGCGCTCGCACTTTCAGTGGTTTTGCTGGTTGTTGCAGCGATCGTCATTGCGCTGACGTCGTTTGCATCCGCGTTTTCAAAGCAGCGCCTGGAATCCCAGGAAGCTAACGAGCATGAGGACGCCCTCGGCGAATCTCCGCTTCAGACCATCACCAAGCTTAAGAAGCTGGATGTTGACGACGAGGTGTGCGCATCTAATCCGAATGCGGTCGAGGTGCGCGGTGGGCTTAGTGACCGTGACGTTCAGGTGGATGCGGATATTAAGAAGGACTGCATTACCGCTCTGGTTGGCCCAAACGGTGCCGGCAAGACAACCGTTTTAGAGATGATCGCCGGAACGCTGACGCCCGATGAGGGCAAGGTTTCGACCAGCTTTAGTGGGGCGGCCACGATCGTGTGGCTCGAGCAGCGCGCTCACTTGTTCCCGCACATGAAGGTGATCGATAACGTGGCTTTCGGCCCTCGCGCACGCGGGGTTGGTAAAGCCGAGGCGCACAAGCGGGCACTGGCCGAACTTGAAGCCGTTGGGTGTATGCACCTGAAGGATCGCGGCCCTACCCAGCTGTCGGGCGGTCAAGCCCAACGCGTTGCTATTGCGCGCGCACTCGCTGTGGATCCCGACCTGGTGCTGTTAGACGAGCCGTTCGCGGCCGTTGATTCCAAGATCGCCTGGTCACTGCGCCTGGTATTGCGCCAGCGAGTGCGAGAAGCGAAAGCAACGGCCGTCCTCGTAACGCACGACATGGTCGATACCACCATGATGGCCGACCGCATTATCGTGCTTGAAGAAGGACGAACTGTAGAACAGGGACCAACTTCGAAGGTGTTGCAAAAGCCGACGTCGAACTTCCTGATCAACCTAACCGGCGCCAACCGGATCGCAGCGGGCACTCGGGCAGGAGTTGTGCGTCCGGAGAACTTGATCGTCGCGGTGCAAGACTACGAAGCATCCAGCGCCGATGAGCTGGTTGCCGAGGGCACTGTCGTCCAAATGGTTTTCATGCCGTACGGCGAACAGGCCATCGTAAAACTCGACACCGGAGAAATGATCACGGTAGCGGTGAATGCTTACAACCGCGACCTAGTCGCAACGGGCGGGCGGATCAAACTACGCGCCCCGGAAGTGGTACCCACCGTACGCTGACGGCGTACCGCACGGGACCGGACGTGGTAGCTAGAACGCACTGACGGCGTGCGGCTCCGGAAATGAGTGAAGGCTCCAGGATTTTTCCTGGAGCCTTCTAAACTTTTAGCTTAGGACAAGGGACGCTTGCCGTGGTTTGCGGCGCAATCTATGCCCAAAAGCTTTCATGTGACCCGATTCCAAATCTCAAAGTGACGCGACGGGCTTTTCTCACATATTAAACAGTTCACAAATTAGCCTTGTCTGATTTCTGCGCTCCGGTTACTGTCGGACGAACGTCCCCACGGAACCGTTCTGTGTGTACGTTCAGAGTTGAAGTACTACTTGAAAGGAAATCCATGAAGATGAAGACGAGGAAAGTGAGCAAGCCGAAGACCAACATGTCGGTCATGTACTGCTACAAAGGCAAGTCCAATCTTTAACTAAGGAACACCACACACACAATGGGAAGTACTCAGAGAAGAAGAGTAGGACACAAGTTAAATCTGAGAAGGCCAGAATACTGGCCCGCCCAGAGACCGCTTATTGCCCTACATTCATTTTCAAGGCAAATACCCCAGAGTGGACCCTTCAGTATAGAAAGCACGCTAACCACGTATTACTACCGATTGAAATGCAAGCGGGAGCCGAACTCATATATGCACACGCCCATTCACAGACAACCCCAGAATTCGACTCCGAAGGAGCGCTTCAAGAACTGTCTTACTGATTCCCAAACGATGACCTCGTCAAAGAAGAGCTACATATGAATAGGAGTGGCTATCCCTAGGCAGACCCCGATAATGAAAAACATGCTCACACGATTAAGGGAACACAAAGTACTTTTTTGGTTCCGTATGCCGTCAATTGAACATTTATACACACGTTTTGAGCTGCTTGACTCTAAGTGCCCAACGAAGATTCGATGGATGGCATTGTTGGCAGCGCCCGCAAACCTCAGCTTGATCACATTCCTTGCCGGCACGGTGTCTATACTCGGTTCTGCACTCATTACAATTGGCTTAGAAAGTCTGGCGTCCGATACTAGCTATAGTAAGTCGCTGATTGCGCTGTTACTGCTCGCATTTCTCCTTGAAAGCGCTGGATTCCTGATAAAGGAAAGACAAGAAATGCTACTCGTCGTAGCAATCAGGCAGATCACTTATAGACGATTTCGTAAGCTTTTTCGAGTGCAAGTTCGAAAATCTAAAATCGACGAGATTGTGTTGACTTATCCTGCTCAAATTAGTCAATTTGCCTACGTTGTTGATTTTGCTATTTCAACTGTGCAGGTGGTTTTATTCATTGTAATATCATTCTATCTTTATGGAATAAATGGCGTGCTTGCTGTATTCCTTATCGCGGCGCTGGTAAGTGTGAGCATCAAACTCGTAGCCAAAATTGGCTCTCTTTGGGAGCGTTACATTGAGCTAGAGGGGGAGCGCAGAGTTTGGATAAAACGGTTAGCTAAGTCGTTACCGAGAGGGAAGAGAATTCCTAGTTGGGAGGCGGCGAAAAGTCACTTATCGCGTGTACGCAACACCGAAGAATCACTGCTTAGAGCACGGGTGCGATTGCAGGTATTGAACAGTTTCTTAGACAGAGGCGCGCTTACTGCTGTTCTTACATTGATTGCCATCGTCGGAACACTATTTTGGCCCACAAGCAACATCGGAATTAGCATTATTCTTGCTGCTCGCTATCTGCATTCAGCAGTACAGAACAATGTAGTGAACTATCGAGTTATACGACTTGCTGTACCGATGATGCGCGACCTGTATGAGATTGAACGAGACACTTCAACTATTCCGTCCCAGACTGCGCCGATAGCTCCCGATACCCGTAGTGTTGAGGTCCTAGATGGCAATAGTGCAAGAGCGGATTTGCTCAGAACGACTCCCGGTCAAGATGGTGTTGCATTTGTGCCACGTGAACCGGCGATATCGCAGTCTATTCTGTCAGCTTGGCATGCCGGTACAGACCCATATCAGAAATCCGAATTTAGACGACTGGCTACAAGTATGGGTTTACAGCCCGAAGTCTTAGCTCGTTCAGAGAAGGAAATCGAAACACTGTCATCGGGTGAATTGCAACGGCTAACGCTCGCCATGGTACTTTCTGAGTCCCCAGACTGGCTTATCTTAGACAACTCATTTGCTTCGCTAGATCCTGTAACGCGGGAGGTAGTAGCCGAAGTCGTATTGGAAAATGTACACTCCTGCTCCCTCTTAGCGTCTTCTTTGGAGTATGTTCCATCTAGTTTCGCTCGGCCAGACACTGCTACCGAAAATATCACTGAGCCACCAAGTAGTAGTAGCGAGGTGGTAAACACCGAAAACTCCAGCGAGGAATTGCACGACCCCTCGACCTACCTTCCTGACCCAGACAAAAAGAAGGCAACATTTCTAAGGGCCATTCAACTCGTTTTTGGCATGCGTTTCTTATTGGTCGGTCTTGGCGCCTTTCTCCTGAGCGCATCAGAAATCGCATTTGCAATATCTATTTCCCAAAATGATCTAACAGCGTTGGAGATGATTGGATTATCAACTACTTCCTTAGTGGGTGTCGTCGTTGGCTCGTTGATGCTATCCATAACGGTTTATAGGGTTCCTATTCGCAGATTGAGTGTGTTACACGATCAACTTATCGGACGACTTGAACGTTTCGCGAATAGCAAAACAGCCGGCGCTGTCGTTGGGCGTGTTGGAGAAGATTTTTCCAGTCTGCAAATGGAAATCCCTGGCGCACTAGGTTCAGTAACTCTTGTGACGGTCCACTCTGTTCTACTTATTGGGAGTACTCTGATCGGGGCGCCCGCGTTTCTCATAGTTTTTGTTGCGGCGCTCCCGCTCGCTATCTTCGTCTGGCGTAGAGGTCTAAAGACTGTAATCCCTGCGACCACGGACGTAGCCAATGCTCGAGGCGAGTTTATCGGTGCAATAAATGTGCAAGCAGGCTCAGCGTCTGCGCCAAACAGTCCGCAACTCAGGGTTGCTGGCGAGAAAGCTTACTTAGTTTCTGAAGATAACTACATCAGAAACTCTATTCGGTTGACGAATGCCTACGCTTTACAGAGCGGATTAACACAGTTATTGGTCGTAACGTTAAACAGTCTCGCAGTCTTATTGATATCAATCCCTTGGAACTATTCCGCAGAAATAACCTATGCGTCTATTCTTTTCTTTATTCTTACCCTGTCTGCAGGCCTCCAAACCACTATTGAAACACTTCAACATGCCGGCGTAGTAAGTTTGACCGCGGAACGGGTTCGTATGCTCGAAGAATTCGAGTTGGCAAGAACACCGCACATAGCTCCTCAAGATTCCCTTAGGAAAATCCTTAATTCGATCGATAGTGGGAATGTGCTCACCGCTTTGATAGGAAGCACTGGCGCAGGAAAATCAGTCCTGCTCGACGCCATCTATGACGCAAGCAGGAGTGGAGATGTAACGATAATTCCGTCGACGGACCCCCTGGCATCAGAGGAGTGCAGTAGCAGTGGAATACAGTTGCTACGCTCTCAGCTCATCGATGGGTCTGCAAGGATACTTCTACTTGATGAGACCTTTAGGAATCTCAGTCCGAGTGAAGAAAGGGAAGAGTTAACGAGTTTGAGGCAAGCCCTCGGGAGCAGTAAAAAGCAGGCGGTAATAGTGCTGCATTCGCGCACAAACCTAGATTGTTTTGAAAAAGTAATCAGTCTTGATTAGCCCGCCTATAAGAACCCGCTCTGCGAAGTCCCCTAGTCGCGACAGGCGGGCGGATCAAACTGCGCGCCCCGGAAGTGGTACCCACCGCACGCTGACGGTGTACCGCACGGGACCGGACGTGGCACCTGCAACGCACTGACGGCGTGCGGCCCCGGAAATGAGTGAAGGCTCCAGGATTTTTCCTGGAGCCTTCTAAACTTTTAGCTTAGGACAAGGGACGCTTGCCGTGGTTTGCGGCGCTCTTGCGACGTGCCTTGCGCTTGCGGCCTCGCTTGCTCATAATCCACTCCTTACTGCCTGTCCTCCCGGACAGTTGACTTCGGACAACTTTGCCATTTTCGCACAAATCGGGCTGATTTAACAGTCTCGAGCACACCTGGCAGGCGGCAGATAGCGAAAAGTGACTAATTCAACCCCGCGCGTAATCGAAACCCGAGCCCACACCAGTTAAACGGGCGCCCGGCACAGTTTGCCTACTCGTAGGTTTCGATACGCAGGTGTGTTGTGCGAATCCTGGAGATCACGCGGGTGCGCAAGTTGGAGGGGGCATGCTCGTTGTAGCAACGCCTTACCAATTCGCGAACGTGCATTTCCGCGTCCACACGGTCCTTACAGTACGGACACTCGGAGACGTGCTTTTCCAAACGCTTCGCGTGTTCCTGATCGAGTTCACCATCGGCGTATTCGAAGAGGAACTTGTTCAACTGTTCGCAGGCTGTGCAGCTATCGTCAAACTCACGCATGCTTGCCTCCCCTCACTCCGATACCCATTTGCGCGGCGTAATCCGCAAGCGCAGTGCGAAGTTGCGCGCGCCCTCGATGAATTCGCGACATGACGGTCCCAACCGGGGTGTCCATAATGTCCGCAATCTCTTTGTAAGAAAACCCTTCAACGTCGGCGAGAAGTACGGCTTCGCGATAGTTGTCGGGCAGGGCCTCCAGGGCGTCACGTACCGTGTCGTCAGGCAGGGCGTCCAGGGCCTCGGCTTCCGCGGATCGCAGTCCTACCGGGTGGTGTTCGGCCGCCTGGTATAGCTGCCAGTCCTCAACGTTTTCGTCGCCGGATTCTTGCGGGCGGCGCTGCTTTTTGCGGTAAGTGTTAATGAACGTGTTCTTCAAGATGCGGTACATCCACGCCTTGAGGTTCGTTCCGGGCTTAAAAGTGTGGAACGAACTAAACGCGCGAGCATAAGTATCTTGAACCAGGTCTTCAGCGTCGGCAGTGTTATGCGTCATGCGTACCGCCGCCCCGTACAGCTGGTCCAGAAGTGGCAGGGCCTCTTCTTCGAACCGTGCGCGCAGTTCGTCCTCGTCGATCTTCTTGGTGTCCATCATTATCGAGCATAGTGCCACCTCCTTCACCGTTCATAACAACGACCGGTGCCGTTTTGTTCCAAGATTGTTTTTATTTGTGAGGGCGAGCCGGCTTCGGGGTGTTCCACGCGCGTATCCGGGGCGGACTGCACGCGGGGGTCGCGCAGGTAGGGGCAGAATTTCGCGGTCTTTCCCGCGCGCTTAGCTGAGATGTGGGTAACATGGAAACATGAACTTACTACGCATGGTTGCTCGTCCCCTGATTGCTTTACCGTTTATTGTCGACGGGATCTCCGCTGTGAAGGACCCCGACGAACATGCACGCCAGTTTAAGAAGGTGTCGCCGTACTTGGAGCGTCTGGGTGTTCCACCTGTTTTGACGTCTGACGCGAAGATGGCGTCACGCGTGTTGGGTGGGTTCACCGCGATGGCTGGTACCGGGTTTGCGCTTGGTAAGGCTCCGCGTTCATGCGCGGTTGCTCTGGCGACTGTCGCGGTTCCGATCGCTTTGATTCAAAACCCGGTGTGGACCGCGCAAGATAAGGCGGAGCGCAACAAGTACCGTCGCGGACTGGAGCGCTACGGCGCCACGCTGGGCGGCCTGATTTTGGCTAGCGTTGACCGTCGCGGTGAGCCGTCGAAGGCGTGGGCGCTGGCGAACTGGCGCGAACACAAGGTTGAACTAGCGGAAGCTCGCAACGAGGCTTGGCAGTCCGCCAAGGAAGCCTTTGACGCCTAAAGCCTGGCCTGCCCCGCGCGCACTAAAACCCGTAGACGCTGACGTAACGATTCCCGGTTCGAAGTCTTTGACGAACCGGGAACTCGTGCTGTCTGCGCTCGCTTCCGGCCCGTCGACCCTGTCGGGTGCCCTGCGAGCGCGTGATACAGACCTGATGGTTGCGGCTCTGCGAAAGTTGGGCGCTGAGATTGATATGGGCGCGGATAACTGGCAGGTTTCGAAGATTCCGTGCGTCCCCCACTCCGGCCCCGTGACGATTGACTGCGGTCTTGCCGGAACCGTCATGCGGTTCATCCCCGCCGTTGCCTCCCTGTACGAGCGCGACGTGCGTTTCATTGCTGACGAGCAGGCTAACGAGCGCCCCGTGAAGCCGCTATACCAAGCGTTGCGTTCGATGGGCGTTGATTTTGATTACGAGGGCGAAGCGCAGTATCCCGTGACCATGCGTGGCCCCGCGAAGGCGGATGGCCCGGTGCGCTTGGATTCCTCGGGCTCGTCACAGTTTTTGTCGGCACTGCTGTTGGTCGCTCCCCTGTTGGAGGCCGACGCAGACTGGCTCGAGATCGAACTGACGGGTGCGTTGCCATCAAAGCCGCACATTGAGATGACGATCGACTCGTTGCGCAGGCGCGGCATCCGGGTGGAGTGGACTTCGGACACCTCCCTTCGGGTTAAGCGCGGCGACATTCAACCGCGCGATGTCGTTATTGAACCGGACCTGTCCAACGCCGGCCCGTTCCTGGCCGCGGCAGTGGTTACCGCCGGGCACGTGCGCGTGCCGTATTGGCCGCTCACCACAACCCAGGCGGGTGACGCATGGCAGTCAATCCTTCGCCAAATGGGTCAAGAGGTTGACATATTCCCCCTCGGCACCCAGTACGGCACGCTGTGCGTGCGTGGGCACGAGATTAAGGGCTTCGAGGGCGACATGTCGCAAGTTGGCGAACTCGTACCCACGCTTGCAGCGGTATGCGCGCTTGCAAGCACGCCCTCGCGGATTACGAATATCGGACACCTGCGCGGACACGAAACGGACCGCCTAGCGGCAATCGCAACGGAGCTTCGCAAACTCGGCGTTGATGTCGACGAGGGCGAGGACTACCTGGCGATAGACCCGACCAACGGCTGGCGCGAAAAATTGCAGGGCCCCGTAGAGCTGCACTCCTACAGTGACCACCGGATGGCTACGTTCGCGGCGATCATTGGACTGGTCGTGCCGGAGGTTTACGTGGACGACATTGAGACCGTGTCGAAAACGATGCCTGACTTTGTCGACCGGTGGAACAAGATGCTGAACGGTGGTGCGAATGCCCAGGCGTGATATCGGCACCGACGACCCGCGCGTACGCGTGCGGCCGGGCAAGGGTTCACGCCCGCGCACAAAACGCAGGCCGGATTATTCCGACGCTCCCACGGGCAGCGTAATCGCTGTGGATCGCGGGCGTTATCACGTGATTTCCGAGGGCGGGCCGCGCCTCACAGCGGTGAAGGCCCGCGAGATCGGGCGCGGCGGCATCGTGGTTGGCGACAAGGTTCGGTTAACCGGCGACTTGTCGGGGCGAAAAGACACTCTGGCCAGGATCGTTGAGGTTTTGGACCGGACGACGGAGCTGACGCGCTCAGCGGAAGATTCCGACGCTAAGGGGCGCGAAAAAACTATCGTCGCGAACGCTGACATCATGGTGATTGTTGCGGCGATGACGAATCCGCCCGTGCGGCCCGGTTTTATTGACCGTTGCCTGGTGGCCGCGTTTGATGCTGGCATGGAGCCTCTTGTTTGCCTCACAAAAGCTGATCTTGGCGACCCCGACAACATTCAGGAATTCACGAAGTCGCTGGGTGTGGAAACAGTTACGGTGTCGATGCTTGGGGATCATCCCGCGAATGATGGTTACGAGGACGTCGCACGCCGCCTGACGGGTCACACGTCCGTGCTGATCGGCCACTCCGGGGTGGGCAAATCCACGCTCATCAACGCGCTGATCCCGGATGCGGACCGCTCGATTGGCCACGTTAATCAAGTAACGGGACGAGGGCGCCACACCTCTACTTCGGTGGAGGCACTCCCCTTGCCGAGCGGCGGCTGGGTTATCGATACGCCCGGTGTGCGCGGGTTCGGCCTCGCACACGTGGATCCGAACACGGTGATTGCCGCGTTTGAGGAACTGTGGGAAGTCACCGAAGCGTGCCCGCGCGGGTGCGAACACTTAGCGACCTCGCCGGAGTGCGCCCTCGATGATTGGATTCGACAATCCCCCGCGGATCAAAAACAGTACCGACAGGTGCGCGTGCAATCCATCCGCCGGCTACTGATAAGCCTGAAATCCGCGCAAGAAAAACCCTGGGAGAACTAGGCAAACATCCGCACGAAGTTCGGGATTATCTTGTGGGAGTGGGACACGTCGGCCGCGCTGGTTTCGTCGATGACGCGCTGTTGCTCCGCGGGCGCGTAGTACCCGTTTTCCGCGTATTCGATGATGCGAATGTGCAGGGCGGGCCAGTCGAGCTCGGGGTGGAACTGGGTGCCGTAAAGGTTGGTTCCAACTTTGAAAAGCTGGACCGGACACTTTTCTCCCGTCCCTAGCAAAACCGCGTTTTCAGGCATGATTTCGCAGGCTTCTTTGTGGCCAACGTAGGCGCGGAACTGCTCGGGAATCCCCCGCGTAATCGGGTCGTCCAAGCCCTCTTCGGTCAGATAAATAGTGGGTGCGGTGATTTCTTCAGAGTACTTCTCCGACAGTTTCGCCCCCTGATGCCCCAGCAGAGTCCCCACCCCGTAGCACACGCCCAGGAACGGGAAATCAGCGGGAACAAGAACGTCAAGTAAGTCTGACAGCTCGCCCTCAACACGCTTTTGAACGTCCGACTTCAAATGCTGCGGCGTCAACGTGTCGAACGGCGACCCGCACAGGATGATTCCCGCCCACTCGTTCAGGTTGATATCGGGCATGGATTCGCGTTCCAGGCGGTGGCGGACGAGGCGCTCGGGGGTTAATCCGGACAGTTTCAAGAACATCTCGTATTCGGATTCGGCAATGTTTTCTTGCGGCCTCGTTGCCAGCATCAGAAATTTACTGTTTGATCCCACGAATCCTAGCTTACGGTAATCGCTGATATACCGGCCACGCTCGGGTACCGTAAAGGGTATGAAACCGCGCATGAAGTATTTGGATGATTTGCGACTTGCCCACGTTCTGGCCGATCAGGCGGACGCCGTGACGATGTCGCGTTTCCGTTCCGATGATTTGAAGGTCGCCACCAAAGAGGACATGACTCCCGTCACCGATGCCGACCGCACCACCGAAGAGACGATCCGCCGCCAGCTTTCCACAGCCCGGTCGCGCGACTCCGTTTACGGCGAAGAGATGGGGACAACCGGCCGTTCATCGCGCGTGTGGGTAATCGACCCGATCGATGGCACTAAGAACTTCTTGCGCGGCGTCCCCGTTTGGGCAACACTCATCGCGCTTGTTGAAGAGGGCGAGGTGGTCGTGGGTGTCGTCTCCGCCCCCGCATTGGGCCAGCGTTGGTGGGCTGCGAAGGGCGGCGGCGCGTTCACCGGAACTTCGCTGCAACGCAATCGCCAGATCCACGTGTCCAACATTTCCAAGTTGGAGGACGCGTCCCTGTCGTATTCCTCGCTGACCGGCTGGAAGGAGCGCGAACGCCTCCCCCACTTCATGAGCCTCATGGATGACGTGTGGCGCACCCGCGCTTACGGCGATTTTTGGTCGTACATGATGGTCGCAGAGGGCGTGGTAGACATCGCCGCTGAACCCGAACTGGAAGCCTACGACATGGCCGCCCTCGTGCCCATTGTGGAAGAAGCCGGAGGGCGCTTCTCCTCTCTACTTGGCGACCCCGGCCCGTGGGCGGGCAACGCTGTAGCCACCAACGGCCTGCTTCACGAAGAAGTCCTGGACCGCCTGGACTGGCCCGAAGAAGAAGAGTAACGAGGGCGCGGGTGAAGCCGCTGCCGCGGTTTCACCCGGAGTGACGGTATGACCTGAGCCGCGCTAAGCTCGCCCTCCCACGCCCGCGAACGGGCACGTAAGGGGCCCAAAAACTTTTTGTCCGCCCCATTAGTTACCCTGGTTACATGAAGTTGATTCACACGGCCGATTGGCACCTGGGACGCACGCTCCACAAGCTTTCTTTGGAGCGCTTTCAAGAAGATTTCCTCGACCATATTGTCGAGTTAACGCGCTTTGAGGAGCCCGACGCGCTACTGCTTGCGGGGGACGTTTATGACCGCGCGATCGCGCCAACAACGTCGATTCGCATGTTCGAGGACGTGTTGCAGCGCCTCACGGAACTCACCCGCGTGATCGTGATTCCCGGCAACCATGATTCGGCAACGCGCCTGGGATTCGGGTCGGCGTTGTTTAGGGACAATCTGCAGTTTTTTTCGCAGACCAGCCGCGTTGGTGAGCCGATCGTCGTGCAAACGGATTCCGAGTTGCTAAACGTTTACCCGGTTCCTTTCCTGGAGCCCGACACGGCGCGTCTTACGCTTGCAGATACCGTCGATGACGACGGCGTGTTGACCAAGCTTACGCGATCCCACCAGGCCGTGATGGAGGGTGCACTGAGGCGCATCGACTCCGACCTTCAGAATCGAAAAGGCCCCGCCATCGCAATGATCCACGCGTTTATCGCCGGGTCGGCAACTTCGGATTCAGAGCGCGACATTTCAGTTGGCGGCGCCCAGTCCGTCACCACCGAAACATTCGTCACCATGGGCTCCGAGCAGCGTCGCTCGCGCGGGCTCTCCTACGTCGCGGCCGGCCACCTGCACCGCCCGCAACAGTTCGAAACAGACGGCCCCATCATCCGCTATTCGGGCTCACCGCAACCGTTCTCGTTCTCAGAGGCCACCGACCACAAGTCCACAACCGTCCTCACTATCGAAAATGAGGTCGTGTCTGTTGAAACTGTGGACGTGCCTCAGCCGTACTCCCTGCATCAGCGCACGGGCACTATCGACGAGCTGATAACCGACGTTCCCGACTGGGCGAAAACAGGGTACGCGCACCTGGAAATCACCGACACGGTTCGACCCGAGCACATGTATGAACGCATCAAAGCCGTGTATCCAAACGCGCTGTTGATCAGGCACACGCCCCCGGCGTCTACCCAGCAGGCAACGTACGCGCAGGTTGACCGCAAGTCTCCCCAAGATCTGGCGCGCGAGTTTTTTGAACTGGCACTGGGCCGCGAAGTGAGCAACATCGAAGCGGACATTATCGACAAAACGTGGAGTCAAGTCCTGGACGAGGAGGTCCACTAATGCGACTACTTACCCTAGAATTTCAAGCCCTCGGCCCCTTCCCCGGCCACCACAAGATCGACTTCACCGCTTTTGAACCGTCCGGCTTATACCTTCTGAAAGGCCAGACGGGCGCCGGCAAATCAACGCTCATCGACGCAATAACCTTCGCGTTGTACGGCCAAGTTGCCGGTGGCTCCACTTCTAGCGAGGAGCGGCTGCGCTCCAACTTCGCCGCGCGCGACACGGACACCTTCGTGAGCCTCACCTTCGCGACCTCGCGCGGTGTCTTCCAGGTAATGCGTCGCCCGAAGTACACAAAGGAAGGCAACAAGACTGAAACGCCCGGGACCGCGACCTTAGACCGGGTGTTATCTGCAGACGCGTCCACATCCACTGAAGAGCTGATTGCAAGCCTGAACGAGCCCGGGAAACTAGAGTTAGACAACGTCTCAAGAGGCATTAAAAACGTCAACGATGACGTGGTTGAAATTGTAGGTCTCGGCCCCCAACAGTTCCTGCAAACCGTGGTCCTACCCCAAGGGAAGTTTGCAAGCTTTATTCACTCCCAACCGAAGGATCGCAAAGAGGTCCTCGAAGAAATCTTTGCCACGGAGCACTTCCGAGACTTCAGAGTATCTCTCGAAGCGCAAGCCAAAGAGGCTCGCGAAGCGCAGTCGCAGTTGCAAGACCGCGTCACCATTCATGCCGCCGAAATGTCTGCCGAAATTCAAGAGGGCGTGCAGGGCCAGCAATACGAAAAGGCTATCGGCCTCGGCCTTGTCGCACTTGCCGATCTTGAGCACGCGCGCGACACGCAACAGGCGGAACTAGCCGAACGCGTAGCAATGGTGCGTGAAATGCAAGCCACCGAGGCCGAACGCGCGCAGATCGAAAAAACGACCACAATGTGGCGCGAGGCTACTTCAAAACTGGAAGAACTAGACCGGCAAGCCGACCAACACGAAAGCGACGTTAAACAGCTCGAGCTTGCCAGGCACGCGCAGCAGGTAGCTTCCGATGTCACCCGGCAAAAACGCGCTCAGCAAGACCTGGCCGAAGCCAAGGCAAATGTAGACAGCACTCGCGAGGAACTAAGCCGTGCAGTTTCAACCGGCGTTGATGCGGCCGCGAGTGAGGACGCCCTCGCTTATGAAAATCCCGATGCAGACCTGGCCACTTTGGCGGGCGATGTCCTGCAAGACCCCGACACTGATCGGGCGCAGATTGAGGCGCGCCTGGACGAGCTAACCCGCGAGCAAACCATTATCGAATCCGCGCAAAAAAGCGCCCAGCAGCTGACGGACCTGCAAAATAAGGTGTCGACACTGGACGCTGAACGCGAGCAACTGCAGGCTTCGATTTTGGCAGATGAGAAGAAGCTCAAGGTTTTTGCTCCCGTGGAAGCCCAGTTCAGGCAGCGGATTGCAAACCTGGAGCAGGCCGGTGAGAAGCGCTTCGACCTCCAAAATGAGCAAAACGCGTTGGAAGCACGGCTTAAAGCCGCTCGAAAAGGTGACGAACTGCGCGCGCAGCTCGTGGAAGCTGCCGAACAGATCGGTGTGAAAGTGCGCGAACTTGCCTCCGCGAAAGCCGCTTCCCTTGAAGCCCTAGCCGGGTGGTTAAACGATTCGGCGTTAGCGTTATCGTCAGAGCTAGTTGAGGGCGCGCCGTGCCTCGTGTGCGGGTCGACCGAACACCCGCGGCCGGCCACCGGGGACCGCACCGACATCGACCACGACGCAGTGCGCGCGGCGCAAGACAAAGAAAATGCCGCGGATGTTGCACTCAAATCGGTACAGGAAAATCACCGCAAGCTCACGGGGCAAATCACGGAGCTCAACAAAGAGGCGGGCGCAGATTCCGCGTCCCTAGAGATCGCCCTGCAAGAAGCCAAGCAGGCCACCCAAAACGCGCAGAATGCCAACGCCGAAGCGGTGAAGCTTCGCAAGGACCTCGAAGCGGCCCTCGCTGAAGCGGACACGCTGGACAAAAACCTGGTGGATCGTAAAACCAGGCTCACCGTTATCAACAGCGACCAAAACCACGCGCGCGAACAGATCCAAGAACTTCACGAGTCCATCGAAGCCGCGCGCGGTAACTTCGACACAGTTGAGCAGCGCAGCGAGTTTTTGTCGAAGCGTCAAGGGCGTGTTCGCGCCCTGCGGGACGCCCTAACCGAATGGCTGGGCGCGTACCGCGCGGCGCAGCAAGCTAAGCTCGCCCTCGAAAACGCACTTCAAAAGAGCCCATTCGAAACGGTTCAAGCCGCGCAAGATGCGGTCATGGACACCGCCGCAATGGAAAACCTTGAAGCCCAAGTGAAACGCTACGACTTTGACCGCAAGATGGCTGAACGCGACCGGGATGAAGCTGAACAAACCGGACTAATCCGCGCCACCATCCCGCAGTCATTAAAAGCCACAATATCGCGGCTCGACAGGCAGCAAAGCGAAGCCAACCAAGACTTCGCCCTCGCCCAGCAAAAGGTCGAAGCCTACAACACTAAGCTCAACGTTTTGCGAGACTTCATCGAACAGCTCGAAGAGCTAAAGAGAGAATCCGGCCCCCTGATTGACCTGTCAGTGCTTGCCAAGAAAGCAAACATCGAACAGGGTGCGCCCATCTCGTTTGACACGTGGGTAATCATTCGCCAGTTCCAACGAGTACTGGAAGCATCAAAACCGTTCCTGTCACGCTTTTCTTCAGGACGCTACGAGCTCCACCGCGTTGCCCTGGACCCGAGCCTTCGCACGCAGGCAGGCGGACTTGGGCTTGCCGTATTCGACGCCGAAACCGATGATGAGCGAGCACCCACGTCCCTATCGGGTGGCGAGACCTTCTACAGCTCCCTGGCCCTGGCTCTTGGACTCGTGGAAGTGATCTCTTCTGAAGCGGGCGGACTCGACCTAAAGTCGATGTTGATCGACGAGGGGTTCGGCTCCCTTGACTCCGACACCCTGGACCAAGTGATGATCGGCCTGGAACGTCTACGCGATTCCGGGCGCACTGTCGGCGTTGTCTCTCACGTTTCAGAAATGCAACGGCGGATCAGCGACGGCATCTCCGTTACCAAACAAGCGGACGGAGGCTCGACTCTACAAGTCAACGCATCCATTCAAGACGCGGGCTAATCCAGCACGCTCCGAGGCGTCATACCACTGCAGGGCGAAGTCCAACAGCTCTTCTAGGGCCTCATCGGCTTCGTCCTGCGTGGTCGCCTCGCACGCGCGGCGCACAGAGTCTTCCGCATCAGAGCCATCAATCAAAATGGCAACAACGTGCTCCCAGTCAATAGTGTCACCGTCCAGGGCAAGCACGATGCGCCGCTGCACCGGCTCCCCCGTGTCACGAACCAGCTCGAGCGACGCAAGTGAAGCATCAACCGTCGCCTCATACTCAGCCCACTCCAGGGCGTCGCCAGAGCCACCCGCAGGTTTTGGAACTACGAGCTCACGGTTTGGCAGATCCCCACACAACTCTGTGGCAGTTACCGGCAGAAAAGAACGCATATCCCAAGTGTGCCACGCCCAAACCAAAACCCGTACCCTTTACGCGCTGCGCCCCCACTTACGCGCGGCCCCGCCTCGTTTACGGCGCCGCTTAGCCCGCCCTCCCCGACTATTTTCAGGCGCAATCAAGTTCAAAAGGGCGGCAACTTGCTGGATTTGCCCAGCAAAATCGGACAACGGAGATTGCCCCACCACAGTCGTCGCATCCAAAGTCGCGCGGTCAACCTCAACCGCGTCCTCAATGATTACGCGCGGAATCTCCGGGGCAATGGACGCGAGGACCGAATCGATGGGACGCTCAATCGACCCGCCGGTACTGGCGCGACGCGCCTTATTAATAACCAACAGGTTGGGGCGCAGACCGTTTTCTTCGGCGTCGTAAAGAGTATGCGCCAGGCGGGTGAGCCCCACAGCGTCCGCGCGGGCGACGATTATGAACTGGTCGGCACGCTCGAGGATGTCGCGATTAATGTCTTGCGGGGTCGGCACAAAAGTGAGCTGCGAAGGGTCATCATCTGACAGCCCATCGGACAGGTCCACAACGACGTCACCAAGTTTGCGAAGCTCTCGCAAAACCTCATTGATAGCTTCGGGGCGCAGGCTCCGCCAACGGTCAGCGCGAGTCAAACCCGACAGCAGGTGAAGGCCGTCCTCAACAAAAATACGTTCATCATCAAGGTGGGAGGCGGATAACTCGCCTTGGTTCCGCAGGGCCGAAGCGCTCAACAGCCCGGATTCTGGCGCGTCAAAACCCAGCATGTGCGCCAGCGAAGGGGCGTGCGCGTCCGCGTCAACGACAGTTACCTGCCGGCCTGCCGCGGCTAGTGCGTGCGCCAGGTTCACCGCGATCGTTGAGCGTCCGGGAGCTCCCGGCGTGCCCCAAACCGCGATCATCCGGCCCGCGTAATCAGTTTCAACTTCCGGCTGCTCGACGGGCATCGGCGGGGGCGGCGGCACATCGCCAAGCATCCGGTTGCGAATGCCGAGCGTCAGGGTTTCCACCACGAATCCGGCACTCGAGTGGTCGACACGCGCGTCCTCCCCCAGCGAAGGCGCGGTTACCGGGTCGTCAAATACCAGGAGGACGAAGATACCGGCATCGTGGAATTCGTCAACCACTGAAGCGTCGAGCCCGCCAGCACCGCCCTCGGCAATGACGACGGATCCTAAGCCGGCCCTCACGCACGCGCGCGTTTCAGTGAGGTCGGCGCAGCGTCGCTGGACGGTGAACTTTGCGGACTGGGCGTTGAGCTCTTGGATGACTTCGGTTTCGAAGGGCTCGGAAAGCCAGACGATTACTCCTTCGGCGGCCATCGTTACCCCGCCGGAACTACGACCAGGGAGCCCTTACCGCCGGTCGCGGCCAGGACCTTAGCCAGGTCGGCTTCGGTGACGGAGACTTCCACCGCCTGCGCGTGTTCGATCATGGTTGCGTCGGGTTCGGAAACCGCAAGGATGATCGCCGAGGTTGCGATAACGGTGGGCTCGGCCTGCCGGTCTTCCACGACCGTCGGCTTATCGATCGACCACACTTCGACTTGTGAACCTACACCGACGGAGGACGGGATCCGCGTCGCAACGTTGATTACAACCTGACGCCGGTCTTGCTCCGCAGCGGTGGACACGGCGTCGCGCGGTAACAGTTCACCTGCGCTCATCGAGCGGGTAGCTATCGCGCCTTCGGGGATTTCACCCACGGGCAGGTAAGCGTTGGATCCGGTGCGGGCGGACACCACGGAAACCGATGACAGTTCGATTGGCTGGCCTTGCGCTACGGGCGCGGTTAACTGGTAGACATCTTCGCCACCGCGCGCCCTCTGGATGATCCAAGTGGTCAGTAGGATCGACACGATGATCAGCAAGACACCCGCAATGAAGCGCGGGTCGCGGATCACGGATGAGCGTTTTGCTCTGGGTAAAGATTTGGACACGCCCTCATATTGCCCATAAATCTGGCCAATTTGAAGGTTTTCCACAGGTTGGGGGCAAGGTTTTTCCGACTGCTTTTCTGGCGGTTACCAATCGTTCACGCGATCGACACAATTGCCGTTTCGATCCTGATCTTGCGGCCGGGCAATGCTTGGAGTGGATTTTCAAGAAAAAATGTTTTCCACAAGTTATGCATAGTACTGTTGCGAACTGATATGAAGTGGCACAATGTAGCCATGACTCCACGATTTTTAACAATGGCTGACGTTGCGGAGATCTTGAATCTGTCCCAGTCAGCAACCCGCGCACTACTTACGTCCGGTGAACTACCCGCGATTCAAGTCGGCGGCAAACGCACCTGGCGCATCGAGCAGTCCGAACTGGAACGCTACATTGAACGCCAATATGAGATCACCCGCGAGCGCATCGCCCAAGGAAACTCCTAACACCCAAACAAGCGGCGCGGTTCGCGTTTTCGACCGTGCAATTTTTGCGCCGCTGCGCATCGCGCACTTTCGGCTACGCGGCTTAGTGCCGCCCCGGAGCGCGCTTTGCGACAGCACGGATTCGCGCTACAGCGTTAGAATCCGCGGACTATGCGCACGCTGAATACTGATTTTAGGGACACCGAAATGGACGGCTCTCCGGTGTCCAGTCCGATCATGTCCATATGGTCGGCGTAGACCGCGCCAATAAAACCTACGGGAGCGTGCGAGCCCACTATCACGCGGACTCGCCTGCGCTCCCGCATTATTTTGCGCAAAATGTGCGTCAGTCCCATTCGCGTTTCCATGAACGAGGGCGCGGGGCCTACCCTTTGCAGCCCTTTCGCCAGCGCAATGGCCGGCACGGAGACCAGCTCTTCGCCCTCCCTATCTTTAATGAGCAGCCACGCGGGGTTTGCTCGAACAACTTCACCGGACACGGAATAGTTGAAGGCGGAGCTCAGTGACACTCGCTTGCCTTCAAGTGCTGCCAGGCGGTCGGAAAGTTGAACGGAGACTAGTTCGGCCTCCGCTAACGAGGCTACTTCTTCGTTGACTTCACGCTCATTTGCCGCGGCCTGTTCGCGCACCAAGTCGGCGATAATTTCTTCGAATTCCACGCTTTGATTGAAACAGATTCGACGGGCTCAATCTAGATATCCACGGTTTTTTGGAAAACTCTTGACACCGCATCCACAACCTGCAACTATCAACGTGCACGAACTGAAACGAACTGAAACGGATCAAGTCAAATGCTTAACGACTCGACGAAGAGAATTAGTTCTGACACAACTCGCAGCTCAGACCTTCGCATGGTCCTACTGGCTCTAGCTGGCTTCTCGGCCACGACCGTCGCGTCGCTGGCTCTACTGGCTGAAACATGGCCCACTGTATCCGCTTTGATCGCGACCCCGCAGGCGATGTTGCAAAACTCGATGAGTTTGAACTCCCCGCTAATCGCGGTCGGCGCGGCCACACTGGGCCTAATCGTTGCTCTAGTTTCAGTTTGGAGTCTTGGTTCACTGCTGTTCGTAGAGGTCGCCTTGAAGTTTGGCCAGCGAAGAGGTGTTTCAACACAGCTTCGCGCTGGCGCCCTCAAATTCGCAAGTCCGTTGGTAAAGCCAATCGTGCGAAGAAGGCTTGCAACGCTCGCGTTAACCACGGCAATCGCGGGTGGTTCCGTGCCCGCATTTGCCTCCACCCCCGCTGATATTCCAAACGACCTGGGTTGGAGTTCGATTCCGGCAGTAGAACAGGTTGAGGCAAGCGGGGCGAGTATCACGGAGGATGCCAACTCCGGCGCTTCGGATGGCGAACTCGAGCATTCGCCAGCCACAGAGCAGCCACCAGCTACAGAACAGTCACAAGACACAGAACAATCGCAAGAACCAGAGCGGTCAGGGGCCTCGGAAAGTTCAAAGGCTCAGACTGATCAGCGAGCTTCTCACAGCTCGCAGAATTTCGAGCAGTCCGGGAACCAGTACGAGGTCAAACCCGGTGACTCGCTGTGGTCGATAACTGCCCGACATTTAGGGTCTGCGGACCCTTCCGTGATTAGTGACGGGTGGGTGAAGATTTACGAGCGCAATCGCGATGCTATTGGCGACTCTCCGAATCTGATCCATCCGGGCACGATCTTGAACCTACCCGACAAAGAGGAAATGTAATGTCCATAGCCATTGCCCCTCCCGCGCCCGCGCGCAGTAAGTTCCCGACCAAACCGACCGCGGCTCCAAAGATGATTTCCAAGGTCGATACACGCCAAGTCGCGCAGCCCTTGAAGGTTCGGCTAAAACGACATCCTCGGGTCACGCTCAGTCAGGCGATGCCGCGCCCCGCGAAGGTGCAGAGGCACTGGTCGATGATTGATGGCTCCTGGGATTACTCCGAAGAGGTCACTACCCGCACTCCACCGATTACGACTGTGGATAAGTTGCCGGACCCGACGAACTGGGGCAAGTCACTCGCCCTGTCGATTGTTGAAACCCTGACCGGCCAGCGCTACCCCACCCAGTTGGAGCGGTGGATAACACCGGACCTGTACGAGGCGATAGAACGCCGGGTGAACCTTGCGGAACGCTTGGATGGGCCCGCACATCGCAGCCCCCGGGCACAGTTACTATCATCGCGCACCTGCCGGGTTAACGAGCAGGTTGCTGAAACCGTCCACATCCTAACGCAGGGCGAGCGTGTTCACGCCGTGTCTATCCGGCTAGAAGCGCGCCGCCGCCAATGGATGGCGACGGCGCTTGAAATCATCTAGCAACCCGGCCGGGGCTCACGCCCATGCCGAGTGCGGGTTGTGGCTAGCGGCGCTTCTTCTTTGCCGCGCGTCGTTGCGCACGGTTCATTGCCTGACCGCCACCTTGACCGCCCGACCCCGCGCCTCGGCTTTGCTTCCCCTTAGCGGAGCTAGCCTGTTTAGCGCCGGAGCGTGCCTGCTGGCGTCGCTGCGCACGGTTTTGCTTCGACGGGCGGAAGGCCGAACCTTCATCGGGAATCCCATCGGAATCACCCGCACCTGCGGGGCCGGACATTTGCAGCTTGCCCATCTTAGAGCGGCCAACGTCACCCATAACGTCGTCGCCCTTCTTACCAGCGGTCAGCATGGACGCCTGGAGGGCAACCGCAGAAGCCTTGCTTGCGTCAACCTTTAGCTCCTCTTCGCGCTGCTTTTGCGCAATCTCAAACTGGCCGGCAAACGAGAACGCCTGCTTGATTGCTTCCTCACGGATGCGCTCCATCATGGCGCTAAACATTTGCGCGCCCTCAGCACCGTATTCGACCAGCGGGTCGCGCTGCCCCATGGCACGCAGGCCGATGCCTTCCTTCAGGTAGTCCATCTCGTAGAGGTGCTCGCGCCACAAGCGGTCAACGGATGCCAAAACAACGCGGCGCTCCAGGTTACGCATGGGCTCTTCACCCAACTGCTCGATAGCAAGCGGGTTCGCGTTAACCTGCTTTTCGATCTTGTCATACTCGTTTTCGATGTCAGAGACGTATTCGAACACGAAGTCTTCAGCCGTTACGGATTCAATGCCGCCCGCAACTTCGACGATCTCGTCTGGATGCACGGTTGCCGGGTAGTATTCGCGCAAAGTTTCAAACATTTGCCGCAGATCCCAGTCCTGCGAGCTTTCCGCGGCCGTGTACTGCTTCACCACAGCGTTAATGAGTTCCTCTCGGAAGAACTTCATCTGCGGCGTCATGTCCTCGCCCTCCAACACGCGACGACGCTCACCGTAAACGGATTCACGCTGACCGGTCATGACGTCGTCATATTTGAGGACGTTCTTACGGATCTCGAAGTTTCGGCCTTCGACCTGTGCCTGCGCTGATGCGATGGACTTTGAGACCATCTTCGACTCGATCGGCAGGTCTTCGGGGTACGTTCCCGACGCCATGATTCGCTGCGCCAAACCGGCGTTGAACAGGCGCATCAGGTCGTCTTCCATGGACAGGTAGAAGCGTGATTCGCCCGGGTCGCCTTGACGGCCGGAACGACCGCGTAGCTGGTTGTCGATGCGGCGGGACTCGTGTCGTTCGGTGCCGAGGACGTAGAGCCCGCCTAGTTCTAGGACTTCGTCGTGTTCGGCGGCTACGGCGTTGCGGGCCGCTTCCATGACCTTGGGCCAAACCTTGTTGTATTCTTCGGCATCCTCTTCGGGGTCTAGACCCTTGGATGCCATTTCAGCGAGCGCGATGTGTTCCGCGTTGCCGCCGAGCATGATGTCCGTACCGCGACCAGCCATGTTGGTGGCTACCGTGACTGCGCCCTTGCGGCCCGCCATTGCGACGACGGCGGCTTCACGCGCGTGCTGTTTTGCGTTTAGGACTTCGTGGGGAACCCTGCGTTCTTTCAGCATTTGCGAAACCAGTTCGGATTTTTCCACGGAGGTCGTACCAACCAAAACTGGCTGGCCCTTCTTGTGGCGTTCGACGATGTCGTCGATAACGGCGTTCATTTTGCCGTTGAAGGTCGGGTACACCAGGTCGGGCTGGTCCTTGCGGATCATGGGCCTGTTGGTCGGAATCGGGACGACGCCGAGGTCGTAGGTAGAGACGAACTCTGCGGCTTCGGTCTCTGCGGTACCCGTCATGCCGGAGCGCGAGCCTTCGGGGTATAGGCGGAAGTAGTTCTGCAAGGTGATGGTCGCGAGGGTCTGGTTTTCCGCCTTGATCTCGACGCCTTCCTTGGCTTCGATTGCCTGGTGCATGCCCTCGTTGTATCGACGGCCGGGAAGTACGCGGCCAGTGTGTTCGTCGACGATTAGGACTTCACCGTCTTGAACGATGTAGTCCTTGTCGCGCTTGAATAGTTCCTTTGCCTTGATCGCATTGTTTAGGAATCCGATCAGCGGGGTGTGCGCGGCGTCGTAGAGGTTGTCGATACCGAGCTGGTCTTCGATCTTGTCGATGCCCGGCTCCAAAATACCGATCGTGCGTTTCTTTTCGTCGACCTCGTAGTCTTCGGGAGCGCTTAGCCCCTTAACCATGGATGCAAACGCGGTGTACCACTGGTTTGCGTCTCCCTGCGCGGGGCCGGAAATAATCAGGGGCGTACGCGCCTCGTCGATGAGGATCGAGTCGACCTCGTCGACGATTACGAAGTTGTGTCCGCGTTGAACCATGTCTTCGGGAACCTGCGCCATGTTGTCGCGCAGGTAGTCGAAGCCGAACTCGTTGTTCGTGCCGTAGGTGATGTCGCAGTTGTACTGCTTGCGACGCTCCGCGGGAGTTTGGCCGACCAGGACGCAACCGCAGGTGAGGCCCAGGAACCTGTAGACGCGGCCCATCAAGTCCGACTGGTAGGACGCCAGGTAGTCGTTAACGGTTACAACGTGAACGCCTTTACCGTCCAGGGCGCGCAGGTAGGACGGCAGGGTTGCGACCAGGGTCTTACCTTCACCGGTTTTCATTTCAGCAATATTGCCCTTGTGCAGGGCAGCACCGCCGATGATCTGAACGCGGAAGGGACGCAAACCGAGCACGCGATCCGCGGCTTCACGAACCGTTGCGAATGCTTCGACCATGAGGTCGTCAAGGGTTTCGCCCTCTTGTAAACGCTGGCGGAACTCGTCGGTTTTTGCCTGCAGTTGTTCGTCGCTTAGTTCGCGAAAGTCGTCTTCTAGGGCTTCTACCTGATCCGCAATATTTTCTAGTTTGCGTAGGGTTCGGCCCTCACCCATGCGTAGGATCTTGTCGAATATAGACACGGTGCTCCAAAATCGTCGAAATCAGCGGAAATTCAAATGTTTAACCTTCGTTATTGTAACCCGCTCGGCAAACCGCTGTCGTATTTGATTAAACAAAACGCTGGAGGGCGGGATTAGCCCGGCCCTCCAGCGAACTATTGTCAGAGTGTTTTGACGCCTATGGTTTGGCGGTCTTGTTTTCAGACACCTTCAACTTTGGTGTTGAGTCGAATGACACCGTACGTCCAGCCTTCGCGGTGGTAGACCACGCACGGCTGACCGGTTTCGGCGTCGATGAATAGGAACCACGGGTGTCCGACCAGTTCCATTTGGTACAGCGCCTGATCGACGGTCATGGGTTCGGCTTCGTGGAGTTTTTGACGAACAATGACTGGCGAATCGCCGAGTTGTTCTTCGCGTTCTTCGCCTAGCTTCAGGTCGGATGCGGAGCGGAGCGTGTCGTTTACCTTCGCTTCTTCGACGTCAGCGGCAGCTCCAACGGGTTCGTCAACGCCGTCTAGAAGACCTCCTAGTTCATCAGCAATCGGCTTGTTGTAGCGCCGGCGGTGGTCCTTCGCGCGGTCGCGAGCGCGACGTAAGCGCTCAAACAGTTTTCCAGATGCAATGTCGACCGCGGCGTAGCGGTCCGAACTTGATGCTTCCGCTCGAATGATTGGGCCCTTGCCAAAGACTGTAAGTTCGATCCGCTCGGCAGTTTCAGCTTGGCGCGGATTAGGTTCGTGGGTTAGTTCAACATCGATTCGTTGAGCCCGTGGGTAAAAGAGCGTCACCTTCGACACTTTTTCTTCGACGTATTCGCGGAAGTTGGGGTGGATTTCGGCATTGCGTCCGACAACTGTGATATCCATGGTTCCTCCAGGAAAATATTGGGGGTTTGACCCTCCGAGATGAATTGCCAGGCACTCGTTGCGTCTGGCCGTGCGTTTAGTTACCACCTCCCGAACACCATGTAAACATCAACTAACCAGAAGTAACTTCTAGTGAATTGATATCCTCAATCTTACTCGATTTTGGTGATTAGCATCACTTATGCGAGTTTTCATTGTGCACAACCGCCAAACTAAGCGCAACAAAACAGTTTCCGCCGGCCGCTTCTAGCGCGTCGCGTCCGGCTAGCATTGTTGCCCCCGTCGTTATGACGTCGTCTACGAGGACGCAGTTTGCGCCCTCTACGTTTATGAGGGCGCTGATTGACTCGCCGCGGCCTTGGCGTCTTTGGTCTCCGCTGAGTCCGGCTTGGGATGATCCCCACTTTTGGTGCAGTGCGGGTACAACGCAGGCCGGTACTTCGGCGCTTCGCAGGGCCTGCGCAACCCCGTCGGCGATGGTTGGGGTGATGAGCATTCCGCGCCACGCCCTCGTCCACTGTGAAGGTGCTGGAACCACGTGTATTGGCTTGTTCCCGGTGGGTACGTCAACTATGCTGCGGTGTTCTAACCACCCCGCACCCAGCGCGTATCCCGCGTCCCACAGCCAGTCGGATAGGTCGCGCGAAGTGTCGTGTTTGGCGGCAAGGATCAGGTTTCGCAAGCTGCCCGCGTAGCGTCCGAGTGTAACTGACCGCATGGGTGCCTTCGGGTCGTCGATGATTCCGGCTTCCGCGGTGGTTCGCGCGAGTTGGCGGCATTCTGCGCAAAGCGGCGTGTCCCATTTTCGACATCCCGCGCACGCTGTTGGCGCCACGACGTTGACTAGTTCTTGCAGCAGTTGCTTTGCTTTCATGCGTTCAGCGTGCCAAGTTTGCCGCGAATGCGTCCTCGTGTAATAAACGGCTGTGATTTCGTCTAGGAGGGCGAGCCTGTGCAAAACTACCGCCTGGGCCTTGCGGCCCGCCCAAGTACAGTCAGGGTTCGCGCAGCGATAGGCTCTGCGGACCGTCCAGCCGGGTTTCGCACGGCAGGATGCTTTGCGGCCCGATTTAGTGCGGGTAGGTTTCGCCTTGCAGGACGCTGGTTTCGTTACGCCAGGACGCGCCCGAGCGCGAGTAGACGGCGCCTTCACCGTTGCCGAGCAGGATCGACTGCGGGGTTGCGCCGCCCGAGATTCGAACCGCGTCGGCCGGTGCGCGCAGGGTTTCGGGTAGGGATGCGAGCGTCGAGATGGTGACCTGACGTTGCTCGGCGCCCTCTTGCAATATGAGTGCGGAAGTATTGCCCGCCCAGGACGCGTCGAGGATCTTGCCCTTTTCAACTTCGATGCGGCTGGGTGAGTCAAGTCCGATTGGGGTACCGTCCGCGGAGCGTTTCACGCCGGCGTACCAAACACTACCGTCGGGGCCACCGCGAAGTAGCAGTGCGCGCGCCCCATCGGGAGTGATTGCAATGGCCCGCAGCGGGTCGCCGCTAGTCCACGGGCTGGGCAGTGCAATCGGCGTGTTCGTGTACAAGCTCGCAACAACTACCTTGTTGCCGGTTGTGGTCCAGATCCACCCCAGGCGGTCAACAGATGGGCGCGACAGGTTGTCGGCCGTATAGATTGCGCGCGGCTCCATGGCTTGGTGAACGCCGTAAAGCTGGTCGCCGCTTATAAACGCGAGTGGGCTTGAATCCACCGGCCCAACACTCGGGTCGCGAGGCGACTTGCCCATCTCGTCGATCGGCGCCATAAGCACGGGTTCGGATCCATCATTCAAAACGAGGCCGTCTTTGCTGATGCCCGCCCGCGAATCCATCGCCCATGCCGGGCCCGCCGGAACGGACACGTCGTCAAGGCTGGTCTCGTTGTTGCGAATGCTGACCTCGGACACCGACGGAACCTGCATTAAGGTCGCGTTAACCTGCCACTTAAATGCAGATTGCTGTTCGGGGGTGCTCAGGTCTTCACCCTCCAGTCGCACTTCGGCGCGTCCTCCGAACACTTCAACTTGTTGCAAAGGCAAGCGCGCGCCCGCGGGAACGGCCGACACCACGGCGGTGGCAATCTGCGGGGACGGGCCCTCGATAAGCCCCTGCATCAGGTAGGACGCGAGGCGCCGCCCCGGATACCAGCGCGGGTCGGGCACCAGAGCCGTCATGTCGGGCGACAGGAAGTATACGGACGCCAGGGTGTAAACGGCGTGGAATGACGACTGCGAAATCAGCACGCCGTCGGGCAGGCGGTCGATACGCCACTGCCCATCCGCATTTTGCACGAGGTTGTAGTCAAGGTGCACATTAGACGGCTTAGCCTGCATGGCGTACTTGCCGTCCGGGGTTACAACTCCGCCAACAGCGACACTGACCTGGACCTTCCCGTCCTCGGAAATCATGTTTGGAGTTTGATCATCCGAATAGATCTGAACCTGGGTTTCCGGACGCCACGCGGCCTTCGCGTCTTCGGTAAGGTACGCGCGGGCCACTTGGAAGTCGTCGGACCAGCCGGCTGCGGAGGCGCGCAAAAAGTCGCGCACAATCACGTCCGGAGGCGCGTCCTCAACAGGCCCAAAGCCCTTTAGTACGAGCGATTCGGAGTTTGGAATATCGCGCTCAAAACCCGTAACCGGCCCGGCGGTCGGCAGCGCCTGACACGCCGTTAAAACCAGGGCGAGCATTAGGACGAGTGCGAAGCGAAGCTGTTTCACTTTTCCTCCCAAAGCTCTAGCGGAGCCTCCGCCAGTTCGGTTCCCTGCCTGCGCGGGATTGTGACCATGAATGCGGCGCCCTTGCCCAGTTCTCCGTAGGCCTCAATCCGTCCGCCGTGCAAGAAGACGTCCTCACGCGCGATGGACAGGCCGAGCCCCGTGCCGCCGGTCGTCCTGGTGCGGGCGGGGTCGGCGCGGAAGAAGCGCTCAAACACGTGCGCGCTGGTCTCTTCATCCATGCCGATACCGTAGTCGCGCACGCGCACCGACGTGGCGTCCGCGTTCGCGGCAATCTCAATCTCAACCGGGCCCTGTTCCGCGTGTTCGACAGCGTTCACAAGGAAGTTTCGAAGCACGCGTTCCATTCGCCTGGAATCAGCTTCGGCAACGCAACGCGGGTCGGAGGCAATCACGCGAACCTCCACGCCCAGGCTGGACACCAGCGGCTGATTCGCATCCACAACTTTGGCGACAAGCTCGTTAAAGTTAACCTCGTCGATCTCTAGGGACGCGGATTTAGAGTCGTAGCGTGAAATCTCTAGAAGGTCCGCCAGCATCTTCTCGAACCGGTCCACCTGCTGATGTAGCAGTTCCGCGGATCGGGCGGCTACCGGCGAGAAGTCCTCGCGGTTGTCGTACAGGAGCTCTTCGGCCATCCGGATCGTCGTCATCGGTGTTCGCAGTTCGTGGGAAACGTCCGAAACGAAGCGTTGCTCCAACCTGGATAGTTCGTCGTACTCCGTGATCTTGTCCGACAGTGACTCCGCCATCGTGTTGAACGCGCGCGCAAGTTGCGACATTTCGTCGATGCCATCGGCCTGCACGCGAACACTCAAATCACCGTCGGCCAGCTGGATCGCCGCCTCCGCGGTAGTGCGGACGGGGCGAAGCAACCTAAAGACGACCCACACTGTTCCCAGCGCCAAAATCATGATCACCGGAATCGACCCGACGGCAAGCGTGCGCGAAAGCATCCAGATTGTCTCTTGATCGTCACGCAACGTGTACACCGTGTAAAGTTCGTACTCCCCCGCGAGCGGCAAAGTCACCAGACCGCCCACAATAATGCCGGGGTCAGGATCGCCCTCATCATTTTGAATCGCAATTGACTGGTAGTACGGGCCCGCCCCTGACGATGTTCGCGCCCGCATTTCGGCCGACAGTGATTGCAGCAGATTTTGATCAATGAGGTCGTTGATCGCAAAGGTTGTCGACGCGCTGGGTGAGCGCATAAGCATGGTTCCAACCGCGCCGGCACCCGTGGCTGATGAGCGTAGCGAGGACACGAGTTGATTTGCCAGGTCCTGCACCTGGTCCGGCGTTGTTGCGGTGGACTGGTCGAACGTGGACTGGGCTTGCGCGATGCGCACGGACGCGTCGTCTAGGATTTGTTCGCGCCGCTGGTCGAAAATGTTTTCGCGCACCTGGAACGTGACGGCAATGAACAGTAGGGACAGGACGACGAACATCATGGCGGTCATGCCGGCCGCCACTTGCAAGAACAGCGACTTGCGGATGAAAAGGACCGGCTTGCTGTTTCGAACACGCTCGGAAAAGCCCGCCAGGGTCGTATTCGACATGACCTTACGCGGAAACTCCACCGGCGCGGTAACCGACGCCGCGGACGGTGATTACGATTTCGGGATGCTCGGGGTCGCGTTCAATCTTGGCGCGCAAACGCTGCACGTGCACGTTCACCAAACGCGTGTCCGCCGCGTGACGGTAGCCCCACACCTTCTCCAGGAGCTCTTCCCTAGAGAACACCTTCCACGGTGCGCGGCCAAGCGCTACCAGCAGGTCAAACTCCAGCGGTGTGAGCGCGATTTCTTTACCGCCCCGGGTTACCTGGTGGCCAGAAACGTCGATTTCGAGGTCGCCTAGCTCAATGTTTTCTTCCGCCTGATCCTCACGCCCTCGTAAACGGGCTTTAACGCGCGCGACAAGTTCCTTCGGCTTGAACGGCTTCGGAACATAGTCATCAGCGCCGGCTTCAAGGCCGGCAACCACGTCGGCGGTATCTGAACGCGCGGTCAGCATGACGACTGGAACGTCGGAGTGCTGGCGGATCTCCTTGCAAATCTGAATGCCATCCTTGCCGGGTAGCATAACGTCAAGAAGTACCAAATCAGGGTCAACCTGGTGGAAAGTGTCGAGGGCTGCTGATCCGTCGTGAACGTAGGAAACCTCGTAGCCTTCAGACGACAAAACGAGCCCGATCATTTCAGCTAGGGCAACGTCGTCATCTACCACTAATAGTCGCGCAGTCATATAACGATATTGTCACGATGTGCGAAATTTTTCATGTTATTTCGCCGAGAGCGCCTAATTTCCGCCCTCGACCACGCGGAAGTTCGCGCGGCGATTCAAAACGCGTTGAGATTGTGGCTTCTCAAACCCCTCCGGAGGGGTCGCGCCCTGCTCCGGACGTTTCGTCGTGGGGCGCGGAGCCGGTTGGCGGGGTGCTCGGCCGACTTCGCGGACAGCCTCCGCAAGTGCCAGTAGGTCGTCCGGGGAGGGCGGGGCTGGCTCAAAGTTCGTGGCGAGCCTGATCACCTGCCAACCTCTCGGCGCCGTGAAACTAGTGGCGTGCTTGTCACAAAGTTCGAATGCGTGCGGCTCGCGCTGCGCGGGCAGGGGGCCCAGAACCGCGGTAGCTTCTTCGTAATCGTAGGTAAGTGAGGCTACGGCAGGCTGGTTGCAGGTTGGTCGAGAGCAGGCGCGCATGGTGTTCACTCCCCTAGGATAGGCCGCCGGTCAGACTCACACTACTTGTCCGCGCCGCGGTTAGTAGAGTATGAGCTATGTATCCAGTAACTCGTCGTCGTGACCGTCACGGGCGGGGCCTTCGCGGCCCCCTGTTTCACCCGGAGGTGCCCGCGCGGCTGACGTATCGGCAGTCCTTTGAGCAGCTTGTTGCGTCCAATGTGCAAGAAATTGTTGGCCGCCTGCCAGAACTGGCCCGCATCGAGATCGGCATCGACGAGGTTCCGCACACTAATCCCGCGTCGTGGGAGTCTCACGACGCCGTCATGTGTCGCGTGTTTCCCGAGAACCGCTTGGCCCGCCTAGCGCCTCGCCTGGTTTTGTATCGGCTTCCCATTCAGGCGCGCGCCGGCCGCGCCTCTATTCGTGACCTGCGCTCGCCGATGCACGCCCTCATTCGCACACTTTTAGTGGAAAACTTATCGCAACTTTCAGGACTCTCCCCCGAAGAAATCCACGGCGGTCCAATCGGCCCGCTACACCCGTAACCGCCCAGTTACAAGGGCAAAATACGATTCACGCTTCAAAAGCCGCGCAGTGCGAGCCCCGCAAACGAGCCCTGTACAGTGCGAGCCCCGTAAGCGCGAGACTCGCGCCGCGCTAGCCGCACCCGGGCCTAGCGGTCGACGACGAGTTTTGTTGTCGGAACCGTGGCCGTCAGGTCGTCGAGCGCAATGTTTGAGATAACTTTGCCGTCCTCGCGGTCAACGCTGATGGTTAGCGAAGCGTAGACGGGTTGCTTTGCCTCGACAGTTAACGCACCCGCATCCACGGGTTGCGTGAGCGTCGAGAAGGGCTCCACCGTTTTGTCCTTCCCGTTGATGGTCACCGAAACTGGTGTTTCAGTGGGGTTTGCAACGTGGAGGGCGTTCTTGGCTTCTCCCTTACCGCCGGTTGGTGGCACTACGGTGGCGAACTGCGTGGCGGTTTGCGCGGGCATCCAAACGACGCGGTCGGCGACGCGCTGTTTGTCCTGGTTGGGCTCGCCCACCGCGGTTGCGGACATGGATGCCAAGATGGGTTCGGAGGCGGCGATCATTACGGTTGCCACTTTGGTGGCCAGTCCGTCTAGGGACAGTTGGAATACGGCCTCGGGATCGATTTCAATGGTTTCGCTGCCGGATAGGCCGACGAGTCCATTCTCGGTGAGTAGCGTGACTTCGGCGTTGACGGGCTCGGTCCCGGGATTCATCAGGCGCAGTTTCGGGTCTTGCAACCCCTCTTGCAAGCCTACGAGCGCAACGGTTTTGGACGGTTCTTCCGACCCCGTCACCGCGTCGGTGCCCTGGGGTGCCAGGCCGTCCATGCCCACGGTGTGGATGCTGGCGACCGCTCCCGGCCCCGAGGCCTCGACTGAAACTCCGAGCCTTTCATTTTCTGGGAAGTAGGCCGCCAGGTTCACCGTCTGGGACGACCGCGGGCCGACGGTAAACGTGGGATTGTCCGACAGGGGCCCGGAGGCCGACCAGCCTTTCACGCTCACCTTTGTTGCCTGCTGCGTCGGGTTGGCCACGGTAAGCATGGCCGACTCCCCAACCGTCGTAGCACCAACCGTGAACCAGCTGAGTGCGCGCGGCGCCTGGCATTTGCCAACTATCAGGCCGCGCAGGTCGTCCTCGCTGGCTTCACCGCGCGTGATCGCTTGAAGTTTCGCACCCGACTGGGCTTGCAGCGTGAGTCCAACTGCAGACTTCGACGCAAACGTCGTAGCCTCACCGGATTGTTTTCCCTGGATTTCACTTCCGCCCTCAAGGTCGACGGCCTGCAAAACCTCGATGCCTTCGCCCTCAATTATGAAAGTACTGCCGGCCTTTATCGGACCGGATTCCGCAATGATTCCGGGCATGCACGCGACTTCGAAAACTTGGTTCGGAAGGTTCACGATCTGATCGATCGGCCGGTTCAGGTCTTGACCGATTTCGAGGCTGTCCCCCGACATGCCAACCACCCCAAAGGCCGCTATTGCAAGCAGTGAGGTGAGGCCCGCGCCTGTTATGCGGGCGGCAGTTTTGACGGACCATTTAGGCATCATGGGTGCGGATCCTCCGTCGTATCGGCAGGGCTGCTATGGCGATTCCAATCACCGACACCGCGCTCGTGACCCACCACAGGGGCATCCAGTCGTTGTGGTGCGCGATCTTGACGGTGCCGGTGGACTGGTCCAGGTGGAACGCTTGTTGCCACCCGTAGTCCGCCGGTTCCAACGCGGTTGCCTCGATAGTGGCGCGCCAGTTTTCGTCTGCGCGTTCTGATAGTACGAGGACGGCTTCGGGGCTGAACTCGTATTCGTCAAGGTTTAAGCTACCGCCGATCAGCCCCGATGGGATGGGCGTGATGGTGCCCTGGTCGTCGATGTAGGCTCGCGCAGGTTCTACGCCGGCGGGGCGGGCGCGCCACAGGGCGCCGATCTCGGTTTCGCCCGCGCGCTCGAGCGACGGGTTTTGGTCCAGCGCGGTTTGGGCGGCGGCGTGTGCTGCGCCGGATCCGAACGTTAATGCGACCTGGTCGACGGCGAAGTTTGTGAGCCCCTTTGACTGCTCCGGGCTGGTTAGTAGTTGTCCAACCAGTTCCGCGAATGCGATGCTCGCTTTATCCGTGGCGACGAGGGCGTCAACGCGACCTTCAACCTGGGCGTACTGGATGTCAACCGCGCTTTCTAGCCGTGGCCTGGAAGCTGAATCCGCTAGTTGTCGGCCATTTCCGCGTAGCAGTGAAGCGTGCACGCCGTCCTCGGTGACGTTTAGGACTAGGAAGCGGGCGTGGCGCGGGTATTCTTGCGCTTCTAGGACGGCCGCCGGAGTTTGGTACAGCGGGGCCGGGCCAATCACATCCTGCACCGCTTGCCCCGTGGTGGCCTGATAGTTCACCGAGTTCGAATGGGGTATCCACATCGCGAGGGTCACGATCGGCAACACGAAACTGGCCGCTAAACCAATCGCGGTAATCGGACGCAGGATCCGCTCGGAGGTCTTAACCAGTTTCTCGGGCTTGTCACCGTCTTGCGCTTCGGCGTCTTTAGCACGCTTGCGACGGCGACGCTCCAGGGCGGCCAGGCGTTTGCGGGCGCGGTAGCTACGAGCTTCTTCTTCAAGAATCAGCGGGGACAGCAAGCCCGCCCAGGCAACCATCAAACAGATTGCGGCGATCGACAGTGCGGGACCGGGCCATGCGCCAACCAGTACGCCCTCGAACGCGACGGCGGTGCGCGCGGCGACGATTGCGATTACGAATGCGGCAACGGCAATCATGTAAACCAACCGCGTGCGCAGCCACGTTGCAGAGAAGTTAAACAGGGCGATCGTGGCGCCCAAAGCGATCAGAGCGCCGGGGATCAGCCACGCTAGTTGGAGCCACTCGTTGCCTAACGCCGGGTAGGCGGTCAGGTCTTGCGGTAGGCCCAGCATGGTTTGCCACGTGGGGGCGACCGGGAACTGCATTGTGGAGCCCGATTCGGCCAGCAAGAAACGCAGTTTGCGCGTGCCGGGTAGCTGTAGGGCGGCGATCCAGGTGGGTAGCATCATGACCAGCGCGGGCAAGATGACCGCTAGGCTCGTCTTCCAAACCTTCGGGCGGCTCGCGATCAGGACCACGCCCATCAGGATCAGTGCCAGCCCTGTCCAGGGCACTGCGGCCACGACAACCACCGACATGGCGGCCGCGAGCGCCGCGTAGCTCGCGGTTAGCGTGCGGTCTTCAACTTTGACCTCGGCGTATTGTGCTCCCCTGATTCGAAGTGGACGCGCGTGGTGGACGGTGCGCATGAAGCCCAGCAACAGTAGCGGCAGGGCGACGTGTACGATGACTCCGGCTAGGCGGCCTTGCGACCACGCCGTGAGGAATGCCGGTAGCGCGACCCACACGGTTGCAAGCGTGAACCGCCACGGCACGCGATGCGTGAGCGTGACGGCCGCGCGATACATGAATGCCCACGCCAGCACGGGTGCAATTACCCAAAATGCGGTCAAGATTGTGCGCGGAGATATGCCGACGAGGGCGAACGGGGCACTAACCAGCGCCCACACCATCAGTAGCGGGTCGGCCGGTCCCGGGGCGCCCGCCCCGCCAACTACCCATCCGGACCAGGCTTCGTGCCACAGTGCGGAGAACTCGTCGGGCAGGTTCACCCAGGCGGCGCCCGTGATTCCAACCGATAGTGATCGCGTTGCGAACACGGTCATAACTATCGTGAGGCCGATTCCAATCACGCCCGCCACCGCGGACCTCATGCGGTGTGCGCGCAGCAGGCGTGCGGCAACGGGTTCGATAGTGTCGACGGGTTTGGGTTCGCGTTCGCGCCGGCTCATGGTGCGTTTAGCTTTGGTGATCCGGTAGTTGGATTCCTCCAGGCCGAAAAGCACCGATCCGGGAACCTTTTGCCCCGCCCGGATGCGAGCACGCCCTCGAATAGCATCGGGCAGGTGCAGGTATGCGCGGCCCATGCCGGAAAGTTCCGCGAGCGCTAAGTCAAGTCGTTTTGTGAGCAGGCGAACCAGGATGCGTCCGAGCGTTAAGAACGGCAGTGTAAGCAGCATGAGGACGAACAGCACGCTCGACTGGGCGAGCATCGCGTTGTAGAGCTGCGCGCCGCGGCGGCGGTCGAAAGACCTGGCGATGTCCGGCTCGTCCTCGTCGCGAACGTCACGGTAGCTTGCGCGCGCGTGCGCGATCCTCGCTCGGGGTGCCACCGCGGTGCGGTAGCCCATCAGGTGGACGCGGCGCGACAGCTCCAGGCCGTCTCCAAACGGGCCGAGGGCGGGGTCGGGTCCCTTTGTTTCACGCCATATTTCAGAGCGGATCAGCATGCCCGCGGTGCCTACCGCGAGGACGTCGGAAACGTTGTCGTGTTGGCCCTGGTCAATCTCGCCGGGTAGCAGGTAGTCCATGCGCCTGCCCGCACGGCTCGCGCGGATCCCGACTTCGAGTAGCCGGTCGGGGTTTGACCACGCTAACTGTTTGGGGCCAACCAGGCCGATCGTTACGCCGGCCTCCCCCGTTTGAATAAGTTCATCTAGGCACTTGCGATACGGCGCGGAATCGTCGTGCAGTGTCCACAGCCAGTCCGACTCCAAAATAGTGGGGTCAAGCTTGATTGCCTGGCGGATTGCGTCCCCAAAGTTTCTTGCGGCCGGCATGAGTACGGTTTCAAAGTCGTCAACATCAAGGGGACGTTTGCTTACGTTTACGATGACGACACGATTCGGGAGCCTTGACTGCGCCCGCAGGCCGCTTAGGGTCCTGGAGAGAAAGGGGGTTTGGCCAGTGGTGACGACAAGTGCTGTAACGGTTGGTTCAGCCACTTAGAACCTCACACGGCACGCCGCTTGAACCGACGCCGCTCCCGTTCAGACATGCCGCCCCAAATTCCGAAGCGCTCGTCATTTTCGAGCGCGTACTCTAAGCATTCGGCCCGTACTTCACAGGATGCGCACACGGCCTTGGCTTCCCTAGTTGACCCGCCCTTTTCCGGAAAGAACGCTTCCGGGTCTGTCTGGGCGCAAAGCGCGTGTTCTTGCCACGCGAGGGGGCCGTCGTCAAGGAACACGCCCTCGTCGTTAAACGAAAGCGGACCTTTACCGAGAATATTCCACACGGTCTTTCCCCTCACTAGGTAACTTGTCTTTTAGAATTACACGCGTGTTATCCAGGATAGTCAAGCTGGATGAGGTAAGGAAGTTTTTGAGAACTTTTCCACGCGCCCGGACACTCTCACGTAAGCTATGCCAGCTAAGTTTGTGACGCAACCGGAGGTGTGGGCGCACTCGCGCGGGGTGTAAAGGCATGGGAAGCTGACTGTATGTTTAAGACCTCAGTTTTTGATTGGATGCAAGAAAATCCGGGTGCCGTGCTCACGTGGTATTCCCCCGAGGGGCGCCTGGAGTTCACCGGTCCCGTCCTGTCTCGTTGGATCGCGAAGGTGGCGAACTACATTGTCGAGACGTTTGGGGAAGATGAGGAACCCTCGGTAATCCTTGATTTACCGGACTCTTGGCGCACTTTGGTGTGGGCCACGGGTGTCGGTATGGCGGGTGGGCGTGTTACCGTTTCCGATTCCGCGGACCTTTCGGATGCGGATATTTTTGTAACCACCGATGAGGGCGTGGCTGGCGAAACCGCAGATTCAGAGCCGGGTCTGATTGTTATGCTCCAGGATCTGGGGCTCTTGGCGACTTCCTGGCAGGGAGATTTGCCGGACGGTGTGGATGATGCGATCGAGGAACTAAACGGTCAGCCGGACGCACTGACTTTCGCCAGTGTCCACGATGCGAACGCTCCGAGCGGCATGCCGGTTTCGCAGGACGTCGCCGCGGACGGTCCCGTGGTGGTCATGGCTGACGCGCCCGGGGACTACATTGCGCGCACGTGGGCGGCCTGGGCGTCGCAGCGTCCCGCCCTCTGGATAGATCCCGGGCTTGATACGCAGCACATTTTGCGCCAGGAGCGCCTGGCTTAGATGTCCTCTACCGTCCGCTTACGCGGGTGGAATACAAGGCCGCGCAAACCGGCTTTAACCAGGCGAAGCTTCAGGTCGGTTGGCACTGCCCGCCCGCGCATTTGCTTAAGCATGGACTCCCCGATTTGGGCAACCATGGCGGGGTTTCGCAGTGACCACGCCGCGGACACTTGGTTGCGTACGCCGTACTCGAACTTCCAGATGTTACTTTCGTTTACTTCGCCGTAGTTAACGCCCTTGTTCTCCTTTAGCAGGTGATCCACCTTGGAGCTTGGAACGTAGATTCCGGGCGTGCGTTTGGCCAGGCGGGTGGTGTATTCCGCGTCGTCGTACCAGATGAAGTATTCGCGGTAAGGCAAGCCGGATTCTTCAACGCTTTCGCGGGTGACTAGGCAAGAGACGAAGGAGCACGACTTCACGTCGGCCCAGTCTTTGTCTGCGGCGAGGGGTCGCACCCAGTCCCATACTGTTTCCGGCGTGTTCATTTCGCACATATTGCCGTCTGTCCACAAGACGGAAGAGCAGGCAAATGAGGGTAGGACGCCGCCGCGGTATTCGCGGGCCTCTTCCATACCCCGTAGCAGTTCGGCGAGTGCATCCGCGTGCGGCACGGTGTCGTCGTCCATCAGCCAGAACGCGTCGTATCCGCGCTTGTACGCTTCCTCAATGCCGAGCGTAAAGCCGCCGGCTCCACCCGTGTTCGTAGCGGAGGTGAGAACGGTTGCTGCGGCTGACCACTCGCGGTTCTTCAAGTACTCGCGAGTGTCATCGGTGGACGCGTTGTTAACCACGATGAGGCGATCTACCCGCCGAGTTTGCGCTTCAAGCGCACTAAGTGTCTGTTCTAGTAGCTCGCGTCGGTTGAAGGTTACTACTACTGCTGCGACTTTCATTCCCGCTCCTTTGCGCTGGTTTCGGCCATGATCTGCTCGTAGTGGCGTTTGAAAAAGTCTGATGCTGATTCCAAGTCGTGTAAGAAGTCCAAACGCTTGCGTTGTTCGCGCGCCAAATCCGACACGAACTTAGGGTCGGAACTGAGCCTGTCAAACAATGCGTTTGCGGACTTAAAAAACGGGATTGGTTCGCGCGGCAAAAGCGCGCCGGGGGCAATCACTGTTTCTTGGGATCCGACGTTGGTTGACACGACAAGCACGCCGGCCGCATCGGCCTCAATCGTGGTGAGGGTCAGCCCCTCGTTTTCCGACGTTATGACGAGCACGTCCACGTCTTCGAAGAAATCCGATGTCGGCCCCCAACCGCGCCGCTGCACTACGCCGTTTAGGCGCAGGCGTTTCATTTGCTGTTGCACGACGGCTTCGAGTTCGCCGGAGCCCTGCATGATGAACTCAAAGCGTCCCGGATAGCGTTTGTTCAAGAACGCGGCGAGGGCAAGGAACAATACGGGGCGTTTTTGCGCTGATAAGCGGCCTAAGAATCCGAGTCGTATCGGACGATTCACCGGAAGTTCTACCGGTTTTGGGCTCGCCTGGTCGGATGTGAATGATGTTAGAGGGCGGAAAACCACCTTGGAGCGAAGCACGCCGCCCTCATCTAGCAGGCGCTGCAATTGCGGGGAAATCACGTGGTGTAGGTCTAAAAACTCTTTATTCCCGATCGTGTCGGATACGAAGCCACCGCCGCGGTGTTCCGCGATGTGCGTGGAGTCCTCCACGTGAACATCGGGATAAAGCGAACGAATGAGGGGCAGCATCGCGTAGACGAACTTCGAGTGGTGAATGTGGATGAACCCCGGCCTGTGTGCGTCCATAATTTCTGCGACGAGGGCGGGCCACCGTTGGCCTGAGACACCGTGATCGATTAGGTACACGAAGTCTGACATTTGCGAAGCCAGATGCAGTTGGCGTTGCGGGGCGCAACGGTCAAACGTGAAGACCAGGGTGAACCCGGCTTCGCGAGCGATTCGTGCCTGCTCCCAAGCCCAGGATTCTGCGCCACCGGACTCGGCCCAGTGCATTGCGATCCACATGGTTTTCGAGTTCAGGTCCCCGCCGGGCTCCCCACTTCTGACCATCGCGGGGGGACGCTGCGTAGCGCGGCCCTTGCCCCTGGTGTTGCGGTGCTGGCGGTAAACGTCCAGCGTGAGCGGAACCATGTGGTATGCCCGCGTGTAGGTCTTAGCAACCAGGGATGCCAGCTTCGAGGAGTGCAACTCAATCTTGAAGTTTGAGGGATGCTCAATCAAATCGAGGGTCGGTACCACAACCATTACGCGCACAAGCGGCACGTCGGTGCGCCTTTGCGCCGTAATCGTACCGACCTCAAGCCCGTCCTCGTAAACATGTTCGAAAGGCTTTGCGAAGTTCATAGCGTTGACCATGGGTTCTTCGCTACGCGTCGAAAGCATAACTTCCACGCGGTCGTTCAGTAGCAGAATCGGGCGGAGCGCGCTTTCAATCCAAGCGTCATCAAGGCGCTCCACGATTCGCTCCCCCGCCGCGCTTAGCATGACTGTGAATTTAACGTCGGGGAAAACCTTGGCGAGCCGGGCCGCTAAGTCGAACTTATTTTTAGTCACGACGCATCCTTTCAATCGCTTCGGCAGCAGTACCGTCAACCACCAGTTTGCCTTTTTCAAGCAGGATTCCGCGGTCGCAAATATCCGCAACCATATCGAGGTCGTGACTGACAATCACCAAGGTTGTGCCCGCAGCCTTCATTTCTTTGATACGCGCGATGCATTTGCGTTGGAACGGCTCATCGCCAACCGCGAGGATCTCGTCAACTAGGAAAATGTCAGGACTCGTGTGCACGGCAACCGAAAATGCCAGGCGCAAGAACATGCCCGAAGAGTAAAACTTCACCTCGGTGTCGATAAACTTCTCAATCTCGGAAAACGCGACAATGTCATCAAAGGCGGCCTCAATCTCGGCCTTCGACATGCCCAGAATCGCACCGTTAAGATACACGTTTTCGCGCCCCGTCAGGTCCGGGTGGAACCCCGCACCCACTTCGATTAGGCCCGCAACTTTTCCGCGCACCCCAACGTATCCCGAGTCCTCACGCATAACGCCAGAGATCAGCTTCAAACACGTAGACTTGCCCGAACCGTTATAGCCCAGCAGGGCGACAGTATCGCCCTCGTTCACGGTAAACGACACGTCGTTCAACGCGCGGAACTGTTCGGAAATTTCAGAACGACGCCCGGTAAGCGACCACACGATACTCTCTTTGAGCGTGTGCGTGCGGCGGATCGTGAACTCTTTGGTTACGTTTTCGACGCGAATAACGCTGCGGCCAGTGTTGTTACTCATTTAAAGCTCCTGGGCGAAACGCGGGTCGAGTTTCCTAAACGTCATCTCACCAATTATGAGGGTGATAATCGCCGTAATCCCGGCAATCAGGCCCCACATAAACATGTCCGGTGGCCTCGACACAGCGGACTCCAGGTTAGTCGGCTCCCAAAAGACGATGTGGAACATTTCCACCACCGGAGTCAGCGGGTTCAGTTGGTACAGCTTCCACAGCCAGCCGTCCCCCAGCACCGAGTGCACCATTTCCCACTTGTACAGCACGGGCGACACCCACGTGGCAACCATCAAGAGCAGTTCAACGAAGTTCTCCGCGTCGCGGAAGAACACGTTCAGCGCCCCCATGAACAGGCCAACACCCAAACCGAAAAGGGTCAGCACAACAAAGGCGTACAGGAACACGCCGAGTTCCACCAGGCCCGGCCGCCACCCAAACACGAGCGCGCCGACCGCCAAAATCACGAGCTGCGGGAAGAAGTGGATGAAAGCCACCCACGTGGACGCCACCGGAAACAACTCGCGCGGCAAGTAAATCTTCTTCACCAGCGGAGTATTCCACACCACCGAACGCGTGTCGTTGTTAAAAATCTCCGTGAAGTAGTTGATCGCAACGACACCGGCAAACATGTAGATCACGTAGTTCTCAATCGCGCGATCCATACCCATGAACTTACCGATTGCCAAGTAGAAGACCAGGAACTGCACCGCAGGCTTCGCATAGCTCCAAAGCATGCCGAGCACCGAGCCGCGGTAACGCACCCGAAGCTCTTTGTGTACGAGCAGTGAAGCTAGAAAGCGCTTGTCGAAGACTTCTAGCAGACCCTTCGATCGTCCAGGTCTTACAAACTCGTCGGTGGACTTTACCAATCTAACCCCCGGTTACTTCCCGCCCTCAAACATTGGAGATAACTGGTTATCCCACATTGAAAGCGCAGATGCAATCGCCATGTGCATATCCAAATACTGGTAGGTGCCCAGGCGGCCGCCAAAGAATACGTTCGGTTCGGCGTCGGCAAGCTCGCGATACTTCAGCAGGCGTTCGCGGTCTTGAGCCGTGTTTACCGGGTAGTAGGGCTCGTCGTCGCGGCCCGCGAAGCGTGAAAACTCGCGCATAATCACGGTTTTGTCCTTCGGGTAGTCCCGCTCGGGGTGGAAGTGGCGGAACTCGTGAATGCGCGTGTAGGGCACGTCCTCATCACCGTAATTCATGACGGAGGTTCCCTGGAAGTCACCCGTGTCCAACACCTCTTCTTCGAAGTCGAGCGTGCGCCAAGTGAGCTCGCCCTCCTTGTAATCAAAATAACGATCCAACGGACCCGTGTAGATTACGGGGATTTTGCCAACCACTTTGTTTTTGGACAGGTCGTGCGAATCGTCAAAGAAATCCGTGTCAAGGAATACGTCTATGAGGGCGTGGCTGGCCATACGCTCCAACCAGGCGGTGTAGCCATCGGTGGGCAGGCCTTCGTACTTGTCCGAGAAGTAGCGGTCGTTGTACGTGTATCGAACGGGCAGGCGCGACACGATCGAGGCGGGAAGTTCCTTCGGGTCGGTTTGCCACTGCTTCGCGGTGTAGCCCTTAAAGAACGCTTCGAACAGGGGGCGCCCGACCAGGGAAATGCCCTTGGATTCGAAGTCGGTTACTTCCGAGTCGGCAACTTCTGCGGCTTGCTCCTTGATTAGCGCGCGGGCCTCATCGGGCGTGTACGCGGCGCGGAAGAACTGGTTGATCGTTCCCAGGTTGACGGGCATCGAGAAGACCTCACCGTTCACGGTTGTCTTCACGTGGTGAATGTAATTTGTGAACGAAGTGAAGCGGTTGACGTACTCCCACACGCGCTCGTTGGACGTGTGGAACAGGTGGGCGCCGTAACGGTGGACCTCAATTCCAGTGGTTTCTTCGGCCTCCGAATAGGCATTGCCGCCAATGTGGCTGCGGCGTTCTAGCAGGGCAACTTTGAGGCCTTTTTCTTCAGCGCACTGGCGCGCAATGGTCAAGCCAAAAAGTCCTGAACCTACAACTACAACGTCGTACACGATAACTCCTAAGGTTGAGGCCAACATCTGGCACTGTCGCCCAGTTTAGCAACGTCCATTTTAGTCGCGCTTAAACCAGGACAGTGTCCCCACCGTGGTGTACAGGGCTTTGCGCAGTGGGGTCGGTATAAGTCGGTAGCCGGCCCGCACGGCGACGTTGCGCACGTATTCGGATCCGGAAGTGAATCCGCTCGCGCGCATTGCGCGCTGCAGTTTGAGTTCGGACTTCAACAGGTCCATGCCGCCGCGACGCGTGTAAGCGCCCGCACCCACGCGGTATGCCACGAGGGGTTCGGGTAGGTTCGCCGTGCGCGCTCCGGCCTCAATCATGCGGACAAAAAGCCAGTAGTCCTCCATGCGTTCCAGGTGCTGGTATCCGCCCGCGGCGCGCAGAGCGCTCTTACGCATGACTACGGTTGGGTGGTTAAAGGGGTCGCGGAATTTCGCAACCTTGACGATTTCGCGGTGGGTTTGGGGCAGTACGCGGATCATGCCCCAGTCGGTTTCGTCGTGCTCAAACTCGGCGACGGCGGACCCGATCAGGTCGCGGCCCACCATCAGTGGGATTTGCTTTTCAAACCGGGCCGGAAGCGACACATCGTCGGAATCCGCGCGAGCGATAATGTCATGGCGCGCGACCTTTAAGCCCGCTTCAAGCGCACTGGCTAGCCCCACGTTTTGGTCTAAAACCACCACGTCGATGGGCTGCCCAGCGATTTCGTCGGCCGCCGCGATACTGTCTTGAAGCTCGCACGACACCGGCCCGTCTTGAACCAACACCACCTGGTCCGGTTTCAACGTTTGGTCACGTGTAATCGAGGCTAGCGCCCGCTCAAACTGCCCCGCGTCGTCACCGGCGTAAACAGATGTGAGTACCGTGAAGGGCTCTAATGCGCCCTCCTTAAACGGCGATCCGGTTTCCACTGCTTCAACGTCCGCGCCGACCGGCGTGTCCGCCAAAACGCTCACCGTGGAACGCGGCCGTAGCAGGGCTTGCTTGAAGCCCTCTTGCGCATACCCAATCAGGGCGCGCGGGTCCTGCGATCCCCTAACCGTCTGCGCCCATCGCAGTACGGACTTTCCGCCGTAAAGCACCTTTTCCACGGGATTCAGGGACGACGAGCGCGTATACATCCACAGCTTGTTGCGAACCTCGTTGACAAACCGAGCGCCCGGGTCCGCGGACGAGTCACCAAACTTCTTCGTCTTATGTACAACCTCGGAGTACGGCACATACAAACCTACCCTGTTTCGCAGCAGGCGCGCGGTGTACTCAAAATCGTCGTTCCACAAGAAGTAGTCCGCGTTGGGCAGCCCATCCTCCAAGATTGCACGCGCGTCAATCATGATGGACACGAAAGACGCCGTACGAATCGGGATTGTTCCAATGATTTCCGCGTGTCGTGCGATTTCAGGGTCTAAAAGTGGACGAGGGCGAGGCCGGTTCATCGGATGTTCACGGCCGTCGGTCCAAACTGCCTTGGACGCCAGGACTGCGGGTTGGCCAGGGTAGGCGCGTGCGGCTCTAAGTAGGCCCGCGAGCGCGCCGGGCGTGGGTACCGTGTCATCGTCCATGATCCACACGTAGTCCGCACCCCAGTGGTTGACGGCGCGCGCAATGCCGGCCGCGAAGCCGCCAGCACCGCCCAGGTTGCGCGGCATGGTTAAAACTTCGGTCACGCCCTCATGGTCGTTTGCAATCCGCGCGGAATCATCGGTGGACGCATTGTCGATGACGATGACCGCGTCGGGGAGGCGACTTTGGGAGGCGAGTCCATCGAGGGTTTGCACCATCAGGTCCTGGCGGTTCCACGCAACAACGACGGCGACAACTCGTTGACGGGTGACAGTCACGGGACTCCTTCGGTACAGGTGCTCGGTTCGTTAACTAGCGAGTCTAGTAACTTCCCGGCTAGTTAGCGTCTTGCACGTGCGGACACGGCGTTATTTCATACAGTGTCGCACCTCCGCCGGATGCTACGGGCTTAAACGCGCCCACGATGTCGCGAGCGGCCTCAAATCCGGCATAATCGGCACTAATTCCGTTCTCCGGCCAATACACGATTTCGTCCGTGTAGAAGTATTTAGCGTTCACATCCGCTAGGTATTCACATACCGCCGGGTTGGTCAGAATCTGATCGAATACCCTGCCGAGCCTTAGTTCCTCTACGTCCCAGATGCCATCGATGTGCCTGTGCGTGACGTCAAGACCCGTGAGGGCGTACACGAGCGGCAGGCCGGTGCGAGGGTCGCCGGTGATGTATTCGCCCTTCTCCACGTATTGCGGCAGGGTTTGGATGAACTCGAGTTCTTCGGGGCTGACGAGGCCGTTTAGGTCTGATTTGCCGGAAAAGAAATAGTTGATGTGGAGCTGATGGGTCGCCGTTTGGAAACCCAGGTTATTGGTGCCGACCACTATGCCGACAATTGCCACAGCAGCCGCGATTGGCTGGATGACCTTCTTTGCTCTTGTGCCGTCGAATATTTTGGTGACCATTTCCAGCACCGCCCATGCGCCAAGCGCGGCGATGGGAGCTCCGAATATGGGCACTATTGCGCCCAGGCGCACCGGGTCGAAATACCACGGGGCAGCCAGCTGGTATCCCGGAATGTCCACAACCGCGGTGGCTACGAACAAGTAGCTGCCCAGGCCGTAGGCAAACAGGAGCCAGCGGGTTCGCGCGATTGATAGAGCTCCGATCGCGCCAAACAAGGTTAGACCGCCGATGAGCCAGTCGATTCCCGCATCGCCGTACCCCATGTACGGGAGTTGCGATTCAAAAATGACGCCGAATGACTCGCGAAGGAAGCTTCCAATCGGTTGGCGTTGCCAGCTAGACACAGTTGACCAGGCATTGGTTTGAAGTACTACCCATATGCCACCGACAAGTGCAGCAACCGCAATTAGGAGAACGCCTACCTGGACTTTTGATAGGCGCATTGTGCGGAAGATCAAACGTACGATCAAGTCGATCAGCAGCATGACCACCGCAATCAACGTGACGAAGATACCCGTCGGGTGGGCTATGCCGACGCCTGCCGCACCTAGGACCGCTATTGCGGTTATGCGCGCGTCCATGGCCCTTTGGTTTGTGCGTCCAAACCAGTCGGCCATTGCGATGACCAGTAGGGGCACCAGCGCGTACGAATACACTATTGGCCATAAGACACCGTATGAGGACGGGCGCTCCGGGAAAGATGTGAACGCTGCCGCAAGTAGCGCTGTAAAGATTGGGATCGTGTAGCTCTTAGGCGCAAAAATAGATCCGAAAAGCCCTGCCGCAAGTGGCCAAAGTACTGTGGCGATAACGATTACAACGGCGTTGGTCGCGACGATTACGTTGTCCGTGACCGTAAGGGATACGAGATCGTGGAAGCCCGCGGGATAGAACCATCCGGTGGTAGCTTCCGCTTCGGTGAGGTTGCTGGCCACTGCCCCTAGGTTCAAGGTCGAGCCGTTACCTGTTTCTAGGATCCACCTGATTGCTGACAGGTGGTGTACGCCATCCCAGGTTTGTGTTGGATATTGCGGCAGGCCGATAGCTTTGATGAAAGCCCCTGCAGTAAAAGGAATCGAGATTAGGGTGCCAACTAACGCTGGCCAGATTTTCGGGTCGGCGGGAATCTGTTGATTGGTCTTGGGGCCCTCGCTTTTGTCTGCCGATAGTTGGCGTACCTGTTTTATGAGGTAGTTGAACGCGAGTGCTAGCGCAGCGGTTCCCGCGGTTGTAGCTAGGTAGAGTCCCCAGCCCCAGTCGATGCCAACAAAGGGGCCGACTACCGCGCCTAGTCCCATGACGCCCGCGGAGGCTAACGGCGCGAATGCTATGTGGCGCCACCTGGTTAGTCCGAGCGCGAATGTGACTAACAATCCCGGCCCCCACAGTGCGAAGATCGCAAGGAGGGCCGGGAGCAGAGCTGGCGTCCAGTCTGATAGGTTCACGGTTTAGCCTTGGGCGTCGCCGATCACGAAGCGGGGCGTGCCTTTCCATAGTTCTGGGTCGGTTACGCGGCGACCGTCGAACAGGAGCTTCACGCCGGGGAAGTCTGACGGTTTGACTGTCTTGTATTCGGGGTGGTCTGCCTGAACGATGATTGCGTCGGTTTCTTCACCGAAGTGGTACGCGTCCCATCCGAAACTTGCGAGTTCTTCGTCGGTGTACATCGGGTCGTGGACGAATACTTTAGCGCCGCGCTTGCGTAGCTCGTCAACGGTCGCAAAGACGCCGGAGAATGCGGTTTCTTTGACCTTGCCGCGGTAGGAGGCACCCAGGATTACGACTTTCAGGTCCTTTAGGTCGCCAAGTACGCCCTCGACACGCTTTACGGAGTATTCCGGCATTGCGGCGTTGAAGGTGCGGGCCGTGCGGACGATGGAGGCGTCGGGGTCAGTGGATAGGTAGAGGCGCGGGTAGACGGGGATGCAGTGTCCGCCGACGGCGATGCCGGGGCGGTGGATGTGCGAGTATGGCTGCGAGTTGGACGCGTCGATGACGCGTTGCACGTCGATTCCGCGCTGGTCTGCGAATACTGCGAACTGGTTGGCGAGGCCAATGTTGACGTCGCGGTACGTGGTTTCAGCGAGTTTCGCCATTTCGGCGGCTTCGGCGGAACCCATGTCCCAGACACCGTTTTCGCGCGTGAGGTCGGGGCGTTCATCGAATTGGAGGACGGCTTCGTAGAACTCGATAGCTGCCTTCGTACCTGCTTCGGTGAGGCCGCCGACGAGTTTGGGGTAGCGGCGGAGGTCTTCGAAAACACGGCCGGTTAGTACGCGTTCGGGTGAGAAGACGAGGTGGAAGTCTTCGCCTTCTTTGAGGCCGGAGATTTCTTCGATCATCGGCTTCCAGCGGTCGCGGGTGGTGCCGACAGGGAGGGTGGTCTCGTATGAGATGAGGGTTCCGGGGGTTAGGTTTTCTGCGAGCGACTTGGTTGCGGAGTCCATCCAGCCGAAGTCGGGCTCCCAGGTTTCGTCGTTTACGAATAGGGGTACCACGATTACTACGGCATCCGCGTTCGGGATTGCTTCGGAGTAGTCGGTGGTGGCCCGCAGGGCGCCGGCGGGTACTAGTTTGCTGAGCTTTTCCTGCAGGTGAGCTTCACCTGGGAATGGCTCCTTCGCGTCGTTAATCATGTTGACGGTGTTCTCGTTGACGTCGACACCGATTACTTCGTGACCAGAGTCTGCAAACTGTACGGCCAGCGGCAAACCGATCTTTCCCATAGCGACTACGGCGATACGCATGCGCTTCTCCATTTCAACAATTTGTTGCTTAGAATCGCCCTTAGTTTAACACTAGGCCTAGTTTTCATAGAGAAACAACGCTATTAGCCAGCACTCTTTTTTGGGCTCGTTTTGGCGTTGTCACGCGATCGAGGTCACGAGAAGGCAGGGATCATCTACGGTGGCTCTCGCTATGATTGAAGTTATGAGAATCATGTCTGTTGTTGGCGCACGCCCCCAGTTTGTAAAGCTCGCTCCAATCGCTCACGCTTGTGAGCGTGCTGGCGTCGAGCACATCATCGTTCACACCGGTCAGCACTACGATCCGATGCTCTCGGACGTTTTCTTTGAGGAATTGGACATCCCCGCTCCAGACGAGCACCTGGGTGTTGGCTCGGGCTCGCACGGCGTTCAAACGGGTGCGATGCTCGCCGCAATGGACGAAGTGATTTTGAAGCACAAGCCCGACTGGGTTCTCGTCTACGGCGACACGAATTCGACCCTCGCAGCCGCTCTCTCCGCAGTAAAGCTCCACTTCCCCATCGCGCACTTGGAGGCGGGCCTTCGCTCGTTTAACCGCGAAATGCCCGAGGAGATTAACCGCGTGCTAACAGACCACGCAGCTGACCTCCTCCTCGCCCCCACGCAGGTTGGTGCCGACCACTTGAAGGATGAGGGCCTTGCAAACCGCACCGTAGTTGTCGGCGATGTGATGACCGATGTTTTGATGCAGACTCGCGCGGCAGTAGCTGATAAGCCGAGCCCGATTATGGAGGAGTTTGGTTTCGCCGAGAGCGAGTACTCGCTCGCTACGATCCACCGTCCGGCAAACACGGATACGAAGGAACAGCTCGACGCTGTACTCGAGTCTCTCGGAAAGGTCGACCACCCGGTCGTTATCCTCGCTCACCCGCGCCTTGTCGCTAAGGCAAAGGAGCACGGTATAACGATTGAGCGCGGCAACCTGAGGGTTCACGCGCCCCTTGCCTACCCTGACCTGGTTGCCTCCGCTCTACATGCACGCGGCGTAATCACTGACTCCGGTGGTTTGCAGAAGGAGGCCTTCCTCCTGCGTACCCCTTGCACCACGGTGAGGCCACAAACTGAGTGGGTTGAGACGGTTGAGGCAGGCTGGAACGTACTGGTAGATGCTGGCGATCAGCTTGTTGCAGCCGCGTCGAGGCCTCGCCCAGCCGATACTAAGATCGCACCTTACGGTGACGGCCGTGCGTCCGATCGTGTTGTCGAGGTTCTCCAGCAGTACAAACGCCAAACCTTGGCACGAACGGGTAAGCAAATGCAGTAGGCCCATTCCTAGAAGAATTATTGAAGGGGCAGCCGGTTTCCACACCGGTTGCCCCTTCAATAATTGTTAGTAACTGCTGTCACGCACTATGCAGAATTAGAGCTCAGTTCTATCTTCGATGTAGAGTGCCACAGCTTCGCCTACCGCTTTCATGGATCGATTCTTCTCTACCCAGCTAAATAGGCGCGTCTCATCCCAACGTTCTTGGTCAGCCTCTTTGAGGGTTTTCATGGCTTCTTGGACCGACTTTTCATCGTAGGGCACTGCAAGGCCGAGGTCGTCCGCAGTTACGTCGGTTGCAGCCGGGCCAGCACCTGCGTAAATAACCGGAGTACCACAGGCAAGTGAGGTTAGTACCTTGGTCGGGTACGCGAGGTCGTAGCCGATACCAGGCTGAATAGAAACGCAGCTCGCAAGAGCCTCATGTTGCCACTGAGCGGCTTCCTGCGAAGGTACAGTCTTATGCACAACCAGTGGAGTGTAATCTACGCCCAACTCCTGTGCTCGAACCTTCATTCTGGTAGCAATCTCCTCGAGCTGAGGTACAGCGTCTCCCCTAGTTAGGTAGAGGAACTGGACCTCACTTTCCGGTGACCAGAACTTTTCAAATGCGTGGGCGAACAGCTCCGCGCCCTGCCACCCGGAGGCAGTTCCCGCATAAATAAAGTACGGCTTAGTGATCCCCATACCGTTCTTTTGCGACTCTGAAGGAGCACCCACGTGCGGGTTGAACAGGTCTGTATCAGCACCATTTGGCACAACCTTCACTGACTTTGCCCCAAGCTCCCGGGCACGCTTCGCAACATCGTCCGAAACAGCAATACAACCGCGAGCACCACTTACCGCGAACTGTTCCAACCCTCGCACAACGGTCTTAACAACCTGGGGCACGTCCATGCTCTCGGTAGCATCCGACCAAACGTCTGCGGCATACCAAAAGTACGGTGTACCTCTAAGCGCACTCGCGACCCGTGCAACAGCCCCCGTGGTTGGCGGAGGCTCCACCAGCACGAAATCAGTTTTCGGCATAGTCAGGATCTTAAAAAACGCCTGGATATCGAAAGATGCGTAGGAGATGTACCCCTTTACGTACCCTTCAGAATCACGCAAAACGGGCACTCGCGTTATTGAGCTGTCAGGCTCTGCAATGATTCCAGGAGGCGGAGCGGTGGTAACCACTCGCATTTTCGCGCCAGCATTCTCAAGCCCGGCCTTCACGGCATTGAGCCTGAGGGAAGCAGCGGAGGGTTCCGGCGCAAATATGCGGCTGACCATCAGCCCTGTAAGAAGCATGCGGTCTCCTAGTTCTCCTCGATCTTCAGTAGTCGGCGCATGATTCCGCGAGCGACTTCCGATTCCTTTTGAAAATTCAAATCCCGTGCTGCTTTCACAGAGTTTTGCTTCATCCTACGGATGTCCTCAGAAGTGAGATTCTTGAGGGATTCCACGATGTCTTCATGCTCGAAACTGTCAGCAACTATTCCGGTTTCATACTCGTTTAGAACTCTGACCATTTCGATGGTGGGGCCAACAGCAAGTGCCAAGCGAGCTTGGATAAAGTCAAAAAGTTTGTTGGGCAAGGTCAGTCTTGCATTTGTATTAAACGGAGGAATCCAAAATACTCCCAAATCATACTGGTTCAGAGTAACCGGCAACTGGTCTGGGCTTACCGGATCATGGAACGTCACGTTAGGCGCGCCCTCCGCTCGTTCTCTAAGCTCCTTTAAGTATTTTCCCCCATCGTTGGCGGGAATTAGGTAAAGGTCAAGCGAAAACCTATCTTGCAGGCTCTTCGCCACGTCTATAGTTGCCTCAAGATTGCGCCCGAATACTGCGCCTCCGGAATGAACCATACGGATCCGGTCATCCGGAGTTTCGGATGGCTCCAGCTCAACAAAGTTTGGCGTGTTCCGCATGAGCTCTGGTAAGACCCCAAAATGCTTCTCGTAAAGTTTGGCGATTTCGCTTCCAACAGTTGTTGCTGCTGTTGTTTTGGGTAGGTATTTTTTGCAAATGTGTTCCATCAAAGGAGCTACCAGCAGTCGCCAAGAGGTGACATGCGTACGTTCTTCTGGAGCCCACTCGTGGAGGTCAGCCCAAACCGGAGCACCGTTATTAACGGCAAAAGCCAGCGGCAACGCGCGTGCGTCATTTGCGATAACAGCGTTGTACTGGCGACCAGTCAGCTTTGCGCGCGCATATTTCGCTCCCGGGGCTTGGAGTTCAGCAATCTCGTGTGCCCTGAAACCTAGGGCTAGGACCCCAAAAGGAGTCTGCGGAAGCGAAGGCTTACTGTCCGGAATCGAAATGTGATGGGTCGCGCCCTCCGGCTTTTCACCGTAACCAACCGTCGTAACATCGCCAAACTCTTTAACAACCGACAGCTGGCGTAAGACCCTTGCGTCCTTCTGAATGTTCGAGAATGAGATCAGTAGTATTTCTGCTCTGTTCGCCATACAGCGAGTCTACGACACCTTTACCTGCACGCAGTAATCTCGTACACGTCCGCGGTTCCTCCAGAATCAACGAGTTCAAACCCATCGTAAACCGGCACATGATAGAGCCCCGGCATGCGCTCTCGCATAGATGCACCCAGGTTGAAATAATTCGAATCCGCATAATAGTGCGTGATACCCAGCTCGTTCACGAACTGGCAAACCTGCGGATCTGTATTAATATCTGACAAGTGGCGTGCCAGATACCACTCCCTCTCATTTGATTCACGAACGTATAGTTGCGCAAATACTACATCTCTACCTGTGATTGCCTTTACAAATCCAGCCCCTGTGCTCGGGTCACCCAGCACAATTGCGTCCGTCGGGAGCTGATCACGAAGTCTGTAAAGCATAGCTGTTTCGTCTTCGGACACCATTGCAAACGCGGGGCGCCTGTAGCCCCACGCATCCTTAATCATGTAGCTACGTGGGCCCAGCGAGAGTCCTGCAACAACGAGCTGGACTATGATCAGGAAGCCAGCTGTAAAGTAGCGCCTGGCGCGTGCACTCACGATTAGTTTACGTGCCAACTGAATAAACGTTACTAGACCGATTGAAATCAGTACTGCCATCGGTATTTGTTGCAGTGACATAGCCCGATGCGGGCTCATATACCACAACCCCGCAATGGCTACGAATGGGCCTTGCCTCGCCATTGTTGTGAATGTGAGAACCGCGGTGACTAGCCACACCAAGATGAGCCAACGTCGCGATTTCTTCACTATTAGGGTGCCCACTCCAAAAACCAGCAGTACGAAGAGTCCCGCCTGTAACAGCAGTAGTGCAGTGGCATTGTTTCTTCCCATTTCGGCCCCGAGCATCGGCCAGGCCGTGACGGTCTTAAGCAGTGCCGAATCGAGCACTCCCGGCGTAGTATCGTAGGTCAGTTGCGCACGCAACCGTTCTTGGAAACTCGGCACCAGAATGAGGGTTAGCACAGTTGCCAGTATTAGGGCTATGGAAAACACCAGAGCTACAAGCTTATGACGCCTGGGTGCCCTCATAAAGAACTTTACAAGCAATCCGGTAAATGGCACTACAAGCAGTAGTGCCAAAGATGTGATCATGGACGGATGTACAAACAGTGACCCCACGGCAAGCAATAACAGTGCCAAAACTCGAATACCAAATACCTTAACCGACTGGTCCCGGACCCCTTCGCGAACAGTTATCGCAACAAGAGCTAAAAACCCGGGCAATAGTGCTACCGCAAAAGCATTCGGAATGGGCGGGTAGGTTGATGTTAGGTAAGTCGGAAAAACCAGCATTGCAGCAATAGTTGCAAGACCTGCCAATACGTAGCGGTTATCCAGTCCCAGTGACCTTATTAGCCCCCACACTCCGGTTATCCAAAGTACGCTAATAACCACGATGAACGCGTTCATGGAGACGATCACATTTTGTGCAGTTGCAACCAAACTAGCTATTGCATGCCATGCAACTGCATAGTTCGTTGGAGTTGTATCCAAGCCGTAAAGAGCGGTCAAAGACCCGAAGTATGACGCCGACTGAGTCTGCTCCACCACTGCGATTCCATTTGCGTGGAAGACCGGGTCCCATCCTTGAAGCGGAATCTGCGGGTTTATAACGAGCATCGGCCCAGATATCGTAGCAACTGCAACCAGCATCATTAGGGCCAGTAGCACAGCCGTGGATTTGGAAACGGACGGCCTTGGCTGATTGCCCCAGCCACGCCAAAAATCATCGCTGCCAACAGTGCCCGCGTCACCAGTGCGAAAGAAATTATCTAAGGGCGCGGTAAAGACGAACAGGCGTTGCCACGAGCCGCCGCGCTCCACCAAAATGAAAATGCTAGCAGCCCCAATCAAGGCATACACAGGCAAAACTGTCAGCGGGCGCCACGCGATCCCCGCCATGTCCCACAAGATTCCCTGCAGGGCTATAATCGCAGAGAAGGTGACAGGGGCACCCGCCAGGGACTGCCTCTTAGAGAACCAAAAAGCCCTAAGAACGAAATATCCCGGGATATACAACAGTGCAAGTAGCCCTATAAATTGAGGCACCGCCTGCAACCACATTTGTATTCCTCCCTGACACCCCGGCATTTGCTAATTCATCTGCCATCTTGCTTCGCTGTGCCTTAACATGCTACATGTCAAAACCAGCGGTCCGATCATGTTGCACCGGTGCGCAAGAGCGAGATTGGTAACGCGATATCATATGGAGCACCGCGCACGGTCAAAATCTTTACGACTATCAGGTTCTCCCGGTACACAAGAGCCGGGTGAATGTCAGGATTGGAACAAACGAAAGGCCACGCCTACTGACATGGAGGGATGCATGCGGGTCGCACTCACAAAGGGAACACTTCGGATTCCGCCCACCTACTTCGCGGTTGAACACGCCCTCGCACTTCCAAGCATCGACTGGGAGTTTTTCACCTTAGCCGCCGACGTCTCCCCCGAAATAAACCTTCACATTCACGAAGCGACCGCGTCTAAACTGAGCTTTTCAAATCGTGAAAAACTAAAGTACCTTCGGCTTGGAAAAATGCGACGCCAAATCGAGCAGGCGAAACCGGATATCATACATCAGCACGCCTCAACCTGGAGCTTACCCGCACTGAATGCGTCAAAGAATCTAGGCGTTCCGATGATTACAACCGTTCACGGAACCGACCTTTTTACAATCGATTCCGAGGACGTAGCGCCTCTTGCCCTGTGGAACCGATTCAACACACAATCGGCTCTACAAGGATCCGACAGGATCGTAGCCGTATCTGAATATCTTGCGAATCAGGCGCGCACTCGCGGCGTTGACGAATCCAAGCTGGAAGTTATCTACCAGGGCGTCGACACCGAATTCTTTAGCCCTGGCAAGAAAGTAGACAAATACGAAGAACTTCGTAACTTCGTTTTCGTCGGTGCTCTCAGCGATCAAAAAGGAATCTTGGACTTAACTGAAGCGTCTCGGAGTCTGTACGAGAAGGCCCCTCACACGTTGAAGGTGATTGGCACCGGACCTCACCTACCACGTCTATTACGCGAGGCCGACCGATACCCTCACATCCGCGTTCTAGGCTCGTTGTCTAGGGCGCAAGTTCGCGATCACCTGCGTATGGCGGACGTGCTCGTGTTACCTACTAAGACCTGGCACGGCCGCCAGGAGGCGGCGGGGCTCGTACTACTCGAGGCCCAGGCGTGTGGCACGCCCGTTATAGCAAACGCGGTCGGCGGCACCCCCGAGATGGTTGCGCCTGGCCTAGGATGGTTGATTAGCGAGTACGATCCAGAGGCGCTGATACGGACAATGGCAGAGGTCATCGCCATGTCTAACGCTGATCTTCAAGCTATAAGTGAGGCTTCCCGCGAGTGGGTTATACACAACCGTGCTGCCAGGGTTGGCGCGGATCAACTGGCACAGCTTTACACGGACTTGATCCGATAAGACCGGGGGAAACTTAAAATGTCTCTCAATGAGCGATGGAAGAAATTTACCCTGAAATACCCTTCGGCTCGTAATATCTCCACATTGCTGACGGGTACGGTGCTGGCGCAGATTATTGTAATGATGCTCGAGCCCATCATTTCCAGACTTTACTCACCCGAAGAAACCGGCGAGTTTGCCGTAATCTTGGCGGTTGCAACCACGATTACTACAATCGCGGGTCTCAGGTACGATATGGCGATCGTCATTACCGATACTTTCGCGAACGCCCGTCGCCTCCGCGGGGCGGTGACGGGGATTATCACGATCGTTTCCGTCTTGACCACCCTGTTGATGATTCCATTAGGAGATACGGTCGCAAGCGCCGTAGGATATCCACACTTGGGCCCCTGGATGACGGTGACGGGTCTGCTTGTGTTCACACTAGCTCAGGTAAACTCCTTCAGCTTTTGGTTTACAAAAACCCAGCAGTTCAAAGTTATCTCTATTAACCGCGTACAAATGCGTAGCTCAGTGCAGATCTTTCAGATCATACTGGCGCTATTCTCAATCGGCGGGATCGTGGGATTGGTAGTCGGCCAGATAGTAGGTCAGGCCGGCGCGGCCGCAACTCTGATGTGGAAGGGGCGCAGACGCGTCAAGAACGAGGGTGAAGCAACAGCGACCTCAATTGAACTTCTTAAACGATTTCGTCGAATGCCTTTGTTAAACGGCCCCAACGCTTTGGTTGACGCTATCCGCTTACAGGGAATAAACCTTTTGATTGCAGCGCTTTTTTCCGCGAATGCGGTCGGTCAGTTTACCAAGGCATGGCTTCTAATGCAGGCTCCAGTCACGCTGATTAACGGTGCAATTTCCCAGGTTTTCTTTCAGCGTTTTGCAGACACCCCAAGAGGCGGGCTGTTACCTTTGGCGAAGAAATCGGTCAAGGTATCACTGGCGTTTGGGTTTGGTCCATTCCTGATTATTTTCCTGATAGCCCCCTGGCTGTTCCCAATTTACCTCGGAAGCCGCTGGGATATGTCCGGCGAGATCGCACGCGCCCTTGTGCCCTGGCTTTATATGAATATCGTGACCTCCCCAATTTCCACGGTGTTTGTGGTAACTCAAAGGCAACACGAGATGTTGGCTTTCGCAGTTCTTTACATGGTGACAGGGTTGGGTGCTGTTCTTACCGGCTCACATTTTGGGCTGGATGTAGTTAGCACCACCTGGCTTCTTGCGTCACTCATGTCTGTAGCTCTTATCGGTCTTGTTTTTTTAACTTTGAGGGCATGTCGCCTATACGATTCCCAGGCGGACACAGAGTAGGGCTACCAAACGAGCCCCCAGCCAGACTCCTCATCGATCTCGTGGAAGTCCGCGAACAGTTCCTCGGACTGCCTCTCAAACTCTTCATCGCCAGTCATTAGGTACAGGAAGTGTAGCTGCATCGCGTGAATCGCATGATACTTCACGTGCTGAATCGGACGACAACGCGGCATGTACGTGCAGTATGAAGACATCTCACCAGGATTTCGATAGATCCCATACGCGTCACGAATCGTAGTTAGCCCCGCGTCTAATAGTTCTTGGGCTTGCGAATCCTTGGTTGACTCCCAGTAATCGTAGAGTCCGAAGATTGCAAACATGTGCCCGTTCGGCACCATCAGGGGCGGGGTTGAGCCCGCAAATTCTTCAAACCACATGTAATAGTCGTTGGAAAACGATAGCGAGAACGGTTCGGGGTAACGATCAATCTGCTTGAAAGTTGCGAACAGCGCGTCTCTCGTTTCTGCCCATTTTGTGACATCGGGTTGCAACATTGCGAGTCTGGAGAACACCGAAAGTGCCTGCCCCTGAGCCATGCCGGAGAACCAGGGCGCCTTGATGGTAAAAGCCTTCTCACCGTTGAGGGCGAAGTTGTAATCGTAGGGCAACCACATTTCTTCACCACGCATCTCGCTCAGGTCAATAATTGCCTCCGCTTGCGTAACCGCGCGTTGCAAGAATCGCTCCGTACCCGTCTTCTTGTACTGCGAGATGTTGTACAGAGCTAGTTGGGAGATACTCGTGTAGTTGTATGCTTCTTCACCATCAACGCGAATAATCCTTACCCCATCGGGAGCACACATGTGCACACCATCGAGGGTCATCATTTTGTCGCATACTGCCCGATCTTCGTGGGTCGTGTACGACATGAGTTCAGAGTCGTAGAAGTCTTCGCTAATCTCACGCATTTCGTAGCCGCTGGTTTCCCAGCCCTTTGTAAGGCACTCGTTTGCCTGTTCAAGAACAGAGTCTTTCAGCTCATCAGTGTTACCAATTGCCACGATCTCTTCGGGTTGCCTGAAGTAGATATGCGCGCAAACCTCGGCTGGAAGCTGATCTCTAGCCAAGAGAACCGATCCGTCGTTCACATTGAGGGCGGCGTTAAAGCCCGCTACGGAATTCGCTTTAGCCAGGTAGATTTTGCCCCCAACTTCACCACTTTGAACTTCGGTGGCGGTTGTAATACGATCGCGCCCCGCCCTGAGGTCGCTAACCTCCTGGTTTCCAAAGGGCTTTGCACCAACTTGAATTACCTCTTTGGCGCCGCTGATGTACTTCGCAACGTCTGTGGGCATGTCTTGGTGTGCGGGCAATAGGATGACAGGACCATCTTGGCGCGCGCCTGCCGCAACCGCGTCGGGAGAAGGCACCGCGGAGGTTAGGTATCCGTCCACGAGGTACACCCTGTCCGGACTCGGGTAGGTAGTCTTTGCAAGTTCCAGGGAAATTTCCGTTTGCGACTGGCCCTCTACACGCACAACTTTTGAATTAGCGGCTAACTCATCCACGAGCGTTTCAGAGAACTGATCAGCCTGCCCAAGCAGCACCACTCGTTCGGGGGTTACCTGTTGAATATAGGTACCCACCGCTTCGGGCAAACGCTTTTTCGGAACCGCGAAAATTGGTCCATCCTGTTGGCTCGCAGCCGCATAAGCGTTGACTACACTCTTTTCGGGGGCAAGGTATACGGTTTCGGGCTTAACGAATGTGCTCTCAGCTACTGCCACAGCGGTTTGGGATGGCCGCTCTCCGGACAGGCGTTTGTCCGAGAGCTGCGATGAAGTTTCGCTTGCCACCGCACCGTTTGAGAAGATGAATCCACCCAGTAGGGCAAGTGCTCCCGATACGGCGAGAGCTTTACGCAACACGATCATTTATCCACTCGTCCCAGTCCGTTTTAGCCAGTAGACTTCCAATATATGTAAGCATCCCTGAAAAAGCATCGATCACCAAACTTTCAATCCCATTTAGATCGATACTTTTAGGTAAACCCATCCCCCATCACAGCAGGTCCGTAATGAACGTGAAGTTTAAAGGTTTGTTATCTACGGTTGTAGTTTTTAGCTCTCTTGCCATAGGCACTGTGCCTGCGGGGGCGACAACTACCTTAAGTGTTGACACCGGCGTGAGGCCCAGTGCGGCTACTCTTGTTAGCGCCGATAATTCGGATCCGCTACAGGAAAATCCAGCTGCAGAAAACCTCGGTACAGGCACACTAGATCCGAATGAAGACGCGGATCAAAGTCAAACAGACGTACCCGCAGGAGACCCGCAACCCGAAGTCGCCCCAGACTTTAACACAGTGGATCCTAAGGGCGATGACGCTAGCGAAACGCCGGTATCGGATCCAACAAATCCTGGCCCCCTCGAAGCCCCAGAGGTCTCTGAACCGTCCGCCCCCACTCCCCTTCTAGAAACGCGTAGCACCGATACCGAGACTAGGTGGTCGCTCGGCTCGCCGCAGGTCAACGCGAGTGGCTGGGACTCTTACAATGTCTTACATGCCAGCAACTTTGACAGAGCCAACGGAACTGACCTGATGACCGTCCGAGCCAACGGTGAGCTTTGGCTACATACGCGCGGGATGTCGGGTCAGCTTTTGAGCTCCAGAAGGATTGGCACAGGGTGGGGAGGCATGAAGTTCGTCCTCACCGGGGCTGACTTTGATGGAGACCACAACTATGATGTTCTAGGCCTGCGTTATGACGGTGACCTGTTCCTGTACAGTGGTAACGGAATTGGCGGATTCAAATCCACTCGCAAGATCGGAAACGGCTGGCACAACTTTGACCAGGTCGTAATGGTTGAGTATGGTCCAGGCCAGAAGCCCGCACTTCTAGCACAAAGAGGTACCTCCGTCCTAATCTACCCAACCAACGGAGCGGGCAGGTGGCAGCCCATCTTGACGGCCAGCATCCCCGGCGGACTGACTGCGACAACGTTTGCGGCTGGCAACCTTGGCGGCACTGGTTACGAAACACTCGTGCGCTCCGCTGATACCGGTGACCTAGAAGTACTGCAGACTGCAGACGGTCGCGTTTTCGAAGAGACGGATCCGATTTCACTCCCCGAAGGTCCGGTTGTTTTCGGGGCAACTACAGGATTCGAAAGTGGCACGTCAGGATCACTTGATGTCGTCGATAAGTCGGGCACCCTAGTGCGCTATCCGCTCGTAAGGAAAGATGCCGGAACCGCCCTGCCCATCCCCGAAGAGGTCCCTGCCAAGTGGAATGCCATCTCCTTTGCATCACCGCGAAGGTCCGGTAACGGCTGGCCCGCCGCCGGTGTCTATTCTATGGGGGATTTCAACCGCGACGGCGTCGCCGATATGGCTCTTGTGAAGGCCGACGGAAGGTTCTTGTTCTATGCCGGTAAGTCGGCCGATGGCGGATTTGTTTCCGGACGCCAGATCGGTAGCGGCTGGAATGGCTTCACGATCTTGTCCGGCAGTGATGTAACCGGCGATGGCACTCCCGATGTTGTTGCTCGCAACGCTACGGGTAACCTGGTTTTATATCCAGGTAATGGGTCGGGCAGGTTCTCTCCCAGTCGAGTTATCGGTTACTCCTGGCAAGGTTTCACCAATATGTGGCTCCTTCGAGATGGGCCTAATGGTAACCCAGCCATCTACGTAACGTATCCAGATGGACGACTGGGCATCTCTACATCAAACGGACGCGGAACTTTCTACAGTGTGAAACCGAGCAGTGCGCCAGCCAGCATGCTTCCGCCGTCGAGCAGGACATTCGCATCTGACGACTGGGATAATAACGGTCGCGCTGATTTGCTTTCCATCGACAAAGATGGATACCTGTTCGTACTACCCCAGAATCTAAACGGTGGCTTCGGCACTCCTCGCCGAATTGGAAACGGATGGAACAATTTCAAGAGCCTCCACATCGGGAACTTTACCGCAACCTATAAGCGTATCCACGGCGTGCGAAGCAACGGAGACCTCTACACGTACACGGCCAAGTACAGCGGTGGTGCTGGAGCGTTCTCAAACGTCGCGGGAGCGAAAAGTCGTTACGCCAGCAAGGTACAGGTCAGTGGTTCTTGGCTGACCCACCCGATCGCCTGGACCGGACAGCCTAACTCCGTGACATGTGGCCCGACCTCCATGTACATGGTGCTTCGCTACCTGGGGGCTGGAAACTCACGCTATGACGGTAAGCCCCTCACCGTGTGGAACCTCGCCGGCCCCACCTACGCGAACGTGGGCTCGGGCTACTCCGGCGGCACCTCGTGGGAGCAAAGCCGCATCTCGCTAGGCATCAACCGTTGGCGTGGTAATTCCGACTACAAACAGTGGGCATTCCCATCAGGATCCGCGTTCGACTCCAAGGTGAGGAACTCCTTCTACACCGGGCGCCCCGTTCTGGTAGACACCATCGAAACTTACGGTGGCCCACACTACAACGGACACGCAGGCTGGAGTTCACACATCGTAGTTGCCTACAGGTACAACACGGCTACCGGTACCGTCGGCTTCGTGGATCCGGGCGGCCCCGGCTCCGCGATCACCGGCTACTCTGCACAGCGGTACTTCGATTACAACAACGCTGTCAGGTTCGGCAACAACTTCCTTGGCAACTACGGTGGTGGCGGACACGGAATGGCGTACTAATGACCAAGAAGCCCATAGCGTTTCTCGCGTTAGCTGCACTATCACTGTCAGCGTGTACACCATCGTCGCCGAATGAGGGCGAACCAGCGCCCTCCCCTACCCCAACGGAACAACCCACTGAGCAAATCGTTGAACTGACCGGCCCCGGAGAGTTCCGCCAGCCGAATCAGTGCGCCGCGTTCTCTAGTAAACCCGCCAACCTCACCGAAGCTGTTAAAGCAGTCAACGGTGAGGCGCCCAGCGGAAACGTGCGCGACTTATCTAGCGAGCCAGTCGAGCAGTGGAACGGCACCACAAGTGCTACCAGCGCGGACGGTGACCGACTCCAATTAATCGGAGCAAGCAATAATGCATTCCTTGCCGGCGGCCAGATCCTCCCACCCGAGTCCGTCAATCCCCCAACCTCAGTTGGTTTATGGCGCGAGGGCGTTTTCACCGCTTTCACCGGGCCTACCCTACTACCCGACCAACTCGAAGGGTCCCATACTCCGGCTGCTCTCGCAGGATCCATGAACCAAGGCCAAGCAGTTTGGACTGAGCAACTTCTCGATACCAAGCAACCGCCAAATGCGGGTGAGATGGCATGGCGCGTCCTCGTGGCCCCAGAAGAAGGCGGGGAAGCAACCGAAGTGCTGTCTTCGTGGGCACTCACTCAGCAGGAGGTAACTCCAGCACCCACCCCGTGGTTTCCACCCGCAACTACAGGGTCGAAAGTTCTGAGCGAAGCGTACGTGCAAGACGATACGGGCCAGTGGGTTCAAGCCCTCGTTCATGTGGATCTATCCGACCCAAATACTGAGCCGACTGTGACTACGCAGGCAAGGCTCCCGGTGGCTGTCGGCGAAAGCGCTGGCTGGGTTGAAGACACCACTAACAACGGTATTGAAGCCGAGCTCGACACGTTCACAATCCGTTGGGAAAACGATGCGTACGACCCGATCACCATCGAACTCGCGGACTACTTCAAAGTTCAGTGGCTAGCCGCTAGCGAATCAGACTTGATCGTAACGATCCAAGATCGATGCTCTGCGCGGACCTGGACCGCGCAATTTGACCGCGAAACCGAGGCGTTCACTAATTGGGTCTACTCGATAAACGATGGTGTAGCAGCCTCGTTGAATGGCAATACGTACGTGTGGGGTAACGGGTCGGGCAACTCCGGCGGGGAAATGTACAGGTGGGACTTAGAATCCGGTGAGGTCACGACGCTTGGCTCCACGCTCGGTTTTGCAGTTCCCTTCACTACCGGAACATCCGTCGCGGTGCCAAACTTCCCCGAAAACTCGACGAATCCTACAGTTCAGTGGGATGTCAAGAAATAGATTCTCGACTATGCGGTAAACAGGAATACAAAGTTCGGGGTGGGCCAGTGTAAAGCTGACCCACCCCGAACTTTTACGTTATCACGCTACAGGCGCACAGACTCGCCTGATTCTGCGGAATCTAGCAGTGCCTGAATGACCTTCATGGTTTGCAGGCCCTCACGCATGGTCACGTGCTCGGTTCCGGTACCAAGGATGGCGTCGCGGAAGTGCTCGTGTTCAACGCGTAGAGGCTCACGCTTGATCAGTGCAAACCTGGTGACCTCGCCCTCCGAAACACCACGGAACGCGGCAATCTGATCCCACTGGATCGGGAATCGACCGTTCTCGTAGAACGTGAGGTCCGACATTGCGGTGTCAGCGACGAGGGCGCCGCGCTCGCCCGTTACGACCGTGATGCGGTCCTTAAACGGGGTCAGCCAGTTCACCAAGTGGTTCACCAGCACGCCATTCTTGAAACGGCCCGACGCGGAAACCATGTCCTCAAACTCACGGCCAGAACGGAACGCGGTTTGCGCAAACACGGTCTCGTACTCGGAGCCAGCCACCCACGCGGCCAAATCCACATCGTGGGTTGCCAAGTCCTTAACTACACCAACATCAGAAATACGGGCCGGGAACGGCGACTGGCGGCGCGTAGCGATCTGGTATACGTCACCCAGGTAGCCTTCCGAAACCAGGCGGCGCATTTCCAGCAGTGCCGGGTTGCAACGCTCAACGTAGCCAACCGCGCCTACCAGTCCGGCCTTTTCAAACGCCTCCACCATGGCTTCGCCCTCTTGCAGGGTCGATGCCAGCGGCTTTTCAACCATGGTGTGAACGCCCGCCTCCGCAAGCTTCATAACCGCGTCAAAGTGGAATGCCGTCGGCACAGCCACAATAGCCGCGTCAATTCCGACCTCAAGCATCGATTCAACGTCCGGGAGGACGTCCATGCCGCGGGCAACTTCAAAACGGTCACCGTTCGGGTCAGCCAGGGCAACAAGTTCGAAACCGTCAGTTTCACGAGCATTGCGCACGTGGTGGCGGCCCATCGAGCCCAGGCCAAGTACGCCTACGCGAATATCAGACACTACGCACCTGCCTTAGCAAGGGCGTTCACTGCCTGGACAATGCGGTCCAGATCAGCCTGCGACAGCGACGGGTGCACCGGAAGCGAAACCACGGTCTTCGCAGCCTCTTCAGTAACCGGCAGATCTAGGCCCGGAGCGTACGGAGCCAGCGAAGGCAGACGGTGGTTCGGAATCGGGTAGTAAACGCCGGAGCCAACCTGGTACTCCTCGCGAAGCGCCTCCATGAAGCGGTCACGGTCCGTATCAACCACGCGGATCGTGTACTGGTGGTAAACGTGCTCGGCCCCCTCAGCAACGGCGGGAACGACAACGCCCTCAAGATTCTCCGACAGGAACTTCGCGTTCTCTTGACGCTGCTTCGTCCAGGCCTCAACCTTCTTCAGCTGCACGCGGCCAATGGCTGCGTGAATATCAGTCATACGGTTGTTCAGGCCGACAAGCTCATTAGCGTAGCGGCGCTCCATACCCTGGTTACGAAGCAAGCGAGCGTTACGAGCAACCTCGGCGTCCTTCGTGGTGATCATGCCGCCCTCACCGGCGGTCATGTTCTTGGTCGGATAGAACGAGAAAGCCGCGAACGTACCAAACGTGCCGACCTTCTCACCATCCAAGGACGCACCGTGCGCCTGCGCGGCGTCCTCAAAAATCATCAAATCGTGCTTGTCCGCAATCTCGCGAAGCTCCTTCATCGGCGCCGGATGGCCGTAAAGGTGCACGGGCATGATTGCCTTCGTCTTGTCCGTAATAGCGGCCTCGACAGACTTCGGGTCTAGGCAGAAGTGCTCCAGATCGATATCGGCAAAGACCGGCGTAGCGCCCGTGATTGCAACCGAGTTTCCAGTTGCCGCGAAAGTGAACGAGGGGACGATGACCTCGTCGCCAGCACCAACGCCCGACGCCAGCAGGCCCAGGTGAAGTGCAGAAGTACCGGAGTTAACAGCCACAGATTCGGCGCCCGGCGTCATCTGCGCGGTGAACTCTTCCTCGAAGGCCGCGACCTGCGGGCCCTGCGCAACCATTCCGGAGCGGAGGACGGCAGTTACTGCTTCGACCTCTTCCTCTCCGATCAAAGGCTTTGCGGCGGGGATCATTTCTTGGGTCATTAGTCGTTAACCTCTCTCAGTTCGTTCTCGCTGACCTGTTCGAATATGTTTCCAGTTTGGGGGCACTTAAAGCGGTTGGTGCCTTCAACCTGTTCTAGCTTCACACCAGATTGACCAACCCAGCCAATTCGGCGTGCCGGAACTCCAGCCATGAGGGCGAAGTTAGGAACATCTTTAGTCACTACAGCACCGGCTGCGATCGTTGCCCACTCACCGATAGTTACGGGAGCGACACACACCGCGCGAGCACCCACGGAGGAGCCCTTCTTAAGCGTCACGCCGACGTGCTCCCAATCCGAAGCGGACTTCAAAGAGCCGTCCGCGTTAATCGCACGCGGATATAGGTCATTGGTCAAAACGGCGGCGGGGCCAATGAAAACCCCGTCTTCGAGCTCGGCCGGCTCGTAGACAAGCGCATAGTTTTGCACCTTGCAGTTATCGCCCATCTTCACGCCAGTACCGATGTAGGCACCGCGTCCGATGATGCACTGTTTTCCTACCTGCGCGTCCTCGCGAACCTGCGCCAGGTGCCACACGGATGTGCCTTCGCCAATGTTTGCTTCTGGTGATACGTCAGCACTGTCGACGATCTTCGCCATGAGCCCTCCATTTCGAGTCTTTGCCGCCATTCTACGCTTATTGTGACAGACCACTATCAAACGCCGGCGGTGATTTAAGTTCCAAAGCTTGTAAAGTGAGGGACGTCTACCGAAGTTCCAACAGAATGATGACATAATAAGCGTATGCAACTGACCGACCAGACGTGGCTTGTAATTCCGCTGTACAACGAGGGCAAAGTTGTGCGCGAAGTCCTAACCGACGTGCGCAAGACGTTCCCCAATATTATTTGTGTGGACGATGGCTCGAGCGACAACTCTGCGCAAGAAGCTCTTGCCGCCGGCGTTCACGTTGCAGTCCACCCCATTAACCTCGGTCAGGGTGCGGCCCTACAGACCGGGTTCGACTACGTCCTCAAAAACACGGACGCAAAATACGTGGTCACTTTCGATGCGGATGGACAGCACCGCGTTGAGGACGCCCTGGCTATGCTCGATACGGCCGAACGCGATGACCTGGGGTTTGTTTTCGGATCTCGCTTCCTGGAAGGCAAAGCTGAAACCGGCACATTTAAAAAGATTGTTTTAAAAACTGCCGCATTCGTAACCCGCATGCGCACGGGCGAGCGGCTAACGGACGCACACAATGGTCTGCGAACAATCCGACGCGATGCACTTGAAAACGTGCAGATCACACAGAACCGAATGGCGCACGCGTCCGAGATCGTCTACCAACTCTTCGCCACCGGACTAAAGTGGCGCGAAATGCCGGTACATATTATTTACACTGATTACTCCCGATCAAAGGGCCAGTCGCTCTTGAACTCGATCAACATTTTGGTCGAGCTGATTATGAAATAGGAACAAGCATGCTCACATCGATTCTAGGATCACAGTGGTTCATTAAGGCCCTGATCATCGTCGTGCTATTCATTGCTGCCTACTTCATGCTCAAACCCGTGAAGTCAGCCCAGCACCTTGCAATGCGGCGCCTCTCAATGATGATCTTCATTGCCTTCGCGGTAGTCGCAGCTCTTTTCCCGTCACTTTTGTCTCGCGTTGCCACATGGCTTGGCGTTGGTCGCGGTACCGACCTTTTGCTGTACGGCCTCACGCTCGCATTCTTCTCTTCGGTTGTAACCGCGTACCGGCGCGATTCCGCAAACGAAAAAAAGCTCACGCAGCTTTCACGAACGGTTGCGCTTAACTCAGTTCGCAACGGCGACCTTGAGAGGACCGCAGACGAGGATTAACTGTGCCTGATTTTCGTGAAAAACCTGAACTCACCACAAAGAATGTGCGATCCTTCGTCCGTAAACGAGGGCGCCACTCGCTAAAGACTTCGAACTTGGGGTTGGGCCCACGCCGCCGGTCCGATTACGGCTCGCAACCGCTACACGCCGAGGTAAAGCATTCCAGCCGTCCACTGCGCATAGCGAGTACAGCACTATTCGCGGTGCTCGTGTTCGTTTTGTCGGGCATGGGCTTTATGTACTACGACCTCAGCAACCGAGTTGCGAAAGCAGAGTTAGCAGTCGAAGAGTTCGTGGAGGACGAACCGCAAGACCCTATCGATGACTATTCTGGGCGCGCGGTTAACATTGCGATCATAGGTACGGATTCGCGTTACGGCGAAGGCAACGACCGCTATGGTGCGGTTGAAGGTGATGAGAGCATGCGCTCCGACGTCACAATCGTCGCCCACATTTCTGCGGATCGCTCTCGCGTTGAGCTGATTTCTATCCCCCGTGACACGATCACAACCATTCCCTCTTGCAAGCTGAAGAGTGGCGGGGAAACCTATCCTCAACAGGGCCAATTCAACTGGGCAATGTCTGTGGGATCTGAAGATGAGGCGGCTAACCTTGACGCCGGAATTGCGTGTTTATGGAGGACGACCGAGGCACTAACCGGGCTCGACATTGACGAATACGTGATGTTTGACTTTGCCGGTTTTGAGAAAATGATCGACGCCCTCGGCGGCGTAAAAATGTGCTTTGAAGAAGACCTCTACGACGAACAAGCGGAACTTGATGTTAAGGCCGGTTGCCAAACCCTGAATGGACACGACGCGTTAGCGTATGCGCGCGCCCGCAAGGCCGTTGGCGATGGGTCTGACATTTCGCGGATCGGACGCCAACAAGAGCTGATGGGCCGGATCTTCCACACCGCGAAGTCAAAGAATATTTTTACAGACTTCCCGAAACTGTACGACTTCCTGTCACAAACCCTCGCGTCGATTACGACATCTTCGAATCTTGCACGGATTAACACTTCGATGGGCCTGGCCTACTCACTGTCTGGCCTATCTGGTGACGGACTGCAGTTTGTGACGATGCCGTTTGCGGAAGCACCGTGGGATCCAAACCGCGTGGTTCCCAGTTGGCAAGCTGAACAGGTATGGGAAGCACTAGCCAACGATGAACCAATCCCACCTGGAATCCTGGTCACCGATTCGCGCGGCAACGAAAATGTAGTCGAAGAAAAGCCGTCCGAGACGGATGAGTTTGGCAACCCGATTCCTCAGCCTACCGACCAGTTTGGCAACCCTGTAACGGAAGAAACCGATCAGTTTGGCAATCCCGTGTCTACGAGCGGTCAAGTAAACGGGGGTTCCAATGGCTGACGGCACCGGAAATCCGCCGAGCATTCCGCCCAGTATTCCGCCCAGCTCCAGGCGCCGGCGTCCCACTTCGGGTGATGCTAAAGCCGTCCCTAAACGACGCTCGGTTCAAAATCGTCAGCCATCAGAGCGTCCCGCACGGGACGGGGCTTCCCAGCGGTCCAATACAGGGCGGCCCGCGCGTTCCCACGAAAAGAGAACCCCGCGCGGAGAGCATTCATCTAGGAATGCGCAGTCGCAAGCGCAGTCACCCCGGCATCAACAGCAGACCCAGCAGCCGCGCCAAGCACCGCCCTCATTCGTGCCAAAACGAAATGCACCAACGTTTGAACCACGCAAACAGGTAAATCAGGGTCGACCCGCGTGGCAAAACCCGCAAAGTAGACAATCCCACGAGGCTACGCGCGCTCGCCAAAGCGGACAAACTTTTAATGCGGGACCCCGTCAACAAACGAGGCAACCCAACTGGAACCAGCGCCCCACGCAAACATCGAGGCCGCAAAACTGGGAGGCCGCGCCTCGCCCCACTACCCCGCGCCGAAGGCGGCGATCTCAAAAGGGCCTCGTAGTCACACTACTAGTGCTCGTCTTCCTAGTTGCATGGCCATTGGGGCTGCTAATGTGGGCATCTTCAAAGATTCAGCACGTCGAAGCTCTCTCTGGCGCTGCGGATACGCCCGGAACAACCTACCTGCTGGCAGGATCTGACGCGCGCGACGGAACGCAGATCCTGGACGACACTGAGGGCCGGCGAGCCGACACGATCATGGTGCTCCACAAAGCGCCAAACGGAAACAGCTACCTGGTTTCAATTCCGCGTGACACCTGGGTGGACGTGCCCGGATACGGACAGGCAAAAATCAATGCTTCCTACGCTTTTGGCGGCGAACCCAGCCTAGTTCAGACGGTGGAAGAACTAACGGGACTGACCGTCGACCACTTCGTCGAAATTGGGATGAGTGGCGTTGTGGACGTAGTTGATTCCATGGGCGGCGTCGAGCTGTGCTTGGACTACGACGTGAACGACCCCAAGTCGGAACTTGTGTGGCAAGCCGGATGCCACGTTGCTGATGGCCCCACGGCGCTTGCGTTCGCGCGCATGCGATACGCAGATCCCAACGGAGATATTGGCCGCGCAGAACGTCAACGTCAAGTTGTCAGCTCTATTGTTAAAACCGCTGCCAAGCCGCAAAACGCTTTGAATCCACTTCGCCAGACATCCATGTCTGGCGCGGCCGCAGGATCAGTGGTTACCGACCCGAACACGTCGGCACTTGAGCTTGGCATGATGGCGTGGCACTTCAAGCAGGCAACGTCAGCGGGGAATTCGGGAGCTCCCCCGATCGCCAGCATAAACTTCGAAACGTCACAAGGCAGCGCTGTGCTGTTGGATGAGCAACTTGCACCGCAGTTCTTTAACAAGCTAGCAACCGGCGAGCTAACATCCGAAGACTTCAACGCAACGCTGTGAAGGTAAGATTTTGGCGGCTACCCGACTGGGTAGCCGCCAAGTTTATAGCCCGCGAATCAGTGCCTTGCGTTGCTAGCTAGCTAGCTTTCAGCGCGCGCCCTTAGGCGTGTTTTAGTTCGCGAGTTTTCTGTTTGCGTCCTCAACGTCGATCTTGCGCGGGCCCGCTTGCCATGCGCTCCAGGCTGATTCGACGATCTCTTTAACGTCGTATTCTGCGTGCCAGTCCAGGTCCTCGGTAATGCGAGTCGCGTTGCCGATTAGCTGCGGCGGGTCGCCGGCGCGGCGGCCTTCCTCATCGGCCGTGAACTTGATTCCGGATACATCGCGGCAAGCGTCCACGATCTGTCGAACCGAAGTGCCCTTGCCCGTGCCGACGTTGTACACGTTGTGCTTTAGTTCAGCTTCGGATGCGAGGGCGTCCAATGCGTCGATGTGTGCACGAGCGAGGTCCTTTACGTGGATGTAGTCGCGAATACACGTGCCGTCGGGCGTCGGGTAGTCGGTGCCAAAAATCTTCGGGTTTTCACCGCGTGCAAGGCGGTCAAAGATCATGGGAATCAGGTTCAAGGTTGCGGGATCCCCCAGGTCATCCCAACCCGAGCCAGCAACGTTGAAGTAGCGTAGGCCCACCCAGCGCAAGCCCCACGCGCGTTCGCAGTCAGCCATCATCCACTCGCCAATGAGCTTTGTTTCACCGTACGGGTTGATGGGGTGCTTCTCGATGTCTTCTTCCACAACCTCAACCGGAGGCATACCGTACACGGCCGCAGAGGAGGAGAAAATCATTTGCGTCACCGCAGCGTCACGCATTGCGAGCATCACGTTAGCCATTCCGCCCACGTTTTGCTGGAAGTACCAAGCTGGCCTTTGCACGGATTCGCCGACCTGTTTGCGCGCCGCAAAGTGGATGACTGCCGTTACGTCCTCATCGACCATCGTATTTACGAGGACGTCCCTGGACGCGGTATCGGCAACGTCCAACTGGACTAGCTTGGAGTCTCCGATACGGTCTGGCGTCCCATAGGACAAATCATCAACTACGACGACTTTGTCGCCGCGCTCTTGTAACAAACGAACTACATGCGCGCCGATGTAACCGGCGCCGCCAATCACCATAATGCTCATATATCAAGCCTACAACGCTGTTTTAGATATGTAACGCCGCGTTTAAATGTTCGCACATTGTCACGTGACTTTTACTCACCTCGGGAGGCCTGCAGGCGGCGGCCTTTTTCGATGGATTGCTGGCGAAGATCCGCTTGGAACTGCTCCATTTTTTCGCGCAAAGCGGCCCCCTCTTCGGTGTTTGCGGCCGCGAGCATTCGAACGGCAAGTAGGCCGGCGTTACGCGCGCCGCCAATGGAGACGGTTGCGACCGGCACGCCCGCGGGCATCTGAACAATCGACAGCAGGGAGTCCATGCCATCCAAGTACTTTAGCGGCACGGGCACGCCAACTACTGGCAGGGTCGTAACGGATGCGAGCATTCCCGGCAGGTGGGCTGCTCCCCCGGCTCCCGCAATAATCACGCGCAAGCCGCGCCCGGCGGCGTCGCGGCCGTACTGCAACATGTCTTCGGGCATGCGGTGTGCGGAGACCACGTCGGCCTCATACTCTACGCCGAACTCGTCGAGTACAGCGGCGGCCTCTTTCATCACGTTCCAGTCCGAATCGGACCCCATAACAATGCCAACTACAGCCATGATTACTCCTTAGATTCTGGCTGGCCAAAAAGAATGTCAACAGCTGCGCCAGCACACGCGCGCGCATCTTCTACGCTGTCTGAATGCACGGTCACGTGGCCGAGTTTGCGGCCTGGGCGCACGCTCTTGCCGTAAAGGTTCACGTGAACTTCAGGGTGCTCTGCCAGTACTTGAGGCAGGGCATGGGCCGCGTCCTCATAGTTCGATCCCAGCAGATTCTTCATAACCCAAACACCCGGCACGGGCGTCGTGTCACCCAGCGGTAGGTCCAAGACCGCGCGCAGGTGCTGCTCAAACTGCGAAGTGTTCGCGCCGTCAATCGTCCAGTGCCCGGTGTTGTGCGGCCGCATCGCGAGTTCGTTCACGCTCAGGCGCGGCTCATCGCCCTCGACAATGAACATTTCAACAGCGAGGACGCCGGTGACCCCCAGCTCGGTGGCAATGAGCGTGCCAACTTCTTGCGCTGTGCGGGCCAGTTCGTCGGGCAGGTTCGGAGCGGGGGCGATGACCTCGGAGCAAACTCCGCCGGCTTGAATCGACTGCGAAACGGGCCAGTGCTTGATTTCCCCCGATGGACGCCTTGCAAGCAGGACGGCGAGTTCACGCGTAAAAGGTACTTTTTCTTCCACGAGGACGGGCCCAGCTTCAAGCCAGTCGTTTACGCCGTCGCCACTGCTGACTACTCGTACACCCTTGCCGTCGTAGCCTCCCGTAGGGGTTTTCGCGATGATGGGCCAGCCAACTTCTTCACCGAAGCGGGCAACATCCTGCGCGGATTCGGCGCGTGCCCAACGCGGCACGGGAGCCCCAATCTGCTGCATCTTTTCACGCATTTTCAACTTGTTTTGCGCATACAGCAGGGCCGAAGCGGGCGGTTGAATCGAGACGCCCTCCAGGTTTGCAAGGATTTCTTGCGGAATGTGTTCGTGTTCAAAAGTGAGGACGTCGGCCCCTTGGATTAGGTTGCGCATTTCGTCCAGGTTCTTCGGCGATCCAACCGGAGATTGGACCGTGACCTGGGCGGCCGACGTGTCGGCGGCTTCAACCAAAGTCTTCAAAGTTATGGCTAGCTCGCTAGCCGGGGGCACCATCATTCGGGCAAGCTGACCGCCGCCCACAACTGCTACTGTTCGACTCACACCGATAACCTATCTTGATTCCAACCTGGCGGGCGCGGTGTCTCGCAAGATAACCCGCGCCGTTTCAAAACTTTGTGGGCTGGCTAGAGCGACGCCGCACGTGTGAACTTGAAGCCGCACCCATGCGCGCATAGGCAGAAGCTTCCGCGTTCCGCCCGCGCGTTCTAGAACCGCCTCCGCCTGCGCCCTACCGAGACGAGCGCGCCCTTTGGCATCACGGTGTCCGGGTCGAGGCTTGCGGGCACAGCGGGCAGAGAAATCGTGAAAATGGGCGGGTGGTTTTGCGACAGTTCCAGGCGCCCTCCCGTGCCCTTAATCAGGTCGCGGGCAAGCGGCAACCCGATACCGGTCGAGCCGTGCGCGGACACGCCTTTTTCGAAGATCAGTTCGGTCATCTCTTCCGAGACTCCCTTACCTTCATCTGCCACGTCGATGAACACCCCGCGAGATGAGGTTCCCTTTCGACACACCACGCGGGTGGTGCCCGCCCCGTAACGGAGCGAGTTTTCGATCAAGGTCGCCAAAACCTGTGCCAGAACTGACTGATCGGCAAGTACCGGCTGCGCGGCCTCGTCTGTGAAAATTAGTTCGCGGCCTTCCGCGGCGAACGCTTCTTCCCATTCTTCGCGCTGCTGATTGAATATTTCGAGGACGTGGATCGCTTCGGCTGTGCCGCCGCTTTGCTTTGTGGCGTTCAGCAGGTCGTTGATGACGCCGGTCAGGCGCTCAACCTGTTCAAGACACACGCGCGCTTCTTCTTGGACATCCGGGTTGTCGGAAAGGAGCTCAATTTCTTCCAGGCGCATCGACAGCGCTGTCAAAGGCGTTCGTAGCTGGTGCGAAGCGTTCGACGCGAATTGCCGTTCTGCTGCTAGGCGGCCGGCCATGCGTTCGCCAGTGCGAACTAATTCTTCTTGTACGAGGTCGATTTCCTCAATCCCCGATGGTTTGACTCGGGCTTGTACCTGACCTGACCCCACCTGCTCAGCCTGTGCTGCCAGATAGATCAGCGGCGCCGAAATCTGGCGGGACCCGCGCAGGGCCAGCCACCATCCCACGATCAGCGAAGCGATCATGCCGGCAATCAAGACGAGCGTTAGTCGGATGACTCGCCAAATAGCGTTCCACGCCGAGATCTCCGTGCGCACGGTTGACCCGGACGGAAGCATTACGGACGCGGTTAGGCGCGGCGCGCTCTGGTGCTCCCCAAGGATTATGACTGAGTCTGGCGGGATGCTGACCCTTGCGTATCCCCCTGAAGCCAGGTCGCTTCGAACCCAGGATTTGAGCATTTCCTGAGTTACGGGCTCGCCTTCTTGTACGCGCCGCTCGACGGCGTTGCCAAGGGCTTGGGCTTGGGATTGCAGGTTGTGTTGTTCGGCCTGCCAAACTAAGACGCCCCCCAGCACAACTGAGGGGACGCCCAGAATTAGGACCGCCACGGTCACAGCCGTGGCGATCATTTTAACTACGCGTGCGCGCATCGGTTAGATCCGTTCTTTTTCGAACCTGAATCCCATGCCGCGAACGGTCGTAATGTAGTGCGGGTCTGCGGCGTCGTCGCCAAGTTTGCGGCGTAGCCACGACACGTGCATGTCCAAAGTCTTGGTGGAGCCCGTCGGGTCAGATCCCCAGACCTCGCGCATTAGGACGTCACGTTCAACAACGTTTCCGACCTCGCGTACCAAGACCTTTAGGAGGTCGAATTCCTTGGCTGTCAGCTGAAGCTCGCGTTCGCCGACAAACGCGCGGTGTGCGCCAACGTCAACTCGAACGTCTTGCGCGTTAAGCTCACCTTCGGTTTCTTCCGAACCGGTGCGGCGTAGCAGGGCGCGCACGCGTGCCAGAAGTTCCGCAAGGCGGAAAGGCTTCGTCACGTAGTCATCGGCACCCGCGTCAAGGCCTACAACCATGTCCACTTCGTCCGCGCGAGCGGTGAGGATCAGGATTGGCGTCGAGTAGCCAGACTTGCGCACCTGGCGAGCCACATCAAGCCCGTCCATGTCCGGAAGTCCAAGGTCAAGAACTATGAGGTCTGCGGTATCGACCTCGTTTAGAGCTCCACGTCCAGTGCCATGAGCTCTGACTTCGTAGCCCTCGCGTCCAAGCGCGCGGGTCAACGGCTCTGCAATTGCTGGGTCGTCTTCAACCAAAAGTACTGTAGTCACATACCCATATTAAGCCAAAACCTAGGTTTGTACATTTCTTTGCAATGTAAAGAGTGTCACGACGTCGAGATATTCCCGCATTTGCGGTTTACAGGGGACTTTTTCCCACGAGGGCGGGCCGGGCTCGCCCTCAAAAATTAAATGTCCTCTAAAGGCAAGTGTTCAGTACGTGGACGATCTTCGAAAGAGACTCTGAATGGGACGACGCGTCCCACGCCGCGAAGGTCCGCTTCCTTGGCTGCGGAGACGCGGTACCAGGGGCCGGCTTCACCGCGGGCGATGTGCTGGGCGGTGTCGGCGTCGGTCAGGATCTGGCCGACGGGGGCGACGTCAACCAGACGGGAGGCCAGGTTTACGGGCGGGCCGAAAACGTCGCCGGATCGGGAGAATACCGAGCCTTGCACTACGGATGCGCGGACGGGAAGCATGCCGGGCATGTTGTTGAGGCGCTCCATGAGTTCGGTAACTACACGCAGACCCGTCGGCAAGTCGTCAGCAATGTAGAAAACAGCATCGCCAATCATTTTGACTACTCGCCCACCGGCTGACGGAACGGCGATGCGGCACACTGTTTCAAACTGGTCGATCAGATCTACGAGGTCTTGTTCGGGCAGGTCGTTTGATCGAGAAGTGTACGACACCATGTCCACAAAGCCGAGGGTTCTGATCAGTGGGAAGCTGTTTGTTTCGCGTTCCATACCGCGGTGCGAAACTTCGGAGTCGACTCGAGAGATGATCCATTCGAGTTGACGTTTCCACGAGTAGATGAGTTCTTCTTCAAAGAACGGTAAAAACTCTCGGATCCTATCGAGGGTCACTAAACGCGCAGACGTGTCGTCAAGAGTGTGCCTGCGGGCCACGTCGTCAACCAGGGCTTCCATCTGCCACAGGACGAGCCGGTCGGTAATGTGCGCTTGCGCGCGAACCAGGGACAAACCGGTTTGCAGGTCGATTTTTCCTGAGTCGATCAAGTCTGACCACCGTTGATACGCCTTCAAATCCTGCGTGGTGAACACGACCTGACCTTCGACAGCAGGAGCGAACCCCATCGCCACCCAGTAAGAGTTCACTCGGGTAACGGGGGTTTCCGTGCGCGCCGCAACATCAGCAGCCGTCAACGTGGGCTCACCGCCAACCAGAATCTTGCGATAGAGGTCAGCAGTAGAGTTCGGATTTGAGTTATTGGAAGTGTCCTGCATCACCCATTACTCTAGACCGTTCCTACCGTGAAATGCCAACAATTCACCACTGTTAGAGCAGGAACCACCATTCAGCTTGTTGATTTTACAGCGCCGCCCTCATATACTGATGTGTCCACTGATTGAAACATTCCTAGTTTTCGGCATACGAAAGCGCCGTGGAATAGTCTGCGCGAGCGCGGTGTTGATATTGGTGGTTGAGGAAAACTCAATAGGGGGATGATCGGTTTCGACAGCGATCTTCAGCTGATGTGAAGCGGGCCGAGGATGTCTACTGCACTCGTTAACCATGTATTCAAACCAATAGGTGCTGAACAAAACCGCACCGACTTTGCCCTCGCAGCCTAAGCTAGCGAGCAAGTCCGTCAGCCCAGGTAATGCTCTGAGCCTGGATACTGGCGTCGTTTTATGAGCCACTGGGTTGCCACCATGTTGGGGGATGGTGACCGACACTTACTCAACTGAGCCATTTAGTTGCAGGTTTGCATGTTGCTAGTGGCTGAGAAATTTTAAAGCAAACTGCGCCCGGAGAAGCCACCAGGGTGGATCGTTGGACCCGGGTTCAATTCCCGGCATCTCCACTAC
>JAUNLF010000007.1:77261-82239 GCA_030532405.1 Actinomycetaceae bacterium | reverse complement strand
TGTCCAAGCCCCCACCTGAGAGAAAGCCAGAGCGCCCCAGACCCCCCAAGAATGCACCCCCAGCCCCAGCCAGCCCAACAAAGCAACCCGAGCCTACCCAAGAAAGCAACCCAAGCCCACCCCGGAGAGAAAGCCAGCGAGTCCAAACCCAACCCAGCCCAAGTCGGCGCGGGGCTTAGAGCGAGTAGGTGGCGCCGGCGTAGGCGGTTGAGATCGCGCCGTCCCAGACTTCGCGTGCTTCGGCGACGACGACGGCGGGGTCGGTCCAGGGTTGGATGTGCGTTAGGACGAGTGAGCCGACGCCGCCTTGTTTGGCGAGCTGCGCCGCGCGGGCGCCCGTCAGGTGCACGCCGCGGACTTCGTCAGCGGAGGTGAATCCCGCTTCGGAGAGTAGTAGCCGCACGCCGTCAGCCATTTCTTCGATGCGCTGGCAGGTGTCGGTGTCGCCGGTGTAGGCGAGTTCAACGCGTTCGGCGGGATTCCCCTCGGAGGGCCCTTCCACTCTGAATCCGAATGCGGGCACCGTGTGCCACGCTTCGTACGGCGTGATTTTGAGCGGCCCAACCGTCAGGGATTCGCCGTCTTGCAGGATGACGGAGTCAAACTCGCCCTCAAAATCCTCTTCCGGCGCGAATCCGTCGATGCCGCGAACGCGGTCCAATAGGCCCTCCGGCCCGGCGAGTAAAACGGGTCCGAGCGGCCCGCTGGGGTACCAGCGCCTGTGCACCTGTAGGGAAATAATGTCGGCCATGTGGTCCGCGTGGAGGTGTGAGAGGACGACGGCGTCGATCTTGCGCGCGTCAATGTAGCGCCACAGTGCGCCGAATGATCCGGGGCCGAGGTCGAACACGACGTTCCAGGTGCGGTTCTCCCCCGTCTCGGGGTCGATGCCGCGTGCCTGTACGAGGTATGACGAGGCTGCCGAATGCGGCCCTGACATTGACCCCGTGCTGCCTACTACGGTGAGCCTCATGAGCTCACCTCCAAGTGCGACACGTCGCCGACGATCGGGCCGAGGAATCGCCTGGCCAGCGGTGCGAACGCGGTTTCGTCGCCGGTGACGTAGAACTCTGGGGTGGGGGCGGGCAGGTTGCGGTCGCGTAGTTTTTGTTCTTCGACGAGCCTCTTGTAAACGTCGTTCGCGGCCGTTTCCGAGGACGATACGAGCGTGACTTGGTCGCCCATAACGTACGAGATGACCCCTGTAAGTAGCGGGTAGTGCGTGCACCCGAGCACGAGGGTGTCAACGCCCGCTTCCTTGATGGGAGCTAGGTATTCGCGCGCTGTTTCCAACACGTCCGGCCCGGTCGTCACGCCGGCTTCTACGAATTCGACGAATTTGGGGGCCGCCTGTTGAACGACGGTCAGGTCCGGCACTGCTGCGAACGCGTCGAGGTACGCGCCGGATAGGACGGTCGCTTCGGTCCCGATGACGCCGATGCGCCGGTTTTTCGTGGCCGCGACGGCCCGCCGCGCCGCCGGTTGGATGACTTCGACTACCGGGATGCCGGCGTCCACCTCGTACCGTTCGCGCGCGTCGCGTAGGACGGCGGCAGACGCGGTGTTGCAGGCGATGACGAGCATTTTGACGCCGCGTTCGGCGAGCTCATCCATGACGCTCAGCGCTAGCTCTCGCACGTGTGCGATGGGCTTGGTTCCGTAGGGTGTGTTCGCGGTGTCGCCGACGTAGACAATCCTCTCGTTGGGCAGCCTGTCGATCACGGCGCGTGCAACTGTGAGCCCGCCGACTCCCGAATCGAAAATACCTATGGGCGCTGAATCCATAGTTAGAGCGTACTTTGCGACCCCTGCGATTGGACAGCCTCTAATAGTGAATCTTGCCACCACGACACGAGTACAAACACGAGTGCCACCAGCTCCTCATGCGTCAAAACTAGCGGGTTGTTATCCGCGCCACCTTCCGCATTTTTTTCGTGTAGGAGGGCGTGCCTGGGTCCTGTTTCCCCATCGTGGTCGAGGGCGTGCGGGGTTCCTGTTTCTCCATTATGTGGGAGGGCGTGCTGTGACTCCCTTGCTCGGGCGGGCGGAGCTCCCGCGGTGAGGCGCGGATCCACCGGGTTCTCGGAGGGTGAGCCGTTTGCGGCGCCCTCAGGCGAGGCACCCTCACCAGAGGAGGAACCCGCAGAAGCACCCTCACCGGAGGAGGAACCCGCGGGAGCGCCCTCGCCCTCAAACCCAAAATCATCAAACCCAGAACCCGTAGAAGCACCCCCACCGGAAGAGGAACCAGAGGAAGCACCCTCACCAGAGGAGGAACCCACATAGACACCCCCACCAGAAGAGGAACCAGAGGAAGCGCCCTCGCCCTCAAACCCAAAATCATCAAACCCAGAACCCGCAGAAGCACCCTCACCGGAAGAGGAACCCGCGGAGGCGCCCTCGCCGTCAAAGATGGCATTGACGCGCTGGTACCAGATTTCGGTTTCGTCGGAGGATTCGACGCCGAGTCTTTGCGCGAGGACGAGCCTCAGGTCGTTGAGGCCGGACAGCCAGGCCCACACGTGTTCGGCAGGGACGACGATCGTGTTTGACGCGCCGGTAATGATGTCGGCAAGCGCGGTTCGGATGGCGATGAGGCGTTCGGACTTTTCGGTGCGCAGGGTGTCTTCGGTCATGGCGCGGAGGGTTTGCGCCTCTTCGGGGTCGGCGGACATGGAGGGTAGGAGGATGCGGAGGGTGGGGTCGTCGGGCTCGTCGCGGCGCTCGTCGACCGTGATAGCGGATAGGAAGGATTGTTCGGAGGGCGCGTCAAGTACGGTGATGGTTTCACCGAGGAGTTGCTGCAGGATGAGGGCGACCTCGTCGTCAAGTTCGGTCACGAACCCGCGGGAGGTGGCTTGAAAACTACGCAGAAGCATGGGGACCTCAGGCGGTGGTGAGGGATTCGAGGGTAGCTTTCAGGCCGTAGGAGTGCATGGCGAGGACGTCAGCTTCCATGCGTTCTTTCGGACCTGTGGACACGACGGCTTTGCCACTGTTGTGGACTTGCAGCATGAGGGCGGATGCTTTCTCGAGCCCGTAGCCGAAGTGGCGGCGGAAAACTTGCGTCACGTAAGCCATGGTGTTGATGGGGTCGTCCCAGACGACGGTGCTCCACTGGGCATGGTGAGAGGCGCCCTCAGCTGTTTTGATGGAAGGCCTCTGCTTGGTTAGTGGACCGGTCGCCATAGTTTCAGCCTAGGAGATACGGCCCACGTTGGTGTGCTTTTGGGGATAAACTCCCTTTATGCCTGCTTCAGCATCTACTGCATTATTAACTGACATGTATGAGCTGACGATGTTGGATGCCGCCTTGAAGGGTGGCACTGCGAATCGTCGCTCTGTTTTTGAACTATTTGGCCGCCGGTTGCCGGCTACGCGTCGTTTTGGCGTGGTGGCGGGGACTGGCCGCGTTCTCGAAGCGTTGGAGCGTTTCGAATTTTTGCCTGAGCAGATCGACTACTTGCATCGCGAGAAGATCGTGTCTGATGAGGCGCTGGATTTTTTGAAGGATTTCCGGTTTTCCGGTGATATTTGGGGGTATGCGGAGGGCGAATGCTACTTCGAGGGTTCTCCGATTATGACGGTTGAGGGCACGTTTGCTGAGACTGTCATGCTGGAAACGTTGGCGCTTTCGATCTTGAACCATGATTGTGCTGTCGCGTCGGCGGCGTCGCGTATGACGATTGCGGCGCATGGCCGCCCCTGCATGGACATGGGTGCTCGTCGTACGCACGAACGTGCGGCGGTGTCGGCGGCGCGTGCTTCTGTGATTGGTGGTTTTGCGGGCACTTCGGACCTGGAGGCCGGAATCCGCTACGGCATCCCAACGATCGGCACGTCTGCACACTCGTTCACGCTGCTGCACGATTCGGAGGAGGACGCCTTCCGCGTCCAGATCGACACGCTCGGAACGTCCACCACACTACTGGTTGACACTTTTGACATTTACGAGGGCGTGGAGCGCGCGGTCAAGGTGGCGCGCGAAGCGGGTGGAGAGCTCGGCGCGGTGCGCATCGACTCTGGCGACCTGGTGGCGCACGCGTTCAAGGTGCGAGGACTGTTGGACTCGCTGGGTGCGAAGAACACGAAGATCACGGTCACGTCAGACTTGGACGAGTACGCGATCGCAGCGTTGGGCGCCGCTCCCGTGGATTCTTACGGCGTGGGCACCCGCCTGGTGACGGGGTCCGGAGTGCCGACGGCGGCACTCGTGTACAAGCTCGTCGAACGCGAAGACGCGGACGGAAACATGGAAGACGTGTCAAAGAAGTCGGCGTCCAAGTCCACGGTCGGAGGACGAAAAGTGGCTGGTCGCGTCCGTAACGAAGAGGGCTACGCGTCTGAAGAGCTGATCGTCGCGGGCGGGACACGCGAACAAGCACTCGCCATCCTTGAGGAAGAAGGGGCGCGGCCCCTGCAGGTGCCGCTCGTGGTTGCCGGTGAGATCCAGAAGGAACACTGGGGCCCCGACGCGCTCAGCAAGGCGACACAGCTACACCGGGAGGCGCGCAACGAGCTGCCCTACCAGGCGTGGCGCCTATCGGCCGGCGAGGCCGCCATCCCCACCAGGTACATCCACCTGGACTAAGACAGAACCGAGGGAGAGTTCGGGGGTGGGGCGTTCACGGGAGTGAATGCCCCACCCCCGCCTTAGTGCAACCAAGGTGAGTTCAACCCAGGTGAGTGCAGCCCGGGACGGGGTGTCGGCCGCTTGCTCGGCCGACACTCAGATCAGTTCAGCCCGGGGCGGGGTTATGCCGCGCTCTCCACCGACACTCAGATGAGTTCAACCCAGGCGGCGTTAGGTTGCGCGCTCGGCCGACACTCAGATGAGTTCAACCCAGGCGGGGAGCCACATTGTAGAAGCGGGGAGGGGGGGCCCCCGGCCAGGGGGCCCCCCCCCCCCCCCGCGGTTAAAAGACGGCCCCCCCCCGCCACCCACAACACCAAGGGGGAGGTGATGCCCCCCGGTGCA
>JAUNLF010000007.1:76552-77251 GCA_030532405.1 Actinomycetaceae bacterium | reverse complement strand
ACCCCCGCCGGTGTTTGGTTGCGCGCTCGGCGGACCCTCAGATGATTTCAACCCTGGCGGGTAGCCAATTTGTAGAGGCGGGGAGGGGTGCCAGCAGGCCTGCTGGCACCCCTCCCCGCCTTAGTTAAACCTAGGCACGCCCTCGTACACGAAAACGAAGAGCGGCTAGTTATTCCCAGAGTTCGAACCGCCGTCCGAATACGGCCAGTTGCGTCCGTGCTTGCCCATTTCGTCGCGTAGGGCTTTGCATCGCGGGCACACGGGGTACTTGCTGGGGTCGCGTAGCGGGATCCACACCTTGCCGCACAACGCGATGACCGGCTGGCCGGTGATCAGCGAGCGGCTAACGCGGTCACGCCGCACAAAATGCGCGAAACGGTCGCCGTCGCCGGGCGAACGCTCCTCCTGAGTCCTCTCCAACACCGAAGTCGACGACTGCGTCGCCGTTGACGGCCCCGCCGGCGCCTGCGGCGCTCCCGGCTGCTCAGGCGCACCCAAACCATTCGTGACACTCATGCTGACAGTCTATGCACATTCGCGCCGATCCCCAACAGGCGCCGGCCCCGCCCCGCGGCGCGCCGCGCGCACCTGGAGCGCGCGACGTGGTGCACCTGGCGCACCCCGTGGGGCTCCTGGCGCCCCCGCCGGCCGTCCCTCCGGGGGCAGTGGGGTGGGGGACTGTGGGGTTCCGGGGCGAGG
>JAUNLF010000007.1:0-76542 GCA_030532405.1 Actinomycetaceae bacterium | reverse complement strand
GTGGTGCACCTGGCGCACGACGTGGTGCACCTGGCGCACCCCCATTCAGACCCAAAGTGGCCACTGGGTTAGCTTAAATTGGGTTTCCGACCCAAAGTGCCAGGGTCTAGGTTTCGGTGTTGGCTGCAGTCAGGGGGATTCCGACCCAAAGTGTCGGGGTCTAGGTTTTGGTGTTGGCTGCCGTCTGGATGATTCAGACCCAAAGTGACCAAAATGGATGAACGGGCGCTTTTCGCGCCCGTTTCCTTCTTTTAAGAGGCGCTGCGAACTCCAAAGTTCTAACCCGTTCCGCCTGAGTGAGGAGCCATAATTTGGGTCCGAGACCCAAAGTGCCACAAATACCCCTGGTTTCGGGCACTTCCCCTCACAGTCATGGTCAGGCGGGGTGCTGCGAAAAGTGATTCCGACCCTAACTGCCAGAAACACCCCTAGTTTTGGCCACTTCCCCTCACAATGGTGTTCCCAGCAGTCCTGCCAGAGGGTGATTCAGACCCGAAGTGGCTAAAACAGACCCTGTTTTGGGCAGTTCCCCTCACAATGGTTTTTCTAGGCACACCCTCACGCACTGAATCAGACCCAAACTGTCTTCCGACTTGCTGCGAATTTGAGTCCGAGACCCTAAGTGCCGGAATCACCCCTGCATTTGGGTACTTCCCCTCACAGTCAGTGTTTGTCTACGGGCTGCGTAAAGTGATTCAGACCCAAAGTGGCAAAAACACCCCTGGTTTTGGGTACTTCCCCTCACAATGGTTTTCCCAGGAGCCCTGCCAGAGGGTGATTCCGACCCAAAGTGCCCGAAACAGACCCTATTCTGGGCAGTTCCCCTCACGATGGTTTTTCCAAGCCCGCCCTCACGCATTGAATCAGACCCGAACCGCCAGAGTGCCTCACCTAAACTGATGAGAACTGGCAGTTCGGGTCTGAATCCCAAATTTTGCCGCCGCCAAGCGGAAACCGCGGCGGTCAAGCCCTTCGTTTAGCCGCGGAGTTTCGCCCACTGTTCGCGGTAGAAGTCCACGTTTTCGAGCATCGACGCTGCGCCCTCGTCAATCAAAATCCACGCGTTCGGATGCATCTGCATGATGGTGGCGGGCCAGAATGCGGAGATAGCTCCTTCCGCGAGCTCGCGGATCGCCTTCGCTTTGCCTTCACCTTGCGCGATGAGGACGAGTTGGCGTGCCTCCATGATTGTGCCCAGGCCCTGGGTGATGCAGTGCGTTGGCACCTTGTCAATGTCACCGTCGAAGAAGCGCGCATTGTCGCGGCGCGTCTGATCCGTCAGGAACCCGATATGCGTGCGGGAGGTGAGAGCCTCGCCCGGCTCGTTGAACGCAATGTGACCGTCGGTTCCGATGCCGAGGATCTGCAGGTCCACTCCCCCAGCCTCTGCGATCGCCTTATCGTAGGCGGCGGCGCCGGCCTCAATGTCGTCGGTCCGGTCGTCGGGAGTGCGTAGGGCGCCCTCCTGGAAATCAACGTGCGAAACAAAATTGTTGCGGATGAAGTTGGAGTAGCGCTCGGGGTGATCCTCCGGCAGCCCAACGTATTCGTCCAGCGTGAACGCGCGGCCTTCCTTGAACGAGATGCGACCGGCCTCGTGACGCTTAATAACTTCCTTGTAGACAGGCAACGGGCTGGAACCTGTTGCTAGTCCGAGGACAGCGTTCGGCTTGTCGCGGTACAGCTTCTCGATGAGATCGGCCCCCACGGAACCAATGGCGTCGTTATCTGGCAGGATCGCAATCTTCATGCTATTCCCTTCTTTGACTGTATAAGCGGGGAGAATTGCAGTTTCAGTATAGTTTCTTTACCTTTGCAGGCCTAAGGGTAAACAAAAAGTGGCGAGGAGATCCTCGCCACTTTCTATACTAAGTTTTGAAAGACTCAGCGTCTTGGAAGGTCTTACTTCTTCTGGACAGCCTTCTTCAGGGTGGAGCCAGCCGAGATCTTCACACCGAAGCCAGCCGGAATCTGGATCTGCTCGCCGGTCTGCGGGTTGCGACCGGTGCGAGCTGCACGCTCAACGCGCTCAACGGAGAACAGGCCGGTGACCTTGACGGGCTCACCCTCGGACAGGGACTCGATCAGCACATCCTGGAAGGCAGCGAGAGCGGCGTCTGCCTGAACCTTCGTGACGTTGGCCTTCTCGGCAATCTTTGCTACAAGCTGAGTGCGGTTAACTGACATGTTAAGACCTCTCGATAGGGGTTGATTTACAGTTTGAACGATTTTGGAGGCACCATTCGTACCCTCACATCAGAAGGGTATGGCTTTAAGCCGCAGTTGTCAGCTTGAAACCGCGATTTATAGGGAGTTTCTGGTAATTTCCCACATTTGGGCTACCTCTCTTTTGCGTATTTCAAGAAACGTGTTAATATTCCCGTTTTTTGTTGAGTTTCCGCGGTTTTCGTATATTTCCGAGGGCGTGCGAGGGCGTGCTTGGTTGCTGCTGTGCCTCCGGGCGGGCAGTTCCCGTCTGAATCACTTTTCGGAGGCCCCACCAGCACACCCGTTCGTACCGCTGTTTGCCTCACTCGAACCCCGGCGCTCCCCGGTTACGCCCCGGCGTCAGCATTCAGACCCGAAGTGCCACCACATACAGTTCGCAAAACCATTCAGACCCAAAGTGGCGGTTTTGCCCCTGGTTTCGGGCAGTTCCCGTCTGAATCACTTTCAGCGCCGTTGCCAACATCTGCGCTCGTACCCCGGCGCCAGCATTCAGACCCGAAGTGCCATCCCGGCACGCCCTCGTCGCGCGGCGCGGTAACTTACTCTTAGAGAGAACTCGAAGGGAGCACGATGCGCACACCATCCCCACTTGACCACGTCGCCGAAGATTACGTCGACCGCCTGGTCCAACTTCAGCCAGAGACAGCCATTGACATTGGGGCGCCTCTTGGAGAACGGACGATCTCCAACTTTTCACCATCCGGCGAAAAGGAGCTTTCCGATCTTCGGAGGACGGTGCTCGCCCGGGCAAAAGAAGCAATGCAAGCCGGAACCGCTGACTACACCGACGTCGCGGGCCGCCCCGAAGCCTCGGGGACCGATCGCCCAGCGAGCTACTCCGACGGCTCCCAGACCGACGGCACGTCAAACCGGGCCCCCGACGAAACGGATGAGGTCACGTTCGCCGCGCTGAAGTGGGACTTGTCGATAGCGCAAGAACTCGCAGATGCGGGCCTGACGGTGGGTGGCCTGAACAATATTGACTCGCCACTGCAGCAGATCCGCGACCCGTTCACGCTCATGCCGATGGAGCGCCTCTCCGACTGGGAGCAAATCATCCGCCGCGTGGAGGCAGTACCGCAGGGTTATCGCTCTTACATTGCGGGCCTCGAGCACGCCCTCGAAAATGGACGCATTCCCACAATCGTTCAGGTGGAAGCCGCGCTGAAGGATTTGAAGGCGCAACGCGGCGTTTTGGACCCGTACGCGCGTCTTGTGCAGGAGTTGAGGGCGTCTGACTTCGCCGACGATAAGGAGTTGAAGGCGCGACTGGACCTCGCGGTCGCGGGCGCGCAGGGTGCAACGCGTGATTTTGCGACGTGGTTGAAGCACACGGTCGCTCCGCGGGCTATCAACCGTGACGGTGTGGGGCGCGACGAGTACATCCTGCAGTCGGCGAAGTTCCTCGGAAAGCGCATCAACCCGGAGGAAACCTACGAGTGGGCCCTCGACGAACTCGCCCGGATCCACGCCCGGCAGCAGGCGATTGTTGACGAGCTGTTCGAACCCGGACTGCCAGTCAGCACCGCCCTCGAAAATCTGAATAATGATCCGCAGCATCAGGTGCATGGAACTGCGGAGCTCGTGCGTTGGATGCAGAAGACGTCTGACGCGGCGATGGAGTTCCTCGCGGGACGCCACTTCACGGTCGCCGACGAGATGCGCGAGTTGGCGTGTATGATCTCTCCCGCGGGCGACGGCGGCATTTTCTACACGGCGCCCACCGACGACTTTTCGCGGCCGGGAACCATGTGGTGGGCGGTGCCGCCCGGCGTTGAAGTTTTCCACACGTGGCAGGAAAAGACGACCGTCTACCACGAGGGCATGCCCGGCCACCACATGCAGCTTGCGCGCGCCGTATCGCTCAAGGAGTTGAACCGCTGGCGCCGGCAACTATGCTGGTTCTCCGGCCACGGAGAGGGCTGGGCGCTCTACGCCGAAGAGCTCATGAACGACCTCGGTTTCCTCCCCCACCCCGCCGAACAGCTCGGCATGCTCGACGCGCAAAGGCTACGCGCCGCACGCGTCCTCGTCGACATTGGCGTGCATCTTGGCCTGAAGAAGCCGTCACCCGCGTACCTTTCGTCGATTGGGATTTCGGGGCAGATTTACGAGGACGCCCTTGCACGCTCTCCGTTCTTGAGGCTCGGTGATACTGGCGTCGCCGACGACACTTGGGATCGCAATGACCTGTGGGCGTTCATGAATGCCAACGTGGCGATGGATCAGCAGTTCCTGGAGTTCGAAACGACGCGCTACCTCGGCTGGCCCGGGCAGGCGTCGTCGTACAAGGTCGGGCAACGCGTATGGGAATCCGTGCGCGACGAGTGGCAAAAACGCCACCCCGGCGAGCCGTTGCGCACCTTCCACGACAAGGCGCTCGCACTCGGTGGATTGCCGTTATCCGTGCTCGAGGACGTGATGGGGCGTGACTAAAGTTCACGCCCGTCGCCCCGCGGGCGACGCGGCGGGTACTGGTGAGCCGGTTGGCGGGACGGTTGGTGAGCCGGCGGGTGCTGGCGGCGCTGACTCTCGGACCGGGGAATCGGACTCCGCCACCATTCAGACCCAAAGTGACAGCTCGGCTGCCGCTGGCTCTGGGAGCAGGGAATCGGATTCCACCACCGCCATTCAGACCCAAAGTGACAGCGCAGCCAATGCTGGCAGGTCAGCACCAAGCGAGACGGCCCACGCACCTGAGGGCACCCAGCTCGCCCTCGAAAATCAAAACAACCACGAAACGGACAGTGACAACGCGAAGGGTACTGTTTTCGTGTTGGCGTCCGCGTCGCCGGCGAGGGCGGCCACGTTGCGGTCGGCGGGCATTGAGCCGCTGATTCGGGTGTCGAACGCGGATGAGGATGCGGTGCTCGCGCGGTTTGATAATGCGGATTCCGCGGAGCAGGCCACCCAGAAGGTTGTTGCTTTGGCGGAGGCGAAGGCAGCGGCGGTGGTGCCGTTGATTGGGGCGGACGAGCTCTTGTCGTTTGCGGCGCAGACGGGCATGGCCGCGCCGACGGAGGCGATCGTCGTGGCATGCGATTCAATGCTCGAGGTGGATGGGGCGTTGTTGGGAAAGCCACACTCGCCGGAAGTCGCATTCGAACGGATTCGCAAGCTTTCAGGCAACGACGTCACGCTGCACACCGGGCACACGGTTGTGCACCTGCAAATCTCGGCGGCGGATCGGACCGTGAAGGTAAGTGCAGAGCGGTCAGGGTCCTGCGCCACAACGGTGCATTTCACCGAGCTTGACGACGACGAGATCCGCGCATACATCGCGACCGGTGAGCCACTCGAAGTGGCAGGTTCGTTCACGATCGATGGGCTCGGCGGCCCGTTTATAGCGGGAGTGACGGGAGACCCGCACTCCGTGGTGGGGATCTCGCTGCCACTAGTACGCCAGATCGCGAAAGAAGTCGGCGTCTTCTGGCCCAGCCTATGGAACAGGAAATGAGGAATGCCCGCCACGGCGGGCATTGCATTCTTATAGGGGCACTTGGGGGCTGACGCCGGTGCGCCTCCCTGCGCCGGGCTTGGGTCAGGTCGAGCGCGGACGGTTGGCACTGGCCGGGCCTGGTTTTACGCCGGGTGGGGTTGCGGTGCTCGAAATTTGGGATTCAGACCCAAAGTGACCGTCGCAGTTTCAGCTTGGTTGCGGAGAATTTGGGATTCAGACCCTAACTGCCCGTTTTCATCGGGTTGAGTCAGGGTTTCCGGCAGTTTGGGTCGGAATGGGCGCGCCAGCTGCGCCCTCCGGAAATGATTGTGAGGGGAAGTGCCCAAAACAGGGGGCATTTTCGGCAGTTAGGGTCTGAATGGTTCTGAGGAGCGCGCTGCCCAACAACCACCGTGAGGGAAAGTGGCAGAAACACACCTACTTTTCGGCAGTTTGGGTCTGAATCATTTTTTCGTAGCCCACAAAAACATGACCGTGAGGGGAAGTGCCCAAAACAGGGGGCATTTTCGGCAGTTAGGGTCTGAATGGTTCTGAGGAGCGCGCTGCCCAACAACCACCGTGAGGGAAAGTGGCAGAAACACACCTACTTTTCGACAGTTTGGGTCTGAATGGTTCCGACGAGCGCGCTGCCCAACAACCACCGTGAGGGAAAGTGGCAGAAACACACCTACTTTTCGGCAGTTTGGGTCTGAATCATTTTTTCGTAGCGCCACAAAAACATGACCGTGAGGGGAAGTGCCCAAAACAGGGGTCATTTTAGGCAGTTAGGGTCTGAATCATTTTTTGTACCCTCAGCAACCCAACTCGGCCCAGCCAATCCGCCCAGCAGAGCAACCTACCCAACCAGCCCGCGCGAAACCCAGCAGAAGCCCTCGCCCAGCAGAGCAACAGCAACCCACCCAACAGCACCCGTGCATGCAAGAACGGGAGGCACCTTCCGGCACCTCCCGTTCTCTATGGTTGTCGAACTATGCGTTCGGGCGCATGCGTTTGCGTAGCGGCACGTAGTCGCGCTCGACCTCGCCGGTGTAGACCTGGCGGGGGCGGCCGATGCGGCCTTCGGGGTCGCGCGCCATTTCGCGGTACTGTGCGATCCAGCCGGGTAGGCGGCCCATTGCGAATAGCGGGGTGAACATCTTCGTGGAGAAGCCCATTGCCGAGTAGATCAGACCCGTGTAGAAGTCGACGTTCGGGTAGAGCTTACGTTCGATGAAGTAGTCGTCGTTCAGCGCGATTTCTTCAAGCTCCAGCGCGATGTCGAGGAGTTCGTCCTTCTTACCCAAACGCTCGAGCACGTCGTGAGCGGTGTCCTTCACGATTGCGGCGCGCGGGTCGTAGTTCTTGTAGACGCGGTGGCCGAAGCCCATGAGGCGTACGTTGGAGGACTTGTCCTTCGCCTTCGCGACGAAGTCCTTGACTGTGAGGTCGGAGTCGCGGATCTCGGACAGCATGCGTAGCACGGCCTCGTTTGCGCCGCCGTGAAGCGGGCCCGAAAGGGCGCCAACGCCAGCGGCGACGGACGCGTACATGTTTGCCTTTGCGGACCCAACCATGCGGACCGTGGAGGTCGAGCAGTTCTGCTCGTGGTCGGCATGCAGGATGAGGAGCATGTCGAGGGCGCGCACGATTGCCGGGTCAATGTCGTAGGACTGGTAGGGCAGGCCGAAGGTCATGCGGATGAAGTCTTCGGTGTAGGAGCGCTGCGAGTCCGGGTATAGCGGCGGCAGGCCGGCTGCCTTCTTCGCGATGGTCGCGATCATGGTGGGGACCTTTGCGAGCAGGAGGACGGATGCCCTGTCCATTGCCTGGTCATCGTCGGGGTCCAGGGTGTGCTGGTAGTAGGTGGCGAGGCCTGCGATGCCTGCCTGCAGGATCGCCATCGGGTGGCCGTTGCCGGGGAACGCGCTGAAGAACGCGTTGAAGTCTTCGTGTAGTAGGCGGTGGCGCTTCACGCGGCGCAGGAATGCTTCGAGCGTGACGGCGTCCGGTAGTTCGCCGTAGATGAGCAGGTAGGCGACCTCAAGGAAGCTTGAGCTCTTTGCCAGCTGGTCGATCGGGTAGCCACGGTAGCGTAGGATGCCTTTGCCGCCGTCGATGAACGTGATCTTTGACGAGGTTGACGCGGTGTTTGTGAAGCCCGGATCGTATGTGGTGATTCCGGTGGTGCCCAGCATTTTGTTTACTGCTAGGCCGTCGGACCCCGCGGTCGCTACTACGCGTTGGAGTTCAACCTTGTGTTCGTCAACGGTTAGTAGGCCGTTGCTCTTCTGGGGGGCTTCCACCTTTGGTTCTTTGCCCTCAGCTTCTGATTTCGCCTGGGATTTATTTCCCTGTTCAGCTGCCATTGCGGCGCTCCTTCTGAGTTGCCGGAAAGCGGATTTTTTGCCTCGCGTCGGTGCGCAAGCTTCGTTTATCAGATTATCTCAACATCAAGATTATTTCGCGGGGAACAGCGAATCTTCCCCTGACAAACGTTCAACCGCGGCGTCAATGCGTTCATCGCTTCCCGATAGAGACACCCGCACGAACCCTTCATTTCCGGGCCCGTAGAAGGTGCCGGGCGCCACCAAAATCCCCAGTTCAGCCAGGCGTTCTACCATTTGGAGGCCATCCGCTCGCCCGTTCTTTTCCCGCAGCCACAGGTATAGTCCCGCGCGTGATTTTGGATCATTTACGAGGCCGAGCTTGGCAAACGCCGCTAGGAGTTTTGCCCGTCGTTTCGCGTACAAGCTCCGTTGGAGAGACACGTGGCTCAACGGGTTTAGCGCCATCTCTTCGCCTGTGTGTTCACCCATGTGGGAGGGCGTAGAGCCAGCCGCCCGGTGTTGCACCGCTTCACCGGAGGGAGCTCCCAGCACGCCCTCGGACACGCCCCCCGAACCATTCAGACCCAAAGTGCCGGCGTCACCAGGCACGCCCGCGGACACGCCCCCCAAAGCATTCAGACCCGAAGTGCCAGTGGCACTGAGCACGCCCTCCGCGGGATTTCGAAATGCGGACACGGAGTCGCGCAACGCCGCCGCCATCGCGGCCATCACGGGTGTGGAGACCATCATGCCCGCGTGTTTTCGCACGGCGATGATGGCGTCCATGAGGTTGGCGTCGCCGAGGATGATTCCGGCGCGGTAGCCCGCCATGTTCGACTGCTTCGACAGGGAGTAGAGGACCAGCAGGCCTGTTGGGTCGCCGCCGCACACTTCGTCGGAGAGGAGGGAGGGGACGCCGCCGGACTCGATGAGCTCCGGAGCCCACGCGAGCGCGGCGTAACACTCGTCGGCCGCGACCACCGCGCCGCGTTCACGCGCCCACGCCACGATTTCGCGGAGCTGCTCCACGTCAAGCACGTGCCCATTCGGATTCCCCGGCGAGTTCAACCACACCATCGCCGCGTCCGGCCACTGCGCGGGGTCGTCCCCCACCGCGACAGGCTCCGCACCCGCGAGCCGCGCCCCAATGTCGTAAGTCGGGTACGCGCACTTCGGGAACAAAACCCGGTCACCCGGGCCAACTCCTAGCATGCGAGGCAGCCACGCGACCATCTCTTTCGACCCAATCGTCGGAATCGCCTTCGCACCGGCTTCCGACGCGACGCCAGCGCGCGCCCCATCAAGCGCACTAATCCCCCGCGAGCGCGCCCACTGCCCCACCGCTTCAACAAGCTCATCCGTCCCCACCACGACGGGATAACCAGGCGCGTCAGATTCGTGCCGGAGGGCGTGCTGGATCAACTCCGGGGTTGAATCCACCGGCGTCCCAATGGAGAGATCCACAAGCCCACCGGGGTGCCGCGCGGCCGTACGTTTTGCCTCCGCGAGGGTGTCCCAAGGGAACGTAGGCAGGTTAATCCCGCGGGGAAGAGGCGCTCTCATTGCTTATTCCTATCTTCATTACTACTGGGGTTGTGGGGGTGCTTCTTTACGGTGGCGGACTGGGCGGCTGGGCTTCTTGTCCGGCAGGATGCCGGGCCGCGGCTTCTTTGCGAGCCGGGGTCCTCATCCGCCGGGCTTTAGTCCTGCGGATGAGGGCGGGCACTTCACGTCGGAATCACGTTAGCGCAAGCGCCGTCGCGACCGTGCGAGCACCCACTACTTGGTCACCCATCACCCCAACCGGCCGAATCTTGTAGCGGCAAGGCTTCTTTGCGGTAGGCCTCCGGGGCGGCTGAGCTCCTCATCCGCCGGGCTGCCGGGTTGCCCGGTTGCGACCCTCTTTACGAGCCGAGCTCCTCATCCGCCGGGCTTTAGTCCCGCGGATGAGGGCGGACACTTTGGGTCGGAATCACGTTAGCGCAAGCGCCGCCGCAACCGTGCGAGCACCCACTAGTTGGTCACCCATCACCCCAACCGGCCGAATCTTGTAGCGGCACGGCTTCCGTGCGGAAGACCTCCAGGGCGGCTGAGCTCCTCATCCGCCGGGCTTTAGTCCCGCGGATGAGGGCGGACACTTCACCTCGGAATCACGTTAACGCAAGCGCCGCGGGGCGTGTTCTCGTGGATTCGGACAGGTTAGCCACCACACGAGTTAGCCCTGTGTTTAGGGGGCTCGCCAGCGGCAGGCTCGCCCTCGTACACGAAAAAACAAGATACGCAGAGGGCCCGACAAAAAATGCCGGGCCCAGCCACGTCCTCGAAAGGATTAATCCTGATTTTGCGGAGGGAGCTTCGCGATCAACTCGTGGTCATAATCAACCGCGCCCGTACGAGCAGCACCGCCCGGGGACCCCAACTTGTCGAAGAAGTTAACGTTCGCGTCGTAATATTCGGACCACTGTTCGGGAAGGTCGTCCTCGTAGAAGATAGCCTCAACGGGGCAAACCGGTTCGCAGGCGCCGCAGTCTACACACTCCTCAGGGTGGATATATAGCATACGTGCGCCTTCGTAAATGCAATCAACCGGGCATTCGTCTACGCAGGCGCCGTCCTTAACGTCGACGCAAGGTTGCGCGATAATGTACGTCAAAACGGTCTCCTTCAATCAATATGCGTGAGAATTTCTCACGGTTTCACCGTGGTTAAAAATTCGTCGAATAGCGTATGACCTATTATCTCACTATGACTAAAGATACGACACCCAAGCCAGCAAGCGGCGCGCCAAAACTCCCGTGGATGGAATGGAAAGTCGGGGAACGTGTCGTCGTCCGATACCGCAAACCCGACGGGTTCTACGACGCGCTCGGCCACTTGACCGAGGTCGCTCCCGACCACGTCACAGTCAACACACGGAAAGGCCTCGTCACCGTACCCGCCGAAGTCATGGTCACCGGCAAACGCGTCCCCGAATCACCCTTCGGCAACTAGCGGGGCGCGGCTCACGGGGCGCGGGTTGCTCGCTGGGGCCGGCGTTACCTTCGGGGCTCGCCCGGCTCACGGGGCTCGGGTTGCTTGCTGGGGCCGCTCGACTGACGGGGCCGGTGGGGCCAGTGGGGCCCGCTCGACTGACGGGGCCGGTTCTGGCGCTGCGCCGGCGCTGGAGGTTGTGGTTGGTACTGTCAGTGGCAGGGTGATTCAGACCCAAAGTGCCGGCTTAATTTGGGTTTCCGACCCAAAGTGGCAAGGTCCCGGTCTTGGTGTTGGCTGCGGTCTGGGTGATTCAGACCTATAGTGACCGAAATGGATGAACGGGCGCTTTTTTGCGCCCGTTTCCTTCCTTTTAGAGGCGCTGCGAACCCAAAATGGTCACCCATTCTGCCTGGGTGAGGACCCGTAATTTGGGTCCGAGACCCAAAGTGCCACAAATACCCTCTGTTTCGGGCACTTCCCCTCACAGTCAGTGTTTGTCTACGGGCTGCGAAAAGCGATTCCGACCCAAAGTGGCAAAAACACCTCTAGTTTTGGCCACTTCCCCTCACAATGGTTCTCCCCGCAGCCCTGCCAGAGGGTGATTCAGACCCGAAGTGGCTAAAACAGACCCTGTTTTGGGCAGTTCCCCTCACAATAGTTTTTCCAAGCACGCCCTCACACACCGAATCAGACCCAAACTGCCAGAAGCACACCGTTGTTTGCTACGGTTTTGGGAAGTTTAGGTCTGAAACCCAAATTAGGGTGGCACTTAGGGTCGGAATCGTTATTAAGCATCCCGGAGGGCGCAGCCGGGCCAGTCACTTTAGGTCTGAATCACCTAGGCGGCCCGACAGAAACTGGCACTTCCCGTCTGAATCACCCGGGCAGCGCACCACACAGCCACGCAAATCCGGCAGTTTGGGTCTGAATGCCGAAGCTGCTGAGGTCCCACGCGACGGGGTACCGCCACTTTGGGTCGGAAACCCAAATTAAGCCGGCACTTCGGGTCGGAATCAGTTTTAAGCATCCGAGTACCCGAACAAGAGCCAGAACAAGGCCCCGTGAAGAAAGCCCCCTAGCCTAACCCCGACCGCAGCAACGGCAGAGACCCCGCTCCCCAGGGTGTCCTTTCGAAGCTGGTCGAGTTCGCCTTATCGACGCCCCCCGACCGCAGCAACGGCAAAGACTCCCGCCCCCGCTCCCCCGGGTGTCCTCATGGAAGAGTGGGGAGGGGCGTGCAACCTTTACCCCCGCCCCGCTCCCCCGGGTGTCCTCATGGAAGAGTGGGGAGGGGCGTGCAACCTTTACCCCCGCCCCGCTCCCCCGGGTGTCCTAGTTTTTGGATTCGCGCCGCGCGCGGGCAGCGATCTTGAACCGGTCCTGGGAGGACAGCACGTTCTTCCTGATGCGAATGGCTGAAGGGGTAACTTCAACCGACTCGTCCTCGGCCGCGAATTCCAGGGATTCTTCAAGGGTCAGCGTCCGCGGCGTGTTGAGGCCCTCGTAGGTGTCGGCGGCGGCAGCACGCATGTTGGTCTGCTTCTTCTCGCGAGTCAGGTTCACGTCCATGTCCTCGTTGCGCGAGTTTTCACCCACAACCTGCCCCTCGTACACTTCGGTGCCGGGCTGGACGAGGAACGTGCCGCGCTCCTGCAGGTTGATCATCGCGTACGGAGTTGCCTGCCCCGCCCTGTCCGCCACCAGAGAACCGGTATTGCGAGAGACGATCGTCCCATGCCACGGCTCATACCCCGCGGCGTACGACGACGCGATCCCCGTGCCGCGCGTTTCCGTCATGAACCGGGTCCTGAACCCGATCAGTCCACGCGCCGGCACCACGAACTCTAGGCGTACCCAACCGGTGCCGTGATTCGCCATGTTGTCCATGCGCCCCTTGCGTGCGGCGAGCAACTGAGTGACCTCTCCGAGGTATTCCTCCGGCACGTCCACCGTGAGGTGTTCCATGGGTTCGTGTCGTACGCCCTCAATTTCGCGGGTAACGACCTGCGGCTTCCCGACCGTCAGCTCGAAGCCTTCGCGGCGCATTTGTTCTACGAGGATTGCGAGGGCGAGCTCGCCGCGGCCTTGCACCTCCCACGCGTCGGGCCTCTCGGTGGGTAGGACGCGTAGTGACACGTTGCCGATCAGCTCGCGGTCCAGGCGGTCCTTCACTTGTCGCGCCGTGACCTTCGTGTTTTTCTCGCGCCCCGCCATGGGTGACGTGTTGGTGCCGACCGTGATGGAGATCGCCGGATCGTCAACGGTAATCAGCGGGAGTGGATGTGGATCTTCGAGGTCGACGAGGCTCTCCCCGATCGTAATGTCAGGGATACCGGCGACGGCGACGATGTCACCCGCGGATGCGACTTCGGCGGGGACACGGTCGAGTCCTTCAGTTTTCAACAGCTCCGTGATTTTCACTGACGTGATCGACCCGTCAGCGCGCGCCCAGCCAACATTCTGTCCCTTGCGCAGCTCGCCGTTGTGGATGCGAAGTAGCGCAATCCTTCCGAGGAACGGTGATGCGTCCAGGTTTGTCACGTGCGCCTGCAAAGGGGCGCCCTCGTCGTATGAAGGTCCCGGAATCCTTGATAGTAGCGTTTCAAATAGGGGTTCGAGGCCGGTTTCGGGCACTTCACCGAGCGCGGGTTGTTCCAGCGATGATCGCCCCATCTTTGCCGACGCATAAAGTACGGGGACGTCTAGGAGGGCGTCGAGGTCGACGTCGTGACCCTCATTTTGTAGGTCTTCTGCCAGGGAGAGTAGCAGGTCCGTGGTTTCGTCCACGACCTCTTCGATGCGCGAGTCCGGCCTATCAACCTTGTTGACAACTACGACAACTGGTAGTTGCGCTCCTAGAGCCTTTCGGAGGACGAACCTGGTTTGCGGTAGGGGCCCTTCGGCCGCGTCCACGAGGAGTAGCACGCCATCGACCATCGAGAGGGCACGCTCGACCTCGCCGCCAAAATCGGCGTGACCGGGCGTATCCACAACGTTGATGGTGATGCCGTCTTCCACACCGAGCTTTTGTGCGGACGGGCCGCGGTAGTGCACGGCCGTATTCTTGGCGAGGATCGTGATGCCCTTCTCACGCTCCAGGTCGCCTGAGTCCATGACGCGCACGCCGCGGGACTCCACGGTGTCGTGATCAGAGAACACGCCGGACTGCCACAGCATGGCATCAACCATGGTTGTCTTGCCATGGTCCACGTGAGCAACGATCGCGACATTTCGGATGTCTTCGCGAATGGTCATGGAGTCTCCCGATCTAACAAAAGCGGCGTCGCGCCGCGCAAAACCTGTGCCCTACTACTGTAGACCCGCTGAACCCCCATGAGTGAACCTCGATGTTGCGAAGTTCGACACGTCCCCGCGCGACCCCTCGCCTGTAGTCGCTGCGGTCGACCGCAGTGCCGTCTCGCTACGTTTTACGTGGTCATTTCGGGGTCGGAGGGCGTGCGTGCACGCGCACACACGTGAAAGGAGGTGTTATTCCAGCACGCGCTCATCGAGGTGGCGTAGCAAGCGGGGCATCACGGCACGGGCTCCCGCACACACAAACGGGGCATCAGGGTACGCCCTCAGCGACGGGGCGCGGCTTGGCGACCCCAAAACGCGCTCACCACGAAAGGATCAGCCCACCACCCATCCGACGCAGCCCGAACACACCACCCGAACACTGGAGAAACCCAGCACGCCCTCCCGCACACAAACGGGGCATCACGGTACGCCCTCCCGCACACACAAACGGGGCGCCACGGTACGCCCTCAGCGACAGGGCGCAGCTTGGCGACCCCAAAACGCGCTCACCACGAAAGGATCAGCCCACCACCCATCCGACGCAGCCCGAACACACCACCCGAACACTGGAGAAACCCAGCACGCCCTCCCGCACACACAAGCGGGGCATCACGGTACGCCCTCAGCGACGGGGCGCGGCTTGGCGACCCCAAAAGTGGATGGTGGAGAGCTTCTCGGCGGGACACGACCGAGCCAAAGCCCGCGGGCCATCTAGACTGGAGGTATGCATCCAACGATTGTTGTTGATTCGACGCCGGCGCGTGTTGGGACCATTATTGTGGCGGCGCTGGCGGTGTTCGCGTCCGCGCTGATCATTATTAGTGACGGGCCGGTGGTGGCGATGAGGTCGCTGCCGTATGTGTGGCTCGTGTTTTGGGCGCTGTACATGTTGTGGTGGATGCCGAGGTTGACGATAGCGCCGGAGCAAATCTCTGTTCGGAATATGATTTTTTCTTGGTCAGTGCCGTGGGAGCAGTACACGGGTGCGCGGTTGAATCTGGGGCTGATTTTGGAGACTCGCGAGGTCGACATCCGCGCGGCTGCCGCCCGCCCGCGCACTGGTGTGAGAAACATGAAGGCGCACACGGGGCCCGTGCCGTTGCCGTTTATCGACGAGTCGAAGGAGCGAGTGCGTCTGGACCTCGATTCCACGCAGGCCGCGCAACTATTGCGTGATTATCATGAGCGTCATCAGGAGGGCGGGCTTGGGGCTGCCACGGATCCGGTGCAGAAGCGAGTCAACGTAGTGCCGCTCTTGGTGGCGTTGGTCTTGTTGCTCTTGACCTTTATCCCCGTGTAGGTAATTCAGACGGGTTCTGCCGGGTTCTGCCGGGCCGCCTAGGTGATTCAGACGGGAAGTGCCGGGTTCTGCCGGGCCGCCTAGGTGATTCAGACCTAAACTGACTGGCCCGGCTACGCCCTCCCTGATGCTGAAAAACGATTCCGACCCAAAGTGCCACCCTAATCTGGGTTTCAGACCCAAACTTCCCAAAATCGCAGCAAACAACGGCGTGCTTCTGGCACTTTGGGTCTGATTCAGTGCGTGAGGGCGTGCTTGGAAAAACTATTGTGAGGGGAACTGCCCAAAACCAGGTCTGTTTCAGCCACTTCGGGTCTGAATCACCCTCTAGCAGGGCTGCTGGGAGAACCATTGTGAGGGAAAGTGGCTAAAACTAGGGGTGTTTCTGGCAGTTAGTGTCGGAATCACTTTACGCAGCCCGTAGACAAACACTGACTGTGAGGGAAAGTACCCAAAACCAGGGGTGATTCCGGCACTTAGGGTCTCGGACCCAAATTCGCAGCAAGTCGGAAGACAGTTTGGGTCTGATTCGGTGTGTGAGGGCGTGCCTAGAAAAACCATTGTGAGGGGAACTGCCCAAAACCGGGTCTGTTTCAGCCACTTCGGGTCTGAATCACCCTCTAGCAGGGCTGCTGGGAACACTATTGTGAGGGGAACTGCCCAAAACTAGGGGTATTTCTGCCACTTTAGGTCGGAATCACTTTTCACAGCACCCCGCCTGACCATGACTGTGAGAGGAAGTACCCAAAACCAGGGGTATTTCCGGCAGTTTGGGTCTCGGACCCAAATTATGGGTCCTCACCCAGGCAGAACGGGTTAGACATTTGGGTTCGCAGCGCCTCAAAAAAGAAGGAAACGGGCGCAAAAAGCGCCCGTTCATCCATTTTGGTCACTATGGGTCTGAAACACCCTGACGGCAGCCAACACCAAAACCTAGACCCTGGCACTTCGGGTCGGAATCACCCCAACCGCGGCCAACACCAAAACCTAGACCCCGGCACTTTGGGTCTGAAACCCAAATTAGCAAGCCACCGGCCAGCCGACCCGGACCCACCCTGGCGCATACGACGCGGCCCCCTTCCGGGAGTGACCATACCTAGTGTGGGGAATGACAGCACCCGTGTATCCGCGCAACCCCGCACCCATGCGTCCGAGGTGACCCCCTTTCGTGACTGACAGCACCCGTGTATCCGAAGTAGCCCCGCACCCATGCATACGACGCGGCCCCGCACCCATGCATACGACGCGGCCCCGTACCCATGCGTCCAAGCAACCCCGTACCCATGCGTCCGATGCGGCCCCTTTCCAGGGGTATCCGCACCCGCACCTGCGCATGCGAAGCGGCCCCGCATCGAAAGATGCGGGGCCGCTCTGTCTTACCTTCCGACCAACCCTCCGGGCCGCCCGTAGCGTGCCCGGTCACTCAACTCGTCGGGTGACTAACAGTGCATCCAACGAAGTGGCTAGCCGGTCGGCGTGGTTGCGTTACTCGGCGGAGGTGAAGCCAATCTCCTCAACCGGGTGGCTGGACATACCGAATGCGCCGAAGTTCGCAAGGTTCTGCGGTACAGCTACGTACTCGATGCGACGGTATAGCGGAACGGTCATGACGCGGTCCCAGATGACCTTGTCAACTTCGTTGGTCAGCTCAATACGCTTGTTGTGGTCCATCTCGACGTCGATCTGCTCGATGAGGCTCTGGATTTCCTCGTCGCACAGGTTCGAGAAGTTGGAGCCGGAGTCACAGCCGTAAATCTGGCCGACGTTCGCCATCGGGTACGGGGTACCCTGCCACGTGAACGAGGTGATGCCGAACTGGCTGTCCATCAGGAAGCCGGGGAACTCGTCCTGAGACTTGTTCACCATCTGAACCTTGACGCCGATCTTCTCCATGTCGGATTGCAGTAGTTTGCCTTCGTTTTCGGAGGTCGGAACGCCCTGCATCAGCTGGTACTCGACGACTAGCTCTTCGCCAGCCTCGTTGGTGCGGAACTTCGCGCCTTCGTCCAGGGTCCAGCCGAGTTCGTCGAGCTGCTTGCCAGCGGCTTCAGGATCGTACTTGAACTCTTCGGAGTTGTCCTGGTAGCCCTCCTGGCCGGGCATGAAGAAGTGGTTACCAAGCATGAGCTCGGAAGGCTCGATCGGAAGTCCTGCAAGGTCGGATGCTGCGATTGCTTCGCGGTCAAGGCCCTTAACGATTGCCTGGCGAATGCCCTTCTCCTGCAACAGACCAGCGTTGGTGTTGAAGGTGAAGTGGCGCCACTGGAGGCCACCAGCTGCACGGATCTCAGCGTCAGCGCGCGATGCGGCAGTCTGGTATTCGTCCGAGTTAATCAGGCCGGAGACTACGTCGATCTCGTTGTTAGCAAATGCGCGGGTTGACGCGGAGGAGTCAAGCTCACGGAAGGTGACCGAGTCAAGCTTCGGAGCGTCGCCCCACCATGCGTCGTTCGGTACGAGGGTAACAGTGCGCTGAGCCTTGTCGTGCTCACCGAACTTAAACGCACCAGCGGTGAAGTTGTTGTCCGGGTCTTCTGCGCGAGCGTTGTCGAACAGGTCAACGGTTTCGATTGCAGCCTTGGGCTGAACCGAAGACCAGGTGGCGCTCCAGTCCGGGTAGGTGGACTTGAAGGTGATTACAACCTGGAACTCGTCCTCGCCCATCTCGACGTTTGCGACCTGGTTGAAGCCGTCGGTGGAGGCTACGTTGAACTCTTCGTTTTCGCCGTTAGCGACCTTCCAGGTGGCTTCGTAGTCTTCCCAGGTGATCGGGTCGCCGGAGTTCCAGTGCGCCTCCGGGTTCAGCGTGATGGTTACGACCTGCGGGGGGCCATCCTGAACTTCGTAGTCCAGAACGTAGTTCTCGTTAGGCGTGAACGTGCCATCTTCGGCGTAGTTCCAGTTGATGGGCATAACAAAACCGGCGATGGTGTTGTTATCTACGTGGTTACCGGCGGTGTGCAAGGTGTTCCACTGCGTAGGTAGCTGGCTCACTGAGAACCTTAGCGTGCCACCATCCTCAACCTTGTCGCGCTCAGTCACGTTGATGTCCGACAGTGCGGGCATGTCGCCTGCGCCAGCGCCCTCGTCGCCACCCGAGCAGCCTGCTAGTACCAGGGTTGCTACGGCGGCAACGGCGGCAAACGCGTGAAGTGATCGCTTCACTATTAACCTCCGTGTTTGGAATGAACAATTGGTTACCGGGGACTAAATAGTCCGCAGTTACCCGCCCAGGTTACCCCGCTTTGTCAAACGTGTGCAGACCAGATCGCCTTCTTCCGGCCGGTCTTGACCTAATCGCAATATCGATACCAAATGTTGAGACATTAAAGTTTTACCCCATATTTATGGTATGAGGGCGCAAAGTTTCACCCGAAAGCACACCAACTAACAGCAAAACTCCACTCAAATGTTGCGGTATTCCCCCGCTCGTAGGCCGTGTTTTCCCGTGAAACCGCGGCAACCTGCGCACGTATGCCGAGCATCCACACACAAGCGCGCACGAGCCCAGCGCCCGGGCCCAACCACCACCCAGAATACACACAAGCGCGCACGAGCCCAGCGCCCGGGCCCAACCACCACCCAGAACACTCACAAGCCCCACACGAGCCCAGCGCCCGGGCCCAACCACCGCCCAGAACACGCACCCAGCCGCACTTAGCCGTCATGCGCCCGAGCCCAACCACCGCCCAGCGTCCCCGCATGCACGCACCAACCGAACCGCGCCCGCGCGCCAGCCGCACCCAGCCGGCACCGACAACGGCCCCTACCGACAACGGCACCACGCGACACAGGTAGTACAGACCCAGCCCGTCCGCGCATGACGAAGCCCGCCGGGGGTCGTATTTGACCCTCCGGCGGGCTTCCAAGTCAGCGCTTGCTAGAACCAAGCCTTCGCTTGCTAGAACACGTGCACGGCTTCGGGGAAGTGGCACGCGTTGCGCGAGTCCACGCCGTCCGGCCCGTCAAGCTCCGGATGCTCATTGAGGCACTTTTGCTGCTGCGTTTCGTTCAGGAGTTTGAACTTCGGACAACGCGTGCGGAAGCGGCATCCCGAGGGCGGGTTCGCGGGGGAAGGCAGGTCGCCTTCCAGCAGGACCCTGTCGCGGGTGCGTTCCTTGTGTGGGTCCGGGATCGGAATCGCGGATAGTAGTGCTTGCGTGTACGGGTGTCGCGGGCGGTCAAACACTTCGTTGACGTCGCCGATTTCGACGATCTTGCCCAGGTACATGACGGCAACGCGGTCCGCGATGTGTCGTACGACGGACAGGTCGTGTGCGACGAACAGGTACGACAGTTTCAGTTTTGCGCGTAGTTCTTCAAGCAGGTTGATTACGCCTGCTTGAATGGATACGTCGAGGGCGGACACGGGCTCGTCCAGTACCAATAGCTTCGGGCGTAGTGCCAGCGCGCGCGCAATGCCGATGCGCTGTCGTTGGCCGCCGGAGAAGTGCCGCGGGTAGCGGTTCAGGTGTGCGGGCTCCAGACCCACGAGTTCCATGAGTTCCTCAACCCGCTGGTCGATCTTTTCCTTCGGGTACTTGTTGTACTTGAGCGGCTCGGCGATGATCTCGGAGATCGGCATGCGCGGGTCCAGTGACGCCATGGGGTCCTGGAACACGACTTGCAGGTCTTCGCGCACCTGGCGGCGTTCACGTCCGCTCATGGATGCCGTGTCCTTGCTGAACACCACGATGTTGCCGTCTTGCGGCTTCTTTAGATCCAGGATCTCAAGCAGGGTCGTCGTCTTACCGCAACCGGATTCGCCCACGAGGGCAAGCGTTTCGCCCTCACGAATATCAAGCGAAATGGAGTCCACGGCGTGAACGGTGCCGACTTGACGCTTGAAGACTGCGCCCTTCATGAGCGGGAAGTACTTCTTCAGGTCCGTGACGCGTAGGACTTCTTCGCGCTTGTTACGGTCCGCGTCCGCCATTGGGGAGCTGAATTCCGCGGGCATTGGGAAGATGTCTTCGTGGTTCCACTCGTTGTCCACGATTTCGTTCGCGCGCACGCATGCGACCAAGTGGTGGTTCAGCATGTCTTCGTCCGAGGTTGCGTCGTTGGGTGAACGCTCAAGTTCGGGCTCGCCTTGCAGGCACTTGTCTTGTGCGAGCGGGCAGCGCGGTGCGAACGGGCATGCGGTCGGCTTTTCCAGCATCGAGGGCGGGTTGCCTTCAACCGATGCCAGGGGTTCGGAGGAATCCTGGTCCGGCCTGGGCAGGGACCCCAGCAGGCCGATGGTGTAGGGCATCGTCGACTTGTAGAAAATGTCGTCAACTGTGCCTGACTCGACGCAACGTCCCGCGTACATGACGGCCACGCGGTCTGCCATGCCGGCAACGACGCCGAGGTCGTGCGTAATCATCACAACCGCGGCACCTGTTTCGCGTTGCGCGGTCTTCAAAAGGTCCAGGATCTGCGCCTGAATCGTCACGTCCAGAGCGGTTGTTGGCTCGTCCGCGATGATGAGGTCGGGGTTGTTCGCAATGGCGATCGCGATCATCGCACGCTGGCGCATACCGCCGGAGAACTCGTGCGGGAACGACTTGAACCGCACCGTCGGGTTCGGAATACCCACGAGGTCAAGAAGCTCAATGGCGCGTTCGCGCGCCGCGGACTTCGACATCTTCTGGTGGATGGTGAGCGCTTCGATGATCTGGTCACCGATCGTGTAGACCGGCGTCAGCGCCGACAGCGGGTCCTGGAAGACCATCGCGACCTTCTTGCCGCGAATCTGCGACATCCACGCGTCGGACTTACCCAGGATTTCAGTGCCGTGCAGCTTCACGGAACCGGAGACACGGGCGCTTTCGTCCAGCAGGCCCATCACTGCCATCGAGGTGACGGACTTACCGGAGCCGGACTCACCCACGATGCCGAGAACCTCACCGGAGTTCACCTGTAGGTTCACTCCACGAACAGCGTGTACAAGCCCGTCCTCCGACGGGAATGTTACGTTGAGGTCTGAAATTTCGAGGATTGGAACGCCCTGCTGGCGTTCGGGTAGCGCAGTCGATTCAATCTTCTGGCTTTTGCGGCTCATGCCTGGCCTCCAGACTTGGATGACGGGTCGATCGCGTCGCGTAGACCGTCACCGATGAAGTTCACGAAAATAAGAGTCAAAGTCAAAACCGTTGCGGGTGCGAGGAAGATCCACGGCGAGGTCGTTGCCATGCCCTGGCCTTCCGCGATGAGCACGCCGAGCGACGTTTCGGGCGGCTGCACGCCGAATCCGAAGTATGAAAGCACGGTCTCTGACATTACGGCGTTTACGAATCCGAGGGCGGCGTCAATGATCAGGTAGGAAGCAACGTTCGGAATGATGTGCTTCGTGATGATGACGTGCGCTGGCACGGACATGTAGCGGGCCGCTGTTACGTATTCGAGGTTTTTAGCTGAAAGTGTCATCGAGCGTACGACGCGTGCGGTCAGCATCCAGCCGAATGCCGCGAGTAGCAGGATGAACAGGAGGGTCGATGACTGGTTGCCGCCCGTCTTCTGCGAGATAACAGCAATGATCAAGAACGACGGGATGACAAGTAGGAGGTCGATGACCCACAGGGATGCTTTCTCAAAGAACCCGCCAAAGTAGGCAGCGGATGCACCCACAATCGCTGCGACAACGACTTGAATGCCTGACACGGCAAGGCCGATGACCAGCGACTTACGCAGGCCTTCAATAGTCAGCGCAAACACGTCGCGACCACCCTGGGTGGTTCCGAACCAGTGTTCGGCGCTCGGGCCGCGAAGGAAGTTACCAGTTACCTCTTGGTAGTCCCACGGCGTAAGGTACGGGCCAATAAGGGCGATGAGCACCACGAGGGCGAAGCCGATAACACCGACCTTTGAGGTCGTTGAGCGGAAGAACCGGCGGCGAACCAACTGGCCGCGCGTAAGGCGCTTGCCACCCTTTGTAGCCTCTTTAGCTGCGGCCTGAGCGTCTGCGGCGCCCTCCGATTTCGTAGCGCGGTCGCGCTTACTGCCAGACTTGATCGCGGCTTCACCCGCGATTTCGCGAGTATTAGTAACGTCGCGTTCCTGGGGTTGTGGTTGGTCAGACATGTTTAGCTCACCCTCACACGCGGGTCAACGACGACGATTAGCAGGTCGGACAACAAGGCACCGGTCAGCGTGGAAACGCCGGAGAACGCAACAACCGCGGCAGTGCCGTTAATGTCTTGGCCGCGAATGGACTCAACACCGAAAATACCCATGCCGTGCCAGCCGAACACCTGCTCGGTAACGGTTGCACCCAGGAAGAGGGTGGCTACAGCGAACGCGAAGAACGTCGCCATCGGCACAAGAGAGGTACGTAGCGCGTGGCGAATGACCGCCTTTGACTTGACCAGACCCTTGGCTCGCGCCGTCCTCACATAATCGGCTCCAAGCGTGTCAAGCATCAAGTTGCGCTGGTACCTGGAGTACGACGCAATACCCGTAAGAGACATTGACAGGGTCGGTAGTAGCAAGTGCTGCGCGCGGTCAACGAAAGCGGCGCCAAAGTAGTCGCCCTGCATGCCGGTCTCGCCGGTGAACTCAAAGAATTGGGTGCCCGTAGCAACGTTGAACTGGGTCGCTCCGAGCTGAAGCAAGTTCGCCAAAACAATTACAGGCGTAGAAATGATGATTAGCGACAGGATGGAGATAACTCGGTCCGTCCTCGAGTACTGCTTGGTTGCAGTCCACGCGCCAACAGCGACGCCACCGATCATGCCGACCAGCGAACCAATCAGGATCAGTCGGATAGAAACCCAAATGCGAATACCGATAATCGAGTTAACCGAAGCGCCCGTGGGGGTCATACCCCAGTTCCACTCGGTGAAGATCCTCCCAAGCCAGATCCTGTACCTATCCCAAACCGGTACCGTGTCGGAGATGTTATACGCAATGAACATGCGTTCCAACGAATCCCAGTCCCTCGTCGGGTCTGTTAAGTCGTATGCCGCTTTAGGGTCGAGTGTCACAGAGGCGATCAAATACGCCATGGACACGGCGATGAATAACAGTAGGGCGTAGTTCGCCAACCGTCTCGCCAGGTAGTAAAACATAAGTTATGACCTTCTTTGGGACATTCCTGTCTTTCTAGCGCCCACCCTGTTGGACGGTTGCCAGAATCCTCGATGACGCTCCAAGGTTCAAGGACCGTCACCAAAACTGTCTATTGACTCTAGTTAATTGCTGGACAATAGAGAAACCGAAAATTAGCTTCGATGCAATTTGTAGTAATCCTACACGGGTTTTGTAACAGTCAAGAATCCGTATAACCTTCGCCACTGTTTCCAGTTTTTCCCATGAATTCGCGCCTGCCGATTTCGCGAGCATCGAGATTGTTAGATTTGTCGCCAGAAGTTGACTGCCCACAGATTGGACCGGTCCATTCCACGAACGTCAACGCGCCTCGTCGCGCATTTACACAAGTTTGATTGTTTTCTAATTCGGCGCCTCGTCGCGCAAATTTTCATTCATTTGTGAGGGCGAGCGGGGCCCGCGGCGCGCTTGCTCTCGCGTCTCGATGTTGCCCGCGTGGCTTGGGGCGAGAAAGCGCGGGTTTGGGTCCGGCGCGGCGCCGGTCTCGCGCGGCTGAGTGCGCGAAGGGCCCGCGGGCATTGCTACCCACGGGCCCAACACGGTTCAGGTTTGTTTACTCGCCGGATTCGGTCGGCATGCCCGCGGAAACCCACGCGTCGTGCGAGCCCTTGAGCTCCACAACGTTGTAGCCGGCGCGGCGAAGAGCTGACGCTCCGACCGAGCTACGACGGCCACTCTGGCAGTAAGTGACGATGACGTCGTCCTTGTTCAGCTGATCGAGCTCCCACATTACGCGCGAGACACCCAGACGCTTAGCGCCGGGAACGCGGCTGGCAACGAACTCGGAATGCTCACGAAGGTCCAGGAGCGCGTCGTATTTGACGCCCTCAAGCTGGCCGCTCGTTACGACCTCCGGAACGAAAACGGGTAGGCCCTGCAGGCTGGTTACGTAACCGTCAACGTTGTCGATGCCGACGCGCACGAGGTGGTCCCAAATGCGCTGCGCTTCAGCCTGGCTGGGTGCGAGGAGGACGAGTTTCGCGTCGTCGCGTTCAGGGTTGAAGCTCCAACCACCGTAGGTTGCGGGCTTCGACTCGTTGATGTTGAGTGCGCCCTTGACGGTGCCCTTGTGGACCTCATCCTGGTGGCGCGTGTCAACGAACACGTGCGTGCCGGCGTCGAGCTTGCCAGCAACGTCCTCGGCCACCATTTCTTGAAGCGGCTTACGTTCGCCCATGATGGCGGGGCCTTCACGGTTTTGACGCTTCATGCGTTCAAAGTAGCCGTGCGCGTCGGGCTGTCCGTCAAGGAGGGCGTCGACGAAGCCTTGCTCATCGTTTTCCTCAATGTACTTGCCCCACCAGGAGAAGTTGCGCTCGTAGCCGACGGTCGTCACCGGGACGGCGCCGAGGGCCTTGCCGCACGCGGAGCCGGAGCCGTGCGCCGGGTACACCTGAATGTAGTCGGGCAGGGTGGCGAACTTGTCGCGCAGCGATTCGAACGTCTGCTTCGCACCCGCGAAACGCGTGTCGATTCCGCCGGCAGCCGCGTCGAGGAGGTCGGGGCGGCCCAGGTCGCCTGCAAACACGAAGTCGCCGGTGAACATGTAACCGGGCTTGTCAGAGAAGGCACCGTCGGTCAGCAGGAACGACATGTGCTCGGGCGTGTGGCCCGGCGTGTGCACGGCCTGCAAAGTGAGGTTGCCGATCTGTACGGTGTCACCGTCGTGCATGATCTCGCCCTCGAAACCGTACTGCCAATCCTCGCCACCTTCACCGGAGAGGTGAATGGTCGCACCGGTTGCGGCAGCGAGCTCACGGGTGCCGGACAGGTAGTCGGCGTGAATGTGAGTTTCGGTGACGTGGGTGATCTTCATGCCGTTCTCAGCCGCGAGGTCAAGGTAGGGCTGAATGTCGCGGCGCGGGTCGATTACTAGCGCCTCGTTCTTTGCCTGGCAACCAATGAAGTAGCTTGCCTGCGCGAGGTCTTCGTCATAAATCCGCTGGAGGAGCATTCTCGTTCCTTCTGTTGGGGTTTAAAAGTTAGACCTAAATATAAATACCCCTGGGGGTATTTGCAACATATAGCGTCCGCCGTTTGGGCGCGCCGCTCCTTTGGCGCGGATTGTCGCGGTTTCTGCGCGGGTGGTGGCGGGCGCGGTTTCGGCACGGGTGGTGGCGGGCGCGGTTTCTGCACTGCTGGCATTGGCTGCGGTTTTTGCTTGCCCGCGCTCCCCTATCCCCCATTCAGACCCAAAGTGGTAGAAATACCACTGGTTTTGGACACTTCCCCTCACAGTCACGGTCAGGCACGGTGCTACCAAAAGTGATTCAGACCCAAAGTGGCCAGAACAGGACCAGTTTTGGGCAGTTCCCCTCACAATGCTTCTCCGGACAGCCTCGCTCGAAACTGATTCAGACCCAAACTGGCAGAAACACCGCTGGTTTTGGACACTTCCCCTCACAGTCATAGTTAGACCTGAGGCTACAAAAAGTGATTCAGACCCAAACTGGCAGAAACACCCCTAGTTTTAGGCACTTCCCCTCACAATGGTTCTCCGGACAGCCTCGCTCGAAACTGATTCAGACCCAAACTGGCAGAAACACCCCTGGTTTTAGGCACTTCCCTCACAATGGTTCTCCGGGCAGCCTTACTCGAAAGTGATTCAGACCCAAAGTGGCCAGAACAGGACCAGTTTTGGGCAGTTCCCCTCACGATAGGTTTTTCCAGCCCGCCCTCACACATCGAACGAGACCCAAAGTGGCCGAAAATGGTAGCCAAATTCAGTGGTTTCGGGAAGCTTAGGTCTGAAACCCAAAATGAGCTGACACTTCGGGTCGGAATCGTTTGTAGCCATCCCGGGCTGTGCAGCCAACCCTGCCACTTCGGGTCGGAATCACAAATTCAGGTGGCACTTCGGGTCGGAATCACAAATTTGCGGGTGTCGCGGGAGGCCTCCGTGCGCTCGGGCGGCTCCTCGAGGATTAGCGTCCGCGCATGTCCAGCCTCCGTGTACGTCGGCGGTGGTTCAGCTAGTTCCTTTTACTTGAGCTTTGTCTACGTCCAGTGCCCGTGTGCGTCGGCGGTGGGCTCGTCCTCATACGCATTAAACAAACAGCGCCAACGAAACCGCCATCACCGCCATGCCGGCGACCAGGCCATAGACAGCGAAGTGGTGTTCACCAGTCTGCTGGGCGGTGGGGAGGAGCTCGTCAAGCGAAATAAACATCATGATTCCCGCGATAACCGCGAACGAAATACCCATCGTCGCCGGACCCATGAACGGCATCAGAAGCAGCAGGCCGACGAGGGCGCCCGCAGGCTCAGCAAGACCAGAGAGGAAGGACCAGCGGAGGGCGCTCCTCCGATCTCCCGTGGCTTGACGGATAGGGACGGCGACGGCGATACCCTCGGGGATGTTGTGGATCGCGATCGCAACGGCAACCGGAATGGCGAGTTGCGGGTCCTCAATAGCAGCAATGAACGTTGCGAACCCTTCCGGGAAATTGTGCAACCCGATAGCAAGAGCGGTCAGGGTCCCCATTTTCATGAGCTTACGGCGCTCGAGTTGGAGTTTCGGGTCGGTAACCCCGCCGGGTTCGTGCGGGTTAATAGGTTCGGGGACGAGCCAGTCGATCACACCAATCAGGCCAATGCCCACGAAAAACGAGGCAATGCCGGCCCACGTGGCGCCACGCTCACCCCAAATGCGGGCGAGGGAGTCAATGCCTTTGGGGAGGATCTCCATCATCGAGACGTAAACCATCACGCCCGCCGAAAAACCGAGGGCCGCGGCCATAAACCTCTTCCCCGGCGCCTTCTTGAGCACCGAAATAACCCCGCCCAGGCCCGTCGACAGGCCGGCGAACATGGTGAGGCCGAACGCGAACCAGAAGTTCTCCACGGCATTAACCTATGTCGCGCACACCACTTTTACCAACCTGCCGCGCTTTCTGCCACTGAGGTGCCAGTATCGACCCCTCAACCCCGCGGCCGCAGAACCGAGAACCCCGCGGGCGCGGCTGCGCGCGGTTACTTCTCAGCCCTGCTTTCTTCAAACATGCCCGCTACACCACGAGTGCGACCGCGGCTAATTCACATTCAGACCCAAAGTGTCAATGCGCGTAGCGCTGGCACTTTGGGTCTGAATCAGAACTTAGCGTGTCCACAGGGCACGAGTTTGCGCTCCGTCCACAGCGGCAGGTCAGCAAAGCCGCCGGCACGCCCTCATACATTTATAAATAAAAGCGGAGAACAATTGGCGGCCAGATCAGGGACGGTTAGACGTTGAAACGGAACTCGACGACGTCGCCGTCCTGCATGATGTAATCCTTGCCTTCGAGGCGAAGGATGCCTTCGGCGCGGGCCTCGGCAATCGAACCGGCCTTGACGAGGTCTTCGAAAGAGACAACCTCGGCGCGAATGAAGCCGCGCTCAAAATCCGTGTGGATAACACCGGCAGCCTGCGGGGCAGTCCACCCCTTGCGGATCGTCCACGCGCGGGATTCCTTCTCACCAGCCGTCAGGTACGTCTGCAGGCCGAGCGTGTCAAACCCAACGCGGGCAAGCTTGTCAAGGCCGGATTCCTCCTGGCCTACCTCGGCAAGCATTTCGCGAGCCTCGTCCTCATCAAGCTCAATGAGTTCAGCCTCAAACTGCGCGTCAAGGAAGACAGCTTCCGCGGGGGCGACGAGGGCGCGGAGCTCCTCCTGCTTCGCGGCGTCCTCCATGCCATCGGAATCCATGTTGAAAACGTAAATGAACGGCTTCGCCGTCATGAGTTGGAAGGACTTCACGATCGCGGGATCGAGGCCGGCCTTCTCGGCGCCGGCGGAGACAAGTTCGCCGCGCTCGAGCATCTCCATGCAAGCCTGCGCGGTCGAGAGGTATTCGGCCTCCGTGCGCTTCGCGCGGACCTCTTTTTCGAGTTTCGGAATCTGGCGTTCGAGGGTCTGCATGTCGGCGAGAATCAGCTCGGTCGACACCGTCTCAATGTCATCCTTCGGGGACACCTTGCCGTCAACGTGGACGACGTCCGGGTCCTCAAACGCGCGAGTGACTTGGCAGATCGCATCCGCCTCGCGAATGTTAGCGAGGAACTGGTTGCCAAGACCTTCGCCCTCCGACGCGCCGCGCACAATCCCCGCAATATCCACGAACGACACCGTCGCCGGAATCACCTTCTGCGAGTTGAACATGTTGGCGAGCACGTCCAGCCGCTCATCGGGCAACGGCACCACGCCAATATTCGGCTCAATGGTCGCGAACGGATAGTTCGCCGCCAGCACGGTCGCGCGAGTCAGCGCGTTGAACAACGTCGACTTCCCAACATTCGGAAGTCCTGCAATACCAATCGTTAAAGCCACAAACCCAGTTTAGGCCACTGCGCGCGCCGGTCCAGGCCGGCCAGGCATGACCTCGGCCACGTGCGGGTGCCCCGGGTGGGTACTCGTTTCGGGGGCTGGGCTGGTACCGGTTACGGGTTCTGGGTTGGAGTGGGGGGCTGGGATCCGATTGCCGCGGTTTAGCCGAGCCTTTGGACGGGCCGCGGCGCAGCACGCCCTCAAAAATTGGGATTCAGACCCAAAGTGGCCGTTTTCCTACCTGCATCGGGTAGTTTCCATCTGAATCACCTCCGCGGCTGCTGCGCTCCTGCACCATTCAGACCCTAAGTACCCAAATTGGGGTGCTTTTTGGCCACTTCCCCTCACGATGGTTCCCCTGGCAGCTACTCCCCAGAACCATTCAGACCCTAAGTACCCGTTTAGACCCCCATTTTGGCCAGTTTGGGTCTCAATCAGTTTTGCACGCCACCTCAGCCAGGCCCATTCAGACCCCAAGTGACAGTTTTAGCCTCCATTTCGACCACTTCCCCTCTGAATACGATTTGCGAGGACGCAGCCGGCCTCCCTCCCCCGTAGATCAAGCGGTTTCACTGGCATTTACTCGGGGCGCACAGCGAACGAAAACCGTTGCGAGACCCAAAGTTCCCAAAAGGGGCTCTCTTTCGGTCAGTTTGCGTCTGAATGGACCTCCAGGGAGGCCTCCTCAGAGATGAGTCCGACCCTAAGTGGCAGATTTGACCCTCAAATTGGCCAGTTTGGGTCTGAATCATTTTTACAACAGCAGCCCACCAGACCCATTCAGACCCCAAGTGACCAAAACCAACCATGAATCTGGCACTTGGGGTCTGAATCCAAATTAGAAGAAGGAGTCCGCGCAGCGCGCGGACACCATTCCCCCGTTTTTCCGGCACTACGGGTCGGAATCGCAGCTACGTGGCACTCTGCCAATGCGCGCCCCCGTCAGTTTGGGTCTGAATCAGATTTACGACAGCCACACCAGGCCACGCGTGGGCAGTTTGGGTCGGAATCGCGGCGACGCGCGACCGCACCCAGCAGGAACCCGCCAGTTTGGGTCTGAATCACCATTAGCCCCACCCCACCCAGCAGGAACCCGCCAGTTTGGGTCTGAATCACCATCAGCACCCCACCCCGCCCGTCCACAGGGGTGCGGGAGCCTTCAGAGTCCACAGCGACACCCCGCTGCAAAACAATGTCCGTACCCTCCGTTTAAATTGGGGCATGACTACAACCGGATGGATTCTCTCGATTGCGTTCCTCATGGTTGGCCTAGTTGCCGGATATTTCGCGGGGTTGGGGAGCCGCACGAAAACCACCGACAACCAGGAAATCCAGAGGGACGCCATCGCACACCAGCTCTCGACCGGGCTCGAGCCCGTGGCCAATATACTCACGACCCTGGACAACAAGATCGGACAGATGGACGTTGCCCAAAAGAACCAGCTCGGTTGGGTCATCCAACAACTACAACAGTCGCAGCAAGTGGAACGCGACGTTTTGGAGGCAACCAAGAACCTAGACACAGCACTTCGACAGGCACCCAAACGAGGCACGTGGGGTGAAGTCTCACTCCGCCGTGTCCTAGAGATGTCCGGCCTCACCAAGCACATCGACTTCGGTGAACAGGTCCGCACAGCTCGCGGCTTGGCGCGCCCCGACGTCGTCGTCCAGCTCCCGGGCAAGGCGGCGCTCGTCATCGACGCGAAAGTCCCACTCGACGCATACCTGCGCTCATTCGACGACGAAACCGACACCACGCAAGCAATGTCCGATCACGTCCGCGCCGTCCGCACGCACATAAATCAACTCGCCAGCCGGAAATATTCCGATGTCGTGGAGGGCGCCCTCGACGCGGTAATCCTTTACATGCCGTCAGAAGCGCTCATCGCAGCATCATTCGACGCCGACCCCAACCTGTTCGATCAGGCCATGAGCAAAGGCATCATCGTGGCCGGGCCGTCCTCGCTACACACGCTCCTGCGCGCCGTCGGCCACGTGTGGTCCCAACAATCGCTCGAACAAGACGCGCAAGAAATACTGACACTCGGCCGCACGCTCGTAGACCGCATCAACATCCTCGGAGAGCACCTCACCAAACTCGGTGACACCCTCCGCCAAACCGTCGCCAACTACAACCGCACGGTCGGGTCGTTCGAGCAGCGCCTCGCCGTCTCCGCCCGCAGTATCAACAGCTTCGAACGCTCCGTAAAGCCCAGCCCCGATTTACTAGACGAGGCCGTACGGGACCCACACCACCCCACACACCACGACATCCCATAACCCGCTAAAGGCCACCCAATGGGAGCCAACCAGCACCCCGACCACACATCCCCAAAGCCGCGCGGCTGGGATCAACATGAGCACAAAATCCTAAAGCGCGCGACTGGGGTTAGCAGGTGTGGTTTGGGGCAACACGTGTGGTTGGCCCCAAAACGTGTGCTCAGGATGAGCACGCGCGGCTGGGGTCAGTGCGTGCGGTTGGCGTTGGCAGGTGCGGCTGGCATCAGCACGCGCGCCTAAGCTCAGCAGGTGTGGTTGGGTCCGGGTTGGCGGCGGCCGGTTTCGTCCTCCGACCCGGCGCCCTTACGCTTCAGCGCGGCGCGCAGGTTGCGCGGCAGGGCGAAGGTGATCGTCTCGGTCCGAGTCCGCACCTCTTCCTCCTCCGGGAACCCCAAGCCCCGCAGTCGTTTGATCACGTCGCGCACCAGGATGTCCGGCACGGAAGCACCCGAAGTGATGCCGACCGTGCTCACGCCCTCAAGCCATTCTTCCTTCAGCTCGTCCGCCTTATCGATCCGGTACGCGGCCTTCGCACCCGCATCCAACGCAACCTCAACCAGTCGCACCGAGTTCGACGAGTTCGCCGACCCCACCACAATCATCAGATCAGCCTGCGGAGCGATCGTCTTCACGACCTCCTGCCTGTTCTGCGTCGCGTAGCAAATATCGTCCGAGGGCGGATCCTGCAACTCAGGGAAACGCTCACGCAGCCGGTTGACGGTCTCCATCGTCTCATCCACCGAGAGCGTCGTCTGCGACAGCCACACGACCTTACTCGGGTCGCGAACTTCAACCTTGTCGACCTCGTCCGGCGAACCGACAATCTGAATATGGTCGGGAGCCTCACCGAAAGTCCCCTCGACCTCCTCGTGCCCCTCGTGGCCAACCAGGATGATGTCGTAATCCGACTTCGCGAACCGGACCGCTTCCTTATGAACCTTGGTCACTAGCGGACACGTCGCGTCGATCGTCGCCAGGTTCCGCTGGGCAGCTTCCGCGTGAACCTGCGGCGAAACACCGTGAGCAGAGAAGACCACACGCGCGCCCTCAGGCACCTCTTCAGTCTCATTGACAAAAATTGCTCCACGCTTCGACAGCGTTTCCACAACGTACCGGTTGTGGACAATCTCCTTGCGCACGTAAATCGGCGGGCCGTACAGGTCCAGCGCCTTTTCAACCGCATCCACCGCGCGATCAACGCCCGCGCAGTATCCGCGCGGCGATGCCAGCAGAATCTTCTTTTCCGAAATAGTTTGCTCAGTCACGCTCCCTAATCTATCGGCATTCCACCAACTTTTCCGCCCGAGCCCACGCCCATCCCACGCACACGCCTCGCCTGGCTCGATTAGTGTCCCCGCATTGTGGCACCCTTAACACGTGAGCGAATTCATGCGACCAACTTCGGACCATTCATTTTCGAGGGCGAGCGGGCAACCTCCCACCGCGAACGGCCCCATCCCACAGCGTGGTGGCACCCCGGGAGGCCAACCGGCCGTGCAAGGAAACCCACAGGCGACGCGAGCAGTCGGTGCGCAAAACTCACCACGCGTTACAGGCCAACCGGCCGTGCAAGGAAACCCTCAGGCGGCGCGCCCCAGAGCCCACCCAAACATGCAACAGTCCGCGCAGAACACCCCTGCAGTACAGCCGGCCGCGCAGAACAACCAGGCACCGCAGCCGGCCCGCCAAAACCCGCAGCAGCCCACACACAACACTCCGGCGGAGCAGCGCCAATTGGCGCGCGTCGCCCGCGAGACTACTCGCGAAAACCCGTGGCCTCTCAGCCTGCTGTCCAAGAACATTAAGCAGTATGTGGACCGCATGTCGCCGCTGTGGATTGAAGGCCAGGTCGTACAGCTAAACGAGCGACCGGCAACCAAGATGTCGTTCCTCACCATTCGAGATGTCAACGAGGATATTTCGATGGACGTGACCACGTTCGGCGGCGTCCTCCAGGCTTCGGGCGGCGCAGTCCAGGCTGGCACCCGCGTGGTTGCGTACGTTAAGCCAAGCTTTTGGACGCGTTCGGGCCGCCTGAACCTGCAGGCGCAAGAGATCCACCCGGTCGGAATCGGCGACCTCCTCGCCCAGATTGAACTGCTCCGCAAGCGCCTGCAAGCCGAAGGCCTTTTCGATCCCGCCCGCAAGAAGCCCCTACCGTTCCTCCCCCGCACGATCGGCCTGATTTGTGGCCGCAATGCCAAGGCGAAGGACGACGTCCTCGTAAACGCAACAGCACGCTGGCCGGGCGCACAGTTCGAGGTCCGCGAAGTCCTCGTCCAAGGTCCTGGCGCAGCGCCCGGAGTCAGCCAGGCAATCGCCGAGCTGGACGCCCTCGAACACGTCGACGTCATCATCATCGCGCGCGGTGGCGGGTCCGTTGAGGACTTGCTACCGTTCTCTGACGAATCCATGGTCCGCGCCGCTGCCGCCGCCCACAAGCCGATTGTTTCTGCGATTGGGCATGAGGGCGACGCTCCGTTACTTGACCTCGTCGCTGACGTGCGAGCGTCAACCCCAACCGATGCTGCCCGCCGAGTGGTCCCCGACCTCGCGGAAGAAAACCGCAACCTCGCACGCACAGTCACGACGATGCGTCTGCGCGTGGAGGAGCGCATCGTGCGCGAGCGCGAATACCTCGAGTTGTTGCGCTCTCACCCGGTTTTAAAAACGCCGACGGGGTCGCTACAAATGCATGAAAAAGTGCTCGACCAGCTGACGCAAAGCATGCGCCACGCCGTGTCGACCCGAATCTCCCGCGAGCGCCAAGGCCTTTCAGCGACCACCGCCACCCTGCGCGCAATGTCACCGCAGGCAACCCTCGAACGCGGATACGCCATCATCAAAGCCCCCGGAATCGGCGTCCTCAAAGACGTTCGCGACGTTAAGAAGGGCGACATTTTGGAGGCCGTATTGGCTCGCGGATCCATGATCACAACTGTATTTGGGACCAGGCCGCCAGAAGACCCCGACTCGGATACGCCTCCAGATACTGCTCCTCAACAGGAGCCGTAGCGCCTGCCCTGTCGAGTAGCCCCGTCAATGCGTAACTGCAGGCCTTCGATTCGCCCAAGGAACGCCGCACACGACCGTGACCCCTGCCGGTGACGCCCTCAAAACCCCATATAGAAAACAAAGGATACCCAATGGAAAACGAACAAAAACTGCCCGATCCAGAGCAAATGAGCTACGAGCAAGCTCGCGACGAGCTGGTCGCGATTGTGAAGAAACTCGAGACGGGGTCAGCGCCGCTCGAAGAGACACTCTCGATGTGGGAGCGCGGCGAAGCCCTTGCCGGCCGATGCCACGCCATCTTAAGCAAGGCGGAGGCGCGCATGACCCGCACAACTTCAACGGTGGCTTCATCAACCGTGGACGACGAGCCACCTTTCGAACCCGACGAGCTCTAAACCGAGCACCTCACCGGGATCTGCCCCGCCGACGTGCATGGGACAAAAATCCGCTCCGAGACCCAAACCGCCAAACAGACCGGGCAGCCCCACCAACGTGCACGGGGCAAAAATCCGCTCCCAGACCCAAACCGCCAAACAGACCGGGCAGCCCCGCCAACGTGCTCGGGGCAAGAATCAGCTCCGAGACCCAAACCGCCAAATGAATCAGGCAACCCCGTCGACGCCAAAGAATAGTCGCCGCGCGAGTAGCAACCGCTCCAGGCCTGGGCGTGACACCCCGCACGCACACCGCACATCGTTTGCATATCTTTTGCACGGAATATGCATGAGCAATGTAAATACGTAGAGTTAGATATATATAACTCAGAGCCAGTAGGCAGGGCCCACCTCGCAGGGCCCACCGCCCACAGCTCGGGGCCGGTAGGCAAAGCCCACCGCCCAAAGCCCGCAGCTCATAAAACACGCCAGAGTCGCTGAAAGCAGAAGGAGATCGTTATGAAATCGCCGAGCGCACTTGTTGTCGGAGAGGCATTGGTCGACATTGTTGTCCCGACTCGTGGGGATCGCCGCGAACTGCCGGGCGGCTCCCCCGCCAATGTTGCGATCACACTGGGCAGGCTAGACCGGCCCGTAGAACTGGTCACTTGGCTCGGCGATGACGCTCGCGGCCGCATTGTCCGCGACCACTTGAGCGAATCCAACGTGAAGGTGCACGAATCCTCCGTGCGAGCACGCAAAACCTCCACCGCCCTCGCAACCCTGGACCACACGGGGGCTGCAACGTACGAGTTTGACCTCGACTGGCAAGTTCCCGAAGTTGAAATCGAAGAGTCCGTAATCGTCGCTCACGCCGGGTCGATCGCCGCGACCCTAGAGCCGGGCGGTACTGAAGTCGTGCATCTTCTCGAGCGCGCCCGAGAACAAGCCACCATCACATACGACCCGAACGTTCGCCCGACCATCATGGGAGATCGTGCCGAAACGTATGCGCGCGTCAAGCAGATCATCGCCCTGTCCGACGTTGTGAAAACCTCCGACGAGGACATGGAGTGGCTCACCGCAACCGACACCGCGCAGGACGCCGCAGCCGAAGCCGCGCAGGACACCGCAACTGAAACGCCAGGAAACACCGAAGCCCACTCCGCAGAAGCCTCGCAAAACGGTTCCGAAAACGCGGATTCAAGCATCGAAGCAACGGCGAATGAGTGGCTCCAGATGGGCGCCTCCCTGGTCGTCGTAACGCGCGGCTCGCAGGGCTCCTCCGCATTCATCCCCGGCGCAAGAATCGACATCCCCGCTTCCAAGGTGGACGTTGTGGACACCGTGGGAGCAGGCGACTCGTTTATGGGTGGACTCATCGACGCCCTCTGGAGCGAAAACCTCCTCGGCGCCAACAACCGCTACGCCCTTCGCCACATTGACCGCGAAACTGTCGTACGAATCCTCGCCCGCGCAGGTTCAATTTCTGCGATTACAGTATCGAGGGCGGGCGCAAACCCGCCGTGGAAGAAGGAACTCATCTAGCGGCCACGCCCCAAACCGCCACGCCCCCTAAAGGTCAAGCACAGACGGGTGCCGACCCGGATGGCGGGATAGTCCGGAGCGGGGACACGCCGCCCGACGGAATCAATTGGACACGCCGCCCGACGGAAGCAACCGGCCACAGTCCCGGAACGCCCCAAGCCGGGCCAGCGCGGGCTCACTTTCCGAGGCGGCGTTCGCGCTGCCCGTAGTCGCGCATGGCGCGCAGGAAGTCCACGCGGCGGAAGTCGGGCCAGTAGGCTTCGCAGAAGTAGTACTCCGAGTGCACCGACTGCCACAGCAAGAATCCCGACAACCGCTGCTCACCGGACGTGCGAATCACCAAGTCGGGGTCCGGCACGCCCTTCGTGTACAGGTGGTCGGTGATGTCGTCGACGGTCAGCACATCCGCGACCTCGTCGATCGACATTCCCTTTTGCGAGCACGCCCTCAACAATGAACGAACCGCGTCCGTGATTTCGTGGCGCCCTCCGTACCCGACCGCAATATTCACAAGCAACGCGTCTTCGGAAGGCTCGGGACCCTCCTCCAAAGCTGCGGTCAGCTCCGCGCCCACGTCCTCTGGCAACAAAGACAAGTCGCCCACGTAACGCAACCGCCACCGTCCATCGTTTGCCAAGAACTTGGCCGCGTCCGTGATGATTCGTAGCAGAGGGCGAAGCTCTTCGGGGTCACGTCCCAGATTGTCCGTCGAAAGCATCCACAAAGTGACGATCTTGACGCCCACTTCATCGGACCACTCCAGGAACTCCGTGATCTTGTCAGCACCCTTACGATGCCCGTAAGCGGTGGCATTGCCACCCTCTTTCGCCCACCGGCGGTTCCCGTCGAGGATCACCCCAACGTGGTTCGGAATGCGGTCAGGCGACAGCTCTGACACGAGCCTTCGCTCATAGAGGCTATACAGCAAGCGATTTTCCATGACAGCCTTTCAACAAACCCACGTTCAAACACATTAAAACACGACGCAAAGACATAACCCCGCCTACAGGGCCGCAGTCCCATGCTTTGACCTCAAACTTAGCCCCGCCCGCCCGCGGGCTCGACCTGAAGTCAGCAACACCACAAGCCCGAAGTTGGCAACACCGCAAGACTGAAAACTCACCGTTTGCACCCAAAACTCAGGCTCCGACAAAGCCTCGCGTCCCATGCTTTGGGCCAGCTTGCACCGTAACTTACGGTCGCGTAACCTTAACTTACGCTACCGTAACTTCAAGGGGTGACCATGAGCGTAACATCCGAAACCACAAACTCCGCGCTTGCTTCGGTCAAAGAATTCGACACGTCGCAAGGCCGCCCATCACCGTCGGATTCAGATCACGCGCCGCTTCCCCCACTCAAACCGTTGCTACGGGGTTGGATCCACCTGGTGACAACTCCGTTGGCGTTTGCGGCCGCCCTCGTTTTGTTGATCTTGTCCCCGACTGCGGGAACCCGCTGGGCGTCGACCGCGTACTTGCTGTCCACGCTTCTCTTGTTCGGCATCTCAGCGCTGTATCACCGCGGACATTGGAAGCCGCGTACGCACGCAATCTTGCGCAGGTTTGATCACTCGAACATCTTCTTGCTAATCGCGGGCACTTACACTCCGATTTCGGTGGCACTACTCGACTCGCGCGATTCCACGACCGTCCTCCTCATCGTTTGGATCGGAGCCCTCCTCGGCATCGGCACCTCCGTCTTTTGGCCTTCCGCGCCGCGCTGGTTCACGACGATCATCTACGTTGTGCTCGGCTGGGTCGCACTCTGGTACATCCCCCAGCTGTGGGCCGCGGGCGGACCCGCCGTCGTGTGGCTACTTTTCGCCGGCGGCCTGCTGTACACCATCGGAGCCGTCGTCTACGCCCTCAAATGGCCCGACCCCAGCCCAAAAACGTTCGGATTCCACGAGATCTTCCACTCCTTCACCGTCGCCGGCTGGATCACACACTGCGTCGCAGCCTTCCTAGCCGTACTTTCCGTCGGATAAAGCATTTTCATTCCCGAGGGCGTAGCGGCGCCCTCTTAAATCAATCTGCTAAACATCCCACTGCGGAACGCTCTGGGTTACGATTGTGAATTCTTGGTATCTCACGGTTTTCAGGTACCTAAACGCCAGGGAAGTTGCTAAAGTATTCACGTCTGGGACGCCAATGGCCACACAAAATCCTTTTGAATGCACTGGCAAGGATGATGGCTGAGGCGTCATTTAGCTTTTAAGGAGGACCCATGGCTGAGAAGACATGGCTAACACAGGAGGCGTACGACCGCCTGAAGGAGGAGCTCGATCACCGCTCCAACGAACTTCGCGCGCAGATCGCGACGAAGATTGACGAGGCTCGCCAAGAGGGTGACCTCAAGGAGAACGGCGGCTACCACGCCGCACGCGAAGAGCAGGCCATGAATGAAACCCGCATTCAGCAGCTCGACGCCCTACTAAAGGACGCCGAAATCGGCGAGACCCCGGCTGACGACGGTGTTGTCGAACCCGGCATGATGGTCACCGCCGAAATCATGGGCGAAACCTCAGAGTTCCTACTCGGCTCACGCATGGCGGGCGCCGGCCTAAACGTGGAGGTCTACTCCCCCGAAGCTCCGCTCGGCGAAGCAATCATGGGCGCCAAGAAGGGCGACACCGTGTCTTACTACGCACCTAACGGCAGGGAAATCGAAGTCAAGATCATCGACGCCGTTCCCTTCAAGGCGTAACCCAGTTCGGGCCTGGTAACACCCGCTCCGGGCCAGCTCGCATACGTTTCGGGCCAACCCACACCCGCTCCGGGCCAGCCCAGACGCATACGTTTCGGGCCAACCCACACCCGCTCCGGGCCGGCCCACACGCATAACGGGTCAGCCCGCATACAGCTAGATAAAAGGGGCCCTCGGCCGCGTACGAAACGCGACCGAGGGCCCTACTAATACCCTTCCAAACTCTAGTCTCGGGCTGTACTCTCGCCGTTCTCCGAGCCGTCCGCATCGCCGGGGACGTCGTCCGAATTATCGGTTGGATGCTTTGCGCCGGCAACGGCGCCTCGAGAGAACTGAGCGGCGCCCTCTTCGGACTGCATACGTTCGCCTTCATCCACGGTGTCGATGGAACCACGGAAGCCAGGCTCCTTGGAGCCCGTGGAAAGTTCGGCAGGTTCAAGCTCCGGGTTGGTTCGCTTAACGTTGGGCGCGTAGGTAGCCATGATCTGCTCGGACAAGTTTCCGGGCGGCCCTCCCGGCCTGTTCGCATTCTTGGCGAGCTCTGGGAACTTGTCGTAGCCGTACAGGTACAGCACCGAAGTATTAATAAACGCCACGACGGGCACCGCGAACAGTGCGCCCGGGATTCCAAACAGGAACGATCCGGCCATCACCGCAAGTAGCACGGCAACAGGATGCAGCGATACCGCGTTCGACATCAGCCACGGCTGCAACAAGTTACCTTCGATCTGTTGGACCGCCAAAATAACGATCAGCATGATGAACGCGGTCCACAGCCCCTGGTCTACGAGTGCTACTAGCACCGCGATCGACCCGGTCACAAACGCACCTACAATCGGCACGAACGAGCCGATAAACACCAGCACAGCCAGTGGGATCGCAAGCGGAACACCCAGTAGGAACGCGCCCAGTCCAATACCGAACGCGTCAAGCGCGGCCACCAGAATCTGCGTGCGAGCGTAGGCGCCCAGCGTGACCCATCCGCGAATCGCAGACTCGTGCACCGGCACGCGAGCTGCCTTCGGCATTAGGCGAACAAACCACAACCAGATTTGCCGCCCGTCCTTTAGGAAGAAGAATAGGACGAACAGTGACACCAGCGTTCCGGTCAGCACGTTTCCAACTGTCGTCGTGATCGACATGGCGCCGGAGGCCAACTGTTGTGAGTTCGACTGGATAAACCCGAAGATCTCCTCGGTCAATCCGCTAACGTACTGCTGGACCGAGTCCAGTTGAATCTGTAGCGGCCCTTCCGTAAGCCATTGGACCGTGCGATCCAAACCGTCTGACGCTTTGGCAACCAGGTCTTCAAACTGGGCCATAATTTGTGAGGACGCCAGTGAGACCAACCCAACGACAATGCCCACACCAACCAGCAGGCTGACTGCCGCTGCGGCGGCCCGCGGCATTGCTATCTTCATCCGCAAGAAACGGTTGATCGGATCCAGCAAAACGGCGAACAACAGTGCGAGCAACACGGGAATCAGGATGATCGTGAGAAGCGAGATCCCGTAACCAACTACGAGCAGTGCGGCGACGAGGACGAGCAGGCGCCACGACCATGCCGCTGCGACGCGCAGGGGCCAGCTCACGTGGTCGGTCACTGCCTCGCGCTCTTCGCGGTGATGAACATCGATCCGCTCAACTCGGACAGGTTCGGGTTGCATCGACGCTCGAGCTCGTGACAGTGGCTCTGAGAACCGTTCGAATAGTTCAGATATTCGACCAGCGCGATGCTTATTAGCCATTCGTCCTCCTACGCAAGACTGCTAGAGAAAGTATAACCGCGATGGTTTCACTTCCCACTATTAGAGCGGACACCAAGCCAAAATGAGCGCCCGGCGGCCCGACCTCGTAAATTACTAGTTAACGAAAGGGGCATTAATGGCAACGCACGAAGGTTCCCTACCGGGACGACCCGAACCGATCGTATCGCACCTGGGTATTCACCCAGTTTTGAATACACCCGTGGAGGGGCCGTGGGAGGATCCCCACGAGATCATCTACCTTGCGATGGGGTGCTTCTGGGGCGTGGAGCGCATCATGTGGCGGCTCCCCGGCGTGGTTGGAACCGCCGCCGGATACATGGGTGGCACAACGCAGAATCCCACCTACGAAGAAGTTTGCACAGGTCTTACGGGCCATGCTGAAACCGTGCGGGTTGTGTACAACCCCGAGATCATTTCGGTGGAGCAAATCCTCAAAACATTTTGGGAAAACCACGACCCGACAACCCTGAACCGTCAGGGCAACGACGTGGGCACCCAATACCGTTCCGCAATTTATTTCACGACCGCGAAACAGGCGGAGGCCGCATTTGAAACTCGCCGGGCATTCCAAAAGGTCTTGGACGAGCACGGTCACTCCCAAATCACGACCGAAATTAACTCCGCCGATGAAGCTGGCGAGTTCTACTTAGCTGAACGCTTCCACCAGGCGTACCTGCACCACATTCCAAATGGGTACTGCAACCACGGGCCAAATGGAATGACGTGCCCCATAGGAATCGTGTAAGGATTCCCAGGGGCACGCCACCAGGTTTTTAGTTTTCTTCGAGGCGGCTGCGGCTACATGGCCCGGCCGCCTCGAGTTTTGCGCTGTTACTTAACGCGGACGACGTCGGTTACGAACACGAGCGTGTCACCGCCGCGGATTCCGGCCTGCGGAACTCCGGCAGCGCCGTAACCCATCTCCGACGGGATGGACAGGACTACGCGCGAGCCTTCGCGAATGCCGATCAGGCCCTCGTCCCAACCCTGGATGACCATGCCGATGCCGACCGTGAAGGACAGCGGCTGGCCGCGGTCGTAAGAGTTATCGAAGATGTTGCCGTTCCACACCTGTCCCAGGTAGTGCGCTTCAATCTGCTTGCCCGCCTGGATAGGTTCGCCAGCGCCCTCGCGGATGACTTCGATGTGCAGGCCCGCGGGAGGCTCCTCGGTTAGGAACTCGATGGTCGGCTTGCGCATGAAGTTTTCGGATACGTTTAGAAATTCACTCATGATTAGTCCTTGTTACTCGCTGCGAATAATCGCGATTAGACGCAAGATTTCAATGTATAGCCACACTACGGTGACCATGATGCCGAACGCGACCTTCCAGGCGAAGATCTTCGGCGCCCCCGCTTCGACGCCCCTTCTGGCGACGTCGTAATCGCCGATTAGGGATAGTGTTCCGAGGATGATCGCGAACACGCCGACGAACACGCCGATCGGAATGCCCATGATTTCCATGCCGCCAATGCCCCACGGATTTGCGATTACGCCGGTCCACACCAAAATCATGGACGCCAAGTTGTACAGCACCAGTGCGATCAGTCCGATCAGCACGAAGCGGTTCACCTTCGACGTGTAGCGTACTTTTCCAGTTGCAAAGAGGGCGAGGGCGGCTCCCATCACCGCGAATGTGGCGAGGGCTGCCTGTACGACAATGCCCGGGTACATTACCTCAAATACTGCCGAGAAAGCGCCGATTGCCAGGCCTTCGGCGGCCGCGTATGCCATTACGAGGGCGGGGCGGATCTTCTTGGAGAAGATATTGACCATTGCGAGGACGAATCCGCCGATCAGGCCGCCGAGCATCATCATCATGCCGATGCCCGGGCTTGTGAGCGTTAGCACCCAGCTACCGGCCGCCACGAGGATCAGAAGGCCGAGCATGGAGCCCGTCTTCACTACGACATCGTCATACGTCATTTGGCCGCGGTCGACAGCGTCGGCGGACTGTCCGCCAAAGGAGCGTTCGTACTGCTCCATCGGCATCTGACCGGGGTGTTGGTCCCCGTAGCCACGACCGTATTGCTGAACCGGCGTCTGTTGATAGTGCTGACCGTAGTCACGCTGACTGCCTGCAGGGTTCTGTCCGCGAACTCCCGGCTGGTAGCCGGGCATGGTCGGGTAGCCCGCGGGCGTGGTTTGCGCAAACTCTTCGTCTAGTCGACTCATTACGGGATTTGCCATAACACTCCTTAAATGGATCGAGCCACTGCTAAAGCAGTACCCCCAGCCGGGCTCGAACCGGCACTGCGTCGATTTTAAGTCGACTGCCTCTACCAATTGGGCTATGGGGGCGCACACCTATTCTAAGTTGGTACGAGGTCAAATCGCCAAACGTGTCACGGCCACGAAATGGTCACAGGACACTAAAAGCGAAAAGAATTGTTTAGCATTTGAAATAGACTCAACTAAATGCCTGAAAGTTATTCAGGCTAGAAAGGTGATCGGTATGTGGTCAGATGGTCGAAGAAGACCAGGCCTCAATCCTGATCCGAGTGTATTGCGACGTTCTGCGCACAATCTGCCCGGAGCCACAGGATTGCAGCGCCCCTATTCGTTAGCTTCCGTGAAATATAGGAATGCGGAACGTGCACGAATAGCGGCCAAACCACCCGAGATTAAGAGCATTAAAGACCTCCCGGAGGCGTTCGTCAGGTTCGTTTCGGACGAAACTCGCGCCGGCATGCTCCTGGTCGTGGCGGCGATCATCGCCCTCATTTGGGCTAACTCTCCCGCCGGCCCCGTGTACGAGGCAATGGCAAACTTCACTTTTGGCCCCCAGTCTTTAGGCCTGCACCTGCCGGTGTCTGCCTGGGCGGCTGACGGCGTGCTAACCATATTCTTCTTCGTCGTTGGCCTTGAGTTAAAGACAGAGTTTGTGACGGGCGCCCTCCGCGATATTCGAGAGGCCGCACTGCCAATGATCGCTGCGGCTTTCGGTATGGTGGGGCCCGCGTTGGTATACCTTCTGGTCCAAATCTTGAGTGGATCGGACGCCTATTCGGGTTGGGCGATCCCGGCGGCTACAGACATTGCGTTTGCTGTTGCACTGCTGGGCGTGTTCGGAAAGGGAATGCCTCCGGCGGCACGCACTTTCTTGCTGACTCTCGCCGTAATGGACGACCTGCTCGCGATCATCATTATTGCGCTGGTGTACTCCACCGACTTAAACCTGGTAGCCCTGCTACTCGCTTTTGTTTTCATCGCAATCTTCGGCTTGCTTGTGAATAAACGCGTCATGAAGTGGTGGATCCTTATCCCAATCGCGATCGCAGCGTGGGGATTCATGCACGCGTCCGGCGTTCACGCAACGATCGCAGGCGTCGCCATGGGCCTGCTCGTACCCGCAACGCGCAGGCGCGGCGAGCCGCAGTGGTCGCACCACTTGGCTGAAAAGATGGGTCCGATCTCGGCCGGCATTGTGGTGCCGTTCTTCGCGTTCTTTGCCGCTGGCGTGAACGTGTCCGATTCGGGCGGCATCGTCGAGGTCATGGCCGACCCCGTCGCCATCGGTGTCATGCTCGGCCTGCCCGTCGGCAAACTGATCGGCATTGCCGGATCGGTTTGGGTGCTAACGAAGTTCACCAAGCTGCGCCTGGGCGCCGGCGTGGACATGCCGGATATCGGTGCAATCGCACTGCTTGCGGGCATCGGGTTCACGGTTGCGCTGCTCATCGCTGGGCTCGCGTTCCCCGAGGGTTCCGCCCACATCCCGCATGCCAAGCTCGGCGTCATGCTGGGTACGGCGATCGCGGCTGTTGGTGGTGGCATGGCGGTTCACCGCCGCGCAAAGATGCATGCGCGCGGCCCCGCGGCCAACCGCAAGCGCAAGCTGATGATTTAATTCCATGTGTGAGGGCGCCGAGTGGCGCCCTCACTTTTTACAGAAGCGAACGAGCAATCCCATCCAGGATGTCGTTCTCCGACACGGTAACGTGCTTTAGCTCCGGGTTCGCTTGGCGCATCCTACGCAGGATCTGTCGCCAGATCACCGCGCCGCCACTGATCACGTCCTCGCGCCCTTCAGGCATGTACGCCAAGGAGCCGAGCTCTTCGGTGGTCGCGTTGATCATGTATTCGCACGAGTTTTCCATGTCTTCCAGGCTGTGTTTGGATTCGTGGACAGCCTGCGGATCCCACTCGTCCAAGCCCAGGGCATGGCACGTAATCGTCGTGACCGTGCCGGCAACCCCGACGATGGTTCTGATTCGCGAAAAGTCACAGCCGGAGGCAGCCTCGTCAAGTAATGAATCAACCCACTTTTGCGCCGCTGACGTGTCGGGATTCGGTTTGCCCAGTTCGGGGAACTTCTCAGTTATGCGCACGCTGCCCATATTCTTCGAAGTGACGCATTTGATTGCCACGTCACCGGAACTTTCCGCCCCGACGACAAGCTCTGTGGAGCCCCCGCCAATATCCACAACGAGGGCGGGCCACTGCAGGCCCTTCAGCGCTCCCACAGCGCCACCGAACGAGAGGGTTGCTTCGACCTCGCCCTGTACGACTTCGGGTTCAATGCCGAGGACCTTGCGGATACCGTCAAAGAACTCGTCGCGATTTTCCGCGTCCCTGGTGGCGGACGTCGCGACAAAGCGGAGCCTGGTCACGCCCATGTCCCGGCACACCGCAGCGTACTGTTCGGCGGCGGCGATTGTGCGCGCGATAGCGTCCGGATGCAGGCGTCCCGTGCGGTCCACGTCCTGCCCTAGGCGCACGATCTTCATGTCACGCACGTGGTCGACCCAGTGTCCATCCACCTCGCGGCCAACCAGCAGTCGAATCGAGTTCGTCCCGCAGTCGATGCCCGCCACCATGTCGACGGGGAGTCCTTCCAGCCATGGGAAATCGACCTGACCCGACAGTGCGGACAGGTCATACGAGTTAGCGTCAGTCATTTTCCGCCTCAAAGTCAGCCGGCGTTTCGCCCGGCCTGCAGGTGCACTTACCGCGCTCCCATAGGCGTTCTTCAGCAAGCTTTTTTTCTGCCAAGTCACCCATCGGGTTCGCGCCCTCCCCCGCAGCTAACGTGTGCGCAAGCAGTGCGTGCAAGCATTTCACGCGGTCGGGCATTCCACCTGCGGAGAAGTCACTGATCTCGGGGACGACCTCGTACGATTCGCGTTGCGCAATATATTCGCGGTGTGCGCGCCGATATTGTTCGGCGAGTTCGTCGTCCTCACGCAGTTTTTCGTTTAACACTTCCATCCATTGATTACTTTCGAGGACGGAGCACCCCTTCACTGCGCCCGGGTGCGACAAGTGGAATAGCGTTGGGAACGGGGAGCCGTCAGGCAGGCGCGGGGACGTCGCAACGACAAGCGGGGCACCGCACACGCAGCGGGCGGCAATGCCGAGGACTCCGCGCGGTACGCGGCCGAGCTGACGCTCCAAAATCTTCATGTCGACGTCGCTGGCTTCAGTGATGTCCATCGGCGTTACTCCTTGTCTTCTACTCGTATGCTTGGCTCAAACTTTACAACCGGGTCGGGGTCGTCGGCCGCATCGACCGTGTCTGCGACGACCAGGTACCACGGGCGCGGCGGCCCTTCTGCTTGGACGGGCTCGGTTGTTGCTAGCCCGTCGGTCCCGCCGGGTGGGTCGACAACTTGGTATTGCGTCTCGCCGGGTTGAACGTAGTGCAGGCGCGCGCGGGCCTGTGATGCGACGTAAGACTTGTCGCTCCAACGGTCGAGTTCTTCTTGTAGTTGCGCGTTCGTTTCTTTTGCCTGTTCGATTTGGTACAGGATCGCCTTGTATTCGCGTTGTTGCGCCCACCATTGATGCAGGGGTTGCGAGATTCCTAACAATCCCAGTACGAGGGTCAGTGTGATCGCGAATGCTTTTAACGAAACGCTTTTCTCTTCACGGGTTTTCGGTCGTACTACCGTTTGAGGGCGTTCTCGCTTTGACGCGGGAGGGCGGCTTCTGGCCAACTGGGTTCCCCGAGAATGCGCGCGTGCCACCGGGTTTGGTTTCGGTTTTGGCTGCGGCTTCTTCGGAGCGCCCGGCCTGCGCACTCCTGCCTTCTTGCGATCTTTCATGGGTCTAGTTTCGCAAAACCTTTACCGACTTGCCCACCCGCGCGCCGGTTCGAAGTAAAACGGCGCGAAAAACGGGGCCCGAAGGCCCCGTTTTCCGTGTGCTTTATGTTCGCCTCACGTCCCGCTCACCGCACGCCGGCGGCATGAGGGCGCGAGCTGAAAAGCGTGTTAGAACTTCGCGCGCGGGAATGCTGCGCGGCCCGCGTAAACTGCGGCCTCGTCGAGCTCTTCCTCAATGCGAAGTAGCTGGTTGTACTTGGCAACGCGCTCGGAGCGAGCCGGAGCACCGGTCTTGATCTGGCCGGAGTTGGTTGCAACAGCCAGGTCCGCAATCGTGGTGTCCTCGGTCTCACCGGAACGGTGCGAAGTCATCGAGCGGAAGCCGTTGCGGTGCGCAGCCTCAACAGCATCCAGGGTCTCGGTTAGGGTACCAATCTGGTTTACCTTGACCAGGAGGGCGTTCGCAGCCTTCTCCTCGATGCCGCGCTGGAGGCGAACCGGGTTGGTTACGAACAGGTCGTCACCGACAAGCTGGACGCGGTCGCCAATGCGAGCGGTCAGAGCGGTCCAGTCTGCCCACTCATCTTCGGATAGCGGATCCTCAATGGAGACCAGCGGGTAGTCCTCGATCAGCTTCTCGTAGTACTTGACCATGTAGTCAGTGTCGCGGCCTTCGCCCTCGAACTGGTACTTGCCATCAGCGAAGAACTCGGTCGAAGCAACGTCGAGTGCCAGAGCAATATCCTGGCCGGGCTTGAAGCCGGACTTCTCAATAGCTTCCATGATGAGGTCGAGCGCAGCAGCGTTGGACTCTAGCGAGGGTGCAAAGCCGCCCTCGTCGCCAAGACCGGTGGAAAGGCCACGGTCCTTGATGACGCTCTTAAGGGTGTGGTAAACCTCGGAGCCCCACTGCAGTGCCTGACGGAAGGTGGAAGCGCCGACCGGAGCGATCATGAACTCCTGAATGTCAACGTTGGTGTCCGCGTGGGAGCCACCGTTAAGGATGTTCATCATCGGAACGGGAAGGACGTGTGCGTTCGGGCCACCGAGGTAACGGTATAGCGGTAGGCCAGCAGACTCTGCGGAAGCCTTTGCCACGGCCAGCGAAACACCGAGGATGGCGTTTGCGCCGAGCTTGCCCTTGTTGTCGGTGCCATCCAGGCTGATCATGGCCTCATCGATGCGACGCTGCTCGGTGGCGTCCTCGTCGATAAGTTCCGGAGCGATCGTCTGGGTAACAGCTTCGACAGCGTCCTGAACGCCCTTGCCGAAGTAGCGGTCCTTATCGCCATCGCGGCGTTCAACGGCCTCGAATGCACCGGTCGATGCACCGGAGGGAACAGCAGCGCGCGCTACCGTTCCGTCTTCCAGAAGAATTTCAACTTCAACGGTAGGGGTACCGCGAGAGTCAAGGATCTCGCGTGCGCCAATGGCCTCAATGTGTGCCACGTTTTTCTCCTTCTATGGGTTGGCAATGTCGTGGACTAGTAATAACTTTAATAGGTTTTGGTTAAATCTGATTCCAGATTTACCTAAATCACAGTTAGTTTGGCTGAACTTCACGCATATCGATAACGCCGTCGAGGGTTACCGGGAGCATGAGGTTGTTTTCGTCTAGTTCGCCGTAGCGCGGGTTGAGCTCAGCGTCGAGGCCCTGGATGGCCTCGGCAATCTGGATTTGCGCTGCCTGCGCGTCCGGGCCGCTGCCCAGTACCTTGAGTAGCTCATTCATGCGGAATACCGACACGGTTGCGTCGCTTAGGGGTTCGCCGGCCTCTTCTTCGAATGAGGCGAGGCGCTTGCGTGCGTCAGCTTCGGTGAACTCGATACCGTTCGCATCGGCAACTTCGACCACGGCGGGCTCTACAATCAGGAGGCTCGCAACGGCTGCCGGTTCGATGAACTGCCCGAAGATTTGGCTTAGCTCCAGTGAGACTTCGCCTACCGCATCCTCGGTGTACGTTTCGCCGTTTACGCTCACGGCAACGCCGGGCTGTGCAGAACACGCTGCCAGTCCAAGCGCGAGCGCGGCTCCGGTCAGGCCTACAGCCACTCGTTTCCAGGTCGACTTTACCGTCACGGTTTCGCTTCCTTTCACTTAGGACAATCTGGTTAAGATTCTACGCTGTTTTATGCGTTAAATTCTTGCCGCCTTCACTGGGCATCCTTGGCCTTCGTCGAGTAGGCCACAATTGTTGTCAAGAAGTTCTCTACCCAGTCAATGAGTTCTTGGTCAACGATTGCGGATCCACCCAGTTTTTTAGATTTTGGTGCGGGCACGAGGACGCTTCTGACCGCGGCTTTAATGATTGACCCCGGGTACAGGCGCCTGATCCGAAGTGCCTGGGCGTCGCCCAGTTCCACGGGGGCGAAGCGGATGAATTTGCCCTGCGAGACGATTTCTTTAACGCCGAGGCTTCGCGCGTATTCGCGTAGTCCCGCGAGCGCGAATAGGCGTAGTACTTCTTCGGGTAGTTGCCCGTATCGGTCGGTGAGTTCGTCGCGTATGTCGGCAGCATCCTCGGGGGTTTGTAGCGCTGCGATTTTCGCGTAGGTTTCCAGTCGGAGTTGTTCGCCCTCAATGTAATTTGCGGGGATGTGAGCGTCGACGGGGATTTCTATGCGCATTTCTTCGCGGACGGGTTTTTCGCCGTCGCGGTAGGTGGATACGGCGTCCGCAACCATGCGTACGTACAGGTCGAAGCCGACGCCCGCGATGTGTCCGGATTGTTCGCCGCCGAGTAGGTTACCGGCTCCGCGGATTTCGAGGTCCTTTTGTGCGACTGCGATTCCGGCGCCGAGGTCGGTGTTCGCAGCGATGGTGGATAGGCGTTCGTGCGCGGTTTCGGTTAGTACCTTGTCGCCGGGGTACAGGAAGTACGCGTATCCGCGGTCGCGACCGCGACCGACTCGTCCTCGCAACTGGTGAAGTTGGGCGAGGCCCATGGCGTCTGCTCGATCCACGATGAGCGTGTTCGCGTTAGATATGTCGAGGCCGGTTTCCACGATCGTCGTGCACACGAGCACGTCGGATTCGCGGTTCCAAAAGTCGACGATGACGCGCTCTAGTTCGCTTTCGCTGAGTTTTCCGTGCGCAACTGCGATGCGCGCTTCGGGTACGAGTTCCTGCACGTGCGCGGCGACCTTCGCAATGTCTTCCACGCGGTTGTGGATAAAGAAAACCTGGCCGTCACGTAACAGTTCGCGCTTGATTGCGGCGGAAACTTGCTGGTCCGTGTACGCGCCAACGAAAGTTAGGATCGGGTGGCGTTCCTCCGGCGGCGTTGTCAGTAGTGACATTTCACGAATGCCCGTGACCGCCATTTCCAAAGTTCGCGGAATCGGCGTTGCCGACATTGACAGCACATCCACGTCGGTGCGTAGTTGTTTCAAAGTTTCCTTGTGCTCCACGCCGAAACGCTGTTCTTCGTCCACAATCACGAGTCCCAGATCTTTGAACCGTACCGATCCGGTTAGGAGGGCGTGCGTGCCGATCACAATGTCAATGCCGCCCGAATACAGGCGCTCGCGAATGTCTTCGGCTTCAGCTTTGGTGGAAAAACGCGATAGTGCGGCAACCTCGACGGGGAATCCCGCGTAGCGTTGCTGGAAGGTTTCTTGGTGCTGTTGCACCAGCAGCGTGGTGGGCACGAGGATTGCGACTTGCTTGCCGTCCTGGACGGCTTTGAAGGCGGCGCGCACCGCGATTTCAGTTTTGCCGTACCCAACGTCGCCGGCGAGTACGCGATCCATCGGGGTCGGCTTTTCCATGTCGGCTTTGACCTCGTCGATCACGGTTAACTGATCGGGAGTTTCAACGTAGGGGAACGCGTCTTCCAGCTCTCGCTGCCACGGGGTGTCCGGCGAGTACGCGTGCCCCTTGGTTGCCTTGCGAGCGGCGTACAGGCGAACGAGTTCGCCGGCGATCTCCTTGACAGCCTTACGCGCCTTCGCCTTAGTTTTAGCCCATTCTGCGCCACCCATTTTGGATAGCTTTGGCGAATCGGAGCCGGAATATTTCGAAACCTGATCTAGCTGGTCGGTCGGCACGTAGAGTCGGTCGCCGGGTTGGCCGCGCCTGGTGGGCGCGTACTCAATCAGCAGGTAGTCGCGTGTTACGGCTTCGGCTCCCCTCCCCACGGTTCGCGAAACCATCTCTAGGAACTTTCCGATGCCGTGCTGTTCGTGCACGACCAGGTCGCCCTTTTGCAGGGTCAGCGGGTCCACGCCTTTGCGGCGGCGTGCGGGCATCTTGCGCATTTCCGCAGTTGAAGGCCCTGAACGTCCCGTCAGGTCGGTTTCGGTGATAACGCCAAGTTGAAGGTGCTCGGCAACAAAACCGGGGCCAGCGTCCGCCGCCAGCACCTGCACCGCTTCCACAGCTGGCGCGCCCTCAAGGCCATCTACAACTTTCGCGGGAACGAACTCTTGGTTTAGAAGGTCCGCGATACGTTTTGCGGGGCCGGGGCCCTGCGTGGTGACGACGAGCTTCCAGCCGGCTTTTTGTAGCCCGCGCAGGTCTTGGACGGCCTCGTCAATTTTGCCGCGGTAGGGTTGCACGTCGCGGCTACCGATTTGCATGAGTTCTTCGGATGCGACAACCGGCCCGTGTTGGCTTCCGGATTCGGCGATGGCATCCGCCAGTTCAATGGGTGGAAGCGTGGTGAACTGTGCCCAACCGAAGTCTTTTTCAAGTGCAATCTCACGCATTTGCGCAAGTGTTTTGAAGGAGGCTCGCCCCGCCTGGATGGGTATTTCACCGCCTGCGGCCGCTCCGGTCCACGCGGCTTCTAGGAACTCTTGCGTCGTGGCTACGAGGTCGTCGGTGCGGGATTCAACGCGTTCAGGTTCGACAATTACGATCTGCGAGTTCGGCGCGACCAAGTCCAAAATCGTGTCCATATGGTCCACGAGGACGGGGCTGAGTGACTCCATTCCCTCAACCGTGATGCCCTGCGAGATCAGCTCAAGCATTTGGCCCGCGCCGGGGAGCTTGTCGATAATTTTTGCGGCGCGTTCACGCACTTTGTCGGTTAGTAGGAGTTCGCGTGCCGCCGGCGCCCACAGCCCGTCCTCGGCAACGCCAACGGTTCGCTGGTCGGAGATCGAAAAGTAGCGGATGTCGTCGACTTCGTCGCCGAAAAGTTCAACGCGGACGGGGTAGGCGTCGATGGGGGCGAAAACGTCGAGGATGCCGCCGCGCACAGCCATTTGGCCGCGTTTTTGGACGACTTCGGTGCGCTCGTAGCCTAGGTTTGTCAGGCGTTCCACGAGGTTTTCAAGGTCGACCACGTTTCCGGTTTTGAGGCGTAGCGGTTCGAGGTCGCCAAGCCCCCCGATGATGGGTTGTAAGAACGCGCGCAACGGGACGATGAGCACGCTGATGGCTCCCATGCGCGTGCCGGGTTCGCCCTCGGGGTGCGCGAGGCGGCGCATGACGGCAACGCGACGCGCCATTGTGTCGCGCTGGGGGCTAAGTCGTTCGTGTGGCAGGGTCTCCCAGCTGGGCAGAACTTCTACGCCGTCAATGTAGTTTCGCAGGTGCTGCGCTAAGGATTCGCCGTCGCGTCCCGTCGCGGTGACGACTACGAGGGGCCGGGATTCGTTGGCTCGCGCAGCCATTGCGAGCAGTGGGGCACGCGAGCCTTGCGACACTACGATGGTTGGATTTAGCCCGCGATTTAGCGAAGAAACAGCTGTTTGGACAGCCTCGTCCGCCGCCAAAACGTCGAGTAGGCCGCGAAGCTTTTTCAAAAGGTGACTCCTAGTTAGTGTGCAGCTTTTGTTGGGCGTCAGCAAAGCCCAGGGTGACTACGTCCTCGACGGCTTGAACTGCCTCACGCACCGTGACAGCCCAATCGTTCAGTTCCTTTTTCGGGAAGTCAGATAGTACAAATTTTGCGGGGTCCATTCGGCCCGGAGGACGACCAACGCCTACTCGCAACCGGTTGTAGTCACGCGTGCCGATCATCTGAGATATCGACCTCAAACCGTTGTGTCCGCCTTCACCGCCGCCGCGCTTTAGACGCAGGGTGTGGGGGTCGAGGTCGAGCTCGTCATGTACCACGAGTAGCCGATCGGGGTTCACGTTAAAGAACTTCATCAGCTTCGCAGTCGGCCCCCCGGACGTGTTCATATACGAATCCAGGTACGCGATGGTAGCCGCCGGGCCCGGTCGCCCTCCCGAAAGCATTCCAACACGCACGTTCGCAACAAATGCTCCCGCGCGGTGCTTTGAAAAAGACGCGTTATTTTCCTGCGCGATCGCTGAAACTACAATGTGGCCAATGTTGTGACGGTTATTCGCATACTCCGCCCCCGGATTCCCCAGGCCGACGATAAGCCACTGATCTTTAGAAGACTCCTGCACACAGACACTCTATCAACTTCCCAAAAACGCTCCAGGTTCAAGCCCCACACGACAACGTGCGGACAGGTTCTGGGGCTCAAAAACTTGAGTAGGATATAATCCTATTAACTTGTTTGGGGTGTTACGCGTCTTTTCCACGGAGGTTTAATATGCGGACCACGAAACAACTGAGCATTACCCTGCCAAACGAAATGGCAAAAATCCTGCGAGACCGAGTAGAGTCCGGCGACTACGCCTCGGAAAGCGAAGTGATCCGCGACGGACTGCGCGTCTTGTTCGCACGCGATGCAGTAATTGACGAATGGCTTCGCACTCGCGTCGCAAAAACATACGACAACGTCACCGCCGGAAAGCAGCAAACCTACTCTTCAGATGAAATAAAAGAAATGCTCCGCCGTTCACTCACGGAGTAGTAAAAACGCGCCCGCCCTGTCCGGGGTGCGGATGGGCGGGCGGTTGTTTGTTGTGTTTTAGTTGGCGGGTGCGGAGGGGACCGCGTGTAGGAAGTGGGGCTCGTTGAACCCTTCCTGCGCGAATCGTGCTTCGACGGCGGTCATGACGTCGTCGACTTTTTCTACGGGGACGAGGGCGATTGCGGATCCACCGAATCCGCCGCCGGTCATGCGTGCACCAATGGCGCCGTGTTCGAGGGCGGTGGTGACGACCGCGTCGAGTTCGGGGCAGGTGACTTCGTAGTCGACTCGTAGGGACTCGTGGGACTCGGTCATAAGATTGCCGAGCTTTTCGAGCCGCTCCCCCGTTAGTTCGCCGCTTTCGAGGAGTTCCGCGAAGTCCAGTGTGCGCGCGATTTCGGTGATCACGTGACGCGTTCGCATACGTTCGACTTCGGTGAGTTCGGACATGTCTACGTTGTAGTCAAGGTCTGCGAGGTATTCGACTCCGAGTTTTTTGGCGGACGCTTCGCAAGTTGCGCGGCGCTTAGCGTACTGTCCGTCCGCTAACTTGTGGGGAGCGCGAGTGTCGACCACCAGCATCTCCAGCCCAGCGGAAGCTAAGTCAAACGGGATGTGGCGTAGCGAGAAATCCTTGGAATCAAGCAGGATCACGTGCCCCTCTTTGCAACGCAAGGAAGCCGCCTGGTCCATTCCGCCCGTGGGCGCGCCCGCAATGTGGTTTTCCGCCGCGATACAAGCCTGCACAAGTTCGGACCTGCCTTCATCGGAAGCGAGCAGAGGCGTCCAATCGTCCTCCTGCGCCATGAAAGAATCCCACGCGGCCGCAACAGCGCATTCCAAGGCGGCTGAGGACGATAGCCCCGCACCAAATGGAACACACGAATCAATCGCCACGTCCATTCCCGGCATTTTTGGCTTGCCCTGCTGCTCCAAAGCCCACGCGACACCCACGACATATGCGGGCCAACCCTCAACGGGGTTGTCCGAGTCGTAGCGGTCAACGTCGTCCAGGTTCACCTCGCGAACGCCGGCCTCCTGCGCGGAAACCAAGCGGACCACGCGATCATCACGCTTCGTAACGGCGGCGTAAGTGCGGTGCGGTAACGCCATCGGCAAAGCGTAACCACCGTTGTAGTCAGTGTGCTCGCCAATCACGTTCACGCGGCCGGGTGCTGAATGCACGGCTTGCGGGACTGCCCCGAAGGTCTTTTCAAAAAGCGCGCTAACCCGGGCTTCGCCCTCGTCGATGGACCACGCTTCATTAACGATCATGGCAACTACTTTCCGTAAACTTCGCGAAGCCGGTCAGCGATCTTCTCTGGGGTCGTGTCCGAAATCCACGCGCCCATGCCAGATTCTGAACCGCCCAGGTACTTCAACTTGCCGGGCGCGCGCTGCACAGAATGCAGTTGCATGTGCAGGCGAAGATCCTCGCGTTCCTCACCGACGGGAGCCTGATGCCACGACATGACGTACGGGATCTCCAGGTAAGACTTCTCGCCGGCCTCGTCCTCAACCTCGAAGAACTTGTTTCCAGCGGACAGCATCTTCAAGTAAATGTGCGACAAGTCCTCACGCTCAGCATCATTGAGCTCATAAATCGCCTTGACGTCACGCTTGGGAGCCAAGTGCATCTCGACAGGCCAACGCGCCGCGGCCGGAACGTACAGCGCCCAGTGCTCCGTTTCGTCGATAATGCGGCGACCGGATCGAAGTTCGGAGGCGAGGACGTCCTCAAGAAGGTTTCCACCGGTCTCTTCACGGTGCTTACGCGCTTGACGCAGCATCGTCGCGGTGCGCGGAGTTATGTACGGGTAAGCGTAAATCTGGCCGTGCGGGTGGTGCAGCGAAACGCCGATGGCCTCCCCGTGGTTTTCAAAACAGAAGACCTGCTTGATCCCCTCCATCTGCTCAAGGGCCAAAGTGCGGTCCGCCCACGCTTCAATAACAGTGCGCATGCGTCCGGGCCCCATGTCGACCAGGTTCTGCTCCAGCTTCGGGCCAAAGCAAATGACTTCGCAACGGCCTGCGGCGGGCGCGGTCTTCCAAATTTCTTCACCATCGAGGTCAACAACCTCGCGTTCCTGACCGGGAACAACCATGAGCGACGGGAATCGGTTCTCAAACACGACAACGTCGTAGTCGGTCGCGGGGATCTCACCGTCTTGGTATTTAGCTCCCGGACGAGCCGGCGCCAACGGGTTAGCATCCGCGGGCGGCAGGTGCGTGCGGTTCATTCGGTGCGATGCCATCACGACCCATTCGCCGGTAAGCGGGTCGAGGCGCATCCACGGGCCCGTTACAGGTTTCTCGTTTCCGTCCTCATCCACTACCGGTGCGAAACGGTCTTTCAGCGGCCGGGGGTCGTCAAGTCGGCGAGTTTTTTCACCGCTGACATACTCGGGCGAATCGTCGAAATAGAACAGGTCGCGACCATCGGCAAGTTTCGTTGCCGTCTTGCGCACCTTCGCACTCATAAGCACTCCTAAACAGCGTATTTGCATACAACAGCTACAGGTTACTACTCACATATGCCAAATAAAAGTGTGTTAAAACGTTGAAATATAGCGGTTTTAACGTACTGACAAATGGAGCCCGAACTTCGGTTCATTTGTAAGCCTTCCGCGCGTTAGCACGGGCGTTTCAAAGTGTTTGTAAACACGATGCGGTCAGCCTCGCTGTTTGTGTGATAGTAATATTGCACGGTAATCCCAGAGTTAATACAGCAAGTCGGATCGACCCTGTCGGCTGATCCTAAGGTAAGGGGAAGCATGTTCCTGCCTCCTTGTGGACCGGATGAAGAACGCATCGGCATACTCATTGCAGTACCCGAACCGTGGATGACGGAGCTCGCCGACCTTCGCGTGCAAGCCGGAGATAATCACGGCACCGTCACGCCCTCACATATTACGATCCTGCCGCCAACGACTGTGAAGAAGTCTGAACGCGAAGCCGTCATGGAGCACCTTCAAACTGTTGCTTCCAGGTTCGCGCCTTTCCGCATTTCGCTGCTGGGAACGGGAAGTTTCCGCCCCGTATCCCCTGTCGTTTTCGTGAACGTTGATAAGGGGCATCAGACGCTTATCGACCTTGAGGACGAGATTCGCTCGGGCATTTTGGACCGGCCAACACGTTTTCCTTACCATCCGCACGTGACTATCGCGCAGCAGGTTAGTGATGAAAAGTTGGATGCCGCGCAAGAAAAATTAGCGGATTATGAGGCCGAATGGCTGGTGACTGGGTTCCGCTTAGACCGTGTCGGTAACGACGGGTCGTACCAGTCGCAGGCACTGCTTACCTTGAACGGGCCGGCGGCTTAACCGAGGGCCCGCGCCCACTTGCTTTAAGATTCCGAACACGCCGCATGTGGCGTGATGCTGTAAATTTCTAGGTATGGCCTCGAATTCAGCACTGAATAAACCTCGTAGACTAACTACTCCGTCTTCGGAGATCGACACGGTGCCGCCGAACCCGGTTCCGACACCGCGAGCGCCGGACGCGCCGAACTTTTTTGGCCCCTCGTTTAAGGAAGCGCTGGCTGCTGAGGGGCTGGTTGCTAAGGGAATGCAACTGTTCGACTGGTACAACCATTCGCGTGTTGGGCGTGGAATGAGGCGTTACTCGTTTAAGCGCGGCAACCTTTTGGCGGGCGGCGTGTCGTACACGGCACTGTTCTCGATTGCGGCGGCGTTGACGGTTGGCTGGACGCTGTTCATGGCGTTTCTTGGAAATAATGACGAGCTTCGTCAAGCAGTTTTAAGCGCAATCGACTCCGCGATGCCCGGCTTGGTTGATACGGGTGACGGCACCGGAATGGTGGATCCTGACAACCTGATTCGCACTAATGTTTGGTCAGTTACCGGCATTGTCGGCCTGCTTGTGTTGTTGTTTTCCGCATCGAAGACCATGGATGCGTTGAAGATGTCTTTGTGGTCGATGTTCGGCATTGTGCGCCTGCCGAACAACTTCGTGGTTATCAAGATTCGAGATTTCCTCGGATTCATCTTGATCGCCGCCGGAGTTTTAGCGACCGCCGCACTCGGCATTTTGACGAATACGGTTGGTAACTGGTTCTTAGACCTTATTGGCATTGAGGGCGCAGCCGGTAGGACTTTGCTGAACCTGGGGTCAATACTTGCCGCATTCGTGGTTGACACTGTCCTGTTCGCGCTGCTGGTCCGGTTCATTGCGGGGGTTCGCACTCCTAAGAGGGACCTGTGGATTGGTGCCGCTGTTGGCGGTGTCGGGTCCGCGATCTTGAGGTACGTGGGAACTACCGCAGTCGGGTCTGTTACAGGCAACCCGCTTCTTGCCGCATCTGCCGCGCTAGTGACGTTGATGCTGTGGATCAACTTGATTGTGCGCATCTTGTTGATGGTGGCCGCGTGGATGGCGAACCCTCCCTATGCTGATATTCCGATCGATGCCGCATACGTGCACGGCGACTCCACACCGAACTACGTGACCATGTCTGAGCCTGACACTCTTGACTGGCCACACCACACGATGACGGGCGACATTGGCTTCGACCCGCGCTTCGACCCCGAGTCCGAAGAGATCATCATCTCCGATGAAGTTTGGAACTCTGACCGTGGCAAGTGGCTACGCAAGAGAATCAACTCCGCGGAAGAAACCGCCGACAAGTACCGCCGCCAACTTTGGGCCATGGGCGAGCAACGCAAAATCGGCGACAACAAATAACCCAAACCAACTAACAGTGCCGTCCGAATCCCACACAGGGATCCGGGCGGCACTTTCATTCACTCATTCTCACGCAAACACGCCTATTCACGTATTTTTGTTAGTTTTCTCAGATTCTTTGTTGAAACCTGTTAAAAAATAACTAGAATGGATGTTGGAACATTCAATGAAGAATGGAGAGAAACATGACTGAACAGCGCGCCCAAGATGGGCCACTCGTCATCGCCCTGGACTCATCGACCACATCTACAAAAGCGATTGTCGTTGACACTGGCGGCAACGTGCTTCACACAGCAAAACGAAACATTCAGCTTCACACCCCCGCTATGGATTTCTACGAGCACAATCCGGTCCGCTGGTGGGACACATCGCGGGACACGATTGCTGAAGTAACATCGAAGCTTTCTAAGAGGGATCGCGAGCGCGTCTCCGCAATCGGAATTACACACCAACGTGAATCTTTTGCCCCATTCGATAAAGATGGCAAGCCCCTTCGCAACGGCATCCTGTGGCTAGATGGACGTGCCACAAAGCAGATTCGTGAATACGGAAATGCTCACATTCACGAACTTTCAGGCAAACCTGCCGGCGTTACCCCTGCGATTTACAAGATGGCGTGGGTAAAAGAAAACCAGCCCGAGCACTTCGAGAAGGCTTACAAAGTAGTCGATGTGCTTGGATACATTGTTTGGAACCTAACCGGCCGTTGGGCGTCATCCCAGGCGGCTGCGGACTCTCTCGGTCTTTTCGACATTAAGAAACGGGACTACGCCGACGAGCTTTTGGATATCGCTGGAGTTACTCGCGACCAGATGTCAGAACTCGTGACACCGTCTCATGAGATTGCACCGCTTCGCGACACTCTTGCTGAGGAATGGGGATTGAATCGTGGCTTGCCCATTATTGCGGGGCTAGGTGACGGCCAAGCCGCTGGGATTGGCGCGGCGGCCGTAACACCCGAGATTGCATTCTTGAATCTTGGAACAGCGGTCAACGCGGGCGTGGAATCCAGCGAATACAAGTATGATCCTGTGTTCCGCACGCACGTTTCGGGCATTCCGGGAAACTACGTGTTCGAAGTGCTCCAGTCATCCGGTTCATATTTAGCAGGCTGGTTCCGTCAAGCACTGGGCGACCCGAAGTTGCTAGGCGATCCTGATCCAGCGTTAGACGAAGCTGCGTCTCAGATCCCGCCGGGTGCAGAAGGCTTAGTAACTCTCCCATACTGGAACGCGGTACAGTCACCCTTCTGGGATTCGGTCGCGAGAGGCGCTGTAGTCGGCTGGCGGGGAACACACTCGCGAGCACACATGTATCGTTCGATCCTTGAATCGATCGGATACGAGATGCGCCAGAACCTTGACTCGCTAGAAGCGGGCACAGGCGTGAAACTTGAAGGCCTACGCGCAATGGGCGGTGGTACCAGATCGATGCTTTGGCGTCAGATCATGGCCGATACCACTGGACTCCCCATCACGGTGTGCCTTGAGGACGAGATCTCCGCCCTTGGAGCAGCCGTCCTGGCAATGGCTTCAACTGGCACATTCGGTTCAAACGACGTCGCCACCGCCGCTAAGCAAATGGCCAGATTTGGGGAAACCATCGAACCTGACATGGAGATGCACGAACGCTACAAGGAGGTTGCTGCAGTACAGCGAGAGCTTTACCCAAAGCTAAAGGACACCTTCGAGAAACTGTATGAACTATCGGAAAAGTACCCATCAACCAAGCCGGAATCTCCCGCCGCTGAACTCTAAACCAGGAGGAAGAATGTCTTCTATTACTGTCCTAGGCGCAGGCGCTATGGGATCTGCGCTTTGCACCCCCCTCATTGATGCAGGTTGGGATGTTCGACTATGGGGAACCTGGCTTGACGACCATCTACTCGATGCATGTGAAGCAGGCAAACCCCACCCACGAACAAATGAACCCCTTGCTGACGGCGTAAAACTGTTCCGTTCCACCGAACTAGACGAAGCACTTGACGGAGCCGATGTGGTTGTAATGTCGGTCGCGTCAGTAGGCGTACCGAAGATTACCGAAATTGCGTTACCTGGCATCGTTAAAGCAGACGCACTTTGGTTGACTTCCAAAGGCTTCAACCCTGACCAGGAAGGAAAGATCCAACTACTTCCGGACGCTATTCGCAGGATAGCTAAAGAACAAGGCTACGAAGAGTTGCCCCCAATCGTCGCGATTGCGGGCCCTGTCAAAGCTAACGAGTGCGCAGCTAGGAAACCGACTGCCACCATCTTCGGATGTAAAGACCTGGAAGTCGCCAAGAGATATGCCCGCGCTGCCCGCACGGACGCATACAAGATCGAAGCTACAAATGACGAAGTGGGAGTAGAAATCTGTGCTCCCATGAAGAACGTCTACGCCATCGCCCTTGGAATCTCCGATGGCCTTGAGGAAGGTACAGGTATCCCCCACCACAATCTCAAGGCAGCGACGTTTACTCAGGCTGTTCGTGAAATGTCTGGACTCGGCGTTCATCTAGGTGCCGACACCGCAACGGCTTTCGGTTTACCCGGAGTGGGAGACCTTGAAGTTACAGGCCTGTCTGGACGTAACAAAGTTTACGGCGTTAGGATCGGGCGCGGAGAAAAACCGGCTGAAGCTCTTGCAGAAATGGATCGCTTAGAACAAACCGTTGAGGGCGTTCCTGCGGCATCATTGGCTGAAAAACTGGTTGAACAATCCGGCCTAGACATTGAAACAGATCTACCTTTGCTGGGCGCTGTGATTAAGATTCTGAATGGAACAACAGAACCGGTACAGCAAGTAATAGCTAAGGCAGTGCTCCCGCGTGAATCTTAAGAAGACAGCTCCTCAAACTTCGTCCCTTGACCCCGAATCACGACGCCATAAAATAATGGACCACCTGGTTCGAGTGGGGTCGACACATGTAGAGGAGCTTGCCGAGATTCTCGGCGTGTCTGCAATGACCGTCTACCGCGACGTCGCCGAATTAGAGCGCACACAGCTCGTAACGCGACGTCGCGGCGAGGTCACTCCCGCAGAGTCTTCACTCACCGAAGCTTCCTACAGGCTTCGCATAAACACCAACTATGAGGTAAAAACAAGCCTTGCTGAAGCCGCACGCAAATACTTAACTCGGGGTAGCTCGCTAATGGTGGACGACTCATCCTCAACGATTCCACTGGTCTCCGACCTGTCTGACGTCGCCCCAATCACGGTAATAACCAATGCAGAGTTTGTGGCGGAACACGTACGTAACCAAGAAGGGGTTCGCTTACTTCTAGTTGGTGGCGAGTACGAGTCCTGGGCTAACTCGTATTTTGGGGACTTGGCAGAAGTTGCAATCAAACAGATACATGTTGATCTGTGCGTTATGTCTACCAGCGCGCTCTCCTCGACCGATTTTTATCATCCGAATGAAAACGTTGCTCGCGTTAAACGAGCCATGTTAGAGGTATCGCGGAAAAAGATTCTTTTGGTGGACTCCTCAAAGTTTGACCGTTCCGCCCTGTATAAAGTTGGTTCTAACACTCTGTTCGACTTAATAATTACCGACTCTGACACACCGCCCGAAATAATTGAGTCGTTGCGCGACCAGGGCATCACTGTCGAGGTAGTTCCACGACTATAAAAGAACCGCCCCCGTGCGGATGGTCACCTTGGCCTGGCACGCCCTCGTATATAAAACCTGGGATAATGGGCGGCATGACTTTTTCGCTTGCTTCAATAAACGTAAACGGGATTCGCGCTGCCGTTAAGCGCGGAATGCATGATTCACTGGCGCAAACAAAGCCGGACGTGATCACGCTGCAGGAAGTTCGCGCATCTGACGAAATCACTGCCAGCCTGCTGGGTGAGGATTGGGACCTGGTCACTTTCCCCTGCGAAGTGAAAGGCCGCGCCGGTGTAGCGATTGGCGTGCGTAAAGATTCGCACGTGAAACTCGATGCGGCCACGGTTCGTTACGGGGCGCAACCCGAAGGCGTCGAGGCGATCCCCGTAGACACGGGCCGCTGGCTAGAGGTCGACATTCTGGATGGCGACCACCGCGTCACGGTCGTATCCGCCTACCTACACTCAGGACAAGTAGGTACGGAAAAGATGGACCAAAAGTACGCGCACCTGGACCTGGTTACGCCACGCATGCAAGAACTGTTTAACGAAGACCGCGACGTTGTAGTGACCGGCGACCTCAACATCGTCCACACCGAGCTGGACATCAAGAACTGGAAAGGCAACCACAACAAGACCGCGGGCGTACTGGATGAAGAAATCGCCTACGTCGACCGGTGGCTAGGCATGGGTTGGCGCGACGTTGTACGCGACTTCACCGGCAACGAGCAAGGCCCCTACACGTGGTGGTCCTACCGCGGAAAAGCATTCGACACCAACGCCGGATGGCGCATCGACTACCACCTGGCAACACCCTCACTCGCGAACGCTGCCACCAGCGTGCACGTAGACCGCGCGGCAGACTACGCGTCCAGGTACTCCGACCACGCTCCCCTACGCATCATCTACGGCTAAATTCAAAACCTTAGGTTCTAAAACTTTGGTGCCCCTCGAAAAAACTCGAGGGGCACCAAACATTTACAGTCGCTTAGAGTCGTTCAGCGGACTCCACAATGTTCGCCAACAGCAGTGCGCGAGTCATGGGTCCCACGCCACCGGGGTTCGGAGACAGGTAAGCCGCTACCTCATCCACACCGTCGGCAACGTCACCCGCCAGGCGGGCCTTACCATCGACCTCAATGCGGGAAACTCCCACGTCAAGAACGACAGCTCCGGGCTTCACCATGTCAGCCGTAATGATGCCCGCCGCACCGGTTGCCGCAACCACAACGTCAGCGCGCGACACCTTATCCGCCAGGTCGCGCGTGCCCGTGTGGCAAAGCGTGACGGTCGCGTTCACATCTTTACGAGTCAACAACAAACCAATCGAGCGGCCCACCGTCGTTCCACGGCCCACCACCACGATGTCCTTACCAGCAAGATCAATACCGTTACGCGAGATCAGTTCAATCACAGCGCGCGGCGTGCACGGCAACGGTGACTCGATCGGCTCCGAAACACGCAAAACCAGGCGCCCAAGGTTCGTCGGATGCAGGCCGTCAGCATCCTTCGCGGGATCGATAGCCTCCAAAACCTTGTTCGTGTCAATCCCCTTCGGCAGGGGAAGCTGCACGATGTAGCCGGTGCAAGCATCGTCCTCATTCAACTGCTTCACGGCAGCGAGGATCTCGTCTTCCGTCGCAGTTTCGGGCAGGTCAATACGAATCGATTCAATACCGACTTCCGCGCAGTCGCGGTGTTTACCCGCAACGTACGTTTTCGACCCCGGATCTTCACCAACCAGGATCGTTCCCAGTCCCGGAACTACGCCCCGCTCACGTAGCGCAGTGACGCGCTCTCGCAGCTCATCCTTGATTTGAGCCGCAACCGCTTTGCCGTCTAGTACTTTCGCCTGACCGTTCCAGGGCGCCCTCATTTATCAAGCCCTTCGTACAGTGGGAACGCGTCGGTCAGCGCCTTCACGCGCGCACGCAGACCCGCCACGTCCACGTCGCCTTCACCGGCGGCCTGAACCAAAGCGGTTGCAATAATGTCAGCAACTTCAGTGAACTCTTCGGCACCAAATCCGCGTGTAGCCAGTGCGGGCGTTCCGATACGGAGGCCGGACGTGACTCGCGGCGGGCGCGGGTCGAACGGAACGGCGTTACGGTTCACGGTGATGCCAACTTCATGCAGGACGTCTTCACCCTGCTGTCCGTCAATCTTCGAATCTCGCAGGTCCACGAGGACGAGGTGAACATCAGTGCCGCCCGTGACCAGTGAAATGCCCGCGGACTTAACGTCGTCCTGGTTCAAACGGTCAGCCAGGATTGAAGCACCTTCCAGCGTGCGCTTTTGGCGGTCCTTGAACTCGTCGGTCTGAGCGACCTTCATTGCGACAGCCTTCGCGGCGATCACGTGCATGAGAGGGCCACCCTGCTGGCCGGGGAATACCGCGGAGTTGATCTTCTTACCAAGTTCAGCGTCGCGCGAAAGGATCATGCCTGAACGCGGGCCGCCGATGGTCTTGTGAACCGTCGTGGACACGACGTCCGCGTACGGAACCGGGTTCGGGTGTAGCCCCGCAGCTACCAAGCCGGCGAAGTGCGCCATGTCAACCCACAGGTAAGCTCCGACCTCGTCGGCAATCTTGCGGAACTCTGCGAAGTCAAGGACGCGCGGGTACGCGGACCAGCCGGCGATAATGACCTGCGGCTTTACTTCGTGCGCAATCTTGCGGACCTCATCCATCTCGATGCGCATAGTGTCGGGGTTTACCTGGTAGAAGGTCGGGTTGTACAGGCGGCCGGAGAAGTTGATCTTCATGCCGTGCGTGAGGTGTCCGCCGTGGTCTAGAGAGAGGCCGAGAATCGTGTCGCCCGGCTTTGCCAGGGCGGCGAGGACCGCGGCGTTTGCTTGGGAGCCCGCGTGAGGCTGAACGTTTACATATTCAGCGCCAAAAATTTCTTTGGCACGGTCGCGCGCAAGATTTTCAGCAACATCTACGAATTCGCAACCACCGTAGTAGCGGCGGCCCGGGTAGCCTTCAGCGTACTTGTTAGTAAGCACGGAGCCTTGCGCTTCAAGCACGGCCCTTGGGACAAAGTTTTCTGAGGCAATCATTTCCAGCGTTTCGCGCTGGCGGTTTAGCTCGTCATCCAGAACCTGCTGGATTTGCGGATCAACTTCTGCGAGTGACTGTTCGTTCAGTGGTGTTCCCATGAGTCCTCCATCTGGCATTTTTCCAACCCGGAAGCGCATGGTCGCGCGCCTATCCGGTGATTCTTCTGACCCAGGCGGGCGGCCGTTGAATCCTCATTGTCGCTCCCCGGTGGTGGTCCACCTGCGCGCCAGTCGCGACGCTTAAGACTTTAGCGCAAATACCGGCGTTTTGGCAGTCCTTCTCAAGACGGTTGTGCCCAGAATCTCAAGGGAGATGCGGGTTTACATAACCTTGGTTTTTTCCATGCTCTTGGTCATCAAGTCGATCCTGCCCGCAATCGCGTGTCGAAGAACCAATCCCACGATCAAGTTGGGTATCAGGAACAACAGAATCATCCCAAGATCTTGCACAAAGTCACCCGCGTAGATTCCAGCAATCGCGGAACGCATCAGATTGATCGCGTAAGTTGCTGGAAGCCAGGGGCTTATATTTTGGAACCATTGCGGTAGTAGTTCCAGAGGATAAGCGCCTCCGGCCGCAGATATTTGGAGGACGAGTAGCAGCACTGTCACTGCCTTGCCCGCGTTAGACAGCGAAATCACTAACGTGTAGACGATGTTCGTGAACACGGTCGAGATCACCCATCCCGCCAAAATCAACAGGAACGGGTGAGCTGGCTCAACCTGCACACCCATAATCAGCCCGACCATTAGGAACGTTGACTGCGCCATGCCGACCAGCCAGAACATCACGTAGCGGCCCAAGTATTCTTGCGCGGCCGTAAATACAGGCTTCTTAGCGCGCTTTGCAGACCTCGCCGGCTGTTCGGATTTCTCAGATTTCTCGACGCCTTCGGAGTCCTCGCCCCGTTCAAGCTCCTCGGGATCCTCAGCCCCGTCAGATTCTTCGGAGGCTTCGACCTGTCCATGCCCTTCGGGGTCTTCGGCCGATTCATCTTCCGATGGCTCAACCGCGTCGTTTTCTGATAGTCCAGCTAGCTCACCGGAGGTTTCCAGCGCCTCCGATATCTCGGCTTCATCATCCGCGCCGGGCTCGCCCTCATTTTCGATATTGGTGTCAATAAAGGTTTCGGCATAGCGCCTGCGGACATTTTCTGACACGTCCGTGCGCAAGAAGACACCGGCCAGTAAAGCGCCCACCCACAGGGCAATCATAGTGAACAAAGGTGTCATGCCAACGCCAAAAGAGGCGACCGGGAAGACCGGTTTGCGGTCAACGGTGACGGGCGACGAAATCATGCGAGCAAGGCCTTCTGGATCGTTCCCCAAAGCCTTGGCGATCTTGTCAAAGTCACCACTGGAGCGTGCTTCTTCAACCTGCTTGCGCACATCCCCTAAACGACTAGCACCATCGCGCATACCGTTCGCAGTTTCGGCAAGCGACTCTTGCGAGCTGCGCATGGTTGCAATCAGACCGTTCGAACCATCCCCCAGTTGTGCCTTAACCGAGTCCATGTACGAGCTGAATACCGCGGCATTCGCCCCCGCCGACTCCAAGTTGGAACGCAGACTATCGATCTGCGGCTTAAAGTTTTCAGAAAAATCCGTTCGCGCAGTGCTAATAGCATCAATAGCTTGCTGCACCGCAGCGCGGGCAGACTGACGGGAGTCTTCCGTGCTTGAAACTCCGCCGCGCAGGTCGGAAGCTATGTCTTTCATTCGATCCGACAGGCTTTGTTGCCTCGAGATTGCCGCGTCTAAGTCTGCAATCAACTGGTCAATGGCGGGGCCTTGCGCCTCCAGGTCTACACCCCAGTCGATTTGCGGATCACCCTCAATCGTTCCGCCGGTTCCTCCCGGCCCCACAATACGGACAATCTCATCTCGGGTTTCTTGAAAACCCGCAATCTGTTCATCGAGCATGCTCGCCAGTTGCTCCACGACGTCAGCACTGCTTTGCGCCGTGGAATCAGCGGAATCCAACAGATCATCCAGTCGTGATTCGACCTGTGAAATGTTCTCCGCAGCAAGGTCCAAAGAATCGCTCAGGCCAGATGACACGGATCCAAACGGATCACTCACGCCCGCACCAATAGAGCCGCCAAGCGCGTTATCAAAGGAACCTTGCAACCCCTTCGCAAGACTTTCCGCTCCCGTTGCTAAAGGAATAGACGAGCCGAGCAGTGCGGACATCGAATCAATCGTGTCGGCGCCAGCATTCAACTGCGCTGTCAGTGACTCGAGTCGATTATCCAACCTGTCCAAAGTTGCTTGAGTCTCAGCATCATCAAGGTAAGAGGAAACGTCCTCGGCCATGCCCACTGTCACGTCCGCTAACGTTTTCGAAAACGTTGTGTTGATTTGCGACGTGACTCCCTGCGCGCCCTGCGTGGTTATGTTTGCCGAAAGCGGGTTCTTTTTCTCGTTGGTGTAAAGCGTGATATCAGCCGGCGATGCCCCGCCGGCATAGAACGTGAACATGGACCGCGAGAAGTTTTCAGGAAGCACGATGGCGGCGTAATACTCGCCAGAACGCGTCCCTTCCAGTGCTTTATCTTTATTGGTGATTACCCAGTCAATCTGGTCGTTCGCCGCTAGATCTTTCAAAACCACGTCGCCAACATTGACTTCAAGGTTCAACACTTCACTGGTGTAGCCCTCGTCCGTACTTGCAACAGCGATCTGTAGCCTGTCCATGTTGTCGAACGGCTCCCACGTTGCAAGCACGTTAAACCACGTGAAAAATAGGGGCACGCTTATGAGGACGACCATGAAGATTCTGGTCATCATACTTCCGCCAATTTGTCGGAGGTCGTCGCGCGCGATGAAAAGGATCTGTTTCATGACCGCACCTCTGCACCGGGCGTTTCTGACAAAGCCGAAGAATCACGGCGCGACAAGCTGTCAAACAGCTCATCTTCACTCAGGTGCGAAAGCTCGCTAGCGCGCTGCAAGGAGCTCTTTAGGCCTTCCGTGCCAACCAGGGCGCCGATTATGACTAGCCCCCAAACGGCTAGCAGACCGAGCAATCCAGGTTTGCTAACCGACGTGAAATTAGCGACCAGCCCGAGCACCAACAGACCTGCGATTCCCACTGCGGTGACGCCTCTGATGATCTTTTTGTAGCGCGCGTTGAATCTGGTTTGTCGGCGCTGGATCTTGTTGGAAAACTCTTTGCGGTTGGAAAGCAGGGCAATGATGTTGCTAAGCCGGTATCCCGCGCCTTGCAGTTGTACGTTCTCATTTACGACGAGCTCTGTGCGCGCTAGTTCGTCATAGAACAGTTGCGTGAAGTAGCCCAGCTGGCGCCTGCCGATGAAGCCTAGAATCAGTGCGGCAACACTCATCATCAGCAAGGTACCCATCACCTGCCAGTAGCGGCCGTCGTAAAACCCGCCAATGGTTTCGCGTATTGCGTCAATACCGTAAGAGAACGGCAGAAGTGGATACAGGCCGCGGAAGAATCCGGGCATCAGCTCAATCGGGTAAATACCCGAAGCCCCTGGAATCTGCAGGACTATCAGCAAGACTGCAAGCGCGCGTCCCACGTGGCTAAACGCTGCGGCGAGGCCGTACGTGAAAGCCAGGTAGAGCGGCCCAATGATTACGGCCGTCGCGATGAAGGCCGGTGCGCTGGCGGTTTCAACTCCGATGAGCAGGCTTCCGATACTAACGATCAGGCCCTGCGCCATGGAAAGCATTGCGCCCAGCATGAATCGGCCCATGTAACCCGCGCGCAAGCTCAAATGTTCAAAGCCTTCCTTATCGACCTCGACGCGGAAAATAATCACCAAAATGAGCGAGCCAATCCACATCGACAGGTTGATGAACATCGCGGTCATTGCTGAACCGTAGGAGTTAACTTTGTAGACCGCCCGCTGGTCGAATTCCACAGGGGAAGCTAAGTAGCGCCCAATATTTTCGGGGTCTAGATCGATAATCTTTTCAAGAGCTCCCGATTGCAGTGCGGCGGCAAGCGTGGCAACGTCGGTTTGCGCGATCTTCGTTGAGTTTGCGAGGCCGTCTAGGTTTCCTTGAGCTTGCTCTAGAACTCCTTGCGCGGCGTAAATCTGGTCTTCGAGCCCGTCCACCAATGCGGCTACTTCGGGCAGAGAAGCGCGCGTGGTAGCTACCGCCGAGTTGATACCGCCAATCCGCGCGGACAGGCTGGTCACTTGCCCAGTGAGGGTGTTAACCGCTTGACCTGCCAGATCGCGCGTGTCGTCCGCGACTCCTTGAGCGCTCGCGAGTGCTTCGTCTAGCGCGTCGACCAGGGCGTCCAAGTCTTGCGTTGTGGCGGCGGCGTCCTCCCCCGTTTTTCCAATCTTGTCTAACAAATCTTGAGCGTCGCTAAGGTTGGCATTCAGTTCGCCAGCGACGTCTTGTGTGATGCTGATTTGCTCAAGGATCGAAACGCGGTCGCGGATCTCACCTAAAGAAGAGTTTGCCCGTTCGATTGCCGCTTGTAGCTGGGCGTCCATTTCGCGAAGTGAGGACGTTGCGCTCGACACTGCTGTTGAGGCAGCCGCTGATGACTGGTTAAGCGCCTGTTGCGCGGTAACGCTTGCTTCGCCTGCGGCAACAGCGAACTCCTGCGCGCTGGATACAACGGTGCCAAGAATCAGTTGGGCGTCGTTAAGAGCCGCTGAAACATCCGCCAAAGTCGGATCTGCCGCCGCGAGCGCCGCCCTCACGTCGTCCATTGTCTGCAAAGAATCCGTCATGGACGCACTTGCTGACGTCAGGGTTTCTTGGGCGTCAAAAAGGTTGGTTTCGATGCCTGTTAGCGTCTTTAGGGCACTGTTCTCAGCGTTCGAAATATTGGTATCTATTTTTATTCCGCCGTCGCGCAGCCCTTGCACGATTGCTTTTCCTACGTTTTCACGGAACGTGGAGGTCACTTTTATGTCGACTTGGTTTGCACCCGCATCAGTGATTTTGGGCGGAATCGCGCCATTTTTTTCGTTTACAAAATATTCGATTGTCGGTTCTCGGCGTTCACCGGAGAAAATATCGACAAGGTCCTGACTAAACGTCTGCGGAATTAAAAACGTGGCGTAAACGTCGCCGGACCGTATCCAGTCGTTGGCTGTTTCCTCGTCAGTGAACCGCCAGCCGAGGTCTTCATTTTCGGAAAGCTGCTCGACAATCAGGTCGCCTACGTTTAATTCGCCAGTGAGGTCGGAGTCCGCCCCCGCATCCGCGTTTACAACCGCGATAGGTAGGTTCTCCGTGACGGTGTACGGGTTCCAGAACGCGAGAATGTTAAGCCACGTGTATAACGCTGGCGTCACCAAGATGCCAATAACGATAACGAGAGAGCGAGGGACAGCAAGAATCCGCTTGATGTCCCGAACAAAGACGCGCCCGCTATCCCTCATCCATCCCATGGTATCCCCGAATCTGTTGTGCGCAGTTCGACCTACTAGGCTTACATATCGTACGACGATCGGGATCGTATATGTACTTAGGGTAGCTAACCCATACGTTTAAGTAGCCCTAAATCACTCTTTTATAGCTGGCAGTTCACGCTGGGCCGGCGGAAGTTGCCGGCCCCGACAGCTACGCCGTAGCGGGTAGGGTTGCCGCCTTCATGGAGGCCACAAATTCTTGCACGGCGTTAGACAAGCCAGGCTTTACCCGGCCGTCCTCATCAACGTGTTGATTGATGACCTTCGTCAACGCTGATCCAGTGATCGCACCGGCTGCCCCCGCCGCAATAGCGTCCGCCACGTGTTTCGGCGTTGAAATACCAAATCCCAAAAGCGGCGGCACACCACCGTACTTGGCGATCCTACTTACCACCTGGGCAAGACCCGTCGTCTCCGACTCCCGCTCAGTGCCCGTCACACCGTCGCGCGAGATCGCGTAAATGTAGCCGCGCGCAACCTCGGCCACTCCCCGCAAGGTTTTCTCCGCAGCCTGGGCCGGCGCAATAAAGACCGGATCAATGCCGGCTCTCTCCGCTGCCGGAACAAAAGCTACGGACTCGCGCACCGGAACGTCCGGAAGCAAAATACTATCCGCCCCAGCCTGCGCAAAGTCTTGATAGAAAGCGTCAATCCCACGAGTGAACGCCACGTTCCCGTAGATCAACATGCCAATCGGAATCTCGGGGAACTCCGCACGAAGGATTCGAATCTGCGCCAGCGCCGCATCCACCGTCGCCCCGTTTGCCAACGCGCGAACATGCGAAGCCTGGATCGTTGGACCGTCTGCAACTGGATCCGAAAAAGGTACGCCAAGTTCCAAAGCATCCGCGCCGCCAGCCACCGCGGCACGTACGACGTCGAGGGCGACCACGGGAGTCGGATCGCTAAGCATTATGAAAGGCACGAAAGCGCCTTCCCCGCGAGCGGCAAGCTTCGCGAACATTTTTTCGTAGCGGCTCATTAGTTTTCCTCCTTAAGTCGCAGCTCGGGGTGTTCTTCCAAAGTGCGCCGGACGTGGTCAATGTCTTTGTCTCCGCGGCCCGAAAGTGACACGAGAATGTCAATGTCCTCATCCTTACGTTTCAACGCGTAAGCGAGGGCGTGAGAGGACTCCAGCGCGGGAATAATGCCCTCGCGTTTGCTGAGCAACTGGAACGCGTGAAGCGCTTCCGCATCAGTGATACCAACGTACGTGGCGCGCCCCGTTTGCGCCAGGTACGCGTGCTGCGGGCCAACCCCGGGGTAGTCAAGGCCTGCTGAAATCGAGTACGACTCCTGAACCTGACCGTCAGCATTGCGCATGAGGAAAGAGCGTGCGCCGTGCAGGATTCCTACCGTTCCATTATTGATTGTGGCACCGTGCTTACCGGAGTCGAGCCCCTGCCCTCCGGGCTCCGCACCCACGAGCTCTACGCCCTCATCGTCAATAAAATCTGCAAACATACCAATCGCGTTAGAGCCGCCGCCCACGCACGCGACAACCAGGTCGGGAAGCTTGCCTACGCGTTCAATCATCTGCTTCTTGGCTTCTTCAGAGATCACGCGGTGGAACTCGCGGACAATCGTCGGGAAAGGATGCGGGCCCGCGGCAGTGCCAAGCAGGTAGTGGGATTCGTGGAACGTTGCAGTCCAGTCGCGCAAAGCCTCATTGACCGCGTCCTTCAACGTACCCGAACCGGAATCCACGGGAATTACCTTCGCGCCCATGAGCTCCATGCGGTACACGTTCGGCTGCTGGCGGGCCACGTCTTTCGCACCCATGTACACCACGCATTCAAGGTCGAGCAGCGCGCACGCGAGCGCTGTAGCCGTGCCGTGCTGGCCGGCACCCGTTTCGGCAATAATGCGAGTCTTGCCCATGCGCTTGGCGAGTAGCGCCTGGCCGATCACCTGGTTCGTCTTGTGCGCACCGCCGTGCACCAGATCCTCACGCTTTAAGAAGATGCGCGCCTTCCCACCCAGTTTGGTTGCTTGTGTGAGCGGCGTGGGCCTACCCAGGTAGTCCTTTAGGTAGGCGGCAAGCTCTGCCCGAAACTCGGGATCCTGCTGGGCTTCAACAAACGCCTCCTCCAGCTGATCCAGCGCGGGAATGAGCGATTCGGGAACGAACTGCCCTCCGAATTCACCGAAATAGGCCGGGAGCAAGGTCTCTCGCGGCGTCTGAGGTTCAAACATGATTTTCCTTTAAACATTAACTGGAGTGGATTACGGTTCGAGGGCGAGGCTGCCTTAGTTGTGTGCGCGCCGGCCAGGGGCCGCCGGGTGCGAAGAAGCTTGCGCGCAAAACTTCAGGTTAGACGCCCTCGTTAATAATGGAACGCGCGAATCTGTTGGAACGCGCGGGCGATCAGCCCCGAATCTTTCCGGCCATCGGCTTCGACGCCGGAGTTGAGGTCTAGCCCCACGGTTCCAACCGCGAGCGCCTCGCGAACGTTGTGCGGGCCGATACCGCCGGCGAGCAAAGACTTCGACAGCACGGAGGGCGGGACCGTGGACCAGTCAAACGTGGTGCCCGTTCCGCCCGCGCCACTGTCGAGGACGAGCCTGTCGGCAACTTCCGCCAGCTCCACAGCCAGCTCGGCGCCGCCCGGCATGCGCATGTCTATCGCTCGCCACACCTCGCGCTCTCCCGCTACAGCGCGCACGGATTCGATGAGCCCTAGCTCCGACTCAACACTGCCCTGGTAGGGAGCGTGCACTTGGAGCACGTCAATCCCGTCGAACGCTAGCTCGTCCCAGCCGGTAGTGCGGCGAGAAACAGCAACGTAACTCAGGTCCGGCTCGTGAGCGATGATATCCGCCGCCTTCTCGAGCGACACGTTGCGCGGGGAGGCCTCCTCAAAAATCAGGCCGCCGTACACGGCTCCCGCAGCGCGAGCCGCCTGAGCGGTAGACCATTCGCGCAGGCCACAAACCTTGTTCGAGCCAAAGACGAGTTCGCGGGCCGCCCTGTCAATATCCGGCGTTCCCGTCAACTGCGAGCCCACCAGGAATGCGTTCGCGTGCGCGCCGAGGCGGCGAACCGTCTGGTTGTCTCGGATGCCCGACTCCGAAACGATTACCTCCCCTTCGGGAATACTCGGCGCGAGCGATGCTGTGCGTGAAAGGTCGATCGTGAGGTCGTGCAGGTTGCGGTTATTGATCCCTAAAATGTTTACGCCGAACTTGACCGCGCGTTCGACCTCCTCTTCAGTTATTGCCTCCGTCAACACGTCCAATCCCAGAGAATCCGCCAGGGCTTTCAGTTCCGCGAACGTCTCGTCGTCCACGATCGACATCATGAGCAAAATGGCGTCCGCGCCGAAATAGCGGGCCGCGTACACCTGAATCGGGTCGATGATGAAGTCTTTACACAAAACCGGCAGGTGCGTAGACAGGGCAACCGTCTGCAGGTGGTCGTAATCGCCGCCAAAGCGTTCGGGTTCGCACAGCACCGAAATAGCTGCGGCGTAACGCGAATACACGCGCGCAATCGCGCCGGGTTCGTAGTGCTCGCGAATTAATCCCAATGAGGGCGATGCTGCCTTGCACTCCATGATGAAACGGCCGCGCCCCTGCAAAGCCTGCTCGAACGATCGCTGCGAACGTGGCAGTGCCTGCAGATCCACGTGGGCTAGACGCCGGCGGATTGCCGGCAGGTGCGTGCGCCGCCTCGCAACGATCTGTTCCAAGACCGTTGGCATTTTAGTTTCCGGCATAGTCGGCCTCCTCGTGCTTATCTAACCAGTGTTGCACTGTGCCCGACTGGATGAGGTTGCGAGCAAGTTCAACGCCCTCACGAATGGTTTCGGTCTTCCCGTCAAGGTAGAACATGCAGCCCGCGGACGCACAGATCGAATCCAAATGCGCGGGCGTGCCCCTGCCTTCGAAGACTGCGCGGATGAGACCCGCATTTTCTTCGCCGTCTCCGCCCGCTAGTTCGTGCAGTTCGCGGCGCTGCAGTCCAAGGTCTTCCGGAGTTAGTTCGTAGTAGCGAATCTCGCCGTGGTCCAACTCCCACACCTGGGTTGGCCCGTGCAATGCAACTTCGTCGGTGCCCGACCCGTGCACAACCATGGCGCGGGTGCGGCCAAGTTCGCGGAATACTTCCGCAATCAGCTGGCCCTGCGCAGGGTTGGCGATCCCCATCATTTGAAGGCTTGGACGCGACGGCGACAGCAGAGGCCCTAGCGTGTTGAAAATCGTCGAAATACCAAGGGCCTTACGCACCGGTTGTGCGTGGGCAACAGCCGGGTTGTACGCGGGAGCAAAGAGGAACGTGAAGTTAGAAGAATCAAACTGTCGCACCGCGCGGGCCGGGTCCAAATCAAGGGGAATATTCAGGGCTTCCAACACGTCCGCGGACCCCGACTTCGAAGAAACCGAACGGTTACCGCACTTAATCAGACGCACTCCCCCAGCGGCCGCCACCAGGGATGCCGCCGTCGTGATGTTGATCGTGTTCGAACCATCGCCGCCCGTACCCGCGGTGTCCATAATCCCCTCGCCCCTAATCGGGAAGGGATACCCGGCTTTCAGAAACGCCCTCGCTGCGCCCGCCAAATCAGCAAAAGTCTCGCCCCTAGTACGAATTGATGCCAGGAGGGCGGCTATGTGAACCTCATCGTAATCGCCGACGGTTAACGAGGTGAACACTTCGACGGCCTCTTCGATCGAGGGCTTCGGATTGTCTAGGTAGCGTTGCAGTACGCGCAGTGAGTTCTTCTTGGTCATTACTGCGGCCTTTCGTTGACGTTGTAAAAGGACAGCCCCCGTTGCGGACTATAGGGGCATAAAACGCCGAAAGGCCCGCCTACGCGGACCAATTGAGGGGAAGATGAATGCGGCCCGCTTTACGCGTGCCACCACCAGTTCTGAGCGTTAATCATCTTCACGGTTCAAAACCATAACACCCAACCCACCCATGCGTGCAAGCGTGTCCACCAGTTGATTACGCCCCGCGGCCTACCGCAACCGACCCAACCAAGGAACGCGTATGCGCGCCAGCCGCCAACCCGCGGCTAGCCAAGCGACTGCGCGAGCCAGCGAAGCGGTACGGGCTTGCAGGTAGCAAAAGAGCCCCGGCGAAGCCGGGGCTCGAGCGAGCAACCAAGCACGCCCTCGTTAATTAAAAACGACCGTCCTAGTGCCGTTTAGGAGCACGCGATGCTCCGAATGCCACTTCACAGCCTGCGCGAGGACGCGGCGCTCCACGTCTTGACCGACGGCGACAAGGTCGCGGGTAGACTCGCGGTGGGTAACGCGGGTGACATCCTGTTCGATGATCGGCCCCTCGTCGAGGTCGGCGGTCACGTAGTGCGCGGTCGCGCCAATCAGCTTCACACCGCGGTCATGCGCCTGCGCGTACGGACGCGCGCCCTTGAACGAGGGCAGGAACGAGTGGTGAATATTGATCACGTTGCCCGCCAACTCGCGGCAAAGGTCGTCCGACAAAATCTGCATGTAACGGGCAAGCACGACCAGTTCGACGTTCTCGGCGCGAATCAGGTTCAAAAGTTCAGCCTCGGAAGCGGCCTTCGTCTCCTTCGTCACCGGAATGCACAGGAACGGTTTGCCATAGAACTGCGCGACCGGCGCCAAGTCAGGATGATTACCCACCACGGCAACCACTTCGATTGGTAGCTGCGCGTAGCGCTGACGGTACAGGAGGTCTGTCAGGCAGTGGCCCTCGCGCGACACCATAATGATCGTGCGTAGCGGGCGGCCCATCCTATCCATCTTCCAGGTGGCACCAAACTTTTCGCCGAACTTTTCCATGCCCTCATCGATCGGGCCACGCCCTCGTGGACTTTCCAGTTCCACACGCATGAAAAACAGGCCCGTATCCGGGTCGCCAAACTGCTGTGACTGAATAATATTTCCGTCATTAGAGACGATAATGTCCGACACCGCGTGCACAATACCCGGCTGATCTGGACACGAAAGCGTTAGAACCAGCTTTTCGCTCGTCGATACCTCTTCAACTGCCATGCCTAAACAATAGTTGAAATGGGGAGCCAGGCGGAATTCTGCCCAGCTCCCCATGTTCATTTATTTAATTTGCGAGGGCGAGCTTGGCTGGCCCCACGCAAAAGGAAGCCCGTCCCGTGAGTGACGCGAAGTGCGCCCCGGCTGCGCGGACTTATCGGGACTTGCACCCGCGGACGGTTTCGCGTCGTTTCCTAGATTCTCGTTTCGGTTTTGCTTACGGGACTTGCACCGGCGGACGGTTTACTTTTCGCCGCCGAAGAACTTGTGCCACGGCATGTCGAGCGGAGCATCGTGC
>JAUNLF010000033.1 GCA_030532405.1 Actinomycetaceae bacterium | reverse complement strand
CGCTTCTAGTAGACCCGGAACTAAGCAGTGCAATGAAACGCCGGTACCCACATCTTTTCAACTTGTACGAGGAGGCAGTAGACAACTCGTAAAATTAGACCTATGAAAGTTCGTGAAGACTCGCCGCAACGCTTTGCCACAATTATGCTAATGCTTGGCAGTGCGCTGCTAACGACTGTATTCATGTTCAGGCTGACCGACGAAGCGCTCTACCCCTGGTGGGCGCAGGTGCTAGTAGCCGTGCTCACCATAGGCGCAGTCATCAAGGTGCGGAACCGGGCAGAAAGCCTCAGAGGCAGGTCGGCGTACATACTCGATGCCCTGATCGGCATTCCATTCGGGCTTTTCTTTATCAGTCATGCGCAGGCGGAACAGATAGACGTCCTCGGTGGAATACTGGCGAAAATCGTGTTCGTCGCCATCTTCGTGTATGCATTCTCGGACTACTACTACAGGCGCCACCCGCGATCATCAGACAAGTAAAGCCTTAGACGTCCTCAGCTACAGTCGCCATAAAGGTTGATAGAGATCAGCTGAACTAGAGGAGTAGCTACGACAGCACTACCGGCGGGTAGGTGCCCTCCGCGACATCCTCTTGAGCTGTATCCGCCAGTCGGAAGTCCTCCACGCCGTCCATCAGCGCAAGTACAGCCGCGCGAATCTGTAGCGTCGAAAGCGTGTGGCCGGGGCAGTAGTGCGGGCCCGTACCAAACACCAAGTTGTCGCCCTCATGAGCCTTGGGATCGAACCCATCCCCAAAGACCTGCTCATCCAGGTTTGCCTCACGCCAATTAATCAGCACGCGCGAACCACCCGGGATGGTCACACCACTTAGCTCAACGTCCTCAGTCGCGATACGTCGATTCGATACGAACGGGTCATCAATACGCAACATCTCATCAATCGCAGCGTCAGGGATGCTACGCATAGCGGCGCGCTTCTCCTCAGCACCCTCCGCGCCCGCCGCCAACTGGTTCACAACTACCGTGATGCTCGCAGCAATCGACTCCAAGTCGCCCGCAGTCCAGTTACGAAGAACCGCAACAATCTCCTCATGAGCAATAGGACGCTGCGTCGAACCCACACGTTCGGAACGAAGCTCCTCACTAGGACTACCCGCCGCGGGCGAAGCAATAAGGCGCCGAATCAAATCATCGAAATCGTCAGCCACCGCCGCAAGCTCCTCGCGGTCACCCGCCTTCACCGCAGCCTGCTTACGATCCATCCAAGCAAGCAACTCGCCCTCAAAACTCGAATCCCATCCCAGCCAACGACTCTGCGCGCGAACCGCCAACGGCCTACCAATCTCGGTCAGCACGTCGACCTTCTCACCGCGCGGCAAACCCGCAATGATCTGTTCAGCGACCTCTTCAAACATGGAATAAAGCGGAACAACGCGCTCGTCAGCCAAATACTTATCCACCAAACCGCGCCACTGGCGATGCTCCTCACCATCCAAACCATTCGGCAGGTTCAAGTGAACAGACACGCGGCTAGAAAACTTTGCCGGATCATTCGCAACTTCATACGCCTCAGGATGGCCCGAAACGGTGTAAACCCCGCCATCATGCGAAACCGGACAACGCTTGGCAGGGGCGGAATCAGTGGACATCAGGGCCCTCCTAAGCGAGGTTTGGAAAAAACACGGTTTTTTCAAGTTTAATATCGTCGTTTTGCTAATTTTTCAAACGGAAGAAGTTAAACTGAACACAGTCAAGCATATTACGACTATCCACACACAGGGACACGACGCGTAGGCGGTGGCACATGACGCAACGAAGCTTCTGGCAACGTCTAAAAAGTGTGCTTGCCGCAGTCTTTTCCGGCAAGGGCGGAATCGCGCTAGCAGCAATGCTCGGCATATTCGGGGGCGTCATGGTGATGACACTCCAAGTAGCTGGCTTCACCGCATACTTCGGCAACGACCCGCAAACATGCAACTCGTGTCATGCAATGAACGAGCAATACAACGCCTACATCAAAGGAAGCCACGCCGACGTGGCAACCTGTAACGACTGTCATGCCCCGCACGACAACATCGTTTACAAGTACATAAATAAGGGCGAGAACGGCTTCATGCACTCCCTGAAGTTCACGCTCGACAACTACCCAGAGAACATCAAGATCCGCGAACACAACCGGCAAGTCACCGAAGATGCCTGCCGGTACTGTCACGGCGACATGGTGGATGACATCACCCACGGTGTAGCTGTTAAAGACGAAAAAATGTC
>JAUNLF010000021.1 GCA_030532405.1 Actinomycetaceae bacterium | reverse complement strand
TAAAAAACAGCCCACGACACGCCGGTAATAGACACACTTTTTGTCCTATAACCCTAAAAACAGGCTGCACACACAGCCGGTCAGACCCATCTTAACCGAATTTTGGGTGCAAAAACTACAGGAAAGCGTTCGTGACGCACACCATATACGAAACGTTCGAGATAAAAGTGAGAAATCCTGACACTCCCCCTGGAATGTCAGGATTTTTTTAGTGCGCGGAGCGGGACTTGAACCCGCACTCCCGGTTAAATGGGAACTAGCACCTCAAGCTAGCGCGTCTACCAATTCCGCCACCCGCGCAGGTGGTTCGGCTACCCGTTACCGGGCAACGAAGAAAACTTTAGCACGCCCACAGCCCTTACCGCTAATCCGAACAGTGTGATTCAAATTCCACAGCCCGCCCTCATACACACAACATTCGAAACACACCCACGACCCCTATAAACTGGCAACGAAAACGCGCAAAACCAATAAGAAAAAGGGACATGAAAACAAAACTCGTCGTCTTCGACGTTGACGGCACCATAACCGACTCCGCAAAAGTCATCACAGACTGCGTAAGCCTCGCACTAGCAGAACTCGGACTCGAACCGCAAACCCCACAACAACTAAAACGCTGGGTAGGCCCACCACTTTCAGTATCCTTCCGCGACTACACCGCAATCCCAGAAAACGACATAGACAACGCAATCGCCACGTACCGGTCATACTACGCAGACCGAATGCTAGACGCTCCCCTATTCCCAGGAATCAGGAACGTCCTCCAACAACTCCAACAAGCCGGAATGCCCATGGCCGTCGCCACCTCCAAAATCGAACGCATGGCCACCCCCATCCTCGAACACCACGACATCGCAAAACACTTCCAACACATCGCCGGCTCCCGAGAAGACGAACCAAACCAAACCAAAGCGTCCGTCATAGCAGACGCCCTTTCACGCATGCGCGCCGACGGCTACGACACCGAGGGCGCCATCATGATCGGCGATCGAATCCACGACGTCGAAGGCGCCCACGAAAACAACATGCCCACAATCGGAATCCTCTGGTCCGGAACCGACAAATCCGAATTCGAAACCGCCTGCTGCACCGCGAAAACCCCAGCAGACCTACTACACCTACTCGAGTTCGACGCTTCCTAGCGCGCCGACCACCCAGCAAAGAAACCACGACTAAGCTAAGAATCGTGGGTAACAAACGGCGAAAAATCAACCTACGCGACTTCGCGGCAAAAGCGCGCGGGCAAGGCCGAAAAGTACTAGAAACCGCCAAGGCTCGGAAGACACCTCCCGAGCCCACAGGACACGCGCCTAAACCCGTAACCCGCGACTCATTCTCCAGATCGCAAGCCCGCACAGAACTGCGCGCCTCCTCCCGAGGCATACAACCGCGCTTCTCACACCACACCAAACCAGACAACGGCAACATTCCGGCCTGGCTACGCAAAGCCGGCACGGCCTCATGGATGATAATCGGCATCCTCATCATCGTTGCCATCGTCGTATGGGGACTTGCAAAAATCGCCGCCGTATTCGGCGCCGTATTCATCGCACTCGTAGTAACCTCCGTACTCAACCCCATAGTGGCGCGCCTCGAACGCTACATGCCACGCTGGCTAGGCGTACTCATAGCACTACTAGGATCCACAGCCGTCGTCGGCGGCCTACTCACCTACGTCGTAACCTCCGTCGCCGGCCAGTGGAACACACTCAGCCGCCAATTCGGCAACGGCGTCGACAAAATCATCGAATTCGTACGAACCGGCCCGTGGGCTGTCGAACTCACCACCGACGAAGTCTATGAATGGCTCAACCAAACCATCGCGCAAGCCCGCAACTACATCGAAACAAACGCGGGTAGCCTCGCCCAAGAAGCCCTCTCAAACCTAGGCACCGTCGCAATCGGCTTCACCGTACTGGCACTAGCCCTATTCACCACCATCTTCTTCCTACACTCCGGCGAACAAATGTGGCGCTGGTTCCTCAACCGCCTACCCCAGCGACACCGTAGCTCCACGCACCGCGCAGCCGCCGCAGGATGGTTCACGTTCTCCGGATACGCGCGCGGAATCATGCTAGTAGCGTTCACAAACGGAATCTTCGCCTTCATATACCTAACCATTCTGGGCATCCCACTAGCCGCACCACTGGGCGTACTAGTATTCATCGGCTCATTCATACCTCTAATTGGCGCCCCCAGCGCCATGGTCATCGCCATGATCGTCGCCCTCGCCGCCGAAGGCGTATGGACCATGATCTTCGTCGGCATCGGAATCGCCCTAATCGGACAGTTCGAAGGCCACGTCCTACAGCCCCTCATCATGGGCTCCCAAGTTTCACTCCACCCCGTCGTAGTCGGCATCGGCGTCACCGCGGGCACCCTACTCGCCGGCCTTTTCGGCGCCGTCATCTCCATACCGATAATCGCGTCCACGTGGGCCATTTACCAACAGTTGCGCGACGAAGATCCACCATACGAGGGCGAACTGCCCTCCGCTCGTGAAGTCGGGGAAGGCACGGAAGACCCCGCCTAACCTCACCTAAAATCCCGCGACTTCGCTGCAACCGGAACAGGCAGCGGCTCCAACTTGTCAGCCACCACCGCACACGCCCCATCCTGCTTCTCAACAGTTCCACGCACCACCAGAGCCGCCTCAGTAAGCGCAGTCCGCTTAAACCTCTGCCACAACTGAGGCGAACAAATCACGTTAGCCAGGCCAGACTCGTCCTCCAACGATAAAAATATTGTCCCTCGCGCAGTGTGCGGACGCTGACGATGCGTAACAACACCGGCAACCCGGATTCGCCTGCCGGAGTCGACGTCGATGACGCGGGCGCATGGCACCACTCCATACCTATCTAATTGAGGGCGAACCATCTGCACCGGGTGAACATCCACGCTAACCCCCGTGGTTTCATAGTCCGTGACCACCTGTTCAACGCGCGTGAGAGGCGCGAGTTTCGGAACAGACTCCCACTCAAACCCTGGTAGCGTCGGCTGCGACGGCGACTGCGTAACAAACGGTGCCACCCACATTGCTTCACGGCGAGAAGTCCCAACACTTTCCAAAGCCCCCGACTTTGCGAGCTTCTCCAGGTCCTTTGCCCGCAGCCCCGCCCGCTGCGCTAGCTCGGGGACCGAACTGAAAGGGCCCCGCTCCCGCTGGACAACAATCCGCTCAATCACCTTGTCATCCAGCCCCTTCACCGTTTTCAACCCCAACCGAACACGCTTACCTTCGGGGTCAGTTTCCACGGAAGTCTCCGACTTCGAAAAGTTCACATCCGCGCGAACAACCTCAACGTCATGCCTGCGCGCATCTTCAACTAATGAGGCCGCAGAATAGAACCCCATGGGCTGAGACGACAAGATCGCGGCATAGAACTCCTCGGGGAAATGCACCTTCATCCACGCGGACGCATACACAATGTAGGCAAACGAAAACGAGTGCGACTCGGGGAATCCGAACTCGGAAAACCCCCGCAGACTGTCAAAGATTTGGTCCGCAACTTCGCCGGTGATTCCGCGCTCCGCGAATCCTTTGTACAGGTCGGGCTTTAGGCGCGCCATGCGCTCCGGGCTACGCTTCGAACCCATTGCTTTTCGCAACTGATCCGCTTGAGAAGGGCTAAACCCCGCGGCATCCACCGCGATTTGCATAAGCTGCTCTTGAAACAGCGGAACCCCCAACGTTTTTTCAAGGGTCGGTTTAAGCAGCGGATGCGGATAGGTCACGGCCTCGCGGCCGCGCCGTCTACGCAAGTACGGGTTAACCGCCTGCCCCTGAATCGGACCGGGACGAATCAGCGCAACCTCAACAACAATGTCGTAAAAACAACGAGGCTGCAGGCGCGGCAACGTGTTCATCTGAGCCCGCGACTCCACCTGAAACACACCAACTGTGTCCGCCGCGCACAGCAAGTCGTAAACCGCCGGATCCTCCTGCGGCAAGTTATACAGGTTAAACGGCTTACCATCAGCCGCAAGCTCACCCTGCTCAGCGAGCGAGTCAAACATCTTCCTAAGCGCCGTAAGCATCCCTAACCCCAGCAGATCGAACTTTACGAGCCCGGCCTCCGCGCAATCATCCTTATCCCACTGCAACACGGTACGGTCCTCTTTGGTTGCCCACTGCACGGGGCATATTTGCGACACGGGTTGACGCGTTAGCACCATGCCACCGGGGTGGATTCCCATGTGGCGGGGCAAACGCGACATTTGCCCGGCAATATCCATAACCCGCGGGTCAGCCTTAGCGTCATCGAGGTTTTTTACCCACAGTTGCGCAATATCTTCGGAGTAGCCGAACGCTTTCGCCGCATCCCGCACGGCCGAACGGGGCCGGTACGAGATCACATTCGCAACCTGCGCCGCATTCCTGCGACCGTAACGCTCATAAATGTGTTGAATCACGACCTCGCGCCGCTGCGCTTCAATGTCTATATCAATATCGGGTGGCCCAGACCTGCCCGGTGACAAGAACCGTTCAAACAGCATCTTGTGCCGCACCGCGTCCACCGCCGTGATTCCAAGCGCAAAACACACCGCCGAATTCGCCGCCGACCCGCGCCCCTGGCACAAAATGTTTTGCGAGCGACAAAAATCAACGATCTCTTTAACTATCAAGAAGTAGCCGGCAAACCCCAGGCGCACGATAATATCCAGCTCGTGGTCGATCTTGCGCCACGCTTCAGGATGCTGCGCGCGCGTGCCGTAACGCTCTAACGCCCCCTTTTCTGTTAAGTGACGTAGCCACGCAGCGTCATCAAACCCCTCGGGCACGTCCGCGTTTGGCAGGTCGGGAGCCAGCAGGCGCAAGTCAAACGCGATCCGCTCCGCCAACTCGGCAGCATTCTCCACGGCCTGCGGGTAGTGGCGGTGGATTCGCAGCATCTGCTCCCCCGACCGCAACATTGGCGGCATTGCCTCCAGGTACGGCTCCACCTGATCCAGCGTCGCCCCCAAGCGCACCGCCCTCAACACGTGAGCCAACCGCAACGAATCCGTATCCGCTACCCGCGCCCCAGTAGTTGCCACCAACACGGCCCCCGACCGCCGAGCCACTTCCGCTAACTGCAACGCGGTGCGCTCCTGCTCTTCCGGCGTATTCAAAGCGCTTTCAACAACCACATTTTCCGCACCAAACACGCCTTGCAAATCAGCCACAACTTTCAGTGCTGCGTCGATTCCTTCATTTTCGAGGGCGCGTCGCAACCTGCCCGACCGAGTGCCCGTCAGTACAGTCCAGTTGCCCCTGTAGAACTTCGCCAAATGCCCGGCGTCAACGATAGTTTCGGTTTTTTCGCGCTTTTCTAACTGAAACTCCGAGATCGCCTCACACAACTCGTGATACCCGTCAACATTGTTCGCCAAAATCGGCAAGTGAGTACGCCCTCGAAGGCGAAATTCGGTTCCCTGAACTGTCGCAATCCCCTCCTCTCTAGCCGCAACATTCGTCTGCACCGCCGAATACATGCCGTCGTAGTCGAGGACCGCTATCGCGTCCAAACCCAGCTTCGCCGCTTTTTGGACCAGCACTTCGGGCAGGTTCGCACCGTGCAAAAACGAAAACGCGGAATGCGCGTGCAACTCGGCGTACGGAACAGACACCCCTCCATTATATCGAACACCTGTTCGAACTGCTTCAAGGGCGGCGCGCTGCGCAGGTTCACACACGCGACCGCGCGCCGACGCGGCTGGACTCTCTAATTCGGAGGTTGGCTAGCTAGCTCAAGTGCGGCGCTAGTTCGCGACGTTGGCGCGCTAGTTCAACGCCGGCGCTAGTTCAGGAGGTCCGCGAGGTCTTGCGCGGACAGGGCCGGCACCGATACAACGTCGTCAATGATCTGGCGCTTGTGTTCCTGCAGTGCGATAACTTTTTCTTCAATAGTGTCCGCCGCGCACAAACGGTACACGTTGACGGTCTTGTCTTGCCCGATCCGGTGGGCTCGATCGATCGCCTGATTCTCCACCGCGGGGTTCCACCACGGGTCCATGACGTACACGTAGTCCGCTTCTGTCAGCGTCAAACCCGTACCACCGGCCTTCAGCGAGATGAGGAACACCGAAGTGCGTCCAGACTTGAACTCGGAAATGACCGCCTGCCGGTCCGGCGTAGTTCCATCCATGTATGAGGCCGCAATCCCACTGCTTTGAATAGCACTGCGAAGACGGCGCAAATAGGAAGTGAACTGCGAAAACACCAAAACCTTGTGTCCGCGAGCGGTCAGGGTTTCTAAGTGTTCGATGAGTAGCTTGGTTTTGGCTGGTATCTGGTTGCTGGAGCCCTGTTCGATGAGGTTCGGGTCGAGTGCAAGCATGCGTAGCCTGGTGAGGGCCGCCAGAATGTTCGTAGCGTTTTGTTTTGGTGATTCGAGCAGTTCGAGCATTTGTTTGCGGATTCTGTTTAGGTATGCGTCGTAGTACTCGCGGTGGTGTGCGTCTAGTTGTACGGGCAGGAGTTGCTCAATCTTTCTCGGCAAGTCGGGTGCAACCATTTGTTTGGTTCTGCGCAGCAGGAAGGGCGCTGCGATTTGTTGCAAGCGTTTTAGCGCCTCGGGGTCTGCGCCCGACTCGATGGGGCGTTTGAACTGGTAGGTGAACGCTTGGTATTCGGGGAAGACTCCGGGGTTGATTGCTTCCATGATTGACCACAGGTCGGCAACCGTGTTCTCCACGGGTGTTCCCGTTGCCGCGATCTTCCAGTCCGCTCGTAGCTGGCGCGCCGCTTTACTTTGGTTGGTTGAAACATTTTTTATGGCTTGCGCTTCGTCAAACACGGCGCCGTCGAGTTCTACGCCCGCGTATTCTTGCGAATCCAACCGAAGGAGCGCCCAGGATGTCACCACGATGTCGTTTTCATCCAGGATTTGCGCAACCGAGTTCGCCCTCGTTTTCGATGTTCCTTCAACGCCACTGATTTTAAGGTCGGGATAAAACCGGCGCGCTTCGCCAACCCACGTGGATACTACCGATGTGGGCGCTACGACCAGCACGCCTCGTTGCAACTTGCCCGCCCGTTTTTTCGTTTCAATGAGGGCGAGGATTTGCAGTGTTTTACCAAGGCCCATGTCGTCGGCCAGCAATGCTCCGAATCCGCTGGAGGTCAGCTGATGCATCCACGAGATGCCCGCGCGCTGGTATTCGCGCAGGTTCGCATCTTGCGGCTCGGGTAGGTTCGGGGCTTCGTGCAGGGTGAGGATATTTCGCAGGCCGGTCAGCCAGCGCGAGTCTCCCGAGACTTGCACGTGCATGTCCTCAAGGTTTTGCACGAAGCCGACCCGCCGGCCGGGGATCTTGATTTCGTCGGACAGTTCGGCCGCGGTGACCTCTGATAAGACGAGTTCAAACTTTTCAAACAGTTCGATCGGTATTTGCGACCAGGTTCCACCCTCGCCACGCACCCAGCGTTCACCTTTGGCAACCGCCTGCATGACGTCCCCAACGGCAAGCTGCACGCCCCCAACGTCGATCTTCACCTTTAGGTTGAACCAATCGGGATCTTCCGAATCAATGGCCGCAACCGAAATACTTGCCGGCCCATCGTTGATAGACAGTCCGAGGACGTCCTCGCTGAACTCCCACGTGAGGCCCGGGTGTTTCGCTTCTAACTCGCGTGCGGCCACCACGAATTGGGGAATGTCAGGCATGTACACCGACGCCCTAACGCCGGCTTCTTTGCGTTCAATCAGGGGTTCAAGGCGCTCGTAGACTGCTTCAAACAGGCGGTCCAGTTCCGCACTGCTACTTAGATTCCTCGCGCGCGCGTCAGCAACGGACATTTCAATGGCCGCATCACCACTTTGGAACAGGGCCGACCACGTAATGTAGGCGTATTCACCGCGCAGTTCAACGCGTCCCTTTAGGCTTGGCGCCCCCAGGTCGGTGTCGATTGCGCTCAGGCGCGGCGCGAAGTTCACGGCGAAGTCAGCCCGATCTGCGGCGGGAATGCGAATCCACTTGCGTGCCTTCGCCAACGCCTTCAGTTCATCTTGCCCGGGCGCCAACTGCGCCAGAACCTGCCCGTTGGCGATAACCAAGTTGGTCGAGTCAACCAGCTTAAACCGTTTCGTCTGCTGTCCGCCTATGCGAACCGCGATTGAAAACACGAGGTCCGCGCCATCTTCACGCTTCTCACCGGTCAGTTCCGCGAGCGAATCCGACACCTCCAGGCGCGTTGTCGCGTCGGTGGATGTAAACAGTTGCAATCCGATGCGCCTGGCGCGAACCAGTAGCGGGTAGGCGTCCTCGCCAAGCATTGATAGTTCGATTCGGTTGGGGCTGGCAAGGTGGCCGGCTTTGCGCGCGGTCTGCCAAATCTGACGAACCAAAGATAAGTGGTCGGCTCGAATATCGTCCGACACTGAAGCCCACTTTGTGGAGGTAAGGTCCGCCCACGATGCGCGCCGCGGAGTCCACCCGCCCGACCATTGCCGCATGGGGGTTATTAGTAGTCGCGAACCGGAAATATCGACCGCGAGGGCGAGCTGGGTTCCCCCATCGGGTGCACCCAACAGCGGTAGAAGTAGGTCGCGCCAGGAGTCACTGGTTGCACTCAGCATTGACCGGAACTTGTAAAGGGCTGCAACTATGTGTTTGCAGTATGTGCCCGTTCGGCACGAGCACCGCACGTCCAACTCGCGCGGAGCGCCGCCCGGCTGGCTGATCCAACTGGTGTAACTGGTGGTGGCTCCTGAAACTGTTGCGATCGCTTCGGTTTGAGTCGCGTTGAACTGTGCTTTTAGGACGTCTCCGCGAGCGTATGCTTGTTGACCTTGCGCGTGAGTGGTGGGGCCAACAAGTTGGATGATGTCTTCATCTTTTAGGTGCGTGAGCGTCGAAATTAGCGCAGGAGTGCCCACATTTTCGGGATTGCTGTGGTTAGAAGACATTAGTTACACGCTCACTAGACCCAACCAGTTTATAGGTCGGAGGCCAGTTTGCCGCCCGATTCTTGCAGGTAGCAAGCCCCGCAAAGCGATTCGTAGGTAACTTCAACCCCGTCGATTGCGACTTGGTCGCCGTCGAAGATGAACTTTCCGTCGACTTTGCGGCCGTTGAATACTGCTTTTCGACCGCATCGGCATATGGTTTTGAGCTCTTCTACGGAGTGCGCGATTTCAAGCAGCCGGCGCGCTCCGGGAAACGCGACGGTTTGGAAGTCGGTGCGGATGCCGTACGCCAGGACGGGCACGTTATCCAACACCGCGATCCTTAGCATGTCGTCCACTTGTTTGGGAGTGAAGAACTGGGCTTCATCTATCAGTAGGGCGGCTACCGGTTTGGTTTCAACGTGCGGCACTAAAGCGTCAGGGTCGTCACCCGACGCTGTTTTCAAAAAGGCTTCCCGCAGGTTTTCACTCTTTTTCACGAGCATGTTGACCTGACGGGTTACGCCTAGGCGAGAGACAATCTCGCGCTCCCCTTTCGTGTCGATAGAGGGCTTGGCAAGAACTACGCGCTGGCCGCGTTCTTCGTAGTTGTATGCCGCTTGCAGCAACGCGGTTGATTTACCCGAGTTCATTGCCCCGTATCGAAAGTAGAGCTTTGCCACAGCTTGGTCCTCCTGACTTTAACTAACCGATTAATACCACATTGCAACTAGCATCCACCGCCCACTAAACCATCCGATTAGCATTTGCGGAGTATTCGACGGCCAGATTATTAACCACGCGCGCGCACCGGCCATTCCGGCTTCACTATCCCACCACCGGCCAAGTACCGGCCACGGGCCGCGCACCTGTTCAATCCAGATTTCTTCTCCTTTTACAAGGTTTAGAAACTCCCAGACAGCTTCTTCTTCATGTTCAAGCGTGACGCTTCGCGGGGTTGCATCCAGCGTTGCATCAATGCGAAGTTTTACGGCCTGGCCAGACTCGTCAAACAGGGCAATCGGAATGGGCTCTTCTAAAACTGTGGCCGGTGATCGCCCTTCCATAGCCCCCACCCACTGCCGTTCAGGCTGGAAGGAAGCGTGGTCAGCCCATTTGTCAGGCAGTTGCCAATCCTCCCAAGCGGCATGGTGCTCGACTTCACCCCACACGGCCTCAACCGCCCTCGTTACCGGATCGAAACCGCCACGAACCCGCGGCTGACGGACCCCGTCAACTCCTACTAGAGCCTGCAATCTGAACGCGGTGGCCGCACCGCGAGTATCTTCCGCGGACCTATTACCCCACAGTCGCTGCGACAGGTCATCGATTGGAACCAGATTGCGGGCTGTTAAAACTACGCTTTTAACGCCGAACGTTTCTTGCGAATACTCCTCTTCGCAGGGAGCGCCGCGCATGATTTCATCCACCCACGACTGCACCTGCCACCTGGTTCTATCAACCAGGTCGCGCGGGGTCGGAAAGTCAATGATGGACCACTGCCGGGTCCTTTCCACATCTCCTTTTGGAGTTGCCATCACCGCGGTTATATCCACCGCGGATGCGGCTACTTGACGCGCCACCAAGCGTTCCACCAGGTGAGTTGATTGTTCCAATAGGTATCCGAGGACGATGCCGAGGTCCGCTACCGGACTAGGGAAATCTAAAGGCTGCTCAACACTTGCGTCGGGCACGGGGTTTGAACGCGAAAGTGGAATGTTCTGCTCTAAAATCCGGTGCAAACCCTGGCCAACCGCCCCGAACCTAGACAGCACGTGGCCGGCCCCGATTCGGCGCAAGTCAGCCACGGTGCGAGCCCCCATGCTTTCCAGATCCGACACGACCTCGTCAATTTCATTTTCAACGCCCACTAATAGTGGTTTTAAAAGGGCTATGTTCAAATCATTCACGCGATTTTCGCCCGGGTCGATAACGCCGTGCAGGGCGGCCACCCACGCTTCTAAAACACCGTTTCCGATGCCGACGTAGCATTCACTGCCCGTGCGCTGCGCAACGGCGTCGACGATTCGTTCACAAAGCTGTTCTTCCCCTCCAAATGTTCGAGCCGCAGACGCTGGAACCCACACGATTCCGGGCCGTATTGCGCACACGGTTGCAGAAACCTCATCTAACGCTTCTAAAACAACGTTGAAAGACCTAGCAGACCGGGCCCGATCATCGGGAAGAACGATCAGGTCGGGGCACATGTACTCCGCGAGCGCGCGTTTCATTCCGGGCAGCACCCCAAAGGAACGAGCCTGCCTGGTTACGTGCGTTATTCGCCCGCGTGCGGATACGAGGGCGGCGCTAGCTCCCGGCGGGCAGTCTATTACTAGCGCGTTGGTCTCCCAGTCGGGAAACCAGATCATGGCTATGCGACTCATCCGACCCTCCTCACGCCGTTAAACCGCTGGCCGTTGGCCGCCTTTTCCAAACCGCCCAAACTGTTTTGGCGGCTGCGACCACCCGCGCCGAGTCCTTGTCCGCGCGTTTTCCACGGCCGCGACACTCCCCGCCAGGGTGAAGTGGTGAGCACGGTACTTCGCCGCGCCCGAACCCGCCCGGCTAAAGCTTTTTGATCGCGCGCGCTCAGCCCCACGGGGCCTGCCACAATCAGGTCGACCCCGTCTATTAGGGCGGCGAAAGCCTGCAGTGCGCTTTGCGCGGCGCTTGGGACGTACAAGATTTTGCTTAGGGGCAAGCCGTATTCTTTAACCGCGCTCCAGCCAACATTGCGAAAGCCAATGAAACCTATCCACTGCCCAGCCTCATGCAAATCGGACAGTGCCTGAAAGACCGCGGCATTACCCGATTCGACGTGCCAAACACGCCCTCGTTCCAAAGAAACTACGGGCGCGAGCCCCACGGAACTTTCCGCTTCGATTAAACTCAGCCGCGCGCGGGCAAGACGCTGTTCGCGAGTTTCGCGGGCGCCTTGTTCACGAGCTTTTTGAGCCCCACCTATTGAAGTTATAGCCGTCATGAACTTTGAGTTCGCTTTCTCCCCCAAGAGTTTTCGAACATCTGTTCGATAGCTTAAAACATGGCGGGGACATTAAAAACCCTCGATCAAAAATTGTGGAAACACCGCAAAGCAGGTTGCATTTCTCGCGAACCGGCACCCAATTCGCACTCCGGCGCCCAATTCGCGAACCGACCCCCACCCGCGCGGCCGGCCACGCACGCGGGCCGCAACACTTACCGGCCGCGGTTTCTCGCGCGCGAAAGCCAAGATGTCTATAAAGTGAGATATAGGTCTCACAAGGTAAAGGAGATCCCGATGGACCTGAACTCACGTCCCCTAGCGCCTCACCCCGATGAGGCTTTACCGAAATTTCCGACATTCACACTGACTTCAACAACCGCCAACGATGGCGACACGATGCCGGATGCGCAGACCGCGGCGGGCGGTTCGGTTTCGCCGCAGCTTTCCTGGAGTGACTTCCCCGAGCAAACTCAGTCGTTCTTCGTGACCTGTTTCGACCCCGACGCGCCAACTCCGGCTGGTTTTTGGCATTGGGGAATCGTTGATATTCCGGTCGAAGTGACAACTTTAGAAGAGGGTGCCGGCGAATCTGACCTGCAGTTAGATGGTGCGGCGTTCCACCTTGCGGGAGATTCCGGGGAGGCCTCCTACTACGGTGCCGCTCCTCCGCAGGGCGACCGCGCGCACCGCTACGTGTTCACGGTTCACGCGCTCGACGTGCCAACCTTGGAGCTTGACGACGACGTTTCGATTACCGTCGCGTCGTTCAACGCGCTTTTCCACACGATCGCCAAGGCGTCTATCACTTTGGAATACCAGCAAAAGTAGGGCTTTCCCCCACTTTTGAACGTGCGTAAACTGCCGGCAGAAAGGGGCCACCGCCCCCAAAAGGTCCGGCGGGACTAACGCGCACTTTGGGTCACGTGGAGCACCGGCTTAGAATGGCCGCGTGCTTCACGTGATCTTTTTTGAACCCAGAATCCCCGGCAATAGTGGCGCGGCCATCAGACTGTCCGCGTGCACGGGCTCGATGCTCCATTTAGTGGACCCACTATTCGACATGGACGACACAAAGCTGAAGCGAGCCGGCCTCGATTATCACGACCTCGCGCACGTGATGGTCCACGAAACTTTGGATGAAGCACTTGCTGAAGTACCCGGAAACGTTTACGCGTTCACCGGACATGCGACCACGTTCTATTCCGATATTGCGTATGAGGACGGCGATGGGCTCCTGTTCGGCCCGGAGCCGACCGGCCTGCCCGAAGAAGCTATGGCCCACCCGCGCGTAACTAAGCGCGTCCGGATTCAAATGCGCGAGGGCATCCGTTCGCTAAACCTGGCGAATTCCGCGTCAATCGGCCTGTATGAGGCGTGGCGCCAACTCGGGTTCCCCGGCGGTGTTTAACGCCGGTCGAAAGATTCGGCGATCTCGACGATCCTGCGCGGATTCGTAAACCACATCCACACCAGGCCCAGGATCGGCAGAATCAGTGGAATGTAGAAGTAGTTGGCCCCAAAGTCGGCCCACACGTTGCGAATCGCGCCGATCTCTTCAACGCCGAGCCCCAGCAGTCCGGAAATCAGGACACCGCCGAGCTCCACGATCAAGGCGACCCAACCCACGATCCGCATGCGCCGCCCGTTGTGGGTGAGCGCAGTCGACGCCAACACGTACCCCAGCGCCGCCAAAACGGAAATCAGGCGCGGCCCGAGCGGCTCGTCCTGGTTGTTGAAGTAGTCCGCGAGCGACGTGAACGTCAAGTACGCCGAGACGACCCAGAACAAAACCATGAGTATTCGTCCGCCGCCGTGCGAGGTTGTGCGGTTGTCCGTGGCCGCCCTCGGGCCGCTATTTTCCCGCTTATTGCGCACTATTAATCCTCGCTTTTCAACATCGTGATGACAGCCATAGTCTAGCCCCGATACGCCCACCGGTTAGCATCGGATCCCACAGTCGATACCATAGACGCATGACAAACATTCAGATAACTAACGCAGATCCGACCGCTATCGAGGCCGACCTGTTGGTCGCCCACCTTTCGAAAGATGGCGTGAATATTGACATTGAGGGCGTCTCGGACGCTGTTGCAGCCGTGGATGCGAAGGCTAAGTTTGGCTCCAAGACGCTGCTGCCTGGAACGGGCACGAAGGCGCGCACTATCGCGCTTATTGGCACCGAGGGCGATGAGCTTTTGGCTCGCCGCGCCGTCAGCCTTAGCAACGGCATTGAAATGGAGGGAACCGGCCGCGACCGCCACTTGGCCGCGATCGCAACGCGCGGTTCGAAGGCGAAAAGCATCGTTTTGGCGGGCACGTTTGAGACTTTCGAGCAGGTTGTCCAAAGCGGTGTTGGCGCCATTTTGGGGTCGTACAAGTTCACCAAGTATGGCCACGAGGACGAGGCTGGGCTAGACGAACTGGTCATTTGCGTGCCTGAAACTTTGAGCGCCGACGGCGCTGCCGAACGCATTTCGGTGCTGGCGGATTCCATGATCACCATCATGAACTTGGTGAACCGCGCTCCGAACGACCTGTACCCCGAGTCGTTTACGAACTTCACGCGCGAGGTCGTAGCGGACCTGCCGATCGACATGGACGTGTGGGACGAGGCCAAACTAGAGGCCGAGAACTGCGGCGGCATCCTGAACGTTGGACGCGGCTCCAAGCGCGGCCCGCGCCTGGTGAAGCTCTCCTACGCTCCCGAGGGCGCGTCGACCACGATTTCGCTGATTGGTAAGGGCATCACGTTTGACTCCGGCGGTCTTTCACTGAAGCCGCCGAAATCCATGGAAACCATGAAGTCCGACATGACCGGCGCCGCAACCGTGCTCGCCACGACGCTTGCGCTTGCAAAGCTCGGAGTGAAGGTCCGCGTTGACGCGTACATGGCGCTCGCGGAGAACATGCCCGGTGGTGGCGCGCAGCGTCCGTCCGACGTCATTATGATGCGCGGCGGTAAGAGTGTTGAAGTTCTCAACACTGACGCTGAGGGTCGCCTGGTGATGGCGGACGCCCTCGCGCTAGCTGCCGAAACTGACACGGACGCGATCGTCGACATTGCAACACTGACGGGCGCTCAAATGGTTGGCCTTGGCGCACGCACCGCGGGCGTTATGGGAACCGCTGACGTTCGCGACGCCATTGTCGAGTCCGCCGACCGCAGTGGTGAGGCCATGTGGGCCGCGCCGCTGCCGTCCTACCTGCTGGAGTCGATCGAGTCTGACGTTGCCGACCTTGCAAACTCGGGAACCCGTTGGGGTGGCATGCTAGTTGCCGGCGTTTTCCTACAGGAATTTGTAGGTGACAAGGCGTGGGCTCACATCGACATTGCGGGCCCCTCTTTCAACGATGGCAAACCCTGGGGAGCTAACAACAAGGGAGCCACGGGAATGAGCCTGCTCACGCTCGTAAATTGGGCGGAATCCCTGGCTTAGTCAAGCGTTTTCAGGCATTTATTAAAAGCCCGGTTTGAGGCTTGGAAAATGTGCGCTACATAGCGCAATTACAGCGAAATAGTGGAACAATGAGCCTATAAGTGAGGCCACAGGGTCCATAACTCGCACAAGGGAGTAATACGTGAGTGAAGAAATGTATGACATTGTCATTCTTGGTGCCGGTTCGGGTGGTTACGCCGCCGCCCTGCGCGGCGCCCAGCTCGGTCTGAAAGTCGCGCTGATCGAAGGCGATAAGCTCGGAGGCACCTGTCTGCACCGCGGCTGTATCCCCACCAAGGCTTACCTGCACGCAGCGGAAGTAGCCGACACCGTTAAGGAATCCGAATACTTCGGCATCCAGTCCTCGTTCGGTGGCATCGACATGAATCGCGTTGGCGAGTACCGCGACCAGACGATCAACCAGCTGTACAAGGGCCTGCAGGGCCTGGTTAAGGCACGCAAGATTGAGCTCATCCAGGGATGGGGCAAGCTCACTGCGAAGGACACTGTCACGGTTGATGGCAAGGAGTACCGCGGCAAGAACATCATCTTGGCCTCCGGCTCCTACTCCAAGACCATTCCCGGCCTCGAGATCGAAGGCCGTGTAATCACCTCGGAGCAGGCCCTTCAGATGGACTGGGTCCCCTCGAAGGCTGTCGTCCTCGGTGGCGGCGTCATTGGCGTTGAATTCGCATCCGTTTGGGCCTCGTTCGGCTCCGAAGTCACGATCATTGAGGGTCTTGATCGCCTAGTTCCCGCAGAGGACGCGGCCATCTCGAAGAACCTTGAGCGTCAGTTCCGCAAGCGCAAGATCGCTTTCAAGACGAAGACGATGTTCGACTCCGTAACGCAGGACGACGCCGGCGTTCACGTAAAGACGAACGACGGCAAGACCTACGATGCGGACGTCATGCTCGTTGCGATTGGCCGCGGCCCGGCCACCGCAAACCTCGGATACGAAGAGCAAGGCATCAACATGGACCGCGGATTCGTCCTCACGGATGAAAATCTGCAGACCAACGTTGAAGGCATTTACGCCGTTGGTGACATCGTTCCCGGCCTGCAGCTCGCACACCGCGGATTCCTGCAGGGAATTTTTGCCGCCGAGAAGATCGCCGGCCTAGATCCGCAGCCGATCATCGAGTCGAACATCCCGCGCGTAACGTTCTGTGAGCCGGAAATCTCATCTGTCGGCCTCACGCAAAAGCAGGCGGAAGAAAAGTACGGCAAAGACAAGGTCAAGACTCAGGAATTCAACCTTGCTGGTAACGGCAAGTCGCAGATCCTGAACACCGCTGGCCTAGTCAAGCTCGTTTCCATCGAGGACGGCCCGATCGTCGGCTTCCACGCGATTGGCGCCCGCATGGGTGAGCAGATCGGTGAAGGCCAGCTACTGGTGAACTGGGAAGCCTACCCCGAAGATGTAGCTTCGATTATTCACGCGCACCCGACTCAGAACGAAGCACTTGGTGAAGCCGCGCTGGCACTGGCCGGCAAGCCGCTACACAACAACTAAGACCCACTACTTAAGGAGAAAAGAACATGGCAGAAGCTGTGAAGATGCCTGCTCTTGGTGAGTCCGTCACCGAAGGCACAGTTACCGAATGGCTTAAGCAGGTGGGCGACACCGTAGAGGTCGACGAGCCCATCGTTGAAGTTTCTACCGACAAGGTCGACTCCGAGGTTCCCTCGCCGTTTGCCGGCGTGATCACGCAGATCCTCGTGGAAGAAGACGAAACCGTTGAGGTTGGCACCGTCCTCGCCCTAATTGGCGATGAGGGCGAAGGCGACTCCGGGGACGCACCCGCTGCTGAAGAAGCACCCGCCGCAGAGCCCGCACCCGTGCAGGAAGCTCCGGCTCCGGCGCAGGAGGCCCCGGCCGCACCCGCTGGTGGCGCTGGCGGCGAGACCATCGAGGTCACCATGCCCGCCCTTGGCGAATCCGTCACGGAAGGCACTGTCACCGAGTGGCTGAAGGCTGTTGGCGACAAGGTCGAGGCAGACGAGCCGCTACTGGAAGTCTCCACCGACAAGGTTGACTCCGAGGTTCCCTCCCCCGCAGATGGCTTCCTTGCTGAAATCAAGGTTGAAGAGGACGAGACCGTAGAGGTCGGAACCGTCATCGCCGTGATCTCCACGGGCGAGCCCGGCTCCGCACCCGCACCTGCTCCCGCGCAGGAAGAGCCGGCTCCGGCTCCGGCGCAGGAGGCTCCGGCCGCACCGGCAGCTGAGGCTCCGGCCCCCGCAGCCCCGGCTGAAGAGGCCCCCGCGGCTGACGCTGGCGGCGAGACCGTTGAGGTCAGGATGCCGGCCCTTGGCGAATCCGTCACGGAAGGTACCGTCACCGAGTGGCTGAAGGCCGTTGGCGACAAGGTCGAAGAGGATGAGGCACTTCTAGAGGTCTCGACCGACAAGGTTGACTCCGAAGTTCCCTCCCCCGTTTCTGGCTACCTGGCTGAAATCAAGGTTGAAGAGGACGAGACGGTTGACGTTGATACCGTTATTGCTCTGATTTCGACCGGCAAGCCGGGTGCAAGCGCTCCGGTAGCTCCGAAGGAAGAGCCCGCACCGGCACCCAAGGAAGAGCCGAAGGCTGAAGCACCGGCAGCTCCCGCGGCACCGGTTCAGCCGTCCGTGGCTGCTGAACCGACTTCCCCGAAGCCGGAAGCACCGAAGCCGGCCGCCGCGAAGGCTCCGGCAGCCGCTGCTGGCACCTACGTAACCCCGATCGTTCGTAAGCTCGCGAAGGAACAGGGCGTAGACCTATCCGAGGTTGAAGGCACCGGCATTGGCGGACGCATCCGCAAGGAAGACGTCCTCGAAGCCGCGAAGAAGGCTGAAGAAGCACGCAAGGCCGCAGAGGCAGAGGCTCAAAAGGCCGCCGCACCCGCACCGGCCGCGCCTGCCGCGAAGCCGGCCTCAAAGATCGAACCGGACACCACTTTGCGTGGCACCACGCAGAAGATGACGCGTATGCGTCAGGTGATCGCCGACCGTATGCGCTCCTCGCTACAAGAGGCCGCGCAGCTCACAACGGTTGTCGAGGTCGACGTAACCCGCGTTGCCGCTATCCGCGGTCGCGCAAAGGTTCCGTTCCAGCAGCGCGAGGGCACGAAGCTCACGTTCCTGCCATTCTTCGTGAAGGCCGCTACGGAAGCCCTGAAGGCTCACCCGAAGCTGAACGCCCAGATCAAGGGCAAGGAAGTCGAGTACTTCGACTACGAGAACATCGGCATCGCGGTCGACACCGAACGCGGCCTGATGGTCCCGGTCATCAAGAACGCAGGCGACCTAACCATTTCGGGTATTGCGAAGTCCATTAACGACCTCGCTGCACGCACCCGCGATAACAAGATCAAGCCCGAGGAGCTCTCCGGCGGCACGTTCACCATTACGAACACGGGTTCCGGTGGCGCCCTGTTCGATACTCCGGTTCTGAACGCCCCGCAGGTAGCTATCCTGGGTGTTGGCACGATCGTGAAGCGCCCGATGGTTGTCAAGGATGCGGAAGGCAACGAGACGATTGGTATCCGCTCCATGGTTTACCTCTCGCTCACCTACGATCACCAGCTGATCGACGGTGCCGACGCGTCGCGCTACCTCATGACCGTCAAGCAGCGTCTTGAGGAAGGCGAGTTCGAGGCCGAGGTCGGACTCTAAGACTGGGTCCGACACCTGGTCGGCTTCCATGTAACTAAATAGTGTTGCCCCGTGCGCGAGCACGGGGCAACACTATTTCGCCCTCAAACATGTATTAAAGTTCGTCGGGCTCTAGCGAAATAACGTC
>JAUNLF010000006.1 GCA_030532405.1 Actinomycetaceae bacterium | reverse complement strand
TCACCGCGAAATACTGCGGAATATTCGAGTGATTATCGTAAGAATCCACCGTGTTGAACATGGCTGCGAACTCGGGGCCCTGCTCCACAAGATCCGTCGCCGAACCGCCACAATTCACGCAAACATCAACATCGTCCACGAACTCAGCTGCCCGCGAAATCGCGACAGCGGGCGCAAAACGCGTATCCAAAGACTCCGGGTCGCGACGCGTGAAAACCGCTACGAGCTCCATATCCGGCGAGTTATGCACAGCGAGCTCAACCGCGCGCCCCAGATTTCCATACCCGTTAATCGCGACGCGAATCTTCTTGGAGGTATCCGTCATTCCGATTCCCCTTTCACTTTTCATCCGCTGATAGCGTCCCCGTTTTTGGCCCGCCCCGCCCAGTTTGTTCATTATTTGATCCATCCGCGAGGGCGTGTCCGGTACTGTAATCCCGCGCGTTGCGCGCCTCCATGGGGTTCGGTTCGGCGCTCGCGGTGTTAGTGCCGTCAGTGGTTCTTTTGACTTCGAGGGCGTGCTTGGCGCGCCAATACTGCCACAGGGTTTCGCCGAACCAGACGCCGGCCGCGCCGGAGATCGCCCCCGCCATCGTGTCGGACGGGTAGTGTGCGCCGGCGTAAACGCGGGCGAACCCAACCAGGATCACGCCGAGTGCGGCAAGCGCGAACCCGAGCTTACGGTTCTCGCGCGCCACCAAAACCAGGACGATCGCGCCGAACAGGCCCGCCGAGAACGCGGTGTGCCCCGACGGAAACGACAAGAAGTTGTCCTGCGGATGAATCGGTGTGGTCAGCAGTGACGCGTCCGGACGCGCACGGTCAACCAGCGGCTTAATGAGCGCCGCGGCAAGCCATCCGAAAAGGGTTATGAGAATAAAGTGTAGCCACTCCAAATCCCTGCGAATCAGCCATATGCCGAAGGCGATCAGAAGCGTAATCAGAACCGCCGGCCCCGGCGCAAACCCGTACGCCACCAGCCAGCTAAGCGCCGACGGCACACTCGACTGGTTCTCGGTAAGCCAGATGGAAACTTCGATCTCGGTCTTGTACAGCTGCGCCGCCTTAATTAAAAAGCCAGTCAGCAGCATTACTGCCAAAATCAGCGGCGGACCCCAAAACCCTTTTTTCGATGGAAACTGCATAAACACTAGCTTAACGGATCCCAAATTTCGCATTAATTGCGGCCGTGAGGGCGCCGCCCCGCGCGCAACCCACCACCCGTGTCGGCTCGAACGCAACCGCGCCCACCTGTGTTTCGCGCGGGGCGTGCTCGCGGGGCGGGCAGGCCGGAGTCTCACGTGTCACAAGCCCGCCCTCCTTGTTTGCATTCGAGCCCGTATCTGGAATGATTCACGATGTGGCCAAAAGGCTGACGCGAAGAACTAGATCTGAAACGAGGTCCCGTGAGCACTTCTGCATCGTCAGACCCGTCCTTTGACGGGGAGATCCGCGTTCCCGGCGTGGACCGCGTATTCAAACCGCGGCAGATCCTCACGGTTTTGTTGGTTCCGCTCGCAATGTCACTGGTCGCAGTGTCGTCTGTAAACGTTGCCCTAACAACGATTGGTATCGGCCTGGACGCGACGGAAGCGCAACTGCAGTGGGTGTTGTCGGGGTACGCGCTCACGATCGGCATTACGCTGGTGCCCGCCGGCCGCCTGGGTGACTTGTTTGGCCGCGGCACCCTATTCCAACTGGGCCTTGTCGCGTTCACCGCCGGGTCGATTATGTCGGGCCTGGCGCAAGATCCCTCGTTCTTAAACTTTGCGCGCGTCATTCAAGGCATCGGTGGAGGCCTCTTTTCGCCCCAAATCATGGGCATAATCCAGCAAACGTTCTCGGGCCAAGCCCGCGCGAAAGCGTTCGGCCTGTTCGGCATGGTCGTCGCCGTGTCCGTCGCGGTCGGCCCCGTCCTGGCGGGCCTGCTGATCACAGTGTTCGGCGACCAAGACGGTTGGCGCTACACGTTCTTCGTGAACGGGCCTCTCGGGGTGCTGGGTATCGTCCTCGGCTTCCTGTGGCTTCCATTCGCGCGTGAACGCAGGTGGCTCGCCGCGCGTAAAGCCCGCAAAGCCGGCGAACCTGATCCCAATTCCATATTGGAGGACGGTGCTGAGGGTGCCTCCGACGGTGCGGCCAGTGCGAGCACTCCGGGTGAGGCGCGCAAACGCCCTCGTCGCAAAGTCGATTTGGACCCGGTAGGCGCGATGCTGCTCGCGCTCGCGGTGCTCGGAATCATGTACCCGTTCACTTCGCGAGAGTTCCGCTGGCCCCTGGTCGCCATCTTCATCGGCGCGATCGCACTGCTGTTCGTGTGGTGGAAGTGGGAGTCCTACTACACTGCGCGCGGCAACTTCCCCATGGTGAACCTGGATTTGCTGCGGATCCCGTCATTCTCGATGGGCACGATCGTGGCGGGCGCATACTTCATGGGTTCGACCACGACGTTCGCGATCGTCGCAATGTACCTGCAGATGGGCCTGGAACAATCCGCCATGGTGGCCGGCACGATCGGCCTGCCAAACGCTTTGATTTCCGCGTTTGCGGCAAGGTGGGCATCGCAACGGGCGCTGCGGATCGGGCGTCCTGTCGTCCAGTTCGCGCTGGCAATGATGATTGTGGGGTCGCTGACCTCCCTGGGTGTTGTTGCGCTGATTGCCGCGGGCAAGGCGAGTTTCTGGTGGCTACTGCTCACCCTCGGCATCCTTGGCATCGGGCAGGGCGCGTTCGGCGCGGCAAACCAGACCCTCAGCCTGGACGAAGTCCCAATCCAACACGGCGGCACCGCCGGTGGCGTCAAACAAACTGCGGAACGCATCGCCACGGCGATCGGCAACTCGATCATGACGGCGATCTACTTCTCGCTGACCCCGATCCTCGGCTTCGACAAGGCCGTCATGGTCGCATTCTGCGCGATCATCTTCGCGCAACTCATCGCGTTCGGCGTCGGCCACATCGACATGCGCCGCGCCATGCGCGCCCGCAAAGAGGGCCCCCTAAACTAAACCCGGCCGTGCTCAGTGGTCGGGCGGGCTGCCAAAAGTCGGGCGTGTGGGCGCCTGAACCGATTTTGAAGCGAGTCAGCGTGCGCGCCAAAAGCCGGCCATGCGTCCCCGTAAAGAGGGCTAGAACTGGGGCGGTTGGAAGACCCACTGGTCGCGGTTCATTGCCGCGGGGTCGAACACTTCCAGCAGTTCCGCGGCGGTGCGCGCCTCAAAACCGAGCGACCCGGCTATCGCGCCCACCACGTCCTCCACGGTCCAACCGCCATCCAGTAACTCGCGTAGTGTGACGGCTCCGTCGCGTTTGGCGAGCCGATCTCCGCCCTCATTAACGACGAGTGGAACGTGAACGTAGGACGGCTGCGCGATCCCAAGCTCGTGCGCAATGTAGGCCTGCGTTGGCGCGGACGTCAGCAAATCATCGGCCCGCACCACCTGGTCGACGCCCTGAAAATCGTCGTCCACAACGACGACAAGGTTGTATGCGATGGTTCCGTCGCCGCGTTGCAAAACAACGTAGTCGATGGGTTCAGAAATTTCGCCAAAGAGGGCGTCCCTGATGGTCCACTCATCGACCTTCGGGTCCAGGCGCAAAGCGGGGGAGCGGCCATTCTTCGCCAGGCGTTCGCGCTCGCGGGCGCGGTCGGCGTCCGACAGGTGCCTGCACGTTCCCGGGTACGTGCCGGGCAAAACGTGGGGTGCGGAGGCGGCCTCCCGAATATCCTTTCGACTGCAGTAACACTCGAACAAGAGGCCGTGATCTTTCAACCGGTTGATCGCATCCACGTGGGCGTCGTGGCGGGTGGACTGAAACAGTGCGTCGCCGTCCCAATCGAGCCCTAGCGTTTTCAGGTCCTCAAGTTGACGCTCGGCGGCGCCCTCCTGCACGCGGTCAATATCTTCCACGCGAAGTACGAAATCGCGTCCGGAACGCCGCGCCCAAATCCACGCAAGCAACGCCGTTCGCAGGTTACCGATATGCATGTCACCCGACGGGCTGGGCGCGAAACGGCCGGCGAAATGCGGCGAAGGGGTCATGCGTTCCTCCAAACGGGTCGGGTCATGCGTTTGGCACTTGTTGCGTTCCTCCAAACGGGTCGGCTCATGCGTTTGGCACTCGTTACATTCCTGCACGCGGGTCGGGTCGCACACGCCGCGGGGCGGGCGGACGGCTGTGAAATAGGTCGCTCGTGGTGCGGGAGCGCGCGGGCTACAGATAACATCAAACCCTAACCTTTTCGGGGATCTCAAAGAAGATGTAAGTGCTCCTTAAAGGTATCACCGCGAAACTATCGACCCAGAGGACCAACCGTGGCCAAGAATGACCCGAGTAAGATCCGCCCGAGCCGATACAGTGAAACGCCGAACATCCGGCGGGTTGCAGGCGACACGCCAGCGCAACGCAAGCTGCGATACGAGCGCCGACACGGCTACAACATTTCCCGCGAACTTCGCCAACACCGGCGCGGCGGGTTCAAAGACTTCGTCAAATCCCTGCCCCACAGGCTTGAGGACGACACGTTCGGCGGCCTACTCCTAATCGGCGCCGCAGTGTTCGCGATGCTGTGGGCGAACTCGCCGTTTCGCGGAATCTACCAGGCCATGTCGAGCTACCAGGTCGGCCCCGAAGCTCTCGGCCTGAACCTGTCGGTTGCGACGTGGGCGGCGGACGGCCTGCTCGCAATCTTCTTCTTCGTGGTCGGCCTGGAGCTTAAAACCGAGTTCGTCACCGGCTCCCTTCGCGACATCAAAACAGCCGCCCTGCCTATGATCGCGGCCGTCGGCGGAGTCATCGGCCCCGCCCTCATATACCTATTCGTCCAGTCGGTCACGGGAACGGGCGCGCAAAACGGGTGGGCGATCCCCTCCGCGACTGATATTGCGTTCGCGCTTGCGATTTTGGCCGTATTCGGGCGCGGATTACCACCGGCATTGAGGACGTTCCTGCTGACCCTCGCGGTAGTTGACGACCTTTTGGTCATCTTGATCATCGCGTTCTTCTACACGGAAACGATCGCGTTCGGCTACCTCGCGGTGTCGTTCGCCGCGATCGCACTGTTCGGCCTGCTGGTGCAAAAGCGGATCACGAAGTGGTACCTGCTAGTCCCCATCGCGGTGGTTGCGTGGTGGGCGATGCACGAGGCCGGAGTTCACGCCACCATTTCCGCGGTCGCCCTCGGCCTGCTGGTACCCGCTGCGCGTCGACGCGGTGAAGAACAAATGACGCACAGGTTCGTCAAAATGTGGAATCCCATTTCGGCCGGTATTGCCGTGCCCGTGTTTGCATTCTTCGCGGCCGGCATCAATGTTGTGGATTCGGGCGGACTTGGGGAGGTCGTACGAGATCCCATCTCGATCGGCATCATCATTGGTCTGCCGCTCGGAAAGTTGCTCGGCATTTGGGGCACGGTCGTGGTGCTCACGCAGTTCACGCGCCTGCGCCTGGGCAATGGTATTGACCGGCCTGACATTTTCGCGGTCGGCCTGCTGGCCGGTATTGGCTTCACGGTTGCGCTGCTGGTTGCGAACCTCGCGTTCCCCGCCGGTTCCACCGAAGTCGACCACGCCGCGATGGGCGTGATCCTAGGAACCCTGATCTCCGCATTTGCGGGCGGCACGGCGTTGCGCCGCCGTGCCAACGTTCACGCCAGATAGAGCGCCGGCCCGCGCGGCCAGATGGCCGTGGGGCTGGACTCTGCCGTTGGCCCCTTGGCGCGCGCGGCCGCCTTGCCGGCCGCGTATTCACGCGGTCAGGTGCGGGCCACGGGCCGTTTACTGTTTGCTGGCCCACCAGGCGAAGGCGAGCATGATCGCACCCATGACGCCAAACAGGACGGCGATCGCGGAGATGCCGTTCAACGCAATCGACGCGACGGACAACGCGATGAATCCCAGGCCGGCCCAAACCGGAAAGCGAATACTCAGCCGCGAGTTGTCGGGATTCATTGCCGCGAACTCTGCGGCAACTTCCCAGGGTTGGCCGAGCGCGTCCATCGGGGTCATACCGGCGTCGGCCGCCTGCTCTAAGGCCGCCATGACCGCGTCGTCGGCCGCGCCCGCGGGCCACGAGTAGTACCTGTTCAACAACGCGCGCAACTGTCCGCTCCACTGGTCGCCAGTCGCATCTTCGGGCAGTTCTGGCCACTTCGCGGGCGAACTCTTCCACGCCATGTAAGCCGCGCCGATTGCCAGCAGGAACAGTAGTCCGCGCGGGAAGCCCACACTCACCGACGCCATTTCAGTAAGCGGCGCAAACGACCTGATAAACGTCACCGTCGCAACCAGCCACGTGATCGCAATCAACACGGTGCTCGTGCGCCGGCCGAATGCCCATTCGCGGTGAATCAGCGGCACCCCAATCAGCGCCAGCGCCACCACGGTCGCGAACATTAGGTGGGCGGGTTTGCCAGCGGCGTCCTCAAAAATCGAACCCGTTGAAAATACGCCGACAAACGCGGTCAAGAACGCGAGGGCCACCCAAATTATTTTGCGGGTGGACCAAAGCTGGGAGCGTGACTCGCCGGGGAGTGCGTAACAACTCACGGGGCGGATCCTTTCAAGTCGACATTTTCGAGGGCGTGCTTAGCGGGCCACCCAGGTAGCGGGCCCGGTAGCGCGGCCCGGGCTACGTGCGTTCGCAGGCCCGCCGGCGCAGATGCGCTGCCTACCGCGAAACCTACGGTGTGCCCGCGGGCCGGCCGCACGCTGGGTGCACTACTTGTCAAGGGTAGACTTTGAACCGATGAAATCTCGAGTGCAAACCCGCCTGCCAGCCGGCAGCCTCGTGTTTGTGGGCGGGGCGCTGGGAGCCCTCGCTCGCGGCCTTCTCGACGACGCCGCGGGGTCCACAAACGCATTCGGCATAGGCGTGTCCACAGCGTTTGTGAATGTTGTTGGCGCATTCTTCATGGGCGTGCTAGTGACCACGTGGGCGGCTCGGCGCGGCCCGAACCCGCGCTGGGATCGCGCGAAAATCTTGCTGGGCTCAGGCTTTTTGGGCGCGTTCACGACGTATGCGACGTTCGCGCTGGCCATGGCCCGCGCAACCCTGGACGGCGTCTACCTATCTCTTTTCGCCGGAGCGGGCGTTGTCGTCGCCGGCCTCATCGGCGTGTGGTTGGGTGTTTTGATTTCGCGTCCGAGGGCGAGCCTTGCAAACTCCGAAGGTGGCTCGCAGTGATCGCTTGGATTCTGCTCCCGATAGCTGGCGGCCTTGGAGCGTACGGTCGCTACCGCGCCGACCTCGCGATGAAAGGAATGCTGGCAAAGCGAGGGTGGCTACCGCTTAGAGGCACGTCCTCGGGAATGAAAAGTACCGCGGGGTCGTGGCCGATCCTGGTGATTAACGTGCTCGGGTCGTTCGCGGCGGGCCTGCTGGTGGGGCCGCTTATGGGCAGTGGCGGCGCGTGGCTCGTGGTCGGCACGGGTTTGCTGGGCGGGTGGACTACGTTCTCCACGGCAATGGACGACGTGTTCGTAATCTTGACGCACCCCGCGACCAGCGCCATCCGAAGCGGCACGCCTTTCGTGGGCGGCCCTCAGCCAGGGGGCGGTTCTGCTGCCGCGCCTCGGTTCCGCGGGCTCCTTCCCGCGGCCCTGATCGCGTTTGGCGGGATGCTCGCGTGCGTGCTCGCAGCCATCGCGGGCATCCTTATTACCGGCGCGTAAGAGTTGTAACCAAAACTAGCCCGCCTTCCAGGCCGAGCTCACCTACGAGCCCCTCCCAGCCTTCCGACCTAGCTCACCTTCCGGCCCAGCCCGCCCCGCCCGCCTTCCGACCCACCCCACCTACGATCCCCTCCCAGCCTTCCGGCCCAGCCCACCTTCCCACCCCGCCCAACCTACGACCCATCCCACCTAGCGACCTAGCCCACCTTCCGGCCTCGTCCACCTTCCGACCCGCCGTGTCCTCGCGAGTTCCAGGCTCGCCCTCGTACATGAAAAATTGCGCGACGAAACCACGCGAAAACCTGGATGACGGCCGAATGTGAGTTAACACTCTGCACCAAAAGGTGGACGGGTTTGGCAAGTGGCGGAAGGAAGTGCATAAACTCGTCAATATACAGATTTTTGAGGACTTTTCGCGTTTGAGGGGAGGGATCATGACACAATCGTCCGATGGCGCTAAGGCTTCGAATAGTGCCACGCGCGCTTCGAATAGTGCCACGCAGGCCGCTGGTAAGAATGGTGGCCAGGCTGGCCCGGTTCGCGGCGGTGAGCCCATGATTGTGCTTGAGAACCTCTCGAAGCGTTACACCCTTCGCGGCGGCAATGAGGTCGAGGCGCTAAAGAATGTGAACCTCACGGTTGATGCCGGCTCGATTCATGGCATTGTGGGCCAGTCGGGTGCGGGGAAGTCCACTTTGATTCGCTGTTTGACCGGGTTGGAAGAGCCGAGTGAGGGCAAGGTTTACCTCGACGGCACGCAGCTGACCGGCCTGCGTCAGGGCGCGCTACGCAAGGCGCGCCGCAAAATCGGCATGGTGTTCCAGGCAGCTAACCTGCTGGATTCGCGCACCGCGCTCCAAAACGTTGCGTACCCGCTGAAGATCGCGGGTGTTGGCAAAACGGAGCGCGAAGCCCGGGCGAAAGAACTGCTTGAACTCGTAGGGCTCGAAGGCCGCGCGAACTCGTACCCATCCCAGTTGTCGGGTGGTCAGCAGCAGCGCGTTGGTATTGCGAGGGCGCTCGCCGCTAATCCCGAGGTCGTGCTGTGCGACGAGCCCACGTCCGCCCTCGACGCTGAAACAACCCGCCAAGTACTCGCGTTGCTGGAGAGGATCCGCGACACGTTTGGCGTGACCATCGTGATTATTACGCACGAGATGGGCGTGGTTCGCGAGATTTGTGACTCCGCGACGATGCTTGAACACGGCGAAATCCTAGAGTCCGGTTCGGTTCGCAAGATTGTGGCGGACCCGCGGTCGAAGCTCGCGCGTGAACTCGTGCCGATGCCGTCGCTGGATGACGCGGAAATCGGCCCGGACACGACAGTCCTTGACGTCATGTTCACTTCTAAGCCCGGCGTGCCGACGGGTGCGACCGTGCTGTCGCTCGCGTCGCGCATGGGCGCGGACGTTGCCGCCGGAACTTTTGAGTCCATGGCGGAGGTCCAGGTAGGCCGCCTCGCGCTGGCCGTCCCGACCCTGCATTTGAAGCAGATCATGCAAACGCTTGAGCAAAACGATATTGCCGTGGAGGTCAGGTCATGAGCATTTTGACTTCCGCCGTCGCGCCCCTGCTCCTTGGGGGCGAAGGCAAATGGTTTGATAATCCGGCGATTAGTGAGGCGTTCTGGCCATCGGTTTGGGAGACCCTCGCAATGACCGGGTGGGCAACCCTGCTGACTGTCATCGTGGGCACGCCGCTCGGCCTGCTACTGGTGGCGACTTCGCGCGGTGGCTTGTTCTCGAACCGCCTGGCAAACCAGATTTTGGGGTTGATCACGAACATTGGGCGTTCGATCCCGTTCATCATTTTGCTGATCGCGATTTTGCCGTTCACCCGCTGGGTTATTGGCACGACGCTCGGCTGGAAGGCCGCAGTGGTCCCCCTGACCGTGGGAGCAATCCCATTCTTTGCGCGCCTCGTCGAGACGAACATTCGCGGCGTGCATTCAGGCAAAGTTGAAGCCGCACACATGATGGGCGCGTCCCGCTGGGAGATCATGTTTGGCGTCCAAGTTAGAGAAGCCATGCCCGCCCTCATTGATTCAACAACCGTCCTAGCGGTAACGCTCGTGGGTTATTCCGCGATTGCGGGCGCGCTGGGTGGCGGCGGCCTAGGCCAGCTGGCCATGAACTACGGCTACCACCGATTCCAAGGTGACGTCATGCTCGTGTCAGTGGTCGGCATCGTCATCATCGTTCAAATAGTTCAAGTCATTGGAGACATGCTAAGCCGGCTGGTGGATCACCGCTGAGCACTCCACCAGCCGGGTTAAGCACCCAAGACCAGCCGGATGAAAATCCCGCGGTTAACCCATGCCAGCACCCGACTATATTGACAAAAACTTAGACGAAGAAAGAAATGATCAAAATGCGTAAAACGCGCCTATTTGCAGCCGCTGCAGCAGCTACCGCCCTTGTACTAGCAGGATGCTCCTCCTCTGGAGGCACTGACTCTGAGGCCACCGACGGGGCCAACACCGACGCCGACGGCGTCATTACCGTGACCGTGGGCGCATCGCCCTCCCCGCACGCACGCATGCTACGTTTCATTGACGAGGAACTAGCCGCCGACGCGGGCATCAAGCTCGACATTGTTGAATACACCGACTACATCCTGCCGAACGAGGCGCTAAAGAACGGCGACCTGGACGCGAACTTCTACCAGACCGTCCCGTACCTTGAAGGCCAGGAGGCCGAGCTGGGCGTCGACTTCACGGGTGGCGCGCCGGTTCACATTGAGCCGCTCGGCGTTTACTCCGAGAAGATCACCGACATCGCGGACCTGCCTGACGGCGCCACGATCGGCATCATCTCTGACACGCAGAACCAGGGCCGCGCGCTCCAGCTGCTCGCCAGCGGTGGCCTCGTGAAGCTACCCGAAGGTGAAGATCCGACCATCTTCAACGTCGAGAAGCTCGGCGATTTCGAGTTCGTTGAGGTCGAGGGCGCCCAGCTTGTACGCGCCCTCCCCGACGTCGACATTGCGGTGATTAATGGTAACTATGCGCAGGAGGGCGGACTCTCCGTTGCTGATGACGCCCTGCTGGTAGAGGAAGCGGAAGGCAACCCGGCCGCGAACATCCTCGCCTGGCGCGCAGAGGACGACGCTAACGAGGGCGTACAGAAGCTCGAAGAGCTCCTGCACAGCCCCGAGGTCAAGCAGTTCATTGAGGAAACCTGGACCGACGGTTCCGTCCTCCCCGCGTTCTAACTCCTAATACGCGAAGGTTCCGGGCGGAGTTGCACACTCCGCCCGGACGCGTTTCGCGCTCAAAGCGAAACGCGTGCACCCGCGCACAACTGAACATAGAAGCGCCCTGCCGGCCTCCGTGTGGAAGCGGCAGGGCGCTTGCTTTGTGATTTTGAGGGCCGGGGTGGAGCCCCGCGCGGGTTGCGTGAGCAAAGCCGCCAGTCTGGCAGGCCCCGCGGGCCCTGTGGGTTTAGTGGTCTACGATGCCGTAGAGGCGGTCGCCGGCGTCGCCGAGGCCGGGGACGATGTAGGACTTGTCGTTGAGTCGTTCGTCGATGGCGGCGGTGACGATTTGTACGTTGGCGCGGTCGCCGACGGAGGCTTCTACGGTTTTGAGGCCTTCTGGTGCGGCAAGGAGGCACAGGCAGGTGACGTCGCGTGCGCCGCGTTCGAGTAGGTAGTCGATGGCGGCGACCATGGTGTGTCCGGTGGCGAGCATGGGGTCGAGGATGAAGCATTGACGGCCGGATAGGTCGTCGGGTAGGCGGTTGGCGTAGGTTTCAACCGCGAGGGTTTCTTCGTCTCGTTTCATGCCTAGGAAGCCCACTTCGGCGGTTGGGAGCATCCTGGTCATGCCCTCAAGCATGCCGAGGCCCGCCCTCAAAATCGGAATAACAATGGGGCGTGGGCCTGCGATGCGTTTGCCGGTTGTGGGGGCGACGGGGGTTTGGATTTCGATGTCTTCGACGACGACATCGCGTGTGCCTTCGTAGGCGAGGAGTGTGACCAGTTCGTCGGCCAGAAGTCGGAACGTGGCGGACGGGGTTTTCTGGTCGCGTAGGACGGTCAGCTTATGAGCGATCAGTGGGTGTTCAGCAACGTGTAAGCGCATATCTCTACCGTACCGCCCGGCTTGGCGCGTGTGGGAATCCTCGCCGAATTCTTTCAGGTTATTCCGCTACGATATGTGCCATGTCGGTCAAGAAGTTTCCAAAGCGTGCTGATGTTCACCGTCGCTCGTCTGTGTCGTCTACGAGGGCGAGCTTGGCGGCGCCCGTGCCTGCCGCATCCGCGAAGGGTGCGCCGGCGTTGGGGGCCACTCGCGCCGGTGGGGTGAGGCCGTTGCCGACTCCTGCGGAGCGTAAGGCGATTTTTGAGCATGCTATGGGGCGTGCGCTTTTTTTGGCGAATAGGGCGCGTGAGGGCGGAGATGTTCCGGTTGGCGCGGTTGTGATTGACGAGTGGGGCACCATCTTGGGGCAGGGGTGGAACACTCGGGAGGCGGCTGCGGATCCGACGGGGCACGCGGAGGTTATGGCGTTGCGGGCGGCGGCGAAGCGGCGTGGCACGTGGCGGCTGGAGGACTTGACGCTGGTTGTGACGTTGGAGCCGTGCACGATGTGTGCGGGGGCTGTAGTGAATTCCAGGGTGAAGCGCCTGGTGATGGGCGCGTGGGATCCGAAGGCTGGCGCGGCGGGGTCGGTGCGTGATGTTGTGCGGGACTCGCGGTTGAACCACCAGGTTGAGGTTGTGCCGGGTGTTTTGCAGACTGAGTGTGAGATTCAGCTCCGCGGGTTTTTCTCTACGAAGCGAACCATGTAATATGGATAGCCGGGCGAAAGTCCAAGGTAGCGTGTCCGAGCGGCCGAAGGTGCAGCACTCGAAATGCTGTGTGGTTCATAGCCACCGTGGGTTCAAATCCCACCGCTACCGCGTTTGAAAATCTCGGGACACAGGTAAGTATGTGTCCCGAGATTTTTGTTTTCCACGCGCTTGAGCGTGCCCGCGGGCGGGGAAGTATTGCCCGGATTTACGAGCGTTATTGAGGGCTAGCGCGGCTTCGGCATTGAGCTTCAGCGTGGCTTCGGTTTAGGCGTCCAGTTCGTGTAGGTAGGGCGGGTTGGCTCCCCACCGCGTTACGGTGATCCCAGCAACGCGCGAGCAGAAAGTAAGTATTTCTGCCATCTGTTCAACCGAGAGTGTTCTTGTGGTCTGCGAAGTATCAGATCCAGGCCTTTGCGGTTGCAGGTTTAGGCGTAGCGTTTGATATATGAGGGCGCTCATGAACGAGTCGCCAGCGCCCACGGTATCCGCGATCCTGCCGGAGTCTTGTGCGGGCACGGTCGCCTGCTCCAGATCAGTGTTGAGGGCGAACGCGCCGTCTTTGCCCATTGTGACAACGAAAAGCTGCGGCCCCTCGCCTTCGTCCTGGCGCGAGCGGAGCATGAGCTCGCGCGCAAACTCCACGAGGTCGTCAGCACTCAGATCGGTGCGGCCCGCGAGGAACTCGATCTCCTCATTGGAGCATTTCACCACGTCGCTAAGAGCGATGAGGCGTTGCACGCGGCTTTTCACCTCAGCGGGAACGAGCCCTGGAATGAGGCGAATATTCGGATCGTAGGTGACCAAAATGCCACGGCTTCGCAGATTCTTGAGGATTGCTTCGACCTGGCTCGCACCCGGCTCAAGCAGAGTTGCTAGCGAGCCGGAGTGAACGCATTTGACGCCCTCGAAATCGGCGGAAGGCCCCGTGAAGTCCGCTGCCGCATCCGCAAGGTCCCATTTGATGTCGAAATCGTAGTCGGGAGCACCCGTCAAGTTGACGTTTACATAAGCGACTGAAGTTTTCGCGGACATTGCGCTTTGCACTTCGACACCGTCTTTTTTGAGCCACCTTCGCAAGGCGCCGCCGCGATCATCGCCGCCAAAAGAGGTGAGGAGCCGCGTGTTTTCACCAAGGCGGCTGAGACCGACCGCAACGTTAGCGGGGGAGCCTCCACACTTTTCGTTTGCGCAACCATCGACGTGAACGATCGCATCTATGATCGCTTCGCCGATTACGAGGGTGGTCATTTAGTTCTCCTCGAGCGCCAGGTCCACGTCGGATAGCGCGGTGAACTCATCCGTGCCCCAGTCGATGAATGGCGGGATGGTGCCGGTGAAGGTGGCGTCGTCGCTGGAGTGGAAGCCCGTAATCTTCCAGTCGGCATCCGTGTTTTGGAAGATTTGGTAGGCGTAAATCTCGGTGTTCTTGAGGTATTTCGCGTCCTTGATGTCGAACGGCCCGAACTTTGTGGGGCCTTCGACGATCCACGTGAAGCCCGGCGTCTTGGGCTGCTGCATGCGCGGAGTGCATGAGAAGACGAGCCAGTGTTTGCCGTCGATTTCGCGAAGTTGTGCGCATTCGAGTTCGCTGAACAGTTCCTGCTCAACGAGGGGTTTGCGGATCTCCCAGGTCTCCATGTCGGTGGAGGTGAGGTGTGCCAGGGTGCCGATTTGGCGTTCTTCGGGTGCGTGGGGGAGGGAGGCGGTGACGATCATGTGCCACGTGCCTTCTTCTTGGAATACGAACGGGTCGCGCCACGCGACGTCGCCGATGCCGGATTGTTCGGTCTCGTACCAGGTAGTGCCGGCTTCGATGGGCAGGTGGTCGGGGTCGTTCCAGGAGCGTTTGCGCTCGAACGTGACGCCGTCGGTGGAGTCGGCCCAGCCGATGCGCTGGATTGCGCGGCCTTCGTCCTTCTTGGAAAGGGCGGTGTAGTACAGGCGGATGCCGCCTCCGGGTAGGTGGATGGCGCTGCCGGTCCAGATGGCGCGGTCGTCGAAGTCGGGGGTTTCGCGCGGGAGTATGGCTGGGGGTAGAACCTCCCAGGTGTCGCCGTTGTCGCGGGAGACGGCGTGGCCAATGCGGGCGGAGAAGTGGCGTAGCGCCGGGTCTCCGAGGCTCTTTGGCGCGTGCAGGTAGAACAGGTCTAGCTGGTTGTCGGAGGTTAGGATCCAGTGATCCCAAACCCAGTAGTTTTCGAGTGCGAATGGCATTGTTACCCCTTAACTCCAGATGAGGATAGTGACGTTACGAAAGAGCGTTGGAACATTACGAACAGGATGATCATGGGTAGCGTGATGAGGGTTGCGTACGCCATGATTTCACCCCATTGCGGGTTGAGTTGGAAGAAGTACTGCATGCCGACCGAGACGGGGCGCAGGTGTTCTTTTTGCACGGCCATGAGGGGCCAGAGGTAGGAGTTCCACGCGGGTAGCATCGTGATGATGGCGACGGTTGCGAAGGTCGATTTGCTCATGGGCACGATGATTTTGCGGTAAATGGTGAACCAGCCGGCGCCGTCCACGCGGGCGGCTTCGTCGAAGTCTCGCGGGATGGATTTGAACTGCTGCACGAACAGGAAGATCGCGAGCGCGTTGGCGATGAATGGCAGGATTTGCACCTGGTAGGTGTTGAGTAGGCCTTGGGTGACGAGGAATCCGTCGCCCGCCCAGCTGACTCGCGGCAGTTTACTGACCCAGTAGATGAGCGGAACCGCAATGGTTTCGAAGGGAACCATCAGGGTTGCAAGAACCACCGAAAGCACGAACTGGGAGCCTTTGAAACGGATCCTCGCGATGGCGAACGCGATGAGCGAGTTGATGAACAGGCCGATCACGACGATCGCGATGGTCACGATCATTGAGTTAAGGAAGAACCTCAGCGCGGGCACGCGGTCGTTCACGTTCAAGTAGTTGTCGAACGTGAGGTCACCGACGGGGAAGAACGCCCTCCAGGATGAAAGGTCCGCAAAAATCTGTTGATCGCTTGTCTTCAGGGAAGCGGAAATCATGAATAGGAGTGGGAAAATCGCGCTGGCCGCAGCGATCGTTAGACCTGCGTAGATCAGGATTTTGTTGGTTTTACGCTGTGTTGAAGCGGAGCGGGTAGGAGTTTTCATGGTTAGTCCTTGTCCCTAGTTGCGAAGCGTTGTACCGCGGTGATTGCGAGCACGAGGATGAAGAAGATGAGGGAGAGCGTGGAGCCGTATCCCATGTCTTGTTCGCGGTAGCCCTTGCGCACGGCGTGGTAGACGATCGTGGAGGTCGCGTCTTGCGGGCCACCTTGCGTGATCACGTCGATCTGTACGAAGAGGCCGAGTGCGGCGATCGTGATGGTTACGAGGATGAAGATCATCGTGTTGCGTAGGCCCGGCCACGTTACGTAGCGGAACTGTTGCCACGCGGAGGCTCCGTCGAGTTTTGCTGCCTCGTAGAGGGACGGGTCGATGAGTTGCAGGCCGGAAAGCCAGATCATCATGTGCAGGCCGACTGCCTGCCAGATGGAGAGGACGATGATTGCGGGCATCGCCGTGTTGGGGTTCATCATCCACGGGATCATGGGCCAAATCCCGCCCGTCAGTGTGGAGAGCGCGGAGTTGAACAGACCGTTTTCTTGGAAGAAGAAGCTCCACAGGATCGACACGACCACCATCGAGGTGACGACGGGCATGAAGATCATGGTGCGAAAAGCGGTGACGCCCTTGACCTTTTGGTTGATGAGGATGGCGAGCGCGAGCGCAATACCCGACTGCAGGGGTACGACGACGGCCGCGAATAGTAGCGTGTTGCGCAGCGATTTTACGAACGTGGGGTCGGCACTGAACGCGCGAACGAAGTTTCTAAACCCGACAAACGTTGGAGGCGTCGGCGAAATGAGGCGTGCGTTCGTGAACGAGAGCCCGAAGGTGATTCCGATTGGAATGACGAGGAAGAGGATGAGGAGAATCAGCGCGGGCGAGGAGAAAAGCCATCCGGTAATGGAGTTCTGAAGCTTGGCTTTTTGGCGCTCGCGGGTTGGCGCTGCCGCTTTCGGTGGAGCCGTTAGAGCTTGCATGGTGAAACTTCCAAGGTTTGGTGTGTGGAGGAGGTGTGAAGGAGGGGGCGGCTTTGAGGGCGCTTTGAGGGCGCGCCCTCAAAGCCGCAGTTGTTGAGGTTACGGAAGGGCGTAACCGTTGTTTGCGGTGATGTCCGCGTCGATGTCTTTGGCTGCCTGGTCGAGGGTGGCCTTAACGTCGGCGCCGCTCATGATGTCGCGGGTTGCCTTGTCGAACACGGAGGAGATTACGGCGTAGCCGGGGGTTGCGGGGCGGAGCAGGGCGTACTTCTCGGAGATGGTGAAGAAGGGCTCGAGTGGGCCGCCTTCCTTGTAGTACTTGGTCTGCGGGAGTGCGGAGGCGCGTGCCGGGAACGGGCCGGAGGCGTCGGAGTACTTGACGAGGTACTTGTCGCTCATGATGAGTGAGAGGAACTCGTTGGCTGCTTCGGGGTTGGCGCAGGAGCTGGAGATGCCCCACTGCCAGGAGCCGCCGCCTACGTGTGCGCCGGCGCCGAAGTCGACGGGCGGGAGGATGACGACGTCGTCTTCGCCGAACTGTTCTTGTGCTTCAAGTACTTTCCAGCTGCCTGCGTAGACTAGCGGTACTTTGCCTTGGAGGAAGTCGTTGCCGCCTTCGGTTGGGGTGCGCGATGCCCAGCCGTTGTCGAAGACAGACTGGAACCATTCGCCGAACTTCACGGCTTCGGGGCTGTTGATGACGCCTTCAGCGGTGGAGAAGTCGCTTCGGTCGATGAGGTCGGCGCCGAACGATTGGAGCATGGGCGCGTAGGCGTAGGGCCACCATTCGGCCTTGTCCCAAACCGACATGTCGATAGCGTTTTCGTAGTTTTCGTCGGTGCTGAGTTTTTCGAGGGCGTCGTTGAACTCTTCGAGCGTCCAGGGAGTGTCTACGTCGGGGATGCGGATGTTGTGTTCTTCGAGCGCGGACTTGCGGCCGATGAATGCGAGGGCAACGTCGTAGGGGCCCACGGAGTAGAGTTCGCCGTTGTAGATGCCCTTGGTGGAGTCGAGGAGGTCGGCCGTGACTTCTTCGGGTAGCTGCAGGGGCGAGAGGTATCCGGACCACGCCCAGTTCGGCATGATCGGGCCGTCGAGGTCGAGGATGCAGGGGAGGTCGGAGGATGCTGCCGCGGAAACGATGGAGTCGTTGTAGGAGGCCTGCGGGAATGCGGTGACCTCGATGGGCATGTCGGGGTGCGTGGAGTTGTATTCCGCAACGGCTTCTTCAACTACGGAGAGCTCTTCTTTGTTGCCTCCGTTGTGTGTCCAAAGGGCGATGGAGGAGTCGGCGGCTCCCTGCTGTGAGGAGCAGGCGGTGAGGCCGACTGTGGCGATGGCAAGCGTTGCGGTTACCGCTACGGCTTTGCGTGTGGACATGAGGGGTGTTCCTTTCACTTCTGTTCTGAGTGGATTCAGGTGTTTCAGATGGCTTTGGTTGATCCGCGTTGTACGAGGGGGCAGTCGAACTGGATGCGTCGCTGCTCGATCTCTTCGGCGGGGGATTCCAAGTTTTTGACGAGGTGGTCGATGACCCAGGTGGCCATCTGCTCGTGGGGGAGTTGCATTGTGGTGAGTTGCGGCTCCAGGTTGGTTGCGATGGGTAGGAAGTTGTCGAATCCGACTACTGAAACGTCGTCGGGGATCGAGAGGCCCAGGCGCCGTGCCGCGCGGTATACGCCGGCGGCGGTGGCGTCGTTGAAGCAGAAGATTGCGGTTGGGCGGTCGGGCAGTGTTAGGAGTTCGTGTGCGGCGGCGTCTACTTCGGGGTTTTCGATGAGGGAGTGGACGACGTATTCGTCGCGGTATTCGATTCCGGCTTCGGCGAGGGCTTTGTAGTAGCCTTCGAGGCGCATGGGGCCGGCGTCGACGGAGTAGCGGTCGTTGATGAAGCCGATTTTGCGGTGGCCGAGTTCGATGAGGTGGTTGATGGCGGTCTTGGCGCCGCCTACCTCGTCGGGCACTACCGAGATGACGTCTTCGTCGGTTGCGTATCCGTCGAGGACGACGAGGTTCTTGGGGCGAAATTCGGGCAGTGTGATCGCCTGGTGGTACATGGACGCGTAGGCGATTGCGGAGACTTGCTGTGCCATGAGTGTCGAGAAGACGTCTTGCGTGGCTTTGGGGTCGCCTCCTGTTTCGGAGATGAGGAGGAGGTAGCCGAGCTCGTTCGCGCGACGGTTCGCGGCTGCGACCATGGCGTACGCGTAGGGCGTGGAGGCGACGACGTCGGAGATGAAGCCGAGCGTGTTGGTTTTCTTGGTTCGGAGGCTGCCGGCGAGGGAGTTGCCGACGTAGCCGAGCTCTTTTGCGGCTTTCTGAATCACTTCCGCGCGCTTGGCGGAGACGCGGCCTTTGTATTGGCCGGAGAGCACCATCGACACGGCTGCGGAGGAGACTCCTGCGCGTTTTGCGACATCGGAAATCGTGACAGTCATCGTTGACTAAACCCTTACGTTAATCGTTTAACGGTTAATCCATTAACCTCAATGTAATCACGGGATAGGGGCTTGTCAAGGGGCAATTTCAAAATGGGGAGATTTTGGTGGTTTCCGCGCTGGTTGTGCACTTGCGAAAGACTGTTGGCGTCTAGGTCGGGTGCGCGATACCCGCACTCGCGTTGCACGTCCGCGCGCGAGCGTGAGTGGTTGTTCGGTCGCGGCGAGCCGCTCGGTGGTTGGTGTTAGCATTCCCGTTACCCCTAAAACCGTCACCACGTTAGGCAGGGAAGCTCGAGATGCAAAGAGTTAAACCGTCGTTCGAAAACCTCGTTCATGGCCTCGCTGAGCCAATGCAGGTTTGGAGTGCGCCAACCGGACAACTCGAGAAAGGAAGCGCGCAGGGCGTCTATCTCGCAGGTCGCCGCGCGGTCTCGGAAATGGTTCTGACGAGCCCCACTCATGCGCTCGTGCCTACCGGGTTTGAAAGGCTCGACCACTGGATCATCCGTTTTGGCTCGGCGGTTCAAAGCCTCGAGGCGGAGGAGGATTCCAAGCTCCTTGCGGATTCGCAGATCACTTTGGTTAGAACTCGCGTGACCTCCCCACGGGAGGTGCGCGAACGCATCGAGGTCACCAACGCCTCCAGCAATGTTGAGGAGGTGCGACTCCGTCTTCGGGTTTCGCCTGATGCGGCGTTGCTTGATGAGGTTCGCGCGGGCTGGTCCGGAGTTGAGAGCGCGAAGCTTGGTGTGCTGTTTCAGGATGGCTCAATCAGGTGGCAGGCGGGAGATGTGCATGCCCAGCTCGAGGCTGACGGGATCGTGAGCAAAGACGGCGAGGACGTTGTGATCGACTGGGCTCTCACTGTTCCAGCTGGAGGCACCTCCACAGCCGAGGTAACCATTGATTTTATGCACCTGCCTGAGTTCATTGAACCGTGGGAGTGGCGTTCGAGCGAAAGCGGTTCGCGCCTGAGTAAGGCCGCGTCGAGTCTGATTGAACGCAGTGCGGGGAATCCAGATTTGCAGGCGTTTCTTGCGCGTGCCCTGTGGGATCTTGATGGGCTCACGCTGTCGCCGCTCGCCTGGGAGGACGACCGTTTCATTGCCTCCGGCGCTCCTTGGGCGCTTGGTTTGAGCGGGCGCGATGCGCTGATTGCGGCGAGTTTGCTCGTGTCTGTGGATCCGCAACTTGCGGTCGAGACGCTGAATGTTTTGGCGCGTCTGCAGGGCAAGGACGTGAATCGCGAGACGGGTGAGGAGCCGGGCAAGATCTTGGAGTGGCAGGCGAACGGCGAGATTCGTTCCGATGACGACGACGATGAGGGAGCCGAGCCGCGGATCTATTTCGGTGCGGCTGAGACCACGCCTCTTTGGATTTTGACGCTGTTTGAGGTGTGGAAGACGGGTGCTTACAAGGAGGAGGTTCGCGAACTCCTGCCGAATCTGGAGTGCGGGCTTGACTGGATGCGCGAGTTTGGTGACGCCGTTGGGGGTGGTTTCTTCGAGCCTCGCGGTGCCTCGGGCGCTGGGGCGGCTGCTGAGGGCTGGAGGAGTTGCGACGGCCCGGTGAGGTGGCGTAATGGTTCGCTCGCGCAGGGCCCGTTTGTGTTTGGCGGGGTGCAGGCGTTGGCCTACAGTGCGGCACTGGCTGGTGCGGAGATTTTGGAGGCGTTTGGGCGCGCGCATGTGGATATCCGCGACGAGTTTTGGCGTGAGGCTGAGCTGGCGCGCGAGTGGGCGGCTGGGCTGAAGCGGCGATTCCGCGAGCAGTTCTGGGTTGAGCGAGGTGGCCTGCGTTACCCGGCTGGCGCGTTGGATGCGCTGGGGAGGCCGGTTGATTCGCTGACTTCTAACATCGGCTACGTGCTGGGTTCTGGCATGCTTGATGAGTCGGAGGTCGACGACGTCGTGGAGGCGCTCATGTCTCCGGAAATGTTTTCGGGGTACGGCGTTCGGGCGAGCGCGCTAGTGGATAATGCTTTCGACCTTTTTGATTCGTATCGGGGCGTGGTGTGGGTGCGCGACACGGCGATGGTGGCTCGTGGCCTGAGGCGTGAGGGTCGAGTGGATGAGGCGAGGAGGCTTGCGCTCGGTCTTTTGGAGGCGGCTCGCGAGTTTGACTGGACGCTACCCGAGGCATTTTCCGGCGTCTCGCGTGATGAGGAGGAGGGGTTGCGTGCGCACCCGTCGGCGAACAGGCCAAGCGGGTTAGCTGCAGCGGCCGCACTCGCAGTGGCTGAGGTCCTTCTAGACTCATAATTAATGGGCTGAAAAATGCTTGACATGCCCTATACTGCTCGGTAAATTCTTGACTGATTCGACGCGCGTCGACGATTCGTTGCGTGTTTCGATTTTCCTTCAAAATCCGGCTGTTTATTTGGCATTCAGGAGGCTCCCTTGTCTGAGGGTGTACGCGCTGAGGTTCAGCGAAGCGACTGGGATCAGTGGTGGCGTACCGCTGTTATCTACCAGGTTTATCCGCGCAGTTTTAGCGATTCCAACAACGATGGTCTGGGCGATGTCAAGGGCATTATTAAGCGTCTCGACTACCTGAAGAAGCTTGGCGTTGAGGCGATCTGGATGTCGCCGCACTACCCCTCACCGCAGGCGGACGCCGGCTACGACGTTGCCGACTACTTCAACGTGAACCCCGAATACGGCACGCTTGAAGAGTTCGACGAGCTCATCGCCGAAGCCCACGCGCGAGGCATTAAGCTCATTATCGACGTTGTGCCGAACCACTCCTCCGACCAAATGGACCTATTCCAGGAGGCGCTAGCAGCCGGCCCGAACTCGCCCGAGCGCGACATGTACATGTTCCGCTACTCCGAAAACGGCACCCCGAACAACTGGGGCTCCATGTTCGGCGGCCCCGCATGGTCTGAGGTTGAGCCGCTCACCGGCAAGGAGGAGGACCGCGGCTGGTGGTACCTCCACCTGTTCGCACCCGAGCAGCCCGACTTCAACTGGGAGAACCCGGCAGTGCACGAGTTCTTCAAGTCCTACTTCCGCTTCTGGCTCGACCGCGGCATCGACGGCTTCCGCGTCGACGTAGCACACGGCCTCGTCAAAGCTGAGGGTCTGCCCGACGACGACATTGGCCCCGACCGTTGGGCGGGCGGCCAGCAGGCCGACCAAGTTGAGTCGCCGTTCTGGGATCAGCCGGGCGTTCACGAAATCTACCGCGAGTGGCGCAAGGTGCTCGACGAGTACGGCCGCGACCGCATGCTCGTCGCCGAAGCGTGGCTCACTCCCGAGCGTGAAGCCAGGTACGTTCGCGAAGACGAAATGAGCCAGCTGTTCAACTTCACCTACCTGAAGGCGAACTGGAATGCGGATCGCGTGCGCGACGCAATCAACCTCCCGATCGAGGCAAACGGCGTGGTTGGCGCCCCGGTTACGTGGGTTATGAGCAACCACGACGTCGTCCGCGCAACCACGCGCTACGGCTACGAGCCGGAGGTCGCAACCGACCGCGGTATCGGCTTCGACGATCCCCAGCCCGATCGCGAGCTCGGCCTAAGGCGTGCAAAGGCGATGGCCGTGTTCACCGCAGGTCTGCCCGGCTCGATGTACGTGTGGCAGGGCGAGGAGCTCGGTCTGCCCGAGGTTACGGATCTGCCGGACGAGAGCCGTCAAGATCCCACCTGGCTGCGCACGGGCAACAAGATCCGCGGCCGCGACGGCTGCAGGGTTCCGATTCCGTGGGAGGCGAAGGCTCCGAACTTCGGTTTCGGCACGGGCGCCCCTTGGCTTCCCCAGCCGGAGTACTGGGCTGAGTTTGCGGCGGACGTGCAGGAAGATGACCCCTCCTCCACGCTAAATCTGTACCGCAAGCTGCTGAACACTCGCGCCGAACTTGGCACGGCGAGCGGCTCGGTTGAGTGGTTGGACGCGGGAGATGAGCGCGTGCTTCTCATTAAGAATGGGGATGTGCGTCTAGTATTGAACATGTCTAACAAGCCCGTGGAAATCGCGGAGGTTTCCGAGGTTGTGGTGTCGTCTTGCGCGCTGGAAGTGCAGGGCGGTTCAGTTGAGGTTCCCGCGAACTGTGGGGCTTGGCTGAAGTAGTTTGAGTAGGAGGCCGTTCGATGGCGACTCGAGCCGATGTGGCAAGGCTGGCTGGGGTTTCGCCGTCGACGGTCTCCTATGTTTTTTCGGGAGACCGGCCGATTAAGGAGGAGACCCGTAAGAAGGTTCTTGAGGCTGCGCGCGAGCTCGATTACGTGCCGAACGCGTTCGCGGCGAACCTTGCAGCCCGGAAGATGCGGACGATCGGCATTGTGCTGCGCATTGAAAGTTCGGGCATGGACCGCACTACCGCGGATTATGTGACGGGCATGTTGAAGCGTTCCACGGAGCGCGGGCTCATGCTTCTTCTTCCGGCTGGCGTGAGTGAGAATGAGGAGACGTTCCGGAGGTTTTTGCGCTCGCGGCTGCTTGATGGCGTGCTGTACATGGAGGTTGCGCAAGACGATTGGCGTGAGGACATTCTCCTGGCGGAGAAGGTGCCGGCTGTAGCGCTTGGTTTTTCTGGCAGAACTGATGGTGTGCCGTTTGTAGAAACGGATTTTGCCGCTCTTGGCCGCATCGTGGTCGATGAGTTTGTGAAGCGCGGGCACACGCATGCGCTGTTCCTTGGTAGGGAGTCGCACAGTAGGGCGCACTTGGATCGTACGATTGGTGAAAGCCGGAACGCGATGCAGGTTCGTGCCCGGGAGTTGCGGGTTCGTGTTGATGAGATGATCTTGCCGGAGTATTTTTTGGCGGCTCGTGAGGTTTTGCCGCGGCTTAGGGATCGCGAGGGTGCGCCGACCGTGCTGGTGGCTGAGAACATGCCGGTTGCGGAGGGCGTGATTGCTTTGGCTGCCGCGGAGGGTATTGAGCTTGGCCGAGATTTTTCGATGGTGACTTTGGGCAACCAGATTGGTTACACCGCGGAGACTGCTTTTGAGTTGTCGGAGGTTGCGACCGACCGTATTCGCATGGGCGAAATGTGCGTGGACATGCTGGCGCAGGTGTACTCGGGCATGGATTCGGGCGCTAAACCTGAGAGCGTTATGTTCGAGCCGGAGTTCGTGGATCGAGGCTCGCTGGTTCAGCGCGCTTGAACAATTACTCCGTCACGATCACGTGGCCCTTCGCCCCGCGTTCAGCCTCAATCATCACGTGGTTCACGAACGTGTACGTGCCCGGCTCGGGGAAGACGAGTTCGACGAAGCCTCCCTCCGCGGCCATAAGTCCGAGAGCTTGCGAACCACCCGCGAGCTCATTGTCCGGTCGCAGTAGGTAGGCGCCTTCCTTGAAGACGGTGTCGAACTGGCCTCCAACAATGTGGAACGAAAGCGGCACGGCAACGCCGGCGTCGAGCACCCAGAAGCGCACGCGCTCGCCCGCGGCAACGGTGAGCGGGTTCTTCACGTACTGGTGCGGGTAGCCGTTGAAGTGGGTGGTGTCGTGGTCGCCCTCAGCAATCTTGTTCATGTCGCCGATTTCGCCGTCTGGGCCGTAGTAAGACTCGCCCTGCACGAGCACGAACGAGTGGTCGACCGGCTCCAAGTTCGGCGGCTCGATAACGACCGCTCCGTACATGCCGTTCGCGATGTGCAGGCTCATGGGCGCGGTGGAGCAGTGGTACATCCAAATGCCCGAACGCTCGGCCGTGAACTTGTATTCGAGTGATTCGCCGGGCTGGATTGTGCGCATGGGCTCGTCGGGTGCGAGCGCGCCGGCGTGGAAGTCGATCGAATGCCCCATCGTGCCCTTATTGATGAGGGTAATGATGAACGTGTCGCCTACGCGGCCGTGGAGGGTCGGGCCCGGCATTTGCCCGTTGAAGAGCCAAATGTTTTGGGTGAGGCCGGGCGCAACTTCGATGACTTCTTCGGTGACTTCGAAGGTGAGTTCGTGGGTTACGGGCCCATCCGCGGGAGGTAGCGGCGGAAGGGAGGGGTCGCGGTAGCGGGCGGGGTCCATGTCGCCGGCAAGGTCGAAGGCCGCTTCGGCCGGCATCGAGTGCATGGCGTGCATGTCGTGCATGTCGTGGCCGGAGGAGTCGGAAGCCTCACCCTCCATGCCTTCACTACCGGCCTGGTCGCCGGTGTCTCCGGCTGCGCTGGCAGTGTCTGCCCCTAGTACTTTGATGTGGAAGACCATGCCCATTTGGCGGTGTCCGGCGATGGAGCACCAGCCTTCAACGTCGGTGGTGATGATGCCGGCGTCGAGGGTGACGGTTTCGTCTGGGCCCATGCGTTTGGTGGAGACGCCGGTTTCGAGTACGAGGTCGTGGGTTTGGTCGTCGTCGTTGTGCAGGTTGATGATGAGCCGGTTGCCGGCGGGCACTTCAACCAGTTCGGGAATGTAGCGCATGTTGCGGATTTCGACGGAGATTTCGGTGGTTTCGCCGGTTGCGTCTGCGCTTGTCTCCGAGCTGGGCGCGGTTGCGTTGAGTCCAGCGGCGGCGGCGGGGTCAAGTGCGGTGGCGCCAACAACCACCATTGAGAGCATGGTGAGGGCGACCATTGCGGGTTTGAGGAGGTCGGGTTTGGGTGCGCGGGTGCCGTCGCGGCGAACGTCTGGCCCGGGTGCTCGCTCGAGTTGCGCGTCGGATACGGGAAGCATGGACGCGATGAGGGCCACGACGGATGCGAGGCCTGCGAGGAGCGCGAGGAGGGAGGTCGCCACGAGGATGAGTGACACGTTGCTGACGACGTAGAGCGCGAGCGAGAGGTTGAGTAGGGCGATGCGCAGCACGCCGGCGCTGTTGGCGCGGATGTTGCGTACGCGTACGGCGGTGGGGCCGCCTCCTGCGACGACGGGGAGGAGGTAGGCCAGGGCGCCGAGCACGATTTGTGCAATGCCTCCGGCGAGCAGGGGGATCGTGTAAGGAGTGAGGTTGTTGAGGGTGTCGATGCCGTCGCCTAGCAGGAGGGCGATGCCGGCGGCGGTGATGCTGCCGAGGAGCCAGACGGTGCCGGCGGCGACGGAGAGGGAGGGGAAGGTGGTGTCGATGCCGCTGTCGCGCACGAGGGGTACGACGATGAGGGCGGCGAAGGTGGTGAAGGCGATCATGCCGGCGCCCATGAGGATCGCGGAGGGGAGGGCGGTGTTTTCGAGGAGGGGTAGTGCGAGGGCGCCGAGGGCGGCGAATGCGGCGCTGGCGGTGAGCCAGGGTAGGTATTTGCGGGCGGCGATCTCCGCGGTTTCGGGCATGCGGGTGCGCAGGATGGTGGGCCAGAGTGTGAGGAGGGTGCCGATGATGGGTAGGCCGACCCAGCCGAGCACGTTGAACGCGATGTGGGAGCCGCGTAGTGCGGCGGAGTAGTTGGCCGGAATGCTGGGGAGGGTGAGGAGGTAGCCGGCGAGGATGCCGGGGATGAAGAGGATGCCGGCGGCGATGTAGGCGCGGACGGTGAAGCGGAAGCGTGCGGGCAGCGCGGCCCTCATTTGGTGGGCGAGGCGCGCGATGTGTGCGGTGACGGCGATGGCAATGAGGGTGGCGCCCACGCCGGTGATCCAGGGGTGGGCGAGGATCATGCCGGTGCCGAGCGTGAGGATGCCGGCGTTGAGGGTGGCGAGGATGGTGCCTTCGGCGCGGCGGCTGGTTTGGGGGCGGGAGCGGAGGATGGAGGTGGTGAAGTGGTTGGTCCAGGTGAGGAGTGCGTTGGTGATGATGCCGAGGGTGGCGGTGTGGATCATGAGCCATTTGGCTTCGGGGATGAAGCGGTGGGCGGTGATCGCGGCTGCGGCGGCGAGCATCCAGAGGATGGTGGTGGTGCCGGTGATGCGGTGCCAGGAGGCGCGGGTCATGTGGTTCATCGGGTGGCACCTTTCTGCTCGTTGCCCTGTCTGTCGTTCGGCTTAGTGGTCGGTTCGTCGGTCTGCTTGTCGTTTGGCTTAATACTCAGCGTCGCGGCCTGTTTTGGAGCGTGCTTAGTGCTCGCCTTCGCCGCCTGCTTCGCTGCCTGTTTTGCGCCTTGCTTGTTTGAGGTCGCGGAGGCGTAGATGGAGGCGGCAAGGAAGAGGAGGATGGCGATGACGGTGAGGGTGGCGCCGATTTGCCAGCTGGTGGGGTAGGAGCGCACGTTGGCGTAGAAGCGGATGAGGATGCCGAGGTTGAGGGCGATGGTGGGTATCCAGGCGAGGGGGTGGTAGGGGAGGGGGAGTTTGAGGACGGCGGGGAGGATGATGGGGGCGTGGGCGAAGATCATGGACATGCCGTAGCCGAGGAGGATGGCGTGCACGATTGAGTCGTAGGCGCTGGATGTGGCGAGGGGGCCGGTGAGGAGCCAGGTGAGGCTGCCGAGGCCGAGCCAGGCGGTGGCGAGGAGCATGTTGGTGGCGGAGTAGCGGGGGAGCCCGGGCACGGTTGCCATGCGGCGGGCGATGTCGTGTTTGGTGAGCCAGGCGGTGATGAGGAGGAGGTTGGTGGCGTAGATTTCGCTGGGTGCGCCGGCGAGGAGGGCGAGTGAGGTGGCCATGAGGAGGGCGGAGAGGGCGAAGGCGAGGCGTTCGGCGCGGAGGGTGAGGGAGATGCGGGCGAGTTCGACGCGTTCGCCGAGGATGGTGAGGACGATGAAGGTGCTGATGAGGGGGATGAGTGTGTGGGTTTGGGCGCCAAGGGCCCAGAGGGTGGCGGCGGCGAGGCCGGCGATGGAGCCGATGATTTGGATGGCGAGGGCGTTGGAGAGGTCTCGTTTGGTGAGTTTGATGTAGGTGAGGAGGAGGCCGGCCATGCCGATGATTTGGAGGCTTTGGCCCCACTGGGGGTGTGGCGTGAGTAGGAGGATGCTGCCGATGCCGAGTGAGAGTGGGGCGATGAGAAGGGTGCGTGAGCGGAGCGCGACGACGCGTTCGAGGGTGATGAGGGTGCCGAGGAAGCCGAGGGTCATGATTTGACCGTGGAGGGAGGCGTCGGTGTGTGCGGGGATGGGGGCCCAGACGGCGATGAGGTTGAGGGCGAGGTTGAGGCCGATGAGGAGGGAGGCGCCTCCGGTGAGGAGAGTGATCCAGCGCCAGATGGCGGGGATGTAGGAGGTGCCGTCGGCGGGGTTGAGGCCTGCGGGTGCGGCGGCTTGGTTGGGTGCGGCTTGCGTGTAGGTTTTGGATTTCGATCCGCGAGAGCCGCTGGAGGAGCCGCTCGCGGAGTGCTTGCCTGAGGAAGCACCCGCGCTCGCGGAAGTGCTTGTGGTCTCAGGATTCTTCGGTGTGTCGTTCGACGAGGAGCCGGTAGGCACGCTCGCGGAGCTGACGGCCGCATTCGCAGAAGTGCTGTTTGCCTGTGGGACGGCGTTGTCCGAGGGCGTTAGAGCGGCGTCGTTGTTGGACGGGCGGGCGGTGGAATCGGAGGGCACAGAATTACTTAACACGGAATATACCGTACTAAATAAAGGAGAGAAGGTTAACCGGAAGTCGGTCACACCGGGCAGCCCATGATCTTGGGTGGCTCGGGTTAGTGACAGCAAAAGTCTGTTGAAAGGACGGGATCTGAACCTCAGGCATGTTGTGGCGTAGGCAACCTGCGAGAGTGCTTCCGGGTACTATTCATAGGAGTGATCAGGTTTGACCGTTTGATTAAACCTGAAGGTGAATCCGTATCGGTTGGTATTTGTGCAGATTAAGGATTTTGAATGGCTGCTAAGAAGAACGCAAAGACGCTGGAACAGACTTTGTGGGAGGCAGCCGATAAGTTACGGGGTAATCAGGAGCCGTCGGAGTATAAGCACGTCGTTCTTGGACTCGTGTTTCTAAAGTACGTTTCGGATAGGTTTGAGGAACGTCGGGAAGCGCTCAAGGTCGAGCTGGTTGAAGACGGTATTGACGAGTCTCAGTTTGAAACCTTCCTTGAAGACCGTGATGAATACACCGGGCACAACGTATTTTGGGTGCCGGAGGGTGCTCGTTGGTCTGAGCTTCAGGCTCAGGCTAAACAGCCTGAGATTGGGCAATTGATCGATCAGGCGATGCAGTTGGTCGAACGTGAGAATCCGACACTTCGAGGTGTGCTACCTCGTAATTATGGGCGTGAAGGGCTCGATAAGAAGCGTTTAGGCGAGCTGGTTGATCTCATCGGAACGATCGGTTTTGGCTCCGACAACGATCATGGCTCTGATGATGTGCTCGGCTCTGTGTATGAGTACTTCCTGGGTCAGTTTGCAGGCAAGGAGACTGGTAAAGAAGGCGGAGCTTTCTACACGCCTCGAAGCGTTGTGAAGACGCTGGTTGAGATGCTTCAACCCTTTGAGGGCCGAGTGTTCGACCCGTGTTGTGGCAGCGGTGGCATGTTTGTGCAGTCTGCTGAGTTCGTTAAGGCTCATGGTGGTAACCGCAATCAGTTGTCGATTTATGGCCAGGAGTTCACGAACACGACGTGGAAGCTCGCGAAGATGAATCTTGCGTTGCGTGGTCTTGACGCGGATCTTGGTTCGAAGTCGGCGGATTCATTCACTGAGGATTTGCATTCGGATCTTCGTGCAGATTTTATTCTTGCGAACCCGCCTTTCAATATTTCTGATTATTGGGATGAGTCGCTCGCGGATGACCCTCGTTGGGTTTATGGCACCCCGCGTGAGGGGAATGCTAATTACGCTTGGATTCAGCATTTCCTTTATCATCTTGCTCCTTCTGGTACCGCGGGCTTTGTTATGGCGAATGGTGCGGTTTCGTCGCAGGATGGTACTGATCCGGAGATTCGACGGAAGTTGGTCGATGAGGATTTAGTCGACTGTGTTGTTGCTCTGCCGGACAGACTATTTTTGAATACGGGTATTCCTGTTAGTGTTTGGTTCCTTTCGAAGAACCGTCACGGTAACGGTCACCGCGCACGTAATGGGGAAGTGTTGTTTATTGATGCTCGGCAGATGGGGACGATGGTTACGCGTGCTCGTCGTGAGCTAACGGATGACGAAATCTCCAAGATTGCGGGAGCTTACAACACGTGGAGGTCGAGGGACGACTTTGAGAAGTATGCGGATGAGCCGGGTTTCTGCAAGGTTGCGACGCGTGCAGAGATCGCGGAGAACGATTATATCCTGACTCCGGGACGGTATGTAGGAACGCCGGAGGCTGAGGAAGACGCTGAACCGATTGATGAGAAGATCGCGCGCCTGACTCACGAACTCTTTACAGAGTTCGAACGCGGCTTAGAGTTGCAGAACGAGATTCAGTCTCGCCTTGGAGGTATCTGGTCGTGACAGTGAAGGTGCCCTTTCGTGATGTGGTCTCCCATTACATAAGTGGAGGGTGGGGGACCGATGCGCCATCTGAAGCAAGTACGCAGGTTGCGATTATTCGAGGAGCTGACTTTCCGAATGTCCAAGTTGGTTCCTATGGAGATGTTCCGATCAGGTGGGAATCGAACAAGAAGCTTCCTAAAAGAGTCTTGCAAGAAGGTGACATCGTTCTTGAAATATCCGGTGGGACGGCTGACAGGCCGACTGGCAGAACTGCATATATCTCAAGCAGATTATTGAATAGTTTTACGTACCCGGTGATTCCTGCAAGTTTTTGTAAATTGGTTCGGGTGAACCCCGAAAAAGTTGATAGTTCTTATGCATACTGGTGGCTACAAAATATGTACCAGGAGGGGCGCGCTTGGGCGTATCAGAATAGGTCCACTGGTATAGCTAATTTCCAGTTTGAGTATTTTCTTGATACTGAGCTAATCAATCTTGTACCGATGAAAGAACAACGTGCGATTGCGGCAACACTAGGCGCGCTCGACGACAAGATCGAATCTAATATGCGAATTACTCGAATCGGGGAGGAGTTAGTTCGTACTCTTGTCGACGCAGCGCTTGATTCTTCTACAGGTGAGGAAATCAAGTTCGAAACATATTGTGAACTCGTAAGAGAAACCGTTAAACCCGAACACATCTCGTCAAATGAAAATTACGTTGCTTTAGAACATATGACTAAAGGCTCTCTCTTTTTGAGTACGTCGGCAAAGGCGGAAGCAATCGGTAGCAATAAAACAAGATTTAAGAAGGGAGATATCCTCTTCGGAAAACTGCGCCCCTACTTTAAAAAAGTAGCTATCGCCCCATTCGACGGCGTCTGCTCAACGGACATTTTGGTGCTACGTCCGCGTTCACCTAAAAACCTAGCGTTAGTCGCGGCTATAGCCGGTTCAGATGCACTGATTGAAGCAGTCTCTGCTTCAGCAACAGGAACACGAATGCCCCGTACATCCTGGAAGGACATAGCATCGTGGGGCGTTCCGACATTGGATGACAAAGAACGAGAGAAACTTGCATCGGAAACCTCAACGCTCGTCGCACGTTTGCAAAGGTTGTACTTTGAGAACCAGCAATTGGCACTATTGCGAGACGCGCTGTTGCCTGAGCTTATGTCAGGCCGTGTCCGGGTGCCTGAAGCCCGTGAGGTTGTTGAGGATACCGTTGATGCGGAGGTCGAGGATGCCTAGCTGTTCGATGCAGCATTCCTCAGAGAAGAGTGAAGAGCATGGCGAGATTCAATGAGAACACTGTCGAAGTAGCCGCCCTGGACTGGTTCAAAGAAATCGGGTATCGAACCGGATTCGGACCTATTGATGCTGCCGTTGGTGAAGTAAGGGAGCAACCTTCCGACGCCGTACTTTGGGGTACTGCCGAAAAGTCTTTACGTCGGTTGAATCCCAATGCTTCAGAGCAAATGCTGTCCGAAGCCATCAAGTACTTGCAACGCCCCGAATCACAAGACGTTGTCATGGAGAACCAACGCCTCCACGACCTCATGATTAAGGGCGTGCCCGTCGAAACAAGAGAGTCAGACGGACAAGTAGCTACCAAACTTCTTCGGGTCGTTGATTTTGAAGAACCCACAAACAACGACTGGCTAGCACTCAACCAGCTCACCATCATCGAAAACGGCCACAACCGCAGGCCAGACGTAGTTGTCTTCCTAAATGGTTTCCCGGTTGCCTTATTTGAACTGAAGAATCCCGCGGACACGAACGCAACGATGCGGCACGCTTGGAATCAAATCCAAACCTACCGCGCGGAAATCCCCTCCGTATTCCTGCACAACGCAGTCACCATTATTTCTGACGGATCAGCCGCTGCAATGAGTTCTTTCACCGGGGGCTTCGAACACTATGCTCCGTGGAAAACGATCGATGGCAGAGACGTCATAACGAACCGGCCTGCGCTCGAGGTCTTGATCAAGGGTGTATTCGATCAAGGTCGTTTCCTAGACATAATGCGCAACTTCGTTGTCTTCTCAGACGAGCCAGTCACAGACTCGGCCACAGGGCAACGTCGCCGCGCACTAATCAAACGTGTCGCCAAGTATCACCAATACTGGGCTGTAAATGCTGCTGTCGAATCAACTGTTCGCGCTTCTGCGCCGGGTGGCGACCGCCGTGGAGGAGTAGTTTGGCACACCCAAGGCTCGGGCAAGAGTTTCGAAATGGTGTTCTACGCTGCGAAACTTATGCGCGACCCGCGTATGGCGAACCCGACCCTAGTGTTCATTACAGATCGCAATGACCTAGACGACCAGCTCTTCGGTGAAGTCTTTGCACCTGCCCGTATTTTGCCCGAGACTCCAGTACAAGCTGAAGGCAGAGATAATCTTCGCGCGTTGCTCACTCGCGTGTCCGGCGGAATCATCTTCACGACCCTCCACAAGTTTGCCCCGGGAGAAGACGGAGACTTGAATCCGGTACTTACCGATAGGCGTAATGTCGTCGTTGTCGCAGATGAGGCACACCGCTCCCAGTACGGATTCGAACAAACCCTCGACGCTAAGGGACGCCTTAAGGCTGGACTCGCGAAACACATGCGAGACGCGTTGCCGAACGCTACATTCCTAGGCTTTACAGGTACTCCGATTGAATCTGACGATCGTTCCACACGCGCAGTTTTTGGCGACTATATCGATGTCTACGACCTAACACGCGCGGTGGAAGACGGCGCTACGGTCAGGATTTTCTACGAATCCCGCCTCGCGAAAATAGACGTTTCCGATGAGACGCTAGATCAGGTTGATGCGCTGGTTGATGAAGCGAGCGAGGGCGACACGACTGGGGCGTCGGAACGCGCTAAATCAAAGTGGTCGCAGTTGGAGGCCCTCGTTGGCTCGCAGTCTCGACTCGACGCGGTTGCGGCTGACATCGTCAACCATTGGGAAGATCGCCGGGCACAGATGCGTGGCAAGGCGATGATCGTGACGATGAGCCGTAGGATTGCGGTTGAACTCTACGCGAAGATCACTGCGTTACGTCCCGAGTGGCACTCGGACGATTTGGATAAGGGGAAAATTAAGGTCGTCATGACCGGATCTGCCTCCGATCCTGCGAGCTTCCAGCAACACATTTACTCGAAGGACGAACGAAGAGATCTGAAACTCCGGGCAAAGAACCCCGATGATGAGCTCGAGATAGTGATCGTTCGTGACATGTGGCTAACAGGTTTCGACGCTCCCTCCTTGCATACGATGTATGTGGACAAGCCGATGCAAGGCGCGGGCCTCATGCAAGCGATTGCGCGCGTGAACCGCCGTTTCAAAGACAAGCCCGGTGGTCTCATCGTCGACTACATCGGACTGTTCACCTCATTGCAAGAAGCGCTCTCTGTCTACTCGCCGTCTGACCGCGAACAAGCCGGTGTGCCGATCGACGAGCTGGTCGACGTGATGCTGGAGAAATACGACATCATTCGGGGAATCCTGCACCCGATCTCGTATAATTCTTCGCCGGATCTGTCGGCTACGGAAATGCTCAGCCAACACGCGATGGTGATGGATTTCCTGTTGGCGGAAGATGATCTGACTAAGCGGTTTATTGACCAAGTGCTTGCTCTTACCAAGGCTTATGCGCTGGTTGCCTCACGTCCGGAAGCAGAGGCGATCCGAGATGACGTCCGACTGTTTACCGATGTTCGTTCTGCAATATTGAAGATTTTGAATCCCGATGCGGGTAAGGCTCGCAAGGGTAGCGGAAACATTGACTCGGTTCTCGAGCAGTTGGTTAATGAGTCGGTGACCGCAGATCAGGTGGTAGACGTATACAGCTTAACGGGGACGGAGCGCCCCGAAATTTCTCTGCTGTCTGATGAGTTTTTGGATTCGTTTACGAAGAGTAATACGCCTAACTTGCAGCTTGGCTTGTTGCGTCGTTTGTTGAATGATCAGATTCGGACTATGCAGAAGAAGAATTTGGTGAAGTCGCGGAAGTTTTCGGTGATGTTGTCGGAAGCGGTGAAGCGTTACACGAATCGTTCTTTGACTACTGCGGAGATTATTGCGGAGCTTGTGGCTTTGGCGAAGGAGATGCGTGAGGACCAGAAGCGTGCGGAGGAGCTTGGTCTGACTGAGTCTGAGGTTGCGCTTTATGATGCGATTATTCAGAATGATTCGGCGATTTTGGAGATGGGCGATGAGACGCTGAAGGCGATTGCTCGTGATTTGGTGGTGACGATTCAGAAGTCTGCGACGATTGATTGGACTGTGAAGGAGAGCGTGCGTGCGCGCATGAGGTCACGGATCAAGCGACTTTTGGCAAGGTATAAGTATCCGCCGGATAAGCAAGAAGAAGCGGTAAAACTAATTATCGAGCAGGCCGAGCACTTGGCAGCGGCTGAGCTCTGATATGCAATAGGGCGAGCGTTAACAGCCCCTAGGTAAAACATTGTCCGGGTCCTCGTTAGGCTGAGGGCATGGTATCTAGTTCACAGAAACAAGCCTTCGTTTGCGATCGACTTCGAGACCGCAAACGAACAAAGACGCTCAGTCTGCGTCCCTCGGCAAGGTCCGTTACGAAGCCGATGTTAGAGTGTGCGAATAAGACATCTTGTTGCACCGCTTTGTATGGTTGCCTGGCAATGCCGGAGTTGCAAAGTGACGGATCGAACTGTGAGTGAAGAATTTCAAGAACTACCCGGCGACATTGATTCTGAACTTGCGGAGAGCATGCAGGAGGTAGTCGCCCCTCTGCATATTAATATGCCCGACTTTGGTAAACTTTTTGGCCCGGAAGTACAGAAGCTTTCTGATGCGGTGAGTGGTTACCAGGCAATTAGATCGCCTTCCCTTGGTACTGACTATCTGCACGCGCTGAACGCGCTGAAACCAGCAGTCGATTTTCAGCCTCTAATTACGGAGACAATGAAGACCCTCATTCCTCAACGCGATCTTCAGGCAGTGGTCAGTAGTATCGCAGAATTATTCGGTTGGTCAAACAGCATATCGCTGTCGTTCGATAGCATTTTTGAAATCAAGTGGTTTGATGCGCATCGAGCGATTTTGAATCTAACTTCTCTGGGGCAGCTTAATCCAGAACTGCTCCAGAGTGTTCTGGGCCTAACCAAAGATTTGGCCAGTATTGCCGAACGCTATGAGGCAGTCAAATATGAGGGATTGCCGTTGAATCTTCGAGAGGCGCTCAAAGAGATTTCCATGGGAGAATTGCATAGGTTTGTCCTTGTTGAGCCCATGGCAGTTTATGGTGTTCCACGAGCATCTACGTTGGTGCGTTTTGTTCGTGCGGAAACGAGCGAAAAACGTAGAAAGTTGCTTAATAGCAAGTATTCTCCGATTGTTGATGATTGTGAAATAGTCCTAGGTTCTTTATCGCCAACTCTGACTCGAAATGCTGTTGGAAATGCGAAAGAGGCAATCAAAGCCATTAGGGCGAATTGTAATCGCGCAGCCCAGGCTCTTCTGACGGTTACTATTGACTCTTTAATCTCCAAGTTGATTCCTGACCATAAGATACGAGGAAAAATAACTAAACGCCCTAAAGACGCGGACCCTCCACTAAAACTCGATGAAAACTACCTACCTCAGGTTTGGGCATGGCTTCCCATTTGGAATGCCCACGGTGAATTCCGTAGGGGCAAAGGGGACCAAATTCCATATAAGTACAATCGGCATGCAACGGTACACGCGGCAGAGCCGAGGCAATTCAGTAAACGGAACACCGCACAGGCACTAGCGCTGTTGACCAGTCTGATCCTGTACGCGGAGGAACACCCAAAGGAATTCTGGGGTGCTCTGTAGGGAGTGTGGTCCGAAACTGTCTCTAAAGGTCCAGATAATTTATCCACGGGCATGCAATGAAGGGTCTACTTTTCAAATACCGTTGGATCACGGTTCGTTCTCACGCTCTGTTGCAGAGCGAGTTAAAGGCTCCCCAATCCCTCTTTCGACAAGGACTATCCGTAAATCTTTACCCCGTACGCGAGTACCTCGCTTAGGAGAGCTCCATTCCCATCTAGCTGTCCGGGAGTCAGCGCGTCTACTCGCTTGTGTAGTGCAGTTCGTAGGTCCTCAACAACTGCGAAGAGCATAAGTCCCGTCAGGCTAGTTCCAACCAGCAGGTCGACATCGCTATCCTCTCTAGCGTTCCCCTTTGCGTACGACCCAAACAGGTAGCAATACGAGACCTCATAGTTGGCGAAAACCTTCGCGCAAGCGTCTTGAATCTGCTCCAACGTCAGAACCCGCTTATTCTCGTCCTCAAGAATCCCGCGAAGCTTTTCGAGCATGTACTCGTACTTGACCGATCCCACTAAATCTTCTTGCCCTTCATACGTCTGGTAAGACCTTCTCGACACGCCCAGAAACTCAGCAGCCTCCGACTGCGTCCACCCTAACTCAGCGCGAACCGCCCTTAACGACAACTCCATACAGCTCACCCCCAAAGACAACGTAACAAGACTTGCGCACCAAGAGAACAGAAAAGCGCAAACTTTGCGCTTTCGACTTCTAGCTGTGCGCAGATCTCAAGCTGATTGCATGAGATTGTAAATAGATAGGGGAGTAGCGCGTAGTTTAGTGTGGCAACCTCTCCGCGAGTTTCTCGAACGTAGAGTGCTTCCTCACCCCAAGTAACCTATACGCGTCCCTGTACGACGTGAATCCCGCCAGCGTGCTACAAATAACCGCCTTAGAAAACAAGCGCCCGGCCTGCAATATCCGCATGTCACCAGAACCGCTAGTTCGAGAGCCCTCACGCAAATGGTCCTTCGGTAGCAACACCTCCGCCGCCACCGCGTTGCACCACAACTCCTCATCCACCGACGAACGCGCCACCATCGCCGCATCCGACAGAGCACTATGACCCAACCAAACATGCGCCAACTCGTGAACAAGCGTAAAAATCTGCGCGGCCTTCGTATCCGCACCATTCACAAAAATCAAAGGCGCCACCGGATCCGACAGAGCAAACCCGCGAAACTCCTTAGGATCCAGCTTCCGATGCGTATTGTTCCCAACAATCCCGCTAACCATCACCAGAACGCCAAGACGCTCAATCCGATCAATCAAATCACGCAACGCGTCCTGCCAAGTCTGAAATCCAGACCGCTCATCCACACCAAAATCCAGAGCCTCACGGATCTGTGCCGCCACCTTCGCCGGCGAATCCGTCAACCTAGCCGAACCCACAAAACCCGGACTCTCCAAATCGAAATCCGCCGCATAATCCGTAAACCAATCCTGGCGAGCTTGAGCAAGATAAATCGTGTCCAACAGATTCGCAGATGGCTTCTTCAGCTCCTGATTAGCAAACGTGCGCATATCCGGAATCGGAATAGACTCCTGCGGCGGTTCCGGCAAAAACATAGTCGACAAAGGAACATGAGTCGACTCTGCGAACCTCTGAATCTGCTTCAACGTTGGCTTAGAGTCCCCGGCCACCCAATCAAAAAACTTAGGGATGCGATTCTCAATATCGTCCTTACCCCAGCCGGCGCGATCAACCGCCCAAACAAGCACCTCCGGGGCAACACTCACATGAACAGTCATCGTCACCTCCAACGCACCCAAAAAGTCCCCAAAACACGAACGTTACCAGCCGAAACACCCCAAAAATCCGCTATCCACAGGGGCTGGCTTAACAGTCCAATTCTACGGGATATTCACAAATTGTGAACAGGACAACGCCACGCGCCCGGTCGGATATCACTCCCTGGCGTGTGCGTCACCGTTGTGGGAGCAGTTGGGGCTGTGCAGCAGCCATCTCCACCCGGGCTGGGGCCACCCGCAAACCGGCGTCCCACCGGAAGAGGGCTACGCCCTCGGGAATCAATATATTCTGGACCCACATGTCCGCTTTTTTGCATGGTGAAAGTTGCATGGTGAAGGTGCCAATGAATATCGCAGACCGCTTGCACGACCTCGTGCACGAGTTGACCTTAGATGAAAAAATCTCGCTACTCGCCGGGCGTGACAACTGGTCCGTCGCCGGCATCGAACGCATCGGCCTGCGCCCCATCATCACGTCCGACGGGCCCGTCGGCGTTCGCGGCACCGACTGGGACGACCGCAAGTCGTCAGCAAACACGCCCTCACCGACAGGGCTGGCCGCCACGTGGAATGACGAACTCATGGAAAAGGTCGGAAACGTCCTCGCAAATGAAGCAGATAAAAAAGGCGTCGACGTCATCCTCGCCCCAACAATCAACCTCCACCGCACACCCGTCGGCGGCCGCCACTTCGAATGCATGTCAGAAGACCCCGCACTCACCGGCGGCATCGCCAGCGCATACGTACGCGGCATCCAAAACGGCGGCAAAGCAGCCTGCCTCAAACATTTCGTCGGCAACGACCAAGAAACCGACCGCCGCCAAGTCAACAACATCATCGATGAGCGAACCCTGCGCGAACTCTACCTATCACCCTTCGAACAAGTTCAAGAAACCGTCGGCCCGTGGACGTACATGACCTCCTACAACCGCGTCAACGGCCACTTCATGACCGAATCCCCACTAGTCGCCGAACTCATCAAAGACGAGTGGGCCTCCGACGCCCTCATCATGTCCGACTGGGGCGCCACACGCTCCGTCGCGCCCGCCATCAACAACGGCCTCGACCTCGCCATGCCCGGCCCCACCACACCATGGGACGCCATGAAATTCGCCGTCCAATCCGGCGACGTACCTGAAGAAATCATCGACGAGGCCGTGAACCGCTACCTCCTGCTCGCCTTCCGCGTTGGCGCCCTCAAACTACCCGAGGAGGGCGAGCTGGGCGACACTTCCGGTGAAACCAGCGCGCACGGCGCTGACGGCGCCGGGGGAGCAGCGTCCGGAGCTGGGGGAGCAGCGAACACTGCGAGCAGCGATGAGAGCGCCGCGGACCCCACCCGGGGCGACGGCCCGGAGGAGTGGGCGCTCGATGAGGAAACCCGCACCCTGATGCGCACCCTCGCCACGGAGTCATTCGTCCTCGCACGCAACGAGGGCGTCCTCCCCCTGCAAAACCACCCCAAGTCGATGGCGGTGCTCGGCCCCAACGCCCGCACAGGCCGCGCGCAGGGCGGCGGCTCCGCGTCCGTATTCCCCGACCGCGTGTCCCACCCGCTCGACGCCATCCGCGCCACCTTCACCGAAACAGGCGTCACCTACAGTCCCGGAGTCCTCTCCACCGATCGCGTCCCCGCCGCCTCCGGCCAGTTCAACTTCGTGGACGGCAGGCCCGGCCTCGTCCTCGAAATCATCGGAAAAAACGGTGAAATCCTCGACACGCGCTACCACCGCACCGCACAATTCAACTGGGTAAACGGGTTCGGCGAAGACTTCGAACCCGCCGACGTCGCCGAAATCCGCGGCCACACCACGCTCATCGCCGAAGAGGCCGGCAACTACAAAATCGGCATGTCCGCCCACGGCCAAATCCGCCTCGACGTCGACGGCACCACAAAAATCAGCCTGAACTCGCCGATGCCAACCGACACGGACTTCGTCGAAGTCATCATGACGCCCCGCCAGTACGTCACCGAAATTTCGATGCGCGAGGGCGAGGAGGCCGAACTTGAGTTCTCCTTCAAAGCCACCGGCCCCGACGAAGTTGGCAACCCGTACTGGGGCTTCCAACTGAACATCGGCGAACCCTTCGGCGACGCTGACGCCGAACTGGAACGCGCCGTTCAGGCCGCACAGGCCGCCGAAGTCGCCGTCGTTGTCGTCGGCACCACCGAAGAAGTCGAATCCGAAGGGCACGACCGCCAAGACCTACTGCTACCCGGCCGGCAAGACGAACTCGTTAGCCGCGTCGCCGAAGTCAACAAAAACACCATCGTCATCGTCAACGCGGGCGCACCCGTTTTAATGCCGTGGTTCGAGGACGTCGCAGCCGTCCTGTTGGTATGGTTCCCCGGCCAAGAAATGGGTAACGCGATCGCGAACGTCCTATCCGGCGCGGCCGAACCGGGCGGGCGCATGCCCACAACCTGGCCAAAACCAGACGCCATCATCGCTCCCGAAAACGTGCCCACCGACGGGCAACTGCACTACGACGAAGGCGTCTACATCGGCTACCGCGCCTACGCCAAACACGGCGTGCAGCCGCAAGTCCCGTTCGGCTTTGGCCTGGGCTACACCACGTGGAAATTCGGGGAAGCCGAGGTCGTTGAACCAGAAGTTGGCGAACCCGAAGACGACGAGTTCAACCCCTTCGCCCCACTCAACGCCGTCACCGTCAACGTGACCAACACGGGCCAACGGCCCGGCAAGACAGTCGCGCAAGTGTACGTCGAAAAACTCGACACCCAAATCGACCGCCCGCTACGCTGGCTCGTCGCCTACAGCGTCGTCTACGCCGAACCCGGCGAAACCAAACAAGTCACCATCGACATTCCGCGCCGCTTCATCGAGTTTTGGAACGGACACGACTGGGAGGCCGAGGACGGCGACTACAACATCTTCGTAAGCGACCACTTCAGCCCAGCCACGCCCTCATAAATCGAACACCGCCAACCGCCGCGGCCGCAAGCAACACTGACTATCGCGGCCTCAAGCAACACTGACTATCGCGGCCTCGAAAACACAAAGAGGCCGCGATCTGTCATCAAAAAGCCCATAAACCCTCGCGGACGTGGCCGGGGGTGTGGCAATAATGACTATTACGCGTAAACCCTGGACTGTTAACGGGAAAAATTCGAGCAAAACGCGCGGGGTCGATAAACTGGCCGTGATGTTCCAGCTCGTATGAACGCGCGAATTTCGCCGTTCACTTTGGAAGGAAAGTTAATGACCGACGACTTCAAGAAAGCGTCCGCGGGCCAGGTACGGGCCGTATCCGGCCGCCCGCCCGCAGCTTCCACTCCCATGGAATTTTGGCAGGGCCTTTCTGCATCAGTGGTAGACCAAATCGCTGATAACTGGCACGCTACCTCCGAAAAGTACCGCCAGGGCCGCCGCCAACATTACTTCTCAGCGGAGTTCCTCATGGGCCGCGCGTTGCTAAACAACCTGCTCAACCTCGGCCTAGTGGATGAAGCGAAAGAGGCCGCAGAAACCTTCGGTCAGGACCTCAGCAACGTCCTCGAACAAGAACCAGACGCCGCCCTAGGCAACGGTGGACTCGGACGCCTCGCCGCATGCTTCCTCGACTCCTGCGCAACGCAAGACCTACCCGCAGTCGGCTACGGCATCCTGTACCGCTACGGCCTGTTCAAGCAAGTATTCGAAAACGGTTTCCAAACCGAGCACCCCGACTCGTGGATGGAAGAAGGCTACCCGCTAGTCATCCGCCGCGAAGAAGAGCAGGTCAGCGTTAACTACTCGGACCTGAAGGTCCGCGCAATCCCCTACGACATGCCGATCACCGGGTACGGCACGAACAACGTTGGCACGCTACGCCTGTGGAAGGCCGAACCGATCGAAGAGTTCGACTACGACGCGTTCAACTCCCAGCGTTTCACCGACGCGATTGTGGACCGCGAACGCACCATGGACATCTCCCGCGTCCTATACCCGAACGACACGACCTACGAAGGTAAGGTGCTGCGCGTTCGCCAACAGTACTTCTTCGTATCCGCCTCGCTGCAAGAGATGGTTCAGAACCACCTTGACGTTCACGGCGACCTGTCCAGCTTCGCAAAGTACAACTCCATCCAGCTGAACGACACGCACCCGGTTCTCGCAATCCCCGAACTCATGCGCCTGCTAATGGACGAACACGACATGGGCTGGGAGGAATCCTGGGACATCGTGTCGAAGACGTTCGCCTACACGAACCACACCGTCCTGGCCGAGGCCCTGGAGAAGTGGGAAATCTCGATATTCGACCGCCTGTTCCCGCGCATCATGGAAATCGTGTGGGAAATCGACCGCCGCTTCCGCATGGACATGGAAGAGCGCGGCCTCGACGCCGGCCGCATCAACTACATGGCCCCCGTCTCTAACGGCCTGGTCCACATGGCGTGGATCGCGTGCTACGCCGCGTACTCAATCAACGGTGTCGCCGCCCTCCACACGGAAATTATTAAACGCGAAACGCTTGGCGAATGGCACGACGTTTGGCCTGAAAAGTTCAACAACAAGACCAACGGTGTTACGCCGCGCCGCTGGCTGAACCAGTGCAACCCGCGCCTGGCCAGCCTGCTGAACGAGGTAACCGGGTCTGACGCGTGGGTTCGCGACCTCGACATCCTTAAAAACTACGTGGATGCCGGCAACGACGAAATCTACGACCGCCTAAACGACATTAAGCACGCCAACAAGGTTGACTTCGCGAAGTGGATCAAGGACCGCCAGGGCATCGAAATCGACCCCGACGCGATCTTCGACGTGCAGATCAAGCGCCTGCACGAGTACAAGCGCCAGCTGCTGAACATCATGTACGTGCTGGACCTGTACTTCCGCATCAAGGAAGACCCGAAGGCTGACATTCCGCCGCGCGTCTTCATCTTCGGTGCGAAGGCAGCCCCCGGATACGTGCGCGCAAAGGCAATCATCAAACTCATCAACGAGGTTGGTCGCCTAGTTAATAACGACGAGGACGTGAACGGCCTCATCAAGGTTGTCTTCGTGGAGAACTACAACGTTTCCCCGGCTGAGAAGATCATCCCCGCCGCTGACGTTTCGGAACAGATCTCGACCGCGGGTAAGGAGGCGTCCGGTACTTCGAACATGAAGTTCATGATGAACGGCGCCCTGACCCTCGGCACGCTGGACGGCGCGAACGTTGAGATCGTCGACTCGGTCGGCTACGACAACGCGTACATTTTCGGCGCCCGCGAAGAGGAACTCCCCGAACTTCGTAAGGGATACGACCCGCGCCACCAGTACGAAACCGTGCCGGGCCTGCGCCGCGTCCTCGACGCGTTCACCGACGGCACCCTGGACGACGGTGGTACGGGCATGTTCCACGACCTACGCTGGTCACTACTGAACTCCAACGGCCACGAGCCCGCCGACACGTACTACCTGCTCGGCGACTTCGAAGACTACCGCAAGGTCCGCGACCAAATGGCCGCCGACTACGCGGACCGTCGCGCCTGGGCGAAGATGACGTGGAAGAACATCACCGAATCCGGCCGCTTCTCCTCCGACCGCACCATCCGCAACTACGCGGAAGAAGTCTGGAAGATCGAACCCACTTCGATTTAATCCATTTTCGAGGGCGAGCCTGCCTTGGCTTTAGTGAAGGCGGCTCGCGCCCGCCCCGGGTTGGTTTAACTAACCGGTACGGGTGAGCTAGACGCAAGAACGCGGCGCCGAATCCGGCGCCGCGTTCGCGTTGTCTAGCGGTCTTGGTGACTACTTTTGGGCGTTCGCCCACCACGCTTCGGTGGCTTACGCTTCCTTGGGTCGCCAGAACGTGGTGACGTCGGCTTTTGTTTCTAGCTGATAGTCGATGAAAAGTTTTGCTAGTTCGAAGTCGAACGGCTTGTTCCAGGGTTGGCGTACGAGCATGGTCCCGTAGCTGACGCCCCGGTCTTTGAGCACGTCCTCGAAGTGGATCATGGGTTCGCGTTCAGGGGACATAGCCATGTGTTTGGCTGCCGCGGAGAACCCAATAATGTACGTCCCGTGATGCGTATACATGGGCTGGTTCCACGCGATGCGTAGCTCCAGGTCGGGGTACGTTTCTTTCACCCAGTCCAGGACGCTGACCATGCGCTCGCGGTTGTCCGCATCAGGGATGGTCTGCAGGTACTCGTCTAAAGTCTTAATCGCCATAAAAGTGAGTCTAGGGCCAATCGCGCCCGTGTGCCCCGCGTGTGACACCCCAACTCTGCGCACGCACGAGTCGCGCCCGTGTGCCCCGCGTGTGACACACCGACTCTGCGCACGCGCGAGGCGCGCCCGGATCCGGGCGTTCGAAACCCGGGCCTCCCGCGCACCGCCTCCACGGAGAGGCCAGCCTAGGGTTTTTCGACCTCGATCGATTTGATCATGGTCCAGCCGGGATAGAGCTCCAGGGTTGCCGGGATCTCTGAAGGCAGGTAATCCTTGACGTATCCGATGACGTCCTCATAGTGCGGTAGTTGAGGGATGCTTTCGCGAACCTTGAGGTAAAGGTCGCGGTCGAGTTCGTACTCGTCCTCGTCACCTTTAATACGAATGATCAGGGCGCATTGGCCGGTGGCTTCAATGTTGTCGATCTCGTAGCCGATGATGTCACCCCGCGCGAGGGCCGCGCCTTTTCGGTACGTTTGCAAGTAGCCCGAGATTTTTTGGATCGTCCAGATCGTAAAGGCGACCAGCAGGAGTGTGCCAACGATTCTCACCAGGAGGGTTGGCGTGGCTGGCATTCTCCACGGCGCCACCCAGAGCAGTGTCAGTCCGATTAGCGCGAGCGTGCCGTAGATAAACAGCAGCAGGGCACTTTGCGAGAGTGCGTGTCGTCTCCCCGCCTCTTTTGTCACTGCGTTCGTGAACATCATCATGAGGAACGACGCCAGCGTTAACGCAACCAGAACCCACGCCACTACGTCCAATACAGGGTGTCCCACGTGTTCCCCCTTGAAGATTTACGAGGGCGGACTGCGCCCTCTTTCACCCTAACTACCGATCCGGTGAGAAACCACAAACTTTGGGTAAACACATGTCTAGGATCAATCTTGAACATGGTTTCTACACAAGCTGGTTGGGAGTATGGAAATGGCAAAAGAGGCTGATCCGAATGAATTGGTGGACCGTTTTATTAATGCGATTGAGGATGCTAAGCGAGCGTTTGAACGGGAATACAAGCGCGGTTTTACTGGTTTAGGACAAGCGCTTAATTGGGCCGAGGAGAAGGGCCATCCGATGCCTAAAAATTCCTTCGATGAGTTGAAGGCGCTCAATGCCTTGAGGAACGTCATGCAACACAGTCGTGTATTGAAAGGCCTTCCGATTGCAGTGCCGCGTCGTGACACTGTTGAGCGCATGGAACAGCTAGCTCGCTGGATTGAAAATATCCCCAAGATTCGCAACCACATGGTGAAGAATGTCAGTGTGCTTTCCCCTGAAAGCTCTTTGGCCGATGCGGCAAAGACGATCCTTGAATATGAAGTCTCGCAAATGCCCGTGTATTCAGGTCGCGACTATCTTGGCTTATTCACCACGAATTCGATGGCCCGCTGGCTCAGCGCGCACATAGATACCGACGGATCTCTACTTGCGGAAAACGTAACGGTCGGTCAGGTTTTAGAGTTCAATGAAGCATCCGACAGAGCATCATTTTTCTCGCCAAACACGTACGCGTATGCCGTGTGCGAAAAGCTAAGCTCCTCCGAAGGGCCAGCCGCAGCTCTGATCACTACGGATGGAACTAAAAAGGGCGAACTTCGGGGCTTAGTCACCCGCTATGACGTGGCCCGGATCTTGAAAGAAACGACGCTCTAGGCGGGGTAAGCCCGCCCGCGGGCCGTGCCGGGTAGCTTGGGGCGTGAACCGCGGATCGCCCGGAATGCATAGTTTAGGGACCCCGGAAACCCGGAGTCCCTAAACAGTCTTTGCGAAAACCCGCGGCTGGTTCTTAGCTAACCAAGGCGAACACGATCGCAGTCAACACGAAGCCAGTCAAGCTGAAGATGGTCGTTAGAACCGTCCAAGTCTTGATTCCGTCTTTAACGGTCAGTCCCAAGTACTTGGTGACAATCCAGAAACCGGAGTCGTTAATGTGCGATAGACCAAGGCCACCGAAACACATCGCGATGGTTACCAGCGTCGACTGAAGCGGTGTGTAACCCGCAGCGACCATAGGAGCCGCAAGCAGACCAGCCGAAGTCAAGATAGCGACAGTTGCTGAGCCCTGTGAAGCGCGCAGTGCTAGCGCGATCACGTAACCCATCAAGATGATCGGAATGTGAGTTGCGAACAGAGCGTTCGAGAGCGCGTCGCCAATACCCGATTTCACGAGAACATTCGCGAACACGCCACCGGCACCAGTCACGAATACGATCACCGCAACGGCAGGAAGGGCTGAGTCCAGAACGGAACCGCGCTTTTCAAGGCTCCATTTTTGCTGATTGCCAATAACTAGGTAAGCCACGATCACAGCTACCAACAGTGCTAGGGGAGCAGCGCCAATAAACGAGAAAACAGAGTGCGCTGTACTGTCGGGGTCAACCTGCATCGTGCCCACAGTTCCAACCATGATTTGAAGGATCGGAAGCAAAATCAGTGCGGTCACCGTGAATGCGCCAGGCGCCTTAACCTTCTGTTTGAGCGATCCACCTGCCGACCCTGAGTCAAGATCGCCCTCCAAGAATTCTGCAGCGGGGCTTGGCCCCATAACAATCTTGTCGGTCTTGATGAACTTAGCCGCAAAGAACCCAATAACGCCGGTTACCGCAGAGATTGGCAATGCGACCATGATCATCTGGCCGGCATCAACACCAAGAATTTCAGCCGCCGCCACAGGACCCGGGTGGGGAGGTAGTGCAACGTGAACCGTGAGCATCACAGCACCAACCGGCAGACCAATCTTTAGCGGATCAATCTTGGCAACCTTAGCGAAGCCGAAAATGATCGGAGCCAAAATAATGAAGCCAACATCAAAGAACACCGGGATACCGAGGATAAACGCCGCAATCGTGACAGCGCCGATAACTCGCGTAGTGCCGAGCTTCTCCGTGAAGTAACGCGCCAGAGACTCAGCGCCACCCGCCACCTCAATGAGTCGACCAAGCATTGCGCCAAGACCGACGATCAACATCACGTTACCGAGGGTTTTCCCCATGCCCTCAACCATTGTTGGAATGACATCACCAATCGGGATACCAGTTGCCAAAGCAGTGCCTAGCGCAACCAGTAACAGCCCAACAAAAGCTGACATCTTTACCTTGATAACAAGGAATAGAAGTACCGCAACCGCGACAGCTGCGATGAAAAGTAGCATTCCTGCGGACATGTTAAGCCTCCGGCGCGATTACGCGAATAACTGAAGAATCATCCTTGGCTGCCATGCCCTGGGCCACGCCAATCAGATACTCCTGCTGTGCGGCAGCAGCCACAGGGACAGCGAGTCCAACAGCCTTAGCCGCATCAGTCACGATCCCCATATCCTTCACGAAAATGTCCAGGCGAGACTTGACCTCCACGTCCTCATCCCCGTAAGCATCGAGCATCCGCTGACCACGATCGCCCAACATGAAAGAAGCAGCCGCACCGGCCATGAGGGCGTTAAGTGCCTGCTCCACATCAAGCTCAAGCTTGCGAGCCAGTGCGAGTGCCTCGCCAGCTGCGGCAATGTGAACACCGCACAGTAGCTGGTTGACAGTCTTCATAGCCTGGCCCTTACCGGAGGCATCTCCGACCTTCACAAGAGTTCCCGCCATCGCATCGAGGACGGGCAGAGCACGCTCATAAACCTCAGGAACTGCTCCAACGACGACCAGCAGGTCACCTTCGCCAGCGCGAACAGGTCCGCCTGATACCGGGGCGTCGACCAGACCAATGCCCTTCTCCATGAGCGGAGCTTCAGCATTTTCAGCAACTTCCACACCAACGGTGGATGTAAGGATGATGGTCGCGCCCTCATCAAGAACATCCACAACCCCGTCATCGCCGTACAACGCATTATCAAGCTGAGCCTGGTTACGTACTGCGAGCACCACAAAGTCTGCGCCCCGCGCCGCGTCACGTGCTGAAGATGCAGTCTTGATGCCGGCATCATTGGCGAGTACTACGCGTTTTGCGACCGGGTCAAAGCCGCTAACTTCAAAAGTTTTCGCAAAGTTCGTGGCCATCGGTAGGCCCATTGCACCCAAACCGAGGACGGCAATTTTCTTAGACATTTTTTGATCTCCTTTGATCTGTCAGAAGTTAGTTGGAAAGTTTTTGTACGACAGTGGAAAGCGAAGTCTCGTCCCCCACGTTCCCCGCGAATACGATGTAGGGGATACCGCGGGCGGGATCATTCTGCCCACTCCACAAGGACACGATGCCTGGAAGCATTGGACCAACAACGGTCGCCCTCCTGATTGCCAGCCCCTTTGACGCCACATCCGAGGACGTAATGCCTCCCTTAGCAATCACAAAGCGAGGGGTAACGCGCTTAATGATCCCCTGGACAACTGCAACGACCGCTGCGGAAACACGCCTTGAAATCTCGAGAGAAGACTGTCCGTCACTTCCGCGAACCAGCTTGCGTGACGTGCGCACAACAACGTGACCGTCTTGCAGGTTAGCGACTGCGTCTTCAACGATCTTAGAAATATGGCGCTCGCGGGTCTCATCGTCAAGGATCTGTTGAACGTCGATCTCAAACTCTTCGAGTTCAAGGTCGTCGCGCAGGTAGTTCAGTTGCCGTGTGGTTAGGTCAACGTGACTGCCGATTACGATTAGTCCGCCCTTTGAAGTTTCCCGTCCCTGTCGCGACTGGTTAACTTCTTCGACAGAAAGTGGCGCCTTGGGATCTTGCCCGATGCGCGCACGAACAAATGGTGGACCAACACGGTACAAAAAGTGCGACCCCGCCTGTTCAGCCCGGTTCAGAGCCAGGGCAAGCAAGCGAAGGTCATCTTCAGTAACCGAGTCGCAAATAATCGGTTGCCTATCTTTGGCGCCACGAAGCTTGGCCACGACTTCATCCAAATCGGTGCGGAGTGTCGTCAAGTCAATTGCGATAACCTGGCCGGCTTTTACGTCACCTTCCGTCTTTTCTTCAATCCATTCGGGTAGGGAAGAGGACGTGAATCCGAAGGTGGCGTCTTTTGCGAATTCGGTTTCCCCAACGGGCGTGAACCCAGTGGCTTCGGAACCCGCGTAGTGGATTCCATCTACAGTGATACGTCCAGCATCGGCAAACGCGGGGATAACGACGATGCCGTCGACGTCACGACCGGTCTGGTCAAGGACTGCATCCGCGAGCACATTCGGCTCCAGCGGGAAGTGGCCGCGCAACGTGGAATCTGATCGGGAGACGAAACTGATTTTCAGATCTTCAAACTCTTCTGCCGCCTCATACGCGGACTGGGCTACTTCGCGATTAATCTTGCGAGCATCCTCGGGAGATAGGGACCGCGAGTTGGTCATTACATAAATGGCTGGCTTTTTGGTCTCGAAACCCCACTTGAGGTCTTCGGGGGTCCAAGCCGTTAGGACCGGCAGATCTGCAACTGATTGGGTTCCCGTGGGATCATCATCCAGAACCACCAAAACGGGCGCTGAAGCTTCTTCGTTTGCTTCGCGAACATCCTGAGTGTCTACGGTGACGGGATCGGCGTGATTTTGGGTTAGCTCAGACAGTGTCTTAGCCATGCAAACAACTCCTTTGTTGAAAGCGAACTCAAACCTTAGACCTCAGAGGTCTAAGGTTCTTTAAGCGTAGGCGTTCGTGAAACGGGGTGTCAAGCAACCGCGCTAGTCAGAGAGGTGTTTTGCGATATCGTTGCGCGTTTGTGTCATGTGCATGCGCATGACGTCTTTAGCTTCTTGCGCGTTCGATTTTTCGATCGCATCCAGCAATTGATAGTGGTATGACCTAGCCCTTTTGCGGATTTCAGGAACAGAAGTTGTAAGGAACCGGGAATCTCGAAGAGCCGAAGACAGCGGCGCCATTACGGCGGCGAGAAATGGATTATGCGAAGCGCTAAGAATTGCTTGATGAAACTCTAAATCTTCGCGCGTCGCGGTGTCGATATCATCTGCCTCTATTGCGGCGTCGTAGTTTTCCAGCGTCTTACGAAGGCGGTCGATGTCGGACTCGGTACGTCGCTCGGCTGCGAGGCCACTAGCTCCAACTTCAATCATTCGGCGTACTTCTACTAGGTACATTCCAAGCTCTAAGGGTGAACAGTTTTTGGAATGCCACCAAATTATTGAATTGAGGTCGGTCCACTGTGATGGGGCAACCACGAAGGTTCCGCGGCCGTGCACTACGTTGAGCACGCCTCGTTCGGCTAGTGCGCGAACAGCCTCACGCATGGTTGGGCGAGCAACTTCAAGCCACTCTGCAAGCTCAGCTTCGGGTGGTAAAGCTTCGCCAACCTTAAAATGCTTTGAAGCTATTGCGTCAAGAATTTTTGTCGTAGCTGTTTGGACGCGATCGCTTGGCATCGTGTTTACCTTCGTTTAAAAATGGTTGATTGAATACTATCTAACCCGTATGACAAACAAAAAAGGTCGAGAACTTTCGTCCTCGACCTTTTAGTGAACTGAGCTGTGAGCTCTTGGTTTGTGTGTGTCTCATGCAACCACCGTTAAGTTGTCGCTAGGGGTGTAGGTAATCATTTCTTTGGCTGCGCGACGCAGTTTTTTCGAGCAACAGCCCGCTTGCGACACGACCGTTACGGGCACCCCGGCTGTTCCCAGTTTGCGGACGAGCTTCGCGAAAACGCCGTCACCCGACGCGATCACTACTTCGCTGTAACGCCCCGGAACCACGTGCTCAAGTTCATGCAACAACTCGAAATCCGCGCCCCCAATACCGCGTCGAATACGGGGACTTGCGTCCGGCCACACGAACGCCCAACCAGGATGCGCCCTCACCCCTGACGCCACGATCACCTGGTCTTGTTCCTTCACATCAACGAGGTCGTACAGATCCGCCCTGATTTGTTCCGCATACTCGGCGACGTGTGTTGATCCCCGCGCCAAATTTTCAATATCTACCAAGATTAGCTTCTGCTGTTCCATTGCTCGAACCCCTAAACAATCCGCTCCCTTTTCCTTACACCTCCAGACTAAAAGTGACCGGGGACATACAATCTTTTGTCCCCGGCCACCAACACTTACCGACGCGCAGCAGGCTCGACCATGTCACCGCGCTGATATCCAGTTATGCAACACGCGCGCAGCAGCCGGCCGCGTGGGCGCTACCAGGCCGTGCGACGTCGGGCAGCGACGCCCTCGTGTATTAATTTCCCATTGGTTCCAACGGGATAACGAGCCACAGGATTAAGTAGACGAGCAGTCCGGAACCTGCGGACAGCACCAGGATGAGGGCGAGGATGCGCACGAGCGCTGGATCCCACCCGTATGTTCTGGCGATGCCTCCGCAAACGCCAGCAATATAACGGTCAGTTTTGGAGCGGTAAAGACGCGGGTACATTTGGGCCTCCTTGGTGGAACTTGCAACACCTCCATTGTGCGTTGCCCGCCACCAAATAAACATTAGGGATCACCCTGATTTTTCCCCGTTTTGGAGGGCGAGCCTGCTCAGGGTCACGGTCATGGACTCGCCAAAACCCGCGTCGCCCCGCACTCCAGGTGCGCGCACCCCGACCCTCAGGGTTGAGGATCAGGGGGAAATCAGGGGGATACCCGATAACGAAAAAATGTCCTGAAACGTAGCGTTAGAAGTAGTTAGAACTGGACATATTCGGAAGGATCAACCATGGCCCATCAAACAGTTCCAAACCAGGCCTCGCAACCCACCCCCGCGCGCGGCCGGCACGCATCGCAAACCGCGATGCCCATCGTCCAACTACGCGGCGTCACCAAAGTCTACGGCGGCGACGAAGCCACGCGAGTAATCGCCCTCGACAACGTAAACGTAGACATTTTTGAAGGCCAGTTCACCTCCATAATGGGACCCTCCGGTTCCGGCAAATCCACACTCCTACACGCACTAGCCGGACTCGACTCAGTCACCAGCGGCGTCATCTCCGTAGCAGGAATCGAAATCACCAGCCTCGGCGACAAAGCCCTCACACACTTCCGCCGCGACAACATCGGCTTCGTCTTCCAATCCTTCAACCTAGTCCCAACCATTGACGCCGAAGCAAACATCAAACTCCCCATGCGCCTAGCAAAACGCACCGTCGACGCCACCTGGATGGGACAAGTCGTGGACGCCCTCCAACTACGCGAACGACTACACCACAAGCCGCACGAACTCTCCGGCGGACAGCAACAACGCGTCGCAGTAGCACGCGCACTCGTCTCCCGCCCCGCCGTCCTAGTCGCCGACGAGCCCACCGGAAACCTAGACTCGACCTCATCCGCGGAAGTACTAACCCTGCTACGCGACGCAGCCGACCAACTAGGCCAAACCGTCATCATGGTCACCCACGACACCAATGCCGCCGCAATCGCCGACCGCACACTCATCGTGCGCGATGGCAAGATCGTAAACGACCTGGCAAAACCCAGCGTCGACAAGATCGCCGAGGTGACCCGATGAAAGGCCTACTCGCCGCAAACCTCAAAGCGCACGGCAGGCGCTACACCGCCACAGGCATTGCGATCATGCTCGCAACCACATTCATCATGCTGTGCTTCGGAGTCGCAGGAGGCTTCAGCTACTCCATGCGAACCTCCATCGCATCCGAAATCGAAGGCGCCCAAGGCGCCATAGAAACCAGCTACACGGACACCAACCAGGACGGAAATAAAGTTTTCGAGGCGCTTCAAAACGACCCCAACATCGAATCGGTCGAACCCATCTACTACCAAGCCTGGGTGTACGTAGTAAAAGAAGGCACCGAAACCGGCAGTGGCCTACGCCTAGACGAGCTCTACCAAAAGCCCTACAGGCAGCCCGAACTCAAAGAGGGGAAACTCCCCGAAAAGTCAGGCGAAATCGTCCTCACCGAAGACCAAGCATCAACCCTAAACGTACAAATCGGATCAACGCTCGTCGAAGACCACGTCGTCATGGGTGGAGAAGGCACGAGCGAGCCCGCGACCTTCACAGTCGTAGGCATTGAAAAAACCACCGCCGGCATGTCCATGCCATCCGCAACCGTCGCGGACGGTGAAATCACCAACCTGTGGCCGCAAATGCAGCCCGACATCCTTCTATACCGCGCGAACGGTATGAACGACAAGGCCGCCGCCACGTACGTCAAAGACATGCTAGACGACGCAAACCTGAACGTCGTTAAAGTTCAAACGTCCAGCGAATACATCGAAGCGCAGATGAACCTGGTTGCCTCCGGCCTGGCCGGCATGCTCGCGGTCGTCCTCATCTTCCCCGGCATCGCCGCGGTCACCGCGATCATCGTCATCTCGACAACCTTCCAAGTGATGCTCACCCAGCGCCAACGCGAACTCGCCCTCCTGCGCTCGATCGGTGCGGACTCCTCACAAATCCGACGGCTCATGCTGAAAGAAAACGTGATGATCGGCCTGCTCGCCTCCCTCGCAGGCCTGGTCGCCGGCTCCCTGCTCGCCGCGGGTGTCAACGTGTTCTCCGAACTCACCCCGTCCTACCTCGCCGGAATCGCCGCGATCCCGTGGTGGGGCTACGTCGCCACCATCGTCACCGGCGTACTCATCACCCTGGTAGCCGGCCTGCGCCCCGCCCTGCGCGCGTCGCGCCTGTCGCCCATGGTCGCCCTCCAACCCGTTGAAAGTAACCAACTGGCCGAAAAGCGCCGCATCGCGCGCCTAGTAACCGGCCTCGTAGTCACACTCGCGGGTGGAGCAATCCTGGTCGCAACCATGACCAGCGAAGATTTCGGCGCCGAGGTCGCCCAGTTCGGCTTCGCGTTCATCGGATCCGCAATCAGCTTCATCGGCGTCCTCATCTTCATGAGCTGGCTGCTGCCCTACATCACGCGCGGCGTCGGCAAGCTGTTTGGCGTCCGCTCCGTCACCATGCAAATGGCCGGCGAAAACACGTGGCGCAACCCCGGCCGCACGGGAGCCACCGGAGCCGCGCTCGTCCTCGGCCTCACACTCGTCGTCATGATGATGGTCGGCGCGTCCTCAATGCAAAAAACCATGGCAACCGAAATCGACACGAACCGCCCGATCGACATCGCCGTCACAATGACGGCACCGCGCCAAATGACCGAACAAGAAATCAAAGACGTTCGCAGCGTCAAAAACATTGAACAGGTCATCGAAGTGGACGTATTCGCATTCGACAACGAGGGCGAGCCTGTGCGCATCAACAAGGGAACGGAACTGTCCGGGGTGGCACACACTCCGATCACAACCCCGAAGCCCGGAACCATCGCGGTTAACGGTTGGCTCTGGGTCGAGGGCCAAGACAAGGTTACTTTCGAGGTCGGCGATCAAACATTCGAGTTTGAACCCGTCCTGGCGAGGACCGAAGCCTACACGCTCGCACCCGAAGACTACGACAAAATGCGCGACGCGCTCGGCGACCAGGCGATCGACACCACGGTGCTGTACGCCCGCGTCACCGAAGACCTATCCATGAGTGACGTCAACGACATGACCAACGACATCCAATCCAAGGTGCCCGACACCGTGGTGGGTGGCAGCGCCCTCGAACGCGCATTCATGATGGCAATGATCAACGGCATGCTGATCGCAACGGTCGTCATGCTGGGCGTATCAATCGTCGTCGCGCTGGTCGGTGTGGCGAACACGCTGGCCCTGTCGGTTGTGGAACGCCGCCGCGAAAACGGGCTGCTACGCGCGCTCGGCATGACCCGCGGAAACATTCGCTCCATGATCACGTGGGAAACCCTACTGATCACAGTCATCGCCGTACTCATCGGCGTGGGGCTCGGCATCGGGTACGGAATCATCGGCATTAAAGCCATGCCGTTTGGCGAACTAGGCATCGACCGCCTCATCGTGATTCCCTGGCTCCAAGTCATCCCCGCCGCCGCCGTAGCGGTCCTGGCCGCACTGGTCGCCTCCATCTTGCCGGCACGAAGCGCCTCCAAGGCAACGCCCGTCGAAGCGCTCGCGGCAATCGAGTAGACCCAGCCGAGGGCGGCGCCACGGGGCCAAACGGCTAGCCTGCTGAACGCAAGCTAGCCCGGCGACCGCCCTCATATACAAAGGGTCTACACACAAGGATGCCCACACCAAACGGTGTGGGCATCCTTTTATGCGTCAGCGTGGGCGCGGCGCGCCTAGCAAACTGTTAGTTCTTCACAACCAGAAGCTCGCCGTACTTCTCGCGGGCGGTTTCGAAGCGCTTAGCAACGTCCTCCCAGTTAACGACGTTCCACCAAGCCTTCACGTAGTCGGCCTTCACGTTCTTGTAATCCAAGTAGAAGGCGTGCTCCCACATGTCAAGCATCAGTAGGGGTACAACGCCAACCGGAATGTTGCCCTGCTGGTCGGTCAGCTGGAAGGTGACCAGGCGGCCCGAAATCGTGTCGAACGCGAGGATGCCCCAGCCCGAGCCCTGCAGGCCAAGAGCGGCAGCTGCGAACTGGCCCTGGAACTTCTCGAACGAACCGAAGTACTCATCGATAGCGGCGGCAAGTTCTCCCTCGGGGCGACCCTGACCGTTCGGGGTCATGTTCTTCCAGAACACCGAGTGGTTTGCGTGGCCACCGAGGTTGAACGCAAGGTTCTTCTCGTAAAGGTTGATAGCCGCGAAGTCTTCCTTCTCGCGAGCCTCTTCAAGCTTTTCCAAAGCGGTGTTTGCGCCACCAACGTAGTTTGCGTGGTGCTTGCTGTGGTGCAGCTCCATGATCTGGGCCGAAATGTGCGGCTCTAGTGCTGCGTAATCGTAATCAAGTTCAGGCAAAGTGTAGACAGCCATGGTCACTCCTAATGTGTAGGTGTCCGTACTTACATGCGAAATGGATTGTTTTCCGTATCGCTACACTTTCAAGATACCCAAGTATGACGGCGGTCGCATTATAAAGTAAGCAATCTCTCGAAATCGAGACATCTTAGGGTGTTGAGGGCGCGCTTGCAAAATCGCACCCAAAACCGCGGGATATAGTGGGTTTCAGTCATTTTTGACAGCCCTATTAGGTGACGGGGGAGTTAGTTAAACCCATGAGCGGAGTTAGTTAAACCCATGAACACACCGACCACTGACCCGGTTTTGCTCGCCGCGCTACGCACGGACTTGCGTTCCACGCAGTTCACAGTCGACGCCGTGAACGCCCTGCTGGGCGAGCGCGCCAGCAGCGCCCTCTTACGCAATGAACGCGTATCAGCCCTGAAAGCCGCCCGCGAAGACGATTCGATCCTGGCCGTTTTAACGCGCCTTTTCGTGCTGTGGGATTTCGTCGCGTCCGAGGACGTCGCTGGCGCCCTGCCAAACCTTGGGGTTGACGGTTTAGTTTCGCTTGGGCTTGTAAGCGTTTACGAGGGCGAGCTTGTGCGTGCCGGGGTGCAACTGCAACCGCACGAGGCTGTGATTAACGACGCCGTGCACCGGTGGTGGATAGCGTCCGACCTGGGCGAGGGCCTGACCGGCCGCGCGCCCGGCCGCGACCACGTGCTCGGAATCGGTGGGGCCACGCGCACGCTGCTGCAGATGACTCCGCGCGAGGCCACCGGGTCCGTTCTGGATTTAGGGACGGGTTGCGGTGTGCTCGCAATGTACGCGGCAACCCACGCCGACCGGGTTGTCGCCACTGACCTTTCCGAACGTGCCGTCGCGTTCGCTCGCTTCAACTTTGCGTTGAACGAACTCGACATTGACCTGCGCCTCGGCTCCCTGTTTGAACCCGTCGCGGGGGAGCGTTTCGACCTCATCGTCTCGAACCCTCCGTTCGTCATCACGCCCGATTCGCTGCGCGGCGATGGCGTTGTTGAATATCGCGACGGAGGGCGACGCGGCGACGAACTTGTCCGCGAAGTCGTCGCGGGTGCGGCATCCCACCTGAGTGAGGGCGGCCGCGCGGTCATGCTTGGTAACTGGGAAATCGACGCCGCCGCCGACGGGCCCGAGTCCGCACCCGACTGGGCGGCGCACCCGCGCACCTGGGTGCGCGAGTCGGGGTTGCACGCGTGGGTGATTCAGCGCGAGAGGCTCGACCCGGCGCAGTACGTGGAAATGTGGATGCGCGACAACGGGGCGCGCCTGGCGATGACCCCGTCGCAGTACGAGGACGCGTACTCGCGGTGGCTTGCGGACTTTGACCAGCGCGGGGTCGCAGGCATTGGGCTGGGTGTGCTCACCTTGCAACGCCCTCGTAAATCGAAAACAAACAAACCCGTCGCGGTGTTCGAAGAAGTAGTAACGACAACCACGGCGCCCGGCGACTACGTAGCTCGCACTATGACGGAACTGTTCGAAAACCCCGAAATCGCCGACCCTGCCGTCAGCGACGACGTGGTTTTCGTGCGCGCAAGCGACGTGCGCGAAGAACGCCACTTCGAACCCGGCCAATCCGACCCGCAAGTGATCATTGCGACGCAAGGGGGCGGGTTCGGCAGGCGCATACAATTAAATACGTCAATGTCGGCAGTGCTCGGCGCAAGCGACGGAGAATTAACAGTAGGACAGATCATATCCGCCCTCCACATCCTCACCGAGGACGATCGAGCCGACATCAGCGCGCGGGTATACGATCAGCTAGCACATTTGGTTCGTGCAGGAATGCTAAATCGTAAAGTTTCCGCGTGAAATCGGTGAAAAAACTGAGACTTGGCGCAAAGGAACTAGCGAATTTAGGCTAGCGTGTGCGAAGGTGTAAGGAAAAAGCGGGCAACAGCCGTTTAAATCCGCGATCCGCGCGGCAGTGCGCGGGAGGAAGAGGGAAAAGTGGCGGGTAAGAAACTCGTTATTGTGGAGTCTCCGGCAAAAGCGAAGACTATCGCCAACTATTTGGGGCCGGACTTCACTGTCAAAGCGTCGGTGGGACACATTCGTGACTTGCCGCAGCCCTCAGAACTGCCCGCCGACAAGAAGAAGGGGCCGCTCGGCAAGTTCGCCGTAGACATTGAAGCCGGGTTCAAGCCGTACTACATCGTTAACCCCGACAAGAAGAAAACCGTCACCGAGCTTCGTCGTGCGCTTAAAGAGGCCGACGAACTCTACCTGGCAACTGATGAGGACCGCGAAGGTGAAGCGATTGCCTGGCACCTGCTGGAAGTGCTGAAACCCAAGATCCCGGTAAAGCGCATGGTGTTCAACGAGATCACCAAGGAAGCCGTCACGTCCGCCCTCGAAAATACGCGCGAAATTGACGACCGGCTTGTGGACGCGCAAGAAACGCGCAGAATCTTGGACCGCCTGGTCGGTTACGAAGTTTCGCCCGTCCTGTGGCGCAAAGTGAACCGCGGCCTGTCGGCTGGACGCGTCCAGTCGGTTGCAACGCGCCTGGTTGTGGATCGTGAGCGTGAACGCATGGCCCACGTGTCCGTGAACTACTGGGACATTGACGTAGACCTGGAATCCGGCGAATCGTTCACCGCGAAAGTCAGCCACGTGGACGGCCTACGAGTCGCGCAGGGCCGCGACTTTACCGACGACGGAGAACTAAAGAAGCCGTCTGAAATTCTTCACCTTAATGAGGACGCAGCTCGCAAGCTCTCCGAAGAACTTGCCGGCCTGGGCGCTGGTGGCGCGCAGGTAGATTCGGTTGAGCACAAACCCTACAAGCGTCGCCCGGCTCCGCCTTTCACGACCTCAACGCTGCAGCAGGAGGCGGGCCGTAAACTGCGGTGGAACGCGCGCGACACGATGCGCACGGCCCAGTCGCTGTACGAAAACGGTTACATCACGTACATGCGTACCGACTCGGTGGCGCTGTCTAACGAGGCGCTCACCGCCGCGCGCAAGCAGGCGCGCGAACTGTTCGGCGCGAGCTCCGTTCCTGAGAAGCCCCGCGTGTTTGCGAAGAAGGCCAAGGGCGCGCAGGAAGCTCACGAAGCTATCCGCCCCGCGGGCACGTCGTTCCGCACACCCAAAGAGGTTGCCGGCGAGCTTAGTTCGGCCCAGCTCGCCCTCTACGATCTGATTTGGAAACGCACACTTGCGTCGCAAATGACGGACGCTACGGGCACAACGGACACGCTGCGCATCGCGATGCAAACGGGTGAAATGGATGAGGCCGGGCCGCTCGCATCTGGAGAGCACAAGGTTGTTGCGTCGGTTTCCGGCACGGTGATTACGCACCGCGGGTTCTTGGCCGCCTACGAGGAGGGTCGCGACGACGAACAGCATGCAAAGGACGCGAGGGCGGACCAGCGGCTGCCGAAGTTGGAGGAAGGCTCGAAGGTAAACGTGCTTGGCGCCGCCGCCGAGGGGCATGACACGACTCCGCCGCCAAGGTACACGGAAGCGTCGCTTGTGAAAGCGCTGGAGGAGCGCGGCATTGGCCGCCCGTCCACGTACGCCGCCACCATTTCGGTGATATCCGACCGCGGTTACGTAACCAAACGCGGACAGGCCCTGGTGCCGTCGTGGCTGGCGTTCTCGGTGACCCGCCTGCTTGAGGAAAACCTGGGCAACCTGGTCGACTACGATTTCACCGCGACCATGGAGCAAGACCTGGACCACATTGCGGCCGGCGACCAAGACTCGGTTGCGTGGCTCAAATCCTTCTACCTAGGCGATGGTGACGACGCGCCGAAGGTTTCCGAGGACGGGCAGGGCCTGCGCTACCAGGTGGAGTCGCTGGGCGACATCGACGCGCGCGCGGTGAACTCTTTGGATTTGGGTGACGGCGTGACGGTGCGCGTGGGGCGCTACGGCCCGTACCTGGAGCGCGACGACGAAACCCGCGCCAACATTCCCGCCGAGGTCGCCCCCGACGAGCTAACCCCCGAAAAGGTTGCGGAGCTATTCAAGGAAGCCGAAAACGACGGCCGCGTTCTGGGCACAAACCCCGAAAATGGCCGTGAGATCGCCGCAATGAACGGCCGTTTTGGGCCGTACGTATCCGAGGTGATCTCTGAAGAAGAGCAAGCCGGCTCCAAGAAGAAGATCAAGCCGGCTACGGCCTCCCTATTCAAATCAATGGACCTGGCGACGGTCACGTTAGAAGATGCCCTGAAGCTTTTGTCCCTTCCGCGCGAAGTTGGAAAGGACGACGAGGGCGTGGCCATCACCGCGCAAAACGGCCGGTACGGGCCCTACATTAAGCGGGGTTCGGATTCGCGGTCGCTGGAAAGCGAAGAGCAAATCTTTACCCTGACCCTGGAAGAAGCCCTCGCGTTGCTCGCGCAGCCGAAGACGCGCGGGCGCCGGGCTGCGAAGCCGCCGCTACGCGAGTTCGACCTCGACCCGGTTTCGCAAAAGAAGGTCGTCGTCAAGGACGGGCGCTGGGGGCCCTACATCACCGACGGCACGACGAACATTTCGGTTCCCAAAACCGAAACCGTCGAGGGCCTAACCCAAGAACGCGCTTTTGAACTACTCGCCGAAAAACGCGCCAAGGGGCCCGTCAAGCGCACTCGCAAGACGACCGCCAAAAAGACGACTACTAAGAAGACAACGGCGAAGAAGACGACCACGGGTAAAACCGCCACGAAAAAGTAGTGTTCGCTCTTTGGGCGCCCACTTCGTTGTAGGCTCATGTTAAATGTGCTTAAGGAGGCCCAGGTGAACTCGTCGACTACGGTAGACACGGATATTAGGGTGGACGATTCACCCTTGACTGTGGATATTCCGCAGGAGGTTTTGCAGATCTCGCCGGGATTCACGATCCCGGACCCGATGAGTGCGCCCGCTTTGAAGTGGGGAATCATGGGCACGGGTGGGATCGCGTCTGCGTTCGCGGGTCAGATTCCGAAGTATTCCACCGGCAACATCGTCGCCGTGGGGTCTCGCACGCAGGATCGCGCCACCCGCTTCGCGAAACGCTTCGGCATTCCGCAGGCCTACGGGTCCTACGAAGCGCTCGTTGCAGACCCCGACGTTGAAGCCATCTACGTTGCCACCCCGCATCCGGCTCACTACGAGTGCGCACTATTGGCATTGAGGGCGGGCAAGCCCGTCCTCGTCGAAAAATCTTTCACTATTAACGCGCGGCAGGCGCAGGATGTTTTCATGGAAGCGCGGGCGGCCGGGCTGTTCGCCATGGAGGCGATGTGGACCAGGTTCTTGCCGCATCAGCTGATGGCGCGGGAGGTGCTGCGCTCGGGCGCCCTCGGCGACATCGTGTCGATTTATGCGGATCACGGGCAGAAACTGGACGGCATTGAGCGCCTGGAAAAGTTGGAGTTAGGCGGGGGAGCGCTGCTGGACCTCGGCGTGTATCCGATCAGCTTCATCCAGTCGATCCTGGGCAATCCGGAGATGATTGACGCGGTGGGGCTCGTAAATCCCGAGGGCATTGACGAGCACGAAATCATCGCGATGACGTACGTTGGCGCGTTGGCGACGGCGACCTCGAATATGCGGTCCGCAACGCCAACCAGTGCGCACATTGCGTGCCGGGGAGGGCGCATCGAGTTTCGCGACCAGTTCTACACGCCGGGACGCATCAACGTTTACCGCGATTCAGACCCCAGCGCGCCCGTTCCCGCGGAGGGCCTGTCCTGGACCTGGGACGGACACATCCAAGGCGGCCTCCAATACGAAGCCGCGGAGGTCGCGCGCTGCGTGAACGCGGGCCTCACGCAATCTGAAATCATGCCGTGGGACGACACTATCGCCGTCATGGAAATCATGGACAAGGTCCGCGCCCAACTGGGCGTTCGCTACCCGGGTGAATGATAGGCCCAACTGACTGCCTGTCCGCGGGGTGTGTAAAGATAGACGTATGAGTTCAGCGGCTGACACAACTTTTCCCGGCTTGTTTATCACGTTTGAGGGCGGGGATTCTTGCGGTAAGAGCACGCAGGTGGGGCTTACCCACCAGTGGCTTAAGGAGCAGGGGATTAACCCGGTGTTGACTCGCGAGCCGGGTGGTACGCCGCTGGGTGAGCAGCTTCGCGAACTCGTGATCCACGGTCCTGATGATGTTGACCCGCGCACGGAGGCCCTGTTGTACGCCGCGCAACGCTCCTACCACGTGGCCACGAAGATCCGGCCGGCGTTGGAATCGGGGCGAGTGGTTTTGCAGGACCGTTTCCTGGACTCGTCGATCGCATACCAGGGTGCGGCGCGCGACCTTGGTGTTGAAGAAATCCGCGACCTTAACATTTGGGCGACGTACTCGCTCATGCCTGACGTGACGATCCTGCTGGACCTCGACCCCGAGGTTGCGCACACTCGCCGCACCGGCGAGCCCGACCGCCTAGAGCGCGAACCCACCACCTTTCAGCACTTGGTGCGTGCGCAGTACCATGCGCTCGCCGACCAGTACGCGGACCGTTACCGCGTGATTGACGCCGCGCAGGATATTGATTCCGTGCAGGCTGACATTCGCGCCGCCCTCACGCCGTTTATTCAAAAACTTCACGAGGGCGATTCGAAGTGACCGTTTGGGACGACCTGGTCGGACAATCGCAGGCTGTACAGACCTTGCAGGCTGCCGCGCAGCACGCCCGCGCAATCGTGGAGGGCGCGCAAGGGGCCGAGGGCGATGGCGCGCGGGGGATGACGCACTCGTGGCTGATTACCGGGCCGCCGGGGTCGGGCCGTTCCACGGCGGCACGCGCGTTTGCGGCGGCTCTGCAGTGTACGGGTGAGCCGGTTGGGTGCGGCCAGTGCCCGGGGTGTAAGTCCACTTTGGCGCGCAGTAACGGCGATGTCGCGGATGTTGTCACCACGAAGGTGATCATCTCGATTGAAGAGGTTCGCGACCTGGTGTACCAGTCCCAGTCGGCGCCTTCGCGCGGCCGGTGGCGGGTCATCCTGATTGAAGACGCGGACCGCATGATGGAGCGCGCGTCGAACGTCCTCCTAAAAGCAATTGAGGAGCCCCCCGAACGTACTGTCTGGCTACTTTGCGCGCCGAGCCCGGAGGACATGATTACGACGATTCGTTCGCGTTGCCGCCACGTGTCGCTGCGTATTCCGCCCGCGGGGGTTGTTGCGGAGCTTTTGCAACGCCAGTTTGATGTGCCTCCCGAACGCGCGGTGGCGGCCGCCCGCCTGGCGCAGTCCCATATTGGCCGCGCGAAGGGCCTGCTATCTGACGACGGTAAGATTCGCGAATACCAGGAGCTCATGCAACTCGCCCTGTCCGCGCGTTCAACGGGGGAGGCCGTCCTCAACGCGGGGAAACTGATTTCGCGGGCGACGGAGATTGAGAAGAAGCAGCAGGAGAAGGACTTCGAGAAGGCCGAGTCCGCCCTGCGGCGAACGCTTGGGATTGAAGAGGGCGAAGCGCCGCCCTCGCATATGAAACATCATTTTACGCGGCTGAAGGAGGATCAGGATCGCCAGGCGACGCGTATGCAGCGTGACGCGTTGGACCGGGTGATGCTGGATTTGCTCGCGTTTTATCGGGACGTGTTGGCGCGGCAGCTTGGCGCGCAGGTCGGTGAGATTAACGTGGGCCTGAGCGGTGCGGTGCAGAATTATGCGCAGATGACGTCGCCGCAGCAGACGTTGGAGGCGATTGAGAGTGTCGAGTTGGCGCGCTCCCGGTTGCAGACGAATACGACTCCGCTACTAATTGTTGAGGCAATGCTCACGGCCCTGGTCCCGCACCGGTGAGGCCGCGTCACGAAGGGAATCGAAATGCGACGTTTGAAACTGGCTGCGACCGGGTCGGTGGTGGCGATCATGCTGGCGGCGTGCGCTGGCGCGGATCCTGCCGAGTCTGAGAAGACTTTCACGGCGCCTGAACCCGCGTTGCAGGGGTTTTACGATCAGCGTATTGATTGGCAGTCGTGTTCGGATAATGAGGGCGTGCTTGACGTGACGGACGGTAAGGCGCGTGACCGTAAGTTTGAGTGCGGTAGTGTGCAAGTTCCGCTGGATTACGAGGATCCGCAGGGTGAGACGATCGACTTGCAGGTGGTGCAGTACGCGGGCGCTAGGGGTGTGACGCCTTTGGTGTATAACCCGGGTGGGCCGGGCGGGTCGGCGATTTCGTCGTTGCCGTCGATGGTGGATTACGTGTTTACGGAGGATCTGCTGCAGCGTTACGGCATTGTGGCGGTGGATCCGCGCGGGGTTGGCTTGTCAGCGCCGGTGCAGTGCTTGTCGGATTCGGAGATTGATGAGGTCCGGTCGGTCACTTCGGAGGTGACCGTGGAGAGTATTCGCGCTGAGTCGGCGGAGCTTGGGCAGAAGTGTTTGGATCGCTCGCCGGACATGGCGCAGCATTCGGATTCGATGTCCGCGGCGCGGGATTTGGATATTGTGCGGGCCGCGTTGGGGCGGGACGTCCTCGATTATTTTGGGTTTTCGTATGGAACGTTTTTAGGCGCGTTGTATGCGGATAATTTCCCGGAGAATGTGGGGCGTTTCGTGTTGGATGGTGCGATGGATCCGGCGGCCGATGTGGACGCGGTGTCGGAGGGGCAGGCTAAGGGTTTTGAGGCTGCCGCGGAGCACTGGTTGGAAGAGGCGTCGCGGGCGGGGCGGATTCCGTTGCCTGTGGATGTGGATCGGGCGAAGGCTGACTTGCGGGGCTGGTTGGATTCGTTGGAGGATAGGCCGATTCCAACGTCGGATCCGAATCGGCCGCTCACGAAGGCTTTGGCGACGACGGCGTTGGTGTCGTTGTTGTATGACACGGACACGTATGACTTGTTGTCGACTGGTTTGACGCAGGCGATGCGGCAGTTTGACGGGTCGATGTTGTTGCAGATTGCGGATCTTTACGCGGATCGTAGGCCGGATGGTTCGTATGCGACGAATTCGTTTGACGCGTTTAATGTGGTGAATTCGTTGGATTATAAGGAGGTCGGGTCTGAGGGCGAGTGGGTTGCTCGCGCGGAGCAGTTGCGCCAGGATTTGCCTTTGTTGGGCGGCGAGTTTGGGTTGGCGTCGGCGATGATTGAGGCTTGGCCGGTGGAGTCGCGGGATACGCGTAAGCCGGTGTCGGGCGCGGGGGCGCCGCCGATTCTGGTTGTGGGTGTGACGCACGATCCCGCGACTCCGTATGAGTGGGCGCAGGCTCTGGCTGGACAGTTGGAGTCCGCGCACTTGCTGACTGTGGATGGGTGGAAGCACTGCGCTTACTCGCGTACCGCGGGTGACTGCGTGACTTCCGCGGTTGATCAGTTCCTGTTAGACGGCGAGCTTCCCGCAGACGACTTGAGCTGTCAACTGCCGTAAAGGTGTCTTTTACCGGCTTTTCGGCGTACATCACAGCCGGCGCGTTTGATAGTGCGCGCCTGAATTGGTTAAAGTTGACTTCGTGCCTGGAGCCTTGATGGCTGTAGGTGACGCCGCCTTAGCTCAGTCGGCAGAGCGATTCACTCGTAATGAATAGGTCGTGGGTTCGATTCCCACAGGTGGCTCCGATGACACCCCCGCGTAAGCGGGGGTTTTTGCATGTCCGGGCACAAACGGCGCCGGAATCCAGTTGCCAGAGCTATCACGCTTGGGCAGCAATTGCTCTGCTTCGACACCTAGTGCCGCCGCTACAGACAAGAGGTCTTCGAGCGACCAGCTAACCTCTCCGGCAATCTTCAGCGAAATGGAGGGGCGCGAAAGTCCTACCCGCTTAGCCAATTCAGACCGGGTAACACCCTGAAAAAACATAATCTGATTGACGGTTAAGCCGGTGGCTTGCGCAGGCGTTAGGCTTGCCGCAATTCGTTCAATGCTCATGTGCAAACAGTATCAAATCGTTCCACTAAGTTCAAGATGATTCACTTGCGTTAAGTAAATTAACGGATTACTGTAACAGCATGAGCGTTAATGACACTAACGATAAGACTGAACTCTTAACAGCTGATGAGGCTGCGCGTCTTTTGCCTAACACGTCTGCTCAGAGCATTTTGCGCTGGGCGCGTAGCGGGAAGATACCGTCGGTTCGCCTTCCGAATCGTCGTGTGTTTTTTGAGCGCGGAGTGATAGAGAATCTTCCCGTTTATCGCGCGGCATCGGCCTCGAGTGTAAGTCTCGTTGAAGATCAGGAGCTGCCGGGTTTTGGCTCGCTTAACGGTGGTTCTGGTGAGCGCTGAGGCGGTTCAGTGGGCTTGGCGTATCCAGTGTCGGCGGTTGAGCGATAAGCTCGTGCTTTTGCGTCTTGCGTGGAAGGCGGACAGCGAGGGTGCTGTTCGTGTTGATCCGGCTGTGGTGGCGGGCGTTACAGGTTTGAGCGTTTCTGGCGTTGAGGCGTGCTTGTCGTCTTTGGAGCGTGCGGGGCTGATTGAGGCGCGTAGATGGTCAGATTCGGGCTGTTGGTCAGCCCGTTTATTGTTAGGTGGTCAGCAATGAGTTTCAGGGCTGTTTCGTGGGCGTTTGACCGGATTAGGGGTCTTTCGCAGGGCGAGAAGCTAGTGCTGCTAGCGTTGGCCGAGTTTGCTAATGACGAGGACGAGACGTGGCGTTCGCGCGAGGAGATTGCGGCGCGAGCGGAGTGCTCGCTTCGTAGCGTGGCGACGCATTTAAAGTCTTTGGATGAGTTGGGTCTTATTTCGCGTAGGCCCCGCTATACGTGGTGTCAAGATCGTGACGGCTTGTGTGCTGGCAAGCCGGCTCATAAGCACCGTTCTGGCACGACTTATGTTTTGCATTTGGAGGTAGTGGGTGACGTTAAGTCCACACATGCAAATCTTGCACATGTGGACTTTTCCGCGGAATGTAGCGGTTGCGGCCACACATGCAAATCTTGCACATGTGAGGATGGTGAGGGTTCCACACATGCAAAATCACGTAGTCCACACATGCAACTACCTGCACCCATATGTACATATAACCCCCAATTAAACCCCCAACCAGACCAGACCAGACCTGTGCGTAGACGTGTTCGCGCTGAAGAGTCTCGCGACGCGGTGGCGCCGCGAGTTGGTTCGGTCGGGTCGGGAAGTGTTTCAAGTGATGATTACTCAGCTTCCACCGGTAATCCGAGTGAGGCGGGGCAAGGCGATTCTGGGAACTTTGCTACGGGAAGGAATGTCGATGTGCCCGGCGTTCGCCTCGATGATGAGGACTTGAGGCTGTTAGCGGCTTGTTTGCCGCAACAGTTGCAAGGTTTAGACCTGCAGGGCGCTGTGCGTGTGGTGGCGCTGTTGCGTGAGCGTATTGAGGCCGGGTGGAGTACGGAGGCGATTCGCCTTGCGATGGATCAGCCCTTGCCGGACAAGGTTAGGCGCTTGTCGTCGCTTGTAGCGCATAGGCTTGACGTGAATGTTGCTCCGGAACTGGCACCTTCGCGAGTGCGAGCTGCAGCTTCAGAGACTCGCCTGTGGGCGGATGTTGTTAGCGATCGGCAGCGTATTAGCGAGGAGATAGCTGCCGAGGTGGTGTCAGAGGTAGACCCGGTGTGGGCGCAGGCTTGGGAAGACGTGGCTACGGCTTATCCAAACGTTTCGCGCGTGGAGCAAATGAAGCTTACTTTGGCGCGGGTTGAGGCGCTGGGTAGGAGTGTTGCAGGATGACTCAACACATGTCTTGGCCGGTGTGGGCGCAAGGGTTGCGCGGTTTGACGCCTTCGCAGTCGCTGGTGCTGTTCGAGTTGGCTCGCCTTGCTGATTCTCATGGCGTTGTCATTTGCGCAGTTGAGCATTTGACGACAATTACGGGGATATCTCGCCGTGCTGTGTTTTACGCTCTAAGTGGCTTGGAGGCGCGCGGAGCGCTTTCGCGGCAGATGAGATATAAAGACGGCAAGAAGGCGTCGTCACGCTTTGTTTTGCACGCCACGGCAGGAGCAAGCGAGCGTGCTAAGTCCAATGATGATGTTGCTTTGGCGGGGGCTAAGGGCGACGCTTCGGTGGAGGTGCCCTGTGTGCTTGACCCGTCAGATAATGAAGGGCTACGCGCTCTGCTGGTTCAAGGAAGTACTCAAGGTTGGCAGGGCGCGGCTGGTGAGCGTTTAGCGGTAGCTTTGAAAGAGGTAGGAGCGCGCCAGTTCGCTGTCGCGATTGCCGGGGCTATGCAGTTTGGTGGCATGACGAGACAGGAAGCGGAGGCCGATACGATCGGTATTGCGTGGGAGGCGGCGACCACGCTTGCAGACAAGCTGGTGCAGGCTCAGCGTCCGTGGGCAATGCTCACTACGATAGTGAACCGGCGTCGCGCAGGGCGCGAGGAGCTGGTGAGTGTGGAACGCGCCGTGGAGCCTGCTGAAATGCCTGAGGAAGGGCTGCGCCCGGGTATGGGCTTTGAAGGCGATGTGTGGGTTAGCGTCGATGATTTTGAAGGCACTTTCGTTCGCTTGGTGGACGCGCTTATTAGTGCTGGCATGAGTGAGACTCTTGCTTGGGCGGGTACGCTACGAGTTGCTGAACTTGCGGTAGGGGATGCAAGTCGGCGTCATAGTGCGGCCGGTGCAGACCCGCGCCTTTCGGATTTGGGAGTTCCTCCGCACGCGGCCCGCGCGTGGATGACTATGCTTGTGGGTTCTCGACGTGGCACGAAGGGTGGTATTCTGACACTCGATGATGAGGCTCTTACCTTAGAGGCTCGCAAGCTGGTCGAGTCGTTTGATACAGCAACTTCTCTTGTGTGATGAGGATCACAAAAAGATTTTAGAGCATGGTGCAATATTTGCACCATGCTTTTTCGTTCTTAGAACGGTCTGAATTCTCGGTTGATTTGTTCAATCACTTCTTCGTAGTTGCTATCGTCGCCCACTTCTACCCAGTCGGTTGAGGCGATGATGACTGTGCGGTAAAAGATTCGGTTTTTGTCCGGGTCGTGCCCGTAGTCGTATGCCATTTCGATTCCGATACTTTTGGCGATGTCGTAGTCCGGAGATGGGAGCGAGTGACCTTTTGCTTCTTCTGGGGTTTGACCTTCGAAAGTGACGATGTATTCGGGGTAGTAGTCCAGTTCTTGCATGTTGGGTTCTTTCTAGTAAACGGTGATGGTGCCTGTGTTGGTGAGGCCGTCACAGCTGGTAGTCCAGCTTTGAGTGCCTAGTGGTATGCCTGTAACTGTTGCTGTTGCGGTGCCGGGTACGGGGGCGCTCGTGCTTGTACCGCGTCCCCCAATACTGATACTGCATGTGGTGCTACCGCTGCCGCTGAGGCTTATGGCGAAGTAGGCGCCGCCGTTGCCGCTGGTGCTGACGGAGGTACTCATCGAGGTTACCCCCTGCGGAGCGGGTGGTGGCGGTGCGGGCTGCGGTGCTGGCTGTGGTTCAGGCGCAGGTGGTTGGGGTGCTGGTTGTGGTGCAGGCGCGGGTTCAGGCGCGGGCTGTGGGATGGGTTCAGGTTCTGGCTCTGGTGCCGCCGTGGTGGGCGCGGTCGTTGTTGGGGTTGTAGCTGGTTCGGTTTTGGCCGTTGTTGTTGTTGGTCGCGTGGCGGTTGTTGTTGGGATAGTGGTTTGAGTTGTTGTGGGTTGTGGGTCTTGCTCAGTGTTGAGCTGGTGAATAGCGAACAGGCTGGCGCTTGCAATAAGCGCGAAAGCGCCTACTAAGGAGAGTATCGCTTTCGTGGCTTTTCTGGCACCAACTGTAGAAGTTTGAGGCGTCGGCGCGGGTTGTAGCGCGCGTGGCGCTGAGTGTGGAGCCTGCGCGGGGAGGGTGGCCTGCTTGGGCAGTGTCTTGGGTGCCTGCTCGTCGTCGATGGTGGAGGTATCGGCGGGGTCTGCGTGTTTGACGGTGGTGCCAGTACTGCTGGTAGTGCCGGTGGCACTGGTGGCGCTGTCAGTACTGGTGTTTTGGTGTGGCGTGTCTAGGGTTTCGATGGTTCCGTCAGGGGCGACGGTCATGTAGAAAGTGCCGTGTTTGCTGATAGCTGTTACTGGCAGGGTGCGACGGTAGTATTTGGCTTGCTCGCGCGCTATTTCCATTGCGTCTTGATGGACGGTTGGCCCAGCGGGTAGATGGGCTTGGATGACTTTGGCGGCGGTAACGGTGACGGTTTCGTCATCGTTTTGAGTGATGGTTATTGGCGGCCAGCCCGGCATTTTATTTTCCCCTTTTTTCTGTGTGCGCACGCTCTACGTAATACGTAGAGAGGAGGCGCACATGAGTGAGATTAATCCGTGGGCGGTTGAGACTGTGGTGGCGCCAGAGGTGGCGCAGGCTCCGAGTAGGCCGGTGCGCGCCGCGCGTGCTTGGAAGCCGGGTGCGCAGGTCAGTATGGTTTCGGGGCTGCCGATTGTGTCGTCTAAGGGGCAAGACTGTCCGTTGTGGGTTGTAGCCGCACATGGTGGTGCGGGTGCGACGTCGTGGGCGCGTTTGCTTGGTGCGGGTGACGCGGGCGTTGCGTGGCCTGCTACGCAAGGCTATACGCGCGCCGTGGTTGTGGCGCGAAGCAGTTTTACAGGGTTAAAGGCCGCGCAGGCCGCCGCAATTCAGTGGGCGTCGGGTCAAGTCGAAGGCGTGGAGTTGGTCGGCCTGATTCTAACTGCCGACGTGCCGGGCAAGCCGGTGAAGTCGCTAGTGGAGTTTCGCAAGCGTATTGAAGGCGCGTTCCCCCGGGTGTGGCATGTGGGTTTTCAGCCTGCTTGGCGTGCCTCGCTTGCTTGGGATGTACCCGCGTCGCGGGACGTTCGCAAAGTGTTGAAAGAGTTGTCGCTAATCGGAAAGGAAAGTTAAGTGTTTTCTAAGGTGATCTCTGGTTTGGAGTCTGCATATTCTCGCGTGGTGGCTGGGCTTGTGGGGTTGGATCTTAATCCTTCTCCAGTGGCTCCCCCCGGAGTGGAGGAGAAGGTGAAAACAGTCTTGGATTGGCTGTTTTGGATCGGCACCATTTCGGTGTTCGTCGGCTTTGTTGTCGGGGGAATTATGCTCATCATTTCGAATGAGCGGGGTATGGGTAACGAGAATGTTCGCCGTATTGGCTTTGTCATCATTGGCGCTATCGTGATTGCGTCCGCATCGGCTCTAGCAAAGGCACTGGTGTGATGACTGGTGAAGAAAAGAGCGTGAACATTTTTGCCCGTCCGGCGTTTATTGCCTCGGCACTGGTAGTCGTGGCTTTACTTGTGGGGCTGGGCTATTTAGTGGCCACTAAGGAACCTGCTGACACTGGCGCGTCCCCTGAAGCGCCAGCGCCCACAACTGCCAGTGGCGACCAAGCGCAGGGCGCTACTGAGCCGGTAGCGGCCGCTGGAGACTCGGACTCTGTTTGCGGGCTTACAGCCCTGGATAACGTGATCCCTACCCAAGCCTTGCCTTCAACTCCTTTGGAGGTTGGACAAGGGCTTCACGTGCCTAGTATTGAAGGTTATGGCCCTGGCGTTACTGATGGGATTTCGCATTGTTATTCGCACAATCCGGCAGGCGCTATTTTGGCGGCCGCGAACTTTTTGACGTGGTTTTCTTCCCAACAGCAAATCGACGAAACAGTAGTTGCACTTATGGCTGAAGGCCCTAACCGGGATCGGCTGGAGGCGCAGATTAAGGAGCAGTGGCAAGGGCAAACGGGCTCGCCGTTTAAGATTCATGGCTACATTTACGAAGATCGCGGCCCGGATCACGCGATGGTAGTGCTTGCAGTGTCGGCGGTTTCCTACCCGGATAAGCTCGTGGCTTGGCCGCTAGTTCTTGAATGGCAAAACGGGGATTGGAAGGTGGAAGCACCTTCGATCGACTCTTGGGGTGAGCGAGTGATTGACTCGCTGCCCTTAGAGGGATTTATTGAATGGATTGCCTAGATGTGCCACTTTTGGGAACTGTCATGCAAAGCTGGTGAAGCGGTCTCCGACGCGGTAGACAATATTATCGCTCAGTGGGCGCAAGCCGTTTTGCAGGGAGTGTCTGACACCCTCATTACGGTCGGCTCGACGTGGGTCGGCGTGCAAGTCCCGGACTTAACAGCGTCAGGGTCGGCAGTGGGGTTCATCCACTCCTCCACTCGCTTACTGGTCATAGCGGTAGCGATAGCGTCGTTGATGGTGGCAGGTATCCATCTGGCATTCTCACGTCGCGGTGAAGGCGCGCTGAACATTTTGCAAGGGCTACTAACCCTTGCTGTGGTTTCAAGTGTGTCTGTAGGCGCGGGCCAAATGCTGGTAGAGGCGTCGGATGAGTTTTCTATTTGGATTATTTCTCTAGTCGCAGCGCAGGACACGGGTCAGTTCGCTTCGAAGATTCTGTCTGTTAGTAGTCTTACCGGTGCGGTGGGCATGGTCGTCATCATTATTGGCGGCCTAGCGGCATTGATCGCGAATATGTTGCAGATCGGGCTTATGTTTGTCCGCTCGGCAATGCTGATCCTGCTCGTAGGTGTCATGCCGCTGGCGGGGGCAGCGTACTTCACGAAGTGGGGGCGCGGCTGGCTGTGGAAAATGGTGGCGTGGTTTTTCGCGTTCTTACTGTATAAACCGGCCGCGTCAATCATTTACGCATTAGCTATAAAACTCGTCTCAGGGGGGCACTGGACGGTGTTCACCGAAGATGACCTAACGGGCTTTATAACCGGCGTTATTATGCTCGGTTTAGCCGTAATGTCCCTTCCAGCGTTGATTACTTTTATGGTGCCCGCAACGGAGGCTATAAGTAGTGGCGGTGGGGGAGCGGCGGCAGGAGCTGGCGCGGTACTTGCCACAGGAGCTATGACCGTGGCCCGTGTGGGCGGCGCAGCAGCAAGTGGAGGGACAAGCGAACTGGTTGCCGCAGGAGCTGGCGCGGCGAGTGCCGCGCACGGTGCGACAACAAGCGCAGTAGAAGGAAGCGCAGGCGGTAGCGCCGGGGGTGGTGTTACGTCCCTAGGCGCGCAAGGAAGTGCCGGTAGCGCTGGCGCTAATGGTAGTGACGGCAGTGCTGGTAGTGCTGGTGCAACTGGCGCCGTGGGAATGTCCGGTGGGGAAGGCGCACCGGGGGCTAGTGGTCAAGACGGTGCATCTGGCGCTTCTGGTGCGCAAGGTGTTGCTGGAGTTGATGGTCAAACACCACCGGCGATGGGTTCGCGGGGCGGGCCGGGCGCGTCTGGAGAAGGCCCTAGTGGCGGTCAGGAGGTTCGCTCGTGAGTGAAGAAGCAGTGGCAGTTCGCACGTATGGAAATTGGCGGATTCCCCGGCGTGCCGGTTTTGGCAAGCTCGGCTTTGGAGAGTCACTCCTAATCCTTGCCGGTCTTGCAGTTGTGTCAATCACGGCTATGTCTGTGTCAGTCTTAGCTGGCGTGGGCGTTGGCGTCTTGTGTGCGGCCGTGGTCGGCGTGGTGGTTACCCGCGATATTCACGGGGTATCGGTTTTAGAAAGAGCGGGACAAAGAATGCGGTTTGCAAGGTCGGTTCGTAGGAAGTCAAATATTCACGCTAGTGGCGCTTTAGCGCCTCACGTTACTGAAGGTAAGTGTGAACTGCCCGGAATGCTGCATCCCTCAGGGTTAAGCGAGCATAGGGACTCCTATGAGCGCCCCTTCGGTCTTATCGAGCACGGTGATGGAACGTTGGCCGTGGTCATGAGTGTGTCGCCTGAAGGTGGGGGACTGACCGATCAAGACACGATTGATAGGCAAGTGGCCTTGTGGGGCATGTGGCTAGGTGATCTTGGTGGGCAAATGGGCGTGGCTCAGGCGTCGGTGACGGTAGAGACTATCCCCGATAGTGGCGACAGGCTACGCAGAGAGGTTTCCTCTCGCATGTCTGATGAGTCCCCGCTGGTGGCGCGACAGATTCTTAATCGGGTAGTGGAAGATTACGGTCAAGGTGCAGCAAGGGTTCGCGCGTGGATTACCGTAACTTTTGATCCTGCCAAGATGGGGACGTCGGCGAAAAAACGCTCGCAAGTTGTCTCTCGGATTAGCTCAGACCTTCCCGGTCTTACGCAGACGCTTATGGGAAGCGGGGCGGGTGGCGTGCATTTGCTTAGCGCACGCGAGATTTGTCAGCTAACCCGCGTAGCGTATGACCCAGCCTCGGAGACGCTGTTTGAGCAGGCAGCCAATGCGGGGGAAGAAGTGGAGTTGGTGTGGGGTGACGCGGGGCCGATTCGCGCGGTCGCCGCGTGGGACTCTTATAGGCACGATTCGGGCCTTTCGCGCTCGTGGGTGATGTCTAGGCCCGCGCGCGGATACGTCCAGTCGGGCGTGCTTCGAAAGATTTTGGAGCCTTCGCGCGACGTGGAGCGCAAGCGCGTGACAATCATTTACCGGCCGCTGGACGCGGCGAAAGCCCCGGCCGCTGCGGACGCGGATGTGAACCGGGCGGCCGCGCGCGTGGAGAATATGCCGCGTCCTACTGCTACAGCTCGGCGTGAGCTTCGCGCCGCACAGCAAGTGGCAGATGAGGAAGCCTCTGGTGCCGGTTTGCTCGACTTCGGCATGGTTATTAGTGCTACTACCACTGATGGGGAAATGGATGATACCTCCAGCGCGGTTACCGCACTGGCCGCTTCGTCGCGGTTATTGGTGCGACCGGCGTATGGGGCGCAAGACACCGCGTTTGCGCTAGGTCTACCCCTTGGGTTGCGTCCGGTATCTCAAGCACTGTCTGGCAGGTGGTAGCCGTGGCGTTTGTTAAAGACTTATTCACAGCCCTTTTTACCTCTGGGGCACCGTCCCCGACTCACAAGGGCGCGGCAGGGTCTGGCAGTCCGGCTAATCAGCCAGTAATACAGCCGTGGCGCGCAACATCTAAGCAAGTGTGCGGCCTTTTCCCGTTTATCGTTGGGTCTAACGCCGCGCTGGTTGGCGCACCCTTGGGGCGAGCCTTGCACGGTGGGGGAGCGGTTTGTGCCGATGAAATCAGTTGGTTTGAGCGCGGCCTGATCTCTGCACCTTCGGCAATGGTGCTGGGCTTGAATGGCTTGGGTAAGTCTTCCTTAGTGCGCCGCATGATTACTGCGTCGGCCGGTTTTGGCGTGCACACAATGGTGCTGGGGGATATTAAGCCTGACTATGTGGCGTTGATCGAGGCTCTTGGCGGGCAAGTGATCAGTATTGAGCACGGAGGAGCCGGTATTAACCCGCTGGACGCGGGCAACGTCGCTCACGCGGTCGCGCTTTTGGAAGAAGCGGGCAAGCTGGAGGATCGCGACAAACTCCTTGCAGCCGCTCATGAGCGCAAAAAAGACATGGTGTGCTCACTAATCCACATTATTCGCCGCACCCCTCCCACGGATCGTGAAGAAACGATCGTGGATGAGGCGATTCGTATTTTGGAAACCTACGGACGTCCGGTTGTTTTGGCTGATTTGCTCGAAGTGGTCAGAAGTGCGCCGGATGAGTTACGCGCGGCCGCACTGGATCGCGGCGATATTAACCATTACCGACAGGTAACTGAGAGTCTAGAAGCCTCCCTTATGGCGTTGCTATCGGGCCGGTTTGGCGGGCTTTTCGCGGTGGAGACAACAACTCCGATGATGATGGATCGCTCGGTGGTTTTCGACGTGTCTGCGTTTAAAGAGGCGTCAGAAGATTTGCAAGCGGCACTACTGTTGTCGTGCTGGTCGTATGGGTTCGCCACGGTGGAGATCGCCCAAACCCTTGCGGACGCGGGTGTAGCGCCAAGGAGGCGCTACAAGATCGTAATGGACGAGTTGTGGCGTATTCTGCGCGCCTCCTCTGGTCTAGTAGAGCGTATCGACTCGCTAACGCGCCTTAACCGAACGGTCGGCGTTGGCCAGCTCATGGTCACGCACTCTATGGCTGATTTCAATGCTCTGGCCTCCCAAGCTGACCGACTCAAAGCCTTGGGCTTTGTGGAGAGGTCAAAAATGCTTTTCTTAGGTGGTCTCCCGGCTCGCGAGATGAGCCTTTTGGAGGGCGTTTTTTCCTTGACACAAAAGGAAAAGGACATGCTCACCTCGTGGAACGCGCCGGGCACGTATGACCCCACTACCGGTAGGGACGCGCCGCCTTTGGGGATGGGCAAGTTCATGCTCAAGACATCAAACGCGCCGGGCACGCCGTTCCAAGTACGTTTCGTTGAAGGCGAAGCACAGCTTTCTGACACGAATCAACGGTGGAATAGGAGAGCGTGATGAGCGTGAAGCAGGATGTGGCTACTTGGGAACCCTCCACTATTCTCATGGCAGTCTTTATCGCTTTAACTACCCTAGCGGCCGTAGTCATTACTCTTGGCGTCCACGCTTGGGCACTCGTTACCGGTGTGGAAGCGTCGTGGAACCCTTTCACCCTTGTCTTTGGCTTGATTGACGGCAGTTTAGACCCTTCGGGGCAGGTGGCGTGGTGGATCGGTGGGGTAGGAGTGTTCCTACTTGTCCTAGTAGTTGCAGTCGTCCTTTTGGTGGGGCGACGCAAGTCGGGCAAAGCGCGGCGCGGTGATGAGGCCGCACAGTGGGCTGGTCGCGGGCGTGACATTGAGCCAATTACTGAACGTGCGGTCGCGGCTAAGGCTGAACGTTTAGGTGTCGAAGGTGCGCGCGGCTTCCCAGTGGGTCGCACGGTGGCTGGCGACGTAGCGGTGTTGTCTTCGTTCGAGGACGTGTGTATCACGATTGCAGGCCCGCGTACAGGCAAGACTACTTCTTGGGTCGTGCCCCGCATTTTCGCAGCTCCAGGCGCGGTTGTAGCCACGTCTAACAAGCGCGACATAGTGGATGAGACTCGCGCTCGACGCGAACAGACCACGGGTGAGTACGCGTGGGTGTTTGACCCGCAGAATCTAGCGGGCACCACCCAGTCATGGTGGTGGAACCCCCTTTCCTATGTCACTGACTATGTGCAAGCGGGCGCGCTTGCAGACATGTTCTTATCTGCCGAAGACGCAAGTAACAAAGACGGCAATGACATGTGGGATCGCTGGTCGTGCCAGCTCATAGCTCCTATGCTCCTTGCGGCCGCGAAGTCGGGACGTCCAATTACAGCACTACATGAGTGGTTGTCGGATCAAACTAACGATGAAGCCGTGTTGGTGCTACGCGCACTGGCAAGCGAGACCAAAGACGAGTATTTGAAGGAGGACTTCAAGAAGGCCGCGACCAGTTTGGAAGGTTTCATGGGTATGCCCGTCGAGACGCGCGGCAGTGTCTACGGTGGCGCGGTGCGAATCATGCACTTTTTGAATAACACGCGCCTCATGCGCTGGGTTACCCCGTCCGAAGAACTGCCCGAGTTTAAACCCGAAGACTTTGTGCGTACCCATGAAACGCTTTACTGCCTGTCCCAAGAAGGGCGCGGCAGTGCAACACAGATTGTCACGCCGCTGACCGTGGCCGTGGTGGAGGCAGCAACAGCGTATGCAACTACTCAAGCGGGTGGGCGGCTCAAGACTCCTATGTTGATCGAGCTGGACGAGGCGGCCAACGTGTGTCGGTGGAATGAGTTGCCGAATCAATACTCTCACTTCGGTTCGCGCGGGCTTTGTGTGGACACGGTTTTGCAGTCGTGGAGTCAAGGAGAGCGCGTGTGGGGTGAAAAGGGAATGAAGGCTCTATGGTCGGCCGCGAATTTGAAGGTTTATGGCGGCGGCGTATCCGAACCGGAGTTCCTGCGCAACGTCTCTGAACTGATTGGCGTGCATTGGGTGGACTCGACCCAAGTGTCGAGTTCTTCTTCGGGCCGGTCTTACTCCACTTCTAAAGCCTCTCAGCAACGTCCCATAGCTACAGTGTCCGACTTGCAAGCGCTACCCCAAGGCAGGGCGTGGGTGTTTGCTTCGGGCGCGGTAGCCACATTGGTGCGGCTGATCCCGTTTTGGGAACAGCCCAGTTTGGAAACAAAGTAGTTAAAGGATTCTTGCCATGGCAGATCAGGTAATAAATGAGGCAAACGCGGAAATGGTTCGCGCTTGGCGTGCCGCGATGGTTATCGGCCGTTTCATGGCCGCGCGCCGTGAGCAGGCATTGCGAAACGCCCAGCAGTCCTCTATCGAGCAAGAGCGCGCACTCAGACGCGTGATCGATCACGAACGCGCGCTTGCTCAAAAGGTTTACGAGCGTGCGCTCAACCGCAATTGGTGGTCTAGCGGCGTCACGCAAGACGACGCAATCTACGTGTATGGGCTCGCTCGAAGGTTCAGCGACATTGACCCGCAAGCCGAGCTGGCAGCCCGCAGGTGCGAGCGTGAAGCGAAGGAACGCTGGAATATAGATGTGCGTCGCCCCATCGAGGAGGTGGAGGATATTCCAAGCGTGGAAGAAGCAATACAAGTAGCTCCCATGCTTGAGACCGAGACAGTCCAAGAAGTAAAGCCTGTGGTGCAGCAAGCCCTGTACCGCGCATACCAAGATGGCGACTTCCAGATGGTAGATCAAGACCGTGCTGAAGCGATCCTAGACTACGTGGAGAGCCAAAAGGACAGTGCGCCAGAGTGGCTTAATACTCTATGGAGAGGCGACCTGTCTGGCTGGCTAGGGGTAAGTGAGCAGGTGGACGCTAGAATCAAAGACATCTACCCCGACCTTAAGGCCGCGCAAACCCAAAGCGCTATCGCGCTAGGGCAAGCAAGTCACGCGCGTGAAGTAGCGCGCGTGGAACAGAGAGAAGCCACGCAGGCCGTGGAGTTGGCAGACGAAGGCAATAACGACGAGGCAAGTCAAGAGCGTGTGGACAAAGAAGTCGGTGAAGCGAAAAGCGCCTCACGTGGAGAGAAGGCCGCGTGGGATAGTGCCAGTGCGCGTGAAGCACACGCGCAAGCACTGTTAGGCAAGGGTAGCGACCCAGCGGCAGTGCAAGCAGCTATGACCGCTGATAAGGCGTTACATCGACCCGCGAGAGAAGCTACGCGAAAGACGAACACTGCCAGTGCGCCGCGAAGCGCACCCCAAGCCAAACCAGCAGCGCGAACTCAAACGCGCCGCATGTAATAAAACAGTGGCCGACATTAAGGTGTCGGCCACTGTTTTATTCACGTGGAGTGAAAATGTCCAAGTCAGCAGGGTCGCAAGGAAGTCGCCCGCCGGGGTGAGGTCGAAGCTCACGGTGTCCGCCCTCAACACTGCACCCCTTGAAAGGGCCGTCGTTATCAAACAGCACATTCATAATCGGGTCTGCATACGACACGAGCCACTGCACAGTGCCTACCGGCCCTTCGTTCACGCGCATGTATTCCCACGACAGCCATAAGGCTTGCAACCGGTAGACCGCCTCAGCGTGCTTCCACCATTGCGGGCACCAAGTCATTCGTCCTTTAGGAAGCGCGCGGTCGTAGATGGTCGAGAGGAAGTCTCGAACAAACGCGTCGAGGTTTGGGTAGTACAGGGGCATTTCATTTTCTTCGCTCATGCTCATCTCGTACAGCGTGCGCGCACACTAACGGCCACGACCCTGCCCGCGCCCAAACGGGTCAAAGGGTGGGGGAAGGGGGTGAGAGCCCTTGCGCTTCTTCTTAGTCGATGGTGGCGGCATGTCAGGCAGGTGGGGGCGGGACTGCCTGCTTTGATCACCGTTAGCACTTGTGCGGCCGGTGAAGTCTTCAGGCATGACCAGCCACGGGTACTGCTTGCGTAGCTGTTGGTTAAAGTCATCCGCACCCTTGGTGTCCACTTGCGCACTAGCGTGTGCGAGCGAAGGCTCGACAATCTCATCGACTGTGAGCGGCTCGGAAGGTGTTGCAACACTTTCGGGTAGCGCGTCTTGTTGCAACGGTGCGTTAAGTTGGAGCTCGTTGAAGTCGTGCGGCACTGGCGCGCCATCGGCGTGCAAGTAGTCGTACACGGCGCGAGTATCACGCAGCATTGCCCTAGCCGTGTTGGCTTGCTGTGCTTGCACGTACAAGTCAGCCAATGCTTTGACCAGCTCAAGTGTGGCTACGAGCATGAGCGCGTAGCTGACCTCACTGTTCTTCGGCATAACTGCAGTGCTAAGCAGTTGCGCGCCAAGCACGACCCAAGGACTGGCGCCAGTATGCTTGGCCGGACGGTGTTTGAGTTGGGCGTTGCGACCAACTTGGCGCGCCGCGAAATCAAGTGCGCGCCTCTCGTCCTCACTAAGGTCTCGCTGTTGCGCGGCCGCAGCTAGAAGGCCCGCCACATCGTTAGTGGCGTTGGCAAGTGCAAGCGGGTCAGATGGATCAACCCCGCAAAGGTGCTCACGGTAAGTTTCAAACGCGCGCTTATGCCCCTGCCACTCTTGTGTAGTGTAAGAGCGTCGTTGTGGGCGAAGCGGCATTCCCTTCCAAGCGTCTTGCCACGCGCTCACTGCCTCGCTGGAGTGCTCAATAGTGTCTGGCCAACGCTCGCGCAATGCACTGAGCGTCAAGTCTCGCGCGATCGAGCCTCCCGCATACCATTGCGTCTTCACACCGGGCTTGGTGTGTAGCGCGGCGGAGTAACCAACCACCACGTCGGTGCGGCCCTTAGCAAAGCGCGGACGCAACCTCACGCCCATGCTACGCGCGTTGCGGATGAACTCTACTTCATTGCCTGCCGCCTTCGATGCGGCGCGCAACCGCGTCTCCAACGCCGCGCGATCAGTGACTGGCTTGCCTGCGCGCTTAGCGGCATTGAGCGCCTGCGCGCTATCGCACTTAGAACCACGCGCGTGCTCACGCGACTCTAGGATACGTAGCCCGTACTTGTGCTCCAGCATGTTGCACGCGCGCTGGCTACGCGGCTGATCGTTCCAGAAATTCCATCGCGTGCCGTCCTCGCGAATAATGTTGGCCGCGATATGAATGTGGTCGCCGCCGTTCTTCGACACGCCGTGATGGATTGCAACCCATCTACACTCAGCCTTCCCCGACGCGGAAGTAAACTCCATCTGATCCATGAAGTCGCTCGCAATGGCAGCCCACTTGTCCTCCGATAGGGGGCCTTCGTCAGGAGAGAGCGACACCGAACAATGCCACACGTGGTTAGGCCCGTAATCGACTGCTCGGGTCTTACCTGTCTCAGGATCGAACTTGCGAATCGGCCCGGTTGGATAGCTTTCGGTCTCTTGCATAAACGAGTCGAGATAGTTCGCTATCTCACTTGCTTGCGCTACGGACAATTCATTCCAGTCGCCCCATCTGTTCATGATCGTGCGTGAACCGGCGACTAGGTGCGGTTCGGTGTGCTCATTAGCGCGACCCGGCCCAACCAAGTAGCGCATGAGGCCGCCCATGTCTCCACCATCAACGATATTGGGGATCATCGGCGCACGCTCGCAAGCAAATAGTTGATCTCATCAACGCTACGTTCTACCTGCCCAAGCACGTCCTCAATTTGCTTGGGTAGTTCCTGCTTTGAGTGCGCATAGCGGGTGAGCTGGTTAAGATTGTTCGCCATGCCAGCAAGCTTGCGGCGGTAGTCGCGTAAATCAGTAATGACCTCAGCAAGATTGTCTGAATCAATATCTTCTGCCGACGTTGGGTGCAGCGCGGAGTGTACGAGCGTGCGCGAAAGAGACCAACCGCGATTGCGAGCCTTCGCTTCAAGCAGGGCGCGCTCACTAATAGTCAAATGAACGCGTAGGGACGTGCGCTGAATTCCATTAACTGAACGAGGTGCACGACGAACGTCGCTCGGCGCTACGCTCTGCCGCTCAGAATCGTTCATGGCACTCATCTAGTCTCAGTCTCCTCAGCGAAGCGACCCGAAGGGATCACACTTCTAGTGTGCCTCAGGTAGAACCCCGTGTCTACCTGCAAGCCTGTTATTGGTACCAATAACATATAGCTTGCTACCCGGGCGTCCGCACGCGCTGTTGCGCGTGCTAGGTCGCAAGGTAATCGCACCTTGTGCGTTTGGTTGGCTCGGGTTGCAAGCTACTGCGAGTAGATGCCGCCGCTCATTCTTCGCGCGTCGCCTCGCGCGCTTGCGAGAACGGCGAAGGGCTACGCCCTTTCCATTGGCCGCGCCTGTGGCGCGCGGGCGTGCGCGCAAAGCGCACGCGAAACACGTCGGCACAGGTCACCTCACACGCCCGCACGTGCGTGTAGTTACAACAGGTCGGGTCGGGTCTGGGGGTGTGCGCGTTTTGTGCGCGCACACCCTACGTAACTTACGAAGCCATCAAACGATGGGCTTTACGATGTGAAAGGAAAATTAATGACTACTCAGTTCGATCCTGTTGCCAAGCTACTCAACCGTGATGAGAACAAAGAACGCGCTGTGCGTGAACTAGGTGAAGCGATGGTTGCACTCGAAGCGGCCGTGTCTACATACAAGGACGCACACAAAGCTGCAATCGACGCGGGCTGGCTTAAGCGTGACCTACTCGCTGCTGGATTCTTCGACGCAACCAAGTTGCCCAAGGTCAAGAAGATCGAGCAAGCCTCCACCTCATACGACACTCAAGAACAGTGAGACTCCACAACACGCACTAATCTCATCACGCCAAAGTACTGCGGCCGCGCATGGCATTGTGCGGCCGCAGCTCGCGCCAGTGTTTGCGCGGCAATGAGTTAGACTCAATACATCGCGGTTCCGTTTTTGTTCATTTTGTAATCGCGTCGTGGCCTCCAACCCGCTCGGGTTGGAGGCCACAAACATATGAGCATCTAAGAGCTAATCGAGTTTGACTCCGCAACAAGTTCGAAGAACTCAACTATCGTCGACGCTACGTCTAGCACCTAAGGAGTGACTAGCTGATGATCAAGAAGCTCAATAACGTCGCGTGCACAAGTCACTAGGTGCGCATGACCGCGCTTGATCGCTTCGTTACATCCAGCTGCCATTTCCTCGCTTGGATTAGCTGGCACCGCCGCCGTTGGTCGATTAAGTTTGCGCGCAATCTCAAGAACGTGCACAGCGCCCGACCGCCTCGACGCGTCCACAATCACGGTGACATCAGCCAACGCCGCGATTAGTTCATTGCGCCTCAAGAACGATCCGCGCGTAGGAGGACACTGCGGCTCATACTCACTCACTAGCGCACCTTGTTGGGCTATCTTGGCAAACAAGTCCGAGTTCGACTTCGGGTATAGATTCTCCACGCCTCCAGCAAGGACAGCTATCGTGCGGCCGTGTTCCAACGCGCCCATGTGAGCGGCAGTGCCAATACAGCAAGCCCCTCCTGAAACAATCTCTATCCCAAGCTTGGCAAGATCACCTGCTAACTCTCGCGCAAAGGCAAACCCGTTCACGCTACACCCACGATTACCCACAATCGCAACACGTGGCGCATCCGACAGTTGCCCCTTCACCCACAAAGACTTAGGCGCCTTATCTCCAAGAACATTAAGAGCACTTGGCCAGTTAATGCCTCCTGCTTCAATCTTGTAGGTAGCTACTGACTCGCCTTCAATAAGTCCGTTTAGAGTCGTCATGCTATTTCCTTTCTAAAGTTCGGCTGGGACTTGTTTCCCTGTGTGCCGGGTGTGACTTTCTTTTTTGCCTGCTGGCGAGCAAAGCGATAACGACGCGATTAAGGCAGTGTTGTCACCCGCAGGGCAAGTAGGCGGGGGATCGTGGAATAAATAACGAAGCGCAAGCGAAGTGGTTTATGCCGCGAAAGCCTCCGCGTGCTTGAACGCGTAGCGTTTGGCAACACTGCCGCGCGTCGTAGAGTGGAAAGCCAGCAGGAAAAAACCACTAAGAAAAAACCGCGCGCACACCGTGCGCGTCCGCATACACCGGGCAACGCCCGAACCAATACAGCGCACGCAAAGCGTGCTCCACGCCCCCCACTTGTACGGTTCCTAATCTCCGTGCCAGAGATTAGGAACCGCCTGCCCAATCAAGGGGCAGGCGGTTAAGTAATGCAGACCTGAACAAACAAAGCCGGACTAGTCAAAGGCTCTCTCCAGCCATTGTTCAATTACCCACTCCAACAGACCGGTCTTCTGCCTGATGTCCGCTACACTCATTCCCATCGCGTGCGACGCGCGCACTGCGCCTACAAGCTCCGCCTGCTTGTACATGAGCTTCTGGTGGGCGTCTGCCCATTCCTTCTTTATATTCTCAAGGGTCACGACTCCCTCCGCGACACCCACTACCCCGCTGGCAAACTCGGGAAAGCGCAGCTCGTACTCCCACTCACAGTCGGTGCCGTCATCGCGCCTGTACTTGTGTTCCGCTTCGTATTCTTCAAACACATAGCGGATAACTTCTAACGCTTCCTCAGAGTATTCCAAGCCTGGAATACCCATAAACGCTTCAAACTCGTAGTCTTCCACTACTAGTCCCTCCCTGCTTACTGCTCAGTGACGCTTGTAAACCGCACGCTAAAGCCCTCGCCTGCCAAGACCATGCCGATAGCGGAGACCAACGCCTTATGCTGCGTCCATGACTCTCCGGGGTGAGCAAGCTCGTGCGATTCAGGTGTTTTAAACGTGGCGATTTCAACTACTGGCCGCCCGTCAGGGTCGTCACGACTCTGGCCTGCGCCGTCGTGAACAGATTCGAATTGCTCAAGTAGTAAATCCACCGATGATAGGACGCGCTCACCAAAGCTGGTGTACAACTCGTTTAAATCTTGCGTGACACCTTCGGGAATGGTGAAGTCATTTTTCTCCCATCGCCTAACAGTCCGCTCATTAACACCGAGCTGTACTGCAAGTTCTTCTTGCGTAAGCCCCATTCCCCTCCGCTTGTAGTAAAACTCCGTCCCATCCACTATTGATGCTCCCTATTGTCTTGAGGTGAGGGGCAAGCTAGGCGCGCCCCTCACCGCCGTTGATTCACTTTGCTCTTGCGCGTTTAACGCGTTCAAGCACGTCCTCTTCACTCAAGCCCGTCACGCTCGCGACCCGCTTTGCGCTGCCGGTATCGACTACGAGTTGAGCAATCATAAAACTGTGATGAGCAAGGGCAACCTCGCGTTCGGTGCCGTCCCAGCCCTCGATGGTGGCCTGTAGCGTGTCAAGAGTTCCAAGCACGTCACCGTAAAGATCAGTAACGTAAACAAAGTCCGCGTCGCACGCCGCCTGCAACGCCTCCCGCGTCATCGCGGCGTAAATGTCGCTCATCTGCGGGTAGTCGTCGTCATCTTCATCCGGCTCAGCGAGTAGCCCGGAGTAGCGCAAGTAGTCATACGCGCGCTGATAATGGTTGTCGAACCGAAGGAGGTCTGCAATCGTTCCCGCCCAAAACTCCCCGCGCGGGCTCTCAGTGATAATGAACCGTTGCGGGTTCTTCACTTCCTTATCGCGGCACTCGGCCGCGTAATCCCGGTACTCGTTAAAGTCCACGCCCAATAGCTCAGGTTTGCCGCCGTTAAGGTCACGCGCGCGCCGGTCAAGCACCCAAGCAACATCTCCATAATTCGGTGTAGTTAGCGGGTGTGCTAGTAGTACGGCTGCGCCGGTGCGCGTATCAACAACACTCACAATCCAACCTTTTGCGTCAGGGTTTCTGCGAAGCGTTGCTTGATACGTCACCCCGCCTACCGTGGTGACCGTCCACAATCCGTGGACTGCGTGCGCTAGTGTCGGGTTAAGTTGCGTTGTCATCATGAGAATCTCTCCTTGATCTCTGTGGCCGGGACTTGTTCCCTGTGTGCCGTCCCCTAAATTGTATGTCCGATCAACCGGACACGTCAAGTGTTTTCGCTTATTGTTTTGAACTGGTTGAGCGGCCGCCGCTGGCGGCCGCTCGATGCGCTTAAGCTGGTATGGGCGCTGGTGCCTGTTGCTTTCTCCAAGCTCTAGCGAGCTCGGTGATCTGCCACGCGAACCCGGCCTTGCAATAGGTGGACAAGTCGTGCTCTTTGCCTGCCCACTCCATGAAGCAGCTCCATGCCCGCCATTTCTTGCCGTCGAGTAGGTATAGGAACTCAATTCCATTTTGGCCTGCATAGGTAATTAGTTCCTTGATTGTCTCCTCTTTCGCGCCTTGGGCGATCGTCCGCGTGGAAGGCTTGAGGTGGTCACTAACTTCGCCTTGCTCTGCATATGAGTCGCCGTCTCCTGCATAACTGGTTAGAGTCAGTCCTGACCTGTCTCCCAAGGCGATGATGGGTTTAATGTCCTTTGCTTTGGGGAACCCGGTGGCAAGTGCGGCACCCACGCCTTGCAAGTAGCCGTCAAAATGCACGTAGATGAAGCTGATCGTGTTGCCCTCGATGACTCCTACATAAGAACGAGTAGACATGTTGTCTTTCCTTTCTAAAGTTCGGCTGGGACTTGTTCCCTGTGTGCCGGGTGTGACTTTCTTTTTTGCCTGCTGGCGAGCAAAGCGATAACGACGCGATTAAGGCAGTGTTGTCACCCGCAGGGCAAGTAGGCGGGGGATCGTGGAATAAATAACGAAGCGCAAGCGAAGTGGTTTATGCCGCGAAAGCCTCCGCGTGCTTGAACGCGTAGCGTTTGGCAACACTGCCGCGCGTCGTAGAGTGGAAAGCCAGCAGGAAAAAACCACTAAGAAAAAACCGCGCGCACACCGTGCGCGTCCAAGTGGCGCAACGCGCCATTACTAAAGGCAAATGCTCACGCCGTGCGTGAGGCTACCGCGCCGCGCGCGGTAGTAACAGTGTGAACGCCAAGCGTTCACGCCTCATTATTAAGCGCCCGCGAAACACTAGAGCGACTCACTCCAAGCACCGCGCCTATTTGCGTGTAAGTGGCGCCTTGGCTGTACATGTCCCTAGCGGCCTTGATCCGATCAGCAGTCATAACGCTGGGACGGCCTCCCACTTTTCCTTTAGCCCGAGCGGCTTCCAAGCCTGCATTAGTACGCTCGCGTATAAGGTCGCGTTCAAACTGCGCGAAGGCGGCCGCCATATGGAACACCAAACGCCCGCCCGGAGTAGTCGTGTCGATCGATTCGCTAAGGGAACGAAACTCCACGCCGCGCTTTTCTAAGTCCTCAATGACGTGCACAAGGTGTGCAAGTGAGCGGCCGAGCCTATCAAGCTTCCACACCACTAGAGTGTCGCCCTCGCGCAAGTAGTCCAGCGCGGCCGCTAGTTCGGGTCGGTCTGTGCGCGCTCCAGAGGCTTGATCGGTAAAGACACGACTACAGCCCGCGTCATTAAGCGCAGCAAGTTGCGCGTCTAGATGTTGTTCGGCCGTAGACACGCGCGCATAACCAATAAGACTCACCTCAAGCTCCTTCCCGCTCTCCAATAATTCTATGTCGCGGGCGTGCAAAACTCATCGACACGCAGTTTTGAACGATGGGAGTTTTGCGCGCAAGTTTTGCACGCGCAGTAGTGCCGGTATTTCGCGGCCGCGTGTGCGGCCGCGCAGAGCGCGCAAAAACGACCGTTAATGCACGCAACCTATAGCGTGTAGGAGGTGTGCGCTGCTACGGCCGCACTTTATGCGGCGTTGGAGTGAATCTCGTGAATGTCTTGCATAGTGATTGCTTTACCTAGTGAGAACAGCTGTCTAAGAGCTTGGTGGGTGAAGGGCTTGTCTTGGTGTAGCTCGACTAGGTGGATCACGCTCGTTGCGGTGATCAGACTGCCTGCCACTTGGGTTTGATCACTAATCTCTTTAAGTTTTGCGTTTACTGTTTTCTTGTAGTCGGCCGCAATGTAGGTAAAGAAGGCAAGAGCGTAGCTATTCGTGGTCGGCCGGTAGCTGTCTATCTCCGGAATGTAGTTGTAGGTCATTCGGTTGAAGTGGTCATTCGTGATGGAATACCCGTCCTTGTATGCTTTATTGTCGATAATCGCGCTGTAGCGCTCGGAGGCGGATTCAAGGTAAATGTCCGGCACTACGCCTTGCGCGCCTATGTGGAAGGCGTCGTAGCCAAAGACTTGCTGGAAGATTTCTACAGTGGCTATCTCGAACTCTGTAGCTCGGGTTCTGGAGGCTACTGCCATATCCGCGTATTCGGACAAGAATAGGTTGGCGCTGCCCTTGGGGTAGTTTCGGTGCAGAAAACGCTCGGCCGTAGCCTGTGTGGTTCCAGCTTTCTTAGCTAATTCACCTACAAGACTGGCGTCTATTCTGGTGATGAGTTTTTGGCTGGCAATGCCCAGATAGGAGGCGTTGAGGTTGTGTTCCTCGATGAGAGCCTTTGAGATGGTGCGCGAGTTGGTCAAGTCGCGCAGGTCTTTAGTGCGGTTAAGCCCGATACCGTAGCGGCGTTGGAAGTATTCTTCATCGTCGGCGCGGTCTATCAGTTTTGGCCGTTGCCCTAGCGTTGCTTCGATGAGGGAGTCTGCAACCGGGTTTAGTCTCCACGCTCCAGCGTCTCTGACAATGAGTTGGGAGTATTCGAGCCAGTTGCCCAGTGTGTTAGCAATATCGGCGTGATTGCTAAAGAGCTTGTCTAGGCGGCCGTGACTTATGCGGCCTGATTTGAATGTCTCGTAATAGTCAGTCTCCAGGGAGGCGTCGCCCTTTTGGCGTAGCTGCAAGATACGTTCCACCACGTCTTCGTGGCTGTCGGGGGTTTCGGCGTAGCAGATGACTATCTTTGCTACGTCCTCAGCTTCAGTGAGGTAGCCTTCAAGGCGCTCATCGGCTAAGAGTCCAAGGATGAATCTAAAGGGGTGGAGGCGGAACCTCGGGTTTACACTTGAGGCGCCTTTCAAAGCCCAGTTTGAAGGGTATTGGAAGTCAAGAACTTGTTTTCTAAGGATAGGAATGGGGTTCTCGCCCTTAAGCAGGTCTTCCCCAGCAAGGGTTAGCTGTAAGCGGTCTTGGTTGTCCATAAACAGCAGGCCCAGACTCTTTAGCCATGATCTGTAGGTGCGCGCGCCGCCGCCTTGTTGGTCTCGTCTAGTGCCGACTCTCTTAACGTTGGAGGCTTCTAGTGCCGCTTCGATCTGTAGCTCAGTGGTCTTGTCTTGCGTTTTCCAAGGGGTGCCAACAGCCAAGGACACCGCTGCGAGAGCGCGCGGCACGGAGGCAAGGTAGCGTTTGGGGCGTGTTACCCACCAAGTGTTGTGCATGGTTAGTCTTTCGAGCCAGTGGTTTTCTACAACTGTACTGAAAGATAAACCTCTTTGGGCTAGTCCATGTTTGCTTCTTGGCTTGGGTAGTCGATTCCGGCCATTGTTTTCATGACTGCTTCGAAGATTACTTGCGCGCCTTTTGCTGGCACGGCCATGCCGATCTGTTTGCGCACCTGTTCTTTGCTCCCGTGGAAGTTGAAGTCGTCGGGGAAGGTTTGCAGGCGTGCGCGTTCGCGGTTTGTTAGTGCGCGTGGTTCATCCCAGTGATACATGTGCGTACCTCCTCCGCCGCTACCGGTAACTGTGTAGGCGGGCTGGTCGGGGTGTAGGCGCTTGTAGATTTGACTGATCTTCGTTGCGGTCTTGATTTGGAGGTGCTCCGGGAGGTCGGCTGTAAAAGCGTTTTGACCGGGTTTGATCAGTTTTAGCCTCTCGACAACTGTGGCCGATTGACGCGTCTTCTCAGTGCCAGACATGTCAGGGGTAATCGGTGGCACTGTAAGAGCGGTGCGCACACTCACGTCTGCGTCCTCAAACGGTTCGGTCGAAGGAACGCGATAAGCACGATCGATGTCGTCCCTAATGCCAATAATGATGATCCGGTGGCGTGCTTGTGGAACGCCGTACTGTTCGAACTTGTATAGGTTAGTGACGAGTTTGTAGCCAGCTTCGCGCAGGTCGTGCTGGATTTTCACGAAGGCGGCGCCTTCGTTAGCGCTCCTTAGTCCTCCCACGTTCTCAGCTAGGAACCATTTCGGTTGAAACTCTTTGAGGGCTTTTACGCCGTAGGTGTACAGCGGCCCAAATTCTCCGTTAAACCCTTTTTGTTCTCCAACTACGGAAAAGTCATTGCACGGAAAACCAAACGCTAGTGCGTCAATATCTCCAAGATCGTGTAGTACTTGGTAGTCAAGTTCTCGAATATCTGATAGCACTACACTCTCAGCGGAGGCGCCGGGAATGTTCGCGGCATAAGTCTTAACTGTGTCTGCGTCGTAGTCAGTAGCCCACTGGTGTGCGATACGGTCGCCGTTGCCAATATTTGCCAAGTGAGCACCAACAGCAAGACCGCCCGGGCCGCTAAACAGCTCCCCAAGGCGGTAAGTGGTTGGTTGGCGCGTAGACGTCGAGCGCGTATCCATCAGTTTTCTTCCCTCTTTTAACACTAACTACACGCAGCATAGCAACTACCTAGGACAATGCAAAGAGGAAGACTGCGCCCAGTCTGTGATCTTTAGTGAAACAAGGTGCGCGCCTGCTTAGAACGGAGTTAGTTGCGCCGGTTAGCGGCATGTCGGGAACCATGCCGCTTAATTGATTTTAATTGTATGAAGACAATTGATTTTAGATGTGATTGTGTGAATTCGTGTTGTGACGGCATGCGACAGCGTTCAGAGGTGCCGTTCTGTGTAATTGATTTTATTTATATGAAGTTTATCGAGTTTTATGGAGGGGAGGCTAATGTGTAAGCGTGCTGAACTAGAAATAGCGATTGAAGAGTCGGAATGGGGCTCGGTTCAAGAAGCTCATAAACGGATCTGTGAGCTCGCTAAAGAGCACGATTGCAGCGTCGTGGAAATCTGGAATAAAGCTGAACAGTCCGTCGTGAATAAGATGGCGGAAAATAAGAGTGATGATTGGTTGTTGAGGTCGTTAGTGGCGTTTAGTTTGTTAATGGCGATGTATCTCGTGTTTCGCGGTTTTATTGATGAGGAATTGATGAGCGGTATCATCGGTTACCTCACTATTATTATCTGGGTGTTGGTGGGATTTCGGAGGTGGTCGAATGACGTTCCGCTTGCGACTGCATTCCTTGAGGTCCGCGAACTGCTGGTGCTATTGATACCTGTTTCTTTGACACTTTTTCAAAGCGGTAACGAGTCGGAGTCGTTAGCTAACTCAATCGTGGTTATAGTTTCATTATTTGCAGTAGGTGTAGGCGGTAGTAGGGCTAAACACGATATTCAAATTGTTGATAAAACGGCTAGGGACATTGCGAAGCAGCATGAGATCCTAATGTCTGTTCGAGGGATTCTTTAAGGTGCGCCCTTAAGTATCGTAAAGCTGTGAATGAAGTAATCGCCTTGTTCGACATAGTTTATACTTTAGCCATAACCTAAC